>JAEWIF010000006.1 GCA_023387335.1 Pseudomonadota bacterium | reverse complement strand
CCACCGGCGCGCTGGCCGCAGCGACCGGAGCAGACGCCGGCGCGGCGGCGGTGGGTGCCTGCACGGCGGCCGTCGAAGCCCCTGCCGGGATCCCCACCGAGGGCAGCGAGGGGCTCGAAGCGGGTCGTGCAGCAGCGGTTGCGGACGTCGACGGCGCCGAGGCACCAGCCGCGGGCGTGGTCGCAGCCGCAGCCGGCAGGGCACCGCTGAGCTTGTTCAGCTCGCTGATGTTGCGATTGAGTTCGGCGACGCGGTTGTCGGCGTCCTGGGCGGCGCGGTTCTGGGCGACCTTGTCTTCCGCACCACCACGGCTTTGCACCGCGCCCTTGGACAGCGTGAGCTTGTCGGGCGCGGCGGCGGCCGGGCGCTTTTCTTCCACCTGGGCCTGGACGCGGCCGCCGGTTTCGCGGCCGGTGCCGGCGGCCGGGGCGGTGGGCACGCCTTCGGCGAGACGGCGCCGGAATTCGTTGAAGTCGCGGCTTTGCGCCACCAGGGTCTCGCGGGCTTCCGCGGCGGGAACGGCCTGCGCCTGCTCTTCGCTGGGCAGGTTGAGCACGGCGCCGGCGCGCAGCCGGTTGACGTTGTTGCCGACGAACGCTTCGGGGTTGGCGCGCAGCAGCGCCAGCAGCATCTGGTCGAGCGAGACCGCGTCGATCTTGTGGGCCGCGGCGATCTTGCCCGCGGTTTCACCGGACTGAACGGTGACCTGGTTGCCACTGCCGGGCGCAGCGGGCGCGGCAGGCGACGGGGTCACGGGCGCGCGAGCGGTGGGGGCGGAAGGGGCCGGCGAAGCGGGGCGGGCGGCACGCTCGGGAGCGATCGGCGCGGGCACCGCGCGGGCGGCCGGAGCCGGAGAAGTCGAAGGCGCGACCTGGGCCGTGAGCGGCGTCTGGCTCTGGCGCATGGCCGGCGGGTCGAACAGCATCGTGAAGTCGCGCACGATGCGGCCGGAGCCCCATGCGGTTTCCAGGATGATGTCGACGAAGGGTTCGGCGACGGGACGGTCGCTGGACAGCCGCAGGAAGTAGCGGCCGTCGGAACGGCGCTGCAGGTTGACGCTGATGCCGGACACGGCCGGGCCGTAATCCAGGCCGGCGGCGCGGAAGGCGTCCGGCGAGGCGACGTTGACGCGGAGGCTGGCGACTTCGTCCGGAGTGATCTCGGGAACGTCGATCTCGACCCGCAGCGGTTCGCCCAGGGCGGACTGGACCGTGACGCGGCCCAGTGCGAGCGCATGCGCGGGCGACGAGGGCAGGCTCAACAACGCCGCGGCGGCAAGCGCGACGGCAGTGGCTTGCCACTGCCGTTTGGTCGTCGTTGCTGGGTTCCCCTCTGCTTGGTCAGCAAGCAGTTTTGTTCTCTTCATGCGGGCATTCGCCTTGAGACATAAATGGCTAAAAGGACCATAACATCAACGTGTTAGGGTGACAAGCTGAGACAGGGCTTAACGTCTGAAACCCTCCGGCCAGCCCAACCAGTCTTGCGGTCCTGTTGCCCGACGACAACGAGCCGTAACCAGAAGAAACGGCGCCGAAGCGCCGTCTTCTTCAGGCCTGCAGGAGGATGCGCAGCATGCGCCGCAGCGGCTCGGCCGCGCCCCACAACAGCTGGTCGCCGATGGTGAAAGCGCCCAGGTATTCGGGGCCCATCGCCATCTTGCGCAGGCGGCCCACCGGGATGCCCAGCGTGCCGGTCACGGCGACGGGCGTCAGGTCCTTGAGCGTGGCTTCACGGGTGTTGGGCACCACGCTCACCCACTCGTTGTCGGCCGCGATCATGGCTTCGATGTCCGCGAGCGGAACATCCTTCTTCAGCTTGAAGGTCAGCGCCTGGCTGTGGCAGCGCATCGCGCCGACGCGCACGCAGAAGCCATCCACCGGGACGGCCGCGCTGTCGAAGCCCGGGCCCTGGCCGAGAATCTTGTTGGTCTCGGCCCCGGCCTTCCATTCCTCACGCGAGACGCCATCGCCCAGGTCCTTGTCGATCCAGGGGATGAGCGAGCCGCCCAGCGGCACGCCGAAGTTCTCGGTCTCGTGCGCCGACATCGACTGCTGGCGACCCAGCACCTTGCGGTCGATCTCGAGGATGGCCGACTTGGGATCGTCCAGCAGCGCCTTCACCTCGGCGTTGAGCGTGCCGAACTGCGTGAGCAGCTCGCGCATGTGCTGCGCGCCGCCGCCCGAAGCGGCCTGGTAGGTCATGCTGCTCATCCACTCGACGAGGCCCGCCTTGTAGAGCGCGCCCACGCCCATCAGCATGCAGCTGACGGTGCAGTTGCCGCCGATCCAGTTGCGGCCGCCCTTGGCCAGGGCGTTCTTGATCACCGGCAGGTTGACCGGGTCGAGCACGATGACCGCGTCGTCCTTCATGCGCAGCGTGGACGCGGCATCGATCCAGTGGCCGGACCAGCCCGCGGCTCGCAGCTTGGGGAACACCTCGGTGGTGTAGTCGCCGCCCTGGCAGGTGATGACGATGTCGCACTTCTTCAGCGCCTCGATGTCGAACGCGTCCTGGAGGGTCGCTTCGTTCTTGGCCTGCGCCGGCGCCTTGCCGCCCGCGTTGGAGGTGCTGAAGAAGACCGGCTCGATCAGGCCGAAGTCGCCTTCGGCCTGCATGCGGTCCATCAGGACCGAGCCGACCATGCCGCGCCAGCCGACCAGGCCGACCAGCGGTTGTTGTGCCTTGGAGAGTGCCATCGTCAATACGCCTTTAGAGAAGAGATTCCTGGTTCCCCCGGCTCGTCAGGAGCCGGGGTAGGCGCGCGACGAACCGGAGCTTGCTAGCCCTTGGTGGTTTTCTTGGTAATCGCGGCCACGACGGCATCACCCATTTCGCGGGTGCCGACCTTCGTGGTGCCTTCGGAATGGATGTCCGCGGTGCGAAGCCCCGACGCGAGCACGTGCCTGACCGCGGATTCGATCCGGTCGGCGGCTTCGGGCTGGTTGAGGGAGAAGCGGAGCATCATGGCGGCGGACAGGATTGTAGCCAAAGGGTTGGCAACCCCTTTGCCCGCGATGTCCGGCGCGCTGCCATGGCTGGGTTCGTACAGGCCTTGGTTGCCCGCGTTCAGGCTGGCCGAGGGCAGCATGCCGATGGAGCCGGTGAGCATCGCCGCTTCGTCCGAGAGGATGTCGCCGAACATGTTGCCGGTGACCACCACGTCGAAGAACTTGGGCTGCTTCACCAGTTGCATCGCCGCGTTGTCCACGTACATGTGGTCCAGCTTCACGTCGGGATACTGCTTGCCGATCTCGGTGACCACGTCCTTCCACAGCTGGAAGGTTTCCAGCACGTTGGCCTTGTCCACGCTGGTGACGTGCTTGTTGCGCTTGCGCGCGGCCTGGAAGGCGACGTGGGCGATGCGCTCGATCTCCGGGCGCGAGTAGCGCATCGTGTCGAAGGCTTCCTCGGCGCCGGGGAAGTGGCCGTCGGGCGAAGTGCGGCGGCCGCGCGGCTGGCCGAAGTAGATGTCGCCGGTCAGCTCACGGATGATGAGGATGTCGAGGCCGGCCACCAGTTCGGGCTTGAGGCTGGACGCGTGCGTCAGCTGCTCGTAGCAGATGGCCGGGCGGAAGTTGGCGAACAGGCCCAGGTGCTTGCGCAGGCCCAGGATGGCCTGCTCGGGACGCAGGGCGCGCTCGAGGTTGTCGTACTTCCAGTCGCCCACGGCGCCGAACAGGATGGCGTCGGCCGACTTGGCCAGCTTGAGCGTGGACTCGGGCAACGGATGCCCGTGCGCCTCGTAGGCCGCGCCGCCGACCGGGGCGGTCTCCATCTCGAACTTCAGGCCCAGGACGTCCAGGACCTTGACGGCCTCGGCCACGATCTCGGTACCGATGCCGTCGCCCGGCAGCACTGCAATCTTCATTTGTCTTATCCGTTCAGGGTGTGGGCGAGCCAGGGCTTGGCGGCCAGGCGCTCGGCTTCGAAGGCCTTGATCTTGTCCTTGTGGCGCAGCGTCAGGCCGATGTCGTCCAGCCCGTTGAGCAGGCAGTAGCGGCGGAACGGCTGCACGTCGAAGGGGATCGCCTCGCCTTGCGGCGTGGTGACCACCTGCTTGTCCAGGTCGATCGTGAGCTCGTAGCCGGGGAATGCGTACAGCTGGTCGAACAGCTTCGCGACCGTGGCCTCCGGCAGCACGATCGGCAGCAGGCCGTTCTTGAAGCTGTTGTTGAAGAAGATGTCGGCGAAGCTCGGCGCGATCAGCGCGCGGAAGCCGTACTGCTCCAGCGCCCACGGCGCGTGCTCGCGCGACGAGCCGCAGCCGAAGTTCTTGCGCGCGATCAGCACCGAAGCGCCCTGGTAGCGCGGCTGGTTCAGCACGAAGTCCGGGTTGGGCTTGCGGCTGGCCGGGTCCTGGCCCGGATAGCCCGGGTCGAGGTAGCGCCATTCGTCGAACAGGTTGGGGCCGAAGCCCGTCTTGCGGATCGACTTCAGGAACTGCTTGGGGATGATGGCGTCGGTGTCGACGTTCTCCCGGTCGATCGGCGCGACCACGCCCTTGTGCACCGTGAATGCTTTCATGTCTTCCTCGCGGGCCGATTAGGCAAACTGTCGGACGTCGACGAAATGGCCGTGTACCGCGGCCGCCGCCGCCATCGCCGGGCTGACCAGGTGGGTGCGGCCGCCGGCGCCTTGCCGGCCTTCGAAGTTGCGGTTGCTGGTGGAGGCGCAGCGCTCGCCCGGCTCCAGCCGGTCGGCGTTCATCGCCAGGCACATCGAGCAGCCCGGCTCGCGCCAGTCGAAGCCCGCGGCCTTGAAGATCTCGTGCAGGCCCTCGCGCTCGGCCTGCTCCTTCACCACGCCCGATCCGGGGACCACCATCGCCAGCTTGACGTTGCGGGCGACCTTCTGGCCGAGCTTCTTCACGACGGCCGCGGCTTCGCGCATGTCCTCGATGCGGCTGTTGGTGCACGAGCCGATGAACACCTTGTCCACGAAGATGTCGTTGATCGGCTTGCCGGGCTCCAGGCCCATGTAGGTGAGCGCGCGCTCGATCGCGTCGCGGCGGCCGGCGTCCTTCTCCTTGTCGGGATCCGGCACGCGGGCGTCGATGCCCAGCACCATTTCCGGCGAGGTTCCCCACGTCACCTGCGGCTGGATCTTCGCGGCATCGAGTTCGACCACGGTGTCGAACTTCGCGTCGGCATCGGAGTGCAGCGTGCGCCAGTAGGCGACGGCCTGGTCCCATTCGACGCCGGTGGGTGCGAGCGGACGGCCCTTGAGGTAGTCGACGGTCTTGTCGTCCACCGCCACCATGCCGGCGCGCGCGCCCGCCTCGATGGCCATGTTGCAGACCGTCATGCGGCCTTCCATCGTCAGCGAGCGGATCGCCGAGCCGCCGAACTCGATGGTGTAGCCCGTGCCGCCCGCGGTGCCGATGCGGCCGATGATGGCCAGCACGATGTCCTTGGCGGTCACGCCGCGGCCGAGCTGGCCGTCGACGCGGATCAGCATGTTCTTCGCCTTCTTGGCCAGCAGCGTCTGCGTGGCCAGCACGTGCTCGACCTCGCTGGTGCCGATGCCGTGGGCCAGCGCGCCGAAAGCACCGTGCGTGGACGTGTGCGAGTCACCGCAGACCACCGTCATGCCCGGGAGCGTGGCGCCCTGCTCGGGGCCGATGACGTGCACGATGCCCTGGCGCTTGGACAGGAACGGGAAGTACGCCGCGGCGCCGAACTCCTCGATGTTGCGATCGAGGGTGGTGATCTGCTCCTTGCTGATCGGGTCCTCGATGCCGGCGTAGCCGCGCTCCCAGCCCGTGGTCGGCGTGTTGTGGTCGGCGGTGGCCACCACCGAGCTGATGCGCCAGACCTTGCGGCCGGTTTCGCGCAGGCCTTCGAAAGCCTGCGGGCTCGTGACTTCGTGGACGAGGTGGCGGTCGATGTACAGGACGGCCGTCCCGTCTTCCTCGGTGTGGACGACGTGCTCGTCCCAGATCTTGTCGTAGAGGGTGCGTCCCATGGCTGATGTTTCCGGCGGAGGGGTGGAAGATTTTATCGAGGGGTGGATCCCGCACTGGGGGCGGGGCAGAGGTGGTCGACCAGCAATCGTGCGGTCACGGAAAGGGCGGCGAAGTCCCGCGCGAACACGTGCAGCTCGCGCACGGCCCAGTCGTCCAGCAGGGGAACGGCGCGCACGTCGCCGATGTGGCGCAGCAGTTCGAACGCGCGGTCCGGCGCGAGGCCGATGCCCAGCCCGTTGTCGACCATGCGGCACATCGCGTCCAGGCCGGTCACGCGAAAGCGCAGCCGGATCGAATGTCCGGCCTCGGCGGCCGCGCGTCGCATCGCGAGATAGATCGCGCTGTTGCCATGCAGGCCCACGTGGTCCTCGTCCAGCGTTTCCTGGAAGCGGATGCCGTCGCGGCCGGCGAAGCGGTGATGGGCCGGCACGACCAGCACCAGCCGGTCCTGCCGGTAGGGCCGCGCCTGCAGCCCGCGCGCATTGAGTTGCGGATGGCAGATGCCGATGTCGGTCTCGCCGTCGTGCACGGCGCGGATGATCTCGGTGCTGACCCGCTCCTCCAGGTCCAGCTTCACCTGCCCGTGCTGCGCGAGGAAGCCGGCCAGGTCCTCCGGAAGGAACTGCACGATGGCCGAGATGTTCGCGTGCACGCGGACGTGGCCGCGAACGCCCTCCGCGTACTCGCTCAGCTCGCCCTGCATCTTGTCCAGCCCGAACAGCATGCCGCGCGCGTGGTGCAGCAGCGTCTCGCCGGCGGGCGTGAGGTCCACGCCGCGCGCATGCCGGTACAGCAGGGGCGTCTCGAGCACGCCTTCGAGGTCCGACAGGCGCTTGCTCACCGCCGACGCGGCGATCCCCTCGCGCTCGGCGGCGCGGCCGATGGAACCGCTCTCGCACACAGTCACGAAGAGCTGCAGCGAGGTGAGGTCCAGCCGGCGGGCGAGGCTGCGGTCGGAGCGGGTCATGGATGGGCCGAGGCTTCTTCGTTTGCGAAGAGAACCCGGATTGTCGACCCTTGTCCGGCCCCAGCCATCTCGTTTGGAGATGGCTGGCTGCGCCGCAGGCGAAAGCAAAAAGGCCCGCTTGCGCGGGCCTTTGCTGCAGGGCTTCGGTCGATCAGCGCTGGTTGATCGGCTTGACGTCGCGCTTGGTGGCGCCGACGAACAGCTGGCGGGGACGGCCGATCTTGTACTCGGGGTCCGCGATCATCTCGTTGAGCTGGGCGATCCAGCCCACCGTGCGCGCCAGCGCGAAGATGGCGGTGAACAGCGACACCGGGATGCCGATGGCGCGCTGCACGATGCCCGAGTAGAAGTCCACGTTCGGGTAGAGCTTGCGCGAGACGAAGTACTCGTCTTCCAGAGCGATCTTCTCCAGCGACATGGCCAGCTTGAACAGGGGATCGTTCTCAAGGCCCAGCTCGCCCAGCACCTCGTGGCAGGTCTCGCGCATCAGCTTGGCGCGCGGGTCGTAGTTCTTGTACACGCGGTGGCCGAAGCCCATCAGCTTGATGCCGGAGTTCTTGTCCTTCACCTGCTTGATGAAGTCGCCGATCTTGTCCACGCCGCCGGCCTTCTGGATGTCCTCCAGCATGTTCAGCGCGGCCTCGTTGGCGCCGCCGTGCGCCGGGCCCCAGAGGCAGGCCACGCCGGCCGCGATGGCCGCGAACGGGTTGGTGCCCGAGCTGCCGCACAGGCGGACGGTGGAGGTGGAAGCGTTCTGCTCGTGGTCGGCGTGCAGGATGAAGATGCGGTCCATCGCGCGCACCAGCACGTCGTTGGGCTCGTACTCCTCGCACGGCGTGGCGAACATCATCCGCATGAAGTTGCCGGTGTAGGACAGCGAGTTCTTCGGGTAGATGTACGGCTGGCCCGCGGCGTACTTGTACGCCATGGCCACCAGCGTGGGCATCTTGGCGATCAGGCGGATGGCCGAGATCTCGCGGTGCTCCGGGTTATTGATGTCGGTGCTGTCGTGATAGAAGGCCGAGAGCGCACCCACCAGGCCGGTCATCACCGCCATCGGGTGGGCGTCGCGCCGGAAGCCGCGCAGGAAGAACTGCATCTGCTCGTTGACCATCGTGTGGTTGGTCACGCGGGCGACGAAGTCCTTCTTCTGCTGGACGTCGGGAAGCTCGCCGTACAGCAGCAGGTGGCAGGTCTCCAGGAAATCGCACTGGGTGGCCAGCTGCTCGATCGGATAGCCGCGGTAGAGCAGCTCGCCCTTGTCGCCGTCGATGTACGTGATGGTCGACTGGCAGGAGGCCGTGGACATGAACCCCGGGTCGTACGTGAACATGCCGGTCTGCGCATACAGCTTGCGGATGTCGATGACGTCCGGACCGATGCTGCCGTTGTAGACGGGCAGCTCGACGCTGGGACTGCCGTTGCTGAACGACAGGGTGGCTTTGTTGTCGGCGAGTTTCATGTCGGTTTCCTTGGGGATCAATGGGGGCCGCCTCAACGGCTGCGCAACAGCTCCAGCAGTTGCCTCATGTCGGGGCGGTCCAGCTCGCCGTCGGGTTCACGGCGGCGCAGCAGCAGGTCCATCAGGTCATTGTCGGACAGCTGCATCAACTCCTCCAGCAGCAGGCCTTGCGCGGGCGTCAGCGCCGCGCCGTGCCGCGAGAAGAAGCGTTCGAGGAAGAGGTCGTTCTCGAGCAGTCCGCGGCGGCAGCGCCAGCGCAGCTTGCCGACCGCGTGATCATCGAGAACGGCCTCGTCCATGGCGGGATCAGACGGCCCGGCGGACCATCAGTTCCTTGATCTTGCCGATCGCCGCCGTCGGGTTCAGGCCCTTCGGACAGACGTCGGTGCAGTTCATGATGGTGTGGCAGCGGAACAGGCGGTACGGGTCTTCCAGGTTGTCCAGCCGCTCGGCGGTGGCCTGGTCGCGGCTGTCCGCGATGAAGCGGTACGCCTGCAGCAGGCCGGCCGGGCCGACGAACTTGTCCGGGTTCCACCAGAAGCTGGGGCAGCTGGTCGAGCAGCTGGCGCATAGGATGCACTCGTACAGGCCGTTGAGCTCCTCGCGCTCCTCGGGCGACTGCAGCCGCTCCTTCTCGGGCGGGATGTTCTCGTTGACGAGGTACGGCTTGATCGAGTGGTACTGCTTGAAGAAGTCGGTCATGTCCACGATCAGGTCGCGGACCACCGGCAGGCCCGGCAGCGGCTTCAGGACGATCGGGTCCTTCAGCGTGCGCATGTTCGTCAGGCAGGCCAGGCCGTTCTTGCCGTTGATGTTCATGGCGTCGGAGCCGCACACGCCTTCGCGGCAGGAGCGCCGGAATGACAGCGTGGGGTCCTGCGCCTTGAGCTTCATCAGCGCGTCGAGAAGCATGCGTTCGTTGCCTTCGAGCGTGATCTCGACCGTCTGCATGTACGGCTTGGCGTCCTTGTCCGGGTCGTAGCGGTAGATCTGGAAAGTGCGTTTTTGCATGTCTTCAGTCGAATGTAGGTGCTTCGAGCGGACGTGGAATTACGTAGGAGCCGGCGTCAGAAGGTGCGCACCTTGGGCGGCACGCTCTCGACGGACAGGGGCTTGAGGTTGACCGGCTTGTAGGTGAGGCTGTTGCTCTTGCTGTGCCAGAGCGAATGCTTCATCCAGTTGGCGTCGTCGCGGCCGAGCGGCGCCACCGGGTCGTCGGCCGGGCGCTCGTAGTCGCTCACGGTGTGGGCGCCGCGGCATTCCTTGCGGGCGGCGGCCGACACCATGGTGGCCTGCGCGCATTCGATCAGGTTCTCCACCTCCAGCGCTTCCACGCGGGCGGTGTTGAAGACCATCGACTTGTCCTTCATCGCGATGGCGTTCACGCGCTCGCGGACGGCGGCGATCTTGCGCACGCCCTCGTCCATGCTGGCCTGGGTGCGGAACACGCCGGCGTGCTGCTGCATGGCCGAGCGGATGTCGTTGGCGACGTCCTGCGCGTACTCGCCGGAGGAGGCCGAGTCCAGGCGCGCCAGGCGCTCCAGGGTGAGGTCGGCCGCGCCCGCGGGCAGCGACTTGTGCGACTTGGTCTTGCTCGCGAAATCGACGATGTGGTTGCCCGCCGCGCGGCCGAACACCAGCAGGTCCAGCAGCGAGTTGGTGCCCAGGCGGTTGGCGCCGTGCACGCTCACGCAGGAGCACTCGCCCACCGCGTACAGGCCGTTGACGACCTTGGCATGCTCGCCGCCTTCCTGCACCACCACCTGGCCGTGGATGTTGGTCGGGATGCCGCCCATCTGGTAGTGGATGGTCGGCACCACCGGGATCGGCTCCTTGGTGATGTCGACGTTGGCGAAGTTGACGCCGATCTCGTACACCGAGGGCAGGCGCTTGTGGATGGTGTCGGCGCCCAGGTGGTCGAGCTTGAGCAGCACGTAGTCCTTGTTGGGACCGCAGCCGCGGCCTTCCTTGATCTCCTGGTCCATCGAGCGGGAGACGAAGTCACGCGGCGCCAGGTCCTTCAGGGTGGGCGCGTAGCGCTCCATGAAGCGCTCGCCGTTGCTGTTCAGCAGGATCGCGCCTTCGCCTCGGCAGCCTTCGGTCAGCAGCACGCCCGCGCCGGCCACGCCGGTCGGGTGGAACTGCCAGAACTCCATGTCCTCCAGCGGGATGCCGGCGCGCGCCGCCATGCCCAGGCCGTCACCGGTGTTGATGAAGGCGTTGGTCGACGCCGCGAAGATGCGGCCGGCGCCGCCGGTGGCCAGCAGCGTGGTCTTGGCTTCCAGGATGTGCAGGTCGCCGGTTTCCATCTCCAGCGCGGTGACGCCGACCACGTCGCCTTCGGCGTCGCGGATCAGGTCTAGCGCCATCCACTCGACGAAGAAGCTGGTGCGGGCCTTCACGTTCTGCTGGTACAGCGTGTGCAGCATCGCGTGGCCGGTACGGTCGGCCGCGGCGCAGGCGCGCTGCACCGGCTTCTCGCCATAGTTGGCGGTATGGCCGCCGAACGGGCGCTGGTAGATCGTGCCGTCGGGGTTGCGGTCGAACGGCATGCCCATGTGCTCGAGGTCGTACACGACCTTGGGCGCTTCACGGCACATGAACTCGATGGCGTCCTGGTCGCCCAGCCAGTCGGAGCCCTTGACGGTGTCGTAGAAGTGGTAGTGCCAGTTGTCCTCGGACATGTTGCCGAGCGAGGCGCCGATGCCGCCTTGCGCCGCCACGGTGTGCGAGCGGGTCGGGAAGACCTTGGAAAGCACGGCTACGTTGAGGCCGGCGCGCGCCAGCTGCAGCGACGCGCGCATGCCGGAGCCGCCCGCGCCGACGATGACGACGTCGAAGCGGCGCTTGGTGATGTTCTTGCTGCTGTAAGCCACTTTGCTCAAACCTTCCAAAGCACCTGGATCGCCCAGCCGGCGCAGCCGGTGAGCCAGACGATGACGAACACCTGCAGCGACAGCCGCGCCCAGATCGGCTTGACGTAGTCCATGAGCACGTCGCGCATGCCGACCCACACGTGCCAGAGCAGGCCCGCGATGACGGAGAAGGTCAGCACCTTCATCCACTGGCTGGCGAAGATGCCGGCCCACTTGTCGTAGCCGATCGGCCCGCGCGAGAAGATGACCTGCGCGAGCACGACGACGGTGAAGACCGCCATCAGGACGGCGGTGACGCGCTGGCTGAGCCAGTCGCGCATGCCGTAGTGCGCACCGACGACGGTGCGGCGTGATCCGTAGTTGACTGCCATTTGTTGTTCCTTCGGGATCAGTAGACGCCGAACAGCTTCAGGCCCAGCACGACGGTGAGGCCCAGGCTGAGCGCCAGCGTCACCTTGGCCGACAGGCCGCCGAACTCCTTGCTCACCGCCTTGTGGCTGACGTCCATCCACACGTGGCGCACGCCGGCGATGAAGTGGTGCAGGTAGGCCCAGATCAGCGCGAGCGCCACCAGCTTCATGAACCAGCCGGGCAGGAAGCCCAGGCCCGCGGTGAAGGCGCCGCGGAAGCGCGCGAAGGAGTATTCGGAGGACACCGAGGTGTCGAACATCCAGATGATGAAAGGCAGCAGCAGGAACATCAGCACGCCGCTGACGCGGTGCAGGATGGACACCCAACCCGGCGCCGGCAGGCGATAGGTGGGCAGGTCCCGCAGAGCGTTGATGTTCCGGAATTCCGGCCGCTGCTTCTGGGCAACTGTCATGGGATGGGGCTTTCTTGGACGGGGCGCGGGAAAGTCCGACTAGCGCGGACAACCCAAAATTCTATTCGACCGCAACAACCTGAAACCTCGGCTCGGGTATACGCCGCGGTTTCGAGAACCAAGGTTTCAGCTCAATTCGTTGCGGTAGTGGCGGTTGTCGGTGCGGTAGAGGCCGCGTCGCAGCTCCATCGGCACGTCGTTGTAGGTGTAGGCGATGCGCTCCACGCTGAGCAGGGGCGTGCCCGGCGCGACCTGCAGCAGCTGCGACTGCTGCGCATCGGCGGCGACGGCGCGGATCTTCTCTTCGGCGCGCACCATGCGCACGCCGAACTCCAGCTCGAACATCGCGTAGGTCGGGCCCTGGAAGCCGGCCATCTGCTCCGCGGTGAGTCCCTTGAACGCGCTGCCGGGCAGCCAGATGTCCTCGAGGATGGTGGGGACGCCGGCGAACGTGAGCACGCGCCGCGCCTGCACCACCGCGTCGGAGGTGCGAAGGCCGAGCGCGCGGGCCACCTCGGCGGAGGCGCGGGTGCGCCGGCACTCGAGGATGGAGCGCTCGGCCGGACCCTGCGAATCACGGTCGCCGTCGTCGGGCACCAGCTTGAGGAAGCGGTACTGCACCTGCTGCTCGGCATGGGTGGCGACGAAGGTGCCCTTGCCTTGCCTGCGCAGCAGCAGGTTCTCGGCCGCGAGCTCGTCGATGGCCTTGCGCACGGTGCCCTGGCTCACGCGGAAGCGCGCGGCCAGGTCCATCTCGCTCGGGATCGCCTCGCCGGGCTTCCACTCGCCCGCCTGCAGGCTCTGCAGGATCAGGCCCTTGATCTGCTGGTAGAGCGGGCTGAAGGACGGCGCGGCCTGCAGCGGCGCGGCGTCGGCCGCGGGGTCGTCGATCGGGGGCAGGGCGGGCATGGGTCGTCAGCTTCCGGCAAGCCGGATGATATCTTATATAAGACATAAGACAAATTGACCGGGCAGGGAGCGAAGGGGTAAACTCCCGCCCGTTCCGCCAGGGCCCTGCCCAACGGTAGCGCCGGTCCCACGGGCCGCGCCCAGCCCCTTCCGGTCCACGCGCTTCGAGCGCGAACCACGCATCAACCACTTCGGAGAACCTCCCATGAGCAAGAAGCCCGTTCGCGTTGCCGTCACCGGCGCCGCCGGCCAGATCGGTTATGCCCTGCTGTTTCGCATCGCCTCCGGCGAGATGCTGGGCAAGGACCAGCCCGTGATCCTGCAGCTGCTGGAGATCCCCGACGAGAAGGCCCAGAAGGCGCTCAAGGGCGTGATGATGGAGCTCGAGGACTGCGCCTTCCCGCTGCTGGCCGGCATGGAAGCGCACAGCGACCCGATGACCGCCTTCAAGGACACCGACTACGCCCTGCTCGTCGGCGCCCGTCCGCGCGGCCCCGGCATGGAGCGCAAGGACCTGCTGTCCGCCAACGCGCAGATCTTCACGGCCCAGGGCAAGGCGCTCGACAAGGTCGCCTCGCGCAACGTCAAGGTGCTGGTGGTCGGCAACCCCGCCAACACCAACGCCTACATCGCGATGAAGAGCGCGCCCAGCCTGCCGCGCGAGAACTTCACCGCCATGCTGCGCCTGGACCACAACCGCGCGCTGTCGCAGATCGCCGCCAAGACCGGCACCCAGGTCAAGGACATCGAGAAGCTGACCGTGTGGGGCAACCACTCGCCCACCATGTACGCCGATTACCGCTTCGCCACCGTGAACGGCAAGGCGGTGAAGGACCTGATCAACGACCAGGTCTGGAACAAGGACACCTTCCTGCCCACCGTGGGCAAGCGCGGCGCCGCCATCATCGAAGCACGCGGCCTGTCGTCCGCCGCCTCCGCCGCCAACGCCGCCATCGACCACATGCGCGACTGGGCGCTGGGCTCCAACGGCAAGTGGGTCACCATGGGCATCCCGTCCAACGGCGACTACGGCATCCCGAAGGACACCATGTTCGGCTTCCCGGTCACCACCAAGGACGGCAAGTACGAAGTGGTCAAGGGCCTGGAGATCGACGCCTTCTCGCAGGAGCGCATCAACCTGACGCTCAAGGAACTGCAGGAAGAGCAGGCCGGCGTCTCGCACCTGCTGTAAGGGCGAAAGGCTGGTGAAGCACCCGCGCGAAGTCCTGCTGGGCGCGCAGGCGCGGACCGGTTCCATCCCGGTCTGCGACCACTACAGCGGCGTCGAGGCGCGGATGCGCAAGAGCCTGCAGCTGCAGGCCGAGATGGCGCGCGAGTTCGGCGCCTGCGTGTTCGACGTCACGCTCGACTGCGAGGACGGCGCGCCGGTCGGCGGCGAGGCCGAGCATGCGGTCCTCGTCACGGAGCTGGCGCTCGGCGCCGATCCGCAGGCCCGCGTCGCGGTGAGGGTGCATCCGGTCGACCATCCCGCGTTCGCCTCCGACGTGCAGACCATCGTCGGCCGCGCCGGCGCGCGGCTCGCGCACGTGATGCTGCCCAAGGTGGAGTCGCCCGCCGACGTCGATGCCGCCGCGCGCGCGCTCGACGCCGCCGGCGCGCCGCAGCTGCCGCTGCATGCGCTGATCGAGTCGCCGGCCGCGGTGCACCGCGCATTCGACATCGCGGCCCATCCCCGCATCCAGTCCCTCAGCTTCGGGCTGATGGACTTCGTCTCGGCCCACGGCGGCGCCATCCCGGAACACGGCATGGGCGCGCAGGGCCAGTTCACCCATCCGCTCGTGGTGCGCGCCAAGCTGGAGATCGCCTCCGCCTGCCACGCGCACGGCAAGGTGCCCTCGCACTGCGTGGTCACCGAGTTCAAGGACCGCGAGGCGATGCGCTCGGCCGCGCGCCGCGCCGGCACCGAGTTCGGCTTCACACGCATGTGGAGCATCCATCCCGACCAGATCCGGCCGATCCTGGAAGCGCTCGCGCCCACCGAGGGCGAGATCGCGCAGGCGGCCGACATCCTGGCCAAGGCCGAGCAGGCCGCGTGGGCGCCGATCAGCGTCGCCGGCACCCTGCACGACCGGGCCAGCTACCGCTTCTACTGGCAGGTGCTCGAGAGGGCGCACCGCACCGGAAGCAAGCTGCCCACCGAAGCCCGTCGCTGGTTCGCCGGCGCCTGAACATCCCGGAGACAAGACAAGCATGACCGTCCCTCTCATCCCGGCCGTCGCGGCCGCCCTGTTCATCGCCGCGGCTTCGCCCGCATTCGCGCAAGCGTCGCCGGAGGCCGCGCCGAAGAAGCCCGCCGCCTCCGCGGCCAAGCCGGCCCAGTCCGCGGCCAGCAAGCCGAAGCTCAAGCGCTCGGCGCAGAAGGCCGTCGAGGAGGTCACGCCGATCGACGACGACCCCAGCATCACGCTGACCGATGCCGACCTCGCGGTCGCCAAGCAGGTCTACGTGGGCGAGCTGCCCTGCGAGCTCGGCGCCTCGGTGCACGTGAAGCCGGCGCGCCGCACCGGCCTGTTCGTGGTCAGCACCAAGGGCTACCGCTTCCTGATGCATCCGGTGGAAAGCCGCACCGGCGCCATCCGCCTCGAGGACGCCAAGCGCGGCGCCATGTGGCTGCAGCTGGGCAACAAGTCGATGCTCATGAGCCAGAAGCTGGGCCGCCGCCTGGCCGACGAGTGCCAGAGCCCGCAGCAGGTCACGTTCGCCGAGGAGCTCAAGCGCAATCCGCGGCCCAGCATCCTGGACGCGCCGACCCCCGCCGCCGCATCCGCCGCCGCCCAACCGCCGGGCACGCCGGCTTCCGCGCCCGCCGCCGAGTCCGCGACCGTGACCTTCCCGGCCGGACCCGCCGCGCCGGCCGCGTCCACGCCCGCCCGCACCAACTAACACCAACGCACCCCTGACGGAGAACCCCATGCTGCAAGCCTATGTGTCCCACGTGGCCGAACGCGCCGCGCTCGGCATCCCGCCGCTGCCGCTGACCGCGCAACAGACCTCCGAGCTGATCGAGCTGCTGAAGAACCCGAACGCCTCCGAGGCCGACTTCCTGCTCGACCTGATCACGAACCGCGTGCCGGCGGGCGTGGACGATGCCGCCAAGGTCAAGGCCAGCTACCTGGCCGCCGTGGCGCATGGCAAGGAAAAGTGCATGGTCATCAGCCGCGAGAAGGCGACGGAACTGCTGGGCACCATGCTGGGCGGCTACAACATCAGTCCGCTGATCGAGCTGCTCGATGACGCCGAAGTCGGCGCCACTGCCGCGGACGCTCTCAAGAAGACGCTGCTGATGTTCGACCAGTTCCACGACGTCAAGGAAAAGGCCGACAAGGGCAACGCCAACGCCAAGGCCGTGCTCCAGAGCTGGGCCGACGCCGAGTGGTTCACCTCGCGCCCCGAGGTGCCCAAGTCGATGACGCTCACCGTCTTCAAGGTGGGCGGCGAGACCAACACCGACGACCTGTCGCCCGCGCCCGACGCGTGGAGCCGTCCCGACATCCCGCTGCACGCGCTGGCGATGCTGAAGAACCCGCGCCCCGGCATCGTGCCGGAGGAAGAGGGCAAGCGCGGCCCGATCAAGCTGCTGCAGGAGCTCAAGGCCAAGGGCCACCTGGTCGCCTACGTGGGCGACGTGGTGGGCACCGGCTCCTCTCGCAAGTCGGCCACCAACAGCGTGCTGTGGTGGACCGGCGAGGACATCCCGTTCGTGCCGAACAAGAAGTTCGGCGGCGTCTGCCTCGGCGGCAAGATCGCGCCGATCTTCTACAACACGATGGAAGACGCGGGCGCGCTGCCGATCGAGCTGGACGTCTCCAGGATGGAGATGGGCGACACCATCGAGCTGCGCCCCTACGAAGGCAAGGCGCTCAAGAACGGCGAGGTGGTCGCGCAGTTCCAGGTCAAGAGCGAAGTGCTGTTCGACGAGGTGCGCGCCGGCGGCCGCATCCCGCTGATCGTGGGCCGCGGCCTCACGGCCAAGGCGCGCGAGGCGCTGGGCCTGCCGCCTTCCACGCTGTTCCGCCTGCCGCAGTCCCCGAAGGACAGCGGCAAGGGCTTCAGCCTGGCGCAGAAGATGGTCGGCCGCGCCTGCGGCCTGCCGGAAGGCCAGGGCGTCCGCCCGGGCACGTACTGCGAGCCGAAGATGACGTCCGTGGGTTCGCAGGACACCACCGGCCCGATGACCCGCGACGAGCTGAAGGACCTGGCCTGCCTGGGCTTCTCGGCCGACCTCGTGATGCAGTCGTTCTGCCACACCGCGGCCTACCCGAAGCCGGTCGACGTGAAGATGCACCACGAGCTGCCGGAGTTCATCTCCACCCGCGGCGGCGTCTCCCTGCGTCCGGGCGACGGCGTGATCCACAGCTGGCTCAACCGCTTCCTGCTGCCCGACACCGTGGGCACGGGCGGTGACTCGCACACCCGCTTCCCGATCGGCATCAGCTTCCCGGCCGGCTCCGGCCTGGTGGCCTTCGCCGCCGCGACGGGCGTGATGCCGCTGGACATGCCCGAGTCGGTGCTGGTTCGCTTCAAGGGCAAGATGCAGCCCGGCGTCACGCTGCGCGACCTGGTCAACGCGATCCCGCTGTACGCCATCAAGCAGGGCCTGCTGACGGTGGCCAAGGCCGGCAAGAAGAACATCTTCTCCGGCCGCATCCTGGAGATCGAGGGACTGCCCGACCTGAAGGTGGAACAGGCGTTCGAGCTGTCCGACGCTTCCGCCGAGCGTTCCGCCGCGGCCTGCACGGTGCACCTGAACAAGGAGCCCGTCATGGAATACATCCAGAGCAACGTCACCCTGATGCGCTGGATGATCGCCAACGGCTACGCCGACGCCCGCACGCTGGGCCGCCGCATCGCCGCCCAGGAAGCCTGGCTGAAGGATCCGCAGCTGCTCAAGGGCGACGCCGATGCCGAGTACGCCGCCGTGATCGAGATCGACCTGGCCGACATCCACGAGCCGATCGTGGCCTGCCCGAACGATCCGGACGACGTGAAGACGCTGTCCGACGTGGCCGGCGCCAAGATCGACGAGGTGTTCATCGGCTCGTGCATGACCAACATCGGCCACTTCCGCGCGGCTTCGAAGCTGCTGGAAGGCAAGCGCGACATCCCGGTCAAGCTGTGGGTCGCCCCGCCGACCAAGATGGACCAGAAGCAGCTGACGGAAGAGGGCCACTACGGCGTGCTCGGCACCGCCGGCGCGCGCATGGAGATGCCCGGCTGCTCGCTGTGCATGGGCAACCAGGCGCAGGTGCGCGAAGGCGCGACGGTGATGTCCACCAGCACCCGCAACTTCCCGAACCGCCTGGGCAAGAACACCAACGTGTACCTGGGCTCGGCCGAACTGGCCGCCATCTGCTCGCGCCTGGGCAAGATCCCGTCGCGCGAGGAGTACATGGCCGACATCGGCGTGCTCAACGCCAGCGGCGACAAGATCTACCAGTACATGAACTTCGACCGCATCGAAGATTTCAGGAAGGCGGCCGACACGGTTCCGGCCTGAGCCAGTCGCCCCCATGAAAACGGCCCCTCGGGGCCGTTTCTCATTGGCGTCCGGCCACGGGCGAGCGCGTCAGATCATCACTTCCTTGTGCTCGCCGAGCTTGGGCCGCTCGCCGCTCACGGCCGCGCTCGCCATCTTGAACAGCTGGGTGACCTTGCTTTCCTTCACGTCCCAGTACTCGGCATGCGTGATGTGCACCTCCACCAGCTCCAGGTCGGGATCGGTCGGGCCGCCCGGGAACCAGGCCTTGGCCATGGTGTTGAAGAGGCGCTGCTTGGCGTCAGCGTCCTCGCTCACCGTGGCACGCCCGGTGATGGAGACGTACACGTCCTTGTGCGGGTCGGAGTAGGAGACGTTGACGTTGCCGTCGCTCCGTAGCCGCTGTCCCACCTCGGTGCTGCGCGAGACGAAGAAGTACAGGATGCCCTTCTCGCCCAGCGAATGGTTCTGCGTGGTCAGCGGATGGGCGTGCAGGCCGCCTTCGGGATGGCGGTGCGTCAGCATGCCGAAGCGGATGTCCTTGATGATCTCCCACAGGCGGTCGTGGGGCGTCTTGTCCTTGCTCATGGGGTGTCCTTTCGCTCTCGTGGCGTTGCGCCGATCTTCTCCGCGCCGGCAGGTCGGCAGCCGTCGGAAGCCCGCGCGCGCGCCTGTGCGCCGAGGCTGACAACCCGCCCTGCACGGCCGGACGGTTAGCATCTGCCGATCCCCGCTGCGAGGTTCGCACCCATCATGTTCAAGTCCTTCTTCCTGTCGCGCCGCTGGTTCGCCTGGTCCATCCTGGGCACGGCCCTGATCCTGTTCGCCACCTGGTACCGGGTGGAGCTGGACGTGAAGATCAACGAGTGGTTCGGGACCTTCTACGACGTGGTGCAGAAGGCGCTGTCCAAGCCGGGCAGCATCACTCTCGCCGAGTACTGGGACCAGCTGTCCACCTTCCTGAACATCGCGATGGTGTACGTGCTGGTGGCCGTGGTGCTCGACTTCTTCATCAAGCACTACGTCTTCCGCTGGCGAACGGCGATGAACGACTACTACATGGAGAACTGGGACAAGCTGCGCGACATCGAGGGCGCGGCCCAGCGGGTGCAGGAGGACACGATGCGCTTCGCCTCCATCATGGAAAGCCTGGGCAGCGAGTTCATGCGCAGCCTGATGGTGCTGTTCGCCTTCCTGCCGATCCTGGCGGGCCTGTCGGCCAAGGTGACCGAGCTGCCGTTCTTCGGGCCGGTGCACTACTCGCTGGTGTGGGTGGCGATCGGATTCGCGCTCGGCGGCACGCTGCTGCTGGCCATCGTGGGCATCAAGCTGCCGGGCCTGCAGTTCCAGAACCAGCGCGTGGAGGCGGCCTACCGCAAGGAGCTGGTGTACGGCGAGGACCACCATGACCGCGCGCAGCCCCCCGAGGTGGCGCGCCTCTTCGGCGCGGTGCGGCGCAACTACTTCACCCTGTTCTTCCACTACCTCTACTTCGACGTGGCCAAGTGGTCCTACCTGCAGGTCGGCGTGCTGGTGCCGTACCTGGCGCTCGGCCCCACGCTGGTGGCGGGCGTGGTCACGCTGGGCGTGATGCAGCAGATCGTGCGTGCGTTCGGCCGGGTCGAAAGCGCCTTCCAGTTCCTGGTGCTCAGCTGGACCACCATCGTGGAGCTGATGTCGGTCTACAAGCGGCTGCGCGCGTTCGAGATGCAGATCGAGGCCGCCGGCGCCGAACCCCGGCCGGTGGGCGCCGAGTAAGCGTCAGTCCGCGGGGGCGAGGCGCCGCAGCGCTTCGGCCGTGACGGCGTCCAGCGGGAAGAAGGTTTCCAGCGTCAGCTCCTGGACCGTCACGTCCACCGCGGTGCCGAACACCGTGGTGGTGCTGATGAAGCTGAGCACCTGGCCGTCCTGGGTGCGAAAGCGCAGCGGCAGCGCCACGCCGACGTGCTCGCCTTCCAGGCGCGTATCGTGCGCGCCGTCCGGCACCGGGTAGCCGCGCAGCTCCTCCAGCAGCGAAGCCAGCGCCGCGTCGCCCGTCGCCTGCACCTGCTGGCGCAGCCGCTCGAATAGGTGCTCGCGCCACTGGCCCAGGTTGACGATGCGGGGCGCCAGGCCACGCGGATGCAGGGACAGGCGCAGCACGTTGATGCGGCCCTGGAGCAGCTCCGGGTCGGCCCCGGCCATCAGGTGCGGCAGCATGCGGTTGCCGGCCACCAGGTCCCAGTGCCGGTCCACCGCCAGCGCGGGGTTCGGTTCGTGCGCGCGCAGGATCAGGTCCACCGCCGCGCGCGCGGGCGCCAGGCCCGGGTCCTCCAGCGGACGCTCGCGGTACATGGGCGCGTAGCCGGCCGCCACCAGCATCGCATTGCGCTCGCGCAGCGGCACGCCCAGGCGCTCGGAGAGGCGCAGCACCATCTCGCGGCTGGGGAGCGCGCGCCCGGTCTCGACGAAGCTCAGGTGCCGCGTCGAGATCTCGGCTTCCTCGGCCAGCCCCTGCTGCGACAGGCGCCGGTGCTGGCGCCAGTGGCGCAGGTGCGCGCCGAAGGGCTGCGGGGCGGCGGAGCGGGGCAGGGCGGCGACTGAGCTCATGAGGGGGATGCTATGCGCTCGCCGGAGCCGGTTGCATTACCTGGCACGTCATCGACGGGACGAAGGCGCGCGACCACGATCGGGGCCTTTCCACAAGGAGGCTTCCATGTCGATGTTCGCTTCTCCCCGTTTCCTTCGCGGCGTGCTCTGGGCCGATGCCGCTTCCTGCTTCGGCAGCGGCGCGCTGCAGCTCGCCGCGCTCGACGCCTTGCCGCGCCTGTTCGGGCTGCCGCAGGTGCTGCTGCTCGATACCGGCGTGTTCCTGGTCGCGTACGCCCTGCTGGCCGCCTGGGCCGCGAGCCGGCCCGTGCCGCCGCGCAAGTGGGTGGCGCTGTTCGCGGCCGGCAACCTGGCCTGGGCGGCCGGTTGCGGCCTGGCGGTCGCCCTGCTGCAGCCCACCGCGCTGGGCGTCGCCTGGATCGCGATGCAGGCGGCCGCGGTGCTGGTGCTGGCCGATCTGCAGTGGATGGGTTTGCGCCGGGGCGCCGCGCCGCGCGCGGCCATGGGCTGAGCCCGGCGGGGGTGGGGGGCTTCTTGTATGCTGTCCCACTCCTTTTTCCGCCACAGCGTCCCAGAAAGCCCCCATGTCCCGCGTCTTCAACTTCAGCCCCGGTCCCGCCACCCTGCCCGAAGCCGTTCTGCGGCAGGCCGCCGACGAGATGCTCGACTGGCACGGCAGCGGCATGTCGGTGATGGAGATGAGCCACCGCGGCAAGGAGTTCATCGGCATCCACGCCGAGGCCGAAGCCACGCTGCGCGAGCTGATGGGCGTGCCGTCCAACTACAAGGTGCTGTTCATGCAGGGCGGCGCGATCGGCGAGAACGCCATCGTGCCGATGAACCTGCTCGGCCGCGGCGGCGCCGCCGACTACGTGGTTACCGGCGACTGGTCCAGGAAGTCGACCAAGGAAGCCGCGACCTACGGAAAGATCAACATCGCCGCCACCGGCGAGGCCAGCAAGTTCACCGCGATCCCCAAGCAGTCGGAGTGGAAGCTGGACCCCAAGGCGGCCTACGTCCACATCTGCTCCAACGAGACCATCGGCGGGGTCGAATTCCACTGGACGCCCGATACCGGCAGCGTGCCGCTGGTGGCCGACATGTCGTCCAACATCATGTCGCGCCCGATCGACGTCAGCCGCTACGGCCTGATCTACGCCGGCGCGCAGAAGAACATGGGCCCGTCGGGCGTGACGGTGGTGATCGTGCGCGACGACCTGCTGGGCCACGCGCTGCCCATCACGCCTTCGGCCTTCAACTACCAGCTGCAGGCCGAGAACGACTCGATGTACAACACGCCGCCCACCTACGCGATCTACATCGCCGGGCTGGTCTGCAAGCACATCAAGGCCAACGGCGGCCTGGCCGCCATGGAAGAGCACAACCAGGCCAAGGCGCGCGTCCTGTACGACTACCTGGACGCGAGCAACTTCTACCGCAACCCGGTGGCCAAGGAAGACCGTTCGCTGATGAACGTGCCCTTCAAGCTCAAGGACGATTCGCTGGACGAAGCCTTCCTGAAGGGTGCGACGGCGCGCGGGATGATCCAGCTCAAGGGCCACCGCTCGGTGGGCGGCATGCGGGCGTCGATCTACAACGCCATGCCCATCGAAGGCGTGAAGGCCCTCGTCAAGTACATGCAGGAATTCGAGAAGCAACATGCCTGACGCCGGGCGGCCGTACCAGGTGCTGGTGCTCAACCAGGTCTCCGACCTGGGGCTGCAACGGCTGCCTGCCGGCCGCTACGAGGTGGGCAAGTCGGTCGCCGCGCCCGACGCGGTGCTGGTGCGGTCGGCCGACATGCACTCGATGGACATCCCTGCAAGCGTCCAGGCCATCGCCCGCGCCGGCGCGGGCACCAACAACATCCCCGTGAAGGCGATGAGCGCGCGCGGCGTGCCGGTGTTCAACGCGCCCGGCGCCAACGCCAACGCGGTCAAGGAACTGGTGCTGGCCGGCATGCTGCTGGCCGCGCGCAACCTGCCCGGCGCGCTGCAGTTCGTCCAGACGCTCCAACCGGACGCGCCCGGACTGGACGCGCAGGTCGAGGACGGCAAGAAGCCCTTCGCCGGTTTCGAGCTCGCGGGCCAGACGCTGGGCGTGATCGGCCTGGGCAAGGTCGGCTGCCTGGTGGCGCAGGCCGGCATCCAGCTGGGCATGAATGCCATGGGCCACGACCCGGAGATCACGGTCGATGCGGCCTGGAGCCTGCCTTCGCAGGTGCGCAAGGCGGGCAGCGTGGCCGAGGTGCTGCGCAACTGCCGCTTCGTCAGCCTGCACGTGCCGCTGCTCGATGCGACGCGGCACCTGGTCAACGCCGACAACATCGGCCTGCTCAAGCCCGGCTCGGTGCTGCTGAATTTCTCGCGCGAAGGCGTGGTGGACGATGCGGCGGTGCTGCGCGCGCTGGACGCCGGCACGCTGGGCCGCTACGTCTGCGACTTCCCGCACGGCGCGATCCTTCGCCATCCCAAGGTGATCGCGCTGCCGCACCTGGGCGCGTCCACCCGCGAGGCCGAGGACAACTGCGCGGTGATGGTGGCCGACCAGCTGCGCGACTACCTGGAGCACGGCAACATCGCCAACGCGGTGAACTTTCCCGCCGTGTCGATGGCGCGCGAATCGGCCTTCCGCCTGGCCATCGCCAACGCCAACGTGCCGAACATGGTGGGCCAGATCTCCACCGCCATGGCCCAGGCCGGCCTGAACATCCACAACATGGTCAACAAGTCGCGCGGCGAGATGGCCTACACGCTGGTGGATGTCGACAGCCCGGTGGGCGAGGACGTGCTCTCGGCCATCCGTGCCATCGAAGGCGTGCTGGCCGTCCGCTACCTGCCCGCCTGAACGGCACGGCCGTCGCACGGCCCCGCGCACCCCAAGGTCGCCCCCGCGGCGGCAAAATGGTCGGTTCCCGAGCAGCCTGCTCCCAACCAAGAACTCATCTCGGCAGGAGGTCCCGATGCCCCACGCGTTTGCCCATACCCTGAAGAGCTTCAAGTACGGCCGCACCACCGGCAGCCTGTATTCGCTGCCCGCGCTGGCGGAAGAGTTTCCCAACGTGCGCCGCATGCCGGTCTCGATGCGCATCGTGCTCGAGTCGGTGCTGCGCAACTGCGACGGCCTCAAGGTCACGGCAGAGCACGTGCGCCAGGTCGCCAACTGGTCGGCCAACGCGGCGCGCACGGAGGAGATCCCCTTCGTAGTGGCGCGCGTGGTGCTGCAGGACTTCACCGGCGTGCCGCTGCTGGCCGACCTGGCCGCGATGCGCAGCGCCGCGTCGCGCCTGGGCCGCGACCCCGGCAGCATCGAGCCGCTGGTGCCGGTGGACCTGGTGGTCGACCACTCGGTGATGGTGGACCACTACGGCACCAAGGATGCGCTCGACCTGAACATGAAGCTCGAGTTCCAGCGCAACCGCGAGCGCTACGAATTCATGAAGTGGGGCATGCAGGCCTTCAAGACCTTCGGCGTGGTGCCGCCCGGCTTCGGCATCGTGCACCAGGTCAACCTGGAGTACCTGGCGCGCGGCGTGCACAGCACGCCGCAGGGCGTGTACTACCCCGATTCGCTGGTGGGCACGGACAGCCACACGACCATGATCAACGGCGTGGGCGTGGTGGGCTGGGGCGTGGGCGGCATCGAGGCCGAGGCCGCGATGCTGGGCCAGCCGGTCTACATGCTCACGCCCGACGTGGTCGGCTTCGAATTCACCGGGCGCCTGCGCGAAGGCTGCACCGCCACCGACCTGGTGCTCACCGTCACCGAGCTGCTGCGCAAGCACAAGGTGGTGGGCAAGTTCGTCGAGTTCTTCGGCGAGGGCACGCGCACGCTGGCCGTGCCGGACCGCGCCACCATCGGCAACATGGCGCCGGAGTACGGCGCCACGATGGGCTTCTTCCCGGTGGACGAGAAGACGATCGAGTACTTCCGCGGCACCGGCCGCGGCAAGGAGGAGATCGACGCGCTGGAGGCGTACTTCCGCGCCCAGGGCCTGTTCGGCATCCCGCTGGCGGGCGAGTGCGACTACTCGCAGGTGGTGAAGCTGGACCTGGGCGACGTCACGCCCAGCCTCTCGGGTCCCAAGCGCCCGCAGGACCGCATCGAACTGGGCAACGTGGCGCGCCAGTTCACCACGCTGTTCAGCAAGCCGGCCGCCGAGAACGGCTTCAACCAGCCTTCGGAGCTGCTGCAGACGCGCCACCTGCTGCACGCGGGCGGCGAGACGCCCGACCCGCGGGTGCCGAGCAACCCGCCCGTGAGGCCGGCCGCGCTCGTCTCCGAGACGGAGATGGAATACAACAAGCCGACCCTCGCGTCCGCGCAGTCGGAGGCGCCCTCGGCGCCGGCGACGCCGCAGCAGGTCACCATCGGCAACGGCGACATCCTGATCGCCGCCATCACCAGCTGCACCAACACCTCCAACCCCGGCGTGCTGCTGGCCGCGGGCCTGCTGGCCAAGAAGGCGGTGCAGGCGGGCATGAAGGTGCAGCCGCACATCAAGACCTCGCTGGCGCCCGGCTCGCGCATCGTCACCGAGTACCTCACCAAGTCCGGTCTGCTGCCCTACCTGGAGCAGCTGGGATTCACGGTGGCCGGCTACGGCTGCACCACCTGCATCGGCAACTCGGGCGACCTGGCGCCGGAGATCAACGAGGCCATCACCAAGAGCGACCTGGTGTGCTGCGCGGTGCTCTCGGGCAACCGCAATTTCGAGGCGCGCATCCATCCCAACATCAAGGCCAACTTCCTGGCCAGCCCGCCGCTGGTGGTGGCGTACGCGCTGGCCGGCACCGTGCTCAAGGACCTGATGACGCAGCCGGTCGGCAAGGGCCACGGCGGCAAGGACGTCTGGCTGGGCGACATCTGGCCCTCGAGCGACGAGATCCACCGCCTGATGAAGCATGCGATGGACGGCGACGCCTACCGGCGCAACTACGAGAAGGTGAAGGCCGAGCCGGGCGAGCTGTGGAAGGGCATCCACGGCGTGGCGGGCGAGACTTACGCCTGGCCGACCAGCACCTACATCGCCGAGCCGCCGCTCTTCACCACCTTCGATCCGCAGCCGCCGGCCAACGACCCCAAGCAGGACGTCTCGGTGCGCAACGCGCGCGTGATGGCGCTGTTCGGCGACTCGATCACCACCGACCACATCTCGCCCGCGGGCTCCATCAAGGAGAGCTCGCCGGCCGGCAAGTGGCTGCTGGCGCACGGCGTGAAGAAGCCGGACTTCAACAGCTACGGCGCGCGCCGCGGCAACCACGACGTGATGATGCGCGGCACCTTCGCCAACGTGCGCATCAAGAACCTGATGATCCCCGCGCTGCCCGACGGCTCGCGCGAGGAAGGCGGCCTGACGATCTACCGCGACGGGCAGGGCGGGGCCGAGAAGATGTTCATCTTCGACGCCGCCATGAAGTACATGGCGCAGGACCGGCCAACGGTCATCTTCGCGGGCGAGGAGTACGGCACCGGCTCCTCGCGCGACTGGGCGGCCAAGGGCACGCAGCTGCTGGGCATCAAGGCGGTGGTGGCGCGCAGCTTCGAGCGCATCCACCGCAGCAACCTGGTGGGCATGGGCGTGCTGCCGCTGCAGTTCAAGGGCGCCGACACCTGGCAGTCGCTGGGACTGGACGGCTCCGAGCTCATCGACGTGGTCCCTGATCCCGAGCTGCGGCCGCAGAGCGATGCCAAGGTGATCGTGCGCCGCGCCGACGGCAGCACCAGGGAGATCACCGTCACGCTGCGCATCGACACGGCGATCGAGGTGCAGTACTACCGGCACGGCGGGATTCTCCCGTTCGTCCTGCGGCAACTGCTCGCGGCCTGACGCGGCCATCGCGCGGCACAATTCGCCGCGATGGCACAAGACATCCTGGTGGCGGGAGGCGGCATCGCGGGGCTGGCAGCCGCGGTGGGCGCGCGCGCGGCCGGCTGGGAGGTCCGCGTCTTCGAGAAGGCCGAGGCCTTCGGCGAGGCCGGCGCGGGATTGCAGCTCGGGCCCAACGCGACGCGCATCCTGGACCAGTGGGGACTGCTCGATCGCCCCGAGCTGCGGCCGTTCGAGCCGCAACGCCTGTCGGTCCGCGATGCCGTCGACGGACGTGAGCTCGGTTCGCTGCGCCTGGGCGCCCAGGCGCGCCAACGCTACGGCTCTCCCTACCTGACGCTGCACCGCGCCGATCTCCACTCGGTGCTGCTGGAAGCGGCCGCGCGGGCGGGCGCGCACCTGCATGCCGGCGTCACCATCACGCGCGCCCGCGTCGACGGCGAACTGGCCCAGGCCGACCTGGCCGGCGGCACCGTCGTCGAGGCCGATGCGCTGGCGGTCGCGGATGGCGTGTGGAGCACGCTGCGCGGCCAGTTGATCGGCGACGGCCCCGCGCCCGCCAGCGGCCACGTCGCCTATCGCGCGATGCTGCCGATGGCGCAGCTGCCCGAATCGCTGCGCGCGCCCGAGGTGCAAGCCTGGCTGGGCCCGCGCATGCACTTGATCCGCTACCCGGTGCGCGGCGGAGAAGCGTTGAACGTGGTCGCCTTCATCGAAGGCCGGGCCCAGGCCGGCTGGGAGCAGGACGCCGGCGACGAGGCGCTGCACGCCGTGGCGCGCGGCTCGTGCGGCGAACTGCAGGCGCTGGTCGAGGCCGCGCCGCGGTGGCGCCTGTGGCCGGTGCACGACCGCCCGCCGTTGCAGAGCGAAGCCGCGATGGCTCGCGGCCGCGCGGCGCTGCTGGGCGACGCCGCGCATCCGATGCGGCCCTACCTGGCGCAGGGTGCGGGCATGGCGCTGGAAGACGCTTCGGCGCTGCAGAAAGTGCTGGCCGTGTGCGACGGCCGCGTGCTGGACGTGCCCACGTGCCTCCGCCGCTACGCGCTGGATCGCTGGCAGCGCTGCGCGCGGGTGCAGGCACGGTCGTTTCGCAACGGCTGGATCTTCCACGCGGACGGACCGCTGCGGCTGGCCCGCAATGTCTCGATGCGCGTGGGCGGCGAGAAGCTGCTGGACCTGCCCTGGCTCTATGGGGGCGCGTGAATCAGAGATCCGTGCGCAGCCGCCAGATCTCGGGGAACAGCACCACGTCCAGCATCCTGCGCAGGTAGGACACGCCGCCCGTTCCGCCGGTGCCGCGCTTGAAGCCGATCACGCGCTCCACGGTGGTGACGTGGCGGAATCGCCAGAGGCGGAACGCGTCTTCCAGGTCGGTGAGTTCCTCGCCCAGCTGGTACAGGTCCCACCAGCGATCCGTGTCGCGATAGACCTGCAGCCAGGCCTGCTCGACCTCCTCGCTTTCGACGTAGGGCTGCGTCCAGTCGCGCTCGACGTAGTTCGCCGGCATGGTCAGCCCGCGGCGCGCCAGCAGGCGCAGCGACTCGTCGTAGAGCGAAGGCGCCTCGTACGCGGCGCGCACCTGGGCCAGCAGGTCGGGCCGGTGCTCGTGCGGCTTGAGCATGGCCGCGTTCTTGTTGCCCAGCGCGAACTCGATGCAGCGGTACTGCGCGCTCTGGAAGCCGCTGGAGCTGGCGAGATAAGGCCGGATCGCGCTGTATTCGGGCGGCGTCATGGTGGCCAGGACGTCCCAGGCGTGCACCAGCTGCTCCATGATGCGCGAGACCCGCGCCAGCATCTTGAACGCGCTGCCCAGCTGGTCGCGCGCCACGCACTCGATGGCCGCGCGCAGCTCGTGCAGCATCAGCTTCATCCACAGCTCGCTGGTCTGGTGCTGGATGATGAACAGCATCTCGTTGTGGTCGGGCGAGAGCGGTTTCTGCGCGGACAGGATCTGGTCCAGCTGCAGGTAGTCGCCGTAGCTCATGGCGCGGCTGAAATCCAGCTTCGCGCCCTCGGCGTGGACGATGTCCTCGGGTTTTCCGCTGCCGTTCATGTCACCGCCTGCTTCGCGTTGAACTCGGCCCGGCGCCATTCGCCGGACTCCAGCACCTGCCGCAGGTGCTCCACCGCCTTCCACACGTCCTCGTACTCCAGGTACAGCGGCGTGAAGCCGAAACGCAGGATGTCCGGCGCGCGGAAATCGCCGATGACGCCGCGCGCGATCAGCGCCTGCACGATGGCGTAGGCGCCTTCCTCGAGCGACAGGCAGACCTGCGAGCCGCGCTTCGCGTGTTCGCGCGGCGTGACGAGCGCGAGGCCATGGCCTTCGCAGCGCTGCTCCACGAGCGAGATGAACAGGTCCGTCATCGCCAGCGACTTGGCGCGCAACGCCTGCATGCCGCCGGCCGCGCGCGCGGCGTCCAGCGTGTCCAAGCCGCAGTCGAGCGCGACCATGCTCAGCACCGGTTGCGTTCCGCACAGGTAGCGCGCGATGCCCGGGGCCGGCCGGTACTCCGGCGTGAACTCGAACGGCGCGGCATGGCCCCACCAGCCCGCGAGCGGCTGCCAGAAGCGGTCGGCGTGGCGCGGATGCACCCAGGCGAACGCGGGCGAGCCGGGGCCGCCATTGAGGTACTTGTAGCCGCAGCCGATCGCGAAGTCGGCCTCGGCGGCGTGCAGATCCACCGGCACCGCGCCCGCGCTGTGCGCCAGGTCCCAGATCGCGATCGTGCCGTGGCGATGCGCGAGGGCGGTGAGCGCCGCCATGTCGTGCATCGCGCCGGTGCGGTAGTTGACGTGGGTGAGCATCAGCACGGCGATGTCGCCGGCGCCGAGGGCGGACTCGATCTGGTCGGGCTCCACCAGGCGCAGCGTCCACCCACGCTCTTCGCACAGCGCCTGCGCGATGTAGAGGTCGGTCGGGAAGTTGCTGCGCTCGCTCAGCACCACGGTTCGACCGGGCTTGTCGGCGGCGGCGATGCGCGCGGCGGCGCTGAGCACCTTGTACAGGTTGATCGAGGTGGTGTCGGTGGCGACGACTTCACCGTCGCGCGCGCCGATCCAGCCGGCGATGCGGTCGCCCACGCGTTTCGGCAGGTCGAACCAGCCTGCCGTATTCCACGAGCGGATCAGGCCCTGGCCCCACTCCTGTTCGACCGCGGCGGCCACGCGCGCGGCGGTGGCGCGCGGCAGGGGACCGAGCGAATTGCCGTCGAGATAGACCACGTCGTCGGGCAGCACGAAGAGGTCGCGCAACTTGCGCAGCGGATCGTCCGCGTCCATGGCGCGGCAGTCTTGGAGGGTGATGGTCATGGGCGTCGCAGGACGGCGCGCACGGGGGAGGCGTCGGCCGTCATCAGTTTCAGAGGGAGGGCGATCAGTTCGTAGTCGCCTTCGGGAACGTCGTCGAGCACCAGGTTCTCCAGCACGCGCAGGCCGCGGCGGCGGATCACCTGGTGGCTGGCCAGTGCCTTGCTGTCGGCGGGGTCGATGCTGGCGGTGTCGATGCCGACCAGCTTCACGCCGGCATCGGCCAGGCGCTCGATGGTGTCGGGCGCGAAGGCGGCCAGGCGGTCGTCGAAGCGGTCCAGCGGCACGCGCTCGTAGGTGCGCACCAGCACGCGCGGCGGCAGGTCGCGTCCGTCGATCGCGTGTTCGAGGTCGCTCCATTCCACCAGCGGCCGCTTGCCGATCGCGTGGATCACGCGGCAGCGGCCGAGATAGGGCTCGAGATCGAGGGCGCCCACGGGGCTGCCTTCGGGGTCGTAGTGGAGCGGCGCATCGGCATGCGCACCGACGTGCGGCGACAGGGTGAGGCTGCTGACGTTGACGGGGCAGCCGGGCGCGATCTGCGCGGCCCATTCCTGGCGGTAGGGCGTGTCGCCGGGAAAGACGGGCGAATGCGCGTCCACCGGCGGAGAGATGTCCCAGAGGCTTTGCATGCGGCGGAGTGTGGACCGCCGAAAAACCGCGTGGTGTCGGTTAATGCCAACAGGGAAGAAATTCGTTCAGGCCTGAAGCATCGGGAGCGGCGGCAGCCCATGTCTTGCGCGTGCGCGCGCACAGGCATCGCTGCCCGCTTCCAGTTCGCGGCAGGGATTCGGCCGCCATTCGTAGATGCCGCAAGCGGCCCTCACGCCGATGTTTCCGGTGAGCGCCGCGCAACGGCTGGGCGTGTGGTCGGTGCCCCGCATGCGGCAGGTGCTGTCGGTGACCTCGACCGTCAGGCCGGACGGCACGCTGCCGCCCATCTCATCCAGTTCGTGGATGGAAAAGTCGACGCGGAAGGCGGCGCAGCAGGCGCCGCAGCTGAGGCAGGGATGGGGCTCGGACATGCTGTCAACGCCGCGCCCGGCGGGCACGTTGCGCGAATACTGTATGGGGATACAGTTTATTCCTGGAAGGGGAAATCAATGGAACTGCAGATGGCGCGCGAGATTATCGGCAACTTGGCGCGGGGCGTTCATCCGGTCACGGGCGAGGTGATGGCCCAGGACAGTCCGTACCACGCGCCTCGCGTCGTCGCGGCGCTGCTGGCGGTGCAGCAGGCCCTGGATGCGGCGAAGCCGCGCCGCGCCCGGACCGACCTGCCGGCCAACACCGGCAAGCCCTGGAGCGCGGACGACGACGAGCAATTGCGCCTGGGCTTCCAGGCCGGTACGCCCACCAAGGATCTCGCGGCAGCGCTGGGTCGCACCCGCTGGGCCATCGAGTCGCGCCTGGTGAAGCTGGGGATGTTGACGCTGGCCGCAACGCCGGCGGCGCAGCGGGCCGCACATTAAACGAAGGCTCAGCCGGTCACCCGGCCCAGCAGCAGGAACTCCATCAGCGCCTTCTGCACGTGCATGCGGTTCTCGGCCTCGTCCCACACCACCGATTGCGGCCCGTCGATCACCTCGGCGGCCACCTCTTCGCCGCGGTGCGCGGGCAGGCAGTGCATGAACAGGGCGTCGGGCCGGGCGGCCTTCATCATGTCCAGGTCCACGCACCACTCGGCGAAGGCCTTGCGGCGTTCCTCGTTCTCGGCCTCGTAGCCCATGCTGGTCCACACGTCGGTGGTGACCAGGTCGGCGCCGCGGCAGGCATCCATCGGGTCCTTGAACACCTGGTAGCTGTCGCGGCTGCGGACGCCGGCCACGGCCTGGTCCACCTCGTAGCCGCTGGGCGTGGACAGGTGGACCTTGAAGCCCAGCAGGTCGGCGGCCTGCAGCCAGGTGTTGGCCATGTTGTTGCCGTCGCCCACCCAGGCCACCGTCTTGCCCGCGATGGAGCCGCGGTGTTCCTGGAAGGTGAAGATGTCCGCCAGGATCTGGCAGGGATGGAACTCGTTGGTCAGGCCGTTGATCACCGGCACGCGCGAATGCGCGGCGAAGCGCTCGATCTTGTCCTGCCCGAAGGTGCGGATCATCACCAGGTCCACCATGCGGCTGATGACGCGCGCGGAGTCCTCGATCGGCTCGGCGCGGCCCAGCTGGCTGTCGCCGGTGGTGAGGTGGACCACGCTGCCGCCCAGCTGGTACATGCCGGCCTCGAAGCTCACCCGCGTGCGGGTGGACGCCTTCTCGAAGATCATGGCCAGCGTGCGGTCGGCCAGCGGGTGGTACTTCTCGTACGACTTGAACTTGCGCTTGATCACCGCGGCGCGCTCGAACAGCCAGGCGTAGTCCTCGGCCGTGAGGTCGGTGAACTGCAGGTAATGCTGGATCGCCATGCTCACTCCGCGAGGATGGCCTTCACCAGCGGCGCCAGGATGCCCACGCACTCGTCCGCTTCGACGCGGGTGAAGATCAGCGGCGGCAGCAGGCGCACCACGGTGTCGGCGGTGACGCTGATCAGGAGGCCGGCCTCGGCCGCGCGGTTGACCAGCGCGCCGCAGGGCTTGTCCAGTTCCATGCCGATCATCAGGCCCTGGCCGCGGATCTCCTTGACGCCCGGCTTGCCCGCGAACTCGCGCTCCAGCAGGCCCTTGAGGTAGCCGCCGACGTCGGCCGCGTTCTGCAGCAGGCCGTCCTCTTCCATGATGCGGAGGGTCTCGACGCCGGCGCGCATGGCCAGCGGGTTGCCGCCGAACGTCGTGCCGTGGTTGCCCGGCTGGAAGATCGTGGCGGCCTTCGGGCCCGCGACGACGGCGCCGATCGGCACGCCCGAGCCCAGGCCCTTGGCCAGCGGCATCACGTCGGGAACGATGCCCGCCCACTGGTGAGCGAACCACTTGCCCGTGCGGCCCATGCCGCACTGCACCTCGTCGATCATCAGCAGCCAGCCGCGCTGGTCGCACAGCTGGCGCACCTGCTGGAGGTACTCGGCGCGCATCGGGTTGATGCCGCCTTCGCCCTGGATGGTCTCGAAGAACACGGCCACCACGTCCTTGTTGCCCTCGGTGGCGGACTTCAGCGCGTCGATGTCGTTCAGCGGCACGCGGATGAAGCCTTCCACCAGCGGACCGAAGCCCTTCTGCACCTTCTCGTTGCCGGTGGCGGACAGCGTCGCGATGCTGCGGCCGTGGAAGGCCTTCTCGTACACCACGATCTGCGGGCGCTCGATGCCCTTGTCGTGGCCGTACTTGCGCGCCAGCTTGATCGCGGCCTCGTTGGCCTCCAGGCCGGTCGAGCAGAAGAACGCGTTGGTCATGCCGGACAGCTCGACCAGTTTGGCCGCCAGGCGCTCCTGGTTGGGCACGTGGTAGTAGTTGCTGCTGTGGATGATCTTGGCGACCTGGTCCTGCAGCGCCGGGACGAGCTTGGGATGGTTGTGGCCCAGCGTGTTCACGGCGATGCCGGCCAGCGCGTCCAGGTAGGACTTGCCGTTCACGTCCCACACGCGCGCGCCCTGCCCGTGCGACAGGGCGATCGGCACGCGGCCGTAGGTGTTCATCGTGTGGGGCGACGCCGCCTCGATCAGGGCCATGAAGTTCTCTCCAGAAATGAAAAGCGGCTCAACGAGTGAGCCGTTGAGAACCGATTTTAGGCACAGGGCCCGGGCGCGCTGGTTGCCGCTTCCGCATCACAGCCATGCGTCGCAGCCGCCCGAAGTCTTATATAAGATAGAATACTTGTGCGTTGCAGCATGGGCGATCCCCGGCCGCCAGCGATCCCACGTCCGCCACCACCCGAATGGTCACTTCCAGCGCCAAAGAAGTCTTCATCCAGGGCATCACCCGGGATGGCCGCACCTTCCGGCCGAGCGACTGGGCCGAGCGCCTGGCGGGCGTGATGAGTTCCTTCCGGCCCGGCGGCGCCACGCCGGGCAGCCACCTCAGTTATTCGCCGTGGTGCGTGCCGCGCCTGCTCGATGGCGTGAAGACCGTCGTCGTGCACAGCGACCTGCGCGCGCACGATCCGATGGCCTGGGATTTCGTCATGAACTTCGCGCGGGACAACGACCTGAAGGTGACGGAGCAGCCTGTCGGTTGAATCGGCTCGCGCTGTCGCGCTCCGCGGTCGCAGGCGACGCGCAAGCCGTCCTGCGGCGCTTTCGGATTCCAGTCAGTCGAGGACAGAGCGGCTCGCTTCGCTGCGCTGGTCTGTCCCGCGATGAATAGGGGTGCCAGCAAAGCGCGCTGTGCGCGGTTGCCCGTTCCGGGCAACAAAAAAGCCGTCCAGAGGACGGCTTTTTTGCTTTGCTGGCAGCGCACCCGTTTCAAACGGCGGGCCTCAAAACGAAGCCCGGGCTGATTTACCTGATGAGAGAAAGCCTCAGGCGGCGGCTTGAGCGGTCGACAAGCCCTTGAGCTTGGCCGACAGGCGGCTCTTGTCGCGAGCAGCCTTGTTCTTGTGGAAGATGCCCTTGTCGGCGACGGTGTCGACGATGCTCTGGGCCTTGGCGAAGAGTTCGGTGGCCTTGGCCTTGTCGCCGGCGGCGACGGCCTTCTCCACGTTCTTCACCGCGGTGCGGTACTTGGAGCGCAGCGAGGTGTTCGCGGCGTTCAGCTTGACGTCCTGGCGGGCGCGCTTGCGACCGGATGCCAGGCGGGGGTTCTTCTTCTTGGGTTTGGCAGAAGCCATGGTGTGATTCCTTCGGTGTTCGAGGATGTTGCCAGCAAAGCCCTCCATTGTAAGCGAAGCGCCCACTCCCCGCCGGACCGGCCGCTACACTTGAGCCGGTGACCCTGCTCAAAGCCGCTTCCACCGTCTCGCTGTTCACCCTGGCTTCACGCGTCACCGGCCTCCTTCGCGACCTGCTGATGGCGGCCTTTTTCGGCGCCAGCGCGCTCACCGACGCCTTCAACGTCGCCTTCCGCATCCCCAACCTGTTCCGCCGCCTGTTCGCCGAAGGCGCCTTCAGCCAGGCCTTCGTGCCCGCGCTGGCGCACACCAGGGCGCAGCAGGGCGAGGACGCCACGAAGGTCCTTATCGACGCCGTGGCCACCGTGCTGGCCTGGGTGCTGCTGGCCACCTGCGTGATCGGCGTCGCCGCCGCGCCGGCGCTGGTGTGGGTGCTGGCAAGCGGCCTGGGCCGCGATCCGCAGGCGTTCGAAGCCGCGGTGCTGATGACGCGCTGGATGTTCCCCTACATCGGCTTCATGTCTCTGGTGGCGCTGTCGGCGGGCATCCTGAACACGTGGCGCCGTTTCGCGGTGCCGGCTGCCACGCCGGTGCTGCTGAACGTCGCGATGATCCTCGCGGCCTGGCTGGGCGCGCCCTGGTTCGAGGCGCACGGCATCGAACCGATCTACGCGATGGCCGGCGGCGTGATGCTGGGCGGCGTGCTGCAACTGGGCATCCAGGTGCCGGTCCTGGCGCGGCTCGGCCTGCTGCCGCGCATCGGCGTGAGCTTCTCGCGCATCCGCGAGGCCTGGTGCGATCCCGGCGTGCGGCGCGTGCTCGCCCTCATGGGGCCCGCGCTGCTCGGGGTCAGCGTGGCGCAGATCTCGCTGCTGATCAACACGCAGATCGCTTCGCACCTGCCCCCGGGCAGCGTGACCTGGCTGTTCTACGCCGACCGCCTGATGGAATTTCCGACCGCGCTGCTGGGCGTGGCGCTGGGCGTCGTGCTGATGCCGCAGCTGGCCGCGGCGCGCGGCGCGGGCGACGACGAGCGCTATTCCGCGATGCTCGATTGGGGCCTGCGCCTTGTGCTGCTGCTCGCGGCACCCGCGTCCGCGGCGCTGCTGGTGTTCGCGCAGCCGCTGGTAGCCACGCTGTTCCACTACGGCGCGTTCCGCGACAGCGACGTGCTGCAGGTCTCGCTGGCGCTCGCGGGCTACGGCGTGGGCCTGCTGGGACTCGTCGGCATCAAGGTGCTGGCGCCCGGCTTCTACGCCAGCCAGGACATGCGCACGCCGGTGCGCATCGCGATCGTGGTGCTGATCCTCACGCAGCTGTTGAACCTGGCGCTGGTGCCGCTGTTCCGGCATGCGGGACTCGCGCTGTCCATCGGCATCGGCGCGCTGGTCAACGCGGGCTGGCTGCTGGTCGGCCTGCTGCGCCGGGGCAGCTGGAAGCCGTCACCGGGCTGGGGCAGGTTCCTGCTGCAGGTGGTCGCGGCCACCGCGCTGCTGGCGCTGTTCCTGATGTGGGCGTCCGCGCAGTTCCCGTGGACCGCGATGCGCGCGCAGGCATCGCTGCGCGTGGCCTTGCTCGCGGGCATGCTTTCGGGCGCCGCCGCGATCTACTTCGGCGCGCTCTGGGCCGCGGGCGTGAAGCTGAGGCAGTTTGTCACGCGCTGACCGCGCGCCTCGGACCTCGCCTTGACGGTGGCAGGCCTGTCCATTACAACGGACGGCACCATGTCGCTGAATCTCGAAGTCCCGACACCACTGGAATACTTCCGTTCGCTGGTCCAGGACGACGACCACTTCCCGCTGCTCGAAGCGGCGTCCAGCCTCGCGCAGGATGAATACCCCGACCTCGATGTCCAGCAGGTGCTCGGCGACGTCGACCAGCTGCTCGCACGACTGAAGCGCCGGCTGCCCGCCGACGCCGCGCCGCTGCAAAGGCTGCGCGCGCTCAACCAGTTCTTCTTCCGCGACCTCTCGTTCGGCGGCAACGTCAACGACTACTGCGATCCGGACAACAGCTACCTCAACGTCGTGCTGCGCACGCGGCGCGGCATCCAGATCTCGCTGGCCGTGCTGTGGATCGAGCTGGCCCAGGGCCTGGGCCTGCACGCGCGCGGCGTGTGCTTCCCGGGGCATTTCATGGTCAAGGTCAACCTGCCCAAGGGCCAGGTGGTGATCGACCCGTTCACCGGGCAGTCGCTCTCGCGCGAGGAGCTGTCCGAGCGGCTGGAGCCGTACAAGCGCCGCAGCGGCCTGGTCGACGACTTCGAAGTGCCGCTCGGCCTCTACCTGCAGGCCGCGCCGCCGCGCGACATCATCGCGCGCATGCTGCGCAACCTGAAGGAGATCCACCGCGCGCAGGAAGACTGGCAGCGGCTGATCGCCGTGCAGGACCGCCTGCTGGTCCTGCTGCCCGACGCGTGGGCCGAGTACCGCGACCGCGGCCTCGCGCATGCCGAGCAGGGCCATGCCGCGCTGGCGGTGCTGGACCTGGAGACCTACCTCATCCACGCCCAGGATTCGCTGGACATCGATGCGATCGCCGACCGCGTCGCGGATCTCCGCCGCGAGCGCAACAGCGGCTAGCTGCGGCACGAACCGGGCAGCAGCCTCCGGTCCACGGTCGTGGCCGGCGTGACGGACGAGCTCCCGCAGACCCATCTGTAGATGTGCTTTCCGCTGTCCGTGCTCGCCATGGGCGTGGTGGCGTCCAGGAACGGAACCAGCGTCAGGACCTTGCCGTCCGCGAAGACCGGATCGATCCCCGTCCCGACGGTGACGCTGATCGCGCCGGCATTGTTGACCTCGACCGCCGCCACGTACTGGGAAACGGGTCCGGGTTGCTCGCAGCCCCAGTTCCCGGCGGCCGGCAGCACATCGGCCGACATGAACGCTTCGGTCACGCGATTGCGGCAAACGGACGTGGCGAGCATCACTTCCGACATCTTGGCCCGCTTGGCGTAGTCCATGTACGAGGGCAGGGCGACCGCGGCCAGGATGCCGATGATCGCGACCACGATCATCAGCTCGACCAGGGTGAATCCGGCGTGCGATCGGCGCTTCATGGGCCCCTCCATCGATGGTTGGAGAAGCCATCCTGCCGACGGGCACCCGAAGGCACCGACGACAGGAGTCACACGGCCGTGTAGGGGAGTTCACCTACGCGGCGGAGTCGCTCTCAGTCCCGCGCGACCACCCGCACGACGCACGTGCGGTGCCGCGCGAACCCCAGCTGCTCGTAGAGACGCACCGCGCCCGCGTTGGCGCTCATCACGTGCAGGAACGGCATCTCGCCGCGCCGCAGCTGGGCCGCGACGATGCGCTGCACCAGCCGGCGCGCCAGGCCGCGGCCCTGCCAGTCGGGGTGGGTGCAGATGGCGCTGACCTCGCGCCAGGGGCCGGCCCGCATCCGCTCGCCGGCCATCGCCACCAGTCGCCCCTCTTCATCGAAGCAGCCGAGGTAGCCGCCCAGTTCCAGGTTGCGGGGACCGAACGGTCCCGGCTTGGTCAGCGTCGCCAGCTCGACCATCCGCTCCGCATGCGCCGCGCCCAGCGGAACCGCCTCGATGGCCTCCTCGACCGGCGTGCCGCCCGACCAGACCATCAGCTCCATGGTCGATTCGAGCTCGACCTTCCACCCGGCCGGCGCCTCGGCGCGCCAGTCGGACGTGTAGAAACGCTCGCCCGATTCGCAGAACGGCTCCAGCTCTTCCAGGCGCGGACGCTGGGGATCGGCGAAGGCCAACAGCGGAGGAAGTCCGCGCGAGTACCGGCGGACGTGCTCGGTGCCGACGGAGAAGCCGCGCTGCGTATCGGCCAGCGCCTGCCAGAAGACGTTGCCCTGCACGTTCAGGCGATGACCACCGGCGCGCCGTTGCCGCGCTGGGCGATGACGCCGATCTCGTTCACCGTCTCGCCCTGGGCGCGCAGCGTGGCCGCCACGGCCTGGGCCTGCGCCGCGCCGGCCACCACCACCATGCCGATGCCGTTGTTGAAGGTGCGGTTCATCTCGAAGGCGTCGATGCCGGCGGTCTGCTGCAGCCAGGCGAACAGCTCGCTGCGCGGCCAGCTGCCGGCCTTCAGGTGCGCGGCCGTGCCCTCGGGCAGCACGCGCGGGATGTTCTCCAGCAAGCCGCCGCCCGTGATGTGGGCCAGGGCCTTGATGCCGCCGCCGGCCGCCGGATGCTGGGCCAGCGCGGCGAGCACCGGCTTGACGTACAGCCGGGTGGGCGCCATCACGGCCTCGCGGAACGGCTTGCCGTCCAGCGTCGCCGGCAGGGAGGCGCCAGCGCGCTCGATGCACTTGCGCACCAGCGAGAAGCCGTTGGAATGCACGCCGCTGGACGACAGGCCGAGCACCACGTCGCCGGGCGCCACCTCGCGGCCGGTGAGGATGGCCGACTTCTCGACCGCGCCGACGGCGAAGCCGGCCAGGTCGTACTCGCCCGGCGGGTACATGCCCGGCATCTCGGCGGTCTCGCCGCCGATGAGCGCGCAGCCCGACAGTTCGCAGCCGCGGGCGATGCCGCCGACCACGCGGGCGGCCGTGTCCACGTCCAGCTTGCCGCAGGCGAAGTAGTCCAGGAAGAACAGCGGCTCGGCGCCCTGAACCAGCACGTCGTTGACGCTCATGGCCACCAGGTCGATGCCCACGGTGTCGTGCATGCCCCACTCGAAAGCCAGCTTGAGCTTGGTGCCCACGCCGTCGGTTCCGCTCACCAGGACCGGCTCGCGATAACGCTTGGGCACCTCGAAGAGCGCACCGAAACCGCCGATGCCGGCCAGGACGCCGTCCCGCATCGTTTTCTTGGCCAGCGGCTTGATGCGCTCGACCAGCGCATCGCCGGCGTCGATGTCCACGCCGGCGTCTTTGTAGGAAAGGGGGGTCTGGCTCATGGGAGGGGGCGGGGCGCACGAAGGGCGCCCGATAGAATTTGCGTGATTTTACCGGCGGGGCCCTTGCGCCCCGCCGTTCGCAGCGCCCCAAGCCTTCCATGCAATTCACCCCGACGCAAAAGCGCGCCGCCCTGTGGGCGACGATCGCTTTGCTGGCGTTGCTCGCGCTGCGCGCGCTCGGCCCGGTGCTCGCCCCCTTCGTGGTCGGCGCCGTCCTGGCCTACGCGCTCACCCCGCTGGTGGACCGCCTCGACGAGGCCGGCCGCGGCCGCGTGCCGCGCGTTCTCGCCGTGGTCCTGGTGGAACTGCTGTTCATCTTCGTGCTGGTCTCGCTGTTCCTGCTGGTGGTGCCGATCCTGATCAAGGAGATCCCGCTGATGCGCGAGCAGGTCCCGGTGCTGTTCCGCTGGCTGGACGACACCGTGCGGCCCTGGCTGGCACAGTTCGGAATCAACGTCGCGCTGGACATGGACAGCCTGAAGGGGCAGGTGATGCGCTACCTGAACACCAACTACGAGGACGCGCTCGCTCGCGTGATGTCCTCGCTCAAGATCGGCGGCAGCGTGGTGTTCACGCTGGTGTTCAACGTGGTGCTGATCCCGGTGGCGCTCTTCTACCTGCTGCTGGACTGGGACCGCTTCGTGCACCGCGTGCTGGAGCTGGTGCCCCCGCGCATGCGGCCGGCGGTGGACTCCTTCACCCAGGAGTCCGACCAGGTGCTCGGGCAGTACCTGCGCGGCCAGCTGCTGGTGATGATCATCATGGCCACCTTCTATTCGACCGGGCTGGCCCTCTTCGGCCTGGACCTGGCGCTGCCCATCGGCCTCTTCACCGGCCTGGCGATGTTCGTGCCCTACCTCGGTTTCGGCATCGGCCTGGTGCTGGCGTTGCTGGCGGGCCTGCTGCAGTTCGCTTCGGCCAAGGCGCTGGTGATGGTGGCCGTCGTCTACGGCGCCGGGCAGGTGATCGAGGGCTTCTATTTCACGCCGCGTTTCGTGGGTGAGCGCATCGGCCTGCATCCGCTGGCCGTGATCTTCGCGCTGCTGGCGTTCGCCCAGCTGTTCGGCTTCCTCGGCGTGCTGGTGGCGTTGCCCGCCACCGCGGTGCTGCTGGTGGCCATCCGCCGGGTGCGCGCCGGCTACATGGGCAGTGGTCTGTACCAGGGATGAAACAACTTGCCTTGCCGATCGGGATGGCGCGTGCGCCCACGCTGTCGGCTTTCTTCGCCGGGCCGAACGAGCCGGCGCTCGCGCACCTGCAGCTGTGGGCGGGCAGCCCCACGCGATCGCCCGTGCCCACTTACCTGTGGGGGCCGCCCGCCAGCGGCAAGACCCACCTGCTCAAGGCGGTGCAGGAAGCGCTGCGCGAGCAGGGCGCCACCGCCGGCTGGATGGACGCCACCGTGCTGGAGCCGCCACCCTACGACGAGCGCTGGGCCGTGGTGCTGCTGGACGACGTGCACCTCTACACCGCCGTGCAGCAGCACGCGGCCTTCAGCTGGTTCGTCGGCGCGCAGACCATGCAGCGCGGCGTGCTGGCCGCCGGCCTGCAGCCGCCGGCCGGCCTGCAGCTGCGCGAGGACCTGCGCACGCGCCTGGGCTGGGGCCACGTGTTCCAGCTGCAGCTGCTGTCCGAGCCGCAGCGCCGCTCGGTGCTGCGCCAGTCGGCCGATGCGCGCGGCGTGTTCCTCTCCGACGAGGTGATGGACTTCATGCTGACCCGCTTCTCGCGCGACCTCGGCAGCCTGATGCAGCTGCTCGAGCAGCTGGACGCCTACGCCCTGCAGACCCAGCGCGCCATCACCATCCCCCTGATCAAGTCCATGCTGGAGAGCGAGTGACGCAAAAGACGCGGGTCGCGCTGTTCGACCTGGACCACACCCTGATCCCGATCGACTCCGACTACAGCTGGGGCGTGTTCACCCAGGCCATCGGCTGGGCCGATCCGGTCGAGTTCAAGCGCCGCAACGACGAGTTCTACGAGCACTACAAGGCCGGCACGCTGGACGTGCACGCCTACGTGCGCTTCGCCACCGACGCCATCCGGCTCAAGGGCCGCGAGGCTTCGCTCGAGGCCCGCGAGCGCTTCATGCGCGAGGTGATCGGCCCGGTGGTGCGGCCGCAGGCGCTGGAACTGGTGCGCGGCCACCAGCGGGCCGGTGACCGCGTCGCCATCGTCACCGCCACCAACGAGTTCGTCACCGAGCCGATCGCGCGCGTCTTCGGCGTGGAGGAGCTGATCGCGGTGCGCCTCGTGCGCGATGCCGGCGGCTGGTTCAGCGGCGAGATCGACGGCACGCCCTCGCTGCGCGCGGGCAAGGTCACGCGCGTGGGCGAGTGGCTGGCCGCGCAGGGCCTCGCCTGGGACCAGGTCGAGACCACGTTCTATTCCGATTCGCCCAACGACCTGCCCCTGCTGGAGCGCTGCGACCATCCCGTGGCCACCAACCCGGACGGGACGCTGCGCCGCCTGGCCGCCGAGCGCGGCTGGCGCATACTGGACCTGTTCGCTTCCCACCCATGATCAAGAAATTCATCGACCGCCTGCTCGCCGGCGGCGCCACCCGCAAACCGCGGTTCGGCAAGCGCCAGGAGATCGGCCCGCAGGAACACGCGATCGATCCCACCCTGGTGGACGAGCGCGCCCTCAACGTGGTGCACACCCTCAAGGAGGCCGGCTTCCAGGCCTACATCGTGGGCGGCGCCGTGCGCGACCTGCTGCTGGGCCTGCGCCCCAAGGACTTCGACGTGGCCACCGACGCCACGCCCGAGCAGGTCAAGGGCCTGTTCCGGCGTGCCTTCATCATCGGCCGGCGCTTCCGCATCGTGCACGTGGTCTACGGCCGCGGCCGCGAGCACGAGGTGATCGAGGTCTCGACCTTCCGGGCCTACATGGACAACGCCGCCGCCGAGGCGGTGGCCGGCAACGAGAAGACCAGCCGCAGCGAGCTGGCCGGCATGAAGCACGCGGTGGACGCCAGCGGCCGTGTGCTGCGCGACAACGTGTGGGGCCCGCAGGAGGAAGACGCCACGCGGCGCGACTTCACCATCAACGCCATGTACTACGACCCGCAGACTCGCACGCTGGTCGACTACCACGGCGGCATGAAGGACGCCCGCAAGCTCACGCTGCGCATGATCGGCGACCCCGTCACGCGCTACCGCGAGGACCCGGTGCGCATCGTTCGCGCGGTCCGCTTCGCCGCCAAGCTGAGCCCGCTGGGCTTCAAGTTCGAGACCAAGACGGGCGCGGCGCTCAAGCCCAGCCTGGGGCTGCTGAACGACGTGCCGCAGAGCCGCCTGTTCGACGAGATGCTCAAGCTGCTGCAGACCGGCCACTCGGTCGCCACCATCGAGCAGCTCAAGTCGCTGGGCCTGTCGCGCGGCGTCTATCCGCTGCTGGACCTCGTGGTCGAGCGCAGCGAGCAGCCGCTGGTGCGCGCCGCGCTGCAGGACACCGACCGCCGCGTGTCCGAGGACAAGCCGGTCGCCCCCAGCTTCCTCCTCGCCTGCGTGCTGTGGTCCGACGTGCGCGAGGGCTGGGCCCAGCGCCTCGCGCGCAAGGAGCATCCGTTCCCGGCGCTGCAGGGCGCCATCGACGACGTGTTCGACTCGCGCATCGGCGACGTGTCGGGCCGCGGCAAGCTCGGCGCCGACATGCGCGAGATCTGGATGATGCAGCCGCGCTTCGAGAAGCGCACCGGCAGCACGCCGTTCAGCCTGGTCGAGCAGCCGCGGTTCCGCGCCGGCTTCGACTTCATGCGCCTGCGCGCCGACGCGGGCGAGGTGGACGTGGTGCTGGCCGACTGGTGGCAGGAATTCAGCCAGGCCAGCGACGCGGGACGCGAGGACCTGGTGGTCCAGGTGCGCGAAGAGCAGCACAAGGGCGCGCGCCGCGTGCGCGTGGTCAAGCCGCAGGAGAAGGCCTCGCCGGCGGAGCGGCCGGCCGCGGGCGCGCCGCAGCCGCCGGCGTCCGCTGACGAATCGGAGTCCATGGAAGGCGGCGAGGGCCCGGTGGGCGATGCGCCCAAGAAGCGCCGTCGCCGTCGCCGCAAGCCCGCCGGAGCGGGCGGCGCCGCGGGCCATTCGCCCGGCGGTGAAGCCGGCGCGCAGTCTTCGGGCGGCGCGCAATAGCGTCGACGAAGCGGCGGGCGATGCGAGACCCGGTCACCGCTTACGTCGCGCTGGGCGCCAACCTCGGGGACGCGCAGCGCGCGCTGCATGACGCAATGGATCGCCTGGCCACGCTGCCGGGCACCACGGTCACCGCGCGCTCCTCGCTCTACCGCACCGCGCCCGTCGGCACGACGGGCCCCGACTTCATCAACGCGGTGGCCGAAGTGCGGACCGCGCTCACCGCGCCCGCCTTGCTCGACGCGCTGCTGTCGATCGAAACCGAAGCCGGCCGCGAACGCCCCTGGCCCAACGCGCCTCGCACGCTCGACCTCGACCTGCTGCTGTACGGCGGCGCTCGCATCGCGAGCGAACGCCTCACCGTGCCGCATCCGCGCATGAACGAGCGCGCCTTCGTGCTGGTGCCGCTGGCCGAGATCGCGCCGGCCCTCGTGCCGCCGCAGGCGCTGGCGGCCCTTACCTCCCAGGTCATTGCCCGCATTCCGTGAACGCCCGAGCATGGAGCCATCCACAAAGGAGGTTCACATGAGCGACACCGGACTGATCGCACTGGCTTGCGGTCTCATCATCGGCCTGGGCGCCATCGGCGCGTGCCTGGGCATAGGTACCATGGGCGGCCGCTTCATCGACGGCGCGGTGCGCCAGCCCGAGATGATGGAACCGCTGCAGACCAAGATGTTCCTGCTGGCGGGCCTGATCGACGCCAACTTCCTGATCGGCGTGGGCGTGGCGATGATGTTCGTCTTCGCCAATCCCTTCGCGAAGTGACGGCCCCGACTAACGCGCGCCGCCGCGCTGCTGGGCGACCTCGAACTCGCTCACCGGCGGCGCGTTGTGCCCCCAGGACGAGCGCAGGAACGTCAGCACCGCGGCCACGTCCGCATCCTTGAGCACCATCACGAACGGCGGCATGCCGTACGGACGCGGATTGCCCGCCGTCGCCGGCGGGTAGCCGCCGCCCAGCACCACCTGCACCAGGTTGGCGGTGACCGGCAGCGTCACCGCGCGGTTGCCCGCCAGCGGCGGGTAGGCGCCCTTGATGCCCTCGCCGCGGGCGCCGTGGCATTTCGCGCAGTGCTGTTCGTAGATCTTCGCGCCGCGGTCGGTGAAGCGCGGATCGGCGGGCGTGAACTCGGGCGGCTCGGGCGGCGGCGCTTGCGGCAGCGACTTCAGGAACACGCCCATGGCCAGCGCGTCGGCATCGTCCAGGTACTGCGTGCTGTAGAGCACCACTTCGGCCATGGGCCCGAGCACGGTCGCCTGGCCGCTGGCGCCGGTGCGCAGCAGGCGGGCGATGTCCGCGGGAGTCCAGTGCGCCACGCCGGCTTCGCGGTCCGAAGCGAGGGAGGGCGCGTACCAGTTCTGCATCGGGATCAGGCCGCCCGACAGGTCCATCATCTCGCTGCTGGCGCCCAGCACGTTGCGAGCGGTGTGGCAGGCGGCGCAGTGGCCCAGTCCGCGCACCAGGTAGGCGCCGCGGTTCCACTCCGCCGTCCGTTCGGGATCGCGTTCGTATTCGCCGGGCCGGAAATACAGCGCTCGCCACACCGCCAGTGCCGGCTGCGTGCTGTAGGGCCAGCGCAGGCCGTGCGGCGTGTTCTCGCGCTGCACCGCGGGCACGGTGCGCAGGAACGCGTACATCGCGTCGGCATCCTCGCGCGTCACCTCGGTGTAGTTGGGATAGGGAAAGGCGGGGTAGAGCAGCCGGCCGTCGCGCGAGCGGCCGTGGTGCAGCGCGCGCCAGAAGTCGTCGGCGCTCCAGCCGCCCAGGCCAGTGGAGCGATCCGGAGTGAGGTTGCTCGAATAGACGATGCCGAACGGCGTGTCGATGGCGCGTCCGCCGGCCCAGGCCGCGCCGCCGCGGTCGGTGTGGCAGGCCATGCAGTTGCCCACGCGCACCAGGTAGGCGCCGCGCTCCGCCGAGGGCGCAGCCGCGTTAGCGGCCCGCGTGCCGCCGGCGTCCGGTTCCGAGTAGTTCACATGCCAGACCCAGCCGCCGAGGGCGAGCAGGCCGACCGCCAGGATGAGCAGCAGGGCGCGCTTCACGGCTTCTGCCTTCCGGCCGGCAGGCGCGCGCTGCCGCATTCCAGCGGCGCGGGCTGGGCGAGCTGCGCCGCCGCGTGCGACGGCGAGGGCAAGGGCTGCGCGGCCAGCCAGGTGGCCACCGCCGTCAGGTCTTCGGGCGGCAGCGTGCGCGCCACCTGCGCCATGCAGTCCGGCGCGTGCGCGCGGCGAAGGCCGGTGCGCCAGGCGCCCAGCTGCGCGCTCAGGTAATCACGCGACAGGCCCAGCAGCCCGGGCGTGTTCGGCATCACGCCGGTGAGCGCCTCGCCGTGGCAGCTGGCGCACGAGGGCAGCTTGGCGCCCGCGTCGCCCTGCAGCGCGAGCCGGCGCCCGCGCTCGAGCACCGCGTCGGTCGCGCGCGGCGCGGGCGGCTGCGCATAGGGCAGGTCGAGCTGCGCGAAGTGCTGGGCGATTTCCAGCAGGTAGGGCTCCGACAGCGGGTCCAGCAGGCGCGTCATCAGGCCGTAGTGGCGGCGGCCGTCGCGGAAGTTGAGCAGCTGGTTGTAGAGGTAGCCGGCCGGCTTGCCCGCGATGCGCGGGTAGTAGCCGTCGGGGCCGGCGCGGCCCTGGGCACCATGGCAGATCGTGCACGCCGCGGTGCGCTGGGCCATGCTGTCCTCGAAGGGCGCGGGCGAGGCGGCGAAGGAGGAAGCGGCCGGACCCAGCAGGGCCCCCGCCAAGGTCGCGACGAGGAAGGATTTCACGGGGCCGGATCATGCATCACGGGTGCTGCACGGCAATGCCCATGCGCCGCCGTCCTACAGCACGGCCATGGCCGGGTTCCTAGAGTCGGATGCGAAGGATTCCCCATGAACGCGCCCATCAGCAAGCCCGCATCCGCGCCCGACACGATGCCGCCCCACGAGTTGCCCCCGCCCGACAAGGACGAGGTGCCCGAGGGCAGCAACGCCACCATCCACCACCCCGACGACAAGGCCGAGCAGCATCCCGCGCGCGAAGAGCGCAAGCCGCGCGGCCCCTACGTCACCGGCAACACGTGAGGCCGCGCGCCTCACGCCGGCACGATGTGCCGCCCTCAGGCGTCCAGCACGATGTCCGCGGCGGGATGCGCCACGCAGGGCAGCACCCAGCCTTCGCGCTTTTCTTCTTCGAGGAGACCGGGCCACTCGATCCGGTAGCGCACCTCGCCCGAGAGCATGCGCCGCATGCAGGTGCGGCAGGTGCCGTTGCGGCAGGAGCTCGCGAGCGCGAAGCCGGCGGCTTCGGCGGCGGGCAGCAGGGGCTGGTCGTCGCGCGCGTCGAACGTGGGGCCGTCCACGCCGATCGTGATGCGCCAGGTCTTCGTCACGCCGCCTTGCTCGTCCATCAGCGATCATAGGCACGCCGCCACGACACCACGACAACCATGGCCTCGAGCTTCTTCGCCCTGCTGGACGACATCGCCACCATCCTCGACGACGTCTCGCTGCTCACCAAGGTGGCGGCCAAGAAGACGGCCGGCGTGCTGGGCGACGACCTCGCGCTCAACGCGCAGCAGGTGTCCGGCGTGGCCGCCGACCGCGAGCTGCCGGTGGTGTGGGCGGTGGCCAAGGGCTCGGCGGTCAACAAGCTGATCCTGGTGCCCGCGGCGCTGGCGATCAGCGCCATCGCGCCGTGGGCGGTGCTGCCGCTGCTGATGGTGGGCGGCGCCTACCTTTGCTTCGAGGGCTTCGAGAAGGTGGCGCACCGCTTCCTGCACCACGAGGACGAGAGCGCCCGCGTGAAGGCGCTGGAGCGGGCGCTGGCCGATCCCGCGGTGGACCCGGTCGCGCTGGAGAAGGAGAAGATCAAGGGCGCGGTGCGCACCGACTTCATCCTGTCGGCCGAGATCATCGTGATCGCGCTGGGCACCGTGGCCGACGCGCCGCTTTTCACGCGCGTCGCCGTGATAGCCGGCATCGCCGTGCTGATGACGGTGGGCGTGTACGGCCTGGTTGGCGCCATCGTGAAGCTGGACGACCTGGGCCTGTGGCTGTCCCGCGCCGGCTCCGATGCGCGGCGCGCCGTCGGTCGCGGCATCGTGGCCGCGGCGCCCTGGCTGATGAAGGCGCTCTCGCTCGCGGGCACGGTCGCCATGTTCCTGGTGGGCGGCAGCATCCTGGCGCACGGCGTGCCGCCGCTGGAGCACGCCGTGGAGCACGCCGCCGAGGGGCTGCCGGCCGTGGCCGGTTTCCTGGTGCCGCTGCTCGCGCATGCCGTGATCGGCATCGTCGCCGGCGCGGTGGTGATGGGCGGCGTCGCGCTGGCGCGGCGCACCTTCGGCCGGCGCGCGCCGGCCTGACGGGATCGAACGAATGGACTTCTCCGAGTGGATCGACCTGCTGCAGTGGCCCGCGATGGCGGCCAGCCTGCTGGCCGCCTGGCTGGTGGCCTCCAACCACAAGTCGCGCCGCAACATCGGCTTCTGGGTGTTCCTCGGCAGCAACGTGCTGTGGGGCGTATGGGGCTGGCATGACGGCGCCTGGGCGCTCATCGCGCTGCAGGTCGCGCTGGCGGCGCTCAACATCCGCGGCGTCTCGAAAACCGAGCCGCCCGAGCGTCCGGACGGCCACGAAGCTCAGGCGTAGGCGCCGTCCTACCGCAGAGCGCGGCCGTGGCCCATGCCGCGCCCTGGCTCAGCAGCCCATCATTTCCCCGAGGCGGAAGCGGAACCGCCGAAAGGGAAGCACCATGTCGCGCCTGCTGCAACAGATCCTGGCCCCTCGCGATGCGAACCAGCGCGATGCGCGCGAGAACGCCTTTTCCCCCTCGGCATTCGACGACGACCTGGCCCTCGGCTGCGAGTGCGCCAATCCCGCGTTGCAGTTCGAAAGCTGGGAACCGGCGGCAATGCCGAAGGGCCCGGCGGGCGCCTACTGAGCAGCAAATCGTGACAGTGGCGGTCCTACAGGCCCTGCCGTTCTAAGCTCACTTCAAGGCTCGTGTGGGGGGACCTAATCTTTGGTCCAGCCGGCGCCCTTGCCGGCGCCTCAAAACCGATCCCCCTCGTGGGCAGTTGAATCAAGGAGCTAGACATGATCAAGACCACCCTTACCACCGTGGCAGCCGCGGCCGCTCTGGCCTTCGGCGGCTACGCCCTCGCCCAGAGTGCCGGCGCGAGCGGCGGCACCAGCGGCTCGGGCAGTAGCGGCACCGCGGCCACGGGCAGCGGCAGCAGCAGCGCCGGCGGCGCGGGCCCGGCGGCGGGCGCTTCCACGGGTTCGACCACGACTCCGCAGACCGGCACGATGGGCGCCTCCGGCTCGAGCACCCCGAGCAGCTCTTCCTCCAGCAGCACGCCGAGCACTTCCAGCCCGAGCGCCAGCAGCGGCTCGAGCGACTCGTCCAGCTCGTCGGCCAGCACGCCGAGCAGCAGCGGCACGTCCATGGGCGCCAGCGGCTCGAGCTCCACCCCGTCCTCGTCGTCCTCGACCGCCTCGCCGTCTTCTTCGACGTCGTCGGGCTCGTCCAGCACGCCGTCCTCGAGCTCCAGCTCGTCCAGCTCGCCCAGCAGCAGCAGCGGCACGATGGGCGCCAGCCCCTCGACCTCGGGCAGCAGCGCCAGCTCGTCGTCCAGCTCGCCGAGCAGCAGCACGATGGGTTCGGGCAGCTCCAGCGACACGAGCGGCAGCCGCGCGGCCCGCGCCGACCGCAACTAAGGCGGAACGCCCGCCACAAGCAAGGGCGGGCCTGCGGGCCCGCCCTTTTTCGTTTCTTCGCCGGACCCACCCAGCCATGCCCCACCCGCCGAATCCCGATCCGCAGCCCGCGCGGCCCGCGCGCAAACGCCGCGAGGGCCTGAGGGCGGCGCTGGTCGCCGCGATCCTGGGCGCATCGGCCGCCGTCGGCTGGTGGTTGGGACAGCCGCAATCCCCGGTGCCGGCACCGGGCACGAGGGCCGAAGCGCCCGGGTCGAAGGCGGCACCGCACCGGCCGAAATTCGCCTCCTACGGCGCGGAACACCCCAGCGACGACGTGCGCCACGTGGCCGACTGGTCGATCGATTCGGGCGACGCGGAAGGCCGCTCCATCGTGATCGTCGACAAGCATGAAGCGCGGGTCTGGCTGTTCGACCCGCAGGGCGCGCTGGTGGCGCAGACGCCTGCGCTGCTCGGCGCGGCGCATGGCGACGACCCGGTGCCCGGCATCGGCGAGAAGCCGCTGTCGGAGATCCTGCCCGAGGAAAAGACCACGCCGGCCGGCCGCTTCGTCGCCGAGCACGGCGTCAACAGCCACGGCGAGGACATCGTCTGGGTCTCGTACGACCTGGCTGTGTCCATGCACCGCGTGCGACCCCTGGTGAAATCCGAGCGCCGCCTGGAGCGCCTGGCTTCCGCGACCGCGGACGACAACCGCATCTCCTTCGGCTGCATCAACCTGCCGGTGGCGTTCTACGAGGAAACGCTGCTGCCGGCCGTGCGCAGCACCGGCGCCACGATCTACGTGCTGCCCGAGACGCGCTCGGCTCAGCAGCAGTTCGGCTCGTACGACGTGGCTGCACGGTGGCGCGGCACACGCACCGCGCCCGCGTGAAATCGCGCACGGCATCCCGCTTCAACCCATCCATGGCCCCGCCTGACGGGGCCTGGGTGCCGACCCAGCGCTAGCATTCCCCGCAGCTGAGCCGCGTTCCTCGCGGCTCGACCACAAGAATCCCGCCCGCAGGCGGGAGCGGGGACTCGGATGCAATGGAAGAGCAAGGCGGTGGCGCTGTGCGCTGCCTGGGCGGTCGCGTTCGCGGCTTCGGCTGCCACGCCGGACCAGGACTTCGAACGGCAGAACCCTTCGGCCGACGCGCGCGAGATGGCCGCCCGGGTGCAGGCCAGCGATGACGCCGGCGGCAAGCCCTACCTCATCGTCGACAAGAAAGCGGCCCGGCTGTTCGTGTTCGAGGCCGACGGGCGCCTCCTGGCCGCCACGCCGGTGATCCTGGGCGCGGCGCTGGGCGACAGCAGCACGCCGGGGGTGGGCGAGCGGGCCCAGAACGGCACGCTGACGCCCGAGGACAAGACCACGCCGGCCGGACGCTACGTCACCCAGCCCGGCCGCAACATCGACGGCGAGCACGTGGTGTGGCTGGACTACGGCGAGGCGCTCGCGCTGCACCGGCTGCGCCCCGGGCGCTCGTACAAGACGCGCGCCGCGCGGCTGGCCTCCTCGCAGCCGCAGGAGCGGCGCCTTTCGCTCGGCTGCGTGGTGGTGCCGGTGGCGTTCTACCTGGACGTGGTGAAGCCGCTGCTCGGTTCACGCAGCGGCGTGGTGTACGTGTTGCCGGAAACGCAGAGCGCGCGCGAGCTGTTCGTCCAGCTCTGATCCGTGGGCCTCAGATCGACTGCCAGTGGTTCTCGGCGACCACGCAGCCGCTGATGCGCCAGGTGGTGTCGGGCTGCCGCTCCAGCGCGAAGAGCGCCAGCCAGGACTTGTCGTTCCCGTCCTTGATCTCGACCAGCTGCAGCACGCTGCCGTCTTCCTCTTCGGGCTTGTGGAAGCTCACCGAGGCGGGGCGATAGACCATCGGGTAGGCGCCGCGCACCATCGCGAGGAAGCGGTTGGAGCTGCCGATCGCCGCGCGCACCTCGGGCGTGGCGGTCTCGAAGGCCTTGTCGGCATCGTCGAGCGCCAAAGCCGACAGCTGGGCGACGATCACCTCCCGCACCCGGTCCACCTCGTCATCCGCCAGCGGTCCGGCCGCGACGGCGCGCACATGGACAGTGAGTGCCGCCAGCGCCATGGCGATCAGGGCGAGGAATCGAGCGGGATGCCGGTTCATGGGAACTCCCGGGGGGTGGGGGTGGTGGATGTCGCCAGAGTAGGCAGCGCGGCCGGCACCGCCTGTAGGCGGAGCGCGCTGCGGGCGGTGCGCAATGGCGTCAGCGCGCGTGGGCGCAGCGCGCGCACGCATCCGGTGCGCGTGGACGGCGAAGGTGAGTTCGTGCGCGAGGTCGCAATGCGAGGTGCGCGGAAAGGCAATGGCCCACCGTGGCCGCTGGACAATGTTCGTTCGTTTCGCACTGTGGCGGAAGACCGATACCTGTCTCGTCGCGCGGCACCCCGGCGGGCACGCTTGCAGTGTGGCAGCGCGCCGGTCCGGCGCCGCAGGCAGGGGACCCGAAGGACTGTAGGCGTGAACCCGGACGCGACGCCGTCCGCGCGCTTACCGGGCCGTCCCGCCGCCGCGCTTGATGCGCTCGACGATGGACTCGCGCGTGCTGCGGATCTCGGAGGCGAAGGGGTTGGATGGATCGGACGCGGCCTGCTCGATGAGCGCGAGCGCCTCGCGCTGCTGGCCCTGGTCGGACAGCACCTGGGCCAGGTTGTTGGCGACGATGGCCGAGTCGGGATGGCGCCGGCGCGCCTCGCGCAGCACTTCGGTCGCGCGCGCGAGCGAACCGCGCGCGTGGAACTGGTTGGCCAGGCCGACGGCCGCGGCCAGGTTCTCCGGCCAGCGCTCCAGCGCGGTGGCGAAAGCGGTGGTCATCTGCTCCGGCGTGCCCACGCGCGCCAGCGCCAGCACGGCGTTGACCCATGCGTCCTCGGTGGCGGTGGCGGGGATGCGGTCGGGCGGCGTCACCACCATGGCCCAGTAGCCGCTCTTCATCCAGCTGCGCTCGAAGGCGGTGAAGGGCATCTCCAGCTTCGCCACCGTGCCCGAGCGCAGGTACACGGTGCCGCTCGGGTAGTCGAACCCGTTGACCACGGCGTAGTGCCACTGCTGCGCCAGCGCGCCCACGTCCTGCAGCACCAGCACCGGATTGCCCGCCGCGACTTCGCGCAGCAGGTCGCCGTAGCGCGGCGCGAGCACGTACGACACGCGGCCGTGGCGGCGCGCCGCGGCCAGCATCTCCAGCTGCAGGCTGCCGCGCCGTGCGGGCACGTACACCTGCGAGACCAGCGGCTCGGGCGTGATGGGTACGCCGCTGAAGGCCAGCACGGTCGCGAGCGCGGCCGGGCCGCACTGGTACTCGTCCTGGGGAAAGAAGGGAACGCCGTCGACCTGCCCTGTCTGCGGAACGCCGGCGGGCCAGCCGGTGCGCAGCGCCATGGTCTGCGGAACCATCTGCGCGCAGCCGCTCGCCACCAGCACGATGGCGGCGGCGAGGAGCAAACGACAAGCCCGCGCGAGGCGGGCTTCGAAGCGCAGCTGCGGGCCGGTCATCCGGCGGCGCGCGTCAACGACGGAACGCGAAGTACCAGATCGCGGCCGCGATCACGATCACGGCCAGCACCGTGCCGCCATCGGCACCCGCGGGAGCCTGGCGGATGTCGGCGGCGAGCTGCGTGACTTCCTGGTCGCTCATCGCGGCCACGCGGTCGCGGGCCTGCCGCGGGTCGACGCCCATGGCTTCGAGTTGCGAGCTGGTGTCGGCGCGCGCCAGCGTTTCCAGCACCATGGAGCGATCAGCCTGCGCCGAGCCTGGCGCGGCCTGGTCGGCACCGATCATCCCGGCCCCTGCCGTCTGGAACGACAGCGCGAGCATCGACACCACAAGACCACGGCATGTCACTTTCTTCAGGTTCATCTTCGGGCTCCTTGTACGGTTGTGGAACGAAACGGCACCGGCTTGCGTTCCGGCGCGAGGCCAATATACGCGTCTGCCGCGACGTTGTGGGGCAGCCGTCACGGATGAGTAGCGTTCTTCACGCGCGGCCCGCGATGCGCGCGCACCGGCGCCTGGGACCTGTTCCTACGCCGCGCCCGGGCGGCGGCGACTAGCTTGGGGACCCATGCGAAAGATCGTCGTCGCCCTCGCCGCCGTCGCCACCCTGCTGTCCGCCTGCGCGGGCGGCACGCGCTCCGCCCGCGCGCCCGACCAGGGCGGGCACGCCACGCAGGACGGCGCGGCCTTCATGGGCTACCACGGGCCGTCCTGGCGAGCGAACTCGCCGGCCGACTGAGCGCCGGCCGGCGTGAACGCGGTGATGGGGAAGGAGTCGGTGCGCTACTCGACCGAGGGAGCCGTGTCGCCGACCGGGGCGGTGGCGTCGCGGCGGATGGTGTCGCGGTCGCGATGGTGGTGACGGTCGAGCTTGCCCAGGGTGTGCTCCAGCACGTGGATCAATCGTTGGGTGGCGCCGCGGAAGGCTTCGTCCTGGGACGGCGCGTGGTGCGTGGCGGCCACCGGATCGCGGCCGGCGATACGCGCCTCGAGCGTGCAACGCTTGTCCTCGCCACCCTTCTTGCCGCTGCTCGTGTCGCGCAACTGGACCTCGACACGGGTGATGTCCTGCCGGAATCGCTCCAGCGAGTCGTTGAGGTAGTCGCTGGCCCAGCGCTCCAGGGTGTCCTTGTTTTCGATGCCGTTGCTGGTGTTCACCTGAACCTGCATTGCCTTCCTTTCATGCTGTGTTCGACCCAGTGTGGCGGGGCGACCCTCGAAGGGCTGTAGGACAATGACTGCCCCTTCGTTCAGACGGTCCTTTCCCGACTTCCCCCTCGCATGAGCCTGCCCGACGACGCCATCGAGATCGAAACCGCGCCGCAACCGTCGGCCAGCATCATCGTGCTGCACGGCCTCGGCGCCGACGGCAACGACTTCGTGCCGTTCGCGGACCAGCTGCGCCTGCAGGCCGTGGGACCGGTGCGCTTCGTGTTCCCGCACGCGCCGGTGATGCCGGTCACCATCAACAACGGCTACCGCATGCGGGCCTGGTACGACATCCTGGGCACCGAGATGCAGCGGCGCGAGGACGAGGCCGGGCTGCGGCGCTCGCTGGCGTCGGTGGAGGCGTTGCTGGCGCGGGAGGAATCGCGCGGCATTGCTTCGTCGCGCATCGTGCTGGCGGGGTTCTCGCAGGGCTGCGCGATGGCGCTGCTGGCGGGCTTGCGGCATGCGAACCGGCTGGCGGGCATCGTGGGCATGTCGGGCTACCTGCCGCTCGCGGCGAGCACGGAAGCGGAGCGCGCGCATGCCAACGCGCTCACGCCGATCTTCATGGCGCACGGCAGCTTCGACAACGTGGTGGTGCCGCAGCGCGGCCGCGATTCCTGCGCGCTGCTGCGCGCGCTGGGCTACGACGTGGAATGGCACGAGTACCCGATGGCGCACTCGGTGTGCATGGAGGAAGTCCAGGACCTGAATGCCTGGCTGCTCAAGGCGTTGGCCTAGACCTCGCCGCCGAACCGCCTGGCCAGGTTGGCCAGGTACTTCTCCACCAGCTTCTCGAATTCGCCCTCGACCACGGGGGCGACCACCATCTTCATCAGGCCGGGCAGCGGCACGTTGATCTCGCCGTCGATGGTGAGCTGCAGGTGGGTGGACTTCTTGTTGTCGGTGATCTTCCATGCGCCGCCGACCAGCGCATTGCCGACGCCGGGCACCGGCGTCCAGGTGACGGTTCCCTTGGACTTGCTGCTGGTGTACTTGCTCGCGTAGACGGTCTGGATATTCACCTGCGCGGTGCCGACCTTCTCCATCTCCCATTGGTAGACGCCATCGCCCAGGTCGGTGAGCTTGTCCACCTTGGGAAAGAACGAGACCGAGGCGGGCACGTCCGACAGCACCTCGAACACCTCGGCGGCCTTGGCCTTCACCTCGAGCTCGTAACCCAGGCGGATGGGGACGCTGATCGCCATGGTGTCTCCTGTCGTGCTTGTGGTGCGGCGATTCTGCAGGGGTCTTCGCTCAGGCGCCAGCGCGCGCGCAGCGGAAGGCTTCGGCGCGCTCGATCGCGCTGCCCGCCGCCTTCACCATCGCGTCCACCGCCCGGGCGGCGCCTCCGCCCGACCGTTCCAGGCCTTGCCGGTAGTAGCGGGAAAACACCTCGCGGGCATTGGCCGCGTTGCGGCGCGTCTCGGCCGAAAGGCGCGGGCTCGCCTGCTCGAAGGCACGGTCCCAGCGCTCGGCCGCGAACCCGCCCAGGCGCTCGCCGCCGGCGATGCAGGCATCGATGGCGCCATGCGCGTTGCTGCCGAACGCCTCGACGAATTGCGCGGCGGTGGCGGTGATGCGGTTGTCGTTCATTGAAGTTCTCCGGTGATCCGATGCCCGGCCATTGTCCGGATCGCCGCTAGAGCTGGGTACCTAAGGGGCCCGTCTTTCCTAGAGCGCTTGCCCTAGCGCAAGCGCGATTCCCGGCGCGTCTGCAGGATTTGCCCAAAGGTGTTACCGTCGGCGGCCCTGTTTCCGAGGCCCAGAGGGCGACACTTTCCTTTCCATGAGCCGATTGCACGACGCCCTCAATTCCATGGCCCCGGACCAGCTCCGGGGCATGCGCCGTGGCATCGAGAAGGAAAGCCTGCGGGCCACCTCGGCCGGCGCGCTGGCGCTCACGCCGCATCCGGCCGCGCTGGGTTCGGCGCTCACGCATCCGCACATCACCACCGACTACAGCGAGTCGCAGCTCGAGCTGATCACCGGCGTGCATGCCACGCCCGAGACCTGCCTGGAGGAGCTGCTGCGCACCCACCAGTACGTGGCGCGCTCGCTGGGCGACGAGATGCTGTGGGTGTCCAGCATGCCGTGCAACCTGCCGGCCGACGAGACCATCCCGATCGGGCGCTACGGCTCGTCCAATGTCGGGCGCGCCAAGAGCGTGTACCGCATGGGCCTCGCGCACCGCTACGGCCGGCGCATGCAGACCATCTCGGGCATCCACTACAACTGGTCCATGCCCGGCGTCGGCAGCGACGGCTACTTCGCGCTGATCCGCAACTTCCGCCGCCACGCGTTCCTGCTGCTCTATCTGTTCGGCGCTTCGCCCGCGGTCTGCTCGTCCTTCGTGGCCGGGCGCCAGCACGAGCTGCAGACCCTGTCCGACGGCACCATGTTCATGCCGTACGGCACCTCGCTGCGCATGGGCCGCCTGGGCTACCAGAGCGACGCGCAGGCCAGCCTCGCGGTCAGCTACAACAGCCTGGAGGGCTACGCGGCCTCGCTGCAGGACGCGCTGACCCGGCCGTATCCGGCTTACGAAGCGGTGGGCATCGTCAATCCGGGCGGCGACTACAACCAGCTGGCCACCAGCCTGCTGCAGATCGAGAACGAGTTCTACGGAACCATCCGGCCCAAGCGCGTCATCGCCCCCGGCGAGCGTCCGCTGCACGCGCTGCGCGACCGCGGCGTCGAATACGTCGAAGTGCGCCTGCTGGACCTGGACCCGTTCGTGCCGGTGGGCATCAAGGCGCCGACGCTGCGCTTCCTCGACGTGTTCCTGCTGCACTGCCTTCTGGCCGACAGCCCGCCGGACACGCCTGCCGAGATCGCGCAGATCGGGCGCAACCAGCACCGAACGGCGGCCTTCGGTCGCCAGCCCGGCCTGCAACTGGAGCGGGGCCGCGGCGAGATCGCGCTGACCGAATGGGGCGCCGAACTGCTGGAGGCGTTCGCACCCGCGGCCGCCGCGCTGGATGCCGCGCACGGCACCAGCGACCACGCCGATGCGGTGCGGGCCGCCCGCGCCATGCTCGACGATCCGGCGCTGCTGCCCTCGGCGCGCGTGCTCGACGTGATGGGCCGCGACCACGGCGATTCCTTCATCGCCTTCACCCGCGCCCAGTCGCTGCAGACGCGCAACAAGCTGCTGTCGCTGCCGTTCAGCAGCGCCCAGCAGGCACGCTTCGATGCGCTCAGCCAGCAGTCGCTGCAGGAACAAAGGGACATCGAGGCGCGCGATTCCATGCCCTTCGAGATCTACCGCCAGCAGTACGTTTCGCCCGAGCGGCTGGGCCTCACGCGGGCCGCCGTCGCACCGGCTTTGGCCGCCGTCTAGCGGGAAAAGCGGCCTTCGGCTGCTTTTTTTCACACATTTTTGCGCTCCGGTAGCGCTCGCCCGCCAAGGCCGAGTCACAGTTGCGGCCTGGGATGGACCGCCATCCGAGGAGGAGCGTGAAATGAATCGACTGACGAGCAAGACCGGCTGTGCCGCCCTGGCCACGGCCCTGTTCCTGATGTTCAACAGCCCGGTCGCGCTGGCCGAGAAGCCCGAGTGGGCCGGAGGCGGCGGCCATGGCCACAAGCACAAGGGCAAGGACCGGGACGACGACGACCGGGGTGGCAAGCACGCCCACAAGCACAAGGAGCGGCGCGAAGCCCGCGTGGGCCGCTACTTCGACGACGACGATCGTCGTTCCGTGCGCGTCTACTACGTGGAGCACTACGGCGGCACGCGCGGCTGCCCGCCCGGCCTGGCCAAGAAGAACAACGGCTGCATGCCGCCCGGACAGGCCAAGAAGTACTACATCGGCCAGCCGCTGCCGACCGCGGTGGTGTACTACCCGGTGCCGCAGCCGGTGCTGGTGCAGCTGCCGCCGGCGCCCGTGGGCCACAAGTACGTGCGCGTGGCGGCCGACATCCTGCTGATCGCGGTGGGCACGTCGATCGTGGTCGATGCGATGACCGACCTGAGCAGGCTGTAGAGCGAACGCGCCGAAAGTGGAAGGCCGCCGCGATCCGTCGCGGCGGCCTTCGTTTTTCTACGGGGGACTGGGCATGGCCTTGAGGCCGATCCAGGCCGCGAGCGTCACCGCGGCCACCGGCACGCTCAGGGCGCAGGGCACGTAGAACACCAGCGACAGCGCCGGCGAATCCAGCAGCAGTTCCACCACCCCGCCCAGGCCGTAGAAGAACAGGCCCCACCACATCCAGCGTCGAACGTAGAGGGGCAGCCAGCGCGCCTGTTCGCGGTTGTAGCGCCACGCGGCCGATCGCTCGAACACGTTGCCGCGGGTGACGTCCTTGAACAGCCAGCCGAAGAAGAAGTACCGATAGAGGAGGGTGCGGAATTTCTCTTCTTGCACGTTGCGCCCCCGGGTGCGATCCGTGAGGCGTCCAGTGTTCGGCGGCACCCGCCGCGCCGGTGTAGGAGTCGGCCGCCGCCCTTCGTGGGGCGTGGGCGCGCCGAGCTTCAGAGCGTCGCGAACATCGCCAGCAGCCCGGCGATGACGAGCGCGAGCCCCAGGGTCTCGAGCGGCGCGAGCTTCTCGCGCAGCAGGCGGCGCGAGACGAGGTAGCTGAACACCACCTCGGCCAGTCCGAGCGTGCGCACGTTGGCCGCGGTGGTCAGGGCGAACGCGGTGAACCAGCCGATGGAGGCCAGCGCGCCCATCAGGCCGGCCGCGGTGGACACGCGCCAGGCGGCCGCGGTGGCGCGCAGCGAAGCGGGCGATCGCCACGCCAGCCAGCCGCCGAGCAGCACGGTCTGCACCGCCTGCGCGCACAGCACGCCCCACGCGCCGGCCATCCACGGCGAGGCCTCGGGCAGCGCCAGCGCGGCGCCGCGGTAGCCCACGGCCGACATCGCGAAGCCCGCGCCCGAGGCCAGGCCCCACAGCGCCGCGCCGCCGGTCCAGTCGAACGAAGCCGCGCCGGCCCCCTTGTTCGGGATCGACAGCAGCACCACGCCCGCCGTCGCGAGGCCGATCGCCAGCAGCGTGAGCCAGCCCGGCAGCTCGCGCAGGAACAGCGTGGCGAACAGCGCGACCTGCAGGGCGTCGGTTTTCGAGAACGCGACGCCGACCACGAAGCTGCGCTGTTTCATGGCCGCCAGCAGGAACGCCGTGGCCGCGAGCTGGCTCACCGCGCCGAGCAGCAGCCAGGCGGCCCAGGGCGGCGAGAAATCAGGGACGGGCGCGGCGGTGCCGGGCAGCGCGTGCAGCAGCAGCACCCAGACGGCGGCGAAGGGCAGTCCGTAGAGGAAGCGCGCCAGCGTGGCGCCCAGCGTGCCGGCGCTGGCGACCAGCGAGCGCTGGGCCACGTTGCGGGCGGTCTGCGCGAGCGCCGCCCAGAGGACGATCGGGATCCAGAGCCAGGGCAGCGAGGCGGACATCACCGCCGATTGTCGTGGTGTCCTGTCCCGCAAATTCCTGCGCTCTCGCTGACCCGTATCGGGCCGCAGGCAAGGCGCGGCCGCGGGTCAAGCCTTGCCGGCTTGGCCCGTGGGCGCAACGCGGCATGCGGCCCGATCACCAGCTCAGCCGGTCAGCCGGTGCAGGTCTCGCCTTCCCCGCGGCGGAACGCGGTGCCGCGCGCCAGGGCCAGCGGGCCCTCGCCGTCCGTCACCTTCAGCTCCTCGCCCTGCTTCTCGAGCACGAGCGCGCCGACCTTGGTGGACTGCGTGCGCAGCACGTTGCCTTCCATCTTGCCGGCGATGGTGCGGCTGCGGCCCTTGCGCAGCAGCTCGCCCTCGACGTCCTGGTGGTGCTGGGTCAGCTTCAGGCTGAAATCGCGCAGCGGACCGGTGCCGCACCACAGGCCCTCGACCTGGGCCGGCACGGTCCACATGTGCACCTGGCTGGTCCTGGTCAGGCCCACCTGCTTGTCCGGCACGTCGAGCTTCGAGGTGTGGTCGGGCTTCCAGTCGCCCATGTCCCAGTCGTGCGAGACCACCCGCGTGCCGGGCCGCAGCTTCAGCAGCGCCGGACGCAGCTGCAGGTTCACTTCCGGCAGCAGGTACATGGTGATCACGGAGGCGGGCGCCAGGTCGGTCTGGAACAGGTCCTGCACCGCGAACTTCGCGCGGTCGGCCACGCCGGCGTCCCGCGCCGACTTGCGGCTGACCTCGACGAGCTGCGGCGAGATATCCACGCCCAGTCCGGTGGCGCCGAACCGGCGCGCGGCCAGGATGACGATGCGGCCGTCGCCCGAGCCGAGGTCGATCACGTGGTCGCGCGGGCCGACGCCGGCCAGGCGAAGCATTTCGAGCGTCACGTTGTCGGGCGAGGTGATGAAGGGCACCTCCTCCCCGGGTTGGGCCCTGGCGCCGCCCGCGCCCAGGGACAGCGCGAGCAGCAGGGTGGGAACGAGGGTGCGGCGTTTCATGGACATCACCTTAGCAGGCGCGCGGCGGCCGCGTTGTCCTACAGCCGTGCCTGCATCGCACCGACAGAAGTCCGCGCGACCGCGCCTAGATTTGAGCCCGCGCCCCCTGCGCGACGTGCGTGGGGCGCAGAACCAGGAGGCATCTATGGCAGCAACTACGGGCAAGTCATCCACGTCGCGCCCCGGCGGAAGCAAGAGCCCCGGCAGCAGCGCCGGCCGCGGCAAGGCCAGCAGCGGAGCCATGAGCGGCCGCGCCCAGGCGGGCAGCAAGGCGCCCAAGTCGGGCACGCGCAGCGAGCGTAGCGGCATGGGCAAGAGCAGCGCCAGCAAGAGCAAGTAACGCCCAGCACCCCGATGGCCCGGCACTCGGCCGGGCTTTTTCATGCGCGTTCGCGGCGTCCTTCACGCCGGCGTGGCGTGCACCGCGCGATCGCCCCGCGGGCGACGGGGGCGCGCCACCGACTGCCCGACAATGTGGCCATGTCCGCCTTGCCGCTGCCCGCCAACCCGTCCAACTTCCGCGACCTCGCCGCGCACGTGCGCAGCGTGCCGGTGCGGCCCCACGTGCTGTTCAGGTCCGACCACCTGGGCGCGCTGGACGCCCACGACGCCGACCAGATCCTGGCCCTGGGCATCCGCCGCGTGCTGGACTTCCGCGGGGTGGACGAGCGCGCCACCGCCGTGTGCGCGCTGCCGCGGGTGGAGGTGCATTCACTGGCCATCGAGCCGACCATCGTGCAGGCGATCACGCAGCTGACCGACGCCGGCCACCGCCTGGGCGAGGCCGACGTGGTGGTCCACATGCAGGACACCTATCGCGGCTTCGTGCGCACCAGCACCCACCGCTTCGCCGAGTTCTTCGCGCACCTGCTCGAGTCCGATGCGCCCACCGTCTTCCATTGCACCGCGGGCAAGGACCGCACCGGGTTCGCGGCCGCCCTGATGCTGCACGCGCTCGGCGCCACGCCCGAGGAGGTGATGGACGACTACCTCCTCACCAACCAGCGGCTGAAGCCGCCGTCGTTCGCGTGGCGCGGGCTGGATCCGCACGTCGGCGCGGTGCTGTGGGGCGTGCGCCCCGAATTCCTGCAGGCCGCCTTCGAGGCGATCGACCAGGACTACGGCGGCGTCGAAGGCTACCTGCGCGACGGCCTTCGCATCGGGCGCGCCGAACGCGCGCGCCTGCACGCGCTCTATCGCCGCTGATCCCGGCGCGGCCGCCCACTTCCTGCGCGGCCGTTTTCCTACTTCATGAGCCGAGCGGCACCGACAGGGTGCCGATTCGCATCGCCGCACCATTGCATGCAACAAGCCGGCAAGGCTGCCGTAATCAGCCGGCATGAAGGGAGATGCGATGGCGATGCAGCTTCTCACCGCGCCCAGGCGCGAAGGGACCACCGGTCCGAACAGGGAGGGCGCGCCATGGGCAAGCGGATGCTCGCGCCGCTGATCGCGGTGCCCGCGCTGGGCGCGGCCTTGTACGGAGCCGCCATCGCGTGGCTCTGGTTCCGGCAGGAACAACTGCTGTTCGAGCCGGCGCCGCTGCCGGCCGACGAAGTCCTCTTCGCCGACGACGACGTGCGCGAGTTCACGGTGGACGTGCCGGGCGCGCGCCTCTCCGTCGCGCAGCTGAAGCTGCCCGATCCGCGCGGCGTGGTGTTCTACCTGCACGGCAACTCGGGCAACCTGCGCCGGTGGTTCGTGGGCCTCGACGCCTTCCGCGAACTGAACTTCGACGTGGTGATGATGGACTACCGCGGCTACGGCAAGAGCACCGGCCGCATCGAGAGCGAAGCGCAGTTGCGCGCCGACGTTCGCGCGGTGTGGAACACGGTCGCCACCGACTACGAAGGCAGGCGCATCGTGGTCTCCGGCCAGTCGCTGGGCACCGCGCTGGCCGCGGGACTGTCGGCCGAGTTGTGCGAAGCGGGCTGGCCGCCCGACCTCACGCTGCTGATCTCGCCGTACAGCAGCATGCGTGCGCTGGCGGACGAACACTACCCCTGGGTGCCCAGCCGCGTGCTGCGCTATCCGCTGCCGACCGCGGACCTCGTCGCCAGGTGCAAGGGCCCGGTGATGCTGGTGCACGGCGACCGCGACGAACTGATCGGCCATCACCACAGCGAGGCGATCCGCAAGCTGCTGCCGCGGTGCCAGCTGCTGCTGGTGGAAGGCGCCGGCCACGGCGACGTGCACGAGCATCCGTCGTTCCGGCAGGGCATCGCGTCCGCATTGATCGGGCTGGCGGGTCTCGCCGCGGCCCCGGTCTCCTACGCGCCGTCCGGCGCGTCGCCTACAGCGGCCGTGCCTTGAGCGGCGGAGCATGGGAAGGTCCAAGGAGCGATTTCCCATGCCCGAGCAGAAGCAGAAGCAGCAGGGTTCCGACGCGAACCGTCCCGAAGACCGGAAAGCCGAGGCCTATTCCGGCGACGGCCCCGGCAAGGTGGGCCTGACCAGCGACCGCCAGCCTGACCTGGTGGCGCCCAGCGGCGTCAACGAGCGCGATCACGGCGCCGCCGACGACAAGCCCATGGGCGGCGGCCCGGTCAATCTCGACGATGACGACGAGCTGCGCCCGCGCGGCAACACCGCGCGCACCGGCGGCACCTGGGAAGCGCAGGGCGGCGACGCGGGCGAGGTGGGCAAGGCGCCCGGCCCCGGCCTGTCGGACCGCAACGGCCCGAGCGATCCCGACGCCAAGCGCGGCCGCTAGCCCTTCGAGATGCCCCACTGACGTGCCAGCACGCCGTCCTACAGCACCGGCAGAGGCACGCTGACAGGGGAGGGGAACGCCGCTTGCCTAGAGTGGAGCGACAGCATCACGAGCAGGAGAGTTTCCATGGACCCGGAGCAGGACAAGCCGGCGGCGAACCAGCCGCCGCAGCAGGAACGCCGCATCCCGAACACCGACATGCAGCCGGAGGACGCCGGCACTTCGCGCAGCGGCAACGAGGACGACGACGCGCGCGCGGCGGCGACCGAATCCGCGACGAAGCAGACCAGCAAGACCGACAGCGAAAGCGGCGGCAAGGGCCGCTGATCGAGGAGCGCCCCCATGAGCGAGGAGAAGCAAGACGCGCTGGACCTGCTGGACGCCGACCACCGGGCGGTCCGGCAGCTGTTCCAGGACTACCGCAAGCTCGCCGCCAACGACGCGCCGGAAGCGCGCCGCAAGGCGCTGGCCGAGCAGATCTGCATGGAGCTGACGATCCACGCCAAGCTCGAGGAGGAACTGTTCTACCCGCCGGTGCGCGAGGCGATCCGCGACGACGACCTGATGGACGAAGCCGAGGTGGAGCACGCGAGCGCCAGGGACCTGATCGTGCAGATCCTCTCGATGGACCCGCACGAGGAGCTGTACGACGCCAAGGTCACGGTGCTGGGCGAGTACATCGAGCACCACGTGCGCGAGGAACAGGGCGAGATGTTTCCCAAGGCGCGCCGCAGCGGCGTCGACCTGGTGAAGCTGGGCGAGCGGCTGCGCGAGCGCAAGCGCGAACTGGAAGCCGTGCCGGAAGCTCTGCGCGAGGAACTGCTGGCTTCGATGATGGCCTGAGGTTGGGGACGGCTCCTGAGCCACGGGGAGGCAGAGCCTGTCCTACAAGGTTCGACAGTGACAGACGACAGCTACGCGGCTGGGCAGACCTAGAGTCGTCGACAGGCAGCGTGGGCTGCCATTTCTCTGTCCCTGACACCACCAACCAAGGAGTTCCAGATGAACGCTTCCCAACTCTCCCGCGGTACCGCTCTGGCGGTCATCGTCGCCGCCGCGATGTCGCTGGCAGCCTGCGGCCGTGAAGGCGGCAGCAGCACGGCCGGCAGCTCGCAGCCGGGCGGCGCTTCTTCCACGACCGGCAGCTCGGGTTCCGGTTCCACCAGCATGGGCGCCAGCGGCTCCGGCTCGTCGGGCTCGTCCAGCTCGCCGAGCAGCGCGGGCTCCAGCGGCTCCGGCAGCAGCGGCTCGATGGGCGCTTCCAGCTCGTCCGGTTCGACCGGCACGAGCACCAAGTGATGAAGTTGCGCGCCATCGCCCTGGCGGCGTTCGCGGCGCTGGCCTTGTCGGCCTGCGATCGCGGCGCCGACACCGGCACGACGGCCAACCGCGACGCGACCGCCCAGCCCTCGAAGAGCAACCTCTCCGGCGGCCTGGGCTCGAAGCAGGGCGGGACCGGCGCGATGGGCGCGAGCCCGGCCGCCAGCGCCGCGGCGGCCAACGGCAGCACGAACCGCACGCCGAAGGACGCGGTCGGACAGCGCTGAGCCCCCACGCTGAAATTGAAAAGGGCCCCTCGGGGCCCTTTGTCGTTGTTCAGCCCTTGGCGACCGGCCGGCGCGGATCGCGGCACCACTCGCTCCAGCTGCCCGCGTAGAGGGCCGTGGGGCCGAGGCCCGCGACTTCCATCGCGATGACGTTGGGGACCGCGCTCACGCCGCTGCCGCAGTGGTGCACCACGCCCGCGGGATCGCGCCCTTGCAGCAGCTGCTCGAACTCGGCGCGCAGTTCCTGCGCCGACTTGAAGCGGCCCTGCGCGTCGAGGTTCCGGGCGAACGGGCGGTTGAGCGCGCCGGGGATGTGGCCCGCCACCGGATCCAGCGGCTCCACTTCGCCGCGATAACGCTCGGGCGCGCGGGCATCCACCACTGTCTGCCGTCCGCCGGGCAGCGCCGCCGCGACCTCGTCGCCGCTGACCAGGCGGCGCAGCGGCTCGCCCAGTTCGAAGTTGGACTGGAAATGCGCGGCCTCTGCGCGGCCGGTGGTTTCGCCGCCCGCCGCCTGCCAGGCCTGCAACCCGCCATCGAGCACGGCCACCGCGTCATGCCCGGCCCACTTGAGCATCCACCACAGGCGGCCGCAGTAGTTGGCGTTCTGGCGGTCGTAGACGACGGCCTGCATGCCGTTGGCGAAGCCCACGCTGCTGAGCCACATCGCGAACTTCTCGCGGCTGGGCAGCGGATGGCGGCCGCCCGAGGCGGCGTCCTCGTGCGGATGGTGCGTACCGTCGGGCTCCACCACGCCTTCGTCGGAGAGCGCGGTGTCCAGGTGCGCGTACACGGCGCCGGGGATGTGGGCCTGGCGGTACTGCTCCTCGCCGGCGGCCGGGTTCTTCAGATCGAAGCTGCAGTCGAACAGCATCAGCGGCGCGCCGGACTTGCGCAGCGCCTGCAACTGCTCGGCGGAGATCAGGGTGGTGTACATGGTGGTCAATGCTCCTCCGCGGGGGAATTGGGCGCGGCGCGCTGGCGCAGCACGGTGGCGGCAACGCCGCTGGCCACGATCAGGCCCATGCCGAGCCAGCCGGTGGGCGTGATCGCCTCGTCGAACAGCCACACGCCGTAGCCGGCGCCGAACACCAGTCCCGAGTATTGCAAATTGGCCACCACCAGCGTGGCGCCGTGGCTGTAAGCGCGTGTCATGCACCACTGGCCCAGCGAGGCCAGCAGGCCCACCGGAAGCAGCCACAGTGCGTGGCCCCAGTCCCAGTCGGACACGCCCGTGAACGCCATGCCGATCGCGCCGGCCAGGGCCGAACCCACGGCGAAATAGAAGACCGTGCGGGCCTCGGGCTCGCCGATGCGGCCCAGCGCCATCACCTGCAGGTAGGCGAAGGCGGCGACGATGCCGGACAGCAGCCCGACCACCGCGGCCAGCGCCTGGTCGTGCGCGAGGGTGGGGCGCAGCATCAGCACCACCCCGGCGAAGCCCGCGAGCACCGCGAGCGCCAGCGGCCCCTGGCGCAGCGAGCCGGATTTCGGGTTCCAGGCCAGCAGCGCGCCGCCCACCAGGAAGGCGGCGATCCACACGCTGCTCATGTAGTTCAGCGTCATCGCGGTGGCCAGCGGCAACCCGGCGATGGCATAGAACCACGCGCCCAGCGACAGCACGCCGACCAGGCTGCGCCACGCGTGCATGCCGGGATAGGCCGTGCCCAGCGACACGCGCTGCTGCCGCGCCATCAGCCACATGAACAGCATGCCCAGGAGGCCGCGGTAGAACACCAGTTCGGCCGCGTTGAACCAGGCGCCCGCCACCTTCACGCACACCGCCATGGTGGCGAAGAAGAGCGAGGCCAGCAGCATCCACAGCGCCTGCATCAGCGCGCCGGCCTCTGGTGCCGCATCAGGCCTGCGAACGCGGCGCGCCCATGGAGCGGCGATACCACTCGTGGAAGTGCTGCATGCCGTCTTCCATCGGGCTCTGGTAGGGGCCGACCTGGTTCTCGCCGCGCTGCATCAGCGCGCGGCGGCCGGCGTCCATGCGCAGCGCGATCTCGTCGTCCTCGGCACAGGTCTCCATGTAGGCGGCCTGCTGGGCTTCGACGAACTCGCGCTCGAACGCCGCGATCTCCTCCGGATAGAAGAACGACACCATGTTGAGCGTCTTCTGCGGCGAGATCGGATGCAGCGTGGACACCGTCAGCACGTGCGGATACCACTCCACCATGATGTGCGGGTAGTAGGTCAGCCAGATCGCGCCGTACTTGGGCGGCTCGCCCCGGCGGTAATCGAGCAGCTGCCTCTGCCAGCGTTCGTACACCGGGCTGCCGGCCTTGCCGAGGCGGTTGGCCACGCCGACGGTCTGCACCGAGTACTGGTCGCGGAATTCCCAGCGCAGGTCTTCGCAGGTCACGAAGTTGCCCAGTCCCGGATGGAACGGGCCGACGTGGTAATCCTCGAGGTAGACCTCGATGAAGGTCTTCCAGTTGTAGTTGCACTCGTGCAGCTCGACGCGATCGAGCACCATGCCGGAGAAGTCGAGGTCGGGCGCCACGCGCATGTGGGCCAGGTCGGCCGCGATGTCGCGCCCGGTGTCCTCGAACAGCAGGCCGTTCCATTCACGCAGCTTCCACTTGTCGAGGTCCAGGCACGGGTCCTGCGCGAAATGCGGCGCGCCCAGCAGCGTGCCGGCGGGACTGCCGTGCCCACCGCTGTAGGTCCAGCGATGCAAGGGGCAGACGATGTTGCCCCCCGTCGCGCCGGCGCCGGAGATCGAGCCGCGCCCACGCAGGATCACCGCCTGCCGGTGGCGGCAGACGTTGGACACCAGTTCCACGCCCGCGGGCGTGCGCAGCAACGCGCGGCCCTCGCCCTCCTGGGGCAGGGCGTAGTGATCGCCGAGTTCGGGAACCGAAGCCGCGTGGCCCACGTAGCGGGGCCCGCGGGCGAAGAGCATTTCGGTTTCGCGTGCGAAGAGCGCCTCGTCGAAGTAACTGGAAACGGGTAGTTGGCTTGTGGCCTGCTGGAGCTGAAGACTTAAATCAGACATTTCACCTGACCTAGAGACTCCCCCTATGAAGGGGCAGGTAAGCGCTTCAAATCCGGGGACGTGGGCGCGAGAAGGACGGGGATTGTACCCCTGGGGTTCAGCTGGGGCCCGGAGCCTAGAATCCAAGTTTTGTCTGTCGGAAACCCCATGTCGCAGGACCCGTTCAAGCCACCGGCGAGCTATGAAGCCGCCCTCGAAGAGCTCGAGCAACTGGTCCAGGTGATCGAGTCGGGACAGCTGCCGCTGGAGCAACTGCTCACCGGCTACAAGCGCGGCGCCGAACTGCTGGCCTTCTGCCGCGGCAAGCTCGAGGCGGTGGAACACCAGATCAAGGTGCTGGACGAAGGCACGCTCAAGCCGTGGACGCCGCAGTGACGCAGGCGTTCGATCTCTCCCGCTGGAGCAGCGAGCGGCTCGCTCTCGTCGAAGAAGCGTTGTCGCGCTGGGTCGCGGCCGACGCGCCCGCGGGCCTGGGCGAAGCGATGCGCTACGCGGTGCTCGATGGCGGCAAGCGGCTGCGGCCGATGCTGGTGCTGGCCGCGAACGAGTCGGTGGCCGGCAACGCGCAGGCCGCGATGCGTGCCGCGTGCGCCGTCGAACTGATCCACGCCTATTCGCTGGTGCACGACGACATGCCGTGCATGGACAACGACGTGCTGCGCCGGGGCAAGCCCACGGTGCACGTGAAGTTCGGGCAGGCGCAGGCGCTGCTCGCGGGCGACGCGCTGCAGGCGCTCGCGTTCGAGCTGCTCGCCCCTGACGACGCCGGCATCGCGCCGGCCGTGCAGGCCGCGTTGTGCCGCCTGCTCGCGCAGGCCGCGGGCGGGCAGGGCATGGCCGGCGGCCAGGCGATCGACCTGGCCAGCGTGGGCCGCGCGCTCACCGAGGACGAGCTTCGCCACATGCATCGCCTGAAGACCGGCGCGCTGCTGCAGGCGAGCGTGATGATGGGTGCGGCCTGCGGCGCGCCCGATGCGCGCGCGCGCCGCGCGCTCTCCGATTACGGCGCGGCCCTCGGCCTCGCCTTCCAGGTGGTGGACGACATCCTGGACGTCACCGCCGATTCGCAGACGCTGGGCAAGACCGCCGGCAAGGACGCCGAGCAGGACAAGCCCACCTACGTCTCGCTGCTGGGCCTGGAGCGATCGCGCGAACACGCGCGCGAGCTGCTGGCGCAGGCGCTGGCGGCGCTGGACGACAGCGGCCTTCCGGACGTGCGCGCGTTGCGCGCCCTGGCCCGGATGGTCGTGGAACGCGAGAACTGATCCCATGGCATTGCTGGAAACCATCAACTCCCCCGCCGACCTGCGCCGCCTGCCGCGCCAGCAGCTCACGCCGCTGGCCGACGAACTGCGCAACTTCGTGCTCGAGAGCGTGTCGCGCACCGGCGGCCACCTGAGCTCCAACCTGGGCACGGTGGAACTGACGATCGCGCTGCACTACGTCTTCAACACGCCGCACGACCGGCTGGTGTGGGACGTGGGCCACCAGACCTATCCGCACAAGATCCTCACGGGACGCCGCGACCGCATGGGCTCGCTGCGCCAGCTGGGCGGGTTGTCGGGCTTTCCGCAGCGCGCCGAGAGCGAATACGACACGTTCGGCACCGCGCATTCGTCCACCAGCATCTCGGCCGCGCTCGGCATGGCGCTGGCGGCCAAACGCAAGGGCGAGGACCGCAAGGCCGTGGCCATCATCGGCGACGGCGCGATGAGCGCGGGCATGGCCTTCGAGGCGCTGAACAACGCCGGCGTGGCCGACTGCGACCTGCTGGTGATCCTGAACGACAACGACATGTCGATCAGCCCGCCGGTGGGCGCGCTCAACCGCTACCTGGCGCAGCTCATGAGCGGCCAGTTCTACGCGGCCGCCAAGAGCGTGGGCAAGAACGTGCTCAAGGTCGCGCCGCCGCTGTTCGAGCTTGCCAAGCGGCTGGAGGAGCAGGCCAAGGGCATGGTGGTGCCCGCCACCCTGTTCGAGAAATTCGGCTTCAACTACATCGGCCCGATCGACGGCCACGACCTCGATTCGCTGGTGCCCACGCTGGAGAACATCCGGCACCTGAAGGGTCCGCAGTTCCTGCACGTGGTGACCAAGAAGGGCCAGGGCTACAAGCTGGCCGAAGCCGACCCGGTGGCCTACCACGGCCCGGGCAAGTTCGATCCCAAGGTGGGCCTGGTCGCGCCGGCCACGCCGCCCAAGCAGACCTTCACCCAGGTGTTCGGCCACTGGCTGTGCGACATGGCGGCGCAGGACAAGCGCCTGATCGGCATCACGCCCGCGATGCGCGAGGGCTCGGGCCTGGTGGAGTTCGAGAAGCGCTTCCCGGACCGCTACTTCGACGTGGGCATCGCGGAGCAGCACGCGGTGACGTTCGCGGCGGGCCTGGCGTGCGAAGGGCTCAAGCCGGTGGTGGCGATCTATTCCACCTTCCTGCAGCGCGCCTACGACCAGCTGATCCACGACGTCGCGCTGCAGAACCTGCCGGTGGTGTTCGCGCTGGATCGCGCGGGCCTGGTGGGCGCCGACGGCGCCACGCACGCGGGCGCCTACGACATCGCCTACCTGCGCTGCATCCCGAACGTCAGCGTGGCCTGTCCGGCCGACGAGAACGAATGCCGCCGGCTCCTCACCAGCGCTTTCGAGCAGGACCATCCGGTGGCCGTGCGCTATCCGCGCGGCGCGGGCGCCGGCGTGGCGGTGCAGCCCGGCCTGCAGGCGCTTCCGTTCGGCAAGGGCGAGGTGCGCAGGCAGCGTGCCGATGCGTCGCGCAAGGGCGTGGCCATCCTCGCGTTCGGCACGCTGCTCCATCCCGCGCTGCAGGCCGCGGAGCGGCTGGACGCCACCGTGGCCAACATGCGCTGGGCCAAGCCGCTGGACACCGAACTGCTGCTTCGCCTCGCGGACGAGCACGAGGCGCTGGTGACGCTGGAAGAGGGCTGCATCGCGGGCGGCGCGGGCAGCGCGGTGGCGGAGGCGCTGCATGCGGCCGGCATCGAGATGCCGCTGCTGCAACTGGGACTGCCCGACGTGTTCATCGAGCACGGCGATCCGGCCAAGCTGCTCGCGTTGCAGGGGCTGGATGCAGCGGGCATCGAATCGTCGGTGCGCGATCGCTTCGATGAACTCGTCGCACGTCCCGCTCCTTCGCTCAAGGTCGTAGGCTGAAGGTTTCCTGACACTCGTACTTCAACGAAAAGTTTTCGAGTTTCATCGCAAGGGAAAACCCCTGAATACCTAAGTGTGGTCATTCCTAGAATGGCGGCGGACATTCGTTGTTCATCCGTTATTCGTACTGGAGAAGGAGACCACTCCCATGGATCGTCGTTCAATCATCCGAGGCGCGGGCATCGCCGGCGTGCTCGCCGCGGGCGTCGCGCCCGCGGTGCATGCGCAGGCGGCCATCCGCTGGCGCCTGGCTTCGAGCTTTCCCAAATCGCTCGACACCATCTTCGGCGCGGCCGAGGTGTTCGCCAACAAGGTCAAGGCGATGTCCGGCGGCAAGTTCGAGGTCTCGGTGCACGCGGCCGGCGAGCTGATGCCCGCGTTCGGCGTGGTGGACGGCGTGCAGCAGGGCACGGTGGAAGCGGCGCACACGGCGCCCTACTACTTCTTCGGCAAGGACGAAACCTTCGCCCTGGGCTGCGCCATCCCGTTCGGCCTGAACAGCCGCCAGATGTCGGCGTGGATGTTCGAGGGCAACGGCCTGAAGCTGATGCGCGAGTTTTACGCCAAGTACAACATGATCAGCTTCCCCGGCGGCAACACCGGCTCGCAGATGGGCGGCTGGTACCGCAAGGAGATCAAGACGCTGAACGATCTCAAGGGCATGAAGATGCGCATCGGCGGCTTCGGCGGCAAGGTGCTGGAGCGCATCGGCGGCGTGCCGCAGAACATCCCGGCCGGCGAGATCTACCAGGCGCTGGAGAAGGGCACCATCGACGCGGCCGAGTGGGTGGGACCGTACGACGACCAGAAGCTGGGCTTCAACAAGGTCGCGCCGTTCTACTACTACCCCGGCTGGTGGGAAGGCGGCCCGCAGCTGGACTTCTTCATCAACCAGAAGGCGTACGACGCCCTGTCCGCCGAGAACAAGGCCATCGTCGAGTCCGCGACGGCCGAGGCGCACGTGGTCATGCAGGCGCGCTACGACGCGCGCAACCCGGCGGCGCTCAAGCAGCTGGTGGGCGCCGGCACCAAGCTGCGCCCCTTCCCGAACGACGTCATGAACGCCGCGTTCAAGGCCGCCAACGACCTCTACGCGGACCTCAACGCCAAGAACGAGAGCTGGCGCAAGATCTACGCGGACTACAACAAGTTCCGCGCCGACCAGAACCTCTGGTTCCGTTTCACCGAGATGGGCTTCGACCGCTTCATGCAGGCGCAGAAGCTCTGAGCGTTCCGCGCGCACCGAAAAAAAGGCCGGCGACCCCGGCCTTTTTTTTCTTGTCCTGACGACTGGCTGACTTCCTCGATCCGCCTGTCAGTACCTTGCAAGGGTCTCCGCAAGCCCGCTCCGATGATCGTCGCCGCGAGACATCCGATACACGAAGCAAGGAGATGACCATGGATCGCCGTTCCCTCATCAAGCACGCCGGCATCGCCGGGGTGCTGGCCGCCGGTGCCGCGCCCGCGGTGCACGCCCAGGCCGCGCTGCGCTGGCGCCTCGCCTCGAGCTTCCCGAAATCGCTGGACACCATCTACGGTGCCGCCGAGGTCTTCGCGCAGAAGGTCAAGGCGCTCTCGGGCGGCAAGTTCGACGTCTCCGTGCACGCGGCCGGCGAGCTGATGCCCGCCTTCGGCGTGGTGGACGGCGTGCAGCAGGGCACGGTGGAAGCGGCGCACACGGCGCCCTACTACTTCTTCGGCAAGGACGAGACCTTCGCCATCGGCGGCGCGATCCCCTTCGGCCTGAACAGCCGCCAGATGAGCGCGTGGACCTTCGAAGGCAACGGCCTGAAGCTGATGCGCGAGTTCTACGCCAAGTACAACATCGTCAACTTCGCCTGCGGCAACACCGGCGCCCAGATGGGCGGCTGGATGCGCAAGGAGATCAAGAGCGTCGCCGACCTCAAGGGCCTGAAGTTCCGCATCGGCGGCTTCGCCGGCAAGGTGCTGGAGCGCATGGGCGGCGTGCCGCAGAACATCCCCGGCGGCGAGATCTACCAGGCGCTGGAAAAGGGAACCATCGACGCCGCCGAGTGGATCGGCCCGTACGACGACCAGAAGCTGGGCTTCAACAAGGTCGCGCCGTTCTACTACTACCCCGGCTGGTGGGAAGGCGGCCTGCAGCTGGACCTGTACATCAACCAGAAGGCCTTCGACGCGCTGAACGCGGAGCAGAAGGCGATCGTCGAGTCCGCCGCCGCCCACGCGCACGTGGTCACGCAGGCTCGCTACGACGTCAAGAACCCGCTGGCGCTCAAGCAGCTGGTGGGCGCGGGCGCCAAGCTGCGTCCGTTCCCGGCCGACACCATGACCCAGGCCTTCAAGGTCACGATGGCGCTGTACGACGAGCTCTCGGCCAAGAACGAGAACTGGAAGAAGGTGTACAGCGACTACGCCAAGTTCCGCGCCGACCAGAACCTGTGGTTCCGCTTCACCGAGGCCACGTTCGACCGCTTCATGCAGAGCCAGAAGCTGTGACGTGCCGATGACGCTGTAGGCCGAACGGCTCCAGCCTCATGCACGAGCCGCACGAAAGTGCGGCTTTTTTTCTGACCGCGCGGTGCAGCATGAATACACCGGATGCAAACGCTGACAGCCTTCTGACAGGGTTCGAGGACCGCCCACCTCATCATCGCGCGCGCGTTCCCGCATCCAACAAACAGGAGTACCCATCCATGGATCGTCGTTCCCTCATCAAGCACGGCGGCATCGCGGCCGTGCTGGCCGCCGGCGTCGCGCCCGCGGTGCACGCCCAGGCCGCCGTCCGCTGGCGCCTGGCATCCAGCTTCCCGAAGTCGCTGGACACCATCTTCGGCAGCGCCCAGACCTTCTCCAACACCGTGAAGGCGCTGTCCGGCGGCAAGTTCGAGGTGTCGATCCATGCGGCCGGCGAGCTGATGCCCGCCTTCGGCAACGTGGACGCGCTGCAGAACGGCACGCTGGAGATGGCGCAGACCGCGCCCTACTACTTCACCGGCAAGGATTCGATCTTCGCCTTCGGCTGCGCCGTGCCGTTCGGCCTGACCGCGCGCCAGATGGACGCCTGGATGGAGCACGGCAACGGCCGCAAGCTGATGGACGAGTTCTACGCGAAGTTCAACATGAAGAGCTTCAGCGCGGGCAACACCGGCACCCAGATGGGCGGCTGGTACCGCAAGGAGATCAAGACGGTCAACGACCTCAAGGGCCTGAAGATGCGCATGGGCGGCGGCCTGTTCGGCGAGGCGATGGCCAAGCTGGGCGTGGTGGCGCAGAACATGCCCGCCGGCGAGGTGTACCAGGCGCTCGAGAAGGGCACGCTGGACGCCACCGAGTTCGTCGGCCCGTACGACGACGAGAAGCTGGGCTTCAACAAGGTCGCCCCGTTCTACTACTACCCCGGCTGGTGGGAAGGCGGCGCCGAGCTGGAGTTCTTCGTGAACACCAAGGCGTTCGAGGCCCTGTCGCCCGAGAACAAGGCGATCGTCGACGCCGCCACCAAGGTGGCCGCGCGTGACATGACCGCCAAGTACGACGCGCTCAACCCGATCGCGCTGAAGCGCCTCGTCGGTGCCAAGACCCAGCTCAAGCCGTTCTCCAAGGAAATCATGGACGCCGGCTTCAAGGCTTCGATGGAAGTCTTCGCCGAGCACGAGGCCAAGTCGGCCGACTTCAAGAAGATCCACCAGGACATGCGCGCCTTCCAGCGCGACCAGCTGCTGTGGACCCGCTTCTCCGAGTACCGCTACGACAGCTACATGACGGGGGTGAAACTCTGATCGCCGGTCACTGAACGAACGAACAAAGAGGCCCTCACGGGCCTCTTTGCATTTAGATTCGGCTGCATGGATCATCATGTGCCGCTCATCGCGACCATCGCCGCCGCCCTCGGGTTGGCCCTGCTGCTGGGTTTCGTCGCGGCGAGGCTGAAACTGCCGGCGCTCGTCGGCTACCTGCTCGCCGGCATCGTCATCGGTCCCTACACGCCGGGCTTCGTGGCGGACATCAACCTGGCCTCGCAACTGGCCGAGATCGGCGTGATGCTGCTCATGTTCGGCGTCGGGCTGCACTTCTCGCTGGGCGACCTGATGGCGGTGCGCAAGGTCGCGGTGCCGGGCGCCGTGGTGCAGATGGTCGCCGCCACCGTGATGGGCGGCGGCATGGCGCTGTGGTGGGGCTGGAGCCCGGCCGCCGCGCTGGTGTTCGGCATCTCGCTGTCGGTGGCCAGCACCGTCGTGCTGCTGCGAGCGCTCGAAAGCCTCGGCATCCTGGAGACCTTCAACGGCCGCATCGCGGTCGGCTGGCTGGTGGTGGAAGACCTGGCGATGGTGCTCGTGCTGGTGCTGCTGCCGCCGGTGGCCGAAGTGCTGTCGGGCAAGGGCGGCGCCAGCATGCGCGACCTCTCTCTGAGCATAGGCACCACGCTGCTGCAGGTGAGCCTGTTCGTCGGGCTGATGCTCGCGGTGGGCCGGCGCCTCTTCCCCTGGCTGCTGTGGCAGGTGCAGAAGGTCGGGTCGCGCGAGCTGTTCACGCTGTGCGTGGTGGCGGCCGCGGTGAGCATCGCCTGGGGCGCCACCAAGATCTTCGGCGTCTCGTTCGCGCTGGGGGCGTTCTTCGCCGGCATGGTGCTGCGCGAGTCGCAGTTCAGCCACCGCGCGGCCGAGGAGACGCTGCCGCTGCGCGACGCGTTCGCCGTGCTGTTCTTCGTCTCGGTCGGCATGTTGTTCAACTGGATGGTGCTGTTCGATCAGCCGCTGCGCGTGCTCGCCGTCGTGGCCATCATCGTGCTGGGCAAGTCGGTCGCCGCCGCCGTGCTGGTGCTGCTGCTGCGCTATCCGCTCAACACCGCGCTGACCGTCTCGGCCAGCCTGGCGCAGATCGGCGAGTTCTCGTTCATCCTGGTCGGACTGGGCGCCGCGCTGGGAGTGATGCCGGCCGAAGCGCAGAGCCTGGTGGTGGCGGGCGCGCTGATCTCGATCGCGATCAACCCGTTCGTGTTCCGGGCCATCGAGCCGGTGCAGCACTGGCTGCTGGATCGCTCGCAACTCGCCCGCAACCTCAACGCGCGTGACGATCCGCTGGCCGAGCTGCCGATGAGCACCGACCAGAAGTACCTGGCGCGCCAGGTGGTGCTGGTCGGCTACGGCCGCGTCGGCCGCCACATGGCGGCCGCGCTGCGCGAGGCCGGCGTGCCCTACGTGGTGGCCGACCAGAACCGCGAGGTGGTCGAGCGCCTGCGCGCCGAGGGCGTGCCCGCCGTGGTCGGGGACGCGGCCCAGGCCGAGGTGCTGATCCAGGCCCACGTCGCGCGCGCGGCGATGCTGGTCGTGGCCACGCCCGACACGCTGGGCGTGCGCCAGATGGCCCAGACCGCGCGGCTGCTCAACCCGACCATCGAGATCGTGGTGCGCAGCCACAACGAGGAGGAAGCGCGCCGCCTGCAGGAGGAGGTCACCGGCACGGTGTTCCTCGGCGAGCGGGAGCTGGCCAACGCGATGACGCGCTACGTCGTGGAGCGCTGCGTCCCCGTCTGAGCGGCGCGCGCGCAGTCGCGCGCCAGCAGCTGCACCAGTTGCCGCGCGCGCTGGGCATCCAGCAGCTTGCGGCTGCTGAAGGCGGGCGCCGGTCCGCCCTGCGCCGGCGCGATCAGCAACTCGTGTCGGCGGCCGTCGTCGCCGTCGAGGATGCGCAGCTCGACTTGGGCGCCGCGCAGGTCGAGGTTGCTTACGTCCTTCGACCACCACCCGGACCTGCGCTCCAGAACGAGCCGGCAGGCCTCCATCTCGTAGGTCCAGCGTTCCCCCGCGTTCGCCTCGTCGCCGAGCCGGTTGAGCAGCGCGATGCGCTGCGGCGGCGACATGTGGAAGGGGTTGTGCAGCGGCTCGTCCTCGGTCGGATAGCCGTCGCAGGCCGGCAGCAGCAGCGCCGCGGCCAGCAGCAGTGCGGATGACAGGCGCTCAGCCACCGGCGTCTCCCGGCGCGGCTTCGATGCGCATGGCGAGCACCTTGTCCACGGTCTTGCCGTCCATGTCGACGATCTCGAAGCGCCAGCCGTCCCATTCGGCGTGATCGGCCACGCGCGGCAGCCGGCCGGTGAGGAACATCAGCATCCCGGTCAGTGTGTGGTAGCGGCCGCGATCCTCCTCGGGCACGCGCGCGAGCCCCAGCCGGTCCTTCAGCTCGGGCACCGGGATGTGGCCGTCCAGCAGCCAGGAGCCGTCGTCGCGCTGCACCGCCCACGAGGTGTCGGGATCGCGCGGGCGGAACTCGCCGGTGATGGCCTCCACCAGGTCCTGCAGCGTCACGATGCCCTGCACCTCGCCGTACTCGTCGATGACGAACGCCATCTGTTCGTCGGACTGCCGGAACTTGTCCAGCAGCTCCATGGCGGTCACGGTCTCGGGCACGTACAGCGGCGGCTGCAGCGGCTGGTCGGCCAGCGAGCGGGTGTCGCCCTGCAGCGCGCGTGCCAGCCACTGGCGCGCGTGGACGACCCCCAGCAGCTGGTCGGGCCCGCCCTGGACCACCGGGAAGCGCGCGTGGTCCGAGCCCTCGATGCGCGCGAGGTTGGCCTCGAACGGATCCTGCGAGTCCAGGAAGATCACGTCGGCGCGCGGCACCATCAGCGAGCCGATGCGCCGGTCGTCCAGCCGGAACACGTTGCGCACCATCGCGTGCTCGTGCAGTTCGATCACGCCGGCGCTCGTGCCTTCGGCCAGCATCGCGTGGATCTCTTCCTCGGTGACCGGCTGCGAGTGGTTCTCGCGCGCGCCCAGCAGGCGCAGCAGTGCGCGGGTGGACAGCGACAGCAGCCGCACGAACGGCTGGGTGGCGATGGCCAGCCAGTCGATCGGCCGGGCGACCAGCCGCGCCAGCGCCTCCGGGTGGCTCTGGCCCAGCCGCTTGGGCACCAGCTCGCCGACCACGATCGAGAAGTAGGTGATGGTGACCACCACCAGGCCGGTGGCGGCATAGCCGCTGTAGGGGGCAGGCAGCCCCAGCGAATCGAGCCAGTCGGCCAGCGGCGCCGCGAGGGCGGCCTCGCCGACGATGCCGTTGAGCACGCCGATCGAGGTGATGCCGATCTGGATGGTGGAGAGGAACCGGGTCGGGTCCTCGCCGAGCTGGAGGGCGGCCGCGGCGGCGCCGTCGCCCTGGTCCACCAGGTGTTGCAGGCGCGCCTTGCGCGCGGTGACGAGCGCGATCTCCGACATGGCGAAGACGCCGTTGAGCAGGATCAGTCCCGTGAGGATCAGGATTTCCATGGAATGGGGCGGCCGGGGAACGGCCAGGGATGAGACGTGCGGGCCCTCGGACGAGGGGCCGCGTTGGCAGCCGGCGCAGGCCGGCGCGCGCTTCAGGCGAGCGCGGAGCAGGGGGGTCGCTGCGGGCCGGGGAGATGCGGGGAGCAGAGCGGCGCGTCGGGCGCGTCCGCGGGTCGGGCGCGGGCCACGAAGGGTGCGCGGCCGAGGCGCGGCGGCGTGGCGCTGTCGAGCGGGTCGAGCGTCGCGCCGCCCTGGTCGTCGAGGTGGTGGTCGTCGATCGAGCCCTCGACGTCGGCCGGGCTCGCCGAGGCCACGGACACGACGGGATCCGCATCCGCGCTCACCGCGTGGACCTCATGCGTCCAGGCGCCCGTCCACAGCAGGACGAACGCCAGCAGGGCTGCGAGGAAGCGCGCGTTCATGAGCGGACCATTGTAGGGAGCCGTGCCGCGGCGGTCCTCGCGTGCGAGGTCAGCCGAAATCGCGGAAGGCCTTGAGCTGCGCGATCAGCCGCTCGCTCTCGGCGAGCAGCTCGCGGTCCGCCACGTAGAAGACGGCGAACTTGCCCAGCAGCGTGCGCACGTAGAGCCGCGGCGCCACCAGCCATTCGAGCCCTCGCACGCGAATGAGCTTGGCGTACGCCAGGTCGCGCGTGTCGATGCGGCGGGTCCAGACCCAGCTCTGGCGCAGCTCGTCGGGCGCGATGCGCGTGATGCTGCGCACCACCGCCCACCAGGTGCAGGCCAGCATCGCGAGGCCGGCGACGAACCAGGCGAGGTTGACGCTCAAGCCCGTGCCGAGCTTGCCCTGCAGCCACAGCCGCGCGGCCCAGAAGATGCAGCCGCCCACCACGGCGGTGATCAGCAGCTTGAACGGGATGGAGAAAGCCGCGCCCTCGACGGCGGGTTCGCGCGAGGGCTGGTACCGAAAGGGTGGCGGGCCGGGCGGGTCGGCCTGCGGGGTGTCCACTACTTCTTGTTGAAAAGCTCGTCGAGCTTCTTCTGCTCGTCGTCGCCGAAGTTGTTCTCCGGCGCGGGCGCCAGCGGGTCGCTGGCCGCCGGCGAGGCGGGCGAGGCCGATTCGCCGGTGGAGAAGTCCTGCGGCATCTCGATCTTGACCTTGTCCAGGTCGACCCGTTCCTCGCGGTCGAGGAACACCGTCACCGACTGCGGGACGAAGATCACCACGGCCACCAGCAGCAGCTGCATGACGACCCAGGGGATGGCGCCGAGGTAGATGTCGTTGGACAGCACCGGCTTCTCGATGCGCTTTTCCTTGTACAGCGTGTCGGCGATGCCGCGCAGGTAGAACAGCGCGAAGCCGAACGGCGGGTGCATGAACGAGGTCTGCATGTTCACGCACAGCATCACGCCGAACCAGATCATCGCGACGTTGGCGGCGGCCTGCGTGTCGCCGTTGGCGAAGTCCAGGAACAGCGGCGCCAGGATCTTGGCGGCGACCGGCGCCAGCATCGGCAGGATGATGAACGCGATCTCGAAGAAGTCGAGGAAGAACGCCAGGAAGAAGACGAACAGGTTCACCACGATCAGGAAGCCGACCGCGCCGCCGGGCAGGCCCGACAGCATGTGCTCGACCCAGCGGGCGCCGTCCACGCCCTGGAACACCATGGAGAACACGCGCGCGCCGATCAGGATGAACACCACCATCGCGGTCAGGCGCATGGTGCCCATCATGGCTTCCCACAGCAGCGAGAACGACAGGCGGCGGTGCATCGCGGCCAGCACGATGGCGCCCACGCAACCCATGGCGCCGGCTTCGGTCGGCGTGGCGATGGCGGAGCTCATGAACGGCAGGCCGCCCATCGAGCCCAGCACGGCGAAGATGAGCACGGCCGACGGGATGATGCCGCGCAGGCACTTGAGCCAGAGCTTGGCGCCCGACATGGTGCGCGCTTCCTTCGGGATGCCCGGCACGTGCTGCGGCTTGAACAGGCCCAGCATGAAGGTGTAGCCGGCGAAGATCAGGATCTGCAGGATGGAGGGGCCCCAGGCGCCCTTGTACATGTCGCCCACCGAGCGGCCCAGCTGGTCGGCCATCACCACCAGCACCAGCGAGGGCGGCACCAGCTGCGTGATGGTGCCCGAGGCGGCCAGCACGCCGGTGGCGTAGCGCATGTTGTAGCCGTAGCGGATCATCACCGGCAGCGAGATCAGCGCCATGGCGATCACCTGGCCGGCCACGGTGCCCGTGATGGCGCCGAGGATGAAGCCCACGATGATCACCGAGTAGCCCAGGCCGCCGCGCACCGTGCCGAACAGCTGGCCCATCGAGTCCAGCATGTCCTCGGCCAGGCCGCACTTCTCGAGGATGGCCCCCATGAAGGTGAAGAACGGGATCGCCAGCAGCAGGTCGTTGGACAGGATGCCGAACACGTTGAGCGGCAGGTTGCCCATGAAGCTGGCCGGGAACCAGCCCATCTCGATGGCGAAGAAGCCGCAGGCCAGGCCGAGCGCGCCCAGCGAGAACGCCACCGGGAAGCCGATCAGCATGACGACCACGAGGCCGGCGAACATGATCGGCGCGAAGTTTTCCATCTGCATGGTCTGAGTCCGTCTTTGTCGTTGTGGGGGCCGGGTGCGTGCTTACTGCACCGGCGCCTCGTAGTGCGTGTCCATCTGGAACTTGCCCTTGAGGTAGTACACGCGCTTGACGATCTCGGCCAGCCCTTGCAGCACCATCAGGAGGAAGCCGAGCGGCAGCATCAGCATGGCCGGCCAGCGGATCAGGCCGCCCGCGTTGTTGGACATCTCGCCGGTGACGTACATCTTGACCAGCAGCGGCCAGGACAGCCAGCCGAGCAGGGCCATCACGGGCAGCAGGAAGAAGATCAAACCGAAGAGGTCGACGTAAACGCGGCCGTGGCCCTTGAGCCGGCCGTAGAACAGGTCGACGCGGACATGCTCGTTGACCTTGAGCACCAAGGGCGCGCCCAGCATCACGATGCCGGCGAACAGGTACCACTGGATCTCGAGCCAGGCGTTCGAGCTGATGCTCAGCACGTAGCGGACGAAGGCGTTGCCCGCGGAGATCATCGCCGTCGCCAGCACCGCCACCGCGGCGATGCGGCCGATGCGCACACTGATCCAGTCCATGGCCAGCGCGAATTTCAGCAGGGCAGGCACGCTTGTCTCCAGTAAGGAAAAGGGATTCTCCCCGCGCGCGCAGGGAAACGTAAATGCTAAGTCGGGGGCACTGAGAGAACCCTGACGCTGCCTGCGCGGGTTAACCCGAACTCATCGGGCGCGATGACAGGGGCGGGAATAATAAGCGATGGCCTCCGGCACCCCCGCCGTGGAAGCCCCGCACGACACCCGTCTCGTGCGGGCGGGCTCCCCCGACCTCCTGTCGCTGGCGCGGATGGACGCGCGCAACCGCACGCTGCAGCTGCTCGCGTGCTGGGAGCAGGCGATGGACCGCGGCCTTTCCGTGCCGCGCGAGCCCACGCTGGAACTGCCGCAGTGGATCGCCGGGCACATCGGCTGGTTCGACGAGTACTGGATCGCGCGCAACCCGCGCCGGGGACAGGGCCCGCGCTGCCCCGCCGACGCGCCGCGGCTCGGCTCCATCGAGCCGATGGCCGATCGCTGGTACCACCCGCTGCTCTCGCCGCACGACGACCGCTGGGACCTGCCGCTGCCCGGCTTCGCCGACCTTCGCGCCTGGCTGATGGAAACGCTGGAGCGCACGCTGGAACTGCTGGACCACGCCGCGCCCGACGACGAGGGCCTGTTCTTCTTCCGCGCCGCGCTGTTCCACGAGGACCTGCGTGGCGAGCAGCTGGTGCGCCAGGCCCAGGCGCTCGGCCTGCCCTTGTCGCTGGCCGCGCCCCCTGCTCTGGTGCTGCGCGAGCCGCTGGCGCTGCCGGCGACGCGCTGGCCGCTGGGCGCCGAGCCGGGCGGCTTCGTGTTCGACGTCGAGCAGTGGGCGCACGAGGTCGACGTGCCGGAGTTCGAGATCGATGCGCAGCCGGTGAGCTGGGGCCAGTTCGTGGAGTTCGTGGACGACGGCGGCTACGACCGCGAGGAGCTCTGGCGCCCCGAGGGCTGGCAGTGGCTCGAGCAGGCCGCGCAGATCGAAGGCCGGCGGGGGCCGCGCCACGTCGACCAGATCGGCGTGGCCAGCGGCGCGGTGCTGCAGACCCTCTTCGGGCGCGCCACGCGGATGGCCGCGCAGCAGCCGGTGATGCACGTGAGCTGGTGGGAGGCCGACGCCTTCGCGCGCTGGAGCGGCCGCCGCCTGCCGACCGAAGTGGAATGGGAAGTGGCGGCCCATCGCGCGGCCAGCCGGGGCTTCCGCTGGGGCGACGTGTGGGAGTGGACGGCCGGCACGCTGCGTCCCTGGCCGGGCTTCGAAGCGCAGGCCTGGACGCGCCACACCGAGTTCGAGGCCGAGCCGCTGTTCGGCCGCGCGCGCGTGCTGCGCGGCGCGTCGTTCGCGACCCGCGCGCGCATGAAGTCGCCGAAATTCCGCGGCTTCGCATTGCCCGAGCGCGACGACGGCTTCACCGGCTTTCGCACCTGCGCGCGCTGAGCTCGCGCATGTACGGCCGCGCTTGCGCGCGCCGTCCGACAGCGCGGGGATCGCACCGCCTACAGCGGCTGGGCTTGCCGCCGCCTAATGTGGCCGGATGGCCGCTCCTCCCAGCACCCGCGCCGTCTGGAAAGGCGCCATCAGCTTCGGACTCGTGCACATCCCGGTCGTGCTCTACAGCGCGACGGCCGAGACGCGGCCCAAGTTCAACCTGATCGATCCCAACAGCATGAGCCCGGTGGGCAACAAGCAGGTGAGCAAGACCACCGGCGAGGCGGTCGCGCGCGAGGAACTGGTCAAGGGCATCCAGGTCGAGGAAGGCCAGTACGTGGTGCTGAGCAAGGAGGAGATCCGCAACGCCTTGCCGCGCACCACGCAGACGATCGAGATCGAGGCATTCGTCGACGAGGCCGACATCCCCGCCACCTTCTTCAACAAGCCCTACTACGTGGCGCCGGGCGCGCGCGGGCTCAAGCCGTATGCGCTGCTGCGCGACGTGCTGCGCAAGAGCGGCAAGGTCGGCGTGGCGAAGGTGGTGATCTCGACCAAGCAGCACCTGGCCGCGCTGATGCCTTCGGGCGAAGGCCTGGTGCTGGACCTGCTGCGCTGGGCCGACGAGGTGCGCGACGCGCCGGTCTCGACCTTCGGCGACACCACCTCGGTGGCGGTCAGCGACCGCGAGCTGAAGATGGCCGAGCAGCTGGTGGAAGACATGGCGGCGGCCTGGAGCCCCGACCTGTTCCACGACGAGTTCAAGGAAAAGCTGCAGCAGCTGGTACAGGCCAAGGCCGCCGCGGGCGACGTGGCCACGCTGCAGCCGCTGCCGGGCGAGGAAACGCCGGCGGCCAGCGCGGAGGTGATCGACCTCACGGACCTGCTGCGGCGGAGTTTGCAGGGCAAGGCGGCGCCGGCGCCGGCCGCACCCCGCAAGACGGCGGTCGCCGCCAACGACGAGGAAGAGCCCGTGCCCCGCAAGCGCGCGGCCGCGAGCAAGAACGGCACGAAGGCGCGGGCCACGGTGAAGGCCGCGCCGCGCAAGCGCTGAGGAAGCCGGACGCCCTGGATTCCCGCCTTCGCGGGAATGACAACGGTCTCGTCATCCCCGCGAAGGCGGGGATCCAGTGCTTGCCTTTGCGGTCTTGAACTTCCACCACGGCAACTGCCGGCTGAGGCTAAGCACCTCGCCGCTGCGCAGCGGCTCGTACCCCGCCAGCATCCCCAGCCGCTCCTGCCACTCCGGGCTCGCCAGCACCTCGCGCAGCGCCCGCGTGGCCGGCTGCTCCAGCACCGAACGCAGGCACACCAGGTAGTAGTCCTCCTCGAGCAGCGGCACGAAGCCCAGCCCGCGACCCTGCGTCGCCGACTCGATCGCCATGCCCGCGTCCGCGCTGCCCGAAGCCACCGCCTCGGCCACGGCCGCATGCGAAGGCTCGATGCGGTCCCAACCCTCGATGCTGCCCGGCGCGATGCCGGCGCCGGCCAGCAGGTCTTCCGCCACCAGGCGGGTGCCCGTGCCGAGCGCGCGGTTCACATAACGCAACTTGCGATCCACGAGGTCGGCCAGCCCCGTGATGCCCAGCGGATTGGCCGCCGCGACCACCAGCCCCTGCCGCCTGCGGGCGAAACCGATGATCTTGTGCTCGCCCGGCCGCAGCAGCGGCTGGTAGGTGCGCTGCGCGCGGGAGCCCGGCGCCGGCTGCGGCGGCGTGTGGAAGCCGGCGATGGTGCAGCGGCCCTCGTTCAGCGCCGAGATGGCATCCACGCTGCCCATGAAGCGGATGTCCAGGTGCAGCCGCGCGCGCGCCGCGGCCTGCTCGCGTAGCAGCGCCAGCGCGTCGTCGTGGCTGGCGTGCAGCGTGAGCACGTGGGTGGCGTCGTCGAAGGCGACCGCGAAGGCGCGCTCGAGGTCGGCGTGCAGCGAATCGATCTGCGGCGCGAGCCGCGCCTGCGCCTGCCGCTCGGCCCACAGCAGCTTGTCGCCGAACGCCGTCAGCCGCGCGGGCTGGCCCTTGTCCCAGACGATGAGGCTGCGGTCCAGCTCCGCCTCCCAGCGTTTGAGCTCGCCCCACACATGCCGGTACGACTGCCCGAGCGACTTGGCCGCGCCGGAGATCGAACCCTGCGCCCGCACCGCCTGCAGCAACTCGATCAGCGGATTGCGGATGGCCGCGCCGGCGGGCCGGCGGCCGGTGAGCGAGTACGAGAGTTCGACCTTGTGCATGCGCGGCGCAGTATGCGCTATGCACGGCGGTTCATAAGTTGAAGAACTTATGGTCGCCGAGGGCGCGCGCCACTAGCATCCGGCCGCCCATGAACAGCTTTTCGGACAGCCTGGCGCGCGCGCTCCAGCTGATCTTCACCCCCGATCCCACGCTCGCCGAGATCGTCGTGCGTTCGCTGGCCATCAGCGGCACGGCTTGCGCGCTGGCCTGCGGCTTCGGCATCGCGCTGGGCGCCTGGCTCGGCGTGGCGCGCATGCGGGGCCGCGCGGCGGTGCTCGCGCTGCTGAACACCGCGCTGGCCATTCCCTCCGTGGTGGTCGGCCTGGTGGTGTACCTGCTGCTCTCGCGCAGCGGTCCGCTGGGTTTCCTGGGCTGGCTGTTCTCGTTCCCCGCCATGGTGTTCGCGCAGGCGCTGCTGGTGCTGCCGGTGGCCGCCGCGCTCACGCGCCAGGTGGTGGAGGACGCCGACGTGCAGCACGGCGAACAGCTCGCGTCGATGGGCGCGGGACCCCTGATGCGCAGCCTGCTGCTGGCCTGGGACGAGCGCTACGCGCTGCTCACGGTGCTGATCGCCTGCTTCGGCCGCGCGATCTCGGAAGTGGGCGCCGTGATGATCGTGGGCGGCAACATCGATGGCTTCACCCGCGTGATGACGACCGCCATCGCGCTGGAGACCAGCAAGGGCGACCTGCCCCTGGCCCTCGGCCTGGGCCTGGTGCTGCTCTCCGTGGTGCTGGGGCTCAACGCGGTCGTGGTGGTCCTGCGGCGCTGGCGCCTGTCGCGCGGCGACGCGGGCCTGCCGAACGCGGCGGTGTCGTCGTGAGCGGCGTGCTGCGGCTGCAGGGCGTGGACGTGGCCTTCGGGAGCCATCCGGTGTTGCACGGCATCGACCTGCGCATCGAGTCGGGCGAGCGCGTCGCCCTGATCGGGGCCAACGGCAGCGGCAAGAGCACGCTGCTGCGCGTCCTGCACGGACTCGTCAAGCCGCGCCGCGGCACCGTGCTGCGCGACAGCCGCGCGCGCCAGGCGATGGTGTTCCAGCGGCCCTTCATGCTGCGCACCAGCGCGATGAACAACGTGGCGCTGGGGCTGTGGCTGCGCGGCGTGCGCTGGCGCGAGGCGCGCGAGCGCGCACTGTTGGCGCTGGGCCGCGTGGGCCTGGGCGACGCGGCGCTGCGCAACGCACGCGTGCTCTCGGGCGGCCAGCAGCAGCGCCTGGCGCTGGCGCGAGCGTGGGCGCTGCAGCCGCGCGTGCTGCTGCTCGACGAACCCACCGCCAGCCTGGACCCGCACGCCAAGCGCGAGGTCGAGTCGCTGATGGCGGAGTTCGCGCTGGCCGGCATGACGATGGTGTTCGCCAGCCACAACCTGGGCCAGGTCAAGCGCCTGGCCACCCGCGTCGTCTACCTGGAGCAGGGCCGCGTGCTGGCCGACGCGCCGGTGGACCAGTTCTTCGACCGCGTGCGGCTGCCCGTGCTGTCGCGCGAGGCCGACCTGTTCGTCAAGGGAGAGATCGCATGAACCGCTTCGTCCGCCATTCGCTGTTCGCGCTGGCGCTGGCCGCCGGCGCCGCCTCGGCGCAATCCATCACCATGGCCTCGACCACGTCCACCGAGCAGTCGGGCCTGTTCGGCCACCTGCTGCCCGCGTTCAAGCAGGCCACCGGCATCGACGTGAAGGTGGTCGCCGTGGGGACCGGCCAGGCGATCGACATGGCGCGTCGCGGCGACGCCGACGTGCTGTTCGTGCACGACCAGCCGGCCGAGGAGAAGTTCGTCGCCGAAGGCTTCGCGCCGCGCCGCTACCCGGTCATGTACAACGACTTCGTGCTGGTGGGCCCGAAGAACGATCCGGCCGGAACCAAGGGCAAGGACATCGTCGCGGGCCTGAAGAAGCTCGCCGCGGCCAACGCGTCCTTCGTCTCGCGCGGCGACAAGAGCGGCACGCACGCGGCCGAGCTGCGCTACTGGAAGCAGGCGGGCCTCGACAACGCCAAGGGCGGCGGCTACAGGGAGTGCGGCTGCGGCATGGGGCCCGCGCTGAACATCGCTTCCTCGTCCAACGCGTACGCGCTGACCGATCGCGGCACCTGGCTGTCGTTCAAGAACCGCGGCGACCTGGCGGTGCTGGTGGAAGGCGACAAGCGCCTCTTCAACCAGTACGGCGTGATGGCGGTGAGCCCGGCCAAGCATCCGCACGTGAAGTACGCGCAGGCGCAGAAGTTCGTCGACTGGGTCATCTCGCCGCAGGGCCAGCAGGCAATCGCGGCGTACAAGGTGGGCGGCGAGCAGCTGTTCTTCCCGAACGCGAACGCGAGCGCGGAGAAGTGACGGTGGGGCCGGTCTTCGCGGCCGGCAGCCTGCGCGAGGCCTTCGGCGCCCTCGCGGGGTTGTGGCGCGCGAAAGGCGGTGATCCGGTGGAGGCGGTGTTCGGCGCCGCCGGCCTGCTGCGCGAGCGCATCGAGCACGGCGAGGCGGCGGACGTGTTCGCTTCTGCCGATCTTCACCAGCCCCGGAGGTTGGCGGCGCGCGCCGGCTGGAGCGAGCCGGTGGTGTTCGCGCGCAATGCCCTGTGCGCCATCGTCGCGCCGCAGGTCGTAGCGGACAGCGATGGCTTGCTGCAAGCGCTGCTGGACGAAGGCGTGCGCGTGGGCATGTCCACGCCCGAGTGCGATCCTTCCGGCGACTATGCGCTGGCCATGTTCGCGCGCGCCGACGCTCTGTCGCCCGGCGCGGGCGCTCGACTCGAGCAGAAGGCGCTGCGCCTGACGGGTTCGCCGCGATCGCCCAAGGGGCCCGCGGGCCGCGGCACCTACGCCTGGATCATGGAGAGCGGCCAGGCCGATGCCTTCATCACCTACCGCAGCAACGCGATGGCGTGCTGCCGCGAATGGCCCCAGGCGCGTCTCGTCGACCTTCCCTCCGCGCTGCAGGTGAGCGTGGAATACGGGCTCAGCGTGCGGTCCGGTGCGCCGGCCGCGGCACGGCGGTTCGCGGAATTCCTGCGCGAAGCATCGGCCCAGGCCATGCTGGGGCGCTTCGGGTTCGGGGCGGCGTGACCGTTGCCTAGGACTTCAGCAAGCCGGCGTGATGCCGGGCGAACCAGTCACCGGCCGCCTGCGCGAACTCGTCCAGCACCTTGAGCGAGAACTCGTAGTCCCTCCGGTTCCGGCTCACGCCCGTGTATTTCTGGTTGCGCACGTCGCGGATGGCGTCGACGCGGTCGAACAGCCCTTCGCCCGCCCCAAGGGCCTCACATGCCGCTTCGAGCGTGAAACGATGGTGCGCCGGGACCGGTCGCGGCTTCCAGCCGTGCGCGTTCAGGAGGGCCAGTGCGATGTTGAAGCAGGCGTCGTAGGTCGCCTCGACACGCGTGTCCATCGAGCTGGCTTCCAGCAAGGCGTCGTCGCGCTTGCGTGACGCCGCGGCGAGCAGCGCCATGATCGTCACGCGGTCTTGCGGGCAGGGATGGAAGGCTTGTTCATCGAGCGAGAGTCGGCGGGCGGAGCGCAGCATCGGAGCGGAATTCCCTTGAGCGTGATGACGGGGTGCGCCAGCACGTCTTGCCAGAAGGGCGTGCCTTCCGCGGCCTGCTTGCGCAAGGTGTCCCGGTCCACGACCAGCACGCTGACTTCGCGCTTGTGCTTGCGCGCCACCGGCTTGAAAGCCGCCTGCGCCTCGATCGTGGACAGGTCTCCCACCACGAGGATGTCGATGTCGCTGTCCGGCCGGGCAGTGCCGCGAGCCATGGAACCGAACACGTGCACCTCCTCCGCCTGCAGGTTGTCGGCGACGTCGCGCAACTCCTGCAGCAGCGCGTCGGCCGCCAGGAACAACTGTCGCAACGCGGAGAACAAGGGCGAGCGGTCGTCGGCCTGATAACGGGCTCCACGCGGATCGGCGACTTTCCTGACCAGCTGCGCGGCGACCAGGGCCCGAAGCATCTTCACCGCGTTGCCCGACTCGACCCCCGCCATCGCCGCCAGGCCCCGCAAGTGATAAGCCTCGTGGGGATTTGAGAACAGGACGGCGAGCAGGCTGGCCTTGGCCTGGCTGCCGAAGAGATAGGCGAGGGTGGCGTCCATGAATGGCGCTGTTTAATTCACAGCGAATGCTGTCAAATATACAGCGACTGCTGTGGATTCGACAGCGCGCCCTCAGCGCACCAACCCCACCGACTTCACCTGCGCGAACACCCGCATCCCCGCCGCCAGTCCCAGCGAATCGGCGGCCCGCGCGGTGATGCGCGAGATCAGCCGGTGCCCGCCGCAATCGAGCGCCACCATCGCCTGCGAAGGGTGCGGTCCTGCCTGCAACCCGACCACCGCGCAGGCCAGCACGTTCTGGATGCTGGCCGTGCCGGGCGCGGGGGCTTCGGCCGCCAGGCTCACGTCGCGGGCGAGTACGCGCACACGTACACGCTCGCCTTCGCGCAGGCCGTCGTCGCGCAGCCAGAGCATGCCGCCGGCGAAGTCCACGCGGGCCAGGTGCCAGGCCGCATCGATCTGCACGACCACGCCCTCCAGCAGGGCGCCGGCGTCCTCGTCCTGGGCGAGCGGCAGGTCCAGGCGGGTGAGGGTGGCGGCCGGCGGGCCGCTGGCGACGACGCGGCCCGCCTCCATCAGCACCACGGTGTCGGCCAGGCGCGCCATCTCGTCGGCCGAGTGCGTGACGTAGAGCATCGGGATGCCCAGGCCGTCGCGCAGGTGCTCCAGCCAGGGCAGCAACTCGCGCCGGCGCGCGGGATCGAGCGAGGCCAGCGGCTCGTCGAGGAGCAGCAACTCGGGTTGCGTCGCAAGGGCGCGCGCGATCGCGACCCGCTGGCGCTCGCCGCCGGAGAGGTCGGCCGTCGAGCGGTCGAGCAGACTGCCGATGCCGAGCAGCTCCACGGCGCGGTCCAGCGAGATGGCGTTTGCGTCGCGCGCGCGGCGCTGCGCGTAACGCAGGTTGCCCGCCACGCTGAGGTGCGGGAACAGGCTCGCTTCCTGGAAGACGTAGCCGAGCGGCCGGCGCGAGGTCGAGAGGAATTCGCCGCGCGCGTCGTCCTGCCACGTGCGGCCCGAAACCCGAACTTCGCCCCGCGCGCGCTCGAGGCCCGCCACGCAGCGAAGCACGGTCGTCTTGCCCGAGCCCGAAGGCCCGAACAGCACGGTGATGCCGCGCGGCGTCAGCGCGAGGTCCACGTCCAGCGTGAATGCGGGCCGCTGCAGCGCGAGGCGGATGCGGTTCGCGTCGCTCACGGCATCACCCGCGCCGTGCGCCGAGTGGACAACGAGAGCCCCAGCAGCACCAGGAACGAGAACGCCAGCATCCCGCCCGAGAGCCAGTGCGCCTGCGTGTAGGCCAGCGATTCGACATGGCCGTAGATCTGCGTGGACACCACGCGGGTCTGCTGCGGGATGTTGCCGCCGATCATCAGCACCACGCCGAACTCGCCGACGGTGTGCGCGAAGCTCAGGATCGCGGCCGTGATGAAGCCCGGCCGCGCGAGCGGGATGGCGACGGTGAAGAAGGCGTCGATGGGGCTCGCGCGCAAGGTCGCGGCCACTTCCATCGGCCTGCGGCCCACGGCTTCGAAAGCATGCTGCAGCGGCTGCACCGCGAACGGCAGCGAGTAGATCACCGACGCCACCAGCAGACCGCCGAAGGTGAAAGGCAGCAATCCGAGCCCGAGCGACTGCGTCAGCTGCCCGCCCCAGCCCTGCGGCCCGAACACCACCAGCAGGTAGAAGCCGAGCACCGTCGGCGGCAGCACCAGGGGCAGCGCGACGAGCGCGCCGACCAGCGCGGCCCAGCGGCTGCGCGCCTGCGCCAGCCACCAGGCCAGCGGCGTGGCCAGCACCAGCAGGACGACGGTGGTCGCGCTCGCCAGCTTGAACGTCAGCCAGAGGGCGCCGAGGTCTTCGCGCGTGATCGGCATGCGCTACAGCTCGTAGCCGTGCGCGCGGATGATGGCGCGCGCGGCGTCGCTGCGCAGGAACGCCATCAGCGCGGCGGCCGCGGGGTTGTCCTTGCCCGCGCTCAGCACCACCGCGTCCTGCTTGATGGCGGCGTGCAGCTCCGCGGGCACCCGCCAGGCCGAGCCCTTCTCGATGCGGCCGTCCGCCATCACCTGCGAGAGCGCGACGAACCCCATCTGCGCATTGCCGGTCAGCACGAACTGGTAGGCCTGCGAGATGTTCTCGCCCTGCACGATGCGAGGCTGCAGGGCCAGCGCGACGCCGAGCCGGCCCATCGCTTCCACCGCCGCAACGCCATAGGGCGCCAGCCGCGGGTCGGCGATGGCGATCTTGCCCGTGCCGGGTTTCTTCAGCACCTCGCCGCGCTCGTCCACCACGCCTGGGTCGGCGCTCCACAGCACCAGCCGGCCGGTGGCATAGGTGAAGCGCGATCCCGCCACGGCGAGGCCGTCCTTCTCCAGCTTCGCGGGTGTCTCGTCGTCCGCCGCCAGCAGCACCTGGAAGGGCGCTCCGTTCCTCACTTGGGCGTAGAAGCGCCCGGTGGAGCCGAAGGCCAGCGTGGCCTTGTGCCCGCTGGACTGCTCGAAGGCGGCGGCGAGCTTCTGCATGGGCACGGTGAAGTTGGAGGCGACCGCTACGGAGACTTCGGCGGCTGGCGCAGGCGCGTGCGACAGGATCAGGGCGAGGACGGCGGCGGAACGCATGGGCTCGCAAGTGTATGTTTCCGTCATCCCCGCCTTCGCGGGAATGACGGCATTCAGCGCCCCCGCTGCCCGAGCTTGCGATACACCGTCGCCCGGCTGATCCCCAGCCGCCGTGCCGCGGCCATCACGTTGCCGCGCGAGTCCTGCACGGCCTGGCGGATGAGCTCGGTCTCCAGGTCCTTGAGCGGCAGGCGCGAATCGGTCGCCGCCGGACGCGGCACCTGGGCATGCCCGGGCATCTGCGGCAGCACCTGCAGCGTCAAGCCCGACCACAGCGGCACCTCGTGCGCCGACGCGTCCTTGCGGGCGAGATCGAAGAAGACCTCCCACGGCGTGGCGAACAGCTCGCTGCAATGCGCCGCGCCCTGCACCAGCTCGCCCAGCATCTGGCGCGCGCCGGGATTGACGCTGGCGATGGCGCCGTCGCGGTCCAGGCAGAGCAGGCCGTCGTCGTCGCCGAAGTCGCGGCCCGGCCAGTTCAGGCGCAGCAGCAGCGCATGCGGCCGGGCGAGCGCCAGCGCGTTCTCGATGCCGCGCGCCGACTGCACGACCAGGTGCTTGAGCTCGGGCCGCTCGGCGGCGTCGATGCCGGTGAGGTCGAGCATGCCGACCGAGCGGCCATCCGGTCCGATGAGCGGCGCGCCCGCGCAGCTGTAGCAGCTGGTGTCCTCGTAGAAGTGCTCGCCGCGGTGCAGCCACACCGGCTGCAGCTCGATGAGCGCGGCGCCGATGGCGGTGGTGCCCACCGCGCCCTCCGAGAGGTCCACGCCCACGCGCGTGATGAGGTCGGCGCGGCGATCGCTGCGGTCGATGGCGCCATCGACGCCGATGACCGTGCCCTGCTCATCGGTGAGCACCGCGAAATAGCGGCTGCCGGCGATCGCGCGCGCCAGGCGCGACATCACCGGCCGCGCGGCCTGCAGCAGTTCGTGCCCCGCTTCCTCGGCGCGCCGCCGGGCCTGGGCGGGCAGCAGGTCGAAGCCGACGCGCTGCTCGGGCCGGTGGCCCTGCGCGAGGCAGCGGCGCCAGGAGCGTTCGATCCAGCTGCGTTCGAACCACCGGTCCACCAGCACATCCGTGGCGGAGCGGCCTTCCCCCATCACGGCGCGGCGCGCGAGCTCGATGTCCTGCAGGCGGGTTTCGTTCGCGATGAGCACGACGGTGGTCTCCGATGGGTTGCCGGGCGCCGGCGATGTTCGCCCGGCGGTTGTTCCATTTTGAGAATTTCCGCGAGCTCCCGCCACCTTCTAGGGTTTCGCCTAGGTAGGGGGGTGGGAGCGGCTTCAAGAATGGCCCGTCCGGAGTTCCGCAACCGATGGAGACGAGCATGCAGGTCCAATTGAAAGTCAACGGCAAGGCCGCGAGCCTGGACGTGCCGCCCAACACGCTGCTGGTGACCGCTATCCGAGAGCACCTGCGCCTGACCGGCACCCACGTGGGCTGCGACACCGCGCAGTGCGGCGCCTGCACGGTGCTGGTCGACGGCAAGGCGGTGAAGTCGTGCAACACGCTGGCCGTGCAGCACCCCGGCGCGGAGATCACCACCATCGAGGGCCTCGCGGCGGCCGACGGCGCCATGCATCCGATGCAGGCGGCGTTCAAGGACTGCCACGGCCTGCAGTGCGGCTTCTGCACGCCGGGCATGGTGATGAGCGCCATCGACCTGTGCAAGCGCCATCCGCAAGCGTCCGAGGCCGAGATCCGCGAGCAGCTCGAGGGCAACATCTGCCGCTGCACCGGCTACCAGAACATCGTGAAGGCCGTGCAGCAGGGCCGCTCCGCCATGGAGCAGGGCGTTGCCACGGCCTCGGCCTGAACCGAATCGAGGAGCGAACCATGGGTGCATCCGACTTCTCCGGCCTGCCGCACATCGGCGAGGCCCTGCGCCGCAAGGAGGACTACCGCTTCCTCACCGGCAGCGGCCAGTACACCGACGACATCCACCTGCCGAACATGCGCTACGCGGTGTTCGTGCGGTCGCCGCATGCGCACGCGACCATCAAGTCCATCGACGTCTCGCGCGCCGAGGGCATGCCGGGCGTGGCGAAGGTGTTCACCGGCAAGGACGTGGAAGGCAAGATGGGCGGGCTGCCGTGCGGCTGGCTGATCACCAGCACCGACGGCACGCCGATGAAGGAGCCGCCGCATCCCATCCTGGCGCAGGGCAAGGTGCGCTACGTCGGCGACCACGTCGCGATGGTGGTGGCGGACACGCTGGAACAGGCCCGCGACGCGGCCGAGGCGGTGGAGGTCGACTACGACGCGCTGCCCGCGGTGGTGGACGTGCGCGACGCGGCCAAGGCCACGGTGCTGCACGACGCCGCGCCCGGCAACCATTGCTACAAGTGGGCGATCGGCGACAAGGCCCAGGTGGATGCCGCGTTCGCCAAGGCCGCGCACGTCACCACGCTGGACCTGACGAACAACCGCCTGGTGCCCAACGCGATGGAGCCGCGCGCGGCCATCGGCTCGTTCAACCGCGCCAGCGACGAGTACACGCTGTACGTGTCCAACCAGAACCCGCACGTCGAGCGGCTGCTGATGACGGCGTTCGTGCTGGGCCTGCCCGAGCACAAGGTGCGCGTGATCGCGCCCGACGTCGGCGGCGGCTTCGGTTCCAAGATCTATCTCTACGCCGAGGACGTGGCGCTGACCTGGGCCGCGAAACAGCTCAACTGCGCGATCAAGTGGACCTGCGAGCGCAGCGAGGCGTTCCTGTGCGACGCCCACGGCCGCGACCACGTCAGCCGCGCCGAGATGGCGATGGACGCCGACGGCAAGTTCCTCGCGCTGCGCGTGCACACCGACGCCAACCTCGGCGCCTACCTGTCGACCTTCTCCACCTGCGTGCCGACGATCCTGTACGCCACGCTGCTGGCGGGCCAGTACACCACGCCGCTGATCCACGTCGAGGTGGATGCGTGGTTCACCAACACCGCGCCGGTGGATGCGTACCGCGGCGCCGGCCGGCCCGAGGCCACCTACCTGCTCGAGCGGCTGGTGACGCGCTGCGCGTGGGAGATGGGCCTGTCACAGGACGAGATCCGCAGACGCAACTTCATCACCCAGTTCCCCTACCAGACCCCGGTGGCGCTGCAGTACGACACCGGCGACTACAACGCCTGCATGGACAAGGCCAGGTCGCTGGCCGAGGTGGAAGGCTTCGAGGCGCGCCGCACGGCCAGCGAGGCGAAGGGCCTCAAGCGCGGCATCGGCTACAGCAGCTACATCGAGGCCTGCGGCATCGCGCCGTCGAACATCGCGGGTGCGCTGGGCGCGCGGGCCGGCCTGTTCGAATGCGGCGAGATCCGCGTGCACCCCACCGGCAGCGTCACCGTGTTCACCGGCTCGCACAGCCACGGCCAGGGCCACGAGACCACGTTCGCGCAAGTGGTCGCGGCGCGGCTGGGCATCCCGGTGGAGAACGTGGACGTGGTGCACGGCGACACCGGCCGGGTGCCGTTCGGCATGGGCACCTACGGATCGCGCTCGATCAGCGTGGGCGGCGCGGCCATCATGAAGGCGCTGGACAAGATCGAGGCCAAGGCCAAGAAGATCGCGGCCCACCTGATGGAGGCCAGCGATGCCGACATCGAGTTCGAGGGCGGCGAGTTCAAGGTCAAGGGCACCGACAAGAAGATCCCGTTCGGCCAGGTGGCGCTGACGGCCTACGTGCCGCACAACTACCCGCTCGACAAACTGGAGCCGGGCCTCAACGAGACCGCGTTCTACGACCCGACCAACTTCACCTTCCCGGCCGGAACCTACATCGCCGAGGTGGAAGTCGATCCGACCACCGGCGTGGTGCAGCTGGACCGCTTCACCGCGGTGGACGACTTCGGCACCATCATCAATCCGATGATCGTCGAGGGCCAGGTGCACGGCGGCCTGGCGCAGGGCATTGGCCAGGCGCTGCTGGAGAACTGCGTGTACGACCGCGAAAGCGGCCAGCTGCTCACCGGCAGCTTCATGGACTACGCGATGCCGCGCGCGAACGACCTGCCGGAGTTCAAGCTCGCCACCGTGTCCACGCCGTGCACCCACAACCCGCTGGGCACCAAGGGCTGCGGCGAGGCCGGCGCCATCGGCTCGCCGCCGGCGGTGATCAACGCGGTGCTCGACGCGCTCAAGGACCTGGGCGTGAAGGAGCTGGACATGCCGGCCAGCCCGCCGCGCGTGTGGCAGGCCATCCAGCAGGCCCGGGCCTGATCCAGACGCAAGGAGACGAGCATGTACGCATTCACCTTCGAACGTCCCACCGCGCTGCCCGAAGCCGCCCGCCTGTCCGGTGCCGGCGGCAAGCCGCTGGCCGGTGGCCAGACGCTGCTGGCGTCGATGAAGCTGCGCCTGGCCAATCCCGAGCAGCTGGTCGACCTGGGCGCGGTGCGCGAACTCGCGGGCATCCGGCGCGAGGGCGACAACCTGGTCATCGGCGCGATGACCCGCCACGCCGAAGTCGCCGCCAGCGAGGAAGTCCGCAAGGCCATCCCCGCGCTGGCCGACCTGGCCGGCCACATCGGTGATCGCCAGGTTCGTGCCCTGGGCACCCTCGGCGGCTCGGTGGCCAACAACGATCCCGCGGCCTGCTATCCCAGCGCGGTGCTGGGCCTGAACGCGACGGTGCAGACGAACAAGCGCAAGATCGCGGCCGACGACTTCTTCACCGGGCTGTTCAGCACGGCGCTGGAAGAAGGCGAGCTGATCACCGCGATCTCGTTCCCGGTCCCGTCGAAGGCGGCCTACATCAAGTTCAAGCAGCCGGCCTCGCGCTTCGCGCTCATCGGCGTGTTCGTCGCGCAGACGGCCTCGGGCGTGCGCGTGGCGGTCACCGGCGGCGGCAACGGCGTGTTCCGCCACCAGGGCCTGGAGGACGCGCTGTCGCGCAACTTCACGCCGGCGTCGGCGGGCCTGAAGATCTCCAGCGACGGCCTGTCGAGCGACCTGCACGCCAGCGCCGAGTACCGCGCGCAGCTCATCAGCGTGATGGCGCAGCGAGCGGTGGCCAAGGCGCTGGGCTAATCTCGCGGGATCGTGCCAGCCTCCATCGATGCCCTGATCCAATCACTCCAGTCGGTCGGCTACTTCGCCGACCGCCGCCTGGCCACCGCGGCTTTCCTCGCGCTGAAGCTGCAACGGCCGCTGCTGCTGGAGGGCGAGCCGGGCGTGGGCAAGACGGAACTGGCGAAGGCGCTGGCCGCGGCGCTGGGGCGCGAGCTGCTGCGCCTGCAGTGCTACGACGGCCTGGAGCAGCGCGAGGCGCTCTACGAATGGAACTACGCGGCGCAGCTGCTGCACCTGCGTGCGGCGGAAGGCCACGGCACGGCGGCGCAGGCCGAGCGCGAGGTCTACCAGGAGAAGTACCTGATCCGCCGGCCGCTGCTGCAGGCCCTGCAGGCGCCCGCGCCGGGGGCGGTGCTGCTGGTCGATGAACTCGATCGCGCCGACGAGCCGTTCGAAGCCTTCCTGCTCGAGTACCTGGGCGAATACCAGGTCAGTATCCCCGAACTGGGCACGGTGCGCGCGCAGGCCGCGCCGGTGACCATCCTGACCAGCAATCGAACGCGCGAGCTGCACGACGCGCTCAAGCGGCGCTGCCTCTACCACTGGCTCGACTACCCGGACCGCGAACGCGAGCTCGCCATCGTGCGATCGCGCGTGCCGCAGGCCGGCGAGGCCCTGGCCGACCAGGTGTCGGCGTTCGTCGCGCGCCTGCGCAGCCAGCCTTTCGCCGGCGCCTTCCAGCGTACGCCCGGCATCGCCGAGAGCGTGGAGTGGGCCAAGGCGCTGGTCGCGCTGGACACGCTGGCGCTCGATCCGGAGGTGGTGACCGACACCGCCGGCATCCTGTTCAAGCAGCGCGAGGACGTGGCCGCGCTCACGCGCGACCTGGCCGCCGACCTGCTCAAGCCGGAGGCGGCATGAGGGCCGCCACCGTCATCCCCGCGAAGGCGGGGACCCAGGGCTTCCGGCAGTCCGCGGAAGGCGGACGCACTGGATTCCCGCCTCCGCGGGAATGACGGGGACAAGCATGCAGCTCGGCGACGCGCGCACCGGCAAGCTGGCCGACAACATCGCCGGCTTCGGACGTGCGCTGCGGCGCGCCGGCGTGCGGGTGGACAGCGCGCGCATCGCGCTCGCCACCGAAGCCGCGACGCTGGTCGGCCTGGAAAGGCGCGAGGACCTGGGCGCGGCGCTGGAGTCGGTGATGGTGGGCCGCGAGCAGGACCGCCTCGTGTTCCGCGAGCTCTTCGATGCGTTCTTCCGCGATCCCGGCATGGCGCAGAAGCTGCTTGCGCAGATGCTGCCGCAGGGCGAAGGCAAGGCCGAACCGGTCAAGCGCCGCCCGCGCGTGCAGGAAGCGCTCGCGCCGCAACGCGCCGGCCAGGGCCGGCCGCGCAAGCCCGACCAGGAAGTGCGCTTCGACGCCGCGATGACGGCCAGCGACCTGCAACGCCTGCGCCATGCCGACTTCAACGGCCTTTCCGCCGACGAGTACCGGCTGGTGGAGCGCATCGCGCGCGACGTCGCGCTGCCGGTGCCGACGGTGCCCGCGCGCCGCACGCACACCGGCGTGCGCGGCAGCCGGCCGCACTGGCCCGGCGCCATGCGCGCGGCGGCGCGCACCGGCGGCGAGGTGGTGCATCTGCCGCGGCGCGAGCGGCGCCGGCAGCCGTTGCCCTTGCTGGTGCTGCTGGACGTCTCGGGTTCGATGGAGCGCTACGCGCGGCTGCTGCTGGCCTTCCTCCATGCCGCCACGCGCCATGCGGAGGGCGGGCGCGTCGGCCGCTGCGACGTGTTCGCGTTCGGCACGCACCTCACCGACCTGAGCGCCGCGTTCAGGCAGGGCGACACCGACGCCATGCTGTCGATGGCGAGCGCGGCGATCGACGACTTCGCCGGCGGCACCCGGCTGGGCGAATCGCTGGCCATGCTGCGCAGGAACCACTCGCGACGACTGGTCGGCCGCCGCACGCTCGTGCTGCTGATCACCGACGGCCTCGACACCGGCGAGCCGGAAGCGCTGGGCCGCGAGCTCGACTGGCTGCGGCTGCATTGCCGTCGCCTGCTCTGGCTCAACCCGCTGCTGCGCTTCTCCGGCTACGAGCCGCTGGCGCGCGGCGCGGTGCAGCTGCATCGCGCCGCGCACGGCATGCTGGCGGTGCACAACATCGAAACGCTGGAACAGCTGGCGGGAAGCATCGCGGCCGTGATGGACCGCTGAACGACGACACGAGGGAGCACGACATGGACATGCAAGGCAGCCGCACGCTGGCGGTGGACAGGCAGGAAGCCTGGGAAGCGCTCAACGACCCGCAGGTGCTCAAGGCCTGCATCCCCGGCTGCGACCGCATCGAGTCGACCGGGCCGGACCAGTACGCGATCGGCATGTCGGTGAAGGTCGGCCCGGTCGCGGCCAAGTTCTCCGGGAAGATCCAGCTGCTGGACGTGCAGCCGCCCTCGAGCTACACGATGAAGTTCGAAGGGCAGGGCGGCGCGGCCGGCTTCGGCAAGGGCGAGGCCAAGGTGCTGCTGGAGCCGCGCGACGCGGGTTGCGAGCTGCAGTACACGGCCAGCGCGCAGGTGGGCGGCAAGATCGCGCAGGTGGGCCAGCGGCTGATCGACGGCGTTGCGCGATCGATGGCGGAGGACTTCTTCAAGCGCTTCGAGCAGGAGCTGCGGAAACGCCATCCCGTGGAATCCGCGGCGGCCGCGGAAGCCACCAATGCGCAGGCCGCGGCGGCGCCGGATCCGGCGCCCGGCGTGGCCACCGCGCGCGGCGGGGTTCCTGCCTGGGTCTGGGCGGCCGGTGTCGCCATCGCGGCCGGCCTGGTGTTCTGGTTGTCGCGCTGAGAGGTGTGATCATGAGAACGACCGCTGTCGCCGCTGCGGCGGCTTTCGTGGCGGCCCAGGCCGCCGGCCAGACGCCGACGGCACCGCCGGTCGAAGGGACGCTGCGTCCGCAAACCGTCACGGCCACGCCGGGCATCACCCAGCCGGCGTTCGACACGCCGGCCTCGATCGACGTGATCCGCGGCGACACGCTGCGCGACTCGCAGCTGGGCATCAACCTGTCGGAGTCGCTGGCGCGCGTGCCGGGCATCACGGCACTCAACCGCCAGAACTACGCGCAGGACGTGCAGATCTCCTCGCGCGGCTACGGCGCGCGCGCCACCTTCGGCGTGCGCGGCCTGCGCCTGTACACCGACGGCATCCCGGCCACGGCGCCCGACGGGCAGAGCCAGGTCTCGCACTTCGACCTGCTCTCCGCCGACCGCATCGAGGTGCTGCGCGGGCCGTTCTCCGCGCTGTACGGCAATTCCTCCGGCGGCGTGATCAGCCTCTTCACCGCCGACGGCGGTCCCGAGACCGTGGCCGAGGTCGGGACGGCTTTCGGCAGCTTCGGCACGCGGCGGCACAACGCGCGCCTGTCGGGCCAGCAAGGGGCGGTGCAGTACAACCTGAGCGCCACGCGCTTCGACACCGATGGCTTCCGAGACCACAGCGCCGCCGAGCGCACCGGCTTCAACGGCAAGGTCCGCTACAACGCGAGCGAGGACACCCGGCTCAGCTTCATCCTCAACAGCGTGCGCATGCCGGACACGCAGGACCCGCTGGGACTGACGCGCGCCGAGTTCGAGGCCGATCCGCGCCAGGCCAGCCCGGCGGCGCTGCAGTTCAACACCCGCAAGTCGGTGGACCAGCTGCAGGGCGGCTTCATCCTGGAGCACCGGCTGAACGCGGTGCACTCGTTCAAGTTCACCGGCTGGACCGGCACTCGCGAGACCGAGCAGTTCCAGGCGATCCCGGTGGGCACGCAGACGCCCATCACGCAGCCGGGAGGCGTGATCGACCTGGACCGCCGCTACCACGGTGCCGACGCGCAGTGGGTGATGCGAACGCGGGCCTTCGACGCGCCGCTGGCGATCACCTTCGGGCTGTCGGCCGACCGCATGACCGAGCAGCGCCTGGGCTTCCAGAACTTCACCGGCACCGGGGCCTCGCAGGTGCTCGGCGTGCAGGGCGCGCTGCGGCGCGACGAAGAGAACCGCGTGCGCACCTTCGACCAGTACGTGCAGGGCGTGTGGAGCCTGGAGCGCTGGTCGGTGACGGCCGGCGTGCGGCATTCGCAGGTGAAGTTCGCCTCCAGCGACCGCTTCATCGTCGGCGCCAACGGCGACGACAGCGGATCGGCGACCTACTCGGCCACCACGCCGGTGCTGGGAGTGGTGTTCCATGTGAACGATTCGCTCAACCTCTACGCCTCGGCGGGTCGCGGCTTCGAGACGCCGACCTTCAACGAGCTGTCGTACCGCCCCAGCGGCACGGGCCTGAACTTCGACCTGCGCAGCGCGTACAGCCGGCAGTTCGAGATCGGCGCCAAGGCCGAGCTGTCGCAGGACTGGGCGGTGAATGCGGCGCTGTTCCAGGCGCGCACCACCGACGAACTGGTGGTGCTCACCAACGCCGGCGGACGCAGCACCTTCCAGAACGCGGGCCGCACCGAGCGGCGCGGTTTCGAGGCGGCGCTGGCCGGGCGCTTCGGCGGCGGATGGTCCACGCAGGTGGCCGCGACGCTGCTGCAGGCGCGCTACGACAGCACGTTCACCACCTGCGGTCCGCCGCCTTGCACCACGCCCACGGTGGTGGTCCCTTCGGGCAATCGCATCCCCGGCATCCCGCGCGCGATGCTGTTCGGCGAACTGGCCTGGGAGCACAAGCCCTGGGGGCTGCAGACCGCGGTGGAAGTGCGGCACACCGGCCGCATCGCGGTGAACGACGGCAACACCGACTTCGCGCCCGCGGCCACCACGCTCGGGCTGCGCGCTTCGCTGCGGCAGGCGGTGGGCCGCTGGTCCGTGCGGGAATTCGTGCGCGTCGACAATGTGACGGATCGCCGGTACGCGGGTTCCGTGATCGTCAACGAGGGCAACGGCCGCTACTTCGAACCCGCGCCCGGCCGCAACTGGCTGGTGGGCGTGAACGCCGCCTACGCCTTCTGAACTTTCGCGGGGAGCACGATGGAAAACCTCGACGTGATGGTGCTGCGCACGCTGCGCGACTGGCGCGCGGCGGGCCGGCGCGCGCTGCTCGCCACCGTGGTGCGCACCTGGGGATCGTCGCCGCGGCCGGTGGGCTCGATCATGGCGCTGGCGCAGGACGGCTCGGTGGTCGGCTCGGTGTCGGGCGGCTGCGTCGAGGACGACCTGATCTGGCGCTTCACGCAGGCCCACGCGCCGCAGGGCGAATCGCGCGAGATGCCTTCGGGCCCGCCGTCGTTCGTGAAGTACGGCGTTACCGCCGATGAAGCGCACCGCTTCGGCCTGCCCTGCGGCGGCACGCTGGAACTGCTGCTGGAGAACGATCCCGACCCGGCCGCGCTGGCCGAGCTGGTGGCGGCGCTGGAGGCCGGCCGCCTGGTGCGCCGCACGGTGCGGCTGGCCGACGGCCAGGCCACGCTGGAGCCGGCCGACACGCCTTCCGACCTGGTGGTGGACGGCCAGCGCATGGCCAACACCTTCGGGCCCGAGTACCGCATGCTGCTCATCGGCGCCGGCCAGCTCACCGAGTACCTGGCGACCATGGCGTTGTTCAGCGGCTTCGCGGTGACCGTGTGCGATCCGCGCGAGGAATACAGCGGCGCCTTCCACGTGCCCGGCGCGAAGCTGGTGCACGACATGCCCGACGACGTGGTGCAGGCGTTCCGGCCCGATCGGCGCAGCTGCGTCGTGGCGCTGACGCACGATCCCAAGCTGGACGACCTGGCCTTGCTGGAGGCGCTGGAGACCGACGCCTTCTACGTGGGCGCCATCGGCAGCCGCCGCAACAACGAAGCGCGGCGCCAGCGCATGGTCGAGCATTTCGAGCAGACCGAGGAATCACTGGGCCGGCTGCGTGGGCCGATCGGCATCTACATCGGCAGCAAGACACCGCCGGAGATCGCGGTGAGCGTCATGGCCGAGATCCTGGCCGTGAAGAACGGCGTCCCCCTGCCGCGCGACATGGACGTCGCCCAGGCCAAGAACAGCCTGGCGATCCAGCACAACGATGCGGGCTCGCTCGTCTGTGCCGTGCGCGAGTAGCTCGCTTTCTCGCTAGTGTTCACATATAAGTGAACAAATAGGCGGATTTATGCAAGAATACTTGCATGCCGCAGGTATCTGCCGCCGTCGAAACGCTTCCCGCCCAAGCCGGCTCGGCCTTGGCGCGGCTGGGCGCCGACCTGGCCACGGCTCGCAAGCGCCGCAAGCAGTCGCTGCGGGCCTGGGCCACGCGGCTGCAGGTCTCGGTGCCCACGTTGATGCGCCTCGAGAAAGGCGATCCCACGGTCTCCATGGGCGTGTATGCGACGGCGCTCTGGATGATCAACCGGCACGCCGCGCTGGCGCAGCTGGCCGATCCCAGGGAGGACGTGGCGGCGATCGAAGCGGAGGTCCAGCAGGCGTCGCAGCGGCACCGCGCGAAGAAGGAGCCGCGCCGTGTCTGACCGGCCGATCTACCAGCCGCGGGACGCGATGCATCTCTGGTGGCTCGGCGATCCGGCGCGGCCGCGGCACGTGGGCGAGTTGCGGCTCGTGGCGAACGCGCGTTCGGTCGGCCTCGAGTACGCGCAGCCGTGGCTGGCCGACGGTTTCGCGCTGAGCGAAGACCTTCCACTGCAACCTGGCCTCTACCTGCCCGGTGACAAGGATCGCGCCGCAGGCGCCGTGGACGACGCGCGACCGGATCGCTGGGGCGAGCGCGTCATCCGCAAGTTCGAACGCAGCGCGCGACTGTCGATCCTCGAGTTCCTGTACTTCGCCGGCGACGGTCGCTACGGCGGGCTGGGCGTCAGCCCTCGCGACGACGTCTACGAGCCCTGGCCCTCGTCGCCGATCCCCGGGCTCGGCAGCCTCGACGAGATGGCCGACGTGGTTCGCAAGGTACTGGCCAACGAGCCAGTCGAAGAATGGCAGCAGCGGTTGCTGCGCCCCGGCGTGTCGATGGGCGGCGCGCGGCCCAAGTCGCTGCTGATGATCGACGGCGAGCCCTGGCTGGTGAAGTTCTCCGAAGGCGAGGACCTCGACACCGAGCTGCTGGAACACGCGACCATGACGCTGGCCGCGCGCTGTGGCATCCGGGTCGCCGGCACGCGCGCCTTGCGCGTGGGAGACCGGCACGCGGTCGCCGTGAAACGCTTCGATCGCATCGGGCACGCACGCGTCCACGCCCAGTCCGCCAACGTGGCCTTGCGCGCCGCCGGCGAGGAACTGGGCTATCCGCAGCTCGCGCAGCTGCTGCGGCGCCTCGCGCCCGCGGACGCCATCGCCGCGCAGCAGCAGGAGCTGTTCCGCCGCCTCGTGTTCAACATCCTGATGGACAACACGGACGACCACGAGAAGAACCACGCCCTTCTGCGGCAAGGCGACGGCCGCTACTTGCTGTCGCCGGCGTTCGACATGGTTCCCTCGGCGCAAGGCCTGGGCTACCAGGCCATCGAAGTGGGCGAGCGCGGAACGGAATCGAGCATCGACAACGCACTGACGCGCTCGAGCTCCTACGGCATGAAGAAGGACGCGGCCCGCGCCATCGCACGCGAAGTGGCCGGCGGGGTCGAGGGCTGGCAGGACCACTTCCGCGAAGCCGGCGTGCGGGGCGAGGACCTCGCCATCCTGTCGCAGTACATCGACGGCGAGAACCTTCGCTCGCAGCGGCACGAATTCGCGCGCTAGGGAAAGCAGTCAGCGCTTGGGAATGCCCGCCGCGAACCAGACCGGGATTCCCGTCGGCTGCGCCGGCACGTTGACGATCAACAGCACCGGCTTGTTGCACCGGCTCGGCGGCGTCGGATTGAGGTGGCTGTCGATGCGGAAGTCGCCGTTCTCGTCTAGCTCGGCCGCATCTTCCGAGTTGTGCTCGGCCCCGTCGCAGAACAGCCGCGCCCGCACGCTCTGTCCGCCCGGCGTGGCGATGCCGTCACCGCCGGCGAGCAGCAGCCCGCGGCCGTCGACGCGGATGCGGCCGTCGTCGCGTGCCTCCGCGACCAGTCGCTTGATCACCCACGGCCGTCCGCCCGGGTTGACGCCGAGCACGGCATTGAGGATCGGGGTGGTGCCGTTGGCGGCGAATGGCTGCGAGCCGATGCCGCCTTCGAAGCGGGCGATCTGGTCGGCGGCGAGGGCTTCCGCCAGGGGGCATCCGAACAGGGCGACGGATGCGGCGACCAGTGCGAGTCGTTTCATGGGGTCTCCTGAATTTCTTTGCGAGGACGCACCAAAACTAGCCATCGCCTTTTACGATTTCAACCTCTGCGTTTTGCACGAATTTCGCGGGTCGGTTATTCCGCGCGAGGCAAAAAAAAACGCCGCGAAGTGCGGCGCTTCCCATGCGGGCGGACGGCTTACAGCTTGCGGTACGAGTCCACCAGTTGCTGCCCTTCGGGTCCGGCCTTGTCGAGCCATTCCTTGAGCATGGTGTCGCCGACCTTCTTCATGTCGGCCTTGAGCTGCGGGGGCGGCGTGAGGATCTGCATTCCATTGGCCTTGAGCTTCTCCAGCGTGTCGGCGTTGGCCTTGCGGCTGGCCGCCCAACCGCGGGACTCGGCTTCGGCGGCGGCCTTCAGCAGCGCGTCCTGCGTGGCCTTGTCGAGCGCGTTGAACGCCGCGCGGTTGACGATGACCGCGTTCTTCGGCAGCCAGGCCTGCGTGTCGTACCAGTTCTTGATGTGCTCGTAGGTCTTGCTGTCGTAGCCGGTGGAACCCGACGACATGTACGAGTCGACCACGCCCGTGGCCATCGCCTGCGACAGTTCGGCGGCCTGCACCGTGACGGGCTGCGCGCCCACCAGTTCGGCGATGCGCGCGGTGGCAGGGCTGTAGGCGCGCCACTTCAGGCCCTTCATGTCGGCCGCGGAGTTGAGCGTGCGCTTGGTGTAGATGCCCTGCGGCGGCCAGGCTACGGCGTACAGCACCATCATGCCCTGCTCTCCGAGCTTCTTCTCCAGCAGCGGCTTCTGCGCGCGCCACAGCTTCATGGCGGCGTCGTAGCTGTCGGCCAGGAAGGGGATGCCGTCCGCGCCGAAGAGCTGCCATTCGTTCTGGTAGTTCACCAGCAGGATCTCGCCGATCTGCGCCTGGCCGCCCTGCACCGCGCGCTTGATCTCCGGCGCCTTGAACAGCGAGGCGTTGGGATGCACGGTGATCTTGAGCTTGCCGCCGGTGGCCTTGTCCACGTCGCCGGCGAACTGCACCAGGTTTTCGGTGTGGAAGTTGGACGCCGGATAGGCGGCGGGCAGGTCCCACTTGGTCTGGGCCATGGCCTGGGCCGACAGGGCGAGCGCCGCGGCGGTGATCGCGAACTTGAGCTTTTTCATGGACGCTCCGGGGAGAATGGTGTGATGGAAAGCCGGGTCAGGATACGTGCAATTCCCGCGCCAACGGATGCGGTCTTACCCCAAGCGGCCGGCGGCTTCGTGGGCGTGCTGATGCTCGATACGCGCTTCCCGCGCCTGGCCGGCGACATCGGCCATCCGGGCAGCTTCGGCGGCGCCGTGCGCCATCGCGTGGTGCAGGGTGCGGTGCCGCTGCGCGTGGTGACGAGCGCGCAGGCGCTGCGCGAAAGCGAGCTGGGCGCCGCCTTCATCGAAGCAGCGCGTGAGCTCGCGGCGCAAGGCGCGCGGGCCCTCACCACCAGCTGCGGATTCCTGGTGCTGCTGCAGGACGAACTGCAGGCCGCGGTGCCGGTCCCGGTCGTGACCTCGAGCCTGCTGCACCTGCCTCTGCTGCTGGCGCGGGAACAGCAGGTGGGCGTGCTCACGATCAGCGCCGAGCGGCTGGGCGAGGACCACCTGCTGGCGGCCGGCGTGCCGCGCGAAAGGCTGGCCGACGTGGTGGTGCAGGGCGTCGACCCCGAGGGGCCGTTCGCGCGAGCCATCCTGGGCAACGAGCCGTCGATGGACGTGGAGGGAGCCGCTCGTGACGTCGTGCAAGCGGCGCTCGCGTTGCACCGCCGCGCCCCGCAGCTGCGCAGCGCGGTGCTGGAGTGCACCAACATGCCGCCGCATGCGCAGGCCGCGCGCCAGGCCAGCGGCCTGCGGTTGCTCTCCTTGTTCGACGACGAGCGCCTGCGGACCTGAGGCTCGCGCTCACCTCTACATCTTCGAAGGCATCCAGGTGGCGATGCCGGGGAACCACCAGAGCAGCAGGACCATCGCGCACATCAGGAAGAAGAAGGGCATGGTCACGCGTGCGATCCAGGTGATCTCCTTGCCGGTCATGCCCTGCAGCACGAACAGGTTGAAGCCCACCGGCGGCGTGATCTGCGCCATCTCCACCACGATCACGACGAAGATGCCGAACCAGATCAGGTCGATCTTGGCCGCGGTGACGGTGGGCAGGATGACGCCCATGGTGAGCACCACCATGGAGATGCCGTCGAGGAAGCAGCCCAGGATGATGTAGAACACCGCGAGCGCCAGGACCAGCGCGAAGGGCGAGAGGTTCAGCGAGCCCACGAACTCGGCCAGGTGGCGCGGCAGGCCGATGTAGCCCATGGACAGTGTGAGGAAAGCGGCGCCGGCCAGGATCAGCGCGATCATGCAATACAGGCGGGTGGCGCCGAGCAGCGAATCGCGGAACGTCGCCCATGACAGTGAGCGCTGCACGGCCGACAGCACGAGCGAGCCCAGCACGCCGACGGCCGCAGCTTCGGTGGCGGTGGCGAAGCCGGTGTAGATGGAGCCCAGCACCGCGCCGATCAGCAGCACCACGGGGATGAGGTGGCGCGACTCGTACATCTTCTCGCGCAGGCTCATGGCCGGATCGGGCGGCGGAACGCGGTCGCGGTTCAGGACGGACCACACGGCCAGGTACCCGGAGAACAGCGAGGCCAGCAGGACACCCGGCATGATGCCCGCGACGAACAGGCGCGCGATCGATACGTCGGCCGTCACGCCATACACGATCATGATGATCGAGGGTGGGATCAGCAGCCCCAGCGTGCCGGCGCCGGCCAGCGAGCCGATGGTGATGTCCTCGGGGTAGCCGCGGCGGCCCAGCTCGGGCAGCGTCATCTTGCCGATGGTGGCGCAGGTGGCCGCCGAGGAGCCGGACACGGCCGCGAAGATCGTGCAGCCGATGACGTTGGTATGCAGCAGCCGCCCGGGCAGCCGGCTCACCCACGGCGCGAGGCCGCGGAACATGCTCTCGCTCAGCTTGGTGCGGAAGAGGATCTCGCCCATCCAGATGAAGAGGGGCAGGGCGGTAAGGGTCCAGCTGGAGGACGAGCCCCAGACGGTGACCGCCATCGCGTCGCCGGCGGGCCGAGACGAGAACAGCTGCATGCCGATCCAGGCCACGCCGGCGAGCGTGAGGCCGATCCAGACACCGCTGGCCAGCAACGCGAACAGCGAGACGATCAGCAATGTGGTGATGAGGACTTCATTCATTGTGCAAGGCCTCCTGCGGCTCCTCGATGCTGCGGCGGCCGCGCAGCTGCTGCACCCACTCGTCGATGAAGGCGATGAGCAGGATCACCGTACCCGCCGCCATCGCGATCTGCGGGATCCACAGCGGCGTGGCGTCGTTCGAGGTGGAGATGTCGTTCAGCCGGTAGGACACGATCGCCAGGCGCACCGAGTAGAAGGCGAAGAGCGCCGCGAGCAGCACGGCCGCCGAGAGCGCCCAGATCTCCAGCCCTCGGCGCGCCCGGCCCTGCAGGCGGCCCAGGACCAGCGTGACGCGGATGTGCTCGTTGCGCTTGAGCGTGTGGGCCAGCGCCAGGAAGCCGGCCGCGGCCATCGCATAGCCCGCGTAGGCGTCGGTACCCGGCACGTGGAAGTCGAGCTGGCGGCTGACGATGGACAGCAGCACCATCGCCAGCACGCCCACCATGGCCAGCGCCGCCAGCCAGGCGGCCGCGTCGTAGAGCAAATCCAGCAGTCGTCTCATGAGAACCCTCGTCGGTCCGCCCACGCCCGCGGTGTGCTGGACGAGGGATTCTCCCTCAGCGGTGGCGGCTTGCCGCCTCGGGTCGTCCCGCATGGCGGTCGTGTTCTCGTTGTCCGGGAGAATGCGCGCATGGGCACCGACAAGCAGGATGCATTCCTGGAAAACTATCGCTGGCTGGCGCGCTACAACCGCTGGTTCAACGACAGGCTGTACGAGGCCTGCGAAGGCCTGCCCGACGAGGAGCGTCGACGCGATCGCGGCGCGTTCTTCGGGTCGGTGCACGGCACGCTGAACCACCTGGTGTGGGCCGACCGCACCTGGCTGCGGCGGTTTGCGGCCCAGGGCGTGACGTTCCCCAGCCTGTCCGAGGAAGTGCTCGTGCTGCCCGCGGGCGCTTCGTACGGCACGATGCTGCACGAGGACTGGGCGGCGCTGCGCGAAGCCCGCCGCCGGCTGGACGAAGCCATCGAGGCCTGGACCCGCGACATGCCGCCGGACTTTCCCGTGGCCACCATGCGCTATGCCAACACCAAGGGCGTGCAGCGCGAGCATCCGATGTGGAAGGGGCTCACGCACTTCTTCAACCACCAGGCGCACCACCGCGGCCAGGCCACCACGCTGCTGATGCAGGCCGGCGTGGATCCGGGCGTGACGGACATGATCGCGATGCCGTCCTGAAATGAGAAAGACCCGCCGAGGCGGGTCTTGTTCATGGCGCGAGGGCGCGCTTACTTCTTGGTGGCGCTGGCGGCCGGGCGCGCGGAAGCAGCGGTCTCTTCCTTCTTCTCGGCGCGGGCTTCCGCCTTGTCCGACTTGGCTTCCGCTTGGGCGGTCTTGGCCTTCGCGTCGGCCTTGGCTTCCTTCTTCTCGGCCTTGGCCTCGGCCTTCGCTTCCTTCTTCTCGGCCTTCGCGCCGGCCTTGGCTTCGGCCTTCTCGTCCGCGCGAGTGTCGCGCCTGGCGGCCTTGTCGTCCTTCTTCGCGCCGGCGGCCGTGGTGGTGTAGGCCTTGCCGCCGATCGTCAGGCCGGCTTCGGACAGGTTCTTGGCGCGGGTCTCGCCGACGCCCTTCACCCGGTCGATGAAGTCGTCCCAGCTCTTGAAATCGCCCTTCTTGCGTTCTTCGAGGATGAGCTTGCTGGTGCCGGGGCCGATGCCCTTGACGCTGTCGAGTTCGGCTTCGGTGGCCTTGTTCGCATCGACGGCGGCCAGGGCCAGGGCCGTATAGAACAGCATGGCCACGACGGCCAGGATCTTCTTGAACATGCGCGTCTCCTTGCACGAGGGTTGAAAGACCCTCAACGGCGCACGTCCGGGGCACGTTGACCCCGGCGCGAGCTCAAGCTTGCGACTTCAGTGACGCCATGTAGCGCGCCACGCCGGTCTGCACGTCGGCGAAGGCATGGTCGCAGCCCGCCTCGCGCAACGCGGAAAGATCGGCCTGCGTGTAGCTCTGGTACTTGCCGCGCAGCGCATCGGGAAACGGGATGTATTCGAGCAGGCCTTCCTGCGCGGCGGAGGCGGCCGTGCGCTGCTGGCCCGAAAGCGCCGACACGACGGCGGTGGCCACGTCGTTGAAGGGCTGCGCGCGGCCGGTGCCCAGGTTGAAGATGCCGCTCTTCTCCGGATGGTCGAAGAACCACAGGTTCACCGCGACCACGTCGTCGACGAAGACGAAGTCGCGGCGCTGCTCGCCGGGGCCGTAGCCGCCATATTCGCCGAACAGCTTGACCTTGCCCTGTTCGCGGAACTGGTTGAACTGGTGGAAGGCCACGCTCGCCATGCGGCCCTTGTGCTGCTCGCGCGGACCGTAGACGTTGAAGTAGCGGAAGCCCACCACCTGGCGCTTGGCGCGGCGGAAGTCCTTGCCGCATTCGCGCCGCATGCGCTGGTCGAACAGCAGCTTGGAGTAGCCGTACACGTTGAGCGGCAGCTCGAACTGCGGGGTCTCGCGGAAGGTGTCGGAGCCGCCGTACACCGCGGCCGACGACGCGTACAGGAGGCGCGTGCCGCGCTCGCGGCAGGACTCGAACAGCGAGCAGGACACACCGTAGTTGTTGTCCATCATGTACTTGCCGTCCTGCTCCATGGTGTCGCTGCAGGCGCCCTCATGGAACACGGCCTCGACCTTGCCGAACGCGCCTTCGGCGAAGGCGCCGTAGAACTCGTCGGCGTCGAGGTAGTCCTCGATCTGCAGGTCGGCCAGGTTCCTGAACTTGTCGCCCTGCGTGAGGTCGTCGACCGCGATGATGGTGTCGATGCCGCGGGCGTTGAGGCCCTTGACGATGTTCGAGCCGATGAATCCCGCGGCTCCGGTGACGACGACACGCGTCATGCGAACAACTCCTCGTAGGAAACGGTGGCGGTGCCGAACTTGCCCACCACGATGCCGCCGGCGCGGTTGGCGATGGGCATGGCTTCGCGCAGGCCGAGGCCCGCGGCCACCATGGTCGCGAGCGTGGCGATGACGGTGTCGCCGGCGCCGGTGACGTCGAACACCTCGCGCGCCTGCGCCTTCACGTGCAGCTCGCCCTGGGCGTCGAACAGCGTCATGCCTTCCTCGCTGCGGGTGACCAGCAGCGCGCCCAGGTTCAGCGACTCGCGCAGGTTCTGCGCGCGCGTGCGCAGGTCGTCCTCGGAAGTCCAGCGGCCCACCACGTCCTGCAGTTCGGCGCGATTGGGCGTGATGACGCTGGCGCCGCTGTAGCGGCGGTAGTCGTCGCCCTTGGGATCGATCAGCACCGGTTTGCCCGCGGCGCGCGCGGCCGCGATCATGGCCGGGATGTGGGCGAGGCCGCCCTTGCCGTAGTCGGAGAACAGGATGGCGTCCTGCCGCGGCAGCAGCTCGCCGAAGCTCTCGCTCTGCAGCGCCAGCACCTCGTGGTCGGGCTCGTTCTCGAAGTCCATGCGCAGCAGCTGCTGCTGGCGGCCGATCACGCGCAGCTTGACGGTGGTCTTCAGGCCCGGGTCGCGCTTCAGGTGCGCGGCGATGCCGGTCTCGCGCAGCAGCGATTCGAGGCGATGGCCGGGCTCGTCGTCGCCAACCACGCCCAGGAAGCTGGCCTGCGCGCCGAGGGTGGCGACGTTGTAGGCCACGTTGGCGGCGGCGCCGATGCGCTCTTCCTCGCGCGACACCTTGACGACCGGCACCGGCGCCTCGGGCGAGATGCGCTCCACCGCGCCGTGCCAGTAGCGGTCGAGCATGGCGTCGCCGACCACGAGCACGCGCGACTGGGCGAGCTGTTGCTTGCTTGGGTTCATGGGTTCAGAGTTCTTCTACGCGGCGCGGCGGGTAGCTGTCCCAGGCCTGGCAGCCGGGGCACTGCCAGAAGTGCTGCTTGGCCTCGAAGCCGCAGGCGGCGCAGCGGTAGCGCGTGAGCGGCTTGACGGCGTGCTCCAGCGCGCGCTGCACACGGGGATGGTACTGCTCGTTTTCCAGCTTCTCGCCGGCGAGCCACTTGGAGGCAGCGACCAGCGAAGGCTCGCGGTCGAGGTGGCGCGCGTACCAGTCGCGCGCCTGGCTGTCGGGCTCCAGCGCGACGATGGCTTCGAGCACGTCGAGGGAGGCGGAGTGTTCGTAGCTCTTCTTCAGCAGCTCGAGCGCCTGGTCCTGCCGGCTGCACGCGGCGGCGTACTGGGCCAGCGGCCGGGCCAGGAGCGCGATGGCGGCCGGCGTGGTGCGGGCCAGTTCGGCCAGCATCTCGAAGGCGCCGGCGGCGTCGCCCGACTTGCCGCGCAGCGCGGCCATTTCCATCACCGGACGCGGTGCCGTGGGTGCGACGTCGATGGCCTCGCGCAGCAGCGCTTGAGCCGCGCCGTCGTGGGCGAGGGCGGCCTGCTCGCACAGGTAGTGCGCGCGCCGGCCCGCGAAGCTGCCGTGGCTGGTCTCCTCGAGGCGACGCGCGATCTCGGCGGCCTGCACCCAGTCGCGCGAGCGCTCGTAGATGGCCAGCAGCGCCAGCAGCGCCTGGCCTTCGTAGGCGCTGCCGTCGAGCTTGCGCAGCGCTTCCTCGGCGCGGTCGAGCAGGCCGGCCTTGAGGAAGTCCAGCGCGAGCGCGTGCTGCGCGCGTTGCCGTTCGGCGCGGCTGAGGTCGCCGCGCGAGAGCAGGTGCTCGTGGACTCGCACGGCGCGTTCGTACTCGCCGCGGCGGCGGAACAGGTTGCCCAGCGCGAAGTGCAGCTCGGAGGTGTCGGGGTCGTTGCGCACCGCCTCGATGAAGGCGTCGATGGCCTGGTCCTGCTGCTCGTTGAGCAGGAAGTTCAGGCCGCGGAAGTACGCCTTGGGCGCCTGCCGGTTCTCGATGCGCAGCTGCCGCAGGTCCAGGCGCGATGCCACCCAGCCCAGCACGAAGGCGATGGGCAGGCCCCACAGGAGCCAGCTGAAGTCAAAGTCCATGCGTCTGCGTGGATTGCATGCTGTCGGGGCCGGCGTGGGTGTCCAGGCCGCGGGGACGCCGCCGCTGGCGCCACCAGCGGGGCAGCATGCCGGCCGCGCCCACCACCAGGCCGAACGCGAAGGCGGCCAGCACCACCAGCACCAGCGGCCCCGTCCACGAGTGGCCGAAGAAGAAGTGCACGGTGGCCGCCTGCTGGTTGTTCAGCGCGAAGGCGAAGAGGGTAAAAAAAATGGCTGCCTTGAGCAGCCACACGATGTATTTCATAGCGCTCCTCGGTCGAGGGGCATTCTAAGGTTGGGCACGGGAAGAGCCCGCGGCCTCATCAGCCCTGCATCTCCTCGGTACGGCGGTCCACCGCCTCGCGCAGGGCCTTGCCCGGCTTGAAGTGGGGGACGCGCTTTTCCGGGATCTGCACGCTTTCGCCGGAGCGCGGGTTGCGCCCCAGGCGCGGCGGGCGCCGGTTGATCGAGAAGCTGCCGAAGCCGCGGATCTCGATGCGGTGCCCGCGCACCAGCGCATCGCCCATGGCGTCGAGGATCGCCTTGACGGCGTACTCGGCGTCGCGGTGCGTGAGCTGGCTGAAGCGGGAGGCCAGTTCTTCGACGAGGTCTGATCTGGTCATGGGGGCGAAAGACTGGGGACGAGGGGCGAGGCGCCTCTCGTCCCTTCGCGATCAACGCTCCAGCTTGGCCTTGAGCAGCGCGCCCAGGTTGGTCGTGCCCGCGTTCTCGCGCGCCGACTGCTGGCTCAGGTTGGCCATCGCACCCTGCTCGTCGACCATGTCCTTGGCCTTGACCGACAGCTGGATGTTGCGCGTCTTGCGGTCGATGTTGACCACCACGGCGCTGACTTCGTCGCCTTCCTTGAGCACGTTGCGCGCGTCTTCCACGCGGTCACGGCTGATCTCGGAGGCACGCAGGTAGCCCATGATCTCGTGGCCCAGGTCGATCTCGGCGCCCTTCGGGTCGACGGTCTTGACCTTGCCCGAAACGACGGAGCCCTTGTCGTGCACCGACACGAAGGTGGTGAACGGGTCGGCGTCCAGCTGCTTGATGCCCAGGCTGATGCGCTCGCGGTCCACGTCGACGGCCAGAACGATCGCGTCGACTTCCTGGCCCTTCTTGTAGTTGCGAACGGCCTGCTCGCCCGGCTCGTTCCAGGACAGGTCGGACAGGTGCACCAGGCCGTCGATGCCGGCGGCCAGGCCGACGAACACGCCGAAGTCGGTGATCGACTTGATCGGGCCCTTGACGCGGTCGCCGCGCTTGGTGTTCTGCGCGAACTCCTGCCACGGGTTGGCCTTGCACTGCTTCATGCCCAGGGAGATGCGGCGCTTGTCCTCGTCGATCTCCAGCACCATGACCTCGACCTCGTCGCCCAGCGACACGATCTTGGACGGGGCCACGTTCTTGTTGGTCCAGTCCATCTCGGACACGTGGACCAGGCCTTCGATGCCGGGCTCGAGTTCCACGAACGCGCCGTAGTCGGCGATGTTGGTGATCTTGCCGAACATGCGCGTGCCTTGCGGGTAGCGGCGGGAAACGCCCATCCAGGGGTCGTCGCCCATCTGCTTGAGGCCCAGCGAGACGCGGTTCTTCTCGGTGTCGAACTTGAGGATCTTGGCCGTGATTTCCTGGCCGGCCTGCACCACCTCGGACGGGTGGCGCACGCGGCGCCAGGCCATGTCGGTGATGTGCAGCAGGCCGTCGATGCCGCCGAGGTCGACGAACGCGCCGTACTCGGTGATGTTCTTGACGACACCGCGGACGATGGAGCCTTCCTTGAGGGTTTCCATCAGCTTGGCGCGCTCTTCGCCCATGGAGGCTTCCACCACGGCACGGCGGCTCAGCACCACGTTGTTGCGCTTGCGGTCCAGCTTGATGACCTTGAATTCGAGGGTCTTGTTCTCGAACGGGGTCAGGTCCTTGATCGGACGGGTGTCGATCAGCGAGCCGGGCAGGAAGGCGCGGATGCCGTTGACCAGCACCGTCAGGCCGCCCTTGACCTTGCCGGTGGTGGTGCCGGTGACGAACTCGCCGGACTCAAGGGCCTTCTCCAGGCTCATCCAGGACGCGAGGCGCTTGGCCTTGTCGCGCGACAGGATGGTGTCGCCGTAGCCGTTCTCGATGGCGTCGATGGCCACCGACACGAAGTCGCCGACCTGGACTTCGATCTCGCCCTTGTCGTTCTTGAATTCGTCGATCGGGACGTACGCCTCGGACTTCAGTCCGGCGTTGACGACGACGAAGTTGTGCTCGATGCGCACCACTTCGGCGGTGATGACCTCACCCTGGCGCATCTCGGCGCGCTGGAGCGATTCCTCGAAGAGGGCGGCGAAGGATTCAGACATTCAGGTTCCTTGCACGTCCGCAGGTTTCCAACGGCACCATTGCCGATGTTTCTATGACTGCGACGGCGTTTTTTGCGGCCTTGGGACCGCGGGTTGGTTGACGATCCGCACCGCCAGTGCGCTTGCTGCGCGAGGGGGGCGTTGCGGGCCTTTCGCAGCGGCCGTTGCCGGCCGCTTTACTGCTTGCCAGAGGCCGCGAACGGCTGCCTGGCTTCCCACCACCGGAGAACCTGGGCCACCGAGTCTTCGACCGATTGCTCCGAGTTGTCCAGAAGGAGGGCATCCTGCGCCGGCTTGAGTGGTGCGACGGCGCGTTGTGAATCGCGTGCGTCGCGCGCTTCCAGGTCGGCGCGAAGGGTATCAATTGTAGGGGCAAAACCCTTTGAAATCAATTGCTTATGCCTGCGCTCGGCCCTCTTGGCGGCGCTGGCGGTGAGGAACACCTTGAGCTGCGCGTCGGGGAAGATGACGGTGCCCATGTCGCGGCCGTCGGCCACCAGGCCGGGCAGGCGGCGGAACGACTGCTGCAGCGACACCAGCGCCGCGCGCACCGCGGGCAAGGCCGAGACGCGCGAGGCGTTCATGCCCGCTTCCTCGGTACGGATGGCGTCGGTGACGTCGTCGCCGCCCAGCAGCACCCGGCCGTCCTGGAAGACGACCGGCAGGCGCTCGGCCATCGCGGCGACGCGCTGCTCGTGCGCTTCGTCCAGCGCCAGGCCGGCCCGCAGCGCGGCCAGGGCGGTGATGCGGTACAGCGCGCCGGAATCCAGGTACGCATAGCCCAGTCGGCGCGCCGTTTCCGAGGCGAGCGTGCCCTTGCCGGAGGCGGTGGGGCCGTCGATGCAGATCACCGGCACGCGCGAGGCGGGCAGCTGGACCACGTCGAACAGGGCTTCGAAGTAGTCGGGGAAGGTCTTGGCCACGCACTTCGGGTCCTCGATGCGGACCGAGACCCCGGCCGGGTTGAAGGCGGCCAGCGAGAAGCACATGGCGACCCGGTGGTCGTCGTAGGTGTGGATGGTCGCGGGCCGCCATTGCGTGGGCGGGGTGACGCGCAGGAAGTCCTCGCCTTCGTCCACGGCCGCGCCCAGCTTGCGCAGCTCGGCCGCCATCGCGGCCAGCCGGTCGGTTTCCTTGACGCGCCAGCTGGCGATGTTGCGCAGCGTCGTGGTGCCGTCGGCGTAGAGCGCCATCGCGGCGAGCGTCATCGCGGCGTCGGGGATGTGGTTGCAGTCGAGGTCCAGCGCCTTGAGCGGCCAGGCGCCGCGCGAGACCTCGATCCAGTTGGGGCCGCTGGCGACCTTGCCGCCCATCGCCTGCACGGCGTCCAGGAAGCGGATGTCGCCCTGGATCGAATCCAGGCCCACGCCGAGGATGCGCACGCCTTGCGGCGAGGCGATGGCGCCGGCCGCGGCGAAGTAGCTGGCCGACGAGGCGTCGGCCTCGACATGGATCTCGCCCGGCGTGACGTAGCGGCTGCCGGCGGGGATGGTGAAGCGCTGCCAGCCGTCGCGGCGCACCTGCACGCCGAAGCGGGCCAGCAGGTTGAGCGTGATCTCGACGTAGGGCTTGGAGATCAGTTCGCCGGCGACCTCGATCACCACGTCCTGCCGCGCCACCAGCGGCAGCGCCAGCAGCAGGGCGGTGAGGAACTGGCTGGAGACGTCGCCGCGCACGCGGATCGGCGCGTCGAGCTTCAGGGCACCGGCGCGGCCGATGCGCAGCGGCGGATAACCGTCGTGTCCCAGGTAGTCGACCGAGCAGCCCAGCTGGCGCAGCGCGTCGACCAGGTCGCCGATCGGGCGCTCGTGCATGCGGGGGACTCCGCTCAATTCGTAGTCGCCGCCGAGCACGGCCAGCGCGGCGGCCAGCGGCCGCATCGCGGTGCCCGCGTTGCCGAGGAAAAGGCGGGCCTGCGCAGCCGGGCCGCGTGCGCCGAAGCCGGTGATCGTCACGCTGCCCGCCCTGGACCGGACGCCGCAGCCGAGCGCGCGCAAGGCGTCCAGCATCACGCGCGTGTCGTCGGAATCGAGCAGGTCGTGGACGACCGTGTCGCCTTCGCTCAGCGCGGCCAGCAGCAGCACGCGGTTGGAGATGCTCTTGGAGCCCGGCAGGCGCACCTGGCCGGCCGCGGCGTCGAAAGCGGGGAGGTCGAGGAATTCGGTGGCGAACATCGCCGGCCCCGCTCAACCGACCTTGCGCGAGCCCATGCGCCAGTCGGCGCGCACCTGGCTGGCCTGGGCGATGAGCTCCTCGAGCGCTTCGCCGTTGCCGGCCTCGATCAGCGCCTGCATGGCCTGCAGCGTCTGCTGGAACAGCTGGGTCTGCTCGATCAGTTCCTGCTTGTTGGCCAGCAGGATGTCGCGCCACATCTTGGGCTCGCTGGCCGCGATGCGCGTGAAGTCGCGAAAGCCCGGGCCGGCCAGCGACAGGAAGTCCTGCCCGTGCGGCTGGGCCGCGATGCCGTTGACGAGGGCGAAGGCGATCAGGTGCGGCAGGTGGCTGACGGCGGCGAAGGCCGAGTCGTGCGCTTCCGGCGACATCTGCTGCACCTGGCAGCCCAGCGCTTCCCACACCTCGCGCGCCTTGTTCAGGTGCGAGACCTGGGTGCGCTCGATCGGCGTGATGATCACCTGGCGGTTGGCGTACAGCTCCGGGTCGGCGTGCTCGACGCCCGAGGCTTCCTTGCCGGCGATGGGATGGCAGGGCACGAACGCGCCCACGTTCTCGCGCAGCACGCGGCGGGCCGCGTCGATGACGTCGCGCTTGGTCGAGCCGACGTCCATGATCAGCATCTCGCGCGTGACCAGGTGGCGGATGGCCTTGAGCGTGGCCTCGGTGGCGGCCACCGGCACGGCCAGCAGCACGATGTCGGCGCCGGACACCGCCAGCAGCGCGGACGGCGCCTCGACGTCGATGACGCCCAGCTGGCGCGCCCGCTCGGTGGTGGAGGGCGACTTGCTGTAGCCGACCACGCGCTTGACCAGGCCGGCCCGCTTGAGGGCCAGGGCGAACGATCCGCCCATGAGGCCGCAGCCGATCAGGCCGAGTTGCTCGAACATGCTGGTGGTACTCCGGATCCTCAGTCGCCGACGGGGTAGGTGCCCAGGACTTTGTAGAACGCGCAGAGGCGGCGCAAGTCCTCCAGCGCGGCGGCGACGTGCGGCTGCGAGGGATGGCCCTCTACGTCGATGTAGAAGAAGTATTCCCACTGGCCCGAGCGGGCGGGGCGCGACTCGAAGCGCGTCATCGACACGCCGTGCTGCTTGAGCGGCACCAGGATGTCGTGCACCGCGCCGGGGCGGTTGGGCACCGAGACGACGAGGCTCACGCAGTCCTTGCCGGAAGCCTGGGGCGCGGCCAGCGTCTGCGGCAGGCACACCACGGCGAAGCGCGTGCGGTTGAACGCGTCGTCCTGGATGGCGTGGGCGGCGATGTGCAGGCCGAACTCCGTGCCGGCGCGGTCGCTGGCGATGGCGGCCCAGGCCGGATTGGTGGCCGCGAGGCGCGCGCCTTCGGCATTGCTGGAGACGGCGCGGCGCTCGGCTCCGGGCAGGTGCTTGCTCAGCCAGCCCTGGCACTGCGCCAGCGCCTGCGGATGCGCCAGCACGGCCTCGATGCCCTTCAGCGAGCCTTCGCCCTTGCGCAGCAGGTGGTGCCGCACCAGCAGGCTGATCTCGCCGACGATGTGCAGCGGCGAGGTGAGCAGCAGGTCGAGCGAGCGCGTGACCACGCCCTCGGTGCTGTTCTCCACGGGCACCACGCCGAACTGCGCGGTGCCGGCCGCGGCGGCCTGGAACACCTCGTCGAAGCTGACGCAGGGGACGTGCTCGATGCTGGAGCCGAAGAACTGCACCGCGGCCTGCTCGCTGAAGGTGCCGGCCGGGCCGAGGTAGGCGACCCGCTGCGGCGCTTCCAGCGCGCGGCAGGCCGACATGATCTCGCGCCAGATGGTGGCGACGTTCTCGTCCTTGAGCGGGCCGGGATTGTGTTCCTGCAGGCCGTTGATCACCTGTGCTTCGCGCTCGGGGCGGAACACCACCGAGCCCTCGGCGCGCTTGAGGTCGCCGACCTCGTTGGCCAGCGAGGCACGGCGATTGAGCAGGGCCAGCAGGTCGCGGTCGACGGCGTCGATCTCGGTGCGAAGCTGCGCCAGGTCCTTCTTGGCCATGCCGGTCAGCCTTCGCCGCCGTCGGGCGCGGCGCCGAGGGCGTCGCCTTCGGCGGCCTGGGCGTCGTTCTCCACGATGCGCTGCAGGCCGCTGAGCTTGGAGCCGTCGTCCAGCGCGATCAGGGTGACGCCCTGGGTGGCGCGGCCGAGCTCGCGGATCTCGCTGACGCGGGTGCGCACCAGAACGCCGCGGTCGGTGATCAGCATGATCTCGTCGTCGGTGTGCACCAGCGTGGCGGCGACGACCTTGCCGTTGCGCTCGCTCTGCTGGATGGCGATCATCCCCTTGGTGCCGCGGCCGTGGCGCGTGTACTCGGTGATCGGGGTGCGCTTGCCGTAGCCGTTCTCGGTGGCGGTCAGCACGCTCTGCAGCTCGTCTTCCGCGACCAGCATGGCGATGACGCTCTGGGTTTCCTCCAGCATCATGCCGCGCACGCCGCGCGCGTTGCGGCCCATCGGCCGCACGTCGTTCTCGTCGAAGCGCACCGCCTTGCCGCCGTCGGAGAACAGCATGACGTCGTGCTTGCCGTCGGTGAGCGCGGCGCCGATCAGGTAGTCGCCCTCATCGAGGTCGACGGCGATGATGCCGGCCTTGCGCGGGTTGCTGAACTCGTCCAGCGCGGTCTTCTTCACGGTGCCCATGGACGTCCCCATGAACACGAAGTGGTCGGCCGGGAAGCTGCGGAACTCGCCGGTGAGCGGCAGCACCACGTTGATCTTCTCGCCTTCGGCCAGCGGGAACATGTTGACGATGGGACGGCCGCGCGAACCGCGCGAGCCCGCCGGCACTTCCCAGACCTTGAGCCAGTACATGCGGCCGCGGTTGGAGAAGCACAGGATCCAGTCGTGCGTGTTGGCGATGAAGAGCTGGTCGATCCAGTCGTCTTCCTTGGTCTGGGTGGCCTGCTTGCCGCGGCCGCCGCGCTTCTGGGCGCGATATTCGGACAGCGGCTGGCTCTTGATGTAGCCCAGGTGCGAGAGCGTCACCACCATGTCGGTGGGCGTGATCAGGTCCTCGGTGGCGAGGTCCTGCGCGTTGTGCTCGACCACGCTGCGGCGCGCGCCCGGCTTGGTCTGGCCGAACTCCTGCTTCAGCGTGGTGAGTTCCCCGCTGATGATGGTCGAGACGCGCTCGGGCCTGGCGAGGATGTCGAGCAGGTCGTCGATCTCGGCCATCACGTCCTTGTACTCGGCGACGATCTTGTCCTGCTCCAGGCCGGTCAGGCGCTGCAGGCGCATCTGCAGGATTTCCTGGGCCTGGGTGTCGGACAGGCGGTAGAGGCCGTCGCTCTGCATGCCGTAGTCGCGCTCCAGGCCCTCGGGGCGGTAGTCGTCGGCGTTGACGGTGCCGCCGTCGGCCTTGGCGCGGGTGAGCATCTCGCGCACCAGCTGGCTATCCCAGCTGCGCGTCATCAGCTCGGCCTTGGCCACCGGGGGCGTGGGCGACTCGCGGATGATGCGGATGAACTCGTCGATGTTGGCCAGCGCGACCGCCAGGCCTTCCAGCACGTGGCCGCGCTCGCGGGCCTTGCGCAGGTTGAACACCGTCCTGCGCGTGACGACCTCGCGGCGGTGCTGCAGGAAGACCTGGATCAGGTCCTTCAGGTTGCACAGCTTGGGCTGCCCGTCGATCAGGGCGACCATGTTGATGCCGAAGGTGTCCTGCAGCTGGGTCTGCTTGTAGAGGTTGTTCAGGACGACCTCGGGCACCTCGCCGCGCTTGAGCTCGATGACCAGCCGCATGCCGGACTTGTCGCTCTCGTCCTGGATATGGCTGATGCCTTCGATCTTCTTCTCGTTGACCAGCTCGGCCATCCGCTCCTGCAGCGTCTTCTTGTTGACCTGGTAGGGGAGCTCGTCGACGATGATCGCCTGCCGCTGGCCGCGATCGATGTCCTCGAAGTGGCACTTGGCCCGCATCACCACCTTGCCGCGGCCGGTGCGGTAGCCCTCCTTGACGCCGTTGATCCCGTAGATGATTCCGGCGGTCGGGAAGTCGGGCGCCGGCACGATCTCCATCAGCTCGTCGATGGAAGCCTCGGGGTTCTTCAGCAGGTGCAGGCAGGCGTCGACCACCTCGTTGAGGTTGTGCGGCGGGATGTTGGTGGCCATGCCCACCGCGATGCCGCCCGAGCCGTTGACCAGCAGGTTGGGCAGCTTGCTCGGCAGGACCAGCGGCTCTTTCTCGCTGCCGTCGTAGTTGGGCCCGAAATCGACGGTCTCCTTGTCGATGTCGGCCAACATCTCGTGCGCGATCTTGGCCAGGCGGATCTCGGTGTAGCGCATGGCCGCGGCGTTGTCGCCGTCGACCGAACCGAAGTTGCCCTGGCCGTCCACCAGCATGTGGCGCATCGAGAAGTCCTGCGCCAGGCGGACGATGGTGTCGTACACCGACTGGTCGCCGTGCGGGTGGTACTTGCCGATGACGTCGCCGACGATACGGGCCGACTTCTTGTACGGACGGTTCCAGTCGTTGTTCAGCTCGTGCATCGCGTAGAGCACACGCCGATGCACGGGTTTCAGTCCGTCACGCGCGTCCGGCAGCGCCCGGCCCACGATCACGCTCATGGCGTAATCGAGGTAGCTCCGCCGCATCTCCTCTTCGAGGCTGACGGGCAGTGTTTCTTTCGCGAATTGGGTCATGCGGGAGGAGCTGGCAGGGCGCTGAAACGGGTGATTTTACCGGTCGCGAAGTCTTGTCGCGCACCCGCAACAAATCCGCCGTGTCGAGGTTTTGTCCTACGCCCCGCACTTGGAGGACGAATTGATTGTGTAAGGACGTGTGGCACAATTGATCGGACGTTTTCGGTGAATGGTCACCTGAATCGTAGTTATCTCGCAGCGCGGCTGCGGCTTTTTCCCCTCAAGAGGAGAACCATGAAGAAACTGAACCACGTGGCGTTGCTGTTCGCCGCTGCCGCCTTGTCGACTGCCGCCGGCTCGGCGTTCGCGCAAGCCACCGCCCCCGCCCGTCCCGCGGCCGCCGGTGGTGGCACCCAGATCGACAACTGGCAGAACGGCTCCGGCGAGCTGGTGTGGAAGAACGGCACCAACGAACTGTGCTGGCGTGATGCCAGCTGGACGCCCGCCAGCGCCGCTCGTGGTTGCGACGGTGCCCTGGTTCCGCCGCCCCCGCCCGCTCCGGCTCCGGCGCCCGCCGTGGCGCCCCCGCCCCCGCCCGTCGCCGCTCCGGCTCCGGCCCCGGCTCCCCAGCCGCCCGCCGCCACCAAGGTGACGTACGCCGCCGACGCCTTCTTCGACTTCGACAAGGCCGTGCTCAAGCCGGAAGGCCGCGCCAAGCTGGACGACCTGGTCGGCAAGGTCAAGGACATCAACCTGGAAGTGATCATCGCCGTCGGCCACACCGACTCCGTGGGCGCTGACAACTACAACCAGCGTCTGTCCGTGCGTCGCGCCGAGGCCGTCAAGTCCTACCTCGTGTCCAAGGGCATCGAGAAGAACCGCGTGTACACCGAAGGCAAGGGCGAGAAGCAGCCGGTCGCCGACAATAAGACCAGCGAAGGCCGCGCGAAGAACCGCCGCGTGGAAATCGAAGTGGTCGGCACCCGCGCCAACCGCTAAGCCTTCCCTCGAAGGTGCAACAAAGGCCCGGTTCGCCGGGCCTTTTTCATTGATCCCCGCATTTGCGGGCAAGATTCGAGCATGAGCGCAAGCAGCGGCGTCAACGCCGACCCGGCCGAGCTGGCCAAGTTCTCCGAACTCGCCCACCGCTGGTGGGACACCGAAAGCGAATTCGCCCCTCTGCACCGGATCAATCCGCTGCGCCTGGGCTGGATCGAGTCGCAGGTGCCCCTGGCGGGCAAGCGCGCGCTCGACGTCGGCTGCGGCGGCGGCATCCTGGCCGACGCGATGGCGCGCCAGGGCGCGAACGTGCTGGGCATCGACCTCGCCACCAAGGCATTGCGAGTGGCCCAGCTGCACGCCCTGGAGGCCGGCACGCCCAACGTGCAGTACCGCGAGGTCAGCGTCGAGGCGCTGGCGACCGAGCAGCCCGGCGCGTTCGACGTGGTCACCTGCATGGAGATGCTGGAACACGTGCCCGATCCCGGCTCGGTGGTGCGCGCCTGCGCCGACCTCGTGAAGCCGGGCGGCTGGGTGTTCTTCTCCACGCTCAATCGCAACCCGAAGTCGTTCCTCTTCGCCATCGTCGGCGCCGAGTACGTGCTGAACCTGCTGCCGCGCGGCACCCACGAGTACCTTAAGTTCATCCGCCCCAGCGAACTGGCGTCGTTCTGCCGCGCCGCGGGGCTCGAATGGGTCGAGACCAAGGGGCTGGACTACAACCCGCTGCTTCGCCGCTACCGGCTGAGCCGGGACGCTTCGGTCAACTACCTCGTCGCGACCCGGAGGCGCTGACATGTTCCGCGACATCCGTGCAGTGCTGTTCGACCTGGACGGCACGCTGATCGACAGCGCACCGGATCTGGGCGCGGCCGCCGACCAGATGCGCCTCGCGCGCGACCTGCCTTCGCTGCCGATCGATCGCTACCGTCCGATGGCCGGCGCCGGCGCGCGCGGGATGCTGGGCATCGCTTTCGGTATCACGCCCGATCACGAGGACTTCCCCGCGCTGCGAGAGGAGTTCTTCCGCAATTACGAACAGCGCATGACGCGCGATACCTTCGCTTTCGACGGCGTGGCCGAACTGCTGGCCCGCCTGAGCGAGCTTGGTTTCGCGTGGGGCGTGGTCACCAACAAGTCGATGCGCTTCACCGGCCCGCTGACCCGGGCGATGCCGCTTTTCGCCACCGCCGGCGCCATCGTCGGCGGCGACAGCACGCCGCATTCCAAGCCGCATCCCGAGCCGCTGTTCGAAGCGGCCCGCCAGCTGGGCCTGCCGCCCCAGCAGTGCATCTACGTCGGCGACGACGAGCGCGACGTTGCCGCCGGCCGCGCCGCCGGCATGCCGACCGTCGCCGCCACCTACGGCTACCTCGGCGGTACGCCCGACGTGGACCGCTGGAAGCCCGATGCGAGGATTTCTTCGCCGCTGGCGCTGCTCCCGCTCTTGCAAACCCGTCCGGCGGCCTAAAATACGAACTCCTGGGGCTGCACCGGTTTCGACGTGGGTTCGGACACGCAGCAGGGCATGTCGAGGGTCAGATCACCTCGTTAATCCAGCTGAAACAAACTAACTGCGAACGACGAACGTTACGCACTCGCCGCTTAAACACCGGTGAGCCTCACAACAGCTGGTCCATGGGCTGGGCCGGGGTCGCAAGGTCCCGGTTGTGAGGGAATCCACATGGGCTGGTCCCTGCCCGGGTGCCTTGGGCGGGGACGAGAAAATAGGGCACTGGCGACTGGCATAGCGTGCGTCTGCGCGATGTCGGTGGCGAGATCCAAAACAGAGCGCTAAACATGTAGAACTGCGCGGAGAAGGCTTGCGGACGCGGGTTCAATTCCCGCCAGCTCCACCACACACCATGAGGCCGTTCAGCGAGTGCGCTGAACGGCCCTTTTTTTGACGTCATGAACCCGACTCTCGACGAACTGACGCGGCGGTTCCGCGAAGGCGACCGCGTCCAGGCGATCGCCGATTGCGAGTCCTGGTGCCTGCGGAATCCCGGCGATCGGCAGGCCCGGAGGCTGTGCGCCAAGATGCACGCGCTCACCGGCGGTTATGCACGGGCGCTGGAGCTGTTCCGCGCGCTGCGGGACCCGCAGCGCGAAGACGCCGAGATCCTGTTCAACATCGGCCTGTGCGAGAAGGAGCTGGCGCAGTTCAGTGGCGCGGCGGAGACGTTCGGCGCCTACACGACGAAATTCGCGAACGATGCCGGCGGTTGGGCCAACCTGGCCGAATGCCGGCTCGAGCTCGGCGACTTCGAAGCGGGCCAGGACAGCGCCCTCCGCGCGATCGCCCTCGATGCCACTTTCGCGCGCGAGCTGGCCGAATCGCGCGCGGCGCGCGGCGACGCGTTGCGGAACGAGGGCCGCGCGGCCGATGCGGTGGCGCAGTACCGGGCGGCGCTGGCCCTCGCGCCGGGCCATGCCCCGGCGCTCAAGAACGCCACGCTCTGCCTGCTGGAACTCGATCGCGCTCAGGAGGGCATCGCGCTCTGCCGCGAGGTGATGAAGGCGGATCCGGGCAACCTGACCGCCAGGCTCGGGGCCGAATGGCTGCTCAGCCAGATCGTGCCGCTGTGGCACGTGCCGATGATGAACGAGCACGAGCGCAACGAGGCCTTCCACCAGGGCCTGCGGTCGGCGGCGCCCGGCAAGACGGTGTTCGAGATCGGCACCGGCTCCGGCCTGCTGGCGATGATGGCCGCCAGGGCCGGCGCCACGCAGGTCGTCACCTGCGAGGCGGTCCCGCTGGTGGCCGAGACCGCCGCCCGCATCGTCGCGCGCAACGGCTACGCCGACCGCGTCACGGTGCTGTCCAAGCCATCGCAGGCGGTGCAGGTCGGCGCGGACCTGCCGGCCCGTGCCGATGTCCTGGTGCACGAGGTCTTTTCCAGCGAGCTGCTGGGCGAGCACGTGCTGGCCGCGATCGAGGACGCCAAGGCGCGGCTGCTCAAGCCGGGCGGTCGCGTGCTGCCGTGCGCGGCCAGCATCATGATCGCGCTGGTGGGCGGCGACGACATCGCGCGCAACGTCCACGTGGGCGAGTCCTTCGGCTTCGACCTGAGCGACTTCAACCCGATCCGCCCCCGCAAGCGACCGCTGCAACGCGAGGACCTGTCGCCCGTGCTGCTCAGCGCCGACGTCGAGGCGTTCCGCTTCGATTTCATGGACCGCGCGAACTTCCCCGCGGAACGCCGTCGCATCGAGATGGCCGCCACGCGGCCGGGCCTGTGCTACGGCCTCATCCAGTGGATCCGCATCGAGATGGGCGAGGGCGTCAGCTTCGAGAACCATCCCGCGCGTCCGCGTGCCGTTTCCAACTGGCAGCACACGATCTACTCGTTCGAGCAGCCGATCGATCTGCGCGCCGGCACCGTGCTGCCGGTGGACGCCTGGCACGACCGGTCCAAGCCCTGGTTCGAGCTGTCGCCCACGGCGTCCTACACGCATGCGTGATCGTCCTACACCTCACGCGCACATGCCCTCCTAGATTGGCCCCTCGCAGCGCGCGGCTCGCTGCAGTTTTTGAGCCACCCGCACGTCGAGGAAGAGACATGCACCAATCCCCCTGGAAACAGCTCGGCGGCTTCCGCCGCGAGAGGTCCGCTGACCTGGAGGCCCTTGCCGGCGACAGCGACTTCGAACGCCGGATGCAACGCGGCGACCAGCCTAAGGCCCGGAAATTCTCGCTGCGCGAGGAGATCGCGCGCGAGGAACGCGCCAGCCGCCAGCATCCCCGCGGCTGATCCCGGCGGGCGCGCGGCGGCATGCCGCATACTGCGCGCCCGATGCAACTCCAGCAGATCCTCTTCAGCCAGGGCTTCGGCACGCGCCGCGTTTGCGCGGGCCTGGTGGAACAGGGCTTCGTGACCGTGCAGGGCGATCCCTGCGCCGACCCGTACGCCGACTTCGAGCCGGCCGGCCTGCGCTTCAGCGTGCAGGGCCGCGACTGGGTCTTCCACGAGAAGGCCTACCTCGCCCTGCACAAGCCCGCCGGATACGAGTGCTCGCAGAAGCCCGGTGCCTGGCCCAGCGTGTACACGCTGCTGCCCGCGCCGCTGCGCCAGCGGCCGCAACGCCAGGGCCAGCCGGGCGTGCAGGCGATCGGACGGCTGGACCAGGACACCACCGGCCTGCTGCTGCTGAGCGACGACGGCGCCTTCATCCACCGCATGGGTTCGCCCAGGCGGCACGTTCCCAAGGTCTACCAGATCACGGCGCGGCACCCGCTCGACGCGGCGATGGTGCGCCGCCTGCTGGAAGGCGTGGTGCTCGACGACGATCCGCGCCCGGTGCGTGCGGCGGCCTGCGAAGTCACCGGCGAGCACGGCCTGCGGCTGACGCTCACCGAAGGCAAGTACCACCAGGTCAAGCGCATGGTGGCCGCCGTGGGCAACCGCGTGGAGCAACTGCATCGCTCGCGCATCGGCGGCTTCGAACTGCCGCCCGACCTGCGGCCGGGCCAGTGGCGGTGGCTGGGCGCTGAAGAGCTGGCGCTGCTCGCGCCCTGAGCCGCCTCAGGGCCTGGCGGCCAGGAATTCGGCGATGCGCCGCGTCACCGCCTCGGGCTGGTCGCGGTGGGGCGAGTGACCGCATTCGGGCAGCACCAGCATCTCGAACGGACCCGCCGTGGGCGCGATCTCCTCGATCTGGCGCAGCGTTCCGTAGGCGTCGTCGATGCCCTGGATCGCCAGCACGGGCACCTCGATGCGCCGGCACTCGGCGCGGATGTCGAACGCGCGGAAGCCGGGGTTGAGCCAGGCGTCGTTCCACTGCCAGAACGCCCCGTCCACGTCCGCGTGGAAGCGCGCCAGCCGATCGCGCAGGCCGCCGGCCTGCCAGGCGTCGCGCGCTTCCTCGATCGAGCGGATCGAGACGTCTTCCACCATCACGTGCGGCGCCATCACCACGCAGGCCGCCAGCGGATGGCGGCTGGCGTGGAGCAGCGCGATGCTGCCGCCGTCCGAGTGGCCCACCAGGACGGGCGGAGCATCGATGCGGAGCTCTCGCAACAACGCGGGCAACACTTCGTAAGCCTCGCGATGCATGTAGTCGGGCGCGAGCCGCCCGGTGCCGCGCACGTCCGGCACCGGATCGGACTGCCCATAGCCGCGGCGCGAGTAGACGATGCCGTCGCGTCCGGTCGCTTCGCACAGCGCTGTGGGCCAGTCGCGCCACAACGCGACGGAACCGAGCCCCTCATGGAGAAAAACCAACGGCGCTGCCTGTCCGCCGCCGCCCGGTGTGATGCGTTGAATCTCCAGCCCGATGCCGTCCACGATGACCCGTTCCATCGGCCGGATGTTACGGGAGCGATCAGGCCCCCCGTCTAAACTGTTGAGCTCCCCCAGGAAGTGCCCGTGACCTCGCTCTTGCGTTCCCTCGTCCTTGCCGCAGCCGTGGTGCTGCCGGCGCTATCGGGCGTCGCCTCGGCCCAGACCGCGCCCATCTTCGTGCTGAACTCGCTCGACGCCAGCGTCAGCGTGATCAATCCCGCCAACTGGAGCGAGGTGCGACGCCTGTCCACGGGCAAGGAGCCGCACCACCTGTACATGACGCCCGACGAGAAGTCGGTCATCGTGGCCAACGCGCTCGCCGATTCGCTCACCTTCATCGACCCGCGCACCGCCGAGGTCCAGAAGACGGTGCGCGGCATCCTCGACCCGTACCACCTGCGCTTCTCGCCCGACATGAAGTGGATGGTCACGGCGGGCAACCGCCTCAACCACGTGGACATCTACCGCTGGGACGGCAAGGAGCCGCAGCTGGCGGCGCGCGTGTCCACCGGCAAGACGCCCAGCCACCTGTGGATCGACAGCCGCAGCACCGTGGCCTACTCCACGATGCAGGACAGCGACGAGCTCGTGGCCGTCGATCTCGCCACGCAGCAGTTGAAGTGGCGCATCAAGACCGGCCCGATGCCGGCCGACGTGTTCAGCACGCCCGACGACCGCTTCCTGCTGGTGGGCCTGACCGGCGGCGACAGCGTGGAGGTGTTCGACGTCAGCGGCCCGCAGCCGCGCGCGGTGCGGCGCATCCGCACGGGCGAGGGCGCGCACGCCTTCCGCTCCGCCGGGGACGGCCGCCACGTGTACGTCAGCAACCGCGTGGCCAACACCATCAGCAAGATCGACCTGAACTCGATGCAGGTGGTGTCGCAGCTGCCCGCGCCCGGCGGTCCCGACTGCATCGAGGTGATGGCGGGCGGCAGGCTGCTCATGGTGACCTCGCGCTGGGCGCGCAAGCTCACCGTCATCGACACCGAAACCGGCAAGGTCGTCCGCACGGTTCCCGTCGGCAAGTCTCCCCATGGGGTCTGGACGCTTGACCACGCGCGGCGCTGAGCGGCGCCTCGCCTGCGGCGCCATCGCGCTCGGCCTGCTCGCGGGCTCGATGCCCGCGCGCGCGTCGCAGCCCGAGCCCTGCGACAAGCCGGTCTATCTCACCTTCGATACCGGCCACATGGAAGTCGCGCCGCTGGTGGCCGACGTGCTGCGGCGCCACGGCGTGAAGGTCACGTTCTTCGCCGCCCATGAGCGCACCAAGGCCGGCGACGGCAGCCTCGGCGACCATTGGGCCGCGTGGTGGAAGGCGCGCGCCGACGAGGGCCACGAATTCGCCTCCCACACCTGGGACCACGTCTACTGGCGCGCCGACCTGCCGGGCGAGCCGGCGCGCTTCAAGGTGCGCGCGTCCGCCGGCCCCGACGCCGACCGCGACCAGACCTGGACCGCCGCGCAGTACTGCGCCGAGATCACGCACGCCGCGCAGCGCCTGCAGCAGGTCACGGGCAAGGCGCCGCTGCCGCTGTTCCGCGCGCCGGGCGGCAAGACCTCGCCGAAGTTCCTGGCTGCCACCCGCGCTTGCGGCTGGGAGCACGTGGGCTGGTCGCCCGCGGGCTTCCTGGGCGACGAGCTGCCGAGTGAATCGGCCGGCAACCGCCAGCTGCTCGATCGCGCCCTGCGCGACATCCGCGGCGGCGACATCCTCATGGCCCACCTCGGCATCTGGTCGCGCAAGGACCCGTGGGCGCCGGCGGTGCTGGAGCCGCTGGTCGCAGGCCTGAAAGAGCGCGGCTTCTGCTTCCGCACGCTGCGCGAGCATCCCCGCTACGCGAAGTGGATCGCGCGGCACGAGGCCCCGAAGAAATGAACTACCTGCAGCAAGCCTTCGACGCCGCCCAGCAAGGCCTGTTCGAGTCGGTCGTGCAGCCGACCATGTTCGCGGTCGGCCTGGGCCATCTGCTGGAAGAAGGCTATGCCGCCACCGGCTGGCTGCTGGTGGGCCTGGTGCAGATCGCCATCATGCTGGCCATCATCGGCCCGCTGCAGCGCTGGCGGCCGGCGGAACCGGTCACCGACCGGGCGGCCATCCGTACCGACATCCTCTACACGCTGGTGCACCGGCTCGGCCTGTTCCGCCTGGGGCTGTTCTTCACGGTGGAGCCGCTGTTCGACGAAGTGATCGGCAGCCTGCACGCCGCGGGCTTCGCCGGCTTCCACCTCGACCAGGCCTGGCCCGGCGTCACCGACATCCCGTGGGTCGCGTTCTTCATCTACCTCGCGGTGTTCGACTTCGTCGACTACTGGATCCACCGCGGCCAGCACGGCTGGCGCTGGTGGTGGAGCCTGCATGCGCTGCACCACTCGCAGCGGCAGATGACCATGTGGAGCGACAACCGCAACCACCTGCTGGACGACCTGCTGCGCGACAGCATCCTGGTGCTGGTGGCGCAGGTCATCGGCGTGGCGCCGGGCCAGTTCGTCGCCCTGGTGGCGATCACCCAGCTGTCCGAGAGCCTGCAGCACGCCAACCTGCGCCTGGCGTTCGGCCGCTGGGGCGAGCGGCTGTGGGTGAGCCCGCGTTTCCACCGGCTGCACCACAGCATCGGCCTGGGCCACGAGCGCCGCGGCCGCGGCTCGATGGGCGGCCACAACTTCGGCGTCCTGCTCCCCTGGTGGGACATGCTGCTGGGCACCGCCAATTTCGAGCATCGCTTCGATCCCACCGGCATCCGCGACCAGGTGGAGCACGGCCGCGACTACGGCCGCGGCTTCTGGTCCCAGCAGTGGCTGGGGCTGAAACGGCTGGCCGGCCGGGGCTGACACGCGGGCCCGCTAGCATCGCGGGATGTCCCCAAGTCCCGAATTCGGCCTCGTCATCGTCGGCGACGAGATCCTCTCCGGCAAGCGCGCCGACAAGCACATGCCCAAGTACATCGAGCTGCTGGCCGCGCGCGGCCTGCGGCTGGCCTGGGCCGACTACGTGGGCGATTCGCCCAAGCGCCTGACCGCCGCGCTGGAGCGCGCCTTCGCCAGCGGCGACGTGGTGTTCTCCTGCGGCGGCATCGGCGCCACGCCGGACGACCACACCCGCCAGTGCGCGGCCCGCGCGCTGGGCGTCGAGCTGCAGCTGCATCCCGAAGCCGAGGCCCTGATCCGCGAGCGGATGCAGGACGTGGCGCGGGAGCAGGGCGTGCCCTACGAGCCCGACCGGCCCGACAACGTGCATCGCCTGAACATGGGCGTGTTCCCGCGCGGGGCGCGGATCATCCCCAACCCGTACAACAAGATCCCGGGCTTCAGCGTCGGCGACGTGCACTTCGCGCCCGGCTTCCCGGTGATGGCCTGGCCGATGATGGAATGGGTGCTGGACCGGCACTACGCCCACCTGTTCCAGCGCGGCGCATGGGTGGAGAAGTCGGTCATCGTGTTCGGCTCGATGGAAGCCACGCTGACGCCGCTGATGATCGAGCTGGAGCGCGACCACCCGGGCGTGAAGGTGTTCAGCCTCCCGAGCGTGGACCACCCGCAGTACGGCCGCCACATCGACCTGGGCGTCAAGGGCGCCCCGGAGGCCGTGGAGCCCGCCTACGCGCAGCTTCTGGCTGGCCTGCGCGCCCTGGAGGTCAAGCTCGGCCCCGAATTGGTGCGATAACATGCGTGCACCATTCGGGTGCTCGGCCGTATCTGCACCGTGATGGTGCCAAACTCATCCGCCGCCGCCAGCCTTCCGTAGGGAAGCGGCCGCTTTCTCCTCGACAATCGCCCGGTTCCGCGGTTCGGGCCATGCACCAGCTTTGGCACAGAACCTGCATTCCACAGCGCGTCCTTTCGCAACAACCCCATCCAACCGGAGAAAAACTGATGGCAGCCAAGACCGTCGCAGACGTCATGAAGATGGTGAAGGAGAACGAAGTGAAGTTCGTCGACTTCCGCTTCACCGACACCCGCGGCAAGGAGCAGCACGTGACCGTGCCGATCTCCCACTTCGACGAAGACAAGTTCACCAGCGGCCACGCCTTCGACGGCTCCTCCATCGCCGGCTGGAAGGGCATCGAGGCATCCGACATGCTGCTGATGCCCGATCCCGACACCGCCAACGTCGACCCGTTCTTCGAGGAGACCACGCTGCTCCTCACCTGCGACGTGCTCGAGCCGGGCGACGGCAAGGCCTATGACCGCGACCCGCGTTCCATCGCCCGCCGCGCCGAGGCGTACCTGAAGGCCTCCGGCCTGGGCGACACCGCCTTCTTCGGTCCGGAACCCGAGTTCTTCATCTTCGACGACGTGCGCTGGGGCGCCGACATGTCCGGCTGCTTCGTGGAGATCGACGAGTACGAGGCTCCCTGGAACACCGGCAAGAAGATCGAAGGCGGCAACAAGGGCCACCGTCCCACCGTCAAGGGCGGCTACTTCCCCGTCCCGCCGGTCGACAGCACCCAGGACATGCGCGCCGAGATGTCCCTGATCCTCGAATCGCTGGGCATCCCGGTCGAGGTGTTCCACCACGAGGTGGCGGGCGCCGGCCAGAACGAGATCGGCACCAAGTTCAACACGCTGGTGCGCCGCGCCGACTGGAGCCAGCTGCAGAAGTACGTGATCCAGAACGTCGCCAACGCCTACGGCAAGACCGCGACCTTCATGCCCAAGCCCCTGGTGGGCGACAACGGCTCCGGCATGCACGTGCACCAGTCCGTGTGGAAGGACGGCAAGAACCTGTTCGCCGGCGACGGCTACGCGGGCCTGTCCGACTTCGCGCTGTACTACATCGGCGGCATCATCAAGCACGCCCGTGCCCTGAACGCCATCACCAACCCCGGCACCAACAGCTACAAGCGCCTGGTGCCCGGCTTCGAGGCCCCGGTCAAGCTGGCCTACTCGGCCAAGAACCGCTCGGCTTCGATCCGCATCCCGTACGTGGCCAACCCGAAGGGCCGCCGCATCGAGGCGCGCTTCCCGGATCCCCTGATGAACCCGTACCTGGGCTTCGCCGCCCTGCTGATGGCGGGCCTGGACGGCGTGGAGAACAAGATCCATCCGGGCGAGGCCGCCACCAAGGACCTGTACCACCTGCCGCCGGAAGAGGACGCGAAGATCCCGACCGTCTGCCACAGCCTGGACCAGGCCCTGGAGTACCTGGACAAGGACCGCGCGTTCCTGACCAAGGGTGGCGTGTTCACCGACGCCATGCTCGACGCCTACATCGAGCTCAAGATGACGGAAGTGCAGCGGTTCCGCATGACCACGCACCCGATCGAGTTCGACATGTACTACAGCCTGTAAAGGCGCCACGCGGGCCTGTATTTCCGCACAGCCGTCTCGAAAAAGCACCGCGCAGCGCGGTGCTTTTTTGCTTTTTTCCTTTCAAATCATGGGCTTGCCTTGAATTCCTGATCAGTTACGCCATACTGGCAGGCCGTCCTGAGCACTCCTGTGCGAGGAGTTCCGCATGAAGCCCGCCCTGTCCCTTTCGCTCGTTCTCCTGCTTTGCGCCTTCCAGGCGCAGGCCCAGGCCACCCGCATCTTCCGCTGCGGCAACACCTACACCAACGACGCGCAGGTGGCCCAGTCGCAGGGCTGCAAGCCGATCGAGGGCGGCAACGTCACGGTGGTCGAAGGCACCCGGGTCAACAACGGTTCGGCCGTGCGCGTGTCCACCGTCTCGCCGGCCCCTTCGTCCCAGCCGGGCCAGAAGGTCGATTCCACCGAGCAGAAGGCGCGCGACGCCGACGCCCGCCTGATCCTCGAAGCCGAGCTGAAGAAGGCCGAGGCGCGCCAGGGCGAGCTGCAGAAGGAATGGAACAACGGCGAGCCCGAGAAGATGGGCCCCGAGCACCGCAATCACCAGAAGTACCTGGATCGCGTGGCCGAGCTGAAGGCTTCCATCACGCGCAACGAGAACGACATCGCGGGCATCCGCCGCGAACTCGGGCGCCTGCCCGGCGGTGCGGCGGCCGCCGTGGCAAAGTGAAGGCTTGACGGCCTCCACCACCTCCTCCTCGCACACCCTCCCGCCGGCCCCGGGCCGCTACCAGGCCTTCGACCTGCTCGCCACGCTGGTGGCGGTGGTCGCCACCGACGGCACCGTTCTCTACGCCAACGCGGCGCTGGAAGACGCGCTGGGCAGTTCCCGCCGCACCATCCAGGGCTCCAGCTTCCCCAACTTCTTCACCGAGCCGCACCTGCTGCGCACCGCGCTCGAGGGCGCCGGCAGCAACGAGTTCGCGACGCTGCGCTACGACGCCTGGCTCAACCGCCACGGCATCGAGGCGCTCCAGGTGCACGTGGTGGTGGCCCAGACCGACCAGCCGGGCGAGGCGGTGGTCGAGCTGCTGCCGCTGGAGCAGCAGGCCCGGCAGGAGCGCGAGGAGCGCCTGCTCGACCAGGCCCAGGCGAACAAGGAGTTGATCCGCAACCTGGCGCACGAGATCAAGAACCCGCTGGGCGGCATCCGGGGGGCCGCGCAGCTGCTCGAGATGGAGGTCGAGGCCAGGGACCTCAAGGAATACACGCGCGTCATCATCCACGAGGCCGACCGGCTGCAGACGCTGGTGGACCGCCTGCTGGCGCCGCACCGCCGTCCGCACCTGGTGGGCGACGTCAACATCCACGAGGTGTGCGAGCGCGTGCGCTCGCTGATCCTGGCCGAGTTCCCCAAGGGCCTGCGGGTCGTGCGCGAGTACGACACCTCGCTGCCGGAATTCCGCGGCGACCGCGAGCAGCTGATCCAGGCCGTGCTGAACATCGCGCACAACGCCTGCCAGGCGCTGTCCGAGCGCATCGCGGCGGGCGACGCGCAGCTGGTGTTCCGCACTCGCGTGGCCCGGCAGGTCACGTTCGGCAGGCAGCGCTACCGATTGGCACTGGAATTGCATGTCATCGACAACGGGCCGGGCGTGCCCCCGTCGATCAAGGACCGCATCTTCTACCCGCTGGTATCGGGCAGGGACGGTGGTTCGGGACTGGGGCTCACGCTGGCGCAGACCTTCGTTCAGCAGCACCATGGGCTGATCGAATGCGACAGCGTCCCGGGCAGGACGGATTTCAAGATCCTGATCCCGTTGCCATGAAACGATTGCGATGAACCTGGGTGAACACCACGACATGAAGCCGATCTGGATCGTTGACGATGACCAATCCATCCGCTTCGTGCTGGAGAAGGCGCTGCTGCGCGAGGAACTGCCGACCCGCAGCTTCACCAACGCGCGCGAAGTGCTGGCCGCGCTGGAGACCGCCGACGAAGAACAGGGTCCGCAGATCCTGGTCAGCGACATCCGCATGCCGGGCGGCAGCGGGCTGGACCTGCTGAACAAGGTCAAGGAGAAGCACCCGGGGCTGCCCGTCATCATCATGACCGCGTTCTCCGACCTGGACAGCGCGGTCTCCGCGTTCCAGGGCGGCGCCTTCGAATACCTGCCCAAGCCGTTCGACCTGCCCAAGGCCATCGAGTTGATCCGCCGCGCGGTCGAGGAGAGCCAGCGCGAGGAGGTGGCCGAGGAGCGCATGCACGGCGCGCCCGAGATGCTGGGCCAGGCGCCCGCGATGCAGGACGTGTTCCGCGCCATCGGCCGCCTGTCGCAGAGCAACGTGACGGTGATGATCACGGGCGAGTCGGGCAGCGGCAAGGAGCTGGTGGCGCGCGCGCTGCACAAGCATTCGCCGCGCGCCAACGGACCCTTCGTCGCGATCAACACCGCGGCCATCCCCAAGGACCTGCTGGAGTCCGAGCTGTTCGGCCATGAGCGCGGCGCCTTCACCGGCGCGCAGACCATGCGCCGCGGCCGCTTCGAGCAGGCCGAGGGCGGCACGCTGTTCCTCGACGAGATCGGCGACATGCCGTTCGACCTGCAGACGCGGCTGCTGCGCGTGCTGTCCGACGGCCACTTCTACCGCGTCGGCGGGCACAACGCCGTCAAGGCCAACGTGCGCGTCATCGCCGCCACCCACCAGGACCTCGAGCAGCGCGTCAAGGAAGGCGTGTTCCGCGAGGACCTGTTCCACCGCCTGAACGTGATCCGCCTGCGCCTGCCCGCGCTGCGCGAGCGCCGCGAGGACATCCCGATGCTGGCGCGGCACTTCCTGCAGCAGTCGGCGAAGCAGCTGGGCGTGGAGCCCAAGCGCATCTCCGACGCGGCGCTGGCGCGCCTGACCTCGTTCGCCTTCCCCGGCAACGTGCGCCAGCTGGAGAACGTCTGCCACTGGCTGACTGTGATGGCGCCGGCGCAGCTGATCGAGCCCAAGGACCTGCCGCCGGAAGTGGCGCTCGCTTCACCCGAGGCACCGGCGCCGTCGGCACGTCCGGCCGCGGAACCGTCCGCGCCGGCGCTCGCGCCCGTCGTGAGCGCCGCGCCCGCATCGGCGACGGCGGCGCGCCTCGCCACCGGCAACTGGGAAGCCGCCCTCGAGGCCGAGGCCATGGAGCTGCTGGCCGCCGGCCGTCACGACGTCTGGGATGTGCTGAACAAGCGGTTCGAGTCGCGGCTGATCCTGACCGCGCTGGCCAACACGCGCGGCCGCCGCATCGAGGCGGCGCAGAAGCTGGGCATCGGCCGCAACACCATCACGCGCAAGATCCAGGAACTGGGCCTGGAGTAGCGCGGCTCAGGTCCCGATCACGCCGCCGTCCGTCTTGCGGATCACCACGGTCGACGATCGCGGACGCCCACCCGGCCGGTAGTCCGGCCAGTTCGAGAACCTGGCGGGCTCGGCCGGGTCGCTGCGATCGCTGGGTGTCTCGCCCGGATGCTGGATGTTGATGAACATCGTGCGGCCATCCGGCGTCATCGTCATGCCGGTCACCTCGCAGTTGGTCGGCCCGGTCAGGAAGCGCCGCACCTCGCCGGTGGACACGTCGCAGGCCAGCATCTGGTTGTTGCCGACGTTGGCGAACTCGCCCTTGTTCATCTGCGTCGCGTGGGCGTCGGTCTGGATCCACAGCACGCCGCGCGCATCGAATGACACGCCGTCCGGACAGGCGAACAGGTCGCCGCGGATGTTCCCCTTGGCCTCGGCCCGCGACTGGGCGGGATCGCCCGCCAGCACCAGGTGGTCCCAGCGGAAGCGGTTGGCGTCGAAGTCGGCGCCGCCGTCGGCGCCTTCGCGCCAGCGGATGATGTGCCCGTGCGTGTTGTTGGCGCGCGGGTTCGCCGGGTCCGGGCCGGGCATGCCGTCCTTGCCGCGATCGGCGTTGTTGGTGAGCGTGCAGTAGACCGTGCCGCTCATCGGGTCGATCGCCAGCCACTCGGGTCGATCCATCTTCGTGGCACGGAGCGCATCGCTGGCCTGGCGCGACTTGATGACCACCTCGCCCTGGTCGGCGAATCCGTTGGCCGCCGTCAGCGGCCCTTGCCCTTGCACCAGCGGCAGCCAGTGGCCGACGCCGTCGGCGTCGAACCGCGCCACGTACAGCGTGCCGTGGTCCAGCAGTTCGCGGTTGGCCTGCGCGGCCGTCAGGCCGTTGCCCGCCGGACGGATGCGGTCGCGGCTGACGAACTTGTAGATGTATTCGTTGCGCGCGTCCTCGCCGCTGTACACCACCGCGCGGCCGTCGCGCGTCACGGCCACCCACGCGCCTTCATGCGCGGCGCGCCCGAGCGCGGTGCGCTTCACCGGCGTGGAGTTCGGGTCCATCGGATCGACCTCGACGACCCAGCCGAAGCGGTTCGGTTCGTTCGGGTTCTTCACGGCGTCGAAGCGCGGATCGTGTTCGGGCCAGCGGTAGAACGCGTTCGACGCGAGTCCCCAGCGCCGCTGGTGCGCATCGATGTTGGCGCCCGCGGCGAAGTAGTTGCGGAAGTTCTCCTCGCCGCTCAGGTACGTGCCCCACGGTGTGATGCCGGCGGCGCAGTTGTTGAAGGTGCCCAGCGCGGTGCGGCCCTGCGGGTCGGCCGCCGTGCGCATCATCGGATGGCCGGCCGCGGGCCCGCCGAGGCTGAAGGGCGTGTTGGCGGTGATGCGACGGGCGAAGCGCGAAGGCCGCACCACGCGCCATTCCCCGCCGGCCGCCTGTTCCACCTCAATGACCGCGATGCCGTGCGCCGCCTGCGACTTGCGCACCTTCTCGGCCGACCAGGTCTTCAGGCCGTCCGCATGCAGCAGGCCGTCGTCGACGTACTCGTGGTTCATCACCAGCAGTCCGCGGCGCGATCCGTCGAGGGGGAAGTAGTGCATGCCGTCGTGGTGCATGCCCATCTGCGCGGCCTGCTCCTCGGCGGTGTTGCCGCCGTCCGGGCGCCACGCCGGCATGTTGCCGGGCAGGCCGACGGGCTCGCCCCATTGCGCCATCGCCGTGGCGACATAGCCCTTGGGCACCGCGAGCCGGTCGCCGTTGCCGATGGGGATGGCCTCGAAACCCGGCTTCATCCGCGCACCGGGCGCGGTGGTCGCGCAGCCCGCCAGCCAGGGCGCGAACAGGGCCGAGGCCGCCGCGCCGGCCGAAGCCTTCAGCAGGATGCGCCGGCCGGGGTCGCGGATCTCGCGGATGTGGGGCTGGTCGGAGGCATTGCTGTCCTCCATCTCCTCGTAGGACTTGGCCATCTGCTCTTCTCCTTCTTTGGAAGGGACAGGATGGCAGAAGCCTGACTTTGGGCCTACTCGGTTTTCCCGATTTCCACCGTCACCGGTGCGTGGTCGCTCGGCTGCTTCCACTTGCGCGGCACGCGGTCGATCGCGCAGCCCGCCACCTCGGCGCGCAGCGCCTCGCTCACAAGGATGTGGTCGATGCGAAGGCCGCGGTTCTTCTGGTAGCCCAGCATCCGGTAGTCCCACCAGCTGTAGCTCTTCTCGGGCTGCTCGAACAGGCGGAAGCCGTCGCACAGGCCCAGCTCCAGCAGCTTGCGGAAGTGGTCGCGCTCCTGCGTCGTGTGGTGGATGGTTTCGCGCAGGCCTTCGGGGTCGTACGAGTCGCGGTCTTCCGGCGCGATGTTGAAGTCGCCCAGCAGCACCAGCCGCGGGTGGCGCTTGAGCTCGTCGCACACGTAGGCGTTCAGGCCGCCCAGCCAGTTCATCTTGTAGGTGAACTTGTCCGTGCCCGGCGCTTGGCCGTTGACGAAGTAGCCGTTCACCAGCCGAAGGGGGCCGGTGGGCGAATCCACCGTGGCCGCGATGACGCGCGAATGCTCGTCCTCGAAGCCCGCGATGTTGCGGGCCACGTCGCGCACCTCGGTGCGGCTGAGGATGGCCACGCCGTTGTACGTCTTCTGCCCGAACACCGCGCAGTGCGGATAGCCGGCGGCCTGCAGCTCCAGCAGCGGGAACTTGTCATCGGTGAGCTTGAGCTCCTGCAGGCACAGCACGTCCACCGGATTCGCCGCGAGCCAGTCCAGCACGTGCTGCAGGCGCGCGGTGAGCGAATTGACGTTCCAGGTGGTGATCTTCATGCCGGGCGCTTGCGGTACGTGAGGAATGAGTAGGGCAGGCCGTTGGCGGACACGTGCGAGGCGCGCGAGGATTCGTGCCACTCGGGTCCGAGCTCGGGCGCGTAGGCATCGCCTTCGAAATCCTGGTCGATCACCGTCACCTCGACGACATCGGCATGGGGCAGCGCGAGTCGATACAGTTCCGCGCCGCCGGTGACCCACACGCGCGGCGAATCGGCGCACGCGGCGAGCGCCTGCTCCAGCGAACCGGCGCGCTCCGCACCTTGCGCATTCCAGTCCGCCTGGCGCGTCACCACGAGGTTGCGGCGTCCCGGCAGCGGACGGAAGCGCGGCGGCAGCGAGTCCCAGGTCTTGCGGCCCATGATCACCGGGCAGCCGAGCGTGGTCGCCTTGAAATGCGCCAGGTCCTCCGGCAGGTGCCAGGGCATGGCGTTGTCGCGCCCGATCACGCCGTTGCGCGCGCGGGCGTAGATGAGGCCCAGCTCGCTCACACCGCCACCGGTGCCTTGATCGCCCCGTGGCACTGGTAGTCCAGCACCTCGAAGTCCTCGTACTCATAGTCGGAGATCGAGGGCGGCCGCCGCTTGATGTTCAGCACGGGGTAGGGGAAGGGCTGGCGCGAGAGCTGCAGTTCCACCTGCTCGTGGTGGTTGCTGTAGATGTGGCAATCGCCGCCGGTCCAGATGAAGTCGCCCACGCCCAGGTCGCACTGCTGCGCCATCATGTGCGTGAGCAGCGCGTAGCTGGCGATGTTGAAAGGCACGCCCAGGAAGATGTCCGCGCTGCGCTGGTACAGCTGGCAAGAGAGCTTTCCGTCGGCCACGTAGAACTGGAAGAACGCATGGCAGGGCGCCAGCGCCATCTTCGGGATGTCGGCCACGTTCCAGGCGCTGACGATGATGCGGCGCGAGTCGGGATTGGTGTTGATCGTCTTGATCGCTTCCGCGATCTGGTCCACGTGCCCGCCGTCGGGCGTCGGCCAGCTGCGCCACTGCACGCCGTACACCGGCCCCAGGTCGCCGTCCTCGCGCGCCCACTCGTCCCAGATGGTCACGCCGCGTTCGCGCAGCCAGTTGTTGTCGCTGGATCCCTTCAGGAACCACAGCAGCTCCTGGATGATGGACCGGAGGTGCACCTTCTTGGTGGTCACCAGCGGGAAGCCCTCGTTGAGGTCGAACCGCATCTGGTAGCCGAACACGCTGCGCGTGCCGGTGCCCGTGCGATCCGTCTTGGGCGTGCCGTGCGCGTAGACATGGCGCATGAAGTCTTCGTACTGGGAGCGGACCGGGCGGGTGGACGTCATTTCGTGAATGTCGCAGGCAAGGGCGACGCAGTCATCGTGGATCAGAAGGTGCGGTACTTCGCGAGCGGAAGTCCTTCGCAGGCGATGCGGGAGTCGTACTCGGAAATCGCCTCTCGATTGTCCTCGTTCCAGCGTTCTCCGAGGCGCTGACGGGCCTGGGTAGGCAGCAGGTTCGCCGCCTCCAGCTCTGGAGCCGCATTCAGCACCTTGCTGCCTGGCGACAGGTGGAAATCACGCATCTTGTTGGACTTACGCATACAGGCCCCGGCTCTTTGATCGGGAAATTATCCCCGCAGCACGCGGCCGGGGTTCAGGATCCCCCGCGGATCCAGCGCCCCCTTGATCGCCCGCATCATGCCCAGCGCCACCGGTGACTTGTACTGCGGCAGCTTGTCCACCTTGAGCGAACCGACACCGTGTTCCGCCGAGATCGAGCCGGCGAACTTGTGGACCTGGTCGTGGACGATCGCGTTCACCCGATCCTCCTCGTCGCGCAGGAACGCGGCCGCATCGCCGTGTTCGGGCGCCTGCACGTTGTAGTGCAGGTTGCCGTCGCCCAGGTGCCCGAAGTTCACCAGCCGCACGCCGGGAATGGCCTTCCTGAGCAGCGCGTCGGTTTCCTCGCAGAACGCCGGAATGCGCGAGATCGGCACCGAGACGTCGTGCTTGATGTTCAGGCCTTCCTCGGCCTGCGCCATCGGGATGCTTTCGCGCACGTGCCACAGCTGGTGCGCCTGCGCGATGTTCTCGGCGACCACGGCATCGGTCACCACGCCGGCGACCAGCGCGGCCTCGAGCAGGCCTTCGAACTGCACCCGGGCGTGCGACTCCGACTCCAGGTCCGAGTTCTCGATCAGCACGCACCACGGGCTGTCCTGCACGAAGGGCACGCGCTGCTGCGGATAGTGCTTGGCCACCAGCGACAAAGCGAACTGGCCCATCACCTCGAAGCCGGTGAGGCCCGGGCCGAGGCGCTCGTGCGCCAGCTCCAGCAGGTGCACGGCATGCGCCATGGTCGGCACCGACGCCCAGGCGGTGAGCGCGGCGGCCGGTCGCGGATACAGCTTGAGCGTGGCCGCCGTGATGACGCCCAGCGTGCCCTCGCTGCCGATGAAGAGCTGGCGCAGGTCGTAGCCGGTGTTGTCCTTGCGCAGGCCCGCCAGGCCGTCCCAGACCTCGCCCTGCGCGGTGACCACTTCCAGTCCCAGGCACAGCTCGCGCGCATTGCCGTAGCGGAGCACCTGCGTGCCGCCCGCGTTGGTGGCCAGGTTGCCGCCGATGGTGCAGCTGCCCTCGGCCGCCAGGCTGAGCGGGAACAGCAGGCCCGCCGCGTCCGCGGCCTCCTGTACCGACTGCAGGATGGCGCCGGCTTCCACCGTCATCGTGAGGTTCTCGCGATCGAGCGATCGCACGGCGGTCATGCGCTGCAGGCTCAGCACCACCTGGCGGCCGCTTTCGTCGGGCACGCCGCCGACCACCAGGCCGGTGTTGCCGCCCTGCGGGACGATGGACACGCCCGCCTCGGCGCAGGCCTTCACCACGGCCGCGACTTCGGCCGTGCTCGCGGGCCGCACCACGGCCAGCGCCTTGCCGCGCACGCGCTTGCGCCAGTCCTGTTCCCACGCGCTCAGGTCGCCGTCGGTGAGGACGTTGGGCGCACCGACGGCGGCGCGCAGTCTTTCGATCAGTTCGTTCATCGTGCTTTCCTGGGTCCCAGCCGCATGCGAACGTGCAGCGCGCAGGCCGTGAACAGCGTCAGGCACAGCACGATCTGCAGCGCGGGCAGCCACGGCGGCGCGACCGGGTCGTTCCACAGGCGCATCACGCCTTCGGTGAAGTACAGCCACACCAGCAGGCTCACCCAGCGGTAGGTGTACATGCGAAAGCGGGCGAGGCCGGCGAGGGGGATCAGGAGCGGCAGGACCTTGATGGACCACAGGCGGTGGGGCAGGGGGGCCAGCCACAGTTCCCAGGCGAGGCCCAGGACGATGAGGCCGACCACGCTGCCCACCGCCAGGGCCCGGATCCTGCGCAATTCGGGAGAAGGCGCGGTGGCGGTGGAAGAAATCGGGTCCATGGCCGATGGCATCATAGCGGCCGATGAAACCGGCCCAGCTGCTCTCGGAGCTCGCGCGCTTTCCCTGGCTCCCGACGGCGCGCACGCTGGGCGAGCGGCTTCGCGAGGACCGCCTGGGCCTCACCGCCAGCAGCCTCACCTTCACCACCACCATCGCGCTGGTTCCGCTCGTCACGGTGGCCCTGGCGCTGTTCACCGCGTTCCCGATGTTCGGCAAGGTGCAGGGCGCGGTGCAGCAGTGGCTGGTGCAGAGCCTGGTGCCGGACGCCATCTCGCGCCAGGTCCTGGGCTACCTCACCCAGTTCTCGGGCAAGGCCAGCCGGCTCGGCGCGGTGGGCCTGGCGGTGCTGCTGGCCTCGGCCATCGCGCTGGTGCTCACCATCGACCGCACCCTGAACAACATCTGGCGCGTGAAGCGGCCGCGCCCGCTGCCGCAGCGCGTGCTGATCTACTGGGCCGTGATGACGCTGGGCCCGCTGGTGCTGGGCGCCAGCCTGAGCGTGACGTCGTATGCGCTCTACGGATCGCGCGGGCCGATGCGCGGCGGCACTCCGGCCACGCTGCAGTTCGTGCTGGACGTGCTGGAGTTCGCGCTGATCTCGGGCGCGCTCACCGCCTTGTACCGCTTCGTGCCCAACACGCCGGTGCGCTGGGCGCATGCGGTGGCCGGCGGCGTCTTCGCGGCGCTGGGCATAGAGATCGCCAAGCGCCTGCTCGCCTGGTACCTGAACCTCGTGCCCACCTATTCCATGGTGTACGGCGCGTTCGCCACGCTGCCCATCCTGCTGGTCTGGATCTACGTCGCGTGGCTGGTGGTGCTGCTCGGGGCGGTCGTGGCCGCCTACCTGCCCAGCCTGCTGGGCCGCGGTCGCCGTGCGCCGACGGCCCAGGGCTGGCAGTTCCAGCTGGCGCTGGAGGTGCTGCAGAAGCTGCATCGCGCGCGCGTGTCGGTGCGCCGCGGGATGAGCATGGACGAACTGGTGGACGCGCTACGCGTCAGCGCGCTGCAGCTGGAGCCGGTGCTGGAAACGCTGGTGCAGCTGGACTGGATCGGCCGCCTGAACGAGGTGGACGACGATGCGGCGACGCGCTACGTGCTGCTGGCCGACGAGCAATCGACTTCCATCGAGCCCCTGCTGCGGCACCTGCTGCTGCCGCGGACCGAGGCCACCAGCGGCCTGTGGGACAAGGGCGGCTGGTCGCGCCTCTATCTCAAGGACGTCGTCTAGAACGGGATCTTCCCGGTCCAGATGTCCTTGTACATGACCCAGTCGCCCATGAAGGACCAGAGCGGGCGCTTGAAGCTGGCCGGCTTGTTCTTCTCGAAGCCGAAGTGGCCGATCCAGGCGAACCCGTAGCCCGCCACCAGCCCCGCCGGCAGCCACAGCCAGTTGCCGGTCGGGATCAGCAGCATCAGGCAGGCCAGCGCGAACGTCGAGCCGGCGAAATGCAGGCGCCGGCAGGTCCGGTTGGAATGCTCGCTCAGGTAGAAGGGATAGAACTCGGCGAACGAGTGCAGCGCGCGCGGATCGACCGCGCCGCTCGCGGAAGGGGTCGGGCCCATGCTTGTCTCCTTGTTGTGCAGCCAGTTCAGGCGACGGCGAACCCGGCGTGCAGGAAGCCGCGGAAGCGCGCCCGGCCGCCGCGCTCGGGCGGCGCGGTGAGCCGGTAATCCGGGAAACGGGCAAGGAACCGCCCGATGGCCACCCGGCCTTCCAGCCGCGCCAGGCTCAGCCCGGCGCACTGGTGGATGCCGAAGCCGAACGCCAGGTGGCGGTTGTTGGCGCGCGTGAGATCCAGCTCGTCCGGCCGCTCGAATTGCGCCGGGTCGCGGTTGGCCGCGCCTATGCACAGCGTGACCAGCGCGCCTTCGTCCAGCCGCACGCCGCCGACTTCGACCGCTTTCAGCGCGCGGCGGTTGCCGAGCTGGTTGGACGATTCGAAGCGCAGGAACTCGTCCACGGCCGGCGTCATCACGGGTTCCAGCGCCTCCCAGTCGGGCCGCGTGCCGATGGCGCGCAGCAGCCGCGCCTTCTGATCCGGCCATTCCTGCAGCGCCACCAGCGCGTTGCCGATCAGGTTGGTGGTGGTCTCGTGCCCGGCGTTGAGGATGAAGATGCAGTTCTGCAGCAGCTCGTGTTCGCTGAGCTGCTCGCCGCCTTGCTCGCCCTGGATCAGCCGCGTGAGCACGTCGTGCTCCGGATCGCCGGGGTCCTTGCGGCGCCGCGCCACCAGGCCTCGCAGGTAATCCAGCATCTCGCTCACGCTCCGGTTGCCGCGCTCTTCCTGCTCGGGCGTGAGTCTGGGCTCCAGCGCGCCGAGGATGGCCAGCGACCAGTCGCGCAGCGGCCCGCGCTCCTCGTGCGGAACGCCCAGCAGGTTGCCGATGATCTCCACGGGGATCGCCGCGGCGAAGTCCTCGACCAGGTCGCCGCCGCCTTTGGCCTCGATGCCGTCGAGCAGCCTGTCGACCAGCTGCACCAGCCCCGGCTCCATCTCCGCGATCGCGCGGCGGGTGAGGGCGCCCATGATCAGCTTGCGCACCCGCGTGTGCAGCGGCGGGTCGTTGAACACCAGGCTGGTCGTGTGGTGCGCCAGCAGCGGCGAGCCGGCGCCGTACTTGGGCGTGAACTCCACCTTCTTGTCGGAACTGAAGGCCTGCGCGTCGCGGTACACCGCCACCAGGTCGGCGTAGCGCGTGAGGAACCAGGAGCCGTCGGGCATGCGCCGCACCGGCTCGCGCTCGCGCAGTGCCGCGTACACGGGGAAGGGGTTCGCGTAGAAGTCGGGCGGCAGCGCACGCAGGTCGAAGGCCTGGGCGATCTCGCGCGCGCGATCCGCGTTCATCGCGGGCGTGATCGCTTGCGCGCTCATGGCCGCAGGAAATCCTTCAGCGCCGCGAGCACCGCGTCGGGCGCCTCGGTCATCATCTGGTGGCCCGCATCGACCAGCGTGGTGCGAGCGTCTTTCGCCCGCGACTGCAGCGACTGCGCGGCGCGCGGCGGCGTCATCGCGTCCTGGCGTCCCAGCACGAAGAGCACCGGGCACTTCACCTTCTCCATCGCCGCGTCGCCGCCGTTGTAGCTGTCGCAGGCGACGAAGCCGCGGTGGAACACGTTCACGCGCGGATTGCTCGCCAGCACCCGCCGCATCAGCGCGCGCGAGCCGCCGTACAGCCAGGTGCCCGGGCCGAGCGCGGAGGGCGGCGGCGCCAGCATCGAATGCGAGAACACGTTGACCATGTCGATGGCCTTCATCGGCGCGTTCAGCGAGTTGTCCAGCAGCGCGGGCGACACCTTCATCGGCGCGGCCACGCCGCAGAGCGCGAGCCGGCTCACGCGGTCGGTCGCGCGCGACGCCGCCTCGAGGGCGATGAGCGCCCCGAAGCTGTGGCCGACCAGCGCGGCCTGCTTCACCCCGGCCGCCTCGAGCAGGTCGATCGTGAACTGCGCGGCTTCCTCCACCGACGCCGGCGGTTCGCCGCCGCTGCGGCAATGCCCCGGCAGGTCGGGCGCGAGCACGTTCCAGCCGTGGTGGGCGAAGTAGCGGGTCTGCAGGATCCACACGCTGTGGTCGTTCAGCACGCCGTGGAGGAACACCACGGTGGGCTTGGCCGGATCGAAAGGCTTGCCGCCGGTGTAGCAGTAGACGGGCTGGCCGCGGACGGTGAGTTCCATGTCAGGCCGCCTTCTCGGCCGCCTTGAGCGCCCGCTTCAGGTCGTCGATCAGGTCGTCCGGATCCTCCAGTCCGATGGACAGGCGGATCGTGCCCTGGGTGATGCCGGCGCCGCTGAGCGCTTCGTCGCTCATGCGGAAGTGCGTGGTGCTGGCCGGGTGGATCACCAGCGAGCGGCAGTCGCCCACGTTGGCCAGGTGGCTGAACACCTTGAGCGTCTCGATGAACTTGCGGCCCTGCGCGCGGTTGCCGCGCATGTCGAAGCTGAACACCGAACCGGCGCCGCGCGGCAGCAGCTTCTTCGCCAGCGCATGGCTGGGATGCGACTCCAGCATCGGATGGCCCACGCGTTCCACGAAGGCCTGCGAGGCCAGGAACTCGACCACGCGTTCCGTGTTGCGCATGTGCTTTTCCATCCGCAGCGGCAGCGTCTCGATGCCCTGCAGGATCAGCCATGCGGTGTGCGGGCTCATGCTGGCGCCGAAGTCGCGCAGGCCCTCGCGACGCGCGCGCAGCAGGAAGGCGCCGACGGTGGACTCCTCGCTGAACACCATGCCGTGGAAGCCGTCGTACGGCGCCGTCAGCTCGGCGAACCTGCCAGAGCGCTCCCAGTCGAAGCTGCCGCCGTCCACCACCACGCCGCCGATCACGGTGCCGTGGCCGGAGAGGAACTTGGTGGCCGAGTGGTAGATGAGGTCGGCGCCGTGGTCGAACGGCTTCATCAGCCAGGGCGTGGTGAAGGTCGAGTCCACCAGCAGCGGCACGCCCGCCTCGTGCGCGATGGCCGAGACGGTCGGGATGTCCAGCACGTCCAGGCCGGGGTTGCCGACGGTCTCGCCGAAGAGCAGCCGCGTGTTCGGCCGGATCGCCGCGCGCCAGCCGTCGATGTCGCCCGGCCGCACGAAGGTGGTCTCGATGCCGAAGCGGCGCATCGTGTAGTGCAGCAGGTTCTGCGAGCCGCCGTAGAGCGCGGTGCTGGCGACGATGTGCGAGCCCGAACCCATCAGTGTGGCGATGCAGAGGTGCAGGGCGGCCTGGCCGCTGGCGGTGGCGATCGCGCCGACGCCGCCTTCCAGCGCCGCCACCCGCTGCTCGAGCACGGCATTGGTCGGGTTGCTGATGCGGGAATAGACGTGGCCGGAGCGCTCGAGGTTGAAGAGCGCCGCCGCGTGGTCGCTGGACTCGAAGACGAACGAAGTCGTCAGGTGGATGGGCACGGCCCGCGCGCCTGTCGCGGGGTCGGGCGCCGCGCCGGCATGCAGGGCCAGCGTGTCGAAGCCGGGATCGGAATAGCCGGGCATGGGAGTCTCCTTCCTCGTCCCTTGTCTCGTTTGTGTGCGCTTGGCATTGTGGGCTATATTCATCCGCACCCCCACCGCACTTGAGTCCGAGGAGACAAGCATGAAAGTCAGCGACATCCTTCGCGTCAAGGGCAACACGCTCTACACCGTGCCGCCCGACGAGCCGCTGGCCCGTGCGATCGAGTGCATGGCCGAGAAGGACATCGGCTCCCTGGTGGTGATGGAGCACGGCGACCTGGTGGGCATGCTCACCTTCCGCGAGGTCATCCAGACCATCGTGGCCAACGGCGGCGCCGTCGGCACCCGCCTCGTGCGTTCCGCGATGGACGACCACCCGCTCACCTGCACCTCCGAGACCGAACTCGACGAGGTGCGCCGCATGATGCTGGACCGTCACGCTCGCTACATGCCGGTGATGGACAAGCGCATGCTGATGGGCGTGATCAGCTTCTACGACGTCGCCCGGGCGGTGGTGGACAGCCAGAACTTCGAGAACCGCATGCTCAAGGCCTACATCCGCGACTGGCCGAGCGGCGAAGACGTGCAGCCCACGGCCCAGCTGTAGCCGCCGGGTCCCCATCCCTCTGGGATAATCGCCGCCCATGAGCGGCAACACCTTCGGCAGCCTTTTCGCAGTCACCAACTTCGGTGAGTCGCACGGGCCGGCCATCGGTTGCGTGATCGACGGTTGCCCGCCCGGCCTGGAACTGTCCGAGGCCGACATCCAGCCCGACCTGGACCGCCGCCGTCCCGGCACCAGCCGCCACGTCACCCAGCGCCAGGAAGAAGACAAGGTCGAGATCCTGTCCGGCGTGTACGAGGGCCGCACCACCGGCACGCCCATCTGCCTGCTGATCCGCAACATGGACCAGCGCAGCAAGGACTACAGCGAGGTCTCGCGCACCTTCCGCCCCGGCCACGCCGACTACACCTACCTGCAGAAATACGGCCTGCGCGATCCGCGCGGCGGCGGCCGCTCGTCCGCCCGCCTCACCGCGCCCATGGTCGCGGCCGGCGCGGTCGCGAAGAAATGGCTGGCGCGCCGGCACGGCATCGTGTTCCGCGGCTGCATGCAGCAGATCGGCGAGATCGAGATCCCGTTCGAGTCGTGGGACCACGTGCCGAACAACCCGTTCTTCGCGCCGGTGGCCGACGTCTCGCGCCTCGAGGCCTACATGGACGCGCTGCGCAAGTCCGGCGACTCCTGCGGCGCGCGCGTGCGCGTCACCGCGAGCAACATGCCCGCGGGCCTGGGCGAGCCGCTGTTCGACAAGCTCGACGCCGACATCGCCTGGGCGATGATGGGCATCAACGCGGTCAAGGGCGTGGAGATCGGGGCCGGCTTCGCCAGCGTCGCCCAGCGCGGCACCACCCACGGCGACTCGCTCACGCCGCAAGGCTTCGCCGGCAACAACGCGGGCGGCGTGCTGGGCGGCATCAGCACCGGCCAGGACCTGGACGTCTCGATCGCGATCAAGCCCACCAGTTCCATCATCAGCCCGCGCGACACCATCGACCTGGAAGGCAAGCCGACCCAGGTGGTGACCAAGGGGCGCCACGATCCCTGCGTGGGCATCCGCGCCACGCCCATCGCCGAGGCCATGCTGGCGCTGGTCGTCATCGACCACGTGCTGCGCCACCGCGCGCAGAACGCGGACGTCGAGACCCCGCTCGAGCCGATCGCGGCCTCCTTCCTCTGAGCGTCATGGCTTCGCAGGAGGCGCCGTCGCGGCGCCAGCTGGCGCCGTTCGCCGCGCTGTCGGCGACCTACTTCGCCCACATCGGCTTCTTCAACCCCTACCTGCCGCTCTGGCTCAAGCACCTGGGCCTGCCGATCGTGGTGATCAGCCTGCTGGCCTCGGTGCAGTCGTTCACCCGCGTGTTCGCGCCCTATGCCTGGGGCGCGCTGTCGGACCACAGCGGCGAGCGCGTGCGGCTGCTGCGCATCAGCGCCACCGTGGCCCTGGTCGCTTCCGCGGGCCTGTGGGTGGCCGGCGGGCCGTGGTGGATCGCGCTGGTGCTGCTGGTGCTGTTCACGCACACCAGCTCGATGATGTCGCTCACCGAAGCGGCGATGGCGCACCTGGTGGCCGGCGACTGGGGCCGCTACGGCCGCGTGCGGCTGTGGGGCTCGGTGGGCTTCATGGTCACCGTGTTCTCGGCCGGCGCCTGGTTCGAGCAGTTCGGCATGGGCCACTTCCCGGGCTGGGCCGCGGTGACGCTCGCCGGCGTGCTGGCCTGCACCTGGTGGCTGCCCGACGTGCGCGAGAAGCCGCATCCCACTGACGCGCGGCGCGAGCCCATCGCCCCCGTGCTGCGCCAGCCCGTGGTGCGCTGGTTCTTCGCCTCGCTGCTGTTCCACGTGATGGCGCACTTCGCCATCTACGGCTTCCTCTCGCTCTACCTCGATGCGCGCGGCTACAGCAAGGCCATGATCGGCCTCCTGTGGGCGGTGTCGGTGCTGGTGGAGATCGCCTGGTTCTTCTCGCAAGGCCGGCTGCTGCGCGCGATGACGATGACGCGCTGGCTGGCGGTCTGCGGCGCCGCCACCGTCATCCGGATGGCGCTGACCGGCGGCGCGGCCGACTGGCTGCCGGCGCTCTTCATCGCCCAGGTGCTGCACGCGCTGAGCTTCGCCACCCACCACACGGCCTGCATCGCGATGGTGACCCAGCATTTCCCCGGCCGCCTGCGCGGACGCGGCCAGGCCCTCTTCACCGTGATCGGCTACGGCTTCGGCGGCACCATCGGCGTGGTGGCGGGCGGCGCGCTCGTGTCGCGCTTCGGCTTCGAGGCGATGTACGGCGTGGCCGCCCTGCTCGCGTTGGCGGGCACGGCGTGCGCGTGGCGCACCGACCGGCTCGAACGCGCGGCGGCGCGGCGCGACCCGGCATTTGTTACGGCGGGCCAGGACCCGGCCTGAGCCCGCGCCGCTGGCTCGTGCGCATGGCGCAAGGCCGTGCAGCGGATGTGCATCGCCTTGCCATCGCCGGCGCAGGGGCCGCGTTGCACTGAGCCCAATGGCCGAGCAGTTCCGGCTACCCTGTGCCGATCCCATGGCCGCGACGCCCCCCACGCCCGCCCCGCCGCCGGACGACTTCGCCCGACTGGGCGAGACCCTCCGGCAGACCGAGGAGCGCCTGCAGCTGGCGCTCGAATCCGGCGGCATGGGCATCTGGCAGATCGACCTGCCGACCGGCCGGAGCACCTGGTGGCCGGGCATGGACCGGCTGCATGGCCTGCCCGAGGGCGCGGAGCCGCTGCACGGCCAGAACTACTACGAGGTGGTCGATCCGCGCGACCGCGAGCGCCTGCGCGCGGCCATCAACGAATCGATAGAACGCACCGGCTGGCACCGCATCGAGTACCGGGTGGTCTGGCCCGATGGCGGCGTGCGCTGGCTGGAAGCCCGCGCGCGAGTGCGGCGCGACGCCGACGGACAGCCGGTGTCGATGGCGGGCGTCTGCCTGGACATCACGCGCCGGCGGCATCGCGAGCAGGACCTGAAGTTCCTGGCCGAGGCCAGCGCCGAACTGGCCGGCATCAACGACCTGCGCAGCACGCTGGACCGCATCGCCCAGCTGGCGGTCCCGCGCTTCGCCGACTGGTGCGCCATCGACCTGCTGCAGGACGGCGCGCTGCACCGCGTGGCCGCGGCCCACGTCGATCCCACCAAGGTGCAGAAGCTGCACGAGCTGCACCGCCGCTACCCGCCCGACGCCACCAGCACGCGCGGCACCTGGGGCGTGCTGCGCAGCGGCAAGGGCTACATGGTGCGCGAGGTCACCGACGAGGAACTGCAGGCCACCGTGACCGACCCGGAGCTGCTCGCCATCCTGCGCACGCTGGGCCTGCACTCGTACATCGGCGCGCCGCTCAACGTGCGGGGCCGCACCCTCGGCGTGGCCACCTTCATCACCACCGAATCGCGCCGCCGCTACGGCGCGGAGGACCTGGCCCTGGCCGAGGACCTGGCGCGCCGCGCGGCGGTGGCCATCGACAACGCGCAGTTGCTGGAGCAGCTGCGCGAATCCGACCGGGCCAAGGACGTGTTCCTCGCCACGCTGGCGCACGAGTTGCGCAATCCGCTGGCGCCGATCTGGAACGGCCTCTCCATCATCAAGAAGGCCAAGGGCGACCCGCAGCGCATCGAGCAGGTGGGCGGCATCATCGAGCGGCAGGTCGGGCAGCTCTCGCGGCTGGTCGACGACCTGCTGGACGTCTCGCGCATCAGCACCGGCAAGATCGAGCTGAAGAAGGAACCCACCAACCTGGTCCACGTGATCGGCACGGCGGTGGAGATCAGCCGGCCGCACATCGAGGCCGCGCACCACAAGCTGTCGATCGCGTTCCCGGACGAGTCCACCGATCTGGTGGCCGACCCCGCGCGGCTGGCGCAGGTGTTCTCCAACCTCCTGAACAACGCCGCCAAGTACACGAGGCGCGGCGGCCGCATCGACGTGGCGGTCGAGGCCCGGCCCGACGAGCTGGTGGTGCGCATCAAGGACAACGGCAGCGGCATCGCGCCCGAGATGCTGGGCAAGGTGTTCGGCCTCTTCACGCAGGCGCCGCATCCGGGCGAGGGCCGGCACGGCGGGCTGGGCATCGGCTTGTCGCTGGTGGACGGACTGGTGCGGCTGCACGGCGGCCGCGTCGAGGCCACCAGCCCGGGCCTGGACAAGGGCAGCGAATTCATCGTGCGGCTGCCGCGCCATCGCCGCGAGTCGCCCTCCGCGACCGAGAGCGCGCCGCGCGAGACCGGCGCGCCCGCGCCCGTCTCGCACGCCCGGCGCCTGCTGGTGGTGGACGACAACGAGGATGCCGCCGAGACGGTGGCCGAGCTGCTGCGCATGTCGGGCAACGAGGTCGTGGTGGTGCACGACGGCCGCTCGGCGGTGGCGCAGGCCGCCGAGTTCCGGCCCGACGTGGTGCTGCTGGACATCGGCCTGCCGGACTTCAGCGGCTACGAGGTGGCACGCCGCATCCGCAAGCTGGAAGGCGTGCGCCAGCCCATCCTGATCGCGCTCACCGGCTGGGGCCAGCAGCAGGACAAGGAGCAGGCGCGGCAGGCCGGGTTCGACCACCACTGGACCAAGCCGGTCGATCCGGCGCGCCTGCAGGAACTTTCGAGCCGTTGAGGCGGTCCGCCATTCCATGTTCCAGTCCCTGCGCGATGTCTTCTCGGCCCTCAAGGGCGAACCCTTCCGCGGCGCTCCGGCCACGGGCCCGGAGGCGCTGCGCCTGGCCTGCGCGGTGCTGCTGGTGGAAGTGATGCGGGCCGATCCGCAGGTCACCGACGCCGAACGCGATGTCGTCCTGGCCGCGATGCGCAAGCGTTTCCCGCTGGGCGAGCGCGAGCTGCACGAGCTGATCGTGCTGGCCGACGAGGCGTCTCGCAGCGCCTCCGACTTCCACCAGTTCACCTCGCAGCTGAACGACGAACTGGACCAGCCGTCGAAGGTGGCGGTGGTCGAGACGATGTGGCAGGTGGCCTATGCCGACGGCGCGGTCGACGCGCACGAGAACCACGTCATCTCGCGAATCGCGGGCCTGCTGCACGTCACGCACGGCGAGTACATAGCCGCCAAGCTGCGCGCCAAGCAGGCCGCCGGCCTGTAGGCCCGCTCCCACGCGGGCGGACCGCGACGGTCTACAGCCCCGCGCGGCCGCGCTCGCGATAGTGGGGGTTTGCACAGGAGTTCCCACGATGGAGAACAAGCCCAGCGCGCGCGGCAACGAGGCCGCCGCCGAGAAGCAGCGCGACATCCAGCGCGAACAGGACCGCAAGGACGCCGCCAAGGCCAAGGCCAAGGAACAGGGCATCGTCAGCAGGCAGGAGCAGCAGTCCAGGTCGCCGCCGACCGGCCGCCCGCAACCCGAGGAACTGCCGGCCCAGCACCTGGAGAAGCCGGGGCTGGAAGCCGACATGGACCTCAAGCCCCGCTTCTTCGCGCCCGACTACCGCGGCAGCGGCAAGCTCAAGGGCATGGTGGCCCTGATCACGGGCGGTGATTCCGGCATCGGCCGCTCGGTGGCCGTTCTCTATGCGCGCGAGGGCGCCGACGTCGCCATCGTGTACCTGAGCTCGCACGAGGACGCGGAGGAAACGAAGCGCTGGGTCGAGAAGGAGGGCCGCCAGTGCCTCCTGATCGCGGGCGACGTGAAGGACTCGAAGTTCTGCAAGGAGGCGGTCGAGAAGACCGTGGCCGAGTTCGACCGGCTGGACATCCTGGTGAACAACGCCGCGTTCCAGGAACACGCTTACTCGCTGGCCGACATCAGCGACGAGCGCCTGGAAGAGACCATGAAGACCAATATCTTCGGCTACTTCTACATGGCCCGCGCCGCGCTGCAGCACCTCAAGCCGGGCGCTTCGATCATCAACACCGGCTCGGTGGTGGCCCTGCGCGGCAGCGGCAACCTGCTGGACTACTCGGCCACCAAGGGCGCGATCCACGCCTTCACGATGTCGCTGGCTTCGAGCCTGCTGGAGAAGGGCATCCGCGTGAACTGCGTGGCGCCGGGCCCGGTGTGGACGCCGCTCAACCCGGCGGACCAGACCGCCGAGAAGGTGGCGCAGTTCGGCAAGTCCAGCGACATGAAGCGGCCCGCGCAACCGGAGGAACTGTCGCCGGCCTACGTGTTCCTGGCTTCGCCCGCGTGCGCGAGCTACATCACGGGCATCGTGCTGCCGGTCACGGGCAGCGTGGGCGCCACCTGATCGGATTCAGAACCGATGGCGCAGGCCGATGAAGACGCTGCGCCCGGTGACTGAAAGAACCAGCGGCGTTTCGCGCCCGGTCGCGTACATGCCGTAGGCGACGCCCACCGCGGCGCCCGCCAGCACGTCGGTGGGCCAGTGCGCCTGCGACATCATGCGGGCCCGCGCCATGTAAGTGGGCAGCAGCGCCAGCGCCCAGACCGCGGGGTACTCCTCGCGGTAGGTCATGATGAACGGCGTTGCGAACGCGGCCATCATCGCCACCTCGCCGCTCGGGAAGCTGCGGTGGCCGGCGCCGCGGAACCAGGTGGTGGGGTCGTCGTTGTCGATGGGACGGGGGCGGCCGAAGACACGCTTGACCGCTTCGGTGGTTACCGCCGTCATCAGCGCCGCGTCCACCGCGCGCCAGGCGGTCGACCCCAGCCGCGACTCCGTTCCGTCCAGGACGGCCAGCCCGACCACCGTCGTGATGACCACGGCGTCCAGCCGGCGCTGGTTTCTGCGCGACCAGTAGCCGACGTCCTCGCGCTCATCGAGCTGGTCGATGACCCGAAGCTGGGCATGGGCGGGGGGAGTGGCGAGGGGGAGGAAACCGGCGACGAGCGCGGCGGCCAGCACGAAGCGGATCACGACGAGCCATCTCATCTGCACACTCCAGTCGGTCCTTGTTGTACGTTGGCGTTCGCTGGAATCAAACGACGCGTCAAGGAGACCGTCATGCCGCTTCGCGATGCCGCCGGTCCGCTTGCGACAGCCATCATCTGCTGCGTGGCGGCGCTGCACGTTCCCGGCCGTGCGGAAACATCTGCATCGATCTATACGGGGAGCTCGCGAACGCGGCAAGGCGACCTCCAGCTGAGCCAGCCGGCGCTCGGCACGGACCTCACCGCGCAGGGCGTCCGCTGGTCGGCCGATCCCTGGCGCCCCGCGCCTTACTACGGCCTGCGGGTCACGCACTTCGCGGACGAAGCCTCACCCTGGGGATTCGCCGTCGACTACACGCACTACAAGATCTACGCGAAGACCGATCGCCGGGTGACCGTGAACGGCACGTCGCAAGGCGCGCCGGTGTCGGCGGTGGTGCCCCTGGACCGGTTCGTGCAGCGCTTCGAGATCTCCCATGGCGTGAACGTCCTCAGCCTCAATGGCGTGCATCGCTGGCCGGACGCGCGATGGGCCGGCCATCTGCAGCCCTACGTCGGGGTCGGCGCCGCGTACTACCTGGCGCATGCGGAGAGCACGGTCGGCGGCCTGCCCCACGAGACCGGCTACCAGCCCTCAGGCTTCGGTGCGCAGACTTTCGCGGGCCTTCGCTTGCGGATGACGGAACGGACCGGATTGTTCGCGGAGGCCAAATACAACACCGGCAAGGCGCGTGTCGACATCGCCGGCGGCCGGGCGGAAACGCCGCTGCACACGTTCCACCTCGCGGCGGGGATCAGCGTCGACTTTCCTTGAAGCTCAGAGCGGTCGCGGCTGGGAAGGCTCGTTGACCGTCACCCAGAACTCGCAGGCATGCCGCATGCGGCGCCGCAGTTCCTCGTAATCGGTGGCCTTGCCCACGTAGGCGTTGGCGCCCGCGGCGTAGCAGGCGGCGATGTCGCCCTTCTCGGTGGAGGAGGAGTGCACCAGGATCGGCACGGCGGCGGTGCGCGGATCGGCGCGCAGGGTGCGCAGGACCTCCAGGCCGTGCAGGCGCACCAGCTTCAGGTCGAGCACCACCAGCCGCGGCTGGCGGCTGGTGTCGCGGCCGGCGTGGGCACCGCGCCCGAACAGGTAGTCCAGGGCTTCGGCGCCGTCGGAGGCGGTGCCGATGTGCTTCTGCCCGCAGCCTTCGGCCAGGGCCATGACGGTGAGTTCGAGGTGGTCCGGGTTGTCGTCCACCACGAGGATGGCGGGGTCCTGCATGTCGCTCTCTCGGGGTCGGCGGGATTATCCCGCAGGGTCCCCGGGCGCGGCCGCAGGACCCGCCGCACGGGGACGTCAGCCCACGCGTACCTGGATGCGGCGCGGACGCGCTTCTTCCGCCTTGGGGATGGTCAGGCGCAGCACGCCGTCCTTGAGCTGGGCTTCGATGCGCGAGGCGTCCAGCTCGCGGCTGAGCGTGAACTCGCGCCGGTACGCGGGCACCTGGGCCTCGCCGTACACGATGTCCATCTCCCGGGGACCGGCGACGTCGACCGTGCCCTCGATCAGCAGGCTGTCGCCTTCGACCCGCACGCCGAGACGCTCGCGGCTGACGCCGGGCAGGTCGGCCAGCAGGGTGATGCCGGACTCGTCCTCGAAAACGTCCACCGGCGGCACCACGTGGGGCGCGGGGGCGTTGCTGCCGGTGGTCTGGAGTTCGCTGCTCATGGTGTTCCTCCCGTTCACTGGACTTCGATGCGGCGCGGCTTGGCCGACTCGCGCCGCGCCACGGTGATGCGAAGGATGCCGTCGCGGTAGCTCGCGTCGATGCGGGCCGGGTCGGCATCCTCGGGCAGGCTGACCACGCGGCGGAAGCTGCCGGCGAAGCGCTCGTGCGCGTAGACGCTGACGCCCTCGCGGCGCTCCGGGAGCGCGGCCGTGCGCTCACCCGCCACGATCAGCAGGCCGCGGTCGGCCGTGACCTGCAGGCTGGCGGGATCGAGGCCGGGCGCGAGCGCCATGATCTCGACGGCGTCGGGCGTGGCGCCCACGTTGATGATGGGGAAGGCCGAACCGGCCAGGGCCCGGATGCTGGACCTCTCCTGCGGACGGAAGACCTGGTCGAGGACGCTCTGCAAGCGGTTGAGCTCCCCGAAGACGTCCGTGGCAGGTCGGAATGATGCGTGCAACATCGCTGCTCTCCTTGGTGTCTCGTCAGGTGAACGCGCGGCGCGGGGCCGCGCGAGGACGAATTAGGAGCGGCGGCGGGGATTTCAAGAGGGGTGCCCCGTCATCCCCGCGAAGGCGGGGATCCAGGGGGCGCGACGCGGGAACCGGAAGCGCTGGGTCCCCGCCTCCGCGGGGACGACGAACCCTGCCTACTCGTAGGCCGACATCGGCACGCAGGAGCAGAACAGGTTCCGGTCCCCGTACACGTTGTCCACCCGGCCGACCGGCGGCCAGTACTTGGCGTGGCGGCGCTCATCCAGAACCGCCGCGCCGGCCTCGCGCGGGTAGGCGTGCGACCACTCGCCCCTGAGCAGCGACGCGGCCGTGTGCGGCGCGTGCTTCAGCGGGTTGTCGTCCTGCGGCCATTCGCCGCGTTCGATGCGGCGGATCTCCTCGCGGATGGCGATCATGGCGTCGATGAAGCGGTCGAGCTCATCCAGCGTCTCGCTCTCCGTCGGCTCGACCATCAGCGTGCCCGGCACGGGGAAGCTCAGCGTGGGCGCGTGGAAGCCGTAGTCGATCAGGCGCTTGGCCACGTCCTCGGCGGTGACGCCGCTGGTCTCCTTGAGCGGACGCAGGTCCAGGATGCACTCGTGCGCCACGTGGCCGTTGCGGCTGGCGTACAGCGTCGGGTAGTGGTCCTTCAGGCGCACGCTGACGTAGTTGGCCGACAGGATGGCGACCTCGGTCGCCTGCCGCAGGCCTTCGGCGCCCATCATCCGGCAGTACATCCAGCTGATCGGCAGCACGGCCGCGTTGCCCAGCGGGGCGGCCGAGACGGCGCCCACGGCACGCTCCTTCAGGCCGCCGGCCTGGTGGCCCGGCAGGAAGGGCACGAGGTCCTCGACCACGCACACCGGACCGACGCCAGGGCCGCCGCCGCCGTGCGGGATGCAGAAGGTCTTGTGCAGGTTCAGGTGGCTGACGTCGCCGCCGAACTCGCCCGGCGCCGCCACGCCCACCAGCGCGTTCATGTTGGCGCCGTCCACGTACACGCGGCCGCCGTACAAATGGACCATCTCGCACAGCTTCTTGACCTCCGTCTCGAACACGCCATGCGTGCTGGGGTAGGTGATCATGATGCAGGCGAGGTCGTCCTTGTGCTGCTCGCACTTGGCCTTGAGGTCCGCCAGGTCCACGTTGCCGTTGGCATCGCACGCGGTTACCACCACCTGCATGCCCACCATCTGCGCGCTCGCCGGGTTGGTGCCGTGCGCGGAAGAGGGGATCAGGCAGACGTTGCGATGGCCCTGGCCGCGGCTCTCGTGCCAGCCCTTGATCGCCAGCAGGCCCGCGTACTCGCCCTGCGAGCCGGCGTTGGGTTGCAAGCTGATGCCCGCGTAGCCGGTGGCCTGGCACAGCCATTCGCGCAGCTGCCGATCGAGCTCGGCGTAGCCGCGCAACTGGTCGGCCGGCGCGAACGGATGCACGTGCGCGAACTCCGGCCAGGTGATGGGGATCATCTCGCTGGTGGCATTCAGCTTCATGGTGCAGCTGCCCAGCGGGATCATGGTGCGGTCCAGCGCGAGGTCCTTGTCCGAGAGCGCGCGGATGTAGCGCAGCATGCCGGTCTCGCTGTGGTGCGTGTTGAACACCGGATGCGCGAGGAACTCGCTGGTGCGGCGCAGCTCCTGCGGGATCAGCGGTTCGATGCCCTTCTCGTGGTCGGCCACCGAGGGCAGCGCCTCGCCGTCCTTGGCGAAGATCTTCCAGAGCTGCTCGATCTCGGTGCGCGTGGTGGTCTCGTCCAGCGAGATGCAGGTGTACTCGCCCCAGGCCTGCCGCAGGTTGGCGCCCACGGCCACGGCGCGGGCCTGCAGCTCCTGCGTCTTCTCCTTCGTGTGGAAGCACAGGGTGTCGAACGCGGTCTGGTGGTGCATCTTCGCGCGCGACCAGCCCAGCTTCTCGAGGCCGGCGGCCAGGATGGCCGTGTAGCTGGCCACGCGTTGCGCGATGCGCTTCAGGCCCTGCGGCCCGTGGTAGACCGCGTACATGCTGGCGATCACCGCCGGCAGCACCTGCGCCGTGCAGATGTTGGAAGTGGCCTTCTCGCGGCGGATGTGCTGCTCGCGCGTCTGCAGCGCCAGGCGATAGGCGGGATTGCCGTGGCTGTCCACGCTGACGCCCACCAGGCGGCCGGGCATCGAACGCTTGAACTCGTCGCGGCAGGCCAGGTAGGCCGCGTGCGGGCCGCCCGCGCCCATCGGCATGCCGAAGCGCTGGGTGGTGCCCACCACGATGTCGGCGCCCCATTCGCCGGGAGGCACCAGCAGCGTCAGCGCCAGCAGGTCGGCGGCGACGATGGCAGCCGCCTGCCTGGCGTGGATGCGCTTCACGTCCGGCGCCCAGTCGTGCACCCAGCCGCTGCTGGCGGGGTACTGGATCAGGGCGGCGAAGAACTCGCCGTTCAGGGCCTTGTCCCATTCCTCGGCGGAATTGGCCACCACCACCTCGATGCCCAGCGGCCTGGCGCGCGTCCGGATCACCTCGATGGTCTGCGGATGGCAGTCGCCCGCGATGACGAACGTGTTCGACTTCGCCTTCACGCTGCGCTTGGCCAGCGTCATCGCCTCGGCCGCCGCGGTGGCCTCGTCCAGCATCGACGCGTTGGCGATGGGCATGGCCGTGAGGTCGCACACCATGGTCTGGAAGTTCACCAGCGCTTCCATCCGGCCTTGCGAGATCTCGGCCTGGTAGGGCGTGTAGGCCGTGTACCAGGCGGGGTTCTCGAGGATGTTGCGCAGGATCACGCCGGGCGTGAACGTGCCGTAGTAGCCCTGGCCGATGAAGCTCTTGAAGACCTTGTTGCGCTCGGCGATGGCGCGCAGCTCCAGCAACGCCTGGCCCTCGCCCAGCGGGTGCGGCAGCTTCATGTCGGTGGCGCGCGCGATGGAGCGCGGCACGATGCTCTGGATCAGCGCGCGGCGCGAAGCCTCGCCGATGACCGAGAGCATCAGCTTCTCGTCCTGTTCGTCGATGCCGATGTGGCGCGGGATGAATTCGGCGGGGTTCTCGAGCTCGCCGAGCGGGCGGGCGGATTGCATCAGCATCTTGGAACTTTCAGCGGCGGGAAGCGGCGGGGCGGGTCAGGTCAGGCGTTCTTGGAGAACTCGTCGTACGCGGTCTCGTCCATCAGGCCTTCGGTCTCGGACACGTCGGCCAGCTTGACCTTGAAGAACCAGCCCTGGCCCAGCGGGTCGCTGTTGGCCAGCGCGGGATCGGCGCGCAGCGACTCGTTCACCTCGGTTACTTCGCCGGTCACGGGCATGTAGACGTCGGCGGCGGCCTTCACCGATTCGACGACGCCCGCCACCTCGCCCTTCGCGTAGCGGCGGCCGACCTCGGGCAGCTCGACGAACACCACGTCGCCCAGCGCGTCCTGCGCGTGCACCGTGATGCCCACGACGGCGGCGTCGCCCTCCAGGCGGATCCATTCATGTTCCTGCGTGTACTTCACGGTCATCTCGCTTCTCCTTCTTCGTTGATCGATGGGTTCAGCCGCGGTGGTAGCGCTGCGGCACGAACGGCATGGGACTCACTTCCATGGGCACGGGCTTGCCGCGCACGATGGCGTTCAGGCGGGTGCCGGGCGCGGCGTGTTCGGGGGCCACGTAGGCCATCGCCACCGGCTTGTCGATGGTGGGGCCGAGCAGGCCGCTGGTGACTTCGCCGACCTTGCGGCCCGAGGCGTCCTGCAACTCGGTGTGTTCGCGGACCGGCACGCGCTCCAGCGCGATGAGGCCGACGCGCTTGCGCGCCACCGGCACCGTGCCGTCCAGCTGGCCCAGCACCTTGTCGGCGCCCGGGAAACCGCCGGCGCGATCGCCGCCGGTGCGGCGCACCTTCTGCATCGCCCAGTTCAGGCCGGCTTCCACCGGCGTGGTGGTGGGGTCGATGTCGTTGCCGTACAGGCACAGGCCCGCTTCCAGCCGCAGCGAGTTGCGCGCGCCCAGGCCGATGGGCAGCACCTCGGGCTGGGCGAGCAGGGTGCGGGCGAAGGCCTCGGCACGGTCGGCCGGAACCGAGATCTCGAAGCCGTCCTCGCCGGTGTAGCCGCTGCGGGTGATGAACAGGTCGGCGCCCTGCCAGTCGTACGCGGCGCCCGTCATGAACACCAGCTTGTCGACGCCGGGCACGACGCGCTGCAGCGCATCGACCGCCTTCGGTCCCTGCAGCGCCAGCAGCGCGCGCTCGGGCATGGGGATGACCTGGCAGCGCGAGCCGATGCGCTGCTGCATGTGGGCGATGTCGCCTTCCTTGCACGCGCCGTTGACGATGACGAACAGGTCATGGCCGCGGTTGACGAACATCAGGTCGTCGATGACCGTGCCCTCGTCGGTGAGCAGCAGGCCGTAGCGCTGCTTGCCCGGCGCGAGGCCGGCCACGTCGACCGGCATCAGGGACTCGAACGCCTTCGCCGCATCGGGCCCTTCCAGCCGCAGCTGGCCCATGTGCGAGACGTCGAACAGGCCGGCGGCCTGGCGGGTGTGGAGGTGTTCGGCCATCAGGCCGGCCGGGTACTGCACCGGCATGGAATAGCCGGCGAACGGCACCATGCGGGCGCCCAGTTCCAGGTGCAGGGCATGCAGCGGCGTGCTGCGAAGGACGGACGTGGCGGTGGCGGACAAAGCGGCTCTCCGATGGGCAGGGGCGTTCGAATCCATGGTACGGAAACCATGGGAGCCCCTGCTGTCCGCTTTACCTGAGAGATTCACCCCTTACACGGGGTTTGCTCCTTCGGTGGACGCGGGCCTTGGGGCCGCGCGCCTCTCTCCAGCAAGGCAACGCCCCGTTTCCGGGGCGGCCATCAGTCCTGGGTGCCTGAGCGTTCGGCTGTTCGCCTGCGCCTTCGGCGGCTTCGCGTGTGGAAGCACTCTCCTGACGACGGCCGCATTGTAGTGTGGCCGCCGCCGGATGAGCGTGGCGTGCTCAGTGGTGGAAGCCGAGCATGCGCGGCAGCCAGGTGCTCAGCACCGGCACGAACGTGAGCAGCACCAGCACCGCGCCGTGGGCGAGGAAGAAAGGCTTGAGCTCGCGCACCAGCGGCGTGAGTGGCACGCGCGCGACGTTGGACGTCACGAACAGCAGGCTTCCCACCGGCGGCGTGATCATCCCGAGCGTGAGGTTGAAGATCACCACCATCGCGAAGTGCACCGGGTCGATGCCCAGCTTCACGGCGACCGGCGCGAGGATCGGCGCCAGCACCATCACGCCCGGCAGCGGCTCGATGAAGATGCCGAACGCCAGCAGCAGCAGGTTGACCAGGATGAGGAACATCCAGGGCGACATCTGCTGCGCGATGATCCAGTCGGCCATCGCCTGCGGCACGCCCTCGATGGTGAGCACCCAGGCGAACGCCGCCGACAGGCCGATGATGATCAGCACCGAGGCCGACAGCAGCGCCGAACGCGCCAGGATGTCGGGCAGCGCCTTCCACTCCAGCGTGCGGTAGAGGAACTTGCCGCACACCAGCGCGTAGAACACGGCCACCACGGAAGCCTCGGTCGGCGTGAACCAGCCGGCGCGCATGCCGCCCAGGATCACCACCGGCAGCAGCAGCGCGGGCAGGGCCTTCCAGGTGGTGGTGAGCTTCTCGCGCCAGCCCGGGTGTTCGCCGTCGCCCACGTAGTTGCGCTTGCGCGAGACGTGCCAGTTGACCGCGCACATCGCCAGCGCCACCAGCACACCGGGCACGACCCCGGCCGCGAACAGCGCCCCGACCGAGACCTGCTCCTCGGCCAGCGCGTAGATGATCATGATGATCGAGGGCGGGATGATCGGCCCCACGATCGCCGTCGACGCCGTGAGCGCGGCGGCGTACGAGCGGTCGTAGCCGGCCTTTTCCATCATCTTGATCAGCATCGAGCCGGGACCGGCCGCGTCGGCCAGCGCGGACCCGGAGATGCCCGAGAAGAAGGTGAGCGACACCACGTTGGTGTAGCCCAGCCCGCCGCGGCGGTGGCCGACGAACTGCCCCGCGAATTTCAGCAGCACCTCGGTGAGCGATCCGCCGCTCATCAGCTCGGCCGCCAGGATGAAGAACGGCACCGCCATCAGCGGGAAGCTGTCGATGCCGGTGAAGGTTTCCTTCAGCACCACCACCAGCGGGTAGGCGTCCAGCGCCACCAGCGCGGTGATGGTGGCCAGGGCCAGCGCAAACGCGACCGGCACGCCGATGGCCAGGTAGGCGCAGGCGGCCAGCACCAGGAGCAGGCTAGGGCTCATAGCGAGGCACTCGCCACGGCGTCGAAGCCGTCGTCCTGCACGAAGCTGCGGTCGCGCACGTAGTCCTTGACCACCAGCAGCCAGTGCACCGCCATCAGCACGCCGCCCACCAGCAGCGCGCTGTACACCCAGGCGAACGGGATCTGCGTCGCGGCCGTCAGCTGGAAGCGGGTGCGCTGCACGTACTGCCAGCCTTCCCAGACCAGGAAGCCGAACAGCGCGAACAAAAGGCCGGCCACCAGCACGCGCAGCGCGACGGCCACCTGGCGCGGCAGCGCGTCCTGCAGGTTCTCCACGGCGATGTGGCCGCCGTGGCGCAGCACCGGGCCGGCGCCCAGGAAGGTCAGCCAGATCATCATGTGGCGCGACACTTCCTCGGCCCACTCGAGGGACTGGTTGGTGGTGTAGCGAAGCACCACGTTGGTGAAGATGATGACGGCCATGGCCGCCAGCAGCAGGATCAGCGCCCAGCGGTTGGCCGCCAGGAACCAGCGTTCGAGTTGCTTCACGTTCTCATCCGTGCGGGGTTCGTTCTAAAAAAAAAGACCGCCCGGTCGGGGCGGTCGCCGGGGACGACGCGCCGGTCAGCGCACGTCCTGGATCTTCTTGATGTTGTCGGCGCCGAATTCCTTGGCGTAGTTGGCGTACGCCGGCTTGAGCGCTTCGCGGAAGGCGTTGCCGTCGACGTTCTTGACGACTTTCATGCCGTCCTTCTCGAGCTGGGCGATGCCGTTGTTCTCGTCCTCGTTGACCTTCTTGCGCTGGGCGATGCCGCCCTTCTTGGCCGCTTCGAGGAAGACCTTCTTGTCCGCTTCCGACACCTTGGCCCAGGTCTTGGGCGACATCAGCAGCAGCGCGGGCGAGTACACGTGGCCGGTGAGCGACAGGTGCTTCTGCACCTGGGCGAACTTGGAGGACAGGATCACGGGGATCGGGTTCTCCTGGCCGTCCACCGTGCCCTGCTGCAGCGCGCCGTACAGCTCGGGGAAGGCCATGGGCGTGGGCTGGATGCCGAAGGTGCGGTAGCCGTCCATGTGCACCTTGTTCTCCATGGTGCGCATCTTCAGGCCCGCGGCGTCGGCCGGCTTGACGATGTCGCGCTTGTTGTTCGTCATGTGGCGGAAGCCGTTCTCGGTCCACGCCAGCGCCACGATGCCCTTGGCCGGGAACTTGGTGAGGATGTCCTGGCCGATCGGGCCGTCCATCACCTTGCGCGCGTGGTCGTAGTCGCGGAACAGGAAGGGGATGTCGACGATCTTGACCTCGGGCACGAAGTTGCCCACGGGGCCGGTGGAGGTGTTGACCAGGTCCAGCGTGCCGATCTGCACGGCCTCGATCATCTCGCGCTCGCCGCCGAGAGCGGAGCTCGGGAAGTGCTGGCACTTGTAGCGACCCTGGGTGCCCTTCTCGATGTCCTCGCAGAAGACGGTGGAGCCCACGCCGTAGTGCGAAGCCTGGGTGGTCGCGTAGCCGATCTTCAGGGTGGTGGTCTGGGCGGCGGCGCCGAAGCCGACGGACAGGCCGAGCGCGGCCAGGGCCAGGGAGCTGTTCAACTTCATCTGCATTTCCTTGTCTGGGAAGTCATCCGGGGGAATTGGGCAGCATGCCCCGCCGTGAGCGCGACCGCCACCGGGCTTCTACGGAGAGCAAGGCCGCGGGGCTTTCGCGCGGCTTACATGTTCGTGTAGTTGGGACCGCCGCCGCCTTCGGGCACCACCCACACGATGTTCTGGGTCGGGTCCTTGATGTCGCAGGTCTTGCAGTGCACGCAGTTCTGCGCGTTGATCTGCAGCCGCTCGCCGGCGCCGCCTTCTTCCTTCACGAACTCGTACACGCCCGCGGGGCAGTAGCGCTGCTCGGGGCCCGCGAACTTGTGCAGGTTGACGTCGACCGGCACCGAGGCGTCCTTGAGCGTCAGGTGCGCCGGCTGGTTCTCCTCGTGGTTGGTGTTGGAGATGAACACCGAGGAGAGGCGGTCGAACGTGAGCTTGCCATCCGGCTTGGGATAGACGATCGGCTTGCAGTCGGCCGCGGGCTTGAGCGACAGGTGGTCGGGCTTCCTGCGGTGGAGGGTCCACGGAACGTTGCCGCCCAGCAGGTACTGCTCCACGCCGGTCATCAGCGTGGCGACGGTGCGGCCCTTCTTGAACCACTGCTTGAAGTTGCGCGCCTTGTGCAGCTCGGCGCGCAGCCACGAGCGCTCGAAGGCTTCCGGATACCGGGTGAGCTCGTCGTGCGAGCGGCCTTCGCCCAGCGCGTCGAACGCGGCCTCGGCGGCCAGCATGCCGGTCTTGATGGCGGCATGGCTGCCCTTGATGCGCGAGGCGTTCAGGTAGCCCGCGTCGCAGCCCACCAGCGCGCCGCCGGGGAACACCGTCTTGGGCAGCGACAGCAGCCCGCCCACGGTGAGAGCGCGCGCGCCGTAGGCCAGGCGCTTGCCGCCTTCGAAGTACCAGCGGATGTTCGGATGCGTCTTGAAGCGCTGGAACTCCTCGTACGGCGACAGGTAGGGGTTGCTGTAGTCGAGGCCGACCACGAAGCCCACCGCGACCTGGTTGCCTTCCATGTGGTACAGGAACGAGCCCCCGTACGTCATCTCGTCCAGCGGCCAGCCCGCGCTGTGCAGCGCCAGGCCCGGCGTGTGGCGGGCCGGGTCGATCTCCCACACTTCCTTGATGCCGATGCTGTAGCTCTGCGGATCGCAGCCCTCGTCCAGCTTGAAGCGGCTGATCAGCTGGCGCCCGAGGTGGCCGCGCGAGCCTTCCGCGAAGACCGTGTATTTGGCGTGCAGCTCCATGCCGAGCTGGAAGTTCTCGGTGGGCTGGCCGTCCTTGCCGATACCCATGTCCGCCGTGGCCACGCCCTTGACCGAACCGTCTTCGTTGTAGAGGACCTCGGCCGCCGGGAAGCCGGGGAAGATCTCCACGCCCAGGCCCTCGGCCTGCTGCGCCATCCAGCGCGTGACGTTGGCGAGGCTGACGATGTAGTTGCCGTGGTTGGCGAAGTTCTGCGGCAGGAGGAAGTTCGGCGTGCGCATCGCGCTGCGCTCGGACAGGAAGAGGAAGATGTCCTCGGTGACCGGCACGTTCAGCGGCGCGCCCTTTTCCTTCCAGTCCGGGATCAGCTCGGTGAGCGCCTTCGGGTCCATGATGGCGCCCGACAGGATGTGCGCGCCCGGCTCGGAGCCCTTCTCCAGCACCACCACCGACAGCTCGCGGTCGTGCTCGACGGCCAGTTGCTTCAGGCGGATGGCGGTGGCCAGGCCCGCGGGGCCGGCGCCGACGATCACCACGTCGTACTCCATCGCCTCGCGCGGTCCGTGCTGTGCCAGGATTTCTTCTCGTGTCATGGTCGGTGCTCGATAATCGTCGGCAGCTTCGTGCGCTGCTCCGACAGGCCCGCGCGCGGCGGAGAAACAGCGATTCTATTGCGCGCCTCTGCGGCAGCGGGGCGCCGCTGACCACCCCATCCATGCGGGCAGGAGACCTTTCGTGAGCTACACCATCGATCTTTCCGGCCGCGTCGCCTTCATCACCGGTGCTTCGAGCGGGCTGGGCGCGCAGTTCGCGCGCACGCTGGCGCGCGCCGGCGCGGCCGTGGTGCTGGCCGCGCGCCGCATCGAGAAGCTCAAGGACCTGCGCGCGCAGATCGAGGGCGAGGGCGGCGACGCCCACGTGATCTCGCTGGACGTCACCGACCTGGCCAGCATCAAGGCAGCGGTCGCGCACGCCGAGACCGAGGTGGGTTCGATCGACATCCTGGTCAACAACTCGGGCGTCAGCACCACCCAGCGCATCCAGGACGTGGGCGAGGAGGAGTACGACTTCATCTTCGACACCAACGTCAAGGGTGCGTTCTTCGTCGCGCAGGAAGTGGGCAAGCGCATGCTGGCGCGGGCCAAGGGCGCGGCGCCGGGCACCTTCACCGGCGGCCGCATCATCAACATCGCCTCGATGGCGGGCCTGCGCGTGCTGCCGCAGATCGGCGTGTACGCCATGAGCAAGGCCGCGGTGGTGCAGATGACCAAGGCGCTGGCGCTGGAGTGGGGCCGCTTCGAGATCAACGTCAACGCGATCTGCCCCGGCTACATCGACACCGAGATCAACCACCACCACTGGAGCACCGAGCAGGGCCAGAAGCTGGTGAACATGCTGCCGCGCAAGCGCCTGGGCAGCCCCGAGGACCTGGACGCGCTGATCGTGCTGCTGGCCAGCAGCCAGAGCCACTTCATGAACGGCGCGGTGATCGCCGCCGACGACGGTTTCGGCATTTGATCGCCGGGCGCATGCTGGCCGGCGTCGCCGCCGGCCTGGGCGCGGGCGCGCTGTGGGGCCTGGTGTTCGTCGCCCCGCGCATGGTGTCGGGCTATTCGGCGGTGGACCTCACCGCGGGCCGGTTCCTCTCGTACGGCGCGGTCGCCGCGCTGCTCATGCTGTGGGCGCTGCGCCGGCGGCCGCTGCCGACGGGTTCGCAGGCGCTCGCCGCCGCCGGCATGAGCGTGCTGGGCTTCTCCGGCTACTACCTGCTGCTGGTGCTGGCCATCCGCGACGCGGGCACCGAGGTGCCCACGCTGGTGATCGGCACCATCCCGGTCTGGGTGATGCTGCTGGGCAAGCCGGGCCACCTGAAGTGGGCCGCGCTGCTGCCGGGCATCGCGCTCACCGCCGTGGGGCTGGCGCTGATGATGGGCGCGCCGCATGAAGCGGCGGGCGCCGGCGCGATGCCGCGGTTCTGGCGCGGCGTCGCGTTCGCCGCCGCATCGCTGGCCTGCTGGACCACGTTCGCGCTGCTCAACGCGGCCTGGCTGAAGAAGCATCCCGAAGTGAACGCCACCGAGTGGGCCAACTGGCTGGGCATCGCCACCGGCCTGGGCGCGCTGCTGCTATGGGCCGTGGCGGGTTCACCGCCGCGCGAGTTGCTGTCGCAACCGGACCGCGGGATGTTCCTGGCGCTGGCCCTAGCCACCGGCGTGGGGTCGGCCTGGCTCGCCACCATCCTCTGGAATATCGCGAGCCAGCGGCTGTCCGCCAGCCTGTGCGGGCAGTTGATCGTCAGCGAGACGCTGTTCGCGCTGCTCTATTCTTTCGCCTGGGACGGCCGCCTGCCGCAACCCACCCAACTGGCCGCCTGCGTGCTCTTCACGCTGGGCATCCTGGCCTCGATCAAGGCGCACCGATGAAACTGGAACTCCCCCAAGACAAGAAGCTGGTCTTCGAAGCGACGATGCCCATCCGCTGGGGCGACATGGACGCGATGGGCCACGTCAACAACACGCTGTATTTCCGCTACCTGGAGATCGTGCGCATCGACTGGTTCCAGTCGCTGGACTGCGTGCCCGACCCGCGCGGCACCGGGCCGGTGATCGTCAACGCGTTCTGCAACTTCCACAAGCAGCTGGAATTCCCGGGCGACATCGTGGTGAAGATGTACGCCAGCGATCCGGGCCGCAGCTCGTTCGAGTCCTGGGCCACGATCGAGCGGACGGACGATCCCGGCGTGGTCTACGCGTCCGGGGGCGCCACCACCGTCTGGGTGGATTTCCCGGCGCAGAAGTCGGTGCCGATCCCGGACTGGTTCCGCAAGCACCTCGAATAGCGGGCTACATCAGCGGCGCCGTCGAGGGCATCCCCTCGGTGTCCGGCCCGGGCGCCTGGAGCGAGGCGGCGTTGAAGGCGCCGCTGCGGGTGGACCACAGCGCGCCCTGCTCCGAGGAGGACCAGGCGCGCTCCGGGTTGGTGGTGACGGAGCCGACCAGGTAGAGGGCGGCCATGGCACGGGCCAGCGTCTTGTCGTCCACGCCGATCTTCTCGGCCAGGCTGGCCATCGAGGCCGGGCCGACGGCCAGCTCGCGCACGATGCGCAGGTGCACGTCGCCCACCAGCTCGGCCCGCACGCGCGGCGGCCGGCGCAGGTGGACCGAGTAGTCCTTGTAGCGCGCGGGCAGCAGGTCCCGGCGGGTGCGGGTCGCGTAGGCCCACAGCAGCTCGGCGAGCGGGTGCCGCTCGAAATCCGGCAGCACTTCGACCGACTTGCGCGCCCGGTGCCGCCAGACCGCGTGGTCGAACTGATCGCTGGTGGCGTGCGGCGAGATGTGGACCGCGCCCTTCATGTCCGCGACCGCCAGCACCTGGTCGAAGGTGCGCAGTTCGTAGAGGGCCTTGCCGACCGTGGGGGTGTGCTCCACCAGCAGCGAGGCGGCCCAGTACTGGCGCCGCAGGCGGTCCAGCTGCGCGTCCAGCGCCGCCAGCGCGCCCGCGAGGGCGGCGTCCTGCGCCGGATCGAAGAACAGGGGGGCGACTTGTGCGACCTGCTGCGGCGCGGGCGTGGCGACCGCCACCGGCCGGGAGCCGACGTCCAGCATGAAGGCCGCGCCGGTGTTCGTCCCTTCCGAGGCGACGACGCGCAGGCGGTTGTCCTGGATGCGCGCGCCCTTGATCATCCAGGCGTCGGCGCCTTCGGCCCGTCCGCAGCGCCAGTCGACCTGGCGGTAGGCGGCGGCGCCGGCGCGCAGCAGCTGCTCCTCACGCTCGTTGAAGCCAACGAGTCCCAACCGGAAAACTGGCGTCTCCATCCTTCTCCAGCCCCATCCTTTAGTTCTACCGAGTCTAAGGCTTGGAGGGCAGCGCTAGCGGCAACGGCATGCCCCGGCGTTGCATCGCCGCACGCACGCGGTCCGGGTAGTCCGAGATGATCCCGTCCACGCCCATCGCCAGCACGCGTTCGATGTCGGCCTCCTCGTTGACGGTCCAGGGGATCACCTTCAAGCCGAGCGACTGGCCCTGCTTCACCAGGTCGGCGGTGAGCGCGGGGAAGTTGGGCGACCACACGTGCCCGCCCGCGGCCTTGACCATGGCCGGCACGCTGCCGTGCTCGGCCAGCGAGAAGCCGGCGGTGGCCACCGGCGAATCCAGGTTGCTGCCGCGCGGCGTCTGGGTCGTGAGATAGACGGTGCGGATCTTCGGCGCGGCGGTCTTCAGCACCTGCAGCGTGCGCCAGTCGAAGCTCTGGATCATCACGCGGTCTTCCATGCCGGCTTCGCGGATCACCTTCAGCAGCGCCTGCACGAAGGGCTCCGGCTCCAGCGTGTTGGCCGGGTTGCGAAGATCGATCTTGGTCTCGATGTCGAACTGCACCTGGTCGGCGCCGAGCCGCTTGACCAGCTCGAACACCGAGGCCAGCGTCGGCATGCGCGTGCCGTCCACCGGCTGCTGCTGCGCGAAGGTGCGCGCGTAGTTGCTGCCGGGCCGCAGCCGGCCGACGTCGTAGCCCTGCAGCTGGGCGTGGGTGAGGTGGCGGATCACCAGCGGCTGCGTGACCCACTGGCCGTCCGGGCCGCGCACCATGTCCTGGTTGAGCACCGGGTCGTGCGAGACCACCACCACGCCGTCGGCGGTGATGGCCGCATCCATCTCCAGCGTGGTGACGCCGATGCGCAGCGCCCGCTCGAAGGCCGGCAGGGTGTTCTCCGGCATCAGCCCGCGGGCGCCGCGGTGGCCCTGCAGGTCGAAGGCGTGGGCGAACAGGGCCAGGCTGGCGAGTGCGGCGGCGAGGGCGCGGCGAGGCAGGGCGTGCATGGCGTGATCCTCAGTCGAGTTTGGCGCCGGACTTCTTCACCGCGTCCGCCCAGCGCGGCATCTCGGCGGAGAGGAAGGCCGCGAATTCATCGGCGCCGAGGAAGGCCGGGTCGGCACCCTGCGACACCATGCGGTCGCGCACTTCGGGCGAAGCCAGCACCTGCCGGAAGGCGTCGCTCAGCTTCGCCTTCACGTCGGCGGGCAGCCCGGCGGGGGCGAGGAAGCCGTAGAAGCCCACGACCTCGAAGCCGCGCAGGCCGCTTTCGATGGCCGTCGGCGTGTCCGGCAGCGCGGGATTGCGCTCTCGGCTGGTCACCGCCAGCGCCTTCACCTTGCCCTGCTTGTGGTACGCGGCGGCCTGCGGGATCGACTCGGCCATGAACTGCACCTGCCCACCCATCAGGTCGGTGAAGGCGGGCGCGCTGCCGCGGTACGGGATGTGGACCATGAAGAGGCCGGTGGCGCTCTTGAACATCTCCGGCACCAGGTGGCTGATGCCGCCGTTGCCGGCCGAGCCGTAGTTCAACTGGCCGGGCCGCGTGCGGGCGTAGTCCATGAACTCCTTGAGCGAGTTGACGGGCAATCTGGGATTCACCAGCAGCGCCAGCGGCTGCATCGCGGTGCGCGCGATCGGCGTGAAGTCGCGCGTGGTCTGGTACGGCAGCCGGGTGTAGAGCGCGGGATTGATCACCATCACCCCGGTGTTGGCGAGCATCAGCGTGTAGCCGTCGGCCGGAGCCTTCATCACCTCCTGCGCGCCGACGGTGCCGCCCGCTCCGGCCTTGTAGTCGATCAGGACCGGCTGGCCGAGGACGGCCTGCAGGCGGTCGCTCAGCAGCCGCGCGTGCTGGTCGAGGGGACCGCCGGCGGGAAAGCCGATCACGATCCGGATCGGCTTCTCCGGGAAGGCCGCGTGGGCGTGGAAGGCGGCGCTGGCGGCCAGCAGGAGCGCGGCGAAGCGGGCGTGAAGTCGCATGGGTCGGAGTGGATGAGCGATGGCGGCTGATCATAGGCTCGGCCCGGCGCGATTCCCTCGGGGCAGGCTCGGTGCTTCCCCGATGCCGGTGCGCGCGGCGGCTCGCTAACCTGCGCCGCATGCCCGATACCGCTTCGTCGTCCGCAAAGCAACGCCCCCACCACCGCTTCTGGCCCCGGCGCCTGCCGCACTCGATGAGCCCGCCGCGCACCTCGCTCTGGGACAACCTCGCGACCAGCGCGCTGCGCTACCCCGACAAGCCGGCCCTGGTGTTCTTCGGCCGCATCTCCACCTATCCGCAGCTGATGGCCATGGCCGAACGCCTCGCGGCGCGGCTGCACGCGCTGGGCGTGCGCAAGGGCGACCGCGTGATGCTGGACATGCAGAACTGTCCGCAGCTGATCGTGGCGCACTTCGCCATCCTGCGGGCCAACGCGGTGGTGGTGCCGGTCAACCCGATGAACCGGGCCGAGGAGCTGCGGCACTACATCCTGGATCCGGACGCGAAGGTCGCGATCTGCACCGGGGACGTCGCCGCCGAGATCGCCAAGGCCGACGCGCAGCTGGAGCCGGCGCAGCGCCTGGCGCACCTGGTCGTCACGCAATACACCGACGCCTTCGATGCCGGCGACGAAGCGCACGCGCCGCCCGCGGCCTGGCACGACTGGCTGCTCACCCGCCATCCGCTGCCGCCGCTGGCCGGCGGCCGCGCCTGGGACTGGAACGAAGCGATCGACAACGAGCTGCCGCTCCCCGCGCTCGAGGTCGGCCCCGAGGACCTCGCCGTGCTGCCCTACACCAGCGGCACCACCGGCCTGCCCAAGGGCTGCATGCACCCGCACCGCAGCCTGATGCACAACGCGGTGGCGAGCGCGGCCTGGGGCAACGCGACGGCCGAGAACGTCACGCTGCTGGTCGTGCCGATGTTCCACATCACCGGCATGGTGAGCGTGATGCATTCGTCGGTGTACGTGGGCGCCACGCTGGTGGTGATGCCGCGCTGGGACCGCGACCTGGCCGGCCGGCTGATCTCCAGCTGGAAGGTGACCACCTGGACCAACATCCCGACGATGGTGATCGACCTCCTGGGCAGCCCGAACTTCGCGCAGTTCGACCTGTCCAGCCTGGTCCACATCGGCGGCGGCGGCGCGGCCATGCCGCAGGCGGTGGCGCAGCGGCTGCAGGACCTGTTCGGGCTGCGTTACTGCGAGGGCTACGGCCTGACCGAAACCGCCGCGCCCTCGCACAGCAACCCGCCCGACTCCCCCAAGCAGCAGTGCCTGGGCGTGCCCTTCATGAGCTGCGACGCGCGCGTGGTCGATCCCGAGACGCTGCGCGAAGTGGCGACGGGCGAGCAGGGCGAGATCGTGATCCACGGCCCCATGGTCTTCAACGGCTACTGGAAGCGGCCCGAGGCCACGGCCGCGGCCTTCTTCGAGCTGGACGGCAAGCGCTTCTTCCGCTCGGGCGACCTCGGCCGCATGGACGAGGAGGGCTACTTCTTCCTCACCGACCGGCTGAAACGGATGATCAACGCCAGCGGCTTCAAGGTCTGGCCGGCCGAGGTCGAGGCGCTGATGTTCAAGCATCCCGCCATCCAGGAAGCCTGCGTGATCTCGGCGAGCGACAGCTACCGGGGCGAGACGGTCAAGGCCGTGGTCGTGCTGCGCGCCTCGCACAAGGGCCAGGTCAGCGAGCAGGACATCCTCGACTGGTGCCGCGAGCACATGGCCGTCTACAAGGCGCCGCGCATCGTCCAGTTCGCCGACGCCCTGCCCAAGAGCGGCAGCGGCAAGGTGATGTGGCGGACGCTGCAGGAGGCCGAACCGCGCGGCTGACCCGGCCGTAACAGGCATGCGGCTTGCCGACCCGGAGGCGGGAGAGCAAGCAAGGAGACATGCCCATGAGCCCGGACCCGCGCCCGGACCTGCTGGACAACACCCGCTGGAAGAGCCAGGGCGTGCATCCGATGCTGGTCGGCCTGCCGCTGGGGCTGTTCGCCACTTCGGTGGTGTTCGACCTGATCGACCTGGCCACCCGCACGGGTGCGTTCAACGTCCCTTCCTACTGGCTCATCGCGGCCGGCGTGGTCGGCGGCCTGCTGGCCGCGCCGTTCGGCTACCTGGACTGGCGCCAGGTGCCGCGCGGCAGCCGCGCGCGACGCCTCGGCGCGTTGCATGGCGCGGGCAACGGCCTGGTGCTGCTGCTGTTCGCCTGCAGCTGGCTGCTGCGCGTGCCCGAGGCGCGGGTGCCCGGCGAGGCCCTCCTGCTGTCGCTGGCCGGCGTGGCGTTCGCGATGTTCACGGCCTGGCTGGGGGGTGGGTTGCTGGCGCGGCTGGGCCGGCGCGACAAGGGCGGCGATCGCGCCGCCGGCGCTCACTGAAGCGCGGCCAGCCGGTCGCGGACCGGGGTCCGCAGCTCTGCATTGCAAGATGCAACGCGCGGCGTTTCGCGTCCTGCTTGCCTCATCATCGCGGTCCATGCGAATCCTGCTCACCGGCGCCACCGGCCTGATCGGCGGCGCCATCGCGCGAGCCTTGCTCCTGCGCGGCCACGAGGTGGTCTGCGCCGTCCGCGATCCCTCCAGACTGCAACTGCCGCCGCCGGCGCGCGCTCTTTCCGTCGATCTTTCCACCATGCCCGATGCGGACTGGTGGCGGCCCCACCTCGACGGCGTCGATGCGGTGGTGAACGCCGTCGGCATCCTGCGCGAATCGTCCGGCCAGTCGTTCGAGGTGCTGCACCACCGCGCACCCGCCGAGCTCTTCATGGCCTGCGCCACCGCGGGCGTGCGCAGCGTCGTCCAGATCTCGGCGCTGGGCGCGGACGAGAACGCGCGCACGGCCTACCACCAGAGCAAGCGTGCGGTCGACGACCTGCTGCGCGCGCTGCCGTTGCGCGGCGCGGTGGTCCAGCCTTCGCTGGTGTTCTCGCCCGAAGGCGCGAGCAGCGCGCTGTTCCTCGGCCTCGCGACGGCGCCGCTGCTCGTGCTGCCCGCGGGGGGACGCATGGCCGTGCAACCCGTGCACCTGGGCGACCTGGTCGAGGGCGTGCTCGCGCTGCTGGAGGATCCGCCGCCCACCGTGACCACGCTGGCCTTCGTCGGTCCGCAGCCGATCCCGTTGCGCGTCTACCTCGCCGGGCTGCGCACGCAGCTGGGCCTGGGCCGCGAGCAGTGGACGTTGCCCATGCCCGAGCGACTGTTCCGCGCCGGCGCGCGCATCGCCGGCCGCGTGCCGGGCAGCCCGCTGGACGCGGACACGGCGTCGATGCTGCTGGCCGGCAACGCGGCGCCGGCGGACGACATCACGCGGCTGCTGGGCCGCCGCCCGCTCGATCCTTCCGCCTTCGTGCCGCCAGCGCTCGCGCCCGCGCTGCGGGCCCGCGCGGCGCTGGGCTGGACGCAGCCGCTGCTGCGCTTGACGCTGGCTTTCCTGTGGCTGTGGACCGCGATCGTCTCGCTGGGCCTGTACCCGACCGAGTTCAGCCGCGACCTGTTGTCGCGCGTGGGGCTGGAAGGCGCTTTCGCCACGCTGGCGCTGTACGGCGCCGCGCTCATCGACCTGGCCCTGGGCGTGCTGACGCTCTGGGCGCCGCCGCGCTGGCGCTGGTGGGTGTGGCCGGCGCAGCTGGCGCTGGTCGCCGGCTACACGCTGCTGGTGACGGTTTTCCTGCCGGAATACTGGCTGCATCCCTACGGACCGGTCAGCAAGAACCTGCCCATCATCGGCGTCGTCGTGCTGCTGTGGGCGCTGGAGCCGCGGCGGCGCTGAAACAACCACGAAGCGAATGACGCTTGAAGACGACTTGCTCGACTGCCTGGTGATCGGCGGCGGCCCGGCCGGGCTGACCGCCGCGGTCTACCTCGCGCGCTATCGCCGGCGGGTGCTGGTGGTGGACGCGGGCGCGAGCCGCGCCGGGTGGATCCCGAAGTCGCGCAACGTGCCGGGCTTCCCCGAAGGCATCGCGGGCCGCGACCTGCTGGCCCGATTGCGCGAGCACGCCGAGCGCTACGAGGTCCAGGTGGTGCAGGGCTGCGTGGAGTCGCTGGTTGGGAGCGATGGGGCGTTCGAGGCCCGGCTCGAAGGCGGCGTGCTGCGCGCACGCAAGGTGCTGCTGGCCACCGGCGCGCGCGACGTGGCGCCCGAGCTGCCGGGCATGGAACCGGGCCTGGCCGCCGGCAACGTGCGCTACTGCCCGGTGTGCGACGGCTTCGAGACGCAGCGACAGCGCGTGGCGGTGCTCGGCAAGGAGGTGCACGGCCTGCGCGAATCGCTGTTCGTCGCCGGCTTCGACAACCAGGTCACCTGGCTCTCGATGGGTTCGCAGCAGGACGTGCCCGCGCAGGACCTGGCGAGACTGCGCGAGCGCGGCGTGCTGATCGCCGACCAGGTGCCGCTGCACATCCGCTGCGAGCCCGGAGAGGGCGTGGAGGTGGAGATGGTCGACGGCCGCAAGCTGGTGTTCGACGTGCTCTACCCGGCGCTCGGCCTGCTGCATGCGTCGGAACTCGCCCTGGCGCTGGGCGCGAAGGCGCAGGACGACGGGCAGCTGCTCGTCGACGACCACCTGCAGACCAGCGTGCCCGGCCTGTACGCGGCCGGCGACGTGGCGGCGGGCCTGAACCAGATCAGCGTGGCGTACGGGCAGGCCGCCATCGCCTCGACGGCGATCCACAACAGTCTCTGACCGGAAGGGGGCGTCGCCCGGCCCGGCTACGATGCCGTCCAGGAGACAACCCATGAAGATCAAGACCGTCCAGCCCTTCATCCTGCACGTTCCCGTCACCGGCTCGCAGATCGCCGACAGCACGCACACGATCACGCACTGGGGCGTGGTGGGCGCGCGCATCGACACCGAGGACGGCCTGTCGGGCTTCGGCTTCACCGGCACCCATTCCCACCTGCCCAGCGACCAGCTGATCGCGCGCTGCATCGAGACCTGCCACGCGCCGCTGCTGCAGGGCGAGGACGCGAACGACGTGCAGCGCCTCTGGCTCAAGCTCGCGCGCAATCCCGCGCTGCAGTGGATCGGCCGCGCCGGCATCAGCACGCTGGCCCAGGCCGCGATCGACGTCGCGCTGTGGGACCTCAAGGCCAAGGCCGCGAAGGTGCCGCTGTGGAAGCTGCTGGGCGGCCAGGTGCGCGACAAGGTCCGTGCGTACAACACCGACATCGGCTGGCTGAGCATCGCGGACGACAAGCTGGTCGAAGGCGCGAAGCGCGCCGTGCAGCAGGGCTTCACCGGCATCAAGGTCAAGGTCGGCTCCACCGTCGAGCGCGACCTGCGCCGCCTGGAAGCGGTGCGCAAGGCGATCGGCCCCGACGTCACGCTGGCGGTGGACGGCAATGGCAAGTGGGACCTCGCGACCTGCCTGCGTTTTTGCCGCGGCGCCGAACCGCTGGACCTGTTCTGGTTCGAGGAGCCGCTCTGGCACGACGACGTGCGCGGCCATGCCGAGCTGGCGCGCGCCACCCGCATCCCGGTGGCGCTGGGCGAGCAGCTCTACACGCAGGACGCGTTCAGCGAGTTCTTCCTGCAGAACGCGATCCACTGGGTGCAGCCCGACGTCACCCGCATGGGCGGCCTCACCGAAGTGCTGCGCGTCTGCGAGACCGCGCACTCGCACCGCCTGCCGGTCGCGCCGCATGCCGGCGACATGAGCCAGGTGCACGTGCACCTGAGCTATGCCCATCCGGCGGTCGGCGTGCTCGAGTACATCCCCTGGATCAAGGACTGCTTCACCGATCCGGCCGAGGTGGTGGACGGGCACTTCCGGCTGCCGCAGGTGGCGGGCGCGGGCACCACGCCGACGGCGCAGGCGATCGAGCGCTACAGCAAGCCGACCGCCTGAGGCATGGAAGAAAAGGAACCGCCAGCCGGCGCGGACAAGGGCGAGGGCGGCGTCCGCGCCGTTGAGCGCGCGCTCGACATCCTCAGCGCGTTCGCGCCGGGCGATACCGAGCTTTCGGTCGCCGAGCTGCTGCGGCGCGTGGACCTGAGCCGCCCGACGCTCTATCGGCTGCTCCACACCCTGGAGAACAAGGGTTACGTCAGTTCATCGGGCGAGCCGCAGCGCTTCAGCCTCGGTCCTTCGGCGGCGCGGCTGGCGCATGTCTGGAGCAGCAGCCTGGACGTCGCCAACGTCGCGCGCCCGGTGATGCTGGAGGCGTGGGCCTACACCTCCGAGACCGTCGCGTTGTTCGTGCCCAAGGGCGAGTTGCGGGTGTGCGTGGCGGAGATGCCGAGCCCGCAGCCGCTGAGCTTCCGGCGCGGCGTGGGTTACAGCGAGCGCCTGGTCCGCGGTGCGAGCGGCCGCGCCATCCTCGCGTTCACGCCGCTCGCCGAAGGGCTGCTGGAGTCGTACGCCGCAGGCACCTCGATCGACGTCGAGTGGGTGCGGTCGCGGCTCGAACTCACGCGGCAGCGCGGCTACGAGATGGGTCACAACGAGCTGATCCAGGGTGCTTTCTCGGTCGCGGCGCCGTTCTTCGACGGCAACGGCACGGTTGCCGGCTCGCTCGGTGTGTTTGGCCCGGACGTGCGCCTCTCCGAAGAGCGCGTGCATGAATTCGGCCGCTATCTGGCGAAGATGACCCAGCAGCTGTCAGCAACCCTCGGTAAACCCCGTTGACGGCCGATCCACGTGTCCATAGCATGGACGCATGGATCAACGAGTGGACAGAATGCCCGACATGGCCAAGGTGCTGGTGCGCACCGGCGCGGGCACCCCGACGGGCAACCTGCTGCGCAGGTACTGGGTGCCGGTTCTTCTTTCGAGCGAGATCGCCGAGCCGGACGGGCCGCAGGTCCGCGTGAAGATCATGGGCGAGCAACTGCTCGCTTTCCGCGACAGCGAGGGCCGGCCCGGGCTGATCAGCGAGTTCTGCTCGCACCGCGGCGTGTCGCTCTACTTCGGCCGCAACGAGGAGAACGGCATCCGCTGCGCCTACCACGGCCTGAAATTCGACATCCACGGCAAATGCGTGGACGTGCCGCAGGCGCCCCAGGTGTGCGAGCGGATGTCCATCACCGGCTACCCCTGCATCGAGCGCGCCGGCATGGTCTGGGCCTACATGGGCCCCAAGGACCAGCAGCCGGAGCCGCCCGGCGTGGAATGGGCCAACCTGCCCGACAGCCACGTGTTCGTCTCCAAGCGCCTGCAGGAATGCAACTTCCTGCAGGCGATGGAAGGCGGCATCGACACCAGCCACGTGTCGTTCGTGCACAAGTTCGAGGTGGACAACGATCCCTTCCACCAGGGCACCAAGGCCAACGACTACATCAAGAAGGACGGCAACGTCACCTTCGAGATCGAGCGGCACGACGGCGGGCTGACGCTTTTCGGCCGCCGGATGGGCGAGCCCGACTCCTTCTACTGGCGCGTGACGCAGTGGATCTTCCCGTGGTTCACGCTGATCCCTCCGTTCGGCGACCACGCGCTGGGCGGCCACGTCTGGGTGCCGATCGACGACGAGAACTGCTGGGCCTGGAGCATCAACTACCACCCCGGCCGGCCGCTGTCGGCCGAGGAGCGCGGCCACCTCGAGGACGGCAAGGGCGTGCACTGCGAGTACGAGCCGGGCACCGACGTCCCCGGCGGCACGTTCCGGCCGCGCGCCAACAAGGACAACGACTACCTGATCGACCGCGTCGCCCAGAAGGAGCGCCGCAGCTTCAGCGGCGTGTTCGGCTTCGCCGCGCAGGACGCGTCGCTGCAGGAAAGCATGGGGCCGATCCAGGACCATTCCGTCGAGAAGCTGCTCCCCTCCGACCGCGCGATCGTGATGGCGCGCCGCATGCTGCACGAGGCCGCGATGAACCTGCAGCAGGGCGAGCCGCCGCCGGCCTTGCGATCGGCCGCGCAACGCGTGCGTGCCGCCGGCGTGCTGCTGCCGCGCGAGCAGAAACCGCAGGAGTGGGCGCGCGAGCACCTTCGCTACGGCGAAGGCGAGCCGGTCTACACGCTATGAACATGGCGCGGCGCGCGACCGCCGGACGGCTGCAGGGCCGCGTCGCCCTGGTCACGGGCGGCGGGAGCGGCATCGGCGCGGCCACCGCCGCGCTGTTCTGCGCCGAGGGCGCAGCGGTGGTGCTGGTGGACCAGGATGCGGCCGCGCTCGACCGTACGGCCGCCGCGGTGCGTGCCGCCGGCACCGATGCCCGCGTGCTCACCTTCGCGGCCGACGTGGTGGATGCGGACGCGGCCCTTGAGGCGGTCGCGCGGGCCCGCGAGGCCTTCGGCCGTCTCGACGTGCTGGTGAACAACGCCGCGATGCGCAACTACGCCGCGTTGGCCGACGCCACGCCGCAGGAGTGGCGCGCGGTCCTTGACGTCAACCTGCTGGGCAACGCGAACTACTGCCGGGCGGCGCTGCCGCTGCTGCGCGAGGCCGGCCGCGGCGCCATCGTCAACGTGTCGTCCTGCTACGCGCTCACCGGCCGCAAGGGCATGGGGCTGTACGACGCCACCAAGGCGGCGCTGCTCGCGATGACCCGCACGCTCGCCTTCGAGGAAGTGGGCCACGGCATCCGCGTCAACGCGGTGTGCCCGGGCTCCACGCTGACCGACTTCCACGTCAACCGCACGGTGGCGGCGGGCCGCAGCGTGGATGAACTGAAGACGCAGCGCCAGACCACTTCGCTGCTCGGCCGCTGGGCCGCGCCGGAGGAGATCGCCTACCCGATCCTGTGGCTGGCGTCCGATGAAGCGTCGTTCATCACCGGCGAGACGCTGATGGTGGACGGCGGTCTCTCGATCATGTGACTTTCCCGAACCGAAACCGGAGCGCACCCATGGCCATCCAACGCAGGACCCTTCTCGCCGCCGCCACTCTGCTCGCGGCCGCCCCGCTCGCGCATGCGCAGGACTGGGCGCCCAGCCGGCCGGTGCGCATCATCGTGCCCATCGTCGGCAGCACGAACGACGTGCTGGCGCGCCTGATCGCGCCCAAGCTGTCCGAGGCGATCGGCCAGCCGGTGGTGGTGGAGAACAAGCCGGGCGCGGGCGGCAACATCGGCGCCGACATGGTGGCCAAGGCCCAGCCCGACGGGCACACGCTGCTGGTCGGCTACAACGGCCCGCTGGCGATCAACCCGACGCTGTTCGAGAAGATGCCGTACGACCCGCTGAAGGACCTGCAGCCGATCACGCTGGCCGTGAAGTCGCCGCAGTACCTGGTGGTCAATGCGCAAACCGGCATCACCAGCGTGCAGGACCTGCTGGCCAAGGCCAAGGCGCAGCCGGGCAAGCTGGCCTACGCCTCGGTGGCGGTCGGCAGCGCGTCGCACCTGACGATGGAAATGCTCAAGTCGGCCGCGGGCGTGCAGATCACGCACGTGCCCTACCGCGGCGCCGGTCCGGCGGTCACCGACCTGCTGGCCGGCAACGTCCAGGCCGCCTTCATGGTGCCGGGCAACGTGCAGCAGTTCGTGAAGGAAGGCCGGCTCAAGCTGCTGGCTTCCAGCGGCACCAGGCGGTTCCCGAGCACGCCCGACGTGCCCACGCTCATCGAGTCCGGCTTCAAGGATTTCGAGGCCACGTCGTGGATCGGCTTCCTCACCACCGCGGGCACGCCGAAGCCGATCGTGGACCGCTACAGCCGCGAACTCGTTCGCATCCTGCAGCTGCCCGACATCCGCGAGCGGCTGCGCGAGATGGAATTCGAGGTGATCGCCAGCACGCCGGACCAGTTCAGCGGCTGGATCCGCTCGGAGATCGGGCGCTGGGGCGAGGTGATCAAGACGACCGGCGCCAAGGCCGACTAGCGCGCCGGTTTCCGACACCGACTCGGGCGTTTGTCTTGGCTGGCTGAGCCGCGCCGCGGCGCATCATGGCCGGGCCTTGGAACATCGCATCGCCCTGGACCGCCGCGCGAACCTGAAGTTCGCCCAGGGCCTGATGCGCGCCTTCGCGGGCGCCGTCATCTTCGGCCTGCCGATCCTGATGACGCAGGAAATGTGGTCGCTGCCGTTGCACATGAGCGCGCTGCGCCTCGCGCTGCTGATCGCGCTGTTCTTCCCCTTCCTGGTGGCGTTGTCCTGGCACGTGGGCTTCGAGGAAACCTTCAGCCTTACCGACGACGCGCTCGACGCGCTGGTGGCCTTCCTCGTGGGGTTCGTCGCCTCGGGCGTGGTGCTGTTGCTGCTGGGCCAGCTGGAGCCGGACGAGGGCCTGCGCGAATTCCTCGGCAAGGTGTCGCTGCAGGCGGTGCCGGCCAGCATCGGCGCGTTGCTGGCGCAGAGCCAGTTCGGCCAGGTCGACGCCGAAGCGCGCATGCGCGGCGGCCGCGAGGAGTACTTCAGCGAGCTGTTCATCATGGCCGTGGGCGCGCTCTTCCTCGCCTTCAACGTCGCGCCGACCGAGGAGGTGCTGATCATCTCGCAGCGCCTGGGCGGCCTGCTCACGCTGCTGCTGGTGCTGGCCACGCTGCTCACCATGCATGCGCTGGTCTACGGCGCGGCCTTCCGCGGCCAGCCGCTCGACCACGCCCATGCGCCGTGGTGGAGCGTGTTCGCGCGCTACACGGTGGTGGGCTATGCCATCTCCATCCTGCTGTGCGCCTTCCTCCTGTGGACCTTCGGGCGGCTGGACGAGATGCCGGTGCCGGTGGCGATGGCGGCGGTGGCGGTGCTCGCGTTTCCCGCGGCCGTCGGCGCCGCCTCCGCGAGGCTGGTGCTGTGAGGCCGGCCATGGGTTCCCCGGGGGCCGCCACCAAGCCTCGCAGGCAGGATCGTTCGAAAGGCGGCGAGGGTTCGGTCCCGCTGGCGGAATGGGTCGCCGCGGCTTGCGGCGCCGTGGTGATGCTGGTGACCCTGGCCTGCCTGGGCTGGCTGGCGATCCACGAGCGCGACGGCAGGGTGGAACCGGCGGTGCACGTGGTCGCCATCGAACGCCGGGGCGAGCGCTACCACGTCAAGCTGCGCGTGGAGAACGAGGGCGGCGCGGCCGCCGCGGGGTTGCGCGTGCACGCGCAGCTGCGGCGCGGCGATGCGGTGGTGGAGGAGTCCGAGGTCGAGTTCGACCACGTGCCCGCCCACGCGCATCGCACCGCGGGCATGTTCTTCCGCAACGATCCCGGGCAGGCGTCGCTGGAGCTGTCGGTGCGCAGCTACCGGCAGCCCTGAGGCCGCGGCTTCAGCGGTAGTTCCTGGCGGGCGCGATGTCGGTCACGACTCGCGCGTAGCGCTGGTGGCTCCAGTAGGCCGAGGCCCAGTCGAACAGCACCACGATCCGGTTGCGAAAGCCGATCAGGAACCAGATGTGGGCGAACAGCCAGAACAGCCAGGCCGGATAGCCGCTGAACTTCATGCGGCCGAGCGGCGTGGTGAGGTCCACCACGCCGGCGTTGCGGCCGATGGTGGCGAGGTTGCCGTAGTCGCGGTAGCGGAAGGGTCGCGTGGCGCGGCCCTCCAGGCGCGCGATCAGGTTGGCCGCGGCCGTGCGGCCCATCTGCTTGGCGGCGGGCGAGACGCCGGGCACCGGCGCCGGCTCGCGGCCGGGCGCGTGGCTCTTCGCGGCGGCCAGGTCGCCGACGACGCTGATCTCGGGATGGCCGGGCACGCTGAGGTCGGGCTCGACCACCACACGGCCGGCCCGGTCGAGCTGCGCGCCGGTCGTGCCCGCAAGTTCGCGGCCCAGCGGCGAGGCCGCCACGCCGGCGGCCCAGATGATGCAGTGGCTCTCGATGCGGTACGGCTCCCCGTTGGCGGGGTGCACCTGCAGGCCGCCCTCGTCGATGGCGGTCACGCGCGAGTCGGTGCGCACTTCCACGCCCAGCTTGTGCAGCTGGTCGGCGGCGCGGGCGCTCAGGTCCTCGGGCATGGCCTGCAGCACGCGCGGGCTGCCTTCGACCAGCAGCACCTTGGCGCTGGCCGGGTCGATGCGGCGGAACTCGCCGGGAAGCGTGTGCCGCGCGATCTCGGCCAGCGTGCCGGCCATCTCCACGCCGGTGGGCCCGCCGCCGATCACGACGAAGTTCAGCCAGGCCGCGCGGCGCACCGGGTCGCTCTCCTTCTCGGCGGACTCGAACGCGAGCAGCACCTTGCGGCGGATCTCGAACGCATCGTCCAGCGTCTTGAGGCCGGGCGCGAACCGCGACCACTGATCGTTGCCGAAGTAGCTGTGGGTGGCACCCGCCGCGACGATCAGGTGGTCGTAGGGCAGGGCGCCGTCGTCCTTGAGATGCACCTGCCGCGCGGCGGCGTCGATGCGATCGACCTCGCCCAGCAGCGTGGTCACGTTGGCCTGCTTGCGGAACAGGTGGCGCACGGGCGCCGCGATGGCCGGCGCCGACAGGCCGGCCGTCGCGACCTGGTAGAGCAGGGGCTGGAACAGGTGGTGGTTGGTGCGGTCGACCAGCGTGATGTCCACCGGCGCCTGGCGCAACGCGCGGGCCGCCTCCAGGCCGCCGAAGCCGCAGCCGATGATGACGACGCGGGGGCGGGAAGCAGCGGGAGAGGACATGACGGGATTATCCGGGTCGCTGAGCAACCCGCTCGTTTCACCGAATGCTCATCCGAACCCGTTCGGGGATGATGTCCGTTCACCCCGAAGGAAGGAGACCCGCATGTTCCCCACCGCCATCGCCGGCAGCCTGCCCAAGCCCTCGTGGCTGGCCGAGACGCACAAGCTCTGGCCGCAATGGAAGGCGGACGGCGACGCGCTTCGCGAAGCCAAGGCCGACGCCACCGTGATGTGGATCAAGGCGCAGGAGGATGCGGGCCTGGACGTCGTGGGCGACGGCGAGCAGGCGCGCCAGCACTTCGTGCACGGCTTCCTCGAAGCGGTCGAAGGCATCGACTTCGAGCACAAGGTGAAGATGGGCATCCGCGACAACCGCTACGACGCGATGGTGCCGCAGGTGGTGGCGCCGCTGCGCCTGAAGGGCCGGGTGCATGCCTTCGAGGCGCAGCTGGCCCGCGCGCACACGAAGCGCAAGCTGAAGTTCACGCTGCCCGGCCCGATGACCATCGTGGACACCGTGGCCGACCGCTTCTACGGCGACCGCGTGAAGATGGCGATGGCGTTCGCCGAGCTGCTCAACCAGGAAGCCCTGGCGCTGCAGGCCGACGGCGTGGACGTGATCCAGTTCGACGAGCCCGCGTTCAACGTGTACATGAAGGACGCCGCCGACTGGGGCGTGAAGGCGCTGGAGCGCGCGGCGCAAGGGCTGGCCTGCACGACCGCCGTGCACATCTGCTACGGCTACGGCATCCAGGCCAACGTGGACTGGAAGAAGACGCTGGGCGAGGAATGGCGGCAGTACGAGCGCATCTTCCCCGCGCTGGCGAAGAGCAGCATCGACCAGGTAAGCCTGGAGTGCTACCACTCGCACGTGCCGCCCGAGCTGATGAAGCTGCTCGAGGGCAAGGACGTGATGGTGGGCGTGATCGACGTCGCCAGCGACGAGGTGGAGACGCCCGAGCAGGTGGCCGACACCATCGGCCGCGCGCTGCAGTTCGTCGCGCGCGAGCGGCTCATCCCGTGCACCAACTGCGGCCTCGCGCCGATGGACCGCGAAGTCGCTCTCAGGAAGTTGCAGGCGCTGGCGCAAGGCGCGGAGCTGGCGCGGCGCCGTTATGGAGGCTGACATGGCACACGACCATCCCCACGAGCACGGCGAACACGACCACGACGCACGCTGGAAGCACGACGGCGTGCGCGTGATCCCCGGCAACCGGCTCGATCCCAACACCGCACAGACGCCCGGCATGGACCGCAAGGCGGCGATCAATTTCGCGCGCGTCGGCGCGCAGAAGCTGTGGGCCGGCACCGTCAGCATCCACGCCAACGCCAAGACCGGCGCCCACCACCACGGCCACCTGGAAAGCGTGATCTACGTGGTCAAGGGCCGCGCGCGCATGCGCTGGGGCGAGCACCTGGAGTTCACCGCCGAGGCCGGCCCCGGCGACTTCATCTACGTGCCGCCGTACGTGCCGCACCAGGAGATCAACGCCAGCCCCACCGAGACGCTGGAATGCGTGCTGTGCCGCAGCGACGGCGAGGCGGTGGCGGTCAACCTGGACATCGAGCCGGTGGAGAAGCCGGAGCAGGTGCTGTGGGTGGATCCGACGCATCCGAAGGGCGGCGTGTAGCGCGCGCCTTCAGACCCCCGCCGGATAAGTCTCCGGCACCTCCACCTCTTCCGGCGGATGCTCCGGCTCCGCCAGCTGCTCCAGCGCCTGCGTGCAGTCGATGTGGATCACGGCGTCGAACTGCGCGCCGAGGCGGGCGTTGAAGTAGTGGCTGCGGCGCTCGGTCTCCGGCAGGTAGATCACGCCGATGGCGCGTTCCAGCAGGTTCTCGTCCAGGCGCGCGCGCAACTGCTCGTCGGGCAGCAGCAGGAAGCTGTCGTGGCCCACTTCGTGGAACAGCGCTTCCCAGCTTCCTGAAAGGCCCGGCCGCACGCGCTTGACATGACCGGGCTCGTCCCATTCGTCGGCCGCGCGCACCGTGCCTTCATACGTCGTGAAGCCGAGCGAGAACACCTCGTCGCCCCAGCGCTGGCGCATCAGCTCGCCCACGTTCCATTCGCCCTGTTCGGACATGCCGGTGGCGCTGGCGTCGCCCAGGTGCGAGTTGTGCGCCCACACGGCCATGCGCGGGGGCGCGCCGCCGCGCTCCTGCAGGTGGGCCGAGAGGGCCTGCAGCGTGTCGGCCATGTGCAGGTCGCGCAGGTTCCAGGAAGACGCGCGGCCGCGGAACATGGCGCGGTAGTACTGCTCCGCGTTGCGCACCAGGCGCGCGTTCTGCTGCGCGTGGAAGAGGGCGTCGGGATCGCCGTCGTCGTGGGTGTCGACGCGATGGCGCAGCAGGTCGGTGAGCTGTGCCACGACCGCTTCCTCGCAGCTGAAGCCGGTGCCGAAGCCGGCCGCGTAGCCGTAGGCCTGCAGGTTCTGCTGGAAGTGGTCGAAGCAGGCATAGCGCCGCCGCGCGCGCTGCGCCGCCTCGGGATCGGCGCGGTCCAGGTAGGCCAGAACCTCGCGCACCGAAGCGAACAGGCTGTACAGGTCCATGCCGTAGAAGCCCACCTGCCGCCACGGCGGCAGGCCGGCGTTGAACTCGCGCAGCCAGACGATGAAGTCGCGCACCACGGGGTTGCGCCACATCCAGGTGGGAAAGCGTTCGAAGCCGGCCAGGGCGTCCTCGGCGCTGCCGTCGTCCAGGCCGCGCACCCATCGGTTGATGCGCCAGGCATCCGGCCAGTCGCCCTCGATCACCACCGCGCGGCAGCCGTGTTCGGCGATCAGCGCCTGGGTGATGCGCGCCCGCCAGTCGTAGAACTCATGCGTGCCGTGGCTGGCCTCCCCCAGCAGCGCGATGCGACGCCGCGCGAGCGCCGACAGCAGCGGCGCGGGCACGCCGGAGCGCAGCGGCAGTGCCTGCCGCCGGATGGCATTCAGCAGCGGATCGGGGTTCATGCCACATGACGGCAAACGGCATGCCGCCAGCTCTTGTAGTCGCCGTCCTACGGCCAGCCGGGCGCAATGGCGCACCTGCCTTCCTGCGCGCCTACACGCTCAGCCGTAAGCCGTCGCTACAAAAGATGCTTTGCGAGGAGCCTCTTCCATGTCCGAACCCACGTCCCCGTCTTCCGCCCCCGGCTCGTCCGGCAAGGTCCAGGCGCTGATCGTGGGCGTGGTGGCGCTCGTGGTGGTGGTAACCGCCTTCAGCGTCACCATGGCCGGGAGGATCGCGTGAACAAGGCCGGCCTGGCCGGCGCCTGCGCGGTGCTGCTGGCGCTGACCGAGGCGGCGGCCGCGCCGCCCGCGAAGAAGGCCGAGGGCTGGCGCAACCTGACGACCGGCGGCCCGCTGAAACCCGGGCTCTACGGCCGCATCGAGGTGCGCGACGCCGCGCCGCCGCTGGTGCACGCGAAACCGGTGGTGGCCAGGAAGACCCTGGAGCCGGCGAGCGCGCAGGAGCCGGTTTACCTGTACGTGCCGCCCGGCCAGCTGCGCCGCTGGACCGGGCACTGCGCCAAATGGCAGGCCTGCGAGCGGCCGGTCTACTTCGTGCGGGTGGACGACAGCCCGAGCCGGCTGGGCGATTGGAAGAAGAACCAGCGGCCGCAGCCGCAGGCCTCGTTGGTGCGGGATGCGCTCGACCTCATCGCGAGCCGGTGACCTCATCGGCGACTTGCAGGACCAGCTTGCCGAAGTTCTCACCGGTGAAGAGGCGGTTGAGCGCCTCGGGAAACCGCTCGAGCCCGTGCACCACGTCTTCCCGGCTCTTCATCCGGCCGTCCTTCAGGTAGCCGGCGAGTTCGGCCACGGCCTGCGGGTAGCGCTCGGCGTAGTCGAACACCACCATGCCCTGCATGCGCGCCCGGTGCACCAGCAGCGAGAGGTAATTGCGCGGGCCCTGCACCGGCGCCGTGTTGTTGTACTGGCTGATCGCGCCGCAGATCACGATGCGCGCGTGCATCGCCAGGCGGGCCAGCACCTCGTCGAGGATGTCGCCGCCGACGTTGTCGAAGTACACGTCCACGCCCTTGGGGCAGTGTTCCTTCAGCCCCGCGCGCACGTTGCCGGCCTTGTAGTCGATGCAGGCGTCGAAGCCCAGCTCGCTCACCACCCAGTCGCACTTGGCGCGGCCGCCGGCGATGCCCACCACGCGGCAGCCCTTGATGCGCGCGAGCTGGCCGACGGTCTGGCCGACCGCGCCGGCCGCGCCCGACACCACCACCGTGTCGCCCGGCCGCGGCTGCCCGACGTCGAGGAGGCCGAAGTACGCCGTCATGCCCGGCATGCCCAGCACGTTCAGCCATTGGGTGAGGCTGCCCATCCGCGTGTCGATGACGGCGAGCCCGGCGCGCGCCGCCTGCTCGGCGGTGAAGGCGGCGTAGTCCTGTGCGCCGAGCACGCCCGAGACCAGATCGCCGACCGCGAACTTCGGATGGCTGGAGGCCAGCACCTGGCCGACGCCGCCGGCGCGCATCACCTCGCCGATGCCGACCGGCGCGATGTAGCTCTTGCCCTCGTTCATCCAGCCGCGCATGGCCGGGTCCAGCGACAGGGCCAGCGTCCGCACCACCACGCCGCCCTGCGGCGGCGCCTGCACCGGCTCGGCGGTCTGCTGCCAGTCGTCGGCGGTGGGGATGCCCACCGGTCGGCGGGCCAGGCGGATCTGGCGGTTGGTGAGTCGGGCGAGGTCGGTCATGGCAGGCTCCTGGGGCCGGCGCATCGTATTCGCGCCGCGCAACCGCCACGGTATCGCAAGTGACAGAACACGCAGAACAAGGAGGATGTGATGCCCAGCCTTTCCACCGCGCCGCTTCCGGCGGCGCCCGGCCGTGAACCGGCGGCCGCGCGCTACGCGCAGGTGCGCGCCGCGACGCTCGCCCTCGCGGCGCCGCTCGCGCCCGAAGACCAGTGCGTGCAGTCCATGCCCGACGCCAGCCCGACCAAGTGGCACCTGGCGCACACCAGCTGGTTCTTCGAGGCCGTGGTGCTCGGTCCGCAGGCCGCCGGCTACGAGGCGTTCGACCCGGCGTTCGCCCGGCTCTTCAATTCCTACTACGAGTCGCTCGGCCCGCGCCATCCGCGGCCGCAGCGCGGCCTGCTCACGCGGCCCTCGCTCGACCGGGTGCATGCCTACCGCACGCACGTCGATGCGGCGATGCAGGCCTTCATCCGCGATGCGGACGAAGCGACCTGGGGCACGGTCGCGCCGCTGGTCGAGCTGGGCCTGCAGCACGAGCAGCAGCACCAGGAGCTGATCGCCACCGACATCCTGCATGCGTTCTCGTGCAACCCACTGCTGCCCGCGTGGCGGCCGCAGGAGCAGCCGGCGCTGCGCCTGGCGGGCAGCACGCCGCCGCTGCGCTGGCTGGCGCATCCCGGCGGCGTGGTGGAGATCGGCCATGCGGGCGAGGGCTTCGCCTTCGACAACGAGACGCCGCGCCATCAGGTCCTGCTGCAGCCCTTCCAGCTGGCCGACCGGCTGGTGAGCTGCGGCGAGTTCCTGGACTTCATCGAGGACGGCGGCTACGCGCGCGCCTCGCACTGGCTGTCCGACGGCTGGGCGGCGGTGCAGACGCAGGGCTGGGCCGCGCCGGCCTACTGGCTGGCGCCGGACGATCCCCGTGCGCCGGCCGACCACTGGCAGGTGTTCGGCCCGGCCGGCGTGCAGGCGCTCGACCCGGCCGCGCCGGTCACGCAGCTGAGCTTCTACGAGGCGTCCGCCTATGCCGACTGGGCCGGCGCGCGCCTACCCACCGAGTTCGAGTGGGAGGCCATGGCAGACTCTCCCGGGATGTCGCAGATGACCGGCCACGCGTGGCAATGGACGCGCTCGTCGTACGACCCGTACCCGGGGTTCCGCCCGCTGTCCGGCGCGGTGAGCGAGTACAACGGCAAGTTCATGGTCGGCCAGCAGGTGCTGCGCGGCGGCAGCGCCGTCACGCCGCCCGGCCATGCGCGCAGGACGTACCGCAATTTCTTCCCGCCGGCCGCGCGCTGGCAGTTTTCCGGCCTGAGGCTGGCCAAGGACGCCGAATCATGATGACGCCCCCCGTGCTGACCCCGGCCGCGCTGCGCGCGGTCACCGAAAGCGAAGTCGCCAAGGAGCCCGGCTTCCTGCAGGACCTGCAGCGTGCGCTGGCCGCCCCGCCGCATTCGATCTCGCCCAAGTACTTCTACGACGCGGAAGGCTCGCGCCTCTTCGACCGCATCTGCGAGCTGCCCGAGTACTACCCGACGCGCACCGAGCGCGCGATCCTCGAGACGCATGCGCAGGACATCGCGCAGGAGATCGGCACCGGCTGCGACCTGGTGGAGTTCGGCGCCGGCTCGTGCAGCAAGGTGCGCCTGCTGCTGGACGCGATGCGGCCGCGCCGCTACCTGCCGATCGACATCTCGGCCGAGCACCTGGAGCAGTCGGCCGCGGAGCTGGAGCGCGAGCATCCGGGCCTGCTGGTGCTGCCGGTGGCGGGCGACTACACCAAGGCCGTGCACCTGCCGCCGCGGCTTCCGGGCGCGCCGCGCGTGGGGTTCTTCCCGGGCTCGACCATCGGCAACTTCACGCCGGCCGAGGCGCTGCAGTTCCTGCGCATGGCCGCGCGGCTGCTGCGCGGCGGCGGCCTGCTGCTGGGCGCCGACCTGGTCAAGGACCCGGCCGACCTGCACGCGGCCTACAACGACGCGCAGGGCGTCACCGCCGCGTTCAACCTCAACCTGCTGGCACGCGCCAATCGCGAGCTGGGCGCGGACTTCGACCTGGACGCGTTCTGGCACAGCTCGTTCTACAACGCGGCCGAGGGGCGCATCGAGATGCACCTGGTGAGCCGCAGGCACCAGCGCGTGTCGCTGGACGGGGAAAGCTACGAGCTCGAGGAAGGGTTGGCCATCCACACCGAGAATTCGTACAAGTTCACCATCGCCGGGCTGCGGCGCCTGGCCGAGCAGGCCGGCTTCCGGCCCGAGGCGGTGTGGACCGATCCGCAGCGCCGGTTCAGCGTGCATTGGTTGCGCGCGCCCGAGCGCGAATGAAAGGACGAAACGGATGAAGGCCACCTGGAACGGCGCGGTGATCGCGCAGAGCAACGACACCGTGGTCGTGGAAGGCAACCACTATTTCCCGGAGAGCGCGCTGGACCGCCAGTACATCACGTTCTCCAACCACAAGACCACCTGCGCGTGGAAGGGCCAGGCCAGCTACTACTCGCTGCTGGTCAATGGCGAGCTGAACCCGGATTCGGTCTGGTACTACGCCGATCCGAAGCCGGAAGCGGAGATGGTCCGCGGGCGGGTGGCGTTCTGGAAGGGCGTGAAGGTCGAGGCCTAAACCCCTCTCTCCGTCATCCCCGCGAAGGCGGGGATCCAGCGCTCCCGCACCCGCTTGTTAAGCTTTGCGGGTGCTGTCCCCGACCTATTCCCCCGCCTCCGAAGCCTCTTCCCTCCTGCGCTCGCGCGGCTACGCCGTGCTCGACGCGCAGGGCGTCTGCGAGCTGGCCGGCTGCGAGCGCGACCAGCTGCTCGCCCTCAATCCCACCTGGAACGACCTGCCGCCCGACGCCTACCTGAAGGACGGCGGCCGCTACCGGCGGCGCCGCCACTCCTGCTTCGTGGTCGAAGGCGAGCGGCTGGAACAGGCACCGCACCGCGCCCACTGGCAGCCGGTGGAATACAACGCGCTGCACGGCGGCATGCAGCGCTGGTTCGAGCCGATGCGGGGTGAAGCAGCCACGGCACCGGCCTGGTCGCGGCTGCTGCTCGCGCTGGGCGACGTGGCCTCGGGCGTGAAGGGCAAGCAGCCCTGGTACGTGGAAGCGCACCAGTTCCGCATCGACACCACCGACGGCATCGGCCGGCCCACGCCCGAAGGCGCGCACCGCGACGGCGTGGACCTGGTGGCGGTGTTCCTGCTGGCGCGCGAGGGCATCAAGGGCGGCGAGACGCGCGTCTTCGAGGCCGACGGGCCCGCCGGCCAGCGATTCACGCTGTCGGAGCCGTGGAGCGTGCTGCTGCTGGACGACGAGCGCGTGATCCACGAGACCACGCCGATCCAGCCCACCGCCGCCGGCGGCCACCGCGATACGCTGGTGCTGACCTACCGGGCGGGCGGGTTCCAGGGCGACTGAATCAGTCGCGCACGTCCGCGACCGGATTGGCCCCGAAGTCCGGGCGCGCCAGGAATTTCAGGATCCGCTGCGCCGCCTCGTCGGGCGAGGTGAGCGCGCCCTTGTCCTTCATCGACTGGAAGCTGCCGACGTCGGGGAAGCGGCCCGGGTCGGCGCCGCGCAGCTGCACCTGCATGTCGGTGTCGATCACGCCGGGGGCGAGGGAGCACACGCGCGCGCCGTTGCCGCTCTGCGCCTCCTCCAGCGCCAGGCAACGCGTGAAGTGGTCCATGCCGGCCTTGGCCGCGCAGTAGGACGCTTGCGAGGCCATCGCGCGGCGGCCCAGGCCCGAGGAGATGTTCAGCACCTTGCGCGCCGCCGGCCACGCGGCGGTCGCGCGCAGGAAGGCGCCCGTCAGCAGCATCGGCGCTTCCAGGCCGACGCGCATCGCCTGCGCCACGTCGGCGGCGGCGATCTCCGCCAGCGGCGCGATGGTGGGGATCACGCCCGCGTTGTTGATCAGCGTGACGCTCGCGAGGTCCCCGGAGCCGCGCGCCTTCAGCCAGGTCTCCAGCTTGGCCGCGGCGGTCTCGGCGCGGCCCAGGTCCTGGGTCCATTGCTCGAGCTTGCGGCCGGCGCGGTCGGCGCGCTGCTGCAGCTCGTCGTTCGTCTTGCGCGAGATGCACAGCAGGTCGTGGCCGGCGTCGAGCAGCTGCTCGGCCATCGCGAGGCCCATGCCGCGCGAGGCGCCGGTGAGGATGGTGAGGTGGGCGGTGTTGCTCATGCCCGCATCGTAAGCGGGCCGTCGGCCGCGTCAGGCGGCCAGCGCGATCGGGAAGTTGGCGATCACGCCGCCGTCGCCGGGGCGGAACGGCACGGTGACCGCGCGCCGGTCCTCCGCCGAGAGGCGACGCCACAGGCCGTCGCGCTCGTTGTTTGGATCGCCCTCGACGTACAGCTGCGTGGTCAGCAGCTCGCGCTGCCCCTGCAGGACCTTGACGTGGATGTGCGGCGTGCGGCCGGTGTAGGGCACCGGCTTGATGGTGCGGAAGCGGTAGCGGCCGTCGGCGCCCACCGTGACGCGGCCGAAGCCCTGGAAGTCCGGGTCGGCCCGGTCGCCGTCGCCGGGATGGTGGTAGTGGCCGGCCTGGTCGCATTGCCAGATCTCGACCGTGGCGCCCGAAACGGGACGGCCCTGCAGGTCGGTGACCGTGCCGTCCACCACCGCCGGCTGGCCCTTGCCGTACTGCGCCGTGCCGTTGCGCAGCAGGTCGTTGTCGGTGTCGGCGGGCAGGCGCACCGGGTAGAACGGCCCTTCGGTCTGCGCGGGCGTGGGGCGGCGCGACGGCTGGGCGATGGCGGCGCGCAGCAGGACGGGGGCGAACACCAGGGCGGCGCCGGCGGCGCGGCGGGAGAGCCGGGAGGAGGAAGCGGACATGGCGGGCTCCTTTCGGGTGTCAGAGCGGTCCCGCGGCCGCGAGGTTCCGGGTCAGAACGGCGTCGCGCTCGACCATTCCACCGGCTCTCCGGTGGCCGGATGCATGAGCTCCAGCCGGGCCGCGTGCAGCAGCAGGCGCGGCGCCGCGGCGGCCACCTCGGCCGGCGCGTAGAGCGCGTCGCCGACGATGGGATGGCCGAGGGCCAGCAGGTGCACCCGCAGCTGGTGCGATCGGCCGGTGACGGGTTCCAGCCGCAGGCGCGTCGTGCCCGCGATCGGGCCGGGTCCTTCGCGCCACCAGCGGGTGAGGCTCGGCTTGCCGCGCTCGTGGTCCACGACCTGGCGCGGCCGGTTCGGCCAGTCGACCAGCAGCGGGAGATCGATCTCGCCATGGGCGTGCCCGGGCGTGCCCTGCACGACGGCCGCGTAGGCCTTGCGCACTTCACGCTTCGCGAAGGCTTCGCCGAGGCGCCGCTGCATGCCGGCGCCGCGCGCGAACAGGCACAGGCCCGAGGTCGCCATGTCGAGGCGATGGACGATGAGCGCGTCGGGGTACAGCGCCTGCACGCGTGCCGAGAGGCAGTCCTGCTTGTCCTCGCCGCGGCCCGGCACGCACAGCAGGCCGGCGGGCTTGTCGGCCAGCACGCAGTGCGCGTCGGCATGCAGGATGCGCGGGGCCGACGCATCGGTGCCACCGGATAATTTGTCCATGACCATGCTCGCCGCCGTGCCCCTTTCGCTGCAGACGATTGTGCTGCTGGCCGCTTCCAACGTCTTCATGACGATGGCGTGGTACGGCCACCTGAAGAACCTGGCCACCAGCCCCTGGTACGTGGCGGCCCTCGTCAGCTGGGGCATCGCGCTGGCCGAATACCTGCTGCAGGTGCCGGCCAACCGCATCGGCTACCAGCAGGCCGGCTTCTCGGTGGCCCAGCTCAAGATCATGCAGGAGGTGATCACGCTGACGGTGTTCGTGCCGTTCGCGGTGTTCTACCTGCGCGAGCCGATCAAGCTCGATTACCTGTGGGCCGGGCTGTGCATGGTGGGCGCCGTGTACTTCATCTTCCGCAGCGCCTGAGCGGCCGCCGCCGAGGAGGCGGGCGGTAAACTCTCCGGTTACACAAGAATCACCAAGGCCCGCACAATGCTGTTCGGCAAGCTGCTCCCCCGCGAAGGCAACTTCTACGAGATGTTCAACCAGCACGCGGGGCGCGTCGTCGAGGCGGCCCACGCCTTCGCGCTGCTGGTCAAGAACTACGACGACCCCGAACTGCGCGAGAAATACAACCGCGACGTCGACCATGCCGAACGCTCGGCCGACCGGGTCACGCACGAGGTCAACCGCCTCATCCACAAGACGTTCATCACGCCGATCGACCGCGACCAGATCCACACGCTGATCAACACCATGGACGACGTGGCCGACCTGATCCAGGACTCGGCCGAGACCATGGCGCTGTACGACCTGCGACGGGTGAACGACGAGATCACCCGGCTGACCGAGCTGTCGGTGAAGTGCTGCGAGCGGGTGCGCGAGGCCGTCTCGATGATCGGCAGCCTGGCCGACCACGCCACGGCTGAAGCGGCGCTCAAGACCTGCGAGGAGATCGACCGCCTCGAGTCCGACGCCGACCGCGTCATGCGCTCGGCGATGAGCAAGCTGTTCCGCGAGGAACCGGACGTGCGCGAGGTGCTCAAGCTCAAGGCCATCTACGAGCTGCTGGAGACCATCACCGACAAGTGCGAGGACGTTGCGAACGTCATCGAAGGCATCATCCTCGAACATTCCTGAAGGCGGCTTGCGATGGAAACGATGCAGGCCGCCCTGTGGGTGGTGATGTTGCTGGTGGCGCTGGCCCTGGCCTTCGACTTCATGAACGGCTTCCACGACGCGGCGAACTCCATCGCCACCGTGGTGTCCACCGGCGTGCTGCGCCCCACCCAGGCGGTGGTGTTCGCGGCGTTCTTCAACTTCGTCGCCATCTTCATCTTCCACCTCAGCGTGGCGGCCACGGTGGGCAAGGGCATCGTGGAGCCGGGCGTGGTGGACACGCACGTGGTGTTCGGCGCGCTGCTGGGCGCCATCACCTGGAACCTGATCACCTGGTACTACGGCATCCCGAGCAGCAGCTCGCATGCGCTGATCGGCGGCATCGTCGGCGCGGTCATCGCCAAGACCGGCGCGGGCTCGCTCATCGCGGGCGGCATCTTCAAGACGGTGATCTTCATCTTCATCTCGCCGTTGCTGGGCTTCCTGCTCGGCTCGCTGATGATGGTGCTGGTCGCGAACGTCTTCCGGCGGGTGCCGCCTTCTCGCATCGACCGCTGGTTCCGCCGCGCGCAGCTGGTCTCGGCCGGCGCGTACAGCCTGGGCCACGGCGGCAACGACGCGCAGAAAACCATCGGCATCATCTGGATGCTGCTGATCGCCACCGGCTACGTGGGCAAGGGCGCGGATGCGCCGCCCACGTGGGTGATCATCAGCTGCTACATGGCGATCGGCCTGGGCACGATGTTCGGCGGCTGGCGCATCGTGAAGACCATGGGCCAGAAGATCACCAAGCTCAAGCCCGTGGGCGGGTTCTGCGCGGAGACGGGCGGGGCGCTGACGCTGTTCCTGGCGACCGCGCTGGGCATTCCGGTGTCGACCACGCACACGATCACGGGCGCCATCGTCGGCGTGGGTTCCACCCAGCGGGCCAGCGCGGTGCGCTGGGGCGTGGCGGGGAACATCGTGTGGGCGTGGATCTTCACGATTCCCGCGAGCGCGTTCATGGCGGCGATCGGGTATTGGGTTTCGTTGCAGATTTTCTAGGCTGCACCTCGCGGCTCACCGCCAGCCGCGTGACTTGACTCCTTGTTGAGAAGTGACTGCGGGCCGGAGCATTCCGGCCGCTGCCCGTCTGGGTCGCATTCATCCCAACCAGGAGCAACATGAAAGTTCAATCTAGCGTGCGGGCGCGACTCTGCGGGGTCGCCTTCTTGATGGCATTGGCCGCAGGGTGTGGAGGGGGTGGTGGTGGTGGCGGAGAACCGGGGCCGGGGACGCCCCCGGCGCCACCCGCCGGGCCGCCGGCCGTGCCCGAAGTGCGCGGCTGGTCAAAGCCGTTTGGGTCTGCTTCGGTTGTGATCGGGCAGTCGGGATTCGATCAGCTCGATCCAGATGGCGGGCCGGCGACGCCGATCACCTTCCCGGTCGGCAGACCCGCCGTGACCTTGGACGGCCGGCTGCTGGTCTCGAATGGTGGCAACAACGGCTTGATTTTTAGCAACTATGAGGCCATGAGCGGACCCGTCGTGGACGCAGAGTTCAGTGTTCGCAATCAAACGGGGGTCTACGATCTCTCCACGAGCGGTGCAAAGCTGGTCGTCGCGGGCCAGTTCCAGGTTTCGATTCTGAACAGCGCACCTAGCGGCGGGGACGTGGATCCTGACTCATACGCTGGGGCCGGACTGGCTGGCTGCTCGGCTTCGCTGATGGAGCAATTCACCGCTGCTGCCCTGACGCCGGATGGACATCGGCTGATCGTGGCTGATACGAACAATCATCGGGTTCTGATCTGGAACGATGTTCATCTAGCCTCCGGAGCGTTGGGTGTGGCCGATGTCGTGCTGGGACAGGAGGGGATGAACACCTGCGAACCCAACGCTGATGGGAGCCCGGACAGCGGCACCCTGCATCAACCCAGGTCCGTCTGGACGGACGGCATCATGTTGATCGTTGCCGATACAGGCAACAATCGTCTGTTGATCTGGAGTGACATCACCAACGTCGCCGACTTCCAGGCGGCCGACGTGGTGATCGGGCAGCAGAACGCTCTGGAGACCGCGCCCAACCGCGGACAGGCTGCTCCTTCCGCGGTCTCGCTCTCAGGGCCTAAGGCCGTGGACGTCAGTGCGCTCGGTGAACTTGCCGTGACGGACACGGGCAACAACCGCGTGCTGGTATGGCGGACGATTCCGAGCACTGCTGACAAGCAGGCTGATTTCGTGGTGGGGCAAAGTGATTTTGTTCACGGCGCGGCCAACGATCCCGGACAGACGGGGCAGGACGGAACGACCTTGAGCGCGAAGACACTCTCTTTCCCGGACGGTGCGCGTTTCCACGGGCGCAATCTGATCGTGACCGACAACTCCAACCACCGCGTGCTGGTCTGGCGCGAAACGGATTGATCAACGACGCGCCAAGAGCGTTCTGCTACGACGGCGGCCGGCCTCCCGGCCGCCGTTTTCATTTCACTGCGAGATTCGCCTTCCCTCTTCCACCTGGTGCTCGAAGTACCCCTGGAAGCTGATCACGATGCTCGTCATCAGCACCCCCGCCCCGATCATCAGCGCCATCACGATCGCCCAGATCGTCGCCCAGCGCGTGCGGCCGGCCGGCGCGTCGGGTGCGGCCTCCGGGTTGAACCGCGCGTTCCACTGCTCGGGCGTGCGCAGCCCGTAAACGATCGCCGTCAGGCAGCACGCCGCGAACGTGAACCCCAGCACCGGCGTGAGCACCCAGCTCACGGGATCGTTCTGCCCCAGCGACCACATGCGCAGCACGCCGTAAGCGCCCACCAGCGTGGGCACCGGCAGCAGCCAGCCCAGCCAGTCGCCGAATCCGTGCAGGTAGAACCGGTGCAGGCCGAAAGGCCCGCCCAAAAAGGCGAGCCACGTCGCCACCGTCTTGCTTTTCATTTCAAGAGTTCGGGAGGCGTGCTGCTGCCTTCGCCGATCACCTTCTCCATCAGCACGATGTCCAGCCAGCGGTCGAACTTCCAGCCGCAGTTGGCGATCGTGCCCACGGGCGTGAAGCCGAGCGAGCGGTGCACGCCGATCGAACCGGCGTTGGCAGAGTCGCCGATCACCGCGATCAGCTTGCGAACGCCCACCGCCTCGGCCTGCGCGATCAGGGCGGTCAGCAGTTGCTTGCCCAGCCCCTTGCCGGCCGCGTCCGGGTGCAGGTAGATCGAGTCCTCGGCCGAGAACCGGTAGGCCGGCCGCGGCTTGAACCACTGGCAGTAGGCGTAGCCCAGCACACGCCCGTCTTCTTCCGCGACCAGCCAGGGCAGGCCCTTGCCCAGCACATCGGCGCGGCGGCCGGCCATGTCGGCCTCGGTGGGCGGGGTGGTCTCGAAGGTGCCGGTGCCGTGCAGGACGTGGTGGCTGTAAATGGCCGTAATGGCGGGCAGGTCGGCGTCCGTGCTGGGGCGGATGAGGCTCATCGGGAGGGGCGGGCTATAATCGCGGGCTTTCCAGCGTGTCGCTGGCCGGGTGGCCGTTGCGCGTGTCTCAACGCTGGGGGATATCGAAGCCGCAGGCTTCAACCACCCGAAGGATAAATCATGGTCGTGATTCGACTCTCGCGCGGCGGCTCCAAGAGCCGTCCGTTCTTCAACATCGTCGTGGCCGACAAGCGTGTCCGCCGCGACGGCCGTTTCATCGAGCGCCTGGGTTTCTACAACCCGATCGCCAAGGACAACGAGGAAAGCATCCGCGTCGCCCAGGACCGCCTGACCTACTGGCGTGGCGTGGGCGCGCAAGCGTCCCCGACGGTCGAGCGCCTGCTCAAGCAGGCCGCCGCCAAGGCGCCCGCCGCTGCCGCCGCGGCGTAACGCTCCCTTCGTGACGATGCTCCCGCAGCTGGAGCCGGCGGAACTGCCGGCCGACGCGATCGAAGTCGGGCGCATCCACGATGCCTGGGGCATCAAGGGCTGGTTCAAGGTCCTGCCCCACAGCGCTTCCCCGGAGGCGCTTTTTTCTTCCAAACGCTGGTTCCTGCAACCGTCCGAGAAGGCCGCCAAGCCGGCGTTTTCGGGCACGGTGCTGCTTCGCATCCGCGAGGCCAAGGAGCACGCCGACAGCATCGTCGCCACCGCCCAGGAGGTGGACGATCGCAATGCGGCCGAGGCCCTCAAGGGTGCCCGCATCTTCGTGCCGCGCTCCAGCTTCCCCACCGCCGCCGAGGACGAGTACTACTGGGTCGACCTGCTCGGCCTGCAGGTGGTCAACCGCGAAGGCGTGGTCCTGGGGGAAGTGCGGGACCTCATGGCCACCGGCCCGCAGACCGTGCTGGTGGTCGCGTACGAGGAAGCCGGCAAACCCGCCGAACGCATGATCCCCTTCGTGTCCGCCTACGTGGACCAGGTGGACCTGCCGGGCAAGCGCATCACGGTCGACTGGCAAGCCGACTACTAGAGGGCGGCGGCGATGCGCTTCGACGTCCTCACCCTGTTCCCCGAACTGTTCGAGCCCTTCCTGGAGAGCGGCGTGACGCGTCGCGCCTACGAATCCCGGCAGGTCGACGTGCGCCTGTGGAACCCGCGTGACTACGCCGAGGGAAACTACCGCCGCGTGGACGACCGTCCCTTCGGCGGCGGCCCCGGCATGGTGATGCTGGCCGAGCCGCTTTCGCGCTGCCTGGAAGCGATCAAGGCGGAACGAGGCGACACGGCGCCCGTGGTGCTGTTCTCGCCGACCGGCGAGCGCCTCGACCACGCCGGCGTCATCCGCTGGTCGGCGGGCGAGGGTGCCATCCTGCTGTGCGGCCGCTACGAAGGCATCGACCAGCGCTTCATCGACGCCTACGTGGACGTGCAGCTGAGCCTGGGCGACTTCGTGCTTTCCGGCGGCGAGATCGCCGCCATGGCGCTGCTGGACGCCGTGGCGCGCCTGCAGCCCGGCGTGCTGAACGAGGCCGGCAGCCACGAGGCCGACAGCTTCAATCCCGCCATCGACGGCCTGCTGGACTGCCCGCACTACACCCGCCCCGAGGAGTGGCAGGGCCGCAAGGTGCCGCCCGAGCTGCTGTCGGGCCACCACGCGCAGATCGAGCGCTGGCGCCGCGATCGCCGGCTGGAAGCCACCGCCCGCCTGCGCCCGGAACTGCTGGAAGCCGCCCGCCGCGAAGGCCGCCTGAGCCGCGCCGACGAGGCCTTCCTGGCCCGCCTGGCTAGACCGGACGGCGCCGGGCTATAATCTTCGGCTTTCCGATCCTCTGTCCGGCCGCCTTCGCAGCGAGGCCTTCCGTGTAGCGCGGGCAAGATCGACGGGACTTTCCATGAACCTGATCCAGACCCTCGAGCAAGAGGAAATCGCCCGCCTGGGCAAGAAGATCCCCGAATTCGCCCCCGGCGACACGGTGATCGTGAGCGTCAACGTGGTCGAAGGCACGCGCAAGCGCGTGCAGGCCTACGAAGGCGTGGTCATCGCCAAGCGCAATCGCGGCCTGAACAGCGGCTTCACCGTTCGCAAGATCTCCAGCGGCGAAGGCGTGGAGCGTACGTTCCAGACCTACAGCCCGCTGATCGCCGGCATCGAAGTCAAGCGCCGCGGCGACGTCCGCCGCGCCAAGCTGTACTACCTGCGCGAGCGCAGCGGCAAGTCGGCGCGCATCAAGGAAAAGCTGGCCCAGGGCAACCGCACCAGCGCGGCCGCCGAGTAACTCCGGCAAGCCCGCCAAGAGCCGCCGCCGCCTCCCAAGGGCCGCGGCGGTTTTTCATTCCACCATGCCCATCGATCCCGTTCCCCCGCTGCCGCCGGACCTGGTGCCGCTGTCCAAGCTGCCCCACTTCGACCCGCGCACCGTGCCCGTGATCGGCATCGACTCGCACCTGCCGCCGGTGGCGCAGGCCGCGATGGCGCCGGATGCCCTGCGCGACCGCTTCCGCGAACCGCCCGCCTGGGAGCCCGAGATCTGGGCCGAGAAGCGCTTCACCGACCGCCAGCCCGCCGAGGCCGCGGTGCTCGTGCCCATCGTGATGCGCGACGAGCCCATGGTGCTGCTCACCGAGCGCGCCACGCACCTGTCCACGCACTCCGGCCAGGTGGCCTTCCCCGGCGGCAAGCGCGACGACACCGACCGCGACGCCTCGCACACCGCGCTGCGCGAGGCGCACGAGGAGATCGGCCTGCACGACCGCCACGTCGAGGTGCTGGGCCAGATGCCCACCTACACGACCGGCACGCGCTTCATCGTGACGCCGGTGGTCGCCCTGGTGCGGCCCGACGCACGACTGGAGATCAACGCCCACGAGGTGGCCGACGCCTTCGAGGTGCCGCTGAAGTTCCTGATGAACCCAGCGCACCACCGCCGCCACGTGTTCGACGCGATGGGCACGCGCCGGGAATGGTTCTCCATGCCGTACATGGACGGCGGCACCGAGCGTTTCATCTGGGGCGCGACCGCGGCGATGTTGCGCAATTTCTACCGCTTCCTCGCGGCCTGATCGCCGGCGCGGGGGCGCGCCCGTATCATCCGCCCATGTCCTTCTTCGCCATCCTGTTCGCCCTGCTGATCGAGCAGGTGCGGCCGCTGGCGCGCCACAACACCATCCACTCGGCCCTGCGGCACTGGGCCCGCTGGGCCAGCCGCAACTTCGACGCCGGCAAGCCGCAGCATGGCTGGATCGCCTGGTCGGTGGCCGTGATCGGGCCGGCGCTGGGAGCGCTGGTGATCCACTGGTTGCTGATGGTGTTCGTGGGCTGGCCCGCCGCGGTCGTGTGGAGCGTGGCGGTGCTGTACGTCACTCTGGGCTTTCGGCAGTTCAGCCATCACTTCACCGGCATCCGCGACGCGCTCGATGCCGGCGACGAGGACCGCGCGCGCGAGCTGCTCGCGCAATGGCAGCAGGTCGATGCGTCCGAGCTGCCGCGCCGCGAGATCGTGCGGCACGTCATCGAGTACTCGGTGCTGGCCGCGCACCGCCACGTGTTCGGCGTGCTCACCTGGTTCTCGGTGCTGGCGGCGTTCGGCCTCGGACCGGCGGGCGCGGTGTTCTACCGCATGGCCGAATTCGTCACGCGCTACTGGCGACACCGCAGCCGCGTGCAGACCCAGCCGCCCAGCGAGGCGCTGCAGTCGGCGTCCAACCGCGCCTGGGCGGTGGTCGACTGGCTGCCCGCCCGCATCACCGCGCTGGCCTTCGCCATCGTCGGCAGCTTCGAGGAAGCCATCGACTGCTGGCGCCACCATTCGCAGCGCTTTCCCAACGACAACGACGGCGTGGTGCTGGCCGCCACCTCCGGTGCCGTGAACGTGCGCCTGGGCGGCGAGGCGCTGCGTTCGGCCTTCGCGCCGAACGGCAGCCAGTCGTTCGCGGCCGCATCGGTCGCCGTGCCGCAGCCTGCGGACAGCGAGAGCACCCCGGGCCGCGAGGCCGAACCCGCGCACCTGCGCAGCATCGTCGGCCTGGTGTGGCGGTCCGTCGTGCTTTACATGGTGCTGCTGGCGCTGCTCACGCTCGCCAACCTGATCGGCTGAACCGCGGCTCAGTACCGCGGCGGCTGGCTCAATTCCTCGAACAGGTCGCAGTAGATCCGGTAGCGGTTCGCCGTGACCGGATGCTCCGCTTCCGCGTGCGCCACCGCGGAGATGACCGCGCAGCCCGGCTCGTGCCGGTGCGTGCAGTTGTAGAAGCGGCACTGCCCCAGGTGCGGCTTCAGGTCGCGCATCAGGCCGGCCAGGTGCGTGGCCTCCAGCTGGTGCAGGCCGAATTCCTGGAAACCGGGCGAGTCGATCAGCGCCGTGGTTCGCGCCTCGTCCACCCAGTACCAGGTGGTGCTGGTGGTCGTGTGCTTGCCCGAGTTGAGCGCGCGCGAGATCTCGCCCGTCTGCGCCGTGGCGCCCGGCACCAGCAGGTTGATCAGCGTGCTCTTGCCCGCGCCCGAGGGGCCCAGCACCAGCGTGGTCTTGCCCTGCAGGTGGGCCATCAGGTGCTCGCGGTCGACGTCCTTCGAGAGGCGCAGCGACAACGGCAGCACGCCGTAGCCCATGTGCTGGTACGGCAGCAACCGGGCCCAGGCACGCTCGAAAGGCTCCACCAGGTCGCTCTTGTTCAGGGCGATCAGCGGCGTGATGTGCTCGGCTTCCGCGGCGATGAGCGCGCGCGAGAGCTGGTGCTCGGAGAACTCCGGTTCCGCCGCGATCAGCACCAGCACCTGGTCCAGGTTGGCCGCGAACGACTTGGTGCGGATCTCGTCCTGCCGGTAGAACAGGTTGCGGCGCGGTTCGACCTTCTCGATCGTGCCCTCGTCGTGGGTGCGCTGCCACTGCACGCGGTCGCCGACCACGGCCTGCGCCTTCTTGCCGCGCGGATGGCAGATGCGGCGATCGCCCCCGGGCGACTCCACGAGCATGTGGCGGCCGAAGCTCGCCACCACCAGGCCCGGCGACAACGCGTCGCTCATCAGGCGAGCAGTGCGTCGACGCGCGCGGCGCAGTCGAAGTCGGTCGTGGACAGCCCCTTCACGTCGTGCGTGGCGTAGCGCACCACGCAGCGGTTGTAGTGCACGGACAGGTCGGGATGGTGGTCCTGGGTGTGGGCGATGAAGGCCACGGCGTTCACGAAGGCCATGGTCTCGTGGTAGTTGGCGAAGTTGAAGGTCTTCTCGATCGCCACGTCGGGACCGTCGCCCGTGAGCTTCCAGCCGGAGAGCGTGCCCAGCCGCGTCACCACCTCGGTCGGCGTCAGCGCGCGCCGCGGCTGCCCCGACCAGTCCTTCACCTTCAGCATCGAACCCATCATGCACCTCCAGCGGCGGCCATCCGCGCGAGCCGCTCCGACGCGGGCGGATGCGAGTAGTAGAACTTCACGAACAGCGGGTCCGGCGTGAGCGTGGAGGCGTTGTCCTCGTAGAGCTTGAGCAGCGCGCTGCGCAGGCCTTCGTGCCCGGTCTGCGCGACGGCGAAGGCGTCGGCCTGGAACTCGTGCCGGCGCGACAGCTGCGCCATCAGCGGCGAGACGAAGAACGAGAACACCGGCGCCGCCAGCATGAACAGCAGCAGCGCCAGCGCGTCGTTCGGTCCCATCATGTTCGGCCCGACGCCCAGGCCGGTGAAGAACCAGGGCTGCCGCGACAGCCAGCCCAGCAGCGCGAAGCCCGCCAGGCTGAAGGCGAACAGGCCCACGATGCGCTTGACGATGTGCTTGTGCTTGAAATGGCCGAGCTCGTGGGCCAGCACCGCGTCCACCTCGGGCGGCGACAGGCGCTCGAGCAGCGTGTCGAAGAACACCACCCGCTTGGCGGCGCCGAAGCCGGTGAAGTAGGCGTTGGCATGCGCGCTGCGGCGGCTGCCGTCCATCACGAACAGGCCCTTGGCCGCGAAGCCGCAGCGCTGCATCAGGGCGGTGACGCGCTGGCGCAGCGTTTCGTCCTCGAGCGGGCGGAACTTGTTGAACAGCGGCGCGATGACGGTGGGATAGAGCACCAGCAGCAGCAGGTTGAACGCCATCCACACACCCCAGGCCCACAGCCACCACAGCGAGCCGGCGGCGCCCATCAGCCACAGGATGAGCCAGGCGATCGGCAGGCCGATGAGGGCACCGAGCGCCATTCCCTTGACGGCGTCCGCGAGCCACAGGCGCCAGGTCGTCTTGTTGAAGCCGAAGCGCTCCTCGACCACGAAGGTGTTGTAGAGCGTGAAGGGCAGGTCGATCAGCCCGCCGATGACGGCGAAGCAGACGAGCAGGGCCAGCTGCTGGGTCATGCCCGGGCCGAGCGCCGACAGCAGCGCCTTGTTGAGCAGGTCCAGGCCGCCCAGCAGCGTCCAGCCCAGCAGCACGGCCGCGCCGAAAGCGGTCTCCAGCAGGCCGACGCGCGATCTGGTCACCGTGTAGTCGGCCGCCTTCTGGTGCGCCGCCAGCGGCACCGTGCCCGCGAAGTCCGCCGGCACCTGCGCGCGATGCCTCGCGACATGTCGGATCTGGCGCGTGGCCAGCCAGAACTTCACGCCCAGCCCGCCCAGCAATGCTGCGGCGAAGGCCAGGGTCCACAGGTACGACGCGCTCATCACTACGAGTTTAGGCGTTCCCGAACCGTCGGGGTCCGTCGGCGACAATGCCCCGATGCCTGAAATCACTTCCGTGGCGGCCGCCGCGACGCTTGAGAAGAACGACCAGAACCTCGTGTGGCTCGACTGCGAAATGACGGGCCTGGACCCCGAGGTCGACCGCATCATCGAGATCGCCGTGGTGGTCACCGGCCCCGGCCTGGAGCCGCGCATCGAAGGCCCGGTGTTCGCCATCCACCAGAGCGACGCCCAGCTGGATCGCATGGACGCCTGGAACAAGGGCACGCACGGGCGCAGCGGCCTGATCGACCGCGTGAAGGCTTCGACGGTCAGCGAGGCCCAGGCCGAGGAAGCGCTGCTGGAGTTCCTGGCGCGCTACGTCCCCAAGGGCGGCTCGCCGCTTTGCGGCAACACCATCGGGCAGGACCGGCGCTTCCTGGTCAAGTACATGCCGCGGCTGGAGGCGTTCTTCCACTACCGCAACCTCGACGTCAGCACGCTCAAGGAACTGGCGCGCCGCTGGCGCCCCGAGGTGTACAACAGCTTCAAGAAGCAGCAGGCCCACACCGCGATGGCCGACGTGCACGAATCGATCGAGGAGCTCGTTCACTACCGCCAGCACTTCCTTCGCATGGGGGAATAGGGGCGCCTGCCCAGCACGCGAATCCCACCTGTGGGACAATACAGGCTCTCGCGGCGCAGAACGTGCCGCAAATCCCCGCATCCGACCTTCATGCACAGGCCCGCCGAATGGGCCACCCGCGCTACGCGCGGGATGTCGTTGATGGTTGCATGTTCCTTTGACCATTGACGACGGTGCGGCCGCCAGGCCCCGCCGCTGGAAAGCTTCATGACCGACACGTTCGACGTGCAGGGCGACTTCGCGCCTGCGCAGATCTCTTCTTCTTCCGACGACACCGCCACCTTCGAGACGGCGGCCGCTCCCAACGGCTTCATCCGCCTGGGCCTGGCGCCCGAGCTGATCCAGGCCGTCGAGGACCTCGGCTTCTCGCAGCCCACCGCCGTGCAGGAGCAGGCCATCCCGCGCGCCCTGCCCACCGCCGGTGAAGGCGAGGGCGGCTTCATCGACCTGATGGTCTCCAGCCAGACCGGCAGCGGCAAGACCGCGGCCTTCCTGCTGCCCGTTCTGCACACCCTGATCGACCTGCAGCGCCAGGCGTTCGAGGAGGAGCGCGCCGAACAGCAGCGCCTGGCCGACGAGGCCGCCGCGCGCGGCGAGGCGCCCCTGAAGCGCAAGCGCCGCAACCCGGCCGACCCGCGCAACTTCAAGCCGGCCACGCCCGGCGCGCTGGTGCTGTGCCCCACGCGAGAGCTGGCCCAGCAGGTGGCGCACGACGCCATCGACCTGGTCAAGCACTGCAAGGGCCTGCGCGTCGCCAACGTGGTGGGCGGCATGCCCTACCAGATGCAGATCGCCCGCCTGCAGAACGCCAACCTGGTGGTGGCCACGCCCGGCCGCCTGCTGGACCTGCAGCGCTCCGGCCAGATCAAGCTGGACCAGGTGAAATTCCTCGTCGTCGACGAGGCCGACCGCATGCTGGACCTGGGCTTCGCCGACGACCTGGCCGAGATCCAGCAACTCACGGCGCAGCGCCAGCAGACCATGATGTTCAGCGCCACCTTCGCGCCGCGCATCCAGCAGCTGGCCACGCGCGTGATGCGCCAGCCGCAGAAGATCCAGATCGACACGCCGCAGGAGCGCCACGCCAACATCAAGCAGGTGCTGTTCTGGGCCGACCATCCCGAGCACAAGCGCGCGCTGCTGGACCACTGGCTGCGTGATTCCTCGATCGACCAGGCCATCGTGTTCGCCTCCACCCAGATCGAGTGCGACGAGCTGGCGGGCGACCTGCAGCAGTCCGGCTTCGCGGCCGTGGCGCTGCACGGCGCGCTGAGCCAGGGCCTGCGCAACCGCCGCCTGATGGCGCTGCGCAATGGCCAGGTGCAGATCCTGGTGGCCACCGACGTGGCCGCGCGCGGCATCGACGTGCCGGCCATCACGCACGTCTTCAACTACGGCCTGCCGATGAAGAGCGAGGACTACACGCACCGCATCGGCCGCACCGGCCGCGCGGGCCGCGACGGCCTGGCGGTGACGTTCGCGCAATACCGCGACCGTTTCCGCATCTTCGACATCGAGGCCTTCACCAAGCAGCCGTTCAATGCCGAGGTGATCCCGGGCCTGGAGCCGCAGCAGCGTCCGCCGCGCGCGCCCCAGCCGGGCTTCGGCGGCCGTGGCGGCCCGGGCCGTGGCGGTCCCGCGCCGCGCGGCGGTGGTGGCGGCTACGCGCGCCGTGGCAACACGGGCGGCGAGTACGGCCGCAAGGCCGGGTTCGGCGATTTCGGTGGTGGCCGCGACGAGCGCCGCCGCGAAGCTTCTCCTTGGGAGAAGCCGGCACCCCAAGGCTTCGCCAAGCCGGGCAACGGCGGCAAGGTGTTCGTGCCGCGCGACGCGAAGAAGCGCGCGTACAAGCCGGCGAACTGACGCCGTACCTGCAAAGAAAAAGCGCGCCTCGGGCGCGTTTTTTTTTAAGCGTGCGCGGGCACGTAGCGGCCGATTTCAGGCCACCGCTTGTGCACCAGCAGCCAGGCGACCAGCCCCACGCACATCATCAGCAGCGACGCGACCGCCAGCAGGCGCGTCGAGTGCATCACCAGCGGCGCGATCGCGCCCGCCACGATGCCGTTGGCCGTCGAGCCGATCACCGCCTGCAGCGATGACGCCAGCCCGCGCCGCTCCGGGTTGAGGTCCAGCACCAGCAGCGTCACCACCGGCACCATCAGCGACCAGCCGAAGCCGAACACCGCGATCGGGAACAAGGCCCAGCCCGCGTGCGGCGCGAACAGGAAGTTCGCCGCCACGTTCGCCAGCGACACCAGCAGCATCACGACGAACCCGTACTTGATCTGGTTCTTGGGCGCGATGCGCCCGGCGAGGCGGCCGCTGGCCCAGGCGCCGCCCATGATGCCGGCGATGGTCAGCACGAAGAACCAGAAGAACTCGGTGGGCGCCAGGCGCAGGTGCGTGCCCAGGAACTCCGGCGCCGCCAGCACGTACAGGAACATGCCGTTGAACGGCACGCCGCTGGCCAGCGCCAGCAGCAGGAAGCGCGCGCTGGAGCCCATCTGCCAGTAGCCGCGCAGCAGGTTGCGCACGTTGAACGGCTGGCGGTGCGTTTCGTGCAGCGTCTCGGGCAGGAGGCGGAAGTTGGCGATCCACAGCGTCACCCCGACCGCGGTCAGGAACCAGAAGATCGCGTGCCAGCCCGCGTGCACGAACAGCCAGCCGCCGATGATGGGCGCCACCGCCGGCGCCACGCCGAAGTAGATGGTGACCTGGCTCATCACCTTCTGCGCCTGCGCGGGCGGGAACATGTCGCGGATCACCGCGCGAGAAACCACGATGCCCGCGCCCGTCGACAGCCCCTGCAATCCGCGGAAGAACACCAGCTGCCCGATGGTCTGCGACAGCGCGCAGCCGGCCGACGCCAGCGTGAACACCGCGATGCCCCACAGCACCACCGGCCGCCGCCCGAAGCTGTCGGCCAGCGCGCCGTGGAACAGGTTCATGAACGCGAAGCCGAACAGGTAGGCGGACAGCGTCTGCTGCATCTGCACCGGCGTCGCGCCGATCGCGTGGGCGATCCCCGAGAACGCGGGGATGTAGGTGTCGATCGAGAACGGGCCGAGCATGCCGAGCACGGCCAGCAGCACGGCCAGCGCCCAGGGCGGCGCGCGCCACAGCTGGGCGGCGTTCGGGTTCAACGCGGCTGGGCTTCCGAGTGGTAGCCCGTCACGCGCTCCACCTCGTTCTTCGAGCCCAGGATCACGCTCACGCGCTCATGCAGCTTCTTCGGTTGCACGTCCAGGATGCGCTGCCGCCCGTTGGTGGCGGCGCCGCCGGCCTGCTCGATGAGCCAGCCCATCGGGTTGGCCTCGTACATCAGGCGCAGCTTGCCGGGCTTGTCCGGCTCGCGCTTGTCCCAGGGGTACATGAAGACGCCGCCGCGGGTCAGGATGCGGTGCACGTCGGCCACCATGGAGGCGACCCAGCGCATGTTGAAGTCCTTGCCGCGCGGGCCTTCCTTGCCCTGCAGGCATTCGTCGATGTAGCGCTTCACCGGCGCGTCCCAGTGGCGCATGTTCGACATGTTGATGGCGAACTCCCTGGTGTCCTCGGGGATTCGCACGTTCTCCTGCGTGAGGAAGAACGAACCCTGCTCGCGGTCCAGCGTGAACATGGCGACGCCGTCGCCGACGGTCAGCACCAGCGTGGTCTGCGGGCCGTACACGCAGTAGCCGGCCGCCACCTGCTTCGCGCCGGGCTGCAGGAAGTCCTGCTCGCTCACGCCGGCGTGGTCGTCGGGCTTCTTGAGCACGCTGAAGATGGTGCCGATGCTGACGTTGACGTCGATGTTGGACGAGCCGTCGAGCGGATCGAACAGCAGCAGGTACTCGCCCTGCGGATAGCGGTTGGGCACCAGGTAGATGCCGTCCATCTCCTCGCTGGCCATGGCCGCGAGGTGGCCGCCCCATTCGTTGGCCTCGATCAGCACCTCGTTGGCGATGATGTCCAGCTTCTTCTGGACTTCGCCCTGCACGTTCTCGCTGCCGGCCGTGCCCAGCACGTCGCCCAGCGCGCCCTTGTTCACCGCATGGCTGATGCGCTTGCAGGCGCGCGCCACCACTTCGATGAGCAGGCGCAACTGCGAGGGGATGTGGCCGTCGACGCGCTGCTGCTCGACGAGGTAGCGGGTGAGGGAGATCTGCTTCATTCGTATCCTTCAGTCGGCCAGCGCGCGCGTCACGACTTCGCGCACGTCGTTGGAGAGGTCGGGCTTGGCGGCCACGCGGGCGATGGCCTCGCGGGCGGCGCCGCGCATCGGCTCGGCCAGCTTGCGCCAGCGGTCCAGCGCGCGCGCCAGGCGGGCGGCCACCTGCGGGTTGATGCCGTCGAGTTCCATCACGCGGTCGGCCCAGAACACGTAGCCGGCCGCGTCGGGACGGTGGAACGCGCCCGGGTTGGCGCTGCAGTAGCTGAAGATCAGGCTGCGCGCGCGGTTCGGGTTGCGCACGTTGAAGTCCGGGTGCTGCATCAGCTGGCGCACCGCCGGCAGGATGTTGCCGCCGCGGTCGGGCGCGCCGGCCTGCAGCGCGAACCACTTGTCCAGCACCAGCGCCTCGTCCTTGAACATGGCGTGGAACTTCTCGAGCGCGGAGCGCGCCAGCTCCTGGCCGCTGACCACCAGGGCCGACAGCGCGTTGAAGCGGTCGGTCATGTTGGAGGCGTCCTTGAAGCGCTGGTAGGCCTTGCCTGGCCACACCGTGTCGCCGGAATCGCGCGCGGCGATGCACAGGTGCGTGAGCGCCAGGCCCGCGAGCGCGCGGCGGCCGGACGACACCGGGTCCGGCCGGTACGCGCCGCTGTCCTTGTGCGCGTCGTAGGCCCAGGCCCAGTCGGCCTGCAGCGCGGTTGCGATCTGCTCGCGCATGGATTCGCGCACCGCGTGCACGCGCTGCGGGTCCACCACTTCGAGCTGCTCGGCGATGTAGGTCTCGGCGGGCAGGGTGAGCACCAGCTCCTTGAACGCGGCGTCCAGCGTGGGATGGCGCAGGATGCCGCGCATCGCGTCGAGGAATGCGCCGTCCAGCAGGATCTCGCCGTCGCCGCGGATGGCGGCCAGCGCGCGGTTGACAGCCAGGCGCTGCGCGGCCTCCCAGCGGTTGAACGGATCGGTGTCGTGCTCCAGCAGCGAGAGCAGCTGTTCGTCGGTGTAGTCGAACTCCAGGATCACCGGCGCGGAGAAGCCGCGCAGCAGCGAAGGCACTGCGCCGGGCGGCGCGTGCGGGATCACCAGCGTGTCGTTCGCCTGCGTGAGCACGTGCATGCCGCTCGCCAGCTCGCGGCCGTCGGCGCCCAGCAGGCCCCAGGCGATCGGGACCACGAACGGTTCCTTGGCCGACTGGCCCGGCGTGGGCGGCGCGGTCTGCGACAACTCCAGGCGGTAGTCGCCGGTGGCGGCGTCCCAGTGCGCGCGCGCCTCCACGCGCGGCGTGCCGGCCTGGCTGTACCAGCGCTTGAACTGCGGCAGCAGCTCGTGCAGCTTCGACTGCGGATTGGCGTCGGCGATGGCCTGCGCGAACTCGTCGCAGGTGACGGCCTGGCCGTCGTGCCGCTGGAAGTACAGCGTCATGCCGCGCTGGAAGCCTTCGCGGCCCACCAGCGTCTGCATCATGCGCACCACCTCCGCGCCCTTCTCGTAGATGGTGACCGTGTAGAAGTTGTTGATCTCCAGGTACTGGTCGGGGCGCACCGGGTGCGCCATCGGGCCGGCGTCCTCGGGGAACTGGGCGGTGCGCAGCACGCGCACGTCCTCGATGCGCTTGACGGCGCGCGCCGAGGCCTCGCCCGCCAGGTCCTGGCTGAACTCCTGGTCGCGGAAGACCGTGAGGCCTTCCTTCAGCGACAGCTGGAACCAGTCGCGGCAGGTGATGCGGTTGCCGGTCCAGTTGTGGAAGTACTCGTGGCCGACCACCGACTCGATGTTGGAGAAGTCGGTGTCGGTCGCGGTGGCCTGGTTGGCGAGAACGTACTTCGTGTTGAAGATGTTCAGGCCCTTGTTCTCCATCGCTCCCATGTTGAAGTCGCTGGTGGCGACGATCATGAAGCGCTCCAGGTCCAGCGGCAGGCCGAAGCGCGCCTCGTCCCACGCCACCGAGGCCATCAGCGAGTTCATCGCGTGCTCGGTCTTGTCCAGGTCGCCCGGGCGCACGTACACCTGCAGCAGGTGCTCCTTGCCGTTGCGCGCGGCGATCTTCTGCTCGCGCGCGACCAGCTTGCCGGCTACCAGGGCGAACAGGTAGCAGGGCTTGCGGAAGGGATCGACCCAGCGGGCGAAGTGGCGGCCGTCCTCCAGGTCGCCCTGGTCCACCAGGTTGCCGTTGGACAGCAGCACGGGGTACTTCTTCTTGTCCGCGCGCAGCGTCACCGTGTAGCTGGCCATCACGTCGGGACGGTCCAGGAAGTAGGTGATGCGGCGGAAGCCCTCGGCCTCGCACTGGGTGAAGAACGACTCGTTGCTCACGTACAGGCCCATGAGCTTGGTGTTCCTGGCCGGCGAGCAGGTGGTGAAGATCTCCAGCTCGAACGGCTCGTGGCCCTCCGGCAGGTTCTCCAGCACCAGGCGCGAGCCTTCCATGCGGAACGAGGTGCCCTGGCCGTTGACCATCACGCGGGCCAGGTTCAGCTCGTCGCCGTCGAGCTTGAGCGCCTGCTGCGGCACGTCCGGGTTGCGCCGCAGCTTCATGCGGTTGAGCACCCGCGTCTTGGCCGGGTCGAGGTCGAAGCACAGCTCGACGTTGTCGATCCAGAAGGGCGGGGCCTGGTAGTCGGCGCGGTAGATCACCGCGCTCTGTCCTTCGCGCATCATGGTGGTTTCCTTAGACGCCCTGCTTGAGCGAGGCCTCGATGAAGGGATCGAGGTCGCCGTCCAGGACTTTCTGGGTGTTGGAGATTTCGACGTTGGTGCGCAGGTCCTTGATGCGGCTCTGGTCCAGCACGTAGCTGCGGATCTGGTGGCCCCAGCCCACGTCGGTCTTGGTGTCCTCCAGCTTCTGCTGCTCTTCCATGCGCTTGCGCATCTCGTGGTCGTACAGGCGCGAGCGCAGGCGCTGCCAGGCGACGTCGCGGTTGCTGTGCTGGCTGCGGCTGTCCTGGCACTGCACCACGATGCCGGTGGGCACGTGCGTCAGGCGCACCGCCGAATCGGTCTTGTTGATGTGCTGGCCGCCCGCGCCGCTGGCGCGGTAGGTGTCGACCCGCACGTCGGCCGGGTTGATGTTGATCTCTACCGAATCGTCGATCTCGGGGTAGACGAACACGCTGGCGAAGCTGGTGTGGCGCCCACCGGAGGAGTCGAACGGCGACTTGCGCACCAGGCGGTGCACGCCGGTCTCGGTCTTCAGCCAGCCATAGGCGTAATCGCCTTCCACGCGCAGCGTCGCCGACTTGATGCCGGCCACGTCGCCGCCGGACACTTCCATCAGCTCGGTCTTCCAACCGCGCGATTCGCACCAGCGCAGGTACATGCGCAGCAGGATTTCCGCCCAGTCCTGGGCTTCGGTACCACCGGCACCGGCCTGGATGTCGACGAACGCCGCGGCATTGTCCATCTCGCCGGAGAACATGCGCTGGAATTCCAGCTTCTCGACGTGCGCCTGGTGCTTGTCCAGATCGGCGACCACGGCCAGGGCGGTATCTTCGTCCTGTTCGGATTCAGCCAGTTCCAGCAGTTCGGTCGCATCGGTCAGGCCGTCGAGCACCGCGGCGATGCCGCCCACGGTCTTCTCCAGGCTGGAGCGTTCACGGCCCAGGTTCTGCGCGTATTCGGCGTTGTTCCAGACGTCGGGGCTTTCCAGCTCCCGCGTTACTTCTTCGAGACGCTCTTTCTTGGCGTCGTAGTCAAAGATACCCCCTGAGCGACACCACACGATCGGTCAGATCGGTGATGCGCTGGCGGACAGGATTCAGTTCGATCATGTCGGCGGTTATGCACTAAATAGATGACTGCCAATGATACCGCAGGCCGGGGTTCGCGGCATGAGGGGGCCGACGGTAGAGTCGACTGCCAGTCGACTATCGCGCGCAGCGCGGGCTTCACCGGAACCTGAACGAACAGCAGTCGACTGACAGTCGACTCTACCCGCCGACGCTACCCGCCGGCCCCACCCGCCCCGGCCAGCGCCTGCCGCAGCAGCGGCAACTGCCGCCGGCTGCACGGCACCTTCGCCCCGTCAGCCATGTGCAGCAGGGCCTCACCGCCGTCCAGTGGCTCGATCGAACGCAGCTGGCCGCGGTGGATCAGCCAGCTGCGGTGCGGGCGCAGGAAAACGGCCGGGTCCAGCCGCTGCTCCAGCACCGCCATGGTGATGCGCAGCGGGTAATCGTGGCCGCGCACCCGCAGGTTCACGTAGTTGCCGGCGGCCTGGGCGTACTCCACATCGCCGGTAGCCACCAGGAACTCCTTGCCCAGCTTGCGTACCAGAAAGTGCTGCGGGCGCTCGACCGGTTCGACCGGCGGGCCGTCGTCGGGCGGCGCCAGCAGGTGCGCCTCACCCTGCCGCTGGCGACCGAACCAGGCCACCGCATGCACGGCCACCACCAGCAGGCTGTAGGTCTGCACGTCCTTGAAGAACTCGTAGAACCACTGCGCCGGCCAGTCGCCATAGGTGTAGTGCTGGCCGATCACGGCAAAGGCCAGCTTGCGCAGCAGGACCATGGCGCTGACGTGCAGCAGCCACCAGGCAATGCCACCCAGCACATAGAGGCCGATCCGGCGCCGCCAGGTGTCGGCATGGAGGGGCCAGCGCCGTGCTGCGGCATGCAGCAGGGCCACCAGACCGAGGCTGGCCAACGCACTGCTGAACTCCTCGATCGAGGTTGCCCCTGCCGGGAAGGCCTCGCCGTCACGCAACGCCCGCATCCACTTCACCAGCACATTGGCGACCGCAGTACCCAGGAACAGCACCGCCCAGAACACGGCGGTCAGCCCTGGGCGATGCGGACGCTCTGCAGCTGGGACGGGCAACGCCGCCGGATCTCCACTTTCCATGCCGCCATTGTTGCCCATCCGGCCCTGCGCGCATCCGCCATTGGTCCCTGCCACCCCACCATTGGCCCCAGCGCGGCCGCCATTGCGCCCCTCCCGCTGGTGGACAAGGCTTGGCAGGCGGACGCTGCAGCTTCTTTCCGATGCCCGCCGCCCATGCACCGTCGCCACGATCTGGACACCCTGCGCATCGCCGCCTTTGCGCTGCTGATCCTCTACCATGCCGCCATGGCCTATGTGGCCGGCTGGGATTTCCACCTCAAGAGCGCTTACACCGCCGAGTGGCTGCAATGGCCGATGATCGCGATGAACCGCTGGCGGATGCCGCTGCTGTTCGCCATCAGCGGCATCGCCCTGGGCCTGTCGCTGCCCGAGCACGGGCGCTGGCGGCACACGCTGCGCAGATGCTGGCGCCTGCAGCTGCCGCTGTTGTTCGGCATCGTCGCGGTGGTATCCCTGCAGGCCTACTACGAGGCCCTGGACAAGGGCGACGTGGCGCCGGGGCTGGCCCGGTTCCTGTGGCGCTACTGGCAGTTCCAGCCGTGGCCGGGCGCGCATTTCAGTGGCGCCGCCTATGGCTTCACCTGGAACCACCTCTGGTACCTGGCCTATCTGCTGCCCTACACCGTGCTCGCGGTGGTGCTGGCCAGCCTGCTGCGACCGCTGGGTGGGGCGCTGCCGCGCTGGCAGATCAGCGACCGTGTGCTTGGCGCACTGCTGCTGGTGCTGCCGGTGGCCTGGCTGGCCTGGGCGCTGCTGGTGTTGATGCCACGCTGGCCGCCCACCCACGCGCTGCTGGACGACGTCTATGTGCACGCCGAGTCGCTGCCGCTGTTCCTTGGCGGCTTCATGGCTTCACGCTGGCAGCGGGGCTGGGAGCTGCTGGTCCGCGGGCGCCGGCTGACCCTGGCGCTGGCCGTGCTGGGGCTGTGCCTGGAACTGGGCATCCGCGCACTGGCCCGGCTGCCGCATGTGGGCGACGTCGACGCCTGGGTACTGGCACTGCCGTGGGGCCAGACCGAACGCATCGGCCGTGCGCTCTATACCTGGTGCATGCTGCTGGCCCTGTTCGGCTGGGGCCGGGTGCTGCTGTACCGCCCGTGGCCAGGGCTGGGCTATTGCCGGCAAGCGGTGTTCAGCTGGTACATCCTGCACCAGACCGTGCTGATCGCGCTGCTGTATGCACTGCGCCCACTGCAGCTTGGCCCGTGGCTGGAACCCGCCCTGCTGGTGGCCGGCACCATCGGCGGCTGCCTGCTGATCCACGAACTGCTGGTCCGTCGCGTGCGCTGGCTGCGCCCGCTGTTCGGCCTGCGCAACGACGCCTCATCGCTGCCCGTGGCACGTGTTGCGCCGGTGTAGAGCCGGGTCCACACTCGGCTGCTTCGGTCATGAGCCGAGCATCGGCTCAGCTCTACCTGGCCGGATTACCAACGGATGATGAGGACAACGGATGTTCCAGACGCAGTGGCACCTGTGGTTGCAGCACACCTTCGACGCCGACTGGTTCCTGTCGGTGATGCAGTTCATCAGCCTGCTCGGCTATGAAATGGCCTACACCGCGCTGATCCTGGTGTGTGCGTTCGGTGCACGCCTGCGCGCCGGCCTCTGCGTGATGCTGGCGGTGCTGCTGATGGCCTGCACCACGCATGCGATCAAGCAGAGCGCCGCTCTGCCCCGCCCCTCCGACGTGGATGCGGCGGTGCTGGACAAAGGCGAGCCTTCGCACCCGTTCGTGGTGGATGGCGGCGGCCATACCTTCTGGGCACTGCCCGATGCGCAGGCCACCGCGATGCTGCGGGCGCAGCCGCACGCCGACTATGGCTTCAACAGTGGTCACGTGGGCATCACTACCGCGGCGGGCGTCGCCCTGCTGCTGGCATTCGGCATCCGCCGCCGCTGGCTGCGCTGGACGCTGGTGCTGGGCTGGCCCCTGCTGATGGCGATCTCGCGCATGTATCTGGGCCGGCACTTCCTGGCCGATGTGCTGGCCGGTTGGTTGATAGGTGTCGGCGTCGCTCTGCTGGCGTGGCAGTTGATGCCTGGGCTGCGTGGAGAACGGCGCTGGCAGCTGCCGGTGCTGCTGGGCCTGGGCGTGACGTTGTCGTGGGCCTCGTTGTGGACGCCCCTGGTACCGCTGGGTGAAGCCTCGCGCCTGCTCGCACTTGCCCTGCTGGTGGCGTGGCTGCAGTGGCGCGGCTGGCCGGCCGATCCGCAGGGTGTCGTGCAGCGGGTGCTGCGCGTGTTGGCCGTGGTGGTGGTCTACCTGTTGGCGCGGCCGGTCGTTGGCTGGCTCGCAGACATCATTTCGCTGCCGGATCCACCGGTTACGGCATTGTTGTGGCACACCGTAGGCACGCTGCTGATCCTCGGTGGAGGCATTGCGCTGGCACGGTGGATTCCGCGCAGGGCCGCCGGCACCTGATACCCAACCTCACGGCAATTGCAATTATTCGCATTGAATGTGCCACCGCACCTTGCGACTCTCCCCGGTCGACTTCCACACAGGAACGTGTTCTATGCGTCGAGGCCCGCAATCGCGCCAGATCCGGCCACAGGCGTCACGATGACATCCAACCTGCAACCGCTACTTGAACTCACCGACGATGAGCTGAGCCATGGGACCATCTTCCGCTTCCCTGGAGTGTGGCCCCACGAAGAAATGGTCGATCTCATGCTGTTCGATAATCCTGATGAGCAGCGTCCTCATGGACTCATCGTCTGCACAGGGCATAAGGCTGGACTGATCCTGGTGCTTCTTCCACGAGAATCCGCGAGTCCGAATGGGCGCAGCGTGCGCACTGAATGGCTCGTCTCGGAATGGACACACTGGGTCTACGCGGATTGTCCGGTCGAGAAGGTCCAAGTCCTTCGCCGCTATCCCGCACCGATCCCGGGAGAAACGTAGAGTCGAGCCAGCTTGACTTTACGCGGGCGAATGGCAGCCACGCATGGCGTGGCTCTACTCCAAGGCAGCCCGCCGCGCATCGTAGATCCACGCCATGCGTGGATGAATCGGGCGAGGTAGCGCCGGGCCATGCCCGGCGGACGCGGTGGATTCCACGCAGCCACGCATGGCGTGGCTCTACCGCACCTCGAACTCGCCCACCAGCACAGTCTCCGCGCGATCCTTCAATCGCATGGTGACCATCTGGTCCTTCTGCTGCGGCGTGCCCCAATGGGTGGTCAGCCGCAACATCAGGGTGGTCGCGCCGGTCACCAGCTGCTGGCGGCTGCCGAAGTAGTTGGCCTCCACCTTGTACCTGCCGGGCTTGGCATCGCGCAGCGAGAACTGCTCGGGGCCGTAGCCGCCGGTGAAGTCCTGCGACATCTGTCCGCCCTGGTAGGTCAGCCGGTTGCCGTAGTACGCGCGCTCGCCGTTGGGGTCGGTCACCCACAGGTCCATGTCGCTGTTGTCGGCGTCCCAGGCCAGCACCACGCGCAGGTCCAGCGGCATCGCCTGCAGCAGGCGTGGATCGATGCCGCGGGTATCGAGCGTCGGCCGGCTGCGTGACACCAGGTTGGTCAGCTCATCCAGCGCGATCAGGGCGATGCCATCGAAACGGCCATCCCACGGACGCACCACCACCTGGTACAGCGGCTCCAGCGCCTGTTGCGGCTTGCCGGCTGCGGCCAGCGCCAGGCCGAGATCGCGGAAGCTCTGCGGCTCCTCCTGCCCCATCGCCAGCACCTGTTCGAACACCGGCACGGCCAGCGCGGGCGCGTCGGCCTGCAGCAAGCGGTAGCCGAGTACGCGCAGCAGGTGGCGGTTGTCCAGGTCCATCTCGGCCAGGTTGGACAGCACGCGCAGCGCCAGCTCGCGCTGGTGCTGCTGCAGCAGCAGATCGGCGACGTCGAGGAAGAACGCGCTGCTGTCGGCATGCGCGGCACGCTCGGCCAGGTAGCGGTCATACAGCTGGGCGGGCGGCCCCTGGCGCAGGCGACGGGCCACCGGCGAATCCGGCTGCCATGCCGCCAGCTGGATGCCGAGCTGGCCGTTGTTTGCCGGCGCCGCCTCATCCTCGATCGCCGACCCGGTCACCGCGATGGCATCCAGGGATGTGGCGGCCGCCGGGGCCTGACGGCGTGCACGGGCGGTCTCCATCCGCGATTCGGCGGCCACCATGGGTGCGGGCGGCGGCGCAGGTGCGGCCGGTGCGGGCGCGGCGAGCAGTGCCATCGGTGCACTGGCGGCCGATTGGTCGTGGAGGATCTCCTTCGCCGCAGACGGCGGCGCCTGCTTCGGCCAGCTGCGGTTCCACCACTGCTGGCGCTCCTTCCACTGTGCGGCCACCTTGTCGAGCCTGCGGCGGTCCTCGGCTGCACGGTCAGCGACCTGGCGCGCATAGCCGCGGTCATAGTCGGCGCGCAGCGCACCGGCCGGGCGGATCGCGTAGCGCAGGTAGTCCTGCAGGGTTTCCAGCACGATCAGCGAGGTATCCGGGCCCACCAGCCCGAACTGCTGCGACAGGCGCTGCATCGCTTCACGGTTGCTGCGCCGGTCCACCGCCAGCTGCTGCAGGCGCGCCTGCGCCCACAGGCCAGCCAGCAGGTCGCCATCGTCGCTGCGGGGGGTCGACGGTAGCGCCTGCCATTCGCCCCCATCGACGCGCACGCGCATCGGCACGCCCTCGGCCGCGAGGCGAGCATGCAGCCACAGCCAGCCCTGCGCTTCGCTGCGGCGATCGATCACCACATCCTGCACGCCACGCCCGGCGTCGATCTGGATATCCAGCGGCGCGGACAGCAGTTCGCGCGCGGCAGCCTGCAGGTCATTGCCCAGCGCCACGAAACGGCCGCCGTGGGCCTCGCTCCAGCCACGCAGACGGGTGACATCCGTGCGTGCGCCGGCACTGCTGATCGCGAACAGGCGCTGGCCAGCGGCAAGCGTCGGCAGTGCTTCCGGGCCGTAGGTCAGCAGCCCATCACTGACCAGCAGGTATTCCTTTACGCCGGGCTGCGGCTGCCAGTTGGCCAGCGCGCTGGCGCCGTCCGGCCGTACCTGCTGCAGCGCCTGGCGCAGCGCGCTCCAGTCGCCCTTGCGGATGCGGAACCGCCGCTCGGCCTCGGGGCGGTCGCGCAGCACGGTCAGCACGACATTGCCCTCGCCCATCGCCGCGAAGTAGCGGTCCAGCAGCGCGAACTCGCGGGTGCGGTCGCGCTGGCCGGCGGAACCGGAGCCATCCCAGAGCAGGCCGACCTCGCTCGGCACCGTGCGCGGCGCACGGTCAGCGGGCACCGGCAGCTGGGCCAGCAGGTAGTGACCGTCCTGCCACTTCGCCACCTGCACCTGCGACTGGCGCACCGCAGGCAGGGTCCACTGCAGCTGTGCCGGCAGTTGTGCGCCACGCCCCTGCCAGTGCAGCTGACCGCCCTGCAGGGCGAATGGCGCCTTGCCGGTAGTCGCAGCGCCTGCTGCCTGCAGATCCAGCTTCACCGAGCCCGCGCCTGCAGCGAACTTCAGCGGCAACGCCCATTGCCAGCCGTTACCGGCGTAGGCCAGCGGCTCACGCACCACCAGCTGCACGCGGCGGCTGCCGCCGGCCGGCAGCGGATACACGCGCAGGCGGAACTGGTTGCCCGCCGTCTGTTCCAGCAGGCCCGGGTCGACACCGCGGCGCGCGATCTCCTCGAAGACCTGGCGGCCGCGATCCTTCGGCACCGGTACCGCCTCGCGCAGCTCGCCATTGATGTCCAGCGCGAAGCCGCTGATCTGCTGGCCATCCCCCAGCGGGAACTGCAGCTCGCCTTCCAGCACGCGGCTGTTGGGATTGTGGAATTCCAGGGTGATGCGGGTCTGCGCGATGCCGGCCTGGACCTCGCCTTCGATGCGGGCCTCGCGCAGCTGGATCGGCTGCTCGGCGGCCGGGGCGATCAGCAGCGGCGTGCTGGGCTGAGGCCGCGCGTGGCGGGGCGACTGCGCGTCAACGGGCCAGGCCGCCAGCACCAGCAGGATCAGGGGGGCACAGCGGGCAAAGACCATGGCACGGCTCCAGTGGGATCGTGGACGGTTCAACGCACCAACACGGCAGGTGGGGTTACGGGTCGAACGTGGATGCATTCCGCCGGGCATGGCCCGGCGCTACCGCTGCGTGCGGGGCCGCTGGTAGCGCCGGGCCAAGCCCGGCGAGCGCGAAGCGCGGCGCTCCGCTGTCAGGCAGGAAGGCAGTGCTCCACGATCAGCTGGATCGCGGTGCCGCCGCGGTAATCATCGCAGGCCAGGCGGTAGGCCAGGTGTACGTGGCGGCTCGGTGCATTGCCGTGCCAGCCGCCGAAGTGGATGGCGTTGACCGTGCCCGGCAGGCCGGGCAGGCGCAGTTCCAGCTTCAGATGGCGCTCTTTCAGCACGCGCCAGTTGGCCACTTCGAAATGGCCGTCGAACAGCGGCTCGGGGAAGCCCTGCCCCCAGGGACCGGCCAGGCGCAGGGCGTCGGCATGGCGGTGGTCGAGTTCGTGCACACCCAGTTCGCCGTCGCTGAGCACATGCTGCTGCAGCGCGGCCGGGTCCAGCACTTCCTGCACGATGGCGACGAAGACGGCCTCGAACGCGGGCAGATGCTCCAGGCGCATGCTCAAGCCGGCGGCCATCGCGTGGCCACCGAAGCGCTCGACCAGGCCGGGATGACGTGCGTCGACCAGCGCCAGTGCATCACGGATATGCAGGCCCGGGATGGAACGGGCCGACCCGCGCAGGGTGTCGGCGCCGGGCTCGGCGGGTGCGAAGGCGATCACCGGGCGATGCAGTCGGTCCTTCATCTTCGATGCGACCAGGCCGACCACGCCGGGGTGCCAGTCGGCATCGAACAGGCAGGCCGCCACCGGGCGCTCGCCCTCGGACTGCAGCACCACGCGCGACAGCGCCTGCTCGGCGTCGTCGGTCATCGACTGCTGCACGGCGCGGCGCTCGGCGTTGATCTGCTCCAGGGTCTGGGCGATGTCGCGGGCCTGGCGCCGGTCTTCGGTCAGCAGCAGGGCGATGCCGAGCGCCATGTCCTCGAGGCGGCCGGCCGCATTGAGGCGTGGGCCGAGCGCGAAACCAATGTCGGTGGCCGTCAGCCGTGCGGCATCACGACCGCTGGCTTCGATCAGCGCCTTCAGGCCGACGCAGGCATGGCCGGCTCGCAGCCGACGCAGGCCGGCGCTGACCAGGGCGCGGTTGTTGGCATCCAGCACCACCAGATCGGCGACGGTGCCGACTGCCACCAGATCCAGCAGCGTGGTCAGGTCCGGGCCCTTGCCATCGGCGAAAACACCGGCTTCGCGCATCTGCCGGCGCAGGGCCATCAGCACGTAGAAGATGACGCCGACACCGGCCAGCGACTTGCTGGGGAAGCCGTCGCCCTCCAGGTTCGGGTCGACGATGACATCGGCCGGTGGCAGCAGCGGTCCCGGCAGATGGTGGTCGGTGACCAGCACCTGCCAACCACGCGCCTTGGCGGCGTTGACGCCGGCATGGCAGGCAATGCCGTGGTCGACGGTGACCAGCAGGTCCGGCTGCAGTTCGGCCAGCTCCTCCACCAGCGAGGGCGACAGGCCGTAGCCGTGCACCATGCGGTTGGGCACGGCATGGAACACATGCTGTGCGCCGAGCATGCGCAGGCCGCGCACGCCGACCGCGCAGGCGGTGGCGCCATCGCAATCAAAATCGCCCACCACCAGGATGCGCTTGTCGTTGGCGATGGCCTCGACCAGCAGCGCGACCGCCGCGTCGATGCCGGTCAGCAGCTCAGGCGCATGCAGGTTGCCCAGCCGCGGCAGCGCAAGGTCCGGCGTGGTCGCGCCGCGGCTGGCGTACAGGCGGGCCAGCAGCGGCAGCGTGTCGTCGGGCCATGCACCAGGCTGCACCGGCTCGCGGCGCAGGATCATCGGGGTATCGGACACAGGCAGCGCAGCATCGGCGGCAAGGGACATCGGCATCGCCGGGTTGCGGAAGACGTCACCATGATAGCGCGGGGTCAGACCCCTCTGCCCGCAGAGGGCTCTGACCCCATCGGAAGCATTTGGAGCCCGGGGTTGGACCCCTCTGCCTGCAGAGGGCTCTGACGCCGTCTGAAGCATTTGGAATCCCCCGCCGTTTCTTCCATGCTTGCCGGCCCCGAAACGGATTTCTGTCCATGCGCCACATTCTGTTCCTGGCCCTCGCCCTCGCCCCGGCCGCCCACGCCGCCACGCCCGAGCCGAAGGCCGGCGTGGAGTTCGAGCACAACGACTGGTCGCTGGCCTGTGACAACACCCGCACCTGCCGCGCCGTGGGTTACAGCGCTGAAGAGCCCGGCAACCTGCTCAGCCTGATGCTGGAACGTGCAGGTGGCCCCAATGCGCCGGTGATCGCGCGCCTGCGCAATGGCGAGGATGGTGAAAGCCCGATGCCGACCGGCGCGCTGCGCCTGCGCCTGAATGGCAAGGACCTGGGTCCCGTGCAGGACACCGGCAATGCCGAGAAGGTGTTGCTGAAGCAGGCGCAGACCGATGCCCTGGTCGCCGCCCTGCCCCGCAAGGCGCGCATCGAGATCGTCGATGGCAAGGGCAAGCTGTGGCCGATCTCCGACAGCGGCGCCACGGCCGTGCTGTTGAAGATGGATGAGGCGCAGGGTCGGCTGGGAACGCCTGGTGCGCTGGTGCGCCGTGGCGACAAGGCGGAAGCGAGCGTGCCGGCAGCACTGCCGGTGCCGGTGATCGTGCGTGGTGCGCTGTTGGCACCGCGCAGCACGGATGCGGCATTGACCAAGGTGCCAGCGCTGCGCAAGGCGATGATCGCTGCGCTTCCGGATGCCGACGAATGCATGCGCGTAAGCGAGGGCGAGCAGGATGAGATCGAGATCCAGCGGCTTGATGCCGGGCATGTGCTGGCCAGCACCAGCTGCTTCAGGGGGGCATACAACTTCAGCAGCGGCTACTGGGTGGTACAGGACAAGGCGCCGTACCAGGCGCAGTTCGTGACCTCCGATGCGGAGGACTTTGATCGGGAGTCGCGCCTGCTGCAGGGGCGCTTCCGTGGCCGCGGCATCGGCGACTGCATTTCCGGCCATGACTGGGCGTGGGATGGCGCGCGCTTCGTGAAGAGCAGTGAGTTCACGACCGGCCAGTGCCGCGGCATGCCGGGCGGGCATTGGCAGCTGCCGACCGTTGTCAGCACGGTGAAGTAGTGCCGGCCGCTGGCCGGCAACCGCGACAAACATCGGGGTCAGAGCCGTTTCCCCAAGGAAAACGGATCCGACCCCGCTCATCCGACCCCGCTCAATCGTGCAGCTGGCGGGGCTTTTTCCAGAACTGCCAGCGCTGGCGCTTGTCCAGCTGGAACTGCAGGCCGTCTTCGAAATCCAGCACCAGGCGCTGCAGCTCACCGCGCTGCAAGGCCACCAGCAGCGGGCGGATGGCATCGTAGCCCAGCTGCTGCAGCGAACGCAGCTGGCGCAGGTCGACCAGGGCATCGACGGACTGCTCGCCATCCACCGATACGCCGGCGGCCTGGGCCAGGCCCTGCAGCAGGGCATCGCGGCTGCGCACCTGCACGTGCTGCGTGGTCACAGACACCGGCATCACGCCGCCGCCCCAGAACCACAGGGAATTGATCGGCTGCTGGCCCTGTGCGGCACGCTGCTGGTTCCACGAATGGTTGTGCAGCAGCACCTGCGCCTCGGTCATCAAGGCACGCCAGCGACGGCCAGCCTCGCCTTCGGGCAGGTGCGAGAACAGGTCATCGCCCAGCACGTCGTCGGGGCTGTCGAAGGTCGGCAGGTCGATGTCGATCGGCAGGCGCAGGTACCAGCGCGCCGGGTCCGGCGCATCCAGCACGAAGCCGACATCGGCGAACAACGGCTGCAGCACCGGCAGCAGCGCAAGGCTGTCGGCCAGGGTCGGCCGCAGCGTCTCGCCGTGGCCCATCATCCGCGCACCGTGCATGTCCGGCACCATGCAGGCCGGATCGGCGCGCAGCCAGCACGCGCCAGCGGCATCGCCGACATCGCGCTGGCGGGTCAGTGCGGCGACCGGCCAGTGCGGCGCGGCCACGGTGAAGTGGCGCTGCAGCTGGGCGCGCTCACCCGCATCCCGCTGCACGGCGGTGGCGCGGCCCAGGGCGCGCGCCACCTCGTCTGGCAGTGCAGCCGCTGCAAAGCGGCTGCGTGCCGGCAACAACAGGGTCGCCGTTGCCACCCGGTCAGGCCACGTAGCTGACGCTGACGATCTCGTACTCGCGCTGGCCGGCCGGGGCGTCGATCACGATCGA
>JAEWIF010000003.1 GCA_023387335.1 Pseudomonadota bacterium | reverse complement strand
CCTCCAGCGTGTGCCAGGCCGTGCCGGCGGCGGGCGCGCCACCGGACGGCCCGGCGCCGCGGCGCATCATGGCCGGCTCGCCACCGCCGCGGCGGGCACCACCAGCACGTCGCAGGCGGCGTGCTCCAGCGTCCAGGCCGTCACGCTGCCCAGCAGCGTCTGCCCGAGCAGGCTGCGGCCCTGCTTGCCGATGGCGATGAGGTCGATGCGCTCCTGCTGCGCCAGCCGCGTCAGCTCGAAACGCACGTCGCCCATGCGGACGGTGGCGGCGATGATGTTCCCCTGGCCGCGGAGACCGTCCACCAGCGCACGCAACCGGCCGGCGGCGTCCAGGCGAGCGCGCACGCGCAACTGCGCGATCTCCTCGCCGGTCGCCCCGGCCATCCGCATCCGGCCTTCGAAGGGCAGGTCGATGCAGTGCAGCAGCCGGAAGGACGCGCGTGGCGCCAGCGCCATCGCGGCCAGCAGGGCCTGCCGGCTGTTCTCGGAGAAGTCCACCGGCACCAGCACGCGCTCGTAGCCCAGCTCCGGCGCGCGGCGCACGACCAGCAAGGGCAGCGCCGCCGATCGCGCCAGCCGGTCCGCCGTCTTGCCGAAGGTGAACTCGCGCACCGGGTGGCTGCCGCAGGCGCCGATCACGAGCAGGTCCGCGGCCTCGGCGGCGCCGCGCAGCTCTTCCAGGGCCGGGCCCTGGCGCAGCAGCGTCCCCGGACGCAGGCCGAACGCGGCGTCGGTCGCGTTCGCCAGCGCCTCCAGCTGCATGCGGGCCTGCTCGAGCATCGCGGGCTGCAGGTTCCGGCCCGGTTCGAGCAGGTCGCGAAGCGCGGCGAGCGAATCGCGCTCGAGCACGTGCACCAGCGTCAGGCCGGCCTTCAGCTCGGCGGCCTGGATCGCGGCCCGCTGCACGGCCGCCTGGGCGCCGGCCGAGAAGTCGGTGGCGGCGATGAGATCGCGAAGGGGATGCTGCACGTGGGTCACACCTCGGCGGTCTCGAGGTAGGCGGGCACGCAGGCGTCCCAGCCCAGTTCGCGCTCGATGCGCTGGCGCAGGGCGTCGGCCGCGGCCGGCTCGCCGTGGTTGATGAACACCTTGCGCGGCGCGCCGCCCACCGCGCGCAGCCACTGCACCACCTCGCGCGCGTCGGCATGGGCGGACATGGATTCCAGCTGCGCGACCTCGGCGCGCACCGGTACGTCCTCGCCGTGGATGCGCACCGTCGAAGCGCCGCCCAGCAGCGATGCGCCGCGCGTGCCGGCGGCCTGGTGGCCGGCGAGCACGATGGTGTTGCGGTGACCGGGCGCGAACGCCTTCAGGTGGTGGACGATGCGCCCGCCCGTGGCCATGCCGCTGCCGGCGATCACGACCATCGGGCCGCGCCGCGCGTTCAGGGCGCGCGATTCCTCGGGCGACTCGACGATCTCCACGCCGTCGGTCAGCGCGTCCACGGCCTCCCGGTCCAGCCGCAGCTCGTGCGCATGCGCGCGGTAGACCTCGAGCGCGGCGGCCGCCATCGGGCTGTTCAGGAACACCGGCAGGTTCGGGATGCGGCCGGCCGACTTGAGCTGCCGGAGCACGTGGAGCAGGGCCTGCGCGCGGCCCACCGCGAAAGCCGGGATCAGCACCGTGCCACCGCGCGCGGCCGTGCGGCGGACCACGTCGGCCAGTTGCTGCAGCGTGTCGACTTCGGGATGCAGGCGGTCGCCGTAGGTCGACTCGACCACCATCGCGTCGGCCGGGCGCGGCTTCGTCGGCGGTTGCAGCAGCACGTCGTCGGGCCTTCCGATGTCGCCGGAGAACAGCACCGACCGCTGCCCGTCCTGCAGGCGCACGAAGGCCGATCCCAGCAGGTGGCCGGACGGCGTGAACTCCGCCTCCAGGTCGTCGGCCGGTTCGAAGCGGACGCCGAAGCCGACCGTGTCGAATCGCCGCAGGCAGGCCAGGGCGTCGTCGCGCGTGAAGAGAGGCACCGCCGGCCGGTGGCGGGAGAAGGTGTGCCGGTTGGCGTACTCGGCTTCCTCTTCCTGCAGGTGGGCCGCGTCCAGCAGCAGGATGCGGCAGAGGTCGCGGGTGGCTGCCGTGCAGAAGACCTTGCCGCGAAAGCCCTGGCGCACGAGCACCGGCAACCAGCCGCTGTGGTCGAGGTGCGCATGGGTGAGGATCACCGCCTGCAGGGAGGCGGGCGGCACGGGCAGCGCGCTCCAGTTGCGCAGCCGCAGCTGCTTGAAGCCCTGGAACAGGCCGCAATCCACCAGCACCTGGCCGCGGGCGTGCTGCACGACCGTCCGGGATCCGGTGACGGTGTCCGTGGCCCCGAGGAATTGGAGTCTCATGCCTGCAGTCTGGAGCGGCGGAGCGCCGGTGATTTGATATCCGTCAAGACGAACGAGCCCTCTCCTTTTTTTTCAGGCTCGGCCGCTGTCGATCACCTCGGACGATTCCTAGGTTGACTAGGAACGGCGTGCACCCATTCCCGGAGTGCTCCGAGTGCATATTCAGCGGGCGCCGATGTCGCGAATCGAGCTGGTCGACCACAGTGACCTGCATGCAACCGAACGACGTCTCCCTTCGGGTGTTCCTGGCCGAGGACTCCGCCCCCATCCGCGAACGGATCGCCGGCCTGCTCGCCGCGCAGCACATGGACGTCGTCGGCGGGGCGGCCACCCCGCGCGACTGCATCGAGGCCATCCTGCGCATGCACCCGGACGTGGTCGTGCTCGACATGCAGCTCGAGGGCGGCAGCGGACTGGAGGTGCTGCGCACCGTGCATCGCGCCGAGCCGGGGATCGCCTTCGTCGTGTTCAGCAACCACGCCCAGCCGCCTTACGTGAAGCGCTACCTGGCCGATGGCGCCGCGAGCGTGCTGGACAAGACCCTGGACTTCCAGCGGCTGGCGCAGGCGGTCGAGGCCGCGCGCGACGCGAACCGCATCCACTGATCCGGAGAACAGCCATGTCCCTCGCCGCCACTTTCGAAGCTCCCGCCCGCATGCGTGTCGTCCCCGTGCGCGAGTTCCGCGCGACCGCCCCGCGGGTGCCGCCCTCCACGCCGTGTTCCAGCTGCCACCTCAAGGGCCTCTGTCTTCCTTGCGAGCTGGCGGAAAAGGACCTCCAGCGCCTGGAAGGGCTGATGTTCGGCCGCCGCAAGGTGCGCATGGGCCAGGCGCTCTACCGCCAGGGGGACTCCTTCGGTTTCGTCTACGCGGTGCGCAGCGGCACGTTCAAGTCCGAGTTGCAGCTGGCGGACGGCCGTGACCAGGTCAGCGGGTTCTACATGGCTGGAGAGATGCTGGGGCTGGACGGCCTGGCCGAGGGCCGGCACGCCAGCAGCGCCACCGCTCTGGAGGACGCCGAAGTCTGCGCGATTCCGTATTCGCAGTTGGCCGACCTGTCCGCCGGCAGCGTTGCGCTCCAGGCGGTGGTCACGCGCCTGATGAGCCGCGAGATCGTCCGCGAGCACAGCCTGATGATGCTGCTGGGCAGCATGAACGCCGAGGAGCGCCTGGCCGCCTTCCTGCTGAACATCTCCCAGCGCATGAAGGCCCGCGGCTGGTCACCGAATGAGTTCCACCTGCGCATGTCGCGCGCCGAAATCGGCAGCTACCTGGGCATGAAGCTGGAGACCGTCAGCCGCACCTTCTCGGCGTTCGCGCAGCAGGGTCTGCTGCAGGTCGACAAGCGGCACATCCGCGTCCTGGACCTCGAGGGGTTGTCCGGCTTGTTCGAGATGCACATGCACTGAACCTCCGTGAGCGCACTCGCGTTGGCGTCGTCGGCCGGCCTGCTGGCTGCCTCGATCGTGCTCGCCCTTCGATGGTCCGCGGACCGCCGCGAGGCGGAACAGGGCCGGAGCGAGCTGCTGGAGAGCGCCGAGCGGCAGGACGGGCGATTCGACCCGGCCTCCATCGCGGACCTGCCTGAACCGGCGCGGCGATTCCTCAACTTCGCGATCGAGCCCGGCACCCGCCTGAGCACCGTCGTCGAGATCACGATGGAGGGACAGCTCGCCCTCGGCACGAAGGAACGTCCCGGCTACCTGCCGATGCACGGCGAACAGGTCCTGGCCGCGCCATGTGGGCTCGTGTGGCAGGTGCAGCTCGGACGGGGAGTGGTGAGGTTCTCGGGGTCCGACGGAATGGTCGCAGGGCGTTCATGGACCCGGTTCTGGCTACTGCGGCTGTTCCCGTTGGTCAGAGCCGGTGGGGACGGGGATCACCTTCGATCCTCCTTCGGGAGGGTCGTCGCCGAAGCAGCCCTGTGGACGCCGGCCTTCCTCCTGCCGGGGCCGCGCGTGGCCTGGACGGCCGTGGACGAGGACACCGCGCGCGCAACGATCACGCACCTGGGAATGACGCAGGATGTCGACCTCAAGGTGGACTCGGCAGGCAAGCCCCTGTGGGTCCGCATCCCAAGATGGTCGAACGCGAACCCCGACCATGAGTTCCGCATCCAGCCATTCGGCGGCGAGCCATCGGATTTCCGGAAGGTGGCCGGTTACCGCCTGCCATTCCGGCTCGAGGGCGGCAACTTCTTCGGCACTCCCCGGTACTTCCCGTTCTACCGCGCGATCGTCACCAGCATCGACGTGCGTTGAGGCGGGGTCCGGGGAGCCGTGCCGATCAGTTGAAGCGCCGGCCTTAATCCCTCGTTAAGGTTGCGCCGCGAGCATCCCTCGCATGCCTGAAAACGGGCCAGACGAGGGAGATCACATGTCAAGAAACCTGCCAGGCTGCGTCAGCAGCGGGGGCACCGGCACGCGCGCGGCCCCGATCCCCACCCTCACTGTCCACGCTCCGGGCGACGAGGGGCGCGGCGAGGTGGAGTCCTTCATCGCCGGCGTCTACCGGCACCGGTTCGGCGCGCACCTCGAGCAGTTCGCACCGTCCCTGGTCGCGGTGCGCGATCACGGTCGCGTCGTCGCGGCGGCGGGGTACCGGGACGCCGGCGCGGAGCCTCTCTTCCTGGAGCAGTACCTGCCGCGCCCCGTCGAGGCCCTGCTGGCTTCTCATGCCGATCGCGCGCCGCCGCGCACGTCCATCGTCGAGGTGGGACACCTCGCGGCGGTGCAGGCGGGCATGGGCCGGCGGCTGATCGCCCAACTGGGATGGCACCTTGCGGGCCACGGCTATCAATGGGTGGTGAGCACGCTCACCGAGGAGTTGCGCCGGCTCCTGCTGCGCATGGGCGTCGCTCCGCTGACGCTCGCGCCGGCGGATGCGGCCGCGCTCGGCGCTTCCGCATGGCAGTGGGGCTCCTACTACGAGCACAAGCCTGTCGTGGTGGCGGGGCACCTGCCCCAGGTGCTGAGGCGGCTCCACACGCGGGCGGGGCGGTTCGCATGACGCACTTCGACCAGGCCGCCGTGGCGGTGGCGGGGGAGGGCGGCCGGGTGCTCGATCGCGACGCCCTCCAGGCCGAGGCGGGCGCCTTCGCGCGGCGGCTGCGCGAGGAGGGCGTGCGCGTGCTGGCCACGCTTTTCGACAATTCGCCGGCCTGGGTGGTCGTCGATCTCGCCGCCGAGCTGGCGGGCGTGGTGCACGTGCCGCTGCCGGCCTTCTTCACGCCGGAGCAGGTGCGGCACGCGCTGTCCGCCGCCGGGGTCGATGCCGTGCTGGTTGCGACCGCACTCGCGTCGCGCTGGGCACCCGCGCCGGCCCAATCGATTGCCTTGCTGGAGCAGGCGCTGTCGCTGATCCGGCTCCCCGCAAGGGTCACGCCGTTGCCCGCGGGGACGAGCAAGATCACCTTCACCTCCGGAACGACCGGCACGCCCAAGGGCGTCTGCCTCACACCGGAAGCGATGCGCGGCGTGGCGGCAGGACTCGTGCAGGTCCTCGGGCCGCTCGGATTGCGGCGGCACCTGAACGCGTTGCCCTTCGCCGTGCTGCTGGAGAACGTGGCTGGCGTGCTGGCCCCGCTGGCCGCGGGGGGCATGTGCATCGCGTTGCCGCTGGCGCAGGTGGGGCTGTCAGGCTCGTCGAGCTTCGATCCCGCGAAGCTGCAGGCCGCCATGGAAGCGAGCGACGCCGACAGCCTGATCCTGCTGCCGCAGATGCTCGCGGCCTGGACGGGCTGGCTGCGCGCAAGCGGTCGGCGTGCCCCCGCCAGCCTCCGCTTCGTCGCGGTGGGCGGTGCCGCGGTCGGCGCGGCGACGCTGCTCGCGGCCCGTGCGTGCGGCATCCCCGCGTACGAAGGCTATGGGCTTTCCGAAGGATGCTCGGTGCAGACGCTGAACCTGCCGGGCGCCGACCACCCCGGCAGCGCGGGCCGCCCGCTGCCGCACGCGCGGGTGAGGATCGCCGGCGACGGCGAGGTCGAGGTCTCCGGGAGCCTGATGGCCGGGTACCTTGGTGAATCGGCGCCCGCGCCCGAGTGGTGGCCTACGGGCGACCTTGGCCGGCTGGATGCGGATGGGTTCCTGCACGTCGAGGGGCGCAAGAAGAACGTTCTGATCACCGGGTTCGGCCGCAACGTCTCGCCCGAGTGGGTGGAGACCGCGCTGCGCCAACAAGCCGGCATCGGCGAGGCCGTCGTCTACGGCGACGCGCAGCCGGCGCTGTCCGCGGTGCTCTGGCCGTTGCCCGGCGTCAGCGACGAGCAGCTGCGCCGCTGCGTGGCCGGGGCGAACGAGCGACTGCCCGACTACGCCCGGGTCGCGCACTGGGTTCGCGCCCGCGCGCCGTTCTCGGCCGGCAGCGGCCTGGCGACGGCGAACGGCCGGGCGCGCCGCCCGGCGATCCTGGCCGCCCATCCCGAGGTGCTGGCCTCCGTTTCCCACACTCCAACGGAGTCTCCATGAGTTTCTACGAAAGGCTTCTGGCCGAAACCGCGCAGGCCCGGCAAGGACTGCTTGCCGCTCCCATCATCCAGGGCTGCCTGCGAGGGGAGGTTTCGCTGCCCAGCTACGTCGCGTTCCTGACCGAGGCCTACCACCACGTGCGGCACACGGTGCCGTTGCTGACCGCCTGCCGCGACGCGCTGCCGGATCGCCATGAGTGGCTGCGCGGTTCGCTGGACGAGTACATCGCCGAGGAAGCCGGTCACGACGAGTGGATCCTGGACGACCTGCGCGCCTGCGGCGCCGACGCGGAAGCGGCGCGCCGCGGGCCGCCGGGCGTCCCCACGGAGGTGATGGTCGCCTACGCCTACGACCAGATCGCGCGCCGCAATCCGCTGGGGTTCTTCGGGATGGTTCACGTGCTGGAAGGCACGAGCGTGGCGCTGGCCCTGCAGGCCGCGGACAACATCCAGCGTCCGCTCGGGTTGCCGGACGCCGCGTTCACTTACCTGCGTTCGCACGGCACCCTGGACCAGGAGCACGTCGGCCATTTCGAGGCGCTGATGGATTCGATCGAAGATCCCCTGGACCAGGCCGACATCGTCCATGCCGCCCGGGTGTTCTACCGCCTGTACGGCGACGTGTTCCGCTCGCTGCCGCTGCCGGCCGCGGCCGGCGTGGGTGCACCGGCATGAAGGCCCGGGACGCCCGCGTCCTGCTCACCGGCGCCACCGGCGGCATCGGCGCGGCGATCGCGGCCCGCCTGATGGAGGCCGGCGCGGAGGTGCTGCTCGCCGCCCGCTCGCCTGCTCGGCTGGCGGCGCTGGCCCGGGGGTTCGATCGCGAACGGTGCGACTGGCATGAAGCCGACCTCGCGCAGCCCGCCTCGATCGAGACGCTGGCCAAGGCCGCCGCCGGATACCGATGCAACGTGATCGTGCACGCCGCCGGCGCGCCCGCTTTCGGGCCGGTCGAGGCCATGTCCCCGTCGACGCTGCGGCAGGTGCTGGACACCAACCTGATGGGACCGATGCTGCTCACCCAGGCGTTGCTGCCGCATCTCGCGGGTCAACCCCGGGCCCAGGTGCTCTTCATCGGTTCGGTGCTGGGCGCCATCGGCTTGCCCGGCTACACGGCGTACTGCGCCAGCAAGTTCGGCCTGCGCGGCTACGCCCAGGCGCTGCGCCGGGAACTCGACGGCGGTCCGGTGCGCGTGCAGTTCCTCGGTCCCCGCGGCACCCGCACCGCGTTCAACGACGCCGCCGTGGAGGCCTACAACCGTGCCACCCGCTCCGCGATGGACGACCCGGCCCGGGTGGCCGGCGAATCGCTGCGCATGCTCGAGGACGAAGCCGCGGAACGGTTCATCGGCTTTCCGGAGCGGCTGGGCGTGCGCATCAACGGCGCCGCGCCCACCTGGCTCGATCGCACCTTCGCGCCGCATCGGCGCGCCCTGGCGGACCTCCCCGCCGATCCCCTTCAACAAGGATGAATGCCATGTCGCTCCTCTCCGCTTCGCCGTCCGCGTCCCTCCGCCGGCTTGTCACGGTCTCCACGCTGCTGGCAACGGCCGCCATGTCCCTGCCGGCGAGCGCCGCCGTCGAGGACGACATCCAGGTGCTGCAGCGCGACTGGGCGGTGATCCGCTACCAGTCGCCGCCCGGCGAACGCCAGAAGCGCTTCGCCGACCTGGCGGCCCAGGCGCACAAGGTCAGCGAGACCTACCCGAACCGCAGCGAGCCGCTGGTGTGGGAGGGCATCATCGTGAGCTCCTGGGCCGGCGAGAAGGGCGGGCTGGGCGCGCTCGATCTCGCCAAGCAGGCGAAGGCGCTGTACGAATCGGCGATCCAGATCGACGGGAACGTGCTCGACGGCTCGGCCTACAACAGCCTGGGGGTGCTGTACTACAAGGTGCCCGGCTGGCCGATCGGGTTCGGCAGCAAGGCCAAGGCCCAGGACCTGCTGCAGAAGGCGCTCGACATCAACCCGGACGGCATCGATGCCAACTACTTCTACGGCGAGTACCTCGTCGAGACGCGGCAACCGGACAAGGCGCTGCCGTATCTCGAGAAGGCCCTGAAGGCGCCGCCCCGCCCCGGTCGCCAGATCGCGGACGCGGGCCGGCGCGACGAGGCACGCCAGCTGATCGAGAAGATCCAGGGCGCGCGCTGACGCGTCAGCGGCCGCGCAGCACGGCCCGCACGCCCTGGCCCCCGGGGCCGCTGCCGTGCTCCAGCACCAACCCGTGCAACTGGGCGATGCTGCGGGCGATGGAGACGCCGAGTCCGCTGCCGGACTCCTGCTGGCCGTCGGGGCGCGTGAAGCGCGCGCCCATGGCGGCCACCGTCCGCGGCGAAAGCGGCGGCCCGTCGTTCTCCACTTCCACGGCGTCCCGACCCATCCGGATCGTGACGGTGCTGTCCTCGGGGGCGTAGCGGGCCGCGTTGTCCACGAGATTGCGCAGCAGCGCCGTGAGCAGGTCCGGGTCGCCCAGGATCGGCAGGGCAGGGCGGTCGTTCCGCGGCCACTCGCAGGCGAGCTCGATGCGGCGGCGGCGCAGCAGCGGCAACACGTCGTTGGCGACCTGCTCGACGACCTGCCGCCAGTCGATCTCGGTCCCGAGGCGCGCCGCGTCGGCGGCGTCGGCACGTGACAGCGTCAGCAGCTGCGCCACCAATCGCTCGAGACGGTCGAGTCCTCCTTCGAACTTCGCCTCGGCCTGCGCGCGCGCCCCGCTGTCGGCCCCGCGCACCACGTCCCACTGGGCGCGCAGGAACGCCATCGGGGTCCGCAACTCGTGCGCCGCGTCGGCCGTGAACCGGCGCTCGCGGGCGAGCAGCTCTCCGACGCGCGCGAACAGCCCGTTCATCGCCACGAGCAGCGGTCGCAACTCGGACGGCGCGGTCATGGCAGGCAATGGGGCGAGGTCGTCCGCACGGCGCCGCGACAGCTGCCGCGACAGTTGCGTCAGCGGCGAAAGGGCCTGCCGCACCGCCCACGCCATGACGGCCAGCAGCACCGGAAGCACGAGGATCCACGGCACCAGCTGGCTCAGCGTGAGGGCACGCACCACCTCGTCGCGCTCGTAGGTCTTCTGGCCGGCGGCCACGAGCCGCGATCCGTCCGGCGACTGCAGGTAGTACACGCGCCAGCGATCGCCGGCGACGGTGTCGTCGACGAATCCGGAGGCGTCCGGCAGGTGGCGCAGCTGGCCGCCTTCGCGATCCACCGCCACCAGCCGCCCCTTCGCATCCCACACGGCGACCGCCATGTCGCGCAGGTCCGCCGGGCCGGCGTCGCCTGCTCCGTTCGGCGAGGTCCAGGCTTCGCCCGCCGGCACGACCGGCACGCTGGTCTGCAGTTGCCGCGCGAACCGGATCAGCTCCGTATCGAACAACTCGTCCACCTCGTGCCTCACCCGGTTCAACGAGTACGCGAAGGCGACCGCCCACACCAGGGGTGCGCAGATCACGAGATAGATGATGAGTCGGCGCTGCAGGCTCACGCGTCATCCCCGCACGAGCCCAACGCGTAGCCGACGCCCCGCACCGTGCGGATCACGCTCGGGTCGATCTTGCGACGCAGGTGATGCACGTGCACCTCGAGCGAATTGCCCTCCGGTTCGCCACCGCTCCAGTCGTGGAGCTTCTCCTGCAAGCGGGCCTTGGACAGCACCCGCTCCGGCTCCGACAGCAGCACTTCCAGCAGGGCGCACTCGCGCGACGTGAGCATCACCGGCTGGCCGCGCCAGCGGACCTCGCGGGACGCCGGCACGAACTCCAGCGAGCCCTGTCGCCAGATGGCGCGCGCGCGTCCGGCGGACCGGCGCTGCACGGCGCGCAGCCGCGCCGAAAGCTCGTCCAGGGCGATCGGCTTGACCAGGTAATCGTCGGCGCCGGCATCGAGCCCATCGACACGCTGCTCCACCGCATCGCGGGCGGTGAGGATCAACACCGGGAGCTCATGGCCCTGGTCGCGCCAGCGGCGCAGCCAGGCGAGCCCGTCCTTTCCGGGCAGTCCCAGGTCGAGCAGCGCCCCGTCGTAAGGCGCCCCTGCCAGGGCCGCATCCGCACGTTCGCCGTCGCGCAACCAGTCCACCGCATGCCCACGCTGGCGCAGGCCGGTCGACAGGGCGTCGCCCAGCTGCGGGTCGTCTTCGACGATGAGGATGCGCATGCTGTTCGAGGCCAGTATGCATTCGGGCGGCGAGGCCCGGCTTGCGTCGGGCTCCCCGTGCCCATGGCCCAGGTCGTGGAATGCTGGCCGCCGGACATTAACGCCGGCTTAAGTGTTGGGCGCTCCATCCCGGTACGGGGGACCGCCCTTTGCGGCCCGAAGTTGGTGGTTTCCCGGAGCGGATACCGCATGTGCGGGATGGTGCGGGTTGGTGCGGCCGCTTACAAAGCGGCGTTCGCTCACTCCAACAACCCGAACACAGGAACACCGACCATGAACATCCTGGGCACCTCCGGAGCCGACACCCTGTACGGCACCTCCGGCGACGACTACATCGACGGCTTCGAAGGCGACGACGCGCTCTTCGGGGGCGGGGGCAACGACTTCCTGGTGGGCGGCGCGGGCGACGACTTCCTGGAGGGCGGAGGGGGCAACGACAACATCGACTACGTCCACGCGACGGGCGGGGTCAGCGTCAACCTGCAGACCCACAGCGCCACGGGCGCCGGCGGCAACGACACCTTGTGGAATATCGAGTCCATGGCGGGGTCGTCCTACGACGACGTGCTGGTCGGCGACGCCGGGGGCAACTGGATCCTGGGCCGCGGCGGCAACGACCTCATCGACGGCGGGGACGGCTTCGACACCGCGAACTACCAGGACGCCGCGGCGGGCGTCACCGTCGACCTCGTCACGGGCCAGGTCACCGGCGGCGCCGGCAACGACCAGCTGTTCAACATCGAGGGCGTCTACGGCTCCGGCTACGCCGACCTGCTGGTCGGCGACGACGGCCCGAACATGCTTTACGGCAGGGGCGGCAACGACACGCTGCGCGGCGGCGCCGGCGAAGACTCCCTGAACGGCGGCGAGGGCGACGACTTCCTGGACGGCGGCGAGGGCCGCTTCGACCAGATCCGCTACGACGACGCGAGCGGCGCGGTGCAGGTCAACCTGCAGCTGGGCACCGCCTCCGGCGCGGCCGGCAACGACACCTTCGTGAACATCGAGAACGTGGCCGGCTCGAACTTCGACGACGTGATCATCGGCAACGCCGGCGACAGCACCCTCCAGGGCCTGGGCGGCAACGACTTCCTCGACGGCGGCGCCGGTTCCGACGCCATCGACTACTACGAGTCCACCGGCGGCGTCTACGTGAACATGGCCACCGGGACCTCTTCCGGGGCTTCCGGCAACGACACCTTCGTGAATTTCGAAGGCATCGGCGGCTCCTTCTTCGACGACGTGCTGATCGGCGACGCCAACAACAACTACATCCACGCCCAGGCCGGCAACGACCGGCTCGACGGCGGTGCGGGCGACGACTACCTGAGCGGCGGCGCCGGGGACGACTTCCTCGACGGCGGCACCGGCAACTACGGCGACGTGGCGGCCTACGAGGACTCGCAGGCCGGGGTGTCCGTCGACCTCACGCAGGGCTTAGCGTTCGACGGCTGGGGCGGTACGGACACGCTGCGCAACATCGAGCACGTGAACGGCTCGATGTTCGGCGACAACCTGGTCGGCGACGCCAACGGCAACTGGTTCCGGCCCGCTTCCGGCAACGACTTCGTGGATGGCCGCGCCGGACTCGACGTGGTCATGTACGAGACCGCCACCGGCGGCGTCACCGTCGACCTGCAGGGCGGCTTCGCCTTCGGCGCCGACATCGGCAACGACCAGCTGGTGAGCATCGAGGCCGTGCACGGCAGCCTCCACGACGACCACATCCAGCTCTCTAACACCACCGGCGGCTACGTGTTCGGCCGCGCCGGCAACGACGTGCTGCGCGGCGGCAGCAACAGCGACAACCTGATCGGCGGCCTGGGCAACGACACGCTGGACGGCGGAGCGGGCAACGACACGGCTTCGTACTTCGACGACGCCTTCGAAGCCCCCGGCGGCCACGGCGTGGTGGTGGACCTGCAGGCCGGCACGGCGACCGACAACTGGGGCTTCACCGACACGCTGGTGAACATCGAGAGCGTGAGCGGCAGCGAGTTCGCCGACCGCATGACCGGCTCGGTGCGCAACGACACCCTGATCGGCAACGGCGGCGACGACGTGATGCTCGGCGGCGCCGGCAGCGACTTCTTCATCGGCGGCGCCGGCAACGACATCATCGACGGCGGCGCGATCACCGACCTGATCAACTACAACGACCTCAACACGGTCAGCTACCAGACCTCCAGCACCGGCATCGTCGCCAACCTGCAGACCGGCCGGGTGGAAGACGGCCTGGGCGGCGTGGACACGCTGAGCAACATCAACTGGTTCAACGGTTCCGCATTCGCCGACCGCATCACCGGCAGCAGCGCCAACTGGTTCGAGCAGTTCGACGGCGGCGCGGGCGACGACTTCATCGACGGCGGCGCCATCGACCCGATCACCTTCGCCAACGCCAACCGCCTCACGCTGTTCAACTCCGGCAGCGCGGCGACCGTCGATTTCACCGCGGGCACGGCCGTCAGCGGCCTGGGCCACGACACGCTGGCCAACATCAACCACGTGGTCGCCACGCGCTTCGCCGACACGCTGCTCGGCTCCGATTCGCAGGTGCCCGAGAGCTTCGCCGGGCGCGGCGGCAACGACTTCATCGACGGCAAGGGCGGCCTCGACGAGGTCCGCTACAACTTCGGCAACGGCCCGGTGAACGTCAACCTGGCGACGGGCGTCGCCATCGACGGCGAAGGCGGCATCGACACGCTGGCCCACATCGAAGGCGTGCGCGGCTCCAACGGCAACGACACGCTCACCGGCGGCAACGCGGCCAGCGACGCGCTCGAGTTCTTCATGGGCATGGCCGGCAACGACACCATCGACGGCGGCAGCGGCTACGACCGGGTGGACTACCAGAGCTCCACGACCGGCGTGCGCGTCACGCTGGGCGGCACGTCGGCGGGGACGGCCGCCGACGGCTTCGGCGGCACCGACACGCTGATCAACATCGAGGCGGTGCGCGGCTCGAATTTCAACGACGTGCTGACCGGCAGCGACTCGGGCGCCTTCGAATCGTTCGAAGGGCGCGAGGGCAACGACGTCATCGACGGCAAGGGCGGGGTGGACCGGGCCGACTACGCCTCCTCCACCGCGGGCGTTTCGGTGAACCTGGCCGCCGGCACGGCGGCGGACGGCTTCGGCGGCACCGACACGCTGGTGGGCATCGAGAACGTGCGCGGCTCCTCCTTCGCGGACGTGATCACCGGCGACACCAACGACAACGTGCTGCAGGGCGGGGCGGGCAACGACCAGATCTCCGGCGGCGCGGGCGACGACATCCTGGCCGGCGGCGCGGGCGACGACCGGCTCACCGGCGGCGACGGCTACGACCAGTTCGCCTTCGAGGCCTCGGGCAACGGGCTCGACCGGGTGGCCGATTTCGGCTGGGGCGACACGCTGCTGGTGGCGGCCACGCTGTCCGGCCGGGCGAGCGCCGGCAACGGCAGCGCCCTGCAGGCGGGCCAGATGCAGGCGCAGCAGGATGCGGGCGGCACCACGCTCTACATCGGCACCGATGCGGCCGCGGGCGCCGACATCGCGATCCATTTCGACACGGCCATCGACCCCAGCCTGTTCGCGGTGATCGAGACCGCCGACGGCCACAGCCTGGTCGGCCTGGTGGACGCTCCCAAGCCGGGCCGGGTCGCGGAGATCGCGGTGCAGTTCCAGGCCACCATCAAGGCCCATGCCGACGTGGCCGGCAAGGTGGCGGGCAAGTCGACGACCAACGAGGTCGCCGTGGCGCACGTGTCGGACCTGCTCGAGCGCTTCTCCTTCGACGCGCACGACGCCGGTGGCGACACCGGCGGGTCCTTCGCGGACGCGGGGGGCGCGACGGAGCTGGAGCTGCTGGGCGTGGCGAGCGGACTGCATCCCCTGGATGCGGGCGCGCCGGCCTGATCCGGAAGGGCTTTCCGTCCTGCAGGGGGGCGTTGCGCATTCGCACCGCCGAGCAATTCCTCACAGACGAGCAGGACGGGAGCGCCTACAAACGCGGGCATGAAAATTCTTCGATTCATTGCCCTCGTGATCGCCTTCGCTTCCGTTCCGTTCGCGGCCCTTGCCGACCGCGACCACCACCACGGCCGGTCCGAACACAAGCACGAGTACTGGGACGGCAACTGCAAGGTCAAGATCAAGCAGAAGAAGGACGGCGACTACAAGGAGGAGCGCAAGTGCAAGGGACCCGAGCACGTCCATGCCGCTCCCGTCTACGTGGTGCCGCAGCCGGTGGTGGTGGCGCCGCAGCCGGTCTATGTGCCGGCGCCCGTGGTGGCCGTCGAGCCCAGCGTCACCATCCGCGCCACCATCCCCATCAAGTGAGCCGCCGGCCTGCGGCAAGCCGGCGAACGGAAAGAAAGGCCCCGTCAGGGGCCTTTTTTCATTCGATGCCCAGCAGGCGATCGAAGACCGCTCCCAGCTCCTGCGGCTCCAGCGGCGAGACGAGGTAGGCGTCGGCGCCGGCGTCCATGGCCGCGCCCTTGTGCAGTTCGTCGACGTAGACGGCCGACATCAGCACCACCGGCAGCGGGTTCGGGCCCTTCTTGATGTATTCGCAGACCGCGACGCCGTTGACGTCGGGCAGGTTGACGTCCAGCAGCACGGCCGAGACCGGCTTGCTGCTGGCGATCATCTGCGCCTCCTCGCCGGTGCCGCATTCGACCGTCTTGTAGCCCAGGGACCGCAGCATCTTCACGGCGGCGTAGCGGGCGAGATCGGTGTCGTCGACCACGGCGACGGTGTAGGCAGAGCGGGCGGAGCGTTTCATACGAGAGCGTCAATGATAGCCAGCTCAGCTGACTGCGGTCAGGCGCGCAATCCCCGCTTTGGTGCGTTCGCAGACAGGTATCGATTGATTTGGCGCAAGTCCATCCGCCGCGCCGCTGCGACCATGGCCGTCCACCCGCGACGGAGGAAGACGCCATGAGCATCCGCCACCTCGACCATCTGCTGCGCCCCGCCTCGGTGGCGCTGATCGGCGCCTCCGACCGCCCCGGCAGCCTGGGCCAGGTCGTGATGCGCAACCTGCTGGCCGCGGGCTTCGCCGGTTCGCTGTGGCCGGTGAACCAGCGGCACGACACGGTCGCCCGCCGACCCGCCTGGCGCGATATCGCGAGCCTGCCCGCCGCGCCCGGGCTGGCCGTGATCTGCACGCCCGCGCCCACGGTCCCGCAGCTGGTCGCCGAGCTGGGCCGCAAGGGCACGCGGGCCGCCGTCGTCATCAGCGCGGGCCTCAAGCGCGAGTCCTCGCCGGGCGGCCCGACGTGGGAGCAGCAGATGCTCGACGCGGCGCGGCCGCACCTGCTGCGCATCCTCGGGCCCAACTGCATCGGCCTGCAGGTGCCGCCGCTCGGGCTGAACGCCAGCTTCGCCCCCGGCGCGGCGCTGCCCGGCAACCTGGCCTTCCTCACGCAGTCGGGCGCGCTGGCCACCGCGGTGCAGGACTGGGCGCGCGGGCGCGGCATCGGCTTTTCGCATTGCGTGTCGCTGGGCGACAGCGCCGACGTGGACTTCGGCGACCTGCTCGACTGGCTGGGCAGCGAAGGCGGCACGCGCGCGATCCTGCTGTATGCCGAATCGGTGAAGGCGGCGCGCAAGTTCATGTCGGCGGCGCGGGCCGCTTCGCGCAACAAGCCGATCATCGTGGTGAAGTCAGGGCGGGCGCCTGACGGCGCACGTGCCGCGGCCTCGCACACGGGCGCGCTGGCCGGTTCGGATGAAGTGTTCGATGCGGCCGCGCGCCGCGCCGGCCTGCTGCGCGTGGACACGCTGCAGGAGCTGTTCGACGCCGCCGAGACCCTGGCCCGCGCGCGATCGGCGCCGGGCGAGCGGCTGGCCATCGTCACCAACGGCGGCGGCGCGGGCGTGCTGGCGGCCGATGCGCTGTCGCTCGCGGGCGGCAGGCTCGCGACGCTGGAGCCCGCCACGCTGGCCGCGCTGGACGAAGTGCTGCCGGCCACCTGGTCGCACTCGAATCCCGTGGACATCGTCGGCGACGCGCCCGTCACCCGCTACGTCGACGCGATGCGCGTGCTGCTGCAGGCCCCCGAGGTCGACGGCGTGCTGTTCCTGCACGCGCCCACCGCGCTGGTGCCGGCGCTGGAGATCGCGCAGGCCTGCCTGCCGCCGGCGCGCGAGGCGACCAAGCCGGTGCTCACCGGCTGGCTCGGCGGCCCCGCCGTCGAGCAGGCGCGCCTGGCCTGCGCGCAGGCCGGCCTGCCCGCGTACGAGACGCCCGAGCGCGCCGTGCGCGCCTGGCTGCAGCTGGTGACGCATGCGCGCAACCAGCGCCAGCTGATGGAGATCCCGCCGGCCACGCTGCCGGACCTGCGCTGCGACCGCGCGGCCGCGCAAGCGGTGATGGAAGCCGCGCGGCGCGACGGCCGCGAATGGCTGGACGAGCGCGAATCGAAGGCGCTGCTTCACGCGTACGGCATCCCCACGGTGGAGACGCGCTCGGCGGGCGGCGTGAACGAAGCCTTGCGCGCCGCCGAGGCGATCGGCTTTCCGGTCGCGCTCAAAGTCCTCTCGCCGCAGATCCTGCACAAGACCGACGTGGGCGGCGTGGCGCTGCACCTGCGCAACGCCGACGAACTGCGAGCGGCCGCCGATCGCATGCTGCAGCAGGTCGCTCGCCTGCGGCCCGACGCCACGGTGCGCGGCTTCACCGTGCAGCAGATGGCCCTGCGGCCCGGCGCGCGTGAGCTGATCCTGGGCCTGACGTGCGACCCGGTGTTCGGCCCCGTGCTGCTGTGCGGCAGCGGCGGCGTGGAGGTGGAACTGCATCGCCGCCACGCGGTCGCCCTGCCGCCGCTGAACGCCGCGCTGGCGGGCGAGCTGCTCGCGCGCAGCGGCGTGCGGCCGCTGCTGGGCGCCTGGCGCAGCCGGCCCGCGGCGGACGAGGGCGCGGTGATCGATTCGCTGCTGCGTCTCTCGCAGCTCGCGTGCGACCTCGACGGCGTGGCCGAGCTCGACATCAATCCGCTGCTGGCCGATGCGCAAGGCGTGCTGGCCCTCGACGCGCGGGTGCGCCTGCACCGCGCCGACGCACAACCGGCGCCGCTGGCCATCCGCCCCTACCCGCAGGAGCTGGAAACGACGCTGCGTGTGGACGGCCAGGACCTGCTGCTGCGGCCCATCCGGCCGGAAGACGGCGAGCGGCTGCGCGACTTCTATGCGCAGGCGTCGAAGGCCGACCTGCGCCTGCGCTTCTTCCAGGCCAGGCGCGAGGTGCCCCAGTCGGAGCTGGCCCGCTTCAGCCAGATCGACTACGACCGCGAGATGGCCTTCGTGGCCTTGCCGCCGCCGGATGCCGAAGGCCGCCGGCCGATCGCCGGCGAGGTGCGCGCGGTCTGCGACCCGGACAACGTGCGCGCCGAGTTCGCGATCCAGGTCGCTTCGCACTGGCAGGGCAGGGGCCTGGGCCGCCTGCTGCTCGCGCGCCTGGTCGAGCACCTGCGCGAGCGCGGCACGCGCGAGCTGGTGGGCGAATGCCTGCCGGAGAACACGGCCATGGCCGGCCTGGCGCGGGCCGCGGGCTTCCGCGCGCGGCAGCACGAAGGGCTGGTGGAGATGCGGCTGGACCTGGCCCCGAACGCCGCGGGTAAGCTCGGACCACCTTGATCCGAACCCCGCTTCCGCTCACCCGCATGGCGCGCCTGACCTTCTGGGTGGCCGCGCTCGTCGTCCTGTACTTCGCGCTGGCGCCGGTGCCCGAGCGCGAGCCGCTCACCGGCTGGGACAAGGCCAACCACGTGGTCGCGTTCGGGGGCATGGCGGTGCTGGGCCTGCTGGGCTGGGCGTCGCGCGAGCGCCTCGTGCTGGCGGGCCTGGTCGGTTACGGCGTGCTGATCGAGGTGCTTCAGCTGGCCACCGTCGACCACCACTTCGACCTGCACGACCTGGTGGCCGATGCGGTCGGGCTGGCGGTGGGCTGGTGCGTGTGGCGGGCCTGGAGGTTCGCGGCCGCACGGCTGCGCTGAACCCAGGGAACGCCACCCGGTCGAACCGGATTCCGACCGGAATCCGCGATGAAGCCGCCAGGGATGAGCAGGGGCCGCGTCAGCGCCGTCGTGGCAGCGCTGTGGCTGGCCGCGTGCGGCGGAAGCGTCGACGACACCGCCTCGAGCGCGTCGGACGCCGTGGCGGGTACGCCCGGGACCGCGCCTTCTCCGGCGGCCGCGCTGACGGCGACGTCGCTGAGTTTCGCGCCGGTGCTCGGCCTGGCCGCCAACCAGTACCAGTGGGTCGCCACGAACGACACGGGGCGCGTGATGGCCGCCACCACCTTCACGGCCGCAGGCGGCCAGATCTTCCTTTCCACCGACCGGGGCGAGACCTTCACCGCGTCGAGCGCGCCCATCGCCGCATGGGTCTCGCTCGACATGACACCCGACGGCACCAGAATGGTCGCGGTGGCCGCGGGCGGCGGCCTGTTCCGGTCCACCAACGGCGGGTTCAGCTGGACGCGCATCGACACCGGCATCAACCCGACGGGATCGCTTCCGTACGAATCCGTCACGCTCTCCGACGACGGCACACGGGTCGTGGCGGCCACGTTCAACGGCCCGGTCTTCTTCTCGACGAACGCCGATTCGACGACACCGAGCTTCCAGCAGGCCACGCTCGCGGGCGGCGGCGTGCTCACCGATGCCTTCCGCGCGGTGGACGGCTCGGCCGGCGGCACCACCGTCATCGCGGCCGCCAGCAGCGGCAACCTCTACGTTTCGGGCGACGGCGGCGCGACCTTCACGCTGCTGCCCGTCACCGTGGGCAGCACGGCCGTCGCCGACGGCTGGTACCGGGCGGCGCTCTCCGGGGACGGCACCCGCATCGCCCTGGCCGGCAGCACCGACTTCGGCCAGGGCGTGGACCCCGCGCCGCGCAGCACCGGCCTCTACGTCGGCAACCTGGCCGGCGGCAGCTGGACCTGGACGCAGGCAAGCACCGTCACGGGCGCCTACACCTCTCTCGCGATGTCGGCCGGCGGCGGCGTGGTCGGGGCGACGCTGTCGTCCACCACGGCCGGCACCGGCGGCGCGGTCCTGCTGTCCTCGGACGGCGGCCAGAGCTTCGCGACGGTGCCCACGCCGGCCGGCGAGGTCGACTGGCGTGCCATGGCGCTCTCGGAAGATGGGACGCGTGCGCTGCTGGTGGCGGGCACGCCGCAGCAGCTGGACGGCCTGCTTTACGTCTCGCAGGAGGGTGCGGCGCCTGCGCCCGCGCCCGCGGCTCCGGCGCCCGTTCCGGTCGCTGCTCCGGCTCCACCGGGCGCCCCCGCGTTTGCGCCGCTCTCGCCGGCGCTGGCACCGCTGGCACCCACGGCCCCGGCACCGTCGCCGCTGTTCACGCCGGCCGCGCCCGCGCTGGCGCCCATCGGTCCGGCGCTCGCGCCGCTTTCGCCGGGGATTCCCGCCTTCACGCCGACGATGTCTTCGCCCGCGATCGCGCCGGCGGTGGGGTCCGTGGCACCGCTCGTCCCGACGGTGGGGCCTGCGCTCACGCCGACGGCGCCTGCGCCGGCGCCGACGACGTCGTTCGACCCGTTCGATCCGACGGGGCTGTTCCGCTGAGGAGGTGGGAGGTCAGCGCAGGCGCTGGAGGCGCTGCAGCTTGAAGCGATCGCGCCCGGCCACCTTGCAGAGCGCGGCGGTCGCGGTGAGGGCGATGCCGGCCATCATCGGGGCGGCGGGCGCGCCGCCGAGCAGCGCGTAGGCGAGCACGGCAAGGCCCAGCAGGTTGAGCCACACGCCCAGCACGCAGAGGCGGCGCGGATCGGTTCGGAACCAGTGGATGAGCTGTTGCACGGATGAGATCGTAGCCCAACCGGTGCGTATGCATAGGTTTCTTCCCACAAGCGGGGGTGACATTTGCTGACGAGGCGTGTGCCGGATGCGTGGAAGATGGGCGACATGAAACGCGACCTGCCGTTCTCGGTCGAGGAAGAAATCGTCGAGGAGACGCCTCGCAGCATGCTGGCCAGCCGCACGGTCTGGATCGGCGGCGTGCTGAGCCTGGCCGTCTGGAGCCTGCTGGCCGCCTGGCTCCTGCGCTGACCGCGCGCCGCCGCCGCAGCGGCTGAGGCCCTCCCGCAACGGGCCGCTCGCAACCGTCACCATCTGTTCCCGCGCCTCTCGTCCGTGAGCCGTCTGCTCACAGCGATTGCATTTGCGCGCGTCCGCTTTCAACCCTTCGGTGATCGTCCCCGCCGTCAACGAAACGGGAGATCCTGATGAAGCCTTCGATGAAGAGCAGCCGCCGCGTGACGGCCTTGATCGCTGCGATGTGGCTGGCCTCGTGCGGCGGCGGCGGTGGTGGCGGCGACACCACGGCCGTGGCGCCCGCCGACGCGCCCGCTGCAGGGCAGGGGCCGGTGGCGCCCGCTCCGGCGCCGGCACCGGCGCCAGCGCCGGCCGCCGTCACGCTCAACTTCGCGGCCGTGCCCAGCCTGGCGGCCAACCAGTACCACTGGGTGGCGACCAACGAAACGGGCACGGTGATGGCCGCCACCACCATCACCACGGGAGGAGGGCAGATCCTCATCTCGACCGACGGCGGCGCCACCTTCACGCCGTCCAGCGCGCCGAACGCCGGCTGGATCTCGCTCGACATGACACCCGACGGCAGAAGCATGGTCGCAGTGGCCTTCGATGGCGCCATGTACCTCTCCACCAATACCGGCGCCACCTGGACGCGCATCGATGCCGGCATCAACCTGACGCAGTCGCTTCCGTACGAGTCCGTCACGATCTCCGACGATGGCGCCCGCATCGTGGCGGTCACGCTCAATGGCCCGGCGTTCTTCTCGTCCAACGCCAACACCGCGACGCCGACCTTCACCCAGTCCGCGCTCGCCGGCAGTGCCGCCGCGTTCACCGACGCCTTCCGCGCGGTGGACAGCTCGGCCAGCGGCCTCACGGTGGTGGCGGCCAGCCACAACGGCGCGCTCTACATCTCGGGCGACGGCGGCGCGACCTTCGCGCCGCTGCCCGTCACCGTCGCCGGTGCGGCGGTGGCCGACGGCTGGTACCGCACGGCGATCAACGACGATGGAACGCGCATCGCGCTGGCCGGCAACACCGATTTCGGGCAGGGCGTCGACCCTGCGCCGCGCAGCACGGGCCTTTACGTCGGCAACCTGGCCGGCGGCGTCTGGACCTGGACGCAGGCGAGCGCGGTGGCCGGGGCCTACACCTCGCTCACGATGTCCGGCACGGGCGGCGTCGTCGGCGCCACGCTGTCGTCCACCGGGGGCACTGCCGGCACGGGTGGCACGGGCGGGCAGGTGCTGCTGTCCAGCGACGGCGGCACGAGCTTCACGCCCGTCACGACGCCCGCGGGCGAGACCAACTGGCGCTCGATGGCGCTGTCCGACGATGCCGCGCGCGCCGTGCTGGCGGCGGGGACGTTCCAGGCGACGAACGGGTTGTTGTATGTGTCGCAGGGGGCGGGGGCGGTGGCGGTGCCGTGATGCTGACCGCCAGCTGACTTCCTGATCCACGAAAAAGAGCCGCTGTAAAGCGGCTTTTTCGCTTTTGGTGGCGCACTAACACGGTTCCGTGAATTGTTCAGCAAAGGGCCTTCTACGCCCTCCGGGGGATTGCTGAAACACTTGGTTGCGAATAGGATGAGTCAGATACAGCAAATTACAGTAAACCAGAAGTGCTACAAGGTCTTGTCCAGCCGGTTGTTTTGTGTGGCGGTTCCGGCACGCGCCTCTGGCCGCTGTCGCGCAAGGCCTTTCCCAAGCAGTTCGTCCCCCTGGTGGACGGACGCAGCCTGCTCGCGCTGACGCTCGAGCGCGTAGCGCCCCTCACCGACAAGTCGGCCGGCGTCATCTGCGTCGGTGCCGAAGACCATCGCTTCATGCTTCGCGAGGCCATTGCCGGCGCGGGCCTGGCCGGTACCGTCGTGCTCGAGCCGATGGCGCGCAACACCGCCGCGGCCATGGCCCTGGCCGCGCTGCAGGCGGCCGGCGAAGACCAGCTGCTGCTGTTCTGCCCCTCCGACCACCACATCCCCGACGCCGCCGCCTTCGCGCAGATGGTGCGCGACGCGAGCGAGTGCGCTCGCCAGGGCGCCATCGTCACCTTCGGCGTGGTGCCCACCTTCCCGAGCACGGGCTTCGGCTACATCGAGAAGGGCGAGTCCCGCACCGACGGCGGCCACGCCGTGGCGCGCTTCATCGAGAAACCCGATCGCGCCAAGGCCGAGCAGATGCTGCTGTCCGGCAAGGTCCTGTGGAACGCCGGCATCTTTCTTTGCACCGCCCGCGTGCTGCTGGCCGCCATGGAGCGCCATGCCCCGGACATCCTGGCGGCCTGTATGCAGGCCACCGCCGGCGCCAAGTCCGACGAGGAGTTCCTGCGTCCCGACGCCGAGGCCTTCGGCCAGTGCCGCTCGGAAAGCATCGACTACGCGGTGATGGAGCGCCACGACGACGTGGCCGTCTTTCCCTTCGCCGGCCTGTGGAGCGACGTCGGCAGCTGGAACGCCGTGGCCGACATGTGCCCGCCCGATGAGGACGGCAACCGCCTGGAAGGGCAGGGCGTCGCCATCCAGTCGCACAACACCTTCGTGCACGCGCCGTACCGTTGCGTGGTGGCACTGGGCGTGGAAGACCTGCTGATCGTGGACACGCCCGACGCCGTGCTGGTCACGCGCCGCGGCGCGGCCGAGCAGGTCAAGCACGTCGTCGCGGAGCTCGAGAAGCGCAACAGCCCGCAGGCCGTGCAGCACCGCGAAGTGCTTCGTCCCTGGGGCAGCTACGACAGCATCGAATCGGGACACCGTTTCCAGGTCAAGCGCATCGTGGTCAAGCCTTCGGCCTCGCTCAGCCTGCAGAAGCACTACCACCGCGCCGAGCACTGGGTGGTGGTCAAGGGCACCGCCGAAGTCACGCGCGGCAAGGACACGTTCCTTCTCACGGAGAACCAGTCCACCTACATCCCGGTGGGCGAGGTGCACCGGCTCCACAACCCGGGCAAGACGGCGCTCGAAATGATCGAAGTGCAGTCGGGGAGCTACCTGGGGGAGGACGACATCGTGCGGATGGAAGACACGTACGGGCGCGTGGTGCCGATCAGTGAAGCCAAGAAGCTGGCTCACTGAGGCAGCAGCAAGCCAACAACTCCAAAGCAGTAAGGGGAATCAGTCTTGTCAGCAGGGAAGTTCGACCTGGACGCGAAGGTATACGTGGCCGGCCATCGTGGGATGGTGGGCGGCGCCATCGTGCGCCAACTGAAAGCCAGGGGCTTCCGTCGAATCATCGTCCGCACGCATGCGGAGCTGGACCTGACCAACCAGGCGGCCGTGCGCCAGTTCTTCGCGACGGAACGGCCCGAGCTGGTGTACCTGGCCGCGGCCAAGGTGGGCGGCATCCACGCCAACAACACCTATCCGGCCGAGTTCATCCACCAGAACCTGATGATCCAGGGCAACGTCATCCACTCGGCCCACGAGCATGGCGTGCGCAGGCTGCTGTTCCTGGGCAGCAGCTGCATCTACCCGCGCCTGGCGCCGCAGCCGATGGCGGAAGACGCGCTGCTCACCGGCACGCTGGAGCCGACCAACGAGCCCTACGCCATCGCCAAGATCGCCGGCATCAAGATGTGCGAGAGCTACAACCGGCAGTACGGCGAGAGCCACGGCACGGACTACCGCAGCGTCATGCCGACCAACCTGTACGGGCCCGGCGACAACTACCACCCGACCAACAGCCACGTGGTGCCGGCGCTGATCCGCCGCTTCCACGAAGCCAAGGAAGCCGGCGCGCCGTCCGTCGTGATCTGGGGCACGGGCACGCCGCGGCGCGAGTTCCTGTACGTGGACGACATGGCGTCCGCCTGCCTGCACGTCATGGGCCTGGAGAAGGGCGACTACTTCGCGCACACCACGCCGCAGCAAAGCCACGTGAACGTGGGCTATGGCTCCGATGTGTCGATCGCCGAACTGGCCGCGCTGGTGAAAGCGACGGTGGGCTACGAAGGCGCCATCCAGTTCGACACCGGCAAGCCGGACGGCGCCCCGCGCAAGTTGATGGACAGCTCACTGCTGCGGCAGCTGGGCTGGAAGCCCGACGTGGCCCTGCAACGCGGCCTGGACCTCGCGTACCAGGACTTCGTGTCGTCGCAGCAGAAGCAACGCGAACCCGCGTTGCAGTGAACCTTTTCCAGAGCAGTAAAAACATGGTGAGCGCAACCAAGCAGAAAGTCGCCCTGATCACGGGCATCACGGGGCAGGACGGCTCTTATCTGGCGGAATTCCTGCTGGAGAAGGGCTACATCGTGCACGGCATCAAGCGCCGCGCCAGCTTGTTCAACACGGACCGGGTGGACCACATCTACCAGGACCCGCACGTGGACAACCGCAATTTCGTGCTGCACTACGGCGACCTCTCGGACAGCACCAACCTGATCCGCATCGTCCAGCAGACGCAGCCGGACGAGATCTACAACCTGGGCGCGCAAAGCCACGTGGCGGTCAGCTTCGAGTCGCCGGAGTACACCGCGGACGTGGACGCCATGGGCGCGCTGCGCCTGCTGGAAGCCATCCGCATCCTGGGGCTGGAGAAGAAGACGCGCTTCTATCAAGCGTCGACGTCCGAGCTGTATGGCCTGGTACAGGAAACGCCGCAGAAGGAGACGACGCCTTTCTATCCGCGCAGCCCGTACGCGGTGGCCAAGCTCTATGCGTACTGGATCACCGTGAACTACCGCGAGGCGTACGGCATGTATGCCTGCAACGGGATCCTGTTCAACCACGAGAGCCCGCGGCGCGGGGAGACGTTCGTGACGCGCAAGGTCACTCGCGGGCTTGCCAACATCGCGCAAGGTCTCGATCAATGCCTATATATGGGCAACATTGACTCGCTGCGCGACTGGGGCCACGCGATGGACTATGTTCGCATGCAGTGGCTGATGCTGCAGCAGGAGCAGGCCGATGATTTCGTCATCGCCACAGGCGTGCAGGTGAGCGTCCGCGAATTCATCAAGCGCAGTGCCGAGCGACTCGGCATTGCTTTGAAGTTCGAAGGCAGGGGCGTAGACGAAGTTGGCGTCGTGCAGCAGGTCAGCGGCGCCGACGCTCCGGGTGTGAAAGCTGGCCAAGTGATCGTCCGCATCGACCCCCGCTACTTTCGTCCTGCGGAAGTGGAAACGCTGCTGGGCGACCCGACCAAGGCTAAGGAAAAACTTGGCTGGGTGCCGCACATCACTCTTGATCAGATGATCGACGAGATGGTGGCCAATGACCTAGACGACGCCAAGCGGCACGCCCTGCTGAAAAAACACGGCTTCAATGTAGCCGTGAGCAAGGAATAAGTGCGTCGGGGGCGCGGCGGCTATCTTTATCTTCAAATGGGCAGAGGAACAAATGTACCGCACCGAATTTGAGACGGGGGCACTGCTAGATACCGATCCTGCTGAAGGTCGGCGGCAGTTCCCGATGCCCTCGGTGAGCAGAGGCGGGCAGAGAATAAAGCGGGCCATCGATTTCGTCGTGGCTTCGTTCTTGTTGATCGTGTTCTTACCGCTCTATGTCGCGGTAGCCGCGGGCGTGAGATTAAGTTCCTCGGGACCCATCTTTTACTCACAGCGTCGGGTCGGGTTCGGCGGGCGAGAGATCTTCGTCTACAAGTTTCGCTCGATGCGCGTTGACGCCGATGAGGTCTTGAATACCTTCTTAGACTCCGATGCCGAAGCCATGAAGGAGTGGCGGACATATCACAAGCTTCGACACGACCCACGGATAACAACGTTCGGGCATTTCATTAGAAGAACAAGCTTGGATGAGCTGCCTCAATTTTGGAACGTAGTCCGAGGAGATATGAGCCTTGTAGGGCCGCGCCCCGTCACGGCAGCAGAGAAAGATCGGTATGGTCATTTCTGGGTCGAATACTGCGCAGTACGCCCTGGCATTTCAGGCTTATGGCAGGTCAGTGGGAGAAGTCGACTTAGTTATCACAGTCGCGTCCAGTTGGACGCGAAGTATGTGAATCACTGGTCAATTTGGCTGGACTTCAAGATCTTGCTGAAAACAATCAGTGTCGTCATCGCTCGAGACGGTTCGCATTAATCGCCCAGAGAGGTGGCGGGCTTGATCGAGCACTCCGCCTCAATCGCTCAATAGCTACCGTGTGGCCCGTCCTTCAGCAAGTTTTTACGCGTGGCTCTGCCGCGCTAAAGTTCTTTGTCGCAGCTTATTTTCTCGGGCCCGAGCAAGTTGGTCTTTTTGGCATAGCTCTTCTGCTGATTGCTTTAATCGAGGGTGTCACGGACACGGGCTTGGTGCAGGCAATCATCCAATCCAAGCGCGAACCCAGTCGCCATCAACTCGGCGCATGTTGGACCCTGCAACTACTTCGCGGTTGTTTCATCGGCGGAGTGCTTTGTGCCGTCGCAAGCCCGATATCGATCCTTTTCAATGCCCGCGAGGCTCAGCCCATAATTTTGCTGTCTGCTCTCTGGCCGGTAATGAAGGGTCTCAATAATCCAGGCGTTACCGTCACACTGAGGCACAGAAAATTTCGGCAAGTATTCTTTGGTGAAACCGCCGCCTCGTTCATAGACCTTGCCGTCTCTCTAATGTTAATTGTCGCATTGCATGCGTCGGCTATTGCGATGGTGATTGGAATCTTGGCGGCTGAGCTGGTCAGGATTCTAATTTCTTGGACGTTACTGCACTCGTCGCTGCTGCCCAATTTTCGTTGGCGCATTATCGGGCGATGGAGGTCGTACGGTAAATGGGTGTGGGCCTCGAGCATCATCATTCTAATCCTTAATAACTTCGACAAGCTCGTCGTAGCAAAGCTCACCACGCCTGCTGAATTCGGTATCTATACAGTGGCCTTCAGAGTTGCTCAGATCGCGATTGCGGAACCGCTTGTCGCGTTCGGCCAATTTCTGTTCCCGACCCTTGCCCGGCTGTTTTCGGCTGGCGAAAGGATGTCGTTCGAATATTTCTGCAACGTGCTCAGGTTGGTAGTCTTGGCTGCCCTGCTATTGGGCGCCCTCGTCGCAGCAGTCCAATCTGTGGCCACTCAGGTACTTCTGCAATCTCGATGGGCGGGAGTCGGCGAGATACTCAAGATCGCAGTCATCACAATGTGCCAGGCCGGTCTGATTTCGACTTTCGCTGCGTACTTCAGGGCGACAGGGCGGCCGCAAGTGGTAACGCAGGCAGTTTCGATTCAACTCCTCGCGTTAGCTTTGAGCGCATCAGTTCTCGTTCCGCAGTTCGGAGTTTCTGGTGCGGCCGCCGCTAGTGCGGTGGCCCACGGAGTAACCCTCATCGCCCTTTCGCTGAAGTTTGGGGGGATTGATAGACGGCTGAACGCTATGGCGGCATCTTAATACGCGAAAGTCAAAGATTGTCGTATGCACGTGCTAATTCCAGAATTCAAGTTGACGGGCCACCATGGTGGGTATTTGGCGCAGATCGTGGATGCGATGCTTGAGGTGGCGTCGACCGTCGCCATCGCTGTGAATTCTACGGATATGCCCCATCAGGTTCTAGAGGAAATCGGGGCGAAGCACAAAAGCCGCGTGGAGGTGCTTCGAGTCCAATCTAGCGACCGAACTGCGACGGCGACCTCAAAGAGTCCCCTGCTACGTGAATTGCAATACTATTTTTGGTTCAAGCGAGCCTTCAAGATTGCCAGTCAGCGACGGAGAGTGGACTTCGTTTTTGTGCCTTACCTGGACTACTGCCTCCATGCCGTCGGCTTAATCGGCTCCCCCTTCAGTGATCGTCCGTGGAGCGGCATAACAATGCGCGCCGGCTTCCATCGGCGAAGGTTCGGAATAGGACCTTCGCCGAAATTCTCTGGAGTCCGAGAGAGGTTGTTCGGTGTCGTCGCGCGAAGCAAGTCGTTGGTCCGATTGTTCGCGATTGATGAACTGGTGGTAAAGCATCTCGCAGGTCAAGCACCAAAACTATCGTACCTTCGAGATCCTGCTGAGATCGTATTTCGACAAGATCAGGTAGCGGCTCGACAGGCTCTCCAGCTGCCCCCCCAAGCTAAGATTTTGCTCGTGTTCGGCGCGATTTCTAGTCGCAAGGGCATCGATGTACTGTTGACCTGCTTGGGGACTGAAAACTGGCCACGGGACGTGCACGTTCTCATAGTTGGTCGGCACGATGCCTCTGATAGCGTGCAGCCGTACATCGATAAGGTTGTTGAATCCGAACTGCGCGAGAGACTAACGGTGATCGATGAATTTGTTGATGAATTTAAAGAGCAACTCGTGTTTTCTGCCGCAGATGGAGTGTGGCTAGGCTATAGGGGCCACTACGAAATGAGTGGCGTCCTCGTGCTCGCTGCGAAAGCTCGAAAACGCACTCTTGGGACGAGAGATGGTCTGATTGGGTACTACATTGAAAAATACCGCTTGGGAAGAACTTTCAATATCGACAGTCGCCGCGAAGTGTCAGATGCATTGCGCTGGTTCGCGGACGGCGACGACTTGGAAGCAGACTACGGTGAACTCGATTCGCATACTTGGGACGGTTTCCGAACCTCGGTCGCCGAGGCAGTAAGACCGGTGAGCGGCGGTGATGCCGATGAGCTCGGGCGGGCAGTTTGTGGTTGAAGGTTTCGTGATGCACAAACGACGTGCCGTGGTTCTCCAGCAGGTGGCGATCGCAGACTATCGCCAGAAATTTCTAGATTTGCTCGCGCAGAGTTTGGGTGGTCGCCTATGCGTTCTTGCAGGGAAGGAATACTTCGAGCCAAGTACACGAACTGCAGTGGTGCTGCCAGGTTGCCTCTCCATAGTTAAGAACTATTTCATGTTAGGCAGACGGTTTGTGTTCCAGCCGGCCGTAGTGGCGCCCTGCGTTCGGGCCCATGTAGCCGTCCTTGAATTGAATCCCAGAAGCCTCACGACGTGGCTAGTACTGCTCGTGAGGAGGATTCTGCGAAGAAAGACGATCCTGTGGGGTCATGCGTGGCCGCGCGCGGGCGCGGATTCCCCGTCGGACAATGTGCGAAATTTGATGCGCACTCTTGGAAATGTGATCGTTGTATATACGGAGTCGCAGCGGCGAGAGCTTGAATCGAGAATGCCTGGAAAGGCAATAGTTGCGGCTCCTAACTCGATATATCTCGCGGAGGAGATGCGGCCCGTTGCAACTCAAGGTGAGCGGCGCCACTTTCTCTATGTCGGTCGCTTGGTGTCTCAGAAAAAGGTCGATCTGCTGGTGCGTGCATTCGCGAAGTTCAAGAGCCGATCACCAGAGTGCAACAATAGGCTCATAGTCGTTGGGGACGGACCCGAGAAGAGCCAACTCATGGCGTTGTGCCGACAGCTACGTGTCTCAGGCGACGTCGATTTCATGGGACATGTCGCTTCGATCGATGCTCTCCGGTCCATCTACGAGACAGCTTTAGTCTCTGTGTCGCCTGGCGGCGTCGGCCTTTCTTTGACCCAAAGTCTCGGATTTGGTGTCCCTATGATCGTCGCAGATAGAGAGCCTCACGGTCCCGAGTTCGAGGCTGTGCTGCACGGAACCAATGCATTGTTGTTCTCGGCGAACGATGCAGATGCGCTGTGCGATGGGATGTTGAGGGTCGTCAACGATTCTGTGGATTGGATAAGTCGCGCGGCTTCGATCTCGGCACACTGCCGGCGATCCTATAGCGCGAACGCAATGGCGGATAGGATGGTTGCGGCGATTTTTCTTGCAGAAGGCAGGTAGATTGGCATGCAAGCTGATTGGCGAAGCGGGTCCAAAAGTGTTTAGATCACGTACGAGTGAGAGCCCGGACAAGCCCGTTGGTAGAGCACTATCAACGCTGAGGCACATTGTCCGGAGATTCAGGGTCCTAAAGTTGACCCTTTTCACTGGCGGAAAACTGGAGGTCAGCAGGGATTCTTATGTGGGACCAGCCGCCAAGATATACGTCCCTCGACGGGCGATTGTCCGGCCGTGTGTTTCCATTGGCGGACAGTTCTATTCCGAAACTGATTTCGATATCGGCGAGGATTGCTTGCTCTCGTCTAAGGTTAGCTTTGTTGGCAATGATCACGATCTTCAAGCGGTCAGTACATTCAGAAGTGGAAGATGCCCGCCTTCGCTGGTTGTTCTCGAGGGCAACAACTTCATCGGCCATAGGGCGACTCTTGTGGCTCCCGTGCGTGTCGGCCGAAACGCAGTGATCGGTGCGGGTGCCGTGGTAACTAGAGACGTGCCCCCCAATGCAGTCGTCGCCGGAGTGCCCGCCAGGTTCATTAAGGAGCGCTACGGTGCGCCAATTACTGAAAGCGAGCTTGCCCCGTGACTGTCCCCGCTACTCATCGGTCGCATCTCATAGCCGGCCACGCTCGACGAATGATTCCCGCTGGTGCTGATGTACTGACTTCGGGTGACGCTCGTGCCAGCCTGGAAGCCGAGCAACTGCATTTCCCCCCACCACTGTCCCGCTGTGAACGCGGCTTCACTGGACCAAGCCGACTTACGCGGGAGCTAAGTGGCTCGAGGTCCATCCTGCTCGAGCCAACAACGATTTGAAGAGAGATGGGACTCATCCGACTGCTGCTGGCTTTATCTGTCGTTGCTGGACACATTGGCCACCCATGGCTTCGAGGCGCGAGCGGCACAGCAGCCGTTCAGGCGTTCTTCGTCATCTCGGGTTTCTACATCGCGATGGCGCTCGACTCGTCTTACCGGAAGGCGACGACGAGCTTCTGGGCGAATCGCGCCTTGCGGATCTACCCCACGTACCTGTTTGTCGCGGCCATCGCGCTGGCCTTTCGCCTCGTGACGGACCCGGGGTTTCTGACGGGCCTAGCCGCGCTGCCCGGTGGCGCCCAGTTGCTGCTCTGGGCGTCGAATGCCGCCCTGTTCGGCCAAGACTGGGTGATGTTCCTTGGCGTGAACGCCGGCCAGCTCACCCCGGTCACCGACTTCAAGAACTCGCAGCCGGAACTCTGGACATTCTTGCTTGTCCCTCCGGCGTGGTCCCTCGGCGTCGAACTCTCGTTCTATCTGCTCGCCCCGTTTTTGCTGCGGCTGCGCACGAACGCGCTGATCGCAATCATCGTAGGGTGCCTCCTAGTGCGGGTCGTCCTCGCCTTCGCGGGTCTGTACAAGGATCCTTGGAACTACAGGTTCTTTCCGAATGAGCTTGGCCTGTTCCTGATCGGCTCTGTGGCCTGCAGAGTGATGAATTGGTGGCGCGTGGCAAGGCCGACGGATTTCTCCTTCGGCAGGGCAGCTGTCTGGTGCGTTGCCGCGTTCATCGCGGTCTACGTGGTGGTGCCAATGCCCGAGATCATCAAACGCTCTGTGTTGTTAGTCAGCGTTGCCGCTGCGCTCCCGCTGATTTTTCACCATTCCAAGAACAGCAAGTTGGACCGGCTTGTCGGTGACCTGTCCTATCCCTTGTACATCTCGCACTGGCTGGCTCTCGAAGTGCTGACGTACAACTTCGGCACTCCATCCTCGCTCCAAGCGGCCCTCCTGTACTTCGGTGCGTGCGTTGCAGCCGCCGTGGCGCTCTGTGTTGCTATTGACGTTCCGATGCAGTCCCTGCGCGCGCGCATCCGGTCAGGGGGCTCTACAGCGCGATCGCCCGTTCTGGCGCCCACTTCCAAATAGGGCCGTACCATGCGTTCCGCTCGCGATCAACTTCGGGCCGTTCCGCTCGTACCCGCGTTCTTTATCCTGCCGCTGTCGCTCGACTTCAAGAGCAACGAGGTCGGCGGCTCAGTCTGGCAGTACCTTCTCGTCGGCCTGACGTTTTTCGGCTTCGCGCTCTACGTGGTCAGCCGCCGCATGCCGCGCCCCCGCGGCATGTTCTGGGGAGCTTGTTCGCTCTGCATGTTCATTGTGCTGGGCGGGAGCGTGCTTTCTTTTCTGGTCAACCGCCCGCCGGCGGACCAGTACGCTCGAGTGATCCTACCGTTTGTGCTGTTTTGGGCAGCCTACCTCGTCAGCGTCTCGATGTGCAATCGGGGGCGGTACGAGATGCTTTCACGCCTGATCACGATCGGATGCGCGGTCAGCACCGCGTTTTCTGTCCCCGCCGGCTTTCTTCTTAGCGGGGCGGACACGAGTGATGTCCGTTACCAGATCCTCTCTCCGGTCCTGATCTTCTTTGAAGCCATCCTGCTTCACAACATTTTCGTGACCGGAAGACGGAAGCGAATGAGCCAACTGCTGCTCGCCGCGTGCGTTGGCCTTCAGCTGATCAGCGTGACCCGCAGCGCATTGTTAGCCCTCTTCATCGTCTTCGCTGCGACCTTGTGGCTGACGACCCCTAGGCTCGGGGGATTCATCCGCCGCGCTATCCGAATGGTCATCCCGGCACTGTTTGTCGGCTTCGTCGCGTATCAAGCGACCACATTGGTCGCACCTGAGGTGGCCGGGCGCTGGGAAGTGCGCACCTCTACGATCGAGCGCAGCGGCGCAGATGCAACGACGCTATCGCGCTTGGCGGAGATGAAAGAGCAGCTTGATCGCTGGTCAAGTTCCGTCACCAGCATGCTCGTAGGCCAAAGCTACGGGGCGAATTACACATGGTCCAAGGATTTCTGGGACGCAATGCTGGCCACCCAGGAGTGGCGGCTGGAGACCGTTGACCGCGAACGGTTTGAGTTCGGACATAGTTTCTGGACAAGTAGCCTATTCTCCGGCGGCGTCCTCTTTGGCACTGCGCTGCCGCTGCTCCTGCTGTACGCGACGTACACGGGAACAGCCCACGCTCGGCACCTCTTGCGTCAGCGCCGGGATCCTTGGAGCTTCGAGGTGCAAGCAAAGGCCACGCTTTTCCTCGTGGCCACGCTGGCCTCGACGATCGGGAGCAACCCGTTTGCTCTCCGGTATTCAGCCCTGGTGGGCGGTCTCGCACTCGGCATATTGGTGGTCACCAGGCGGATGCAGCAAGAGCAAGATCGAGCGACTGACCTAATGCACCGATCCGCCGCTGGGCACTTTCCGGCGCAGCCGATGTTGCGATAGCTATCTGCCCTTCACGGCCGCCGCAAGCGCGTCGTCCGCTCCCGACTGCCGCGGCTAGAGCCGAACTCGAACTGGAAGGCAACCCGCAGGCAGGGGCTGAAATAGGCTTCCCGGTGGACAGTTGGGCAAGCGGTGCGCGGAACACAATCGTTGAAGCCGTCGGCGTACTCGGCTTTTAGGTAGCCCCAAGACGCCCATCGCGACTAAGCCACACGGTGCCGACCGCGGCCATGAACACCACCCATCCAGTTCGCCCGCGTGTTCGGCCGCCCGGGCTGCGCCAGTTCGACGTCCCGCTCACGCGCCTCCTGACGGTCGGCGAGGTAAGCCTTGTCGAGGTCGGCCTCGTGGGCCACGCCGGACTGGCGGAACTGCAGGACTAGCGCCGGGTCAGCCTTCAGCGCTTCGATTGCCTCGGGTCGGCCCGACCCGTCACCTGCTCGGCGATCGCTACCACCTTGCCGGCCGCCTCCGCAGCCTTGTCGCTGCCGGTGTTCCACTCGCGAATGTCCGGGGGGCGAACTGCGCTAGGCCGAACGGTCACCAGAGTAATCAGGGCACTACCTCGGCGCTGGGCGAACTCACGGTCGAACGGCCGCCGAAAGAACACGGCAAGTTCCGGCTACGCACGCGCGCTTACGTGGCGCCGCTGCCAGTGCCATCCACTGCAGTGATCCGCCGAAGAGGCTCTAGGTCGCGTCGCGGTTATACGCGTATTCCTTGTGCTTGTAGCCGTAACCCCCGTAGTTGTAGCCACCGTACTTGTAGCCGTACTTGCCGTAATGGCGACGGGTGAGGTCGAGCGCGTTAAATAGCACGCCGTTGGCTGCCTTCCCTGAATGTGCCAGCCGACGCGCGCTCTCGTGCAAGTCGCCAAGCGTGGTCTGCTCTGCGCGTGCCACCAATAGCAAGGTGCCAACTTGCGATGCGATAGAGAGTGTGTCTGCGGCTACGAGCACTGGCGCACTGTCGATGACGACTAGGTCGTACTTAGCCGAGAGCCTCTCAAGCAAGCTGGCAAAGGCACTACTTCCCACCAACTCCGCCGGATTGGGCGGCAGCATCCCGGTGGGCATGAAATCCAGATTTGCAACTATGGCATGCCGGATCGCCCCTTGCTCATCAATTTGTCCAGTCACCAGCTCCGACAGACCGTGCGCACGGCTGATGCCAAAGTACTGGTTCAGGTGCCCCTTGCGCAGATCTGCGTCAATCAGCAGCACCCGCTTTCCGGCAGTGGCCATGACGGCAGAGAAATTGACCGAAACAAAGCTCTTGCCTACGCCAGGCGTCCCACCTGTGATGAGCACACGGTTGTTTGTGGATTCGAGCATCGCGAACTGCAGTGCGGTACGTAGGCTGCGCAGTGCCTCGACGGCCACATCCTGTGGCGCGGCCTGCGACAGCACGTGCAGACCAGGCATCTTGTCCGCAACGCGCTTTGCCATTTGCTCTTGGGCCTCACTCAGCGGCACCGTGCTGTAAACGCTGAGTCCGGTTTCGGATTCGATCTCTTGTGGGCTGCGCACGCCGCGCAAGAACGAGGCTCGTCCCACCGCCATTAGCACGCCACCGACTAGGCCCAGCAAGGCGGCTATGGCCAGAGCCACCAGCTTTTTGGGGCGCACTGGTTCTTCGGGTGCCGCAGCGGAGTCGATCAGGCGAACATTGCCGATCTTGCCTTCGCGAATGAGCTGAAGTTGCAGGGCGTTGTTGCGCAATTGCTGATACAGGTCATTGTTCACCCGCACGTCCCGCTCGAGGCGGACGGCATCCTGTTGCACGGAGGGCAACGTCTTAATACGAGCGTTGAGCGATCCGATCTCGCGGTTCCAGGCGTCAATCTGTGCGTCGAGCGTCTTGACAGTCGGGTGCTCGTTGGTGAAGCGGGCCACCATCTCACGGCGCCGCTGCTGTGCCTCCATCAGCTTGGCTTGCAGATCCACGCTCTGCGACAAGACCAGCTTGGCCTCTTCATCGAGGGCTACCGTTCCCTTCTGGTTGCGGTATCGGTTGTATGCCTCTTCAGACTGGTCGAGTTGCTTTTTGAACTGGGGGAGTTGGACGTCCAGGAAGGCCAACGTTTTCTGAGCCTCCGCCGCCTTGCGCTCCACGTTTTGGCGAACGTATTGCTGGCCGATCTCATTCAGGATAGTCGTCAGCTTCGAGCGGTCCGTGTCCTGCAGCGTTGCATCGATCACGCCGGACTGGCGTCCTTTTTCGGCGAGCTTTAGGTTCTGCTGCAGGTCTTCTACGACCTTTAGGCGCGAATGACGTGTGATCTCAAACGCCGCGCCTGGGTTAGCCTCGAGCTTCGTCACTTGCAAGGAAAGCGTGCCACCCGGTGTGGATTTCGTCAGCAGTGTGCCGACCGCGCCCGTGAGTTCTACGTCGAGTTCCGGGTGGGCCAGGGTATAGCGCCCTCCCTCGGCGGCTGTCAGGCGGAATCGTGAACCTTCGAGCTCGCGCGGCACGTCGAACCCGGTGACCTTGATCGCTTCATTACCGGTCACCCAGCCATTGATTGGTGTTGATAACCCATTCGCGCGTCGCGACAGCCAATTGCCCACGATCGGCATGTACAGAGGCTTCGCATCGATGTAAAGCAAGGTGCTATCTACCGCTTGGCCGATCACCATGCGCGAGCGGATGATCTCGATCTCAGCAGTCGCTGGCGTCTTCACGTCAAAAAGGCTTGCCGCTTCGCCTAGGAAACTCTTGGCCGATCCAGCGGAATCCTCAACCTGGATCAGCAGATTCGATTCGTACACCGGCTTCGCAAGGAGGGCATAAGCACCGCCCAACGCCACCGCGAACGCGGTCATGGCAGCCACTAACCACCGGTTGTCGACGATGATGTCCCAATACTCGATCAGGTTAATCTCGTCCCCATCCTGGCCCGGCCGGGTGGGCAGTTGGGGTTGGCTCAAGGCATGCAGCGGATGCGGAGCGTTCATTGGGGACCTGTATTGATTGGTCAAAGTCGTTGGATGCGCTGCAGCCACTCGCGCACACCTTCATCGATTAAGGCGAGGGCATCGCGAAAAGCCTTCTCAGGCTGCCGATACGGATCAGGGATGTCGCGCTTGCCGTGTTCGCCGAGGCGAAACACGCGGCCGCGCGCTTGCGGGTACATGTCTTCCAGTCGCTGCTTCTGGTCGGTGTCCATCACCAGCACGAGGTCGGCCTGCGTGCACAGCGCGCGATTCACCTGCTGCGCGCGATGCCCTGTGATGTCGATGCCGCGCGCCTTCATCAGGCGGATCGCGGTGTCGTCCGCGGGCATGCCGACCAGCGCGCCCAGGCCCGCGGAGTGCACCTTCGCGTTCGGCAGCGCGGCGGCCAGCAGGCCCTGCGCCATAGGGCTGCGGCAGATGTTGCCTTCGCAGATCACCAGGATGCTGTTCATCGGAACGGAGACGAGCCTTGGCTCAGCACGCTGGCCGAGGGCAGGATGAGCGAAACGATGCGGTTCCAATTCACCAGCGGCACCGGATCGATGTAGACCACGTCTCGCGCCTGCAGCGCAAACGTCTCCGCCAGCGCCAGCGCCGCCGGCGCGGATGCGTTCAGGTGGAAGATCGCCGGCGCGCCGGCCTGCGACGTGTTGCGGATCACGTAGATCTGGCTGGTGTTGGCCGTGTTCAGGTTCGGGCCGCCGGCTTCGCCCAGCGCCTCGTTCAGGCTCAGGCGGCCATTGCGCATCTGCAGCGCAGAGGGGCGGGCGATCTCGCCGGCCACGAACACCTTGCTCTCGTCGCGGCTGCGCACCGTGACCAGGTCGCCGCTCTCCAGCAGGATCTGGTTGGGGTTGATGCCCAGCTCCTGCAGCTGCATCAGGTTGACCACCGTGGTCTGGTTGGCGCGCGTCAGCAGCACGGACGAGCGGTCGCCCACGGCCGTGATGCCGCCCGCGCGGTTGATCGCCTCGGGCAGCGTCATCGGCACGTCCGTGAAGATCTGCGTACCGGGCGTGCGCACTTCGCCGTCGACATAGGCGCGGCGGCTGCGGAAGGAGTTGATGCGCACCGAGACCTGCGGGTCCTTGATGAATCGCGCGATGCGGTCGCGGACCAGCTCCGACGCCTCGATCTCGGTGAGGCCCTGCACGCGCACGCGGCCGATGAAGGGGAACGCCACCTGGCCGTCCGCGCCCACGATGAAGCCGGGCGCGGCGCTGATGCCGGTGGGGTCGGCCTGCTGGCTGATGACCGCGCCGGCGTTGGGCAGCAGCTCGGGGTGGTCGTACACCACGATGCTGATGACGTCGCTCGGGCCGATGGTGTACGGGCCGGGGGCCTTGAACAGCTGCCGCACTTCGGCCGCCACTTCACGCGGACGCGCCCGCTGCTGCGCCTGCACCAGCTGCGGCGTGATGGGCACCACCACGCCTTGCGGCGGGTTGTTCACGTCGCCGGGAACGTACTGGCCCAGGGTGACGCTGGTGCGGGTCTTGGGATCGGCGTAGTCGAAGCCCGGCGCCGTCACCACGGCGCAGCCGTGGAGCAGGGCGGCCGCCAAGAGAAGAAACGCCGCGCGCGGAAGGGCGGCGGCGATAGCACCTCTGTGCATGGGTCCGGGGTCCTTGAGAGTTCTATTTGTTACGAATTGCGTATGACTTTAGCTCATCGTTGAGCCTCAGGCATCACCGTTACAGGGGAGTTTTGTAACTTCGGAGCCTTGTCACACGCGCGTGTGGCGTGCTTACCGCGCGGCGTCGCGGATACGGCGGGTGTTGTCCTCGAAGTACGCCAGTCCGGATCGGTCGGAGTTGAAGGTGTCGTTCAGCCCGGCCACCGGCGGACGCAGGCCGGTGCCGAAGGCTTGCGGGTTGCCGCCACTCGGTTCACGCACCGTCGTTTCCACGCTGTGCGAGAAGCGCGGCGTGCCGCCCACCTGCACGTGCGGCACGGGGTTCCAGTCGCGCCGCGGGCCGATCGGCAGCGATAGCGTGATGCCGGCCACCTGGCGCGTGCGCTGGCCTTCGAAGGCCGAGCGCCGGTAATACACGCTGACCGAGGTGTCGGCGAACCACTGCTTCAGGCCGAACTGCAGGCCGCGGTCGTTGTGCAGGAACTGGCCGGCGGTGGCCTCGAGGTCGGTGCGCGTGGCCATCACGCTGTAGCGGTAGCTGGCCAGCAGCGGGTTGGCGCGCCGCAGCGAACCCAGCGGACCGCGGCCGCCTTCGAATTCGTTGTTGCGGAAGGCGCCTGCCTGCGCCGAGAAACGGTGCCGGCCTTCGCCCGGCTCCCAGCGCAGCTCGCCCAGCGCGCCGTCGTAGTAGCTGCCGATGCGGCCGACGGTGGCCTGGGCGGTGAGGGCACTGGGGTTCCAGCGCAGGCCCTGGCCGGGCGACATCACCCGCTCGAGCGGTACGCGCAGGGTCTGCGTGAACGACAGGCGTTCCAGTCCCGAGGCGATGCGGCGGTTGAAGAACACGCGGCCGCGCTCGAAGTCGTCGGACTCGGCGATCGGCAGGTTGACGCCGGCGTCGACGCTCGCGCCGGCCCACAGCGGCAGCTGCGCGGCCACGTTGGCGCCGACGGCGTAGTCGAAGGCGCCGACTTCGGTACCCACGGTCGTGCGCAGCACCGGGCTGACGCGCACGCGCACGGTCTGCCAAGCGGGCTTTTGCTTCTGCACCACCCAGCGGGCGCCGTCGTGCAGCGGCTCCAGCGGCAGCGTGCCGGGGGTGGACAGCTGGCCGGCGGTGCAGGTGTTGGCGGGCGTTTCAATCCACTCGCGCAGGCAGTCGGCCTGGCCGGTGACGGCAACCAGCGGCACCTGGCGCTCGGTGAGGATCAGGCGATAGCCGCTGCGGGTTTCGCTCAGGCTGCGGGCAACCGCACCGAGGGCCGCGCCCAGCGCGTCGGCGGAGTTCCAGGCGTAGGCGGCGTTGTTGGCGCGGATGGCCACGGTGCCGTCGTCCATGCGGCCGATCCAGATGTCGTCCAGGCCCTTGGCTTCGAGGGCGTCGGCCAGGGCATGGAGCTGGGTGTCGGTGGCGGGTTGGATGGGGCGGGGCGCGGGTGCGGGCGCTGCGGCTTGCGGCGTTGCGGGCTCAGGGGCCGGTGCGGGCGGCGGCGCGGGGATGCGTGCCTCGTACGCAGGCAGCGGCTGCTGGCCCGGTTGCAGGGCGGGCAAGGGCGCTTCCTTGCGTCCCGGCATCGACGGCGCCTTGTAGAGCGGGATCGAGAGCGAAGCGGAATACCAGGTCCGCTCGGTCAGGTTGTTGTCGTTCAGGCGCGCGTTGGCGCCGGCCGAGAGTGACCAGCCTTCGGGCAGCCAGTTCGCGGGCGCGAAGACCCGCACGCCCGCCCAGGCGTTGCCGTCGGCGTATTCGATGTGGCCTCGTACCAACGGAATCGGCTGCAAGGCGGCGGCGGCGAAGGGGCCGTCGAGCGGTGAGCGGGAGCCATTCCTTCCGGGGCCACTGCGTCTTGCCAGTCCACCGCTCGCCTCGAATGGCCCGTCGTTGTACGTGAGCACGCCGTAGTACGTGCGGAAGTACGTGACGGCGCCGCCGATGTCGGTGGCGCCGGCGGCGATGCGCCAGCGGTTTGCGGCGTCCAGGCCGATTGCCACCTTGCCGGCGGCGGACAGGTCGCGCACGCCGCAGCCGGGCGCGCCTATGCAGCTGTCCTGCAGCGAGTTGGTGGCGAGGCGGCCGCTGATCTCCAGGTTGGGCAGCAGGCCGAAACCCAGGACGTAGTTGTGCCCGGTGGGGTTGTCGACGACGCCGCGCCGCGCGCTGCCCACGATGCCGGGCAGCTGGTTGTCGTAGGCGCCTTCGAGGTAGCCCCATCCGAGCAGGTGGGCGTTGGGCGTGAGCCCCAGGCCGGTGTACCCGGCGGAGGTCATGGTGGTCTGGACGGCGGCGGCGGGCAGGGCCAGCAGGCCAAGCGCGAGGGCGGACAACTTCTGGGGGGGCAGGCGCATGGCGGGCGGGATTGTTACCGCCACGCCTCGTTTTCGGACCTATGGCCTTGCAACTTCCTCCAATGCTATTTACGGACGGATACAAGTCATGTACTCTTCCGTTCGATTGAGCTAATCCAACCCAGACTCGAGAGGAAGAGGGAAATGCGGAAATTCAACTACCTGTTTGCCTGCGTGGCGACCGCGGCCCTCGTGGCCTGCGGCGGCGGCGGCGACAGCACCACGACCGTGGCCGCTGACGCGGCGCCGATCGCCGTGAACAAGACGACGGGCGCCGCCGCGGCGCAGGCGCTGAACGGCCAGGCGATCAGCTTTCTCAACGGCATTCCGGTCCTGGGCACCACCGCTGCCACCACGCTGACCGTGACGGCCGGCACCCAGCCGACCTTCGGCATCTCGTCGGGGGGCGCGTCGGCCACCGGCAACCTGAATTTCGGCTCGTGCATCTTCGTGATCACGCAATCGACCTTCGTCGCGCCGAGCCCGCTCGTGGTGGGCGCCACCGTGACGGTGTCCGACTGCAAGATCGACCTGAACACGGCCAACGCCGCCGCCACCGGCGGCACGGTGTCCGTGCAAGCCACCGTGTCCCTGGACGGCACCACGTCCGCACCCATCACGACCAGCGTGGTGATCCAGTCCAACGGCGACATCCTGGTCGGTGGCAGCAAGATCACCAGCGTCTCCGTGACGCAAGTGACCGGCGGCGCTTAAGCCGCTGACGTGAGTTCAACGGGCCCGGCACCTCCGGGCCCGATTTCTTTGCGGCCAAAGCAGTAGGAGCGCCGTGCGAATACTCCTCTACGGGATCAATTTCGCCCCCGAGCTGACCGGCACGGGCAAGTACACCGGCGAGCTGGCTGAATGGCTGGCCGCCCGGGGCCACGAGGTGCGCGTCATCACCGCGCCGCCTTATTACCCCGAGTGGAAGGTGCGCCAGGGCTATTCGCGCTGGCTGTGGCGAACGGAGCAGGGCGCCTCGCTCACCGTGTGGCGCTGCCCGCTGTGGGTGCCGCGCAATGCCGGCGGGCTCAAGCGCATGCTGCACCTGGCCAGCTTCGCCCTCACCAGCCTGCCGGTGGCGCTGCGCCAGGTCTTCTGGCGGCCGGAACTGGTGTGGGTGGTGGAGCCGACCCTGGCCTGCGCGCCCGTGGCGGCCCTGGTGGCCAAGGCTTCCGGTGGCAAGTCGTGGCTGCACATCCAGGACTTCGAAGTGGACGCGGCGTTCAGCATGGGCCTGCTGGCCGGCGCGCGATCGCGCCGGATGCTGCTGGCCATGGAGCGGTGGCTGATGCGGCGGTTCGACCGCGTGTCCACCATCTCCGGCCGGATGATGGAACTGGCCCGCAGCAAGGGTTTGTGGCCCGGGCAACTGGTGTTCTTTCCGAACTGGGCCGACTTGTCGCTGGTGCAGCCACAGGCTCGCAGCAGCTACCGCGAGGAACTTGGCCTGGCGCCCGAAACGCGCGTCGCCATGTACTCGGGGAACATGGGCAACAAGCAGGGGCTGGAAGTGCTGGCCGAGGTGGCTGCTCTGCTGCGCGACGATCCTTCGGTGTTGTTCGTGTTCTGCGGGCATGGCACGGGTCGCGACGAGCTGATGCGCCGCTGCGAAGGCCTGCCCAACGTGCGTTTCCTTCCGCTGCAGCCGCTCAGCCGGCTCGGCGATTTCCTCGCCCTGGCCGACGTGCACCTGCTGCCGCAGCGTGCGGATGCGGCCGATCTGGTGATGCCGTCCAAGCTGACAGGCATGCTGGCCAGTGGGCGGGCGGTGGTGGCCACCGCCGCTCCGCAGACGGAGTTGGCGCAGGTGGTTTCGGAGCGCGCCCGGTGCGGACTGGTCGTGCCGGCCGAGGACGCGCCGGCGCTGGCCGCGGCCGTTCGCCAGCTGATGGACGATCCCCACGAGCGTGCCCGCATGGGTGAGAACGCCCGCCGGTTCGCGCTCAGCGAGCTGGATCGTGACACCGTCCTTGGCAAGTTTGAGTCCGAAGTCCTGGCGCTCTGCCGGCGGGCGCCCTCCCGCGCCGGGGTCGCTCGCAAAGCCCAATAGAGCCAGGACAATGGCCCGGTGCAGTCCTCGTCCCGAAGTCTTTCCCCGCGCCAAGTCATCGCCTGGAGCCTCGCGCTCCTGGCGCTCGCCTGCATCTTCATCGCCACGCTGATGCCCGTGGGCTCGAAGAACGAACTGCTGCGTCCGTTCCCCGCCTACCTGCATCCTGACAAGCTGGGCCACTTCCTCGGGTTCGCCTTGCTGTCCGCCGCGCTGCTCTGGACGGGCCGGGTGCGACCGGCCGGGGCGATCGCGCTCGCCGCCTGCCTGGGGGCGGCGACCGAGGCGCTCCAGTTCCTGGCTGTCGGGCGCGTGGGAAGGCTCACCGACATCGGGATCGACGCCGCCGGCGGCCTCCTCGGCGCGGCGCTGGCCTGGGCCCTCCTGAGGCTGCACACCCGCCGCGCGCGGCTTTCCAGCTAGAACGCCCAATAAGGGCCCACCCCCGCCGGCGTCTCCGCGCCTTCGATCGCCAGGTGCACCGTCCGCCCGAAGAAGAACGGCAGCCCCCAGTTCACGTACCGCCCGGTCCGCGCGCCGCCGGCGATGACCGCGGCGACGGCGTCCGGGCTGATCGCGCCCGGCGACTCGAACGTGAGCTCGACGTCCTGCGAAGCGCCGGCCGGTGAACTGATCGTGGCCATCAGCGACCCGGGCTGCGGCGGGCAATAGAACTCCCCGCACAACGGCAGGTCCGCGTCCGGCACGCGCACGCTGTTCGTGCCCGTGTCCAGGAAGGATCGGTAGGTCGCGCCCTTGTAGCGGGCGGCCAGGAAGCCTTCGGCGTCCGGCGCGAACACGCGCGCGGCGCCGAGAACGTTGTTCGGCTGCGTGCCTATGCCCAGGATCGCGGCGCCGGTGACCGCGCTGGATCCGCCCGGCGGCACCCGCGGCAGCAGGATGGCCAGGCCGTTGCTGTTGGCGCCCAGCGCGGCGATCGGGTTGCCGACCTGGCTGCCGCGGGCCACCGCGGCCGGCGTGCACGGACCGCCCGCGCAGGTGAAGTAGACCGCCGCCGGGCTGGCGGACTCGCAGCCGGCGCCGCAGTCCTGCCGACGCAGTCCCACGCCCAGGACGCCGTTGGCGTCGATCACCTGGGCGAGGTCGCTCGCGGTGGCGCAGGCGCCGGGCCGCGGGGGCGAGGAGGGCCCGGCGCGCTCGTACACCTGGATCGGGATCGCCTGGGCTTCTTCGCCGGCCAGGCGGACGTCCGCCCGCCGCACCGATCCCCAGGCGGCGCCGCTCGCGAACGGGACGCACTGCGAGACCGGGGCGCCTGCCGCCGTGCGCAGCGACGGCAGGTCCATGCCGCTGCGCAGCGCAGAGGCGGCGATGCGCAAGCCGGAAGAGGCCGTGTCCAGCAGCACCTGGTCGATGGTCTGGCAGGTGGCGGTGCCGGGAATGCAGATCGTGACGGAGACGAAAGGCGCGTTGAACGCCGTGCCGCGGGGGCCGCGGCCGAGCGAGATGGGGAGCACGTTGGGCGCCGGCGGGACCTGGAGCAGGGCGGGCGGGCTGGTGCGGATGGCGAGGGCGGGCCCGGGCGGATCCGGCGGGTCCACCAGGCTGACGCCGGCGCTGCTGCCGCCGCCGCCACAACCGGCCAGGAGGAAGAGCGTCAACGCGCATGCCGGTGGCGCGTCGCGCGAATGCAAGGTGGCCATGTGCCTCCCGCGGAGCCGCGCAAGGGGCGCGGCGTTGGGAGGATTCTTCGGCCGGGGTCAGGGCACCGTGTGTTGCACAGGTAAGGCGGGAGCCTCAGCCATTGCGGGCTGTAACCGCTGAGGTTCAGTAGCGGCCGAGCGGGCTGGGGCGCGAGCGCAGGCCTTCCGGGAGCAGGTCGTCGAACATGTCGCTGACGCTGGCGATCATCTCCAGCGCCCGGGCTTCGCCGCGCGACCGGGACAGCACCGCCATCAGCTCGCCACGCAGGAACCAGAGCGACTCGACGCTGTCGGCGTAGCGGATGCGCCGCCGCACGATGGTGGCGCGCTCGTCGTCGTGCGAGGACAGCATCTCGGTCATCCGGGTGCGGATGTCCTCGATGCTGACCAGCGTGTCCTCGTCCTCCTCGATGAGGCGCGAGGTGCCCAGCCCGCCGCTGAAGATGGCATGCAGGCTGTTCCTGAGATTCGGCTTGAACCAGCGCATGGTGTGTTCCTTCCTGTTTCCTCAGGCCTGGGGCCTGGACGGCGAGTGGGGAGAGGGCGGGACCGTGTCCAGGTCCAGCAGTTCGGTGACGGGCAGGTCGGCCAGCGCGGCGGGTACCGCGGGCGATCCGTGGGTGGCGGCCAGGTCGGCCAGGCGGGCGAAGCTGGAGAGCACGCGCCGGTCGGCCCGGGGCACGCCGAAGGTGAGGGCGCGGCGCTCGTCGGCGGACAGCTTGCCCACCAGGTTGCGGGTGACCCACACGGCGCTGTCGCGCCCCGACCGCGAGAGCTGGGCCGCGTGGTCGGCGGCGCCGCCGACGACCGTGAGTTCCAGCGGCTCGGACAGGCGCAGCGCGCCCAGCCATTCCTGGCCTTCGTCCACGCCGGTGTTCATGCACAGCTCGAAGTCCCAGCCCTTGCGCGCCTGCCAGCGGCTGCTGATCTGGCGCATGGCCTCGCGGGCCTGGTGGGCGGCGGCGAGGGCGCTCCACAGGTAGCTGGCGGACGTCTGCGGCAGGAAGTGGCAGACCATGCCTTCGCCCGGATGCTTGCCGTGGCGGCCACCGTGGCGCCGGAAGATGCGGTCCAGCTCGAGCCAGACCTCGTTGACCAGCTCGAAGTACTCGCCGGCGGGCAGCTGCAGCCAGAGCTCGCCGGCGTCCTGCAGCGTGCTGACGAGGAGCGCGACGGGCGTGAGGATGGGCGCCGGGGCGCGGGAAGGGGAAACGGAGACGACCGCCGGCGGGGCGGCGGGGCGCTCAGCGAATGCCGGTGCCGGGGCCGGTTCGGCGACGCGGTGGACGACCGGCGCTTGCGGGGCCGGGGCCGGCGCCCCCGCTTCCACCGGTGCACCGCCCGCCAGGTGGGCGGCGATGCGGGCGATGCTCCAGCCCTGCTGCTTGAGCCGCTGGATCTGGCCGATGCGGTCGACCGTGTCGTCCGGGAAGTAGCCGATGCGGGGCGCCGCGCCGTGCTCGGGGCTGGGCGGCAGCACCTCCGGGCGCGGCACGAGGCCGCTCCCGATGTAGTTGTTCAGGGTCGCCCGCGAGATGCCGGTGCGCTCCAGAACTTCCTTGCTGCTCAACACATTCAGCCTTTGTCCAAACAGTGTTGGACAGAAGGTTGAACTGTCTTAGGTCATTTGTCAAGACAGACTAAACAGACGCGTCGTCGGAGCACCACACGGAGCATTGTCTAAGCTGTCGCTTGGACAGTGTCTAGACAGATGGACAGTCAATTGGACAGACGATCAGACCGTCGGCCGGCCCGCCTGGATCATCTTCATCGCCGACGCGATGAGGGTCGAGACCTCGCTCATGTTCGCCGGGACGATCAGCGTGGTCTGCGACTCGTTGGCCACGTTGCGGAACGCGTCCACCGCCTTCTCCGCCACTTCCAGCTGCACCGCCTGCTCGCCGCCCGGCTGGCGGATGGCTTCGGCGACCTTGCGGATGGCCTCGGCCTTGGCTTCGGCCACGGCGAGGATGGCGGCCGCCTCGCCCTGGGCCTGGTTGATCTCGGCCTGCTTCTCGCCTTCGGAGCGGGCGATGAAGGCCTCGCGCTCGCCGGTGGCGATGTTGATCTGCTCCTGCCGGCGGCCTTCGGACGCGGCGATCAGGGCGCGCTTCTCCCGTTCGGCGGTGATCTGGGCCTGCATGGCGCGCAGGATCTCGGCCGGCGGCGTCAGGTCCTTGATCTCGTAACGCAGCACCTTCACGCCCCAGTTCAGGGCCGCCTCGTCGATGGCCTGCACGACCTGGGCGTTGATGACGTCCCGCTCCTCGAAGGTCTTGTCCAGCTCCAGCTTGCCGATCACGCTGCGCAGCGACGTCTGGGCCAGCTGGGTGACGGCCACGATGTAGTTGGAGCTGCCGTAGCTGGCCCGCATCGGGTCGGTGACCTGGAAGTACAGGATGCCGTCCACCTGCAGCTGGGTGTTGTCCCGGGTGATGCAGACCTGGCTGGGGACGTCCAGCGGGATCTCCTTCAGGCTGTGCTTGTAGGCCACCTTGTCGATGAAGGGCACCAGGAAGTTCAGGCCCGGGGTGAGCGAGCCGTGGTACTTGCCCAGGCGCTCCACCACCCAGGCGTGCTGCTGGGGGACGACCTTGACGGCGCGCACCACGAAGATGACGGCGATGACGAACAGGACGAGGGCGATTTCCATGGTTGTTCTTCCTTCTTGGGGGTTCAGATCTTCTCGACGATGAGGCGGTTGCCGACCACCTCGCGCACGCGGTGCAGGCCGGCCGCGGGGGCCGCGCCGGGCGGGTGGGCCACCGTCCAGCTGGCGCCGCGGTAGCGCACCAGGGCGGTGCCGTCCGGCCGCCAGGCTTCGACCATCACGGTTTCGCCCACGTCCAGGTTCACGTCGGGGTTGGCGGCGGCGCCCGGCGTGGCGGGGCGCCGCTGGCGAATGACGTACAAGGCGGCCACCGCGCCGCCGCCCACCAGGGCCGCCGTGACCAGCTGCGCCGCCATCCCGGCGCCCGCGTGGGCGGCCAGCGCGCCGGCCGCCAGGCCGATGGCCAGCATCAGCAGGTAAAAGGTTCCGGTGACCAGTTCCACGGCGACCGCCGCGCCCGTGAGCAGCCACCACACCGTCGAATCCGCCATCCGGGCCTCCTTCCGTGTTCGAAAATTACGGATGGGCCGATTGTGGGTGAGCGGCGATGCCCCGGTCGCGTCACCCGATTTGCATACACTTCGCGCCTTGACTTTCCGGCCCTCGGCCGACCCGCATGAAATTCCGCTTCCCCATCGTCATCATCGACGAAGACTACCGCTCGGAAAACACGTCCGGGCTGGGCATCCGCGCGCTGGCCCAGGCGATCGAGGCCGAGGGCATGGAGGTGCTCGGTGTCACCAGCTACGGCGACCTGGTGCAGTTCGCGCAGCAGCAAAGCCGCGCCAGCGCCTTCATCCTGTCGATCGACGACGAGGAGTTCACCCAGGGGCCGGAGCCCGACCCGGCGGTGCTGAACCTGCGCAACTTCATCACCGAGGTGCGCCGCAAGAACAGCGACGTGCCGATCTACATCTACGGCGAGACCAAGACCTCGCAGCACCTGCCCAACGACGTGCTCCGCGAGCTCCATGGCTTCATCCACATGTATGAAGACACGCCGGAGTTCATGGCGCGCCACATCATCCGAGAGGCCAAGAGCTACCTGGAGGGCATCCAGCCGCCGTTCTTCAAGGCGCTGCTGGACTACGCCGAGGACGGCTCCTACTCCTGGCACTGCCCGGGGCACTCGGGCGGGGTGGCCTTCCTCAAGAGCCCGATCGGCCAGATGTTCCACCAGTTCTTCGGCGAGAACATGCTGCGCGCCGACGTCTGCAACGCGGTGGACGAACTGGGCCAGCTGCTGGACCACACCGGCCCGGTGGCGGCCAGCGAGCGCAACGCGGCGCGCATCTTCAACGCCGACCACTGCTTCTTCGTGACGAACGGAACGTCGACGTCGAACAAGATGGTGTGGCACCACACGGTGGCGCCCGGCGACGTGGTGGTGGTGGACCGCAACTGCCACAAGTCGATCCTGCACTCGATCATCATGACCGGGGCGATCCCGGTGTTCATGAAGCCGACGCGCAACCACTTCGGCATCATCGGACCGATCCCGCAGAGCGAATTCACGCCCGAGGCGATCAAGGCCAAGATCCGCGCCAACCCGCTGCTGGCGGGCGTGGACGCCGACAACGTGAAGCCGCGCATCGTGACGCTCACGCAGTCCACCTACGACGGCGTCCTCTACAACACGGAAACCATCAAGGGCATGCTGGACGGCTACGTCGAGGCGCTGCACTTCGACGAAGCCTGGCTGCCTCACGCGGCCTTCCATCCGTTCTACGGCAGCTTCCATGCCATGGGCAAGAAGCGGTCGCGGCCGGAGAAGTCGCTGGTCTACGCCACCCAGTCCATCCACAAGCTGCTGGCCGGCATCAGCCAGGCCAGCCACGTGCTGGTGCAGGACGCCAAGCAGACCAAGCTGGACCGCCACCTGTTCAACGAGGCGTTCCTGATGCACACCTCGACCAGCCCGCAGTACTCGATCATCGCCAGCTGCGACGTGGCCGCCGCGATGATGGAGCCGCCCGGCGGCACCGCGCTGGTGCAGGAGAGCCTGCAGGAGGCGCTGGACTTCCGCCGCGCCATGCGCAAGGTCGACCAGGAGTACGGCAAGGACTGGTGGTTCAAGGTCTGGGGCCCGGACAAGCTGGCCGAGGAGGGCATCGGCCGCGCCGACGACTGGATCATCAAGGGCGAGGCCCGCACGGCCAAGTGGCACGGCTTCGGCAACCTGGCCGAGGGCTTCAACATGCTGGACCCGATCAAGTCCACCGTGGTCACGCCCGGCCTGGACCTGAACGGCAAGTTCGCCAAGACCGGCATCCCGGCCTCGATCGTCACGCGCTTCCTGGCGGAGCACGGGATCATCGTGGAGAAGACGGGCCTGTACAGCTTCTTCATCATGTTCACCATCGGCATCACCAAGGGCCGCTGGAACACGCTGCTGACGGCGCTGCAGCAGTTCAAGGACGACTACGCGCGCAACCAGCCGATGTGGCGCATCCTCCCCGAGTTCTGCGCCCAGTACCCGCGCTACGAGCGCATGGGCCTGGCCGACCTGTGCCAGCTGGTGCACGAGATGTACGCCAAGTACGACATCGCCCGCCTCACGACCGACATGTACCTGTCGGACCTGACGCCGGCGATGAAGCCGAGCGACGCCTTCTCGCACATCGCCCACCGCAAGACCGAGCGGGTGCCGATCGACGAGCTGGAAGGCCGCATCACCACTTCGCTGATCACGCCTTACCCGCCGGGCATCCCGCTGCTGATCCCGGGCGAGGTCTTCAACAAGAAGATCGTCGACTACCTGAAGTTCTCGCGCGAGTTCAACTCGCAGTGCCCGGGCTTCGAGACCGACATCCACGGCCTGGTGGAAGAGGTCGACGCCGAGGGCAAGGTGAAGTACTTCGCGGACTGCGTGCGGGCCTAGTCGCCACCGTCCGGCCGCAGCCGAAGGAAGGTGGCGAACCGCGGGATGCCGGCCTCGGTCTGCCCGCGATAGCGGTACGTCACCCAGCGGCCCACCGCGGGCGGCTGGCGGCGCTGGTCGTCGCTGAATCCCGAGCCGATGCGGAATCGCAAGCCTTCGGGCGTCTCGACGAGCAGGGCGCCCATCACCCCGGCATGCTTGCCTTGGCCCGGCAGGTGGCCGACCACCCGCGCGTCGGCGTCGGGCTCGGGCTTGTACTTGAGCAGGGCCGGGCTGCGGCCCGCGCGGTACGGGGCGTCCCAGCGATGCAGCATCAGGCCTTCGCCGCCGTTGCGCACCGTGCGGTCCAGCCGCGCCTTCAAGGCGGCGGCATCGGCGACGGTGGCCTGTTCGACGGCCTGCAGCCGGTCGCCGGTCAGCACGGTGGCCAGCGCTCGATGGCGCTCGCGGAAGGAGCCCGGATGCGCCGGCAGGTCGAACACCATGTAGCGCATGCCGCGCCACGCCTGCGGGTCGGGCACCTGGGTGCGGGCGGTGCCGACCGCGAACTCGAAGCGGCCGCGGCCGCCCCAGAGCTCACCGTCCAGCGGCTGCCGCGGCCAGCCGGCGGTGAACCCATCGGGTGTCGCGATGGGGTTTCCGCCGCGGGTCCATAGCGCCTGGCCGTCCCAGTAGCCGCGCAGGCCGTCGTACTTCTCGCTGACGGCGTAGCGCGCGAGGTCGAGGCCCGGACCGGCCTCGTACGACTGCGCCAGCATCAGGGCGATGGGCCCGGCTTGCGCCGCGGGCGTTTGCAAGCCGCAGGCGCCGGCGAGCCAGGCCAAGGCTTGGCGGCGCGAGAGGAAACCCGCGCCGGGATGGATGTCGTTCATGGAGCGCCTCCTTCAAGAGGCGCGGAATCTATTCGGTGGGTTCGGCGATGCCACCCACCACCTGGCTGAAGCCGCCGTCCACGTAGGTGATCTCGGCGGTCACCCCGCCGGCCAGGTCGGACAGCAGGAACGCGGCCACGTTGCCCACGTCCTCGATGGTGACGTTGCGGCGGATCGGCGAGGTCTCGGCCACCACCGACAGGATCTTGCCGAAGCCCTTGATCCCGCTGGCGGCCAGCGTCTTGATCGGGCCGGCGCTGATGCCGTTGACGCGCACGCCCTTGGGACCGAGGGACTCGGCCAGGTAGCGCACCGAGGCTTCGAGCGAGGCCTTGGCCAGGCCCATGGTGTTGTAGTTCGGGACCGTGCGGATGGCGCCCAGGTAGCTCAGGGTGAGCAGCGCGGCCTTGTCGTTGAGCATCGGCGCCGCGGCCTTGGCCATGGCGGGGAAGCTGTAGGCGCTGATGTCGTGGGCGATGCGGAAGGCCTCGCGCGACAGGCCATCGAGGAAGTCGCCGGCGATGGCCTCGCGCGGGGCGAAGCCGATGGCGTGCACGAAGCCGTCGAACTTGGGCCAGGTGGCCGACAGGTCGGAGAAGAGCTTGGCGATCTGGGCGTCGTCGCCCACGTCGCAGTCGAACACCAGCTTGGAGTCGAAGTCCGCGGCGAATTCGGTGATGCGGTCCTTGAAGCGCTCGCCGACGTAGCTGAAGGCCAGCTCGGCGCCTTGCGCGTGGCAGGCCTTGGCGATGCCGTAGGCGATCGAGCGGTTCGAAAGCACGCCCGTGATCAACAATTTCTTGCCGGAGAGGAAGCCCATGCGTTTTTGCTGTTGGAAAAGTCGGCAGAATTGTCGCATGCGAGGTTGGCTCGTCCTGCTGGCAGCACTGATGGCCGCTCCCTCCTGGGCGGCCCATGCGTACGCGCAATTCGGCGACATCAAGTACGGGCCCGATTTCCAGAACTTCTCGTACGTCAACCCGCGGGCGCCCAAGGGCGGCGAGATCCGCATGGTCCCGCCCACGCGGCCGACCAACTTCGACAAGTTCAACCCGTTCACGCTCAAGGGCACGGAGCCCTACGGCCTGACCGCGCTGCTGTTCGACAGCCTGCTGACCGGCAACTTCGACGAGCCCACCACCGCCTACGGCCTGCTGGCCGAGGACGTCGAGGTCGCGCCGGATCGCCTCTCCGCCACCTTCCGCCTGCGGCGCGAGGCGCGCTTCCACGACGGCAAGCCGGTGCTGGCCGCCGACGTGGTGCACTCGTTCCGCACGCTGATCAGCAAGGAGGCGGCGCCGCAGTTCCGAACCATCTACGTCGAGGTGAAGCAGGTCGTGGCGGTGGACGACCGGACGGTGCGCTTCGAGTTCGTGTCGCCCAACCCGGAGCTGCCGCTGGTGGTCGGCGGCATGCCGGTGTTCAGCCGCGAGTGGGGCAAGGGCAAGCCGTTCGACCAGGTGGTGTCGGAGGTGCCGATCGGCTCGGGCCCGTACCGCATCGCCGACCCGCGCATGGGCCGCGACATCACCTACCAGCGCGACCCGAACTACTGGGCGCGCGACCTGCCGGTGCGGCGCGGGCAGTTCAACTTCGACCGCATCAGCTTCAAGATCTACCTGGACGAGACGGCCCGCTTCGAAGGCCTGAAGGCCGGCGAGTTCGACTTCCTGCGCGAATTCACCTCGCGCAACTGGGCCCGCCAGTACAAGGGCAAGCAGTTCGACAGCGGCGAGCTGAAGAAGGCCACCTTCGAGAACCGCAACCCGGGCGACTTCCAGGGCTACGTGTTCAACCTGCGCAATCCCAAGTTCAAGGACATCCGGGTGCGCAAGGCGCTGACGCTGGCGATGGACTTCGAGTGGATGAACCGCCAGCTGTTCTACGGCCTGTACAAGCGCGTGCAGGGCTACTTCCCGAACAGCGACTTCCATGCCGACGGCCTGCCCAAGCCGGACGAACTCGCGCTGCTGGAGCCGCTGCGCGACAAGCTGCGGCCCGAGGTGTTCGGACCGATGCCGATCCCGCCCAGCACCAGTCCGCCGAGCAGCCTGCGCGACAACCTGCGCCAGGCCCAGGCGCTGCTGCGCGAGGCGGGCTGGACCTACCGCGACGGCGCGCTGCGCAACGAGAAGGGCGAACCCTTCGTCATCGAGTTCCTGAACGACCAGCCCTCGCTGGTGCGCATCGTCGCGCCGTTCGAGCAGGCCCTGGCCAAGCTGGGCATCGGCTGGAACTACCGGCAGGTGGACTTCTCGCTGAGCAAGGAGCGGATGGACAAGTTCGAGTTCGAGCTCACCACCCGCCGCATCCCGGGCATGGTGGCGCCCGGCGGCGAACTGCTGGAGTACTTCGGCTCCAGGGCCGCCACCACCAACGGGTCGGCCAACTACTGGGGCATCGCCGACCCCGCGGTGGACGCGCTGCTGCAGAAAGTGGTGCAGGCCAAGACCCGGCCGGACCTCAACGCCGCCATGCGCGCGCTCAACCGCGTGCTGACAAACGGCTACTACTCGATCCCGCAGTACTACAGCGGCGCCTTCTTCATCGGCTACCGCGCGCCGCGCTTCGAGCTGCCGCCGGTGATCCCGCCGTACTACGAGGCCGACGGCTGGGCGATGGCCACCTGGTGGGCCGCGCCCGGCAAGCACTGAACCCATGACGGCCTATATCCTCAAGCGCCTGCTGCTGATGATCCCCACGCTGCTGGGCGTGCTGCTGATCACCTTCGCCATCGTGCAGTTCGTGCCCGGCGGCCCGGTGGAGCAGATGGTGGCGCAGCTGCAGGGCCGCGACTCCGGCGGCGAGCGGGCCGCGTCGGCCGGTGCCGGCTACCGCGGCCGCCAGGGCATCGACGAGAAGCGCATCGCCGAGATCCGCCAGCTCTACGGCTTCGACAAGCCGGCGCACGAGCGCTTCTTCCAGATGCTGGGCCAGTTCGCCCGCTTCGACCTGGGCCGCAGCTTCTACCAGCACAAGGACGTGTGGCAGCTGGTGAAGGAGAAGCTGCCGGTGTCCATCAGCCTGGGGCTCTGGACGTTCTTCCTCAGCTACCTGATAGCGGTGCCGCTGGGCGTGGCCAAGGCGGTGAGGGCGGGGACGCGGTTCGACTTCGTCACCACGCTGATCGTGCTGGTCGGCTATGCCATCCCGGGCTTCGTGCTGGGCGTCGCGCTGCTGGTGGTGTTCGGCGGGCAGTTGCAGCTGTTCCCCCTTCGCGGCCTGACCTCGCCCGGCTGGGAGCAGCTCAGCCTGGGCGGCAAGGTGGTGGACTACCTGTGGCACATCGCGCTGCCGGTCACGGCCATGGTGTTCGGCAGCTTCGCGGTCACGGCCATGCTCACCAAGAACGCCTTCCTGGAGGAGATCCGCAAGCAATACGTGCTGACCGCGCGGGCCAAGGGGCTGGACGAGCGCCGGGTGCTGTGGAAGCACGTGTTCCGCAACGCGCTGATCCCGATCATCACGGGCTTCCCGGCGGCCTTCATCGGCGCGTTCTTCACCGGCTCGCTGCTGATCGAGACGCTGTTCTCGCTCGACGGGCTGGGGCTGCTCAGCTACGAGAGCGTGATCCGGCGCGACTACCCGGTGGTGCTGGGCACGCTCTATCTTTTCACCCTGATCGGCTTGGTGACCAAGCTGATCAGCGACCTCTCCTACGTGCTGGTGGACCCGCGTGTCAAATTCGACTGAGGCCGTGCTCGCCCCCGAACTGGAGCCGGTCGCCAGGGCCGTAGCCGCGCCCGTGAGCGTCAGCCCGGGGCGCCGCGCCTGGCAGCGCTTCCGCCGCAACCGCCTGGGCTTCGTCAGCCTGGTGATCTTCTCGGTGCTGGTGGTGCTGAGCCTGTTCGCGGAAGTGCTCTCCAACGACAAGCCGCTGGTCGTGCGCTACGAGGGCAGCTTCTACTTCCCGCTGGTGCGCGACTACCCGGAGACGACGTTCGGCGGCGACTTCCACACGCCCGCCGACTATCTGGATCCTTTCGTGCAGCGCAAGCTGTCCGAGGGTGGCAACTGGACGATCTATCCGCCCAATGCCTACGGACCGAAGACGCTGAACTACTTCGCCAAGAGCCCGAACCCGGCGGCGCCTTCGCGCGAGAACCTGCTGGGCACCGACGACCGCGGGCGCGACCTGCTCGCGCAGCTGATCTACGGCTTCCGGGTCAGCGTGCTGTTCGGGCTGGCGCTGACGGCCATCGGCGTGGTGCTGGGCGTGCTGACCGGCGCCATCCAGGGTTTCTTCGGCGGCAAGACCGACCTGTCGTTCCAGCGCTTCATCGAGATCTGGGGCTCGATGCCGGAGCTGTACCTGCTGATCATCTTCTCGGCGGTGTTCTCGCCCAGCGTGGCGCTGCTGCTGATCCTGCTGTCGCTGTTCGGCTGGATGGGCCTGTCCGACTACGTCCGGGCCGAGTTCCTGCGCAACCGGCAGATGGACTACGTGCGCGCCGCGCGGGCGCTGGGCGTGGGCAACGGCCGGATCATGTGGCGCCACATCCTGCCCAACAGCATGACGCCGGTGGTGACCTTCCTGCCGTTCCGAATGAGCGCGGCCATCCTGGCGCTGACCTCGCTCGACTTCCTCGGACTGGGCGTTCCGCCCGGCACGCCTTCGCTGGGCGAGTTGCTCAACCAGGGCAAGGCCAACCTGGACGCGTGGTGGATCTCGATCTCCACCTTCGCCGTGCTCTCCATCACCTTGCTGCTGCTGACCTTCATGGGCGATGCGCTGCGCGACGCGCTCGACCCGCGGAAGGCCTCGTCATGACCACGCCGCTGCTCGACGTCCGCGGCCTGCGCGTCGCCTTCGGTGGCAAGGAGGTGGTGCACGGCGTGGACTTCAGCATCCGTCCGGGCGAGAAGCTGGCACTGGTCGGCGAATCGGGATCGGGCAAGACCGTCACCGCGCTCTCGCTGCTGGGCCTGGTGCAGAACGCCACGGTGACCGGCTCCGCGATGCTGGCTTCCGCCACGCCCGGCCAGCCGCCCGTGGACCTGGTCTCGCTGCCCGAGCGGCAGCTGCTGGGCATCCGCGGCGACGACATCGCCATGATCTTCCAGGAGCCGATGACGGCGCTGAACCCGCTGTACCCGGTGGGCGACCAGGTGGCGGAGGTGCTGGAGCTCAAGCAGGCGCTGTCGCGGCGACAGGCCTGGGAAGCGGCGGTCGAAGCGCTGGCCGCGACCGGCATCCCCGATCCGCGCCGTCGCGCGCATGCCTTCCCGCACCAGCTGTCGGGCGGCCAGCGGCAGCGGGCCATGATCGCGATGGCGCTGGCGTGCCGTCCACGCCTGCTGCTGGCCGACGAGCCCACCACGGCCCTGGACGTCACGCTGCGCGTGCAGATCCTGGCGCTGCTCGACGACCTGCAGCGCCAGAACGGCATGGCGCTGCTGCTGATCACGCACGACCTGAACATGGTGCGCAAGTTCGCCGACCGGGTGGCCGTGATGGAGAACGGGCACCTGGTGGAGGAGGGCGGCGTCGACGTCGTCTTCTCGCACCCGCGGCATGCGTACACGAAGAAGCTGATCGACAGCCGGCCGGTGCGCCAGGTGGAAGAGGGCGGCGGCCGGGACCAGCCGGTGATGCAGGCCGGCGACCTTCGCGTGGCCTATCCCGTTCCCGTGCCCGGCTTCCGCGGCTGGTTCCGCCGCGGCGAGTTCGTCGCCGTGCACGGCGCGAGCTTCGCAATCCCCGCGCGGCGCACCCTGGGCGTGGTCGGTGAATCGGGCTCGGGCAAATCGACGCTGGCGCTGGCGGCGCTCGGGCTGATCCCGCATCGAGGCGCCCTCGACGTCGTGGGCCACCAGTGGGTGCGCGGCTCGGCCACCCGCAACCGCGCCGCGCGCCGGCAGGTGCAGGTGGTGTTCCAGGACCCGTTCTCTTCGCTCTCACCGCGGATGACGGTGGAGGAGATCGTGGGCGAGGGCCTGCTGGTGCACGAACCCGAGCTGCCGGCGGCCAATCGGCGCGAGCGCGTCCTGGCCGCGCTGGCCGACGTCGGGCTTGGAGAGAAGCAGTTCCCCGGGCTGCTCGACCGCTATCCGCACGAGTTCTCCGGCGGCCAGCGGCAGCGGCTCGCCATCGCGCGGGCGCTGATCGTCGGGCCGCGGCTGCTGGTGCTGGACGAGCCGACCAGCGCGCTGGACGTCACGATCCAGAAACAGGTGCTGGCCCTGCTCCAGCGGCTGCAGCGCGACCGGGGCCTGGCCTACCTGCTGATCACCCACGACGTCGACGTGATCCGCGCGATGGCCCACGAGGTGCTGGTGATGAAGGATGGCGAGGTGCTGGAATCCGGCCCGGTCGACCAGGTGCTGGGCCAGCCGTCGCACGACTACACCCGCGCGCTGGTCGCTGCCGCGGCCTGATGACGCTCAAGCCCAGGCGTACGGCGATCCCGCCCGAGGAGGTGGAGATCAGCGCCGTCCGGGCCCAGGGCGCGGGCGGGCAGAACGTCAACAAGGTCTCCAGCGCGATCCACCTGCGCTACGACGTCCGTGCCTCGTCGCTCCCGCACGAGCACAAGGCCAGGCTGCTGGCGCTGGCCGACCACCGGATCAGCCGCTCGGGCGTGGTCGTGCTCAAGGCCCAGAACCACCGCAGCCAGGAGCTGAACCGGGCCGAGGCCTGGGACCGGCTGCAGGAGCTGGTGGACAGCGTGGCCGAGCCGCCGCACTTGAGAAAGCCGACCCGGCCCCCAGCTTCCGCGGGTCGGCAGCGGCTGGCCGACAAGCGCCGCAAGGCCCAGACCAAGCTCATGCGTTCGGGGCGCGATCCGCTCGGCTGAGTCGCCGTTTCCCTGCCCGTTCCACCCCCGTCCCAGTTGCGCAGAAGGTCCCCTCGCGGTACAATCTTTGCTTCACGACCAGGACGGGCGGGTACTCACCGCCCTTTTTTTTTGGTCGTTCCAAAAGGACAACAAGAACTTTGGCGCTGCAGGACATCGCCCAGCAGACCGTGGCCGGCCTGGGATATGAGTTGGTGGAGATCGAACGCTCCGCCGGAGGCTTGCTGCGCGTGACGATCGACCTGCCCTGGACGCCGGGGCAGGAGAACTTCGTCAACGTCGAGGACTGCGAGAAGGTCACGCGCCAGCTGCAGTACGCGCTGGAAGTCGAAGGCGTGGACTACAAGCGGCTGGAGGTTTCGTCGCCCGGGCTGGACCGCCCGCTGCGCAGCGAGCGCGACTTCGAGCGGTTCGCCGGCGAGGTGGTGGACATCACGCTGAAGGCGCCCGTGGGCGCCGCCGGCGCGGGCCAGGTCGCCGCCAACCGCAAGAAGTTCCGCGGCCAGCTGGGCCGGGCCGACAGCGGCGGCTGGCAGCTGGTGTGGAGCGAAGAGCCGCAGGCCAAGCCGGGCCAGCGCGTCAGCCGCAAGCGCGAGCAGGCGCCGCTGCAGGCGATCGGCTTCACGCTGGACGAATTGAAGGAGGCGCGGCTCGCGCCGGTGGTGGATTTCAAGGGCCGCAGGCCCAGGCAGACAGGAGAGTCGTGATGAATCGCGAATTGTTGATGCTGGTCGAAGCGATCTCGCGCGAGAAGAACGTGGAGCGGGACGTGGTGTTCGGCGCCGTCGAATCGGCGCTGGCCCAGGCCACCAAGAAGCTGTACGAGGGCGAGGTGGACATCCGCGTCGCCATCGATCGCGACAGCGGCGAGTACGAGACTTTCCGCCGCTGGCTGGTCGTGCCCGACAGCCAGGGCCTGCAGAACCCGGACGCCGAAGAACTCCTGATGGACGCCCGCGAGCGCGTGGAAGACGTCGACGAGGGCGACTACATCGAGGAGCCGGTGGACTCGCTGCCCATCGGCCGCATCGGCGCCATGGCCGCCAAGCAGGTCATCCTGCAGAAGATCCGCGACGCCGAGCGCGAGATGCTGCTGAACGACTTCATGTCGCGCGGCGACAAGATCTTCGTGGGCACCGTCAAGCGCATGGACAAGGGCGACATCATCGTGGAGAGCGGCCGCGTCGAAGGCCGGCTGCGCCGCGGCGAGATGATCCCCAAGGAGAACCTGCGCAACGGCGACCGCGTGCGCGCCATGATCATGGAAGTGGACCTGACGCTGCGCGGCGCGCCCATCATCCTGTCGCGCGCGGCGCCCGAGTTCATGATCGAGCTGTTCCGCCAGGAAGTGCCCGAGATCGAGCAGGGCCTGCTGGAGATCAAGAGCTGCGCCCGCGACCCCGGTTCGCGCGCCAAGATCGCCGTGCTGTCGCACGACAAGCGCGTCGATCCGATCGGCACCTGCGTCGGCGTGCGCGGCACCCGCGTGAACGCGGTCACCAACGAGCTGGCCGGCGAGCGGGTCGACATCGTGCTGTGGTCCGAGGACCCGGCGCAGTTCGTCATCGGCGCGCTGGCCCCGGCCAACGTCACCTCGATCGTGGTGGACGAGGAAAAGCACGCCATGGACGTGGTGGTCGACGAGGAGAACCTCGCCATCGCCATCGGCCGCGGCGGCCAGAACGTGCGCCTGGCTTCCGAGCTGACCGGCTGGAAGATCAACATCATGGACGCCAACGAATCGGCCCAGAAGCAGGCCGAGGAGCAGACCACGCTGCGCGAGCTGTTCATGCAGAAGCTCGACGTCGACGAGGAGATCGCCGACATCCTCATCTCCGAAGGCTTCACCAGCCTCGAGGAAGTGGCCTACGTGCCGATCCAGGAGATGCTGGAGATCGAGTCCTTCGACGAGGACACCGTCAACGAGCTGCGCGCCCGCGCCAAGGACGCGCTGCTCACCATGGAGATCGTGCGCGAGGAGAGCGTCGAGGGTGTGTCGCAGGACCTGCGCGACCTCGAGGGCCTCGATGCCCAGATGATCACCAAGCTGGCCGAGGCCGGCGTGCAGACCCGCGACGAGCTGGCCGATCTGGCCGTCGACGAGTTGACCGAGATCACCGGCCAGTCCGCGGACGAGGCCAAAGCCCTGATCATGAAGGCGCGCGAGCACTGGTTCGCCGGTGCGACCGCGCAAGCGTGACGTGATGGAGGGTCCCAGAACATATGTCCAGTACCACCGTCGCCGAGTTCGCCAGCGAGCTCAAGAAATCACCCCAGACGCTGCTTGAACAGCTGCGCAGCGCCGGCGTGGCCAAGTCCGCGCCGACCGACGCGCTGTCCGAAGCAGACAAGCAGAAGCTGCTCGGCTTCCTGCAGGCCAGCCACGGCACGGCCTCGCCCGAGCGCAAGAAGATCACCCTGGTCAAGAAATCCACCAGCGAGATCAAGCAGGCCGACGCCAGCGGCAAGGCGCGCACCATCCAGGTGGAAGTGCGCAAGAAGCGCACCTTCGTCAAGCGCGAAGAGGGCGGCGACACCGCCGTCGTGGAAGCGCCCGAGCCCGAGCTGCGCGAGCCGGCCGCCGCGCGCCAGGATGACGCCGAGCTGGTCCGCCGCGAGGAAGAAGCCCGCCGCCAGGCCGAACTGATCCGCCGCCAGGAGGAAGACCTGGCCGAGAAGCGCCGCCAGCGCGAGGAGCAGGAGCGCAAGGAGCGCGAGGCCGAGGAGCGCGCCGCCGCCTACGCGGCCAACGAAGAGCAGAAGAAGCTCGCCGCCGCCACGGCCCAGGCCGAAGCCAGCGCCGAACAGGCCGCCGCCACCGCCGCGCGCAATGCCGCCGCGGCGGAAGCCCGCGCGCGCGCCGAAGCCGAGTCCAAGGCCCGTGCCGACGAGGAAGCCGCGCGCGCCAAGGACCTGGAAGAGCGCCGCCGCAAGGCCCTGGCCGAGGCGGAAGCCATCCGCGCCATGATGGCGGCGCCCAAGAAGGTGCTGGTCGCCAAGAAGCCGGAAGAAGCCAAGCCGGTCGCCAAGCCCGGCGAAGCCGGCAAGCCGGCCGCCAAGGGCACGCTGCACAAGCCTGCCGTCACGGCGCGCGCCCCCGGCGCGGCGCCTGCCGGCCCGGGCGCGGGCAAGGAAGTCAAGTCGGCCAAGCTGTCCTCCAGCTGGGCCGCCGATCCGGCCAAGAAGAAGGCCATCCCGACCCGTGGCGACGCCTCGGGCGGCGTCGGCCGCAACAGCTGGCGCGGAGGCCCGCGTGGCCGTCGCGGCAGCGACCGCGACCAGCGTGGCGACATGCAGCAGGCCGTGGTCGAGCAGCGCGTGATCGAAGTGCACGTGCCCGAGACCATCACGGTCGCCGAGCTCGCGCACAAGATGGCCGTGAAGGCCTCCGAAGTGATCAAGGCGCTGATGAAGATGGGCCAGATGGTCACCATCAACCAGCCGCTGGACCAGGACACGGCCATGATCGTGGTCGAGGAAATGGGCCACAAGGCGGTCACGGCCGCCCTGGACGATCCCGAGGCGTTCACCGAGGAAGAGGTGTCGCAGCAGGAGGCCGAAGCCCTGCCGCGCGCGCCGGTCGTCACCGTCATGGGCCACGTCGACCACGGCAAGACCTCGCTGCTGGACTACATCCGCCGCGCCAAGGTGGCGGCGGGCGAAGCCGGCGGCATCACCCAGCACATCGGCGCGTACCACGTGGAAACGCCGCGCGGCGTCATCTCGTTCCTGGACACCCCGGGCCACGAGGCGTTCACCGCCATGCGTGCCCGCGGCGCCCAGGCGACCGACATCGTCATCCTGGTGGTGGCGGCCGACGACGGCGTGATGCCGCAGACCAAGGAGGCGGTCAAGCACGCCAAGGCGGCGGGCGTCCCCATCGTGGTGGCGGTCAACAAGATCGACAAGCCCAGCGCCAACCCGGACCGCGTCAAGCAGGAACTGGTGGCCGAGGAAGTGGTGCCCGAGGAATACGGCGGCGAATCGCCGTTCGTCAGCGTCTCGGCCATCACCGGCCAGGGCGTCGACGACCTGCTCGAGCAGGTGCTGCTGCAGGCCGAAGTGCTGGAGCTCAAGGCGCCGGTGGACGCCGCGGCCAAGGGCCTGGTCATCGAAGCGCAGCTGGACAAGGGCCGCGGCCCGGTGGCCACGGTGCTGGTGCAGTCGGGCACGCTGAAGGTGGGCGACGTGGTGCTGGCCGGCCAGACCTTCGGCCGCGTGCGAGCCATGCTCGACGAGAACGGCAAGACCATCAAGGCGGCCGGCCCGTCGATCCCGGTGGAGATCCAGGGCCTGACCGAGGTGCCTCAGGCGGGCGACGAGTTCATGGTGCTCACCGACGAGCGCCGTGCCCGCGAGATCGCGACCTACCGCGCCGGCAAGTTCCGCAACACCAAGCTGGCCAAGCAGCAGGCCGCCAAGCTGGAGAACATGTTCTCCGACATGACGGCGGGCGAGGTCAAGACGCTGCCCATCATCGTCAAGGCCGACGTGCAGGGCTCGCAGGAAGCGCTGTCGCAGTCGCTGCTCAAGCTGTCGACCGACGAGGTCAAGGTGCAGCTGGTCTACGCGGCCGTGGGCGGCATCAGCGAGTCGGACGTGAACCTGGCCATCGCCTCCAAGGCGGTGATCATCGGCTTCAACGTGCGCGCCGATTCCGGTGCGCGCAAGCTGGCCGAGGGCAACGACGTCGACCTGCGCTACTACAGCATCATCTACGACGCGGTGGACGAGCTGAAGACGGCCATGTCCGGGATGCTGGCGCCGGAGAAGCGGGAAGAGGTCATCGGCTCGGCCGAGATCCGCACCGTCTTCGTGGCGTCCAAGATCGGCACGGTGGCCGGCTCGTACATCACGTCGGGCATGGTCACCCGCAGCGCGCACTTCCGCCTGCTGCGCGACAACGTCGTGATCTACACGGGCGAGGTCGAGTCGGTGAAGCGGATGAAGGACGACGTGCGCGAGGTCAAGGAAGGCTTCGAGTGCGGTATCAAGCTGAAGAACTACAACGACATCAAGGAAGGCGACCAGCTCGAGTTCTTCGAGATCAAGGAAGTCGCCCGCACGTTGTAAAGGGAACCGGGGACCGCCGCGCGCGGTCCCTGTCTCTCCGATGCCGAAGAAGTCCGCCAAACCCAACCGCAACTACCAGGTCGCCGACCAGGTCCAGCGCGACCTGGCCGAGCTGATCCGCGAGATCAAGGATCCGCGGCTGGGCATGGTCACGATCAACGCGGTCGAGGTCACGCCCGACTACGCGCATGCCAAGGTGTTCTTCAGCGTGCTGGTGGGCGACCCGCAGGAATGCGAGGAGGCGCTCAACCACGCCGCCGGGTTCCTGCGCAACGGCCTGTTCAAGCGCCTGCACATCCACACCGTACCGACGCTGCACTTCCAGTTCGACCGCACCACCGAGCGTGCGTCCGACATGAACGCGCTGATCGCCCGCGCGGTCGCGTCGCGTTCCAAAGACTCCGACCAGTAGACGATGAGCGCACCACGAGCACGGGTCGTGAGGCGCCCCGTGCACGGGGTGCTGCTGCTGGACAAGCCCAGGGGTTTGTCCAGCAACGACGCCTTGCAGAAGGCCAAATGGCTGCTGCGGGCGGAAAAGGCGGGCCACACCGGCACGCTGGACCCGCTCGCCACCGGCGTGCTGCCGCTGTGCTTCGGCGCCGCCACCAAGTTCAGCCAGCTGCACCTGGACGCGGACAAGACCTACGAGGCCGTGGCCGTGCTCGGCGAGAAGACCAGCACCGGCGACGCCGAGGGCGAGGTCATCGAGCGCCGTGAGGTGCCCGCCATCGCGCCGGAAGGCCTGGAAACCCTGCGGCGCCGGTTCACCGGCCCGCTGCGCCAGGTGCCGCCGATGCACAGCGCGCTCAAGAAGGACGGCAAGGCGCTCTACGAGTACGCCCGTGCTGGCCAGGAGGTCGAGCGCGAGGCGCGCGACGTCGTCGTGCACGAGCTCTCGATCGCCCTGGCCGAGGACGCCGGCCGGCCCGCGCTGCGCTTCACCGCGCGCGTGAGCAAGGGCACCTACATCCGCACGCTGGGCGAGGACCTCGGCGAGGCGCTGGGCTGCGGCGCGCACCTGTCGTTCCTGCGGCGCACCGCCACCGGTCCGTTCGACGTGTCCCATTGCGTCACCCTCGAGGCGTTGGCCGAGATGGACGAGGCGCAGCGCGAGGCGGCCCTGCTGCCGCCCGAAGCCCTGCTCGAGGGCCACGCGCGTGTCACGCTGGGCGCCGAAGATGCCGGGCGCTTCCTGTCCGGCCTGCGCCGGCGCGGCACCTGGCCGGACATGCCGTCGGTCGCCGTGTTCGGCGACCAGCCGCACACCTTGCTCGGCACCGCCCACGCGCGGGCCGGAGAACTCATTCCCGGGCGTCTGCTGAGCCCGATCGAAATCCAGCAAATCCTGCAATCGCGAACCGCGATCACGACATCATGAGCAACAAGCAGATCCGCAACATCGCCATCATCGCCCACGTCGACCACGGCAAGACCACCATGGTCGACCAGCTGCTGCGCCAGTCGGGCACCTTCGCCGAGCACGAGAAGGTGGTCGACACCGTCATGGACAACAACGCCATCGAGCGCGAGCGCGGCATCACCATCCTGGCCAAGAACTGCGCCGTGAGCTGGAAGGGCACGCACATCAACATCGTCGACACCCCCGGCCACGCGGACTTCGGCGGCGAGGTCGAGCGCGCCCTGTCGATGGTCGACGGCGTGCTGCTGCTGATCGACGCCCAGGAAGGCCCGATGCCGCAGACCCGCTTCGTCACCAAGAAGGCGCTGGCTCTGGGCCTGCGTCCGATCGTGGTGGTGAACAAGGTCGACAAGCCGGGCGCGAATCCCGACAAGGTGATCAACGCCGCCTTCGACCTGTTCGACAAGCTGGGCGCCACCGACGAGCAGCTGGACTTCCCGGTGGTGTACGCCTCCGGCATCAACGGCTGGAGCTCGATGGAAGAGGGCGAGGCCGGCGCGCAGTGGGGCCCCGACATGTCGGCCCTGTTCGACACCATCCTGGACCACGTGCCGGCGCACGAAGGCGACCCGGCCGCGCCGCTGCAGCTGCAGATCTCCGCGCTGGACTTCTCCAGCTTCGTCGGCCGCATCGGCGTGGGCCGCATCAACGCCGGCACGCTCAAGCCGATGATGGACGTGCTGGTGATGGAAGGCCCGGACGGCAAGTCGTTCAAGGGCCGCGTCAACCAGGTGCTGACGTTCCAGGGCCTGGACCGCGTGCAGGTCACTGAAGCCGGCCCCGGCGACATCGTGCTGATCAACGGCATCGCCGACATCGGCATCGGCGTCACGATCACCGACCCTCTCAACTCCACGCCGCTGCCCATGCTCAAGGTCGACGAGCCGACCCTGACCATGAACTTCTGCGTCAACACCAGCCCGCTGGCCGGCCGCGAGGGCAAGTACGTCACCAGCCGACAGATCTGGGACCGCCTGCAGAAGGAACTGCAGTCCAACGTCGCGCTGCGCGTGAACGAGACCGACGAGGAGGGCGTGTTCGAGGTCATGGGCCGCGGCGAACTGCACCTCACCATCCTGCTGGAGAACATGCGGCGTGAAGGCTACGAGCTGGCCGTGTCCAAGCCGCGGGTGGTGCTGAAAACGGTCGACGGCGAGAAGCACGAGCCGATCGAGCTGGTCACCGTGGACATCGAGGAGCAGCACCAGGGCGGCGTGATGCAGGCCCTGGGCGAGCGCAAGGGCGACCTGGTGAACATGGAACCGGACGGCCGCGGCCGCGTGCGCCTGGAGTACCGCATCCCGGCGCGCGGCCTGATCGGCTTCTCCAACGAGTTCCTGAACCTGACCCGGGGCTCGGGCCTGATCTCCAACATCTTCGACCGCTACGAGCCTTTCAAGGGCGACATCGGCGGCCGCAAGAACGGCGTGCTGATCTCCATGGACGACGGCGAGATCTTCACCTACGCGCTGGGCAAGCTGGACGACCGCGGCCGCATGTTCGTGCGGGCCAACGACCCGGTGTACGAGGGCATGATCGTCGGCATCCACAGCCGCGACAACGACCTGGTGGTCAACGCCACCCGCACCAAGCAGCTGACCAACTTCCGCGTCTCGGGCAAGGAAGACGCGATCAAGATCACGCCGCCGATCGAGCTCACGCTGGAATACGGCGTGGAGTTCATCGAGGACGACGAGCTGGTCGAGATCACGCCCAAGAGCGTGCGGCTGCGCAAGCGGTACCTGAAGGAACACGAACGAAAGCGTGCACTGCGCGAGGCCGCATAACATCGCGTGTTCGCCCGCGCCGCGGGCGCGGGTAGAACAACGATGAGACTTTCCCATCCCCGGGCGGTCGTTTTGATGGTGGCGGTGACCCTGATGTGGTCCATCGCCGGCGTCATCACCCGCCACCTGGAGCACGCGCGCAGCTTCGAAGTCACCTTCTGGCGCAGCTTCTTCACCGTGCTGTCCCTGCTGGTGATCCTGCCGTTCTTCCAGGGGCGGGCGGTGTTCGCCAAGGTCCGCAGGGGCGGGCCGGCGCTGTGGCTGTCGGGCCTGTGCTGGAGCGTGATGTTCACCGCCTTCATGGTGGCGCTCACGCTGACCAGCGTGGCCAACGTGCTGGTGACGATGGCGGTGGGTCCCTTCCTGACGGCCCTGATCGCGCGCCTCTTCATCGGCCACCGCATCCCGGGGCGCACCTGGGCGGCCATCCTCGTCGCCGGCGCGGGCATCGCCTACATGTACGGCGCGCAGGTCTCGGGCGGGCAGCTCGCGGGCACGCTGGTGGCTCTGTGCGTGCCGCTGGCGGGCGCGGTGAACTGGACCGTCACCCAGCGCGCCCACGCGCAGGGCAGCGATGTCGACCTGGTGCCGGCCGTGCTGGTCGGCGCCGTGATCTCCTCCTTGGCCACGCTGCCGCTGGCGATGCCGTTCGCGGCGTCCGGCCATGACATCGCCTTGCTGGCGCTGCTGGGGCTGGTGCAGCTGGCGATCCCGTGCGCGCTGTCGGTGGTCTGCGCCCGCGTGCTCAAGGCGCCGGAGATCGCGCTGCTGGCGTTGCTGGAGGTGATCTTCGGAATCCTGCTGGCCTGGCTCGGCGCCGACGAGGTGCCCACGCAGACGGTGCTGGCCGGCGGCGCGCTGGTGATCGGCGCGCTGGTGATGAACGAACTGGTAGGTTGGAAACAGAGAGCATGAGCGAAGTCATCGCGGAAGTGGTTGGCAAGGCAGGCCGGATCACCCTGAACCGTCCCAAGGCGCTGAACGCGCTGTCGCTGGACATGCTGCGCGAGCTCACGGCCGCGCTGCTGGCCTGGCGCGACGATCCGGGCGTGGAGGTGGTGACGATCCGCGGCATGGGCAAGGAAGGCCCGTTCGGCGCCTTCAGCGCGGGCGGCGACATCCGCTTCTTCCACGCCGCCGTCCTGTCCGGCGATCCGCGGCTGGAGGACTTCTTCACCGAGGAATACACGCTCAACCACCTGGTGCACCGCTATCCCAAGCCCTACGTGGCCTTCATGGACGGCCTCGTGCTGGGCGGCGGCATGGGCATCACCCAGGGCGCGCGCTGCCGCATCGTCACCGAGCGCAGCAAGCTGGCGATGCCGGAGACCCACATCGGCCTGTTCCCGGACGTCGGTGGCGGCCATTTCCTGTCGCGCTGCCCGGGCCGGCTGGGCGAGTACCTGGCGCTCACGGGCGAGATCCTCACGGCGGCCGACGCGGTGGACGCACGCCTGGCGGACGTGGCTGTCGCCTCGTCCGAACTGCCGGCGCTGTGGGATCGCCTGGCGGCCGAAGGCGCCGCCGCGGTGCCCACGCCCCAGCGCGTGGAGGGCTCGAAGCTGGCCGACCACCGCAACGAGATCGACCGCGTGTTCGCTCTGGACACGGTGCGCGAGATCGTCGCCGCGCTCGAAGGTTCGGATTCGGAATGGAGCCGCCACACCGCGGCTGCGCTGCGCAAACGCTCGCCGCTGATGCTGCACGTCACGCTGGAGCAGGTGCGCCGCGCGCGCGGCATGGGCCTGGCCGACGACCTGCGGATGGAGCGCGACATGGTGCGCCACTGCTTCCACCTGCGGCCGGGCACGGCCGGCGAAACCATGGAAGGCGTGCGCGCGCTGGCGGTCGACAAGGACCATGCGCCGCGCTGGAATCCGGCGCGCATCGAGGACGTGACGCCGGAGATGGTCGAGCCGTTCTTCCGCAGTCCCTGGCCCGTGCACGCGCACCCGCTGCGTTCGCTCGACTGAAGGCGCCCGCTCAGAGTTGGCGGTAGACGGTCAGCGCGAGCGCCTGCAACTCCGGCCGGCCCAGGCGGCCGGCCAAGGCATAGCCGAACCCCTGGTCCACCCAGTAGAAGCTGGACGTGCCTTCCTGCGTGGTGAACCGGAACGCGGTCTCGCCGGTGCCGCCGGCGGCCGCGGCCGGATCGACCGCGCCGACGTACAGCGTGATGCGCTCGGCCCGCGCGTTCTGGTACATGAACTGTGCCCGCGCGCCCTGGGCGCCCGGCAACAGGCGGCCGCCCACCAGTTCGTAGCCCTGAGTCGTGAGGTCGGGCACCTTCAGCGGCCGGCCGAGCCGCTTGGAGAGCCACTGCACCAGATGGTCCTGCTGCGCCGCCGGCACTTCCACCGGATGCCGCACTTCCGGCGAATACACCGCGTGCGCCAGCACGGCCTGCCGGCCGAAATCGGAAAGAGGGCGCGCCCGCGCCAGCCGCTCCGGACCGGCACCGCCCCATTGCTGGTTGGCGAACCAGCCCAGCACGAACGCTATCGCGATCGATGCCGCCAGGCCGCCCCAGCGATGCCAGCTGTCCAGCCGGCGGCCCTTGCGCCCGACTTCGCGCGCGGCGCGCGCCAGGTGGCTGGGCACCGGCTCGTCCAGCACCTGCCGATGCAGGCCGAGCAGGGCGTCGCGCTGCTCCTTCCATTCACGCACGAGCGTCTCCGCGGCCGGGTCTTGCGCCAGCCGATTGATCGCCTCCTGCTCCTCTCGCGGGTCCAGCCGCCCATCGACCAGGGCGTGCAACCGGGCCTCGTCGTCCTGGTTCATCGATCCACATTTCCTTTCGCGCGCTTCAACGGCACGACCGACCCGGCGGTCCGGTGCGGCGTGCCTTCCATCAGTTCGCGCATCCGCCCGCGCGCGCGGGACAGGCGCGACATCACCGTGCCCACCGGTGCGCCGGTGATGCGGGCCACGTCCTGGTAGCTCAGGTCCTGCAGCGTGACCAGCAACAGGACCTCGCGCTGCTCCTCGGGCAACCGCATCAGGCAGCGCTGCAGGTCGAGCAGCCGTTCCGGCGAGCCGTCGACCACCGACGGCTCGGCCTCGACCTGGTCGAGGTCGGCGTGCGGGCCGCCCTGCCGGGCCGTCCGGCGCGCGCCGTCGATGAACAGGTTGTGCATGACGGTGAACAGCCAGGCCCGCAGGTCGGTGCCCGCGCGCCAGAGATTCCAGCGGCCGCAGGCCCGCTCCAGCGTGTCCTGCACCAGGTCGTCGGCCGCCCAGCGGTCGCCCGTGAGGGCCCGCGCGTAGCGCCGCAGCTGCGGAATCTGCGCTTCCAGTTCGCCGGTGTGCACGGCGCTTAGATTAGTGCTTCGCGCGCCTTTTGGCGCGCGTCGTGCGAGCTCAAGGCTTGGCGAGTTTCCAGTTGGGCACGCTCTCGCCGGTCTTGTCGCCGGCCTTGGTGTCCTTGATCCAGTAGTAGAGCGGCTGGCCCTTGTAGGCCCACTGCTTCTTGCCATCGTCGCGGGTGACGACGGTCCAGTCGCCGGTCGGCTTCGCGGAGGCTTCGGCCATCAGCGGCGGCCAGTTGGTGGCGCACTGGCCGTTGCAGACCGACTTGCCGCTGCCCTTCTCGTCCTTGTCGAAGGTGTAGAGCGTCATGCCCTTGTCGCCGACGAGCACGCCGCCGGATTCCTTGGCGGGCGCGCCATTGGCCATGACGGTCGAGCAACCGAGCAGGGCGGTGGCCAGGACGATGGGGGACCAGTGAGAGAGCAGTTTCATGGACTTCTCCAGGGGTTGAACCTGTAGGGATGAACGCCCCGCCGGCCCGGTTTATTCCGCCCGGTCCGATCTTTTTCTTCAGCGGTGGTGGGACTTCATGGCGCGCTCCACCTCGCGCTTGCCTTCGCGGTCCTTGATGACATGGCGCTTGTCGTGCTCGGCCTTGCCCTTGGCCAGGGCGACCTCGCACTTCACCCGGCCGCCTTTCCAGTGCAGGTTGATCGGCACCAGCGTGTAGCCCTTCTGCTCGACCTTGCCGATCAGGCGCCGGATCTCGTCCTTGTGCATGAGCAGCTTGCGCGAGCGGATGCTGTCGGGGTTGACGTGGGTGGAGGCGGTCTTCAGCGGATTGATCTGGCAGCCGATGATGAAGAGCTCGCCGTTCTTGATCACCACGTAGCCGTCGGTGAGCTGCACCTTGCCTTCGCGCAGGGCCTTCACTTCCCAGCCTTGCAGCACCATGCCGGCCTCGAACCGCTCCTCGAAGAAGTAGTTGTAGGCCGCTTTCTTGTTCTCGGCGATCCGGGTGGCGCCGTCTTGCTTGGTGGACATGGACTGACAGATGGGGGACGCGGGGCCTCTCTACAATCCCAGGCCCGCAGGGTCCCGCATTCTGTATGAAAACCGTCCACCGTTCCGTGCTCATCTGGTACAGCGCGGAAGAGATGTTCCGCCTGGTCACCGACGTGGCCCATTACCCCAAGTTCCTGCCGTGGTGCGACCACGCGAAGGTGTTGGAGCAGGACGCGCACGGCATGAAGGCCGAGGTCGGCATCTCTTTCGCGGGCGTGCGCCAGAACTTCACCACCCGCAACGAGCACGTGGCCGGCCGCCGCGTGGCGATGAAACTGGTCGACGGGCCTTTCTCCAACCTGGACGGCCGCTGGAACTTCATCCCGGTAGGCAGCGACGGCCAGCGCGCCTGCAAGGTGGAACTGGACCTGACTTACAGCTTCAAGAGCGGCGCGCTGGCGGCCGTCGTGGGGCCGGTGTTCGACCGCATCGCGGGCAGCCTGGTGGACGCCTTCGTCAAGCGCGCCGAACAGGTGTACGGCTGAAGAACCGCATGCGTGTCGTCGTCTGCCATTCGCCCGGTCCGCGCCGGGTGCTCGAACATCCGCTGAACCTGCCCCAGGGCGCGACGGTGGCCGATGCCTTGCGCGGCTGCGGCGTCGAGCCGGCGCCGGACGAAACGGTGGGGATCTGGGGTCGCCGCGCGGAGCTGTCGCAGCCGCTGCGCGAGGGCGACCGGGTCGAGCTGGTCAGGCCCTTGCAGGTCGATCCGAAGGTGGCCCGGCGGGAGCGCTTCCGGCAGCAGGGCAGCCGCGCGGCCGGCCTGTTCGCGGGGCGCCGGCCGGGCGCCAAGCCGGGTTACTGAGCCGTCTTGCAGTCGGCGGCGATGATGCCGTCGACGCGCTTGACCTCGGAAGCGCGCTGGGCGTCGTCGAGGATCTCGCGCTCCCCCTTGGCATTGGTGCGCGCGATGCGCTGGCCCGAGTCGTAGGTGGCCTTCATCTGCCTGGCGCGCGCGCAGTTGTCGGCCTGGACCCTGGCCTGCTCCTCGGCGCGGGCCTTGTTCTTCTCGGCCTCGGCGGCTTCGGCCTGCTTGCGGCGCTGTTCCAGTTCCGTGTCCTTGCCGCTGATCTTCGGCGCGCTGGCGGCGGCCGCGGCGGCTTGTGCCGGGGCGGCGGCCGGTGCGTCGGCCTGGGCCGCGTCGGCCGCCGGCTTCTTCATGCCGGGCTGGCGCAGGATCTTGCCGGGCGGCGTCTCGGGCGGCGGGGCCTTGTCGCTGAACACCTTGCGGCCGTCCTTGTCGAGGTACATCCATTGCGCGCCGGCGAGCGCGGGAACGGCCAGAAGGCAGGCGAGGGTGAGGGCGCGGAACGGGGTCATCGCGCCAGTGTAGGGCGCAACTCAGCCATCGGACAGCGTTGTGCAGCCACGCCACGCGCACTGCTTCACGACTTGGGGCCGACCATGCACTGGGGTTAGTACCAAGGTGCTGAGTACAATCCTTCTTTTGGAGCACTGACATGCGCCTTCTCGGCAATGCGCTGACCTTCGACGATGTGTTGCTGGTCCCTGCCTTCTCCCAGGTCCTTCCCAAGGACACGTCGCTGGCCACGCGGCTGTCGCGCAACATCCACCTGAACCTGCCGCTGGTGTCCGCCGCCATGGACACGGTGACCGAAGCGCGTCTGGCCATCGCCATCGCCCAGGAGGGCGGCATCGGCATCGTGCACAAGAACCTCACGGCCAGGGAACAGGCGGCCGAGGTCGCGCGCGTCAAGCGCTACGAATCCGGCGTGCTCCGCGACCCGGTGGTGATCACGCCCTCGCACACGGTCCGCCAGGTGCACGACCTGTCGGAACAGCTGGGCATCTCGGGCTTCCCGGTGATCGACGCCGGCAAGGTGGTGGGCATCGTCACCAACCGCGACCTGCGGTTCGAGACGCGCTATGAAGTGCCGGTCAGCCAGATCATGACCCCGCGCGAGCGCCTGGTGACCGTCCGCGAAGGCACCAGCCCGGCCGAGGCCAAGGCGCTGCTGAACAAGTACAAGCTCGAGCGCCTGCTGGTCGTCAACGACGCCTTCGAGCTCAAGGGCCTGATCACGGTCAAGGACATCGCCAAGCAGACCAGCTTCCCCAACGCGGCACGCGACCCGTCCGGGCGCCTGCGCGTGGGCGCCGCGGTCGGCGTGGGTGAGGGCACGGAAGAGCGCGTCGAGGCGCTGGCCAAGGCCGGCGTCGACGTCATCGTGGTGGACACCGCCCACGGCCACAGCAAGGGCGTGATCGAGCGGGTGCGCTGGGTCAAGCAGAACTATCCGAACGTGGACGTGATCGGCGGCAACATCGCCACCGGCAGCGCGGCGCGCGCGCTGGTGGAGGCGGGCGCCGACGCGGTGAAGGTCGGCATCGGCCCCGGTTCCATCTGCACCACCCGCATCGTCGCGGGCGTGGGCGTGCCGCAGATCACCGCCATCGACAACGTAGCCACCGCCCTCGAGGGCAGCGGCGTGCCCCTCATCGCCGACGGCGGCGTCCGCTACTCGGGCGACATCGCCAAGGCCATCGCGGCCGGCGCCAGCACGGTGATGATGGGCGGCATGTTCGCCGGCACCGAGGAAGCCCCGGGCGAGATCGTTCTGTACCAGGGCCGCAGCTACAAGAGCTACCGCGGCATGGGCTCCATCGGCGCGATGCAGCAGGGCAGCGCCGACCGCTATTTCCAGGAAGCCACCAGCACCAACCCCAACGCCGACAAGCTGGTGCCCGAGGGCATCGAAGGCCGGGTGCCGTACAAGGGCTCGCTCGTGACCATCGTCTACCAGCTGGCCGGTGGCGTTCGCGCGGCAATGGGCTATTGCGGGTGCGCCAGCATCGACGACATGCGCTCCAAGGCCGAGTTCGTGCAGATCACGGCGGCGGGCATGCGCGAGAGCCACGTCCACGACGTGCAGATCACCAAGGAAGCGCCGAACTACCGGGCGGATTGATCATTCTGGCCAGAATTGAAAAAGCTGGCCTGACTTGCTAAAATCTGGCCTGCTCCAGGACTTCTGGCCAGATATGCAGACCATCCCCGTCCATCAAGCCAAGGATCGCTTCTCCGCCCTGCTGCAGGCAGTGGAGGAGGGCGAGGAAATCGTGATCACGCGCCACGGCCGGAAGATCGCTCGCATCGTCCGGGAGGCGGAAGCTTCCCCCTCCGAGGATGAGCGCGAGCGCATCCGCCGCGAGGCCATCGCCCGGCTGGAGGCGTTCCAGGCGAAGGTCAAGCCGGATCCCGAGTACCGCAAGGGCGACTGGAAGGCCTATCGCGACGAAGGCCGGCGCTGACGTGCTGAAGCCCATCGTGATCGACGCCTCGGCGGCGGCGCCCTGGGTGATCCCGGAGGAGCGCAGCCGCGTCTCGGACCAGCTGTTTGCCGACGTGATGGCCAGCAGCGGTCAGTTCTGCGCCCCCGCGCTCTGGCTCTGGGAAACCGCGAACATCCTGCTGGTCGCCATGCGACGGCGGCGGCTGGAACAGGCGGAGCTGGATGGCGGCTTGTCGCTGCTGGCCTCCTGCCCGATCGACTTCGACAACCTGCCCGACGCTCATCGTCGATCCCAGACCCTGCGCCTGGCTCACGTCCACGGACTGACCTACTACGACGCCGCCTACCTGGAACTGGCGCTGCGCCTGAACAGCCAGCTCGCCTCCGCCGACCGCGCCCTGGTGCAAGCCGCCAAGAGCTGCGGCATCCCTTGCCTGGACCTCTGAATGCAACACGACAAGATCCTCATCCTCGACTTCGGCTCCCAGGTCACGCAGCTGATCGCCCGGCGCGTGCGCGAGGCGCACGTGTACTCCGAAGTCCATCCCTGCGACGTGAGCGACGAGTGGGTGCGCCAGTACGCGGCCGACGGCAAGCTCAAGGGCGTGATCCTCTCCGGCAGCCACGCCAGCGTGTACGAGGAGACCACCGACAAGGCGCCGCAGGCCGTGTTCGAACTGGGCGTGCCGGTGCTGGGCATCTGCTACGGCATGCAGACCATGGCCCACCAGCTGGGCGGCAAGGTGGAAGGCGGGCACAAGCGCGAGTTCGGCTTCGCGGCCGTGCGCGCGCGCGGACACACCGAGCTGCTGCGCGATATCGCCGACTACACCACGCCCGAAGGGCAGGGCATGCTCAACGTCTGGATGTCGCACGGCGACAAGGTCGTGGAGATGCCGCCCGGCTTCAAGCTGATGGCATCCACCGAGAGCTGCCCGATCGCCGGCATGGCCGACGAGGAGCGCCGCTTCTACGCCGTGCAGTTCCACCCCGAGGTCACGCACACGGTCCAGGGCCACGCGCTGCTCGAGCGATTCGTGCGGGGCATCTGCCAGGCCAGGCCCGACTGGGTGATGCGCGACCACATCGCCGAGGCGGTGGAAGCCATCCGCCAGCAGGTCGGCGACGAGGAGGTGATCCTGGGCCTGTCGGGCGGCGTCGACTCCTCGGTGGCCGCGGCACTGATCCACCGCGCCATCGGCGACCAGCTCACCTGCGTGTTCGTCGACCACGGCCTGCTGCGCCTGAACGAGGGCGACATGGTGATGGACATGTTCGCCGGCAAGCTGCACGCCAAGGTCGTGCGCGTGGACGCCAGCGAGCTGTTCCTGGGCAAGCTGGCCGGCGTGAGCGATCCCGAACAGAAGCGCAAGATCATCGGCGGCCTGTTCGTCGACGTTTTCAAGGCCGAGGCCGCCAGGATCAAGCAGAGCCACCAGCGCCACGTGGCGTGGCTGGCGCAGGGCACGATCTACCCGGACGTCATCGAGTCGGGCGGCGCCAAGAGCAAGAAGGCCGTGACGATCAAGAGCCACCACAACGTGGGCGGCCTGCCGGAACAACTGGGCCTGAAGCTGCTGGAACCGCTGCGCGACCTGTTCAAGGACGAGGTGCGCGAACTGGGCGTGGCCCTGGGCCTGCCGCCGGAGATGGTCTACCGCCACCCGTTCCCGGGCCCCGGCCTGGGCGTGCGGATCCTGGGCGAGGTGAAGAAGGAATACGCCGACCTGCTGCGCCGGGCCGACGACATCTTCATCCAGGAACTGCGCAACTTCCGCGACGAGTCGACCGGCAAGACCTGGTACGACCTGACCAGCCAGGCCTTCACCGTGTTCCTGCCGGTCAAGAGCGTGGGCGTGATGGGCGACGGCCGCACCTACGACTACGTGGTGGCGCTGCGCGCGGTGCAGACCAGCGACTTCATGACGGCCGACTGGGCCGAGCTGCCGTACGCGCTGCTCAAGCGCGTGTCGGGCCGGATCATCAACGAGGTGCGCGGCATCAACCGCGTCACCTACGACGTGTCCAGCAAGCCGCCGGCGACGATCGAGTGGGAGTGAGTGGTGGTTGAAAGAAGTGCGGGCGGCCGGGGCATGGCCGTTCGCGTGACGATCGCGGTCGTCGAGGACAACCGGCTGCACGCGCAGCGGTACCGCGAGAACCTGGCTCGCGATCCGGCGCTGTCGCTGGTCGCGGAATTCGCCAGCGCGCGTGACGCGATGGCCAGCATCGGGGCGCTGAAGCCGGATGTCGCGCTGGTCGACCTGGGCCTGCCCGACGGCAGCGGTTTCGACGTGGTCCGGCACATCCGCCAGGTGTCGCCGTCCACTTCGATCATGGTGGTCTCGGTGTTCGGCGGCGAGCGCAACCTGTTCGAGGCGATCACGGCCGGCGCCACCGGCTACCTGCTGAAGGACAGCCTGCCCGAGGACTTCAACGCCAGCATCCATGCGCTGCAGGCGGGCGAGTCGCCGATCAGCCCCGCGCTGGCCAGGTTCCTGCTGGAGCGTCTGCGGCCGGCCGGTGCCCTGACCGTGAACGCCGCCGGGCCGAAGGCGGCCGCCGTGCAGGCGCCGCAGGAATCGCCGCTGTCGCGGCGCGAATCGACCATCCTGGAATCGATCGCGCGCGGCAGCAGCATCGCCGAGATCGGCCTGTCGCTCCACATCTCGCCGCTGACCGTGAAGAGCCACGTGCGCAACATCTACCGCAAGCTCGAGGCCAACTCGCGCCAGCACGCCGTGTACCTGGCCCAGCAACGCGGCCTGCTCAAGCTGTGAACCGGCTGCTGCGCCGGCTGTCGCTGACGCTGGTCGTCGGCATGGCGCTGGCTGCGGCGCTGCTGCTGTTCACCACGCCGCGCGAGCCGCGCGGGCTGCTGCACATCACCGAGATGGCCTTCGTGAAGTCCGACGCGCCGTTTCTGCCGGGCGTGGAGGGCGACTGGGTCCCGCGCAGCCTGCCGGACAACTGGCGGCGCAGCAATCCCGGCCAGTCCGGCTACGGCTGGTACATGGCGCACTTCGACCTGCCGGACGTTCCCGGCGCGACGTGGGCGGGCTACCTGCCGACCGTGGCCACGACCCACCGGCTGATCGTCAACGGCGTCGACGTGGGCGGCGGGCCCATGACCGGTCCGCACCAGCGCTCCTTCGGCACGCCGCAGTTCGACACCATCGCCCCGCAGCTGCTGCGGCAAGGGTCGAACGAGGTGCTGGTGCGCCTGCGCGTGGCGCCCAACCTGCGCGGTGGCCTCGGGCCGATCATCCTCGGGCCGCGGGAGGAGGTGGAGCCGCTCTACGACGACGCCTTCCTGACTCGCGTGACGCTGCCGCGCGCCATGAACATGGCGGTGCTGTTCGCCGGCCTGCTGGTGCTGCTGCTGTGGCTGCGGCGACCGGCCGAATCGATCTACGGCGTGTTCGCGGCGCTGGCGCTGGTCTGGGCGCTGCGCAACTTCCACTACACGGTGTCGCCGGCGGTTCCGTCGGGAGTCTGGGAGGCCTTCATCCTGGGCAGCCTGGGCCTCGTGGTGGTGTTGCTGTGGATCTTCATGCGGCGCTACACCGGCCGCCCGCCGCACCGCCGCGAACGGTGGCTGCTGGCGGGAACGGCGCTGTCGCTGCCCGTGCTCGCGCTGCTCGATCCGCAGACGGCGAGCGCCGTGCGGATTCCCTGGTACGTCGCCTGCGCCGTGTTCGGCGTCTGGTCCGTCCTGCTGCTGGTGCGGCATGTGTGGCGCCGCGGCGCGGAGGGTGGGGCGGGGCCGTGGGTGATCCTGGGCGCCCTGGTCCTGACGCTGATGCTGGGTTTGGCGGACCTCGCGGTGTCGGCGCAGCTGCTGCCGTTCGGCCCGGCGGCACGCATGGCCTACGGCGCGCCGCTCCTGCTGTGCGCGCTGGTCTATGCGCTGGCGGAGAACTACTTCCACACCTTCGACCAGGCGCGGGCGCACAGCGTGGAGCTGGAGCGGCGCGTCCAGGAGCGCACGGCCGAGCTGGAGCGGACCCACGCGCAGTTGCTGGCGCTCGAGCGCAAGGCCTCGGTCGCGGCCGAGCGCGAGCGGCTGATGCGCGACATGCACGACGGCATCGGCTCGCAGCTGATCACCACGCTCGAAGCCGTGGAGCGCGGCAGCGCCAACCCCGCGGAGGTGACGGGCCTGCTGCGCGATTGCATGGACGACCTGCGGCTGATGATCGACTCGCTGGAGCCGGAGGAGTATTCGCTGCTGGTCGCGCTGGGCAACCTGCGCTACCGGCTCGAGCCGCGCCTGCGCGCCGCCGGCATCGAGCTGGAATGGGCGGTGGAGGAGGGCGTGCGCGCGCCGTCGCCGGATGCGACGCTGCACCTGCTGCGCATCGTCCAGGAAGCGGTGACCAATGCGCTGAAGCACGCGCGAGCGAGCCGCCTGCGGATCGCCTGCGCCTGCGAGGCCGACACGCTGGTGCTGGAGGTGGCCGACAACGGACGCGGCTTCGGCCTGGCCCAGGCGCGGCCCGCGCCGAACACGGCGCACCGGGGCCTGGGCAACATGCTGGTGCGGGCGCACCAGCTCCGGGGCTCCTTGCAGCGCGATCACGACGGCGGCGGCACCCGTTGGGTCCTGCGCGTGCCGCTGGGGGGCTAGCGCGGCGGGCGGCACAATGCGCCCATGTACCAGCCGCCCCAATTCCGGTCCGAGGATCCCGCGATCGCCGCGGAGCTGATGCGGTCCTATCCGTTCGCGAGCCTGATCTCCAACGACGACGACGGTTTCCCCTTCGTCACGCACCTGCCGCTGCACCTGGAAGAGCGCGAAGGGCGGTTCACGCTGCTCGGCCACTGCGCCAAGCCCAATCCGCACTGGCGCCACCTGCTGGCGCGGCCGGACGCGCTGGTCACCTTCATGGGACCGCACGCCTACCTGTCGCCCAAGGTCTACCCGGACCTGCAGCGCGTGCCGACCTGGAACTACCTCACCGTGCACTGCAAGGTGCGCGCGAAGCTGGTCGAGGACCCGCTCGCCAAGGACCGGCTGCTCAAGAAGCTGATCGGCGACCACGAGCCGCCCTTCGCGGAGCAGTGGCGCAGCCTCGGCGAGGAGTTCGCGCACAAGATGCTGGCCGGCATCGTCGGCTTCGAGCTGGAGGTGATCGACTGGGCCTGCAAGCTGAAGCTGAACCAGCACCGGCGCGAGTCCCACGCGAAGATGCTGGCAGCCTATCGGGCGGACGGCGAGGACGGGCAGGCGCTCGCCGCCTGGATGGAGCGGCTCGGGATGGAGGGCAACTGATGCGCGGCCCCGCGATCCCCGCCGACGACAAGTGAGTTCCGCGGACCGCGACCCGGTGTTCATGCGCGAGGCGATCGCGCAGGCGAACCTCGCGCTCGCCCAAGGCGAGGTGCCGGTCGGCGCCGTCGTCGTCCAGGGCGACCGCGTCATCGGCCGAGGCCACAACGCCCCGATCGGCAGCCACGATCCCACCGCCCATGCGGAGGTGAGGGCGCTGCGCGAGGCGGCCGCGGCGCTGGGCAACTACCGGCTGGACGGCTGCGAGCTGTACGTGACGCTCGAGCCCTGCGCGATGTGCAGCGGCGCGATGCTGCACGGCCGCCTGAAGCGCGTGGTGTTCGGCGCGGCCGATCCCAAGACCGGCGCGGCGGGATCGGTGCTGAACCTGTTCGAGGAGCGCCGGCTGAACCACCGCACGCAGTTGACGGGCGGCGTGCTGGCCGCCGAGTGCGGCGAGCCGCTCACGCGTTTCTTCGCGTCGCGCCGCCAGGAGGCCCGCATGAACCAGCATCCCTTGCGCGAAGACGCCCTGCGCACACCCGAGGAACGTTTCGCCGGCCTGCCGGGCTATCCGTGGGCGCCCCACTACGTGAGCGACCTGCCCGCGCTGGGCGGCCTGCGTCTGCACTACCTGGACGAAGGCCCGCGCGATGCGCCGCTCACCTGGTTGTGCCTGCACGGCAATCCGGCGTGGAGCTACCTGTACCGCAAGATGATCCCGGTGTTCCTGGCCGAGGGGCATCGCGTGGTCGCGCCGGACCTGCTCGGCTTCGGCAAGAGCGACAAGCCGAAGAAGGACTCGGCCCACGGCTTCGACTTCCATCGACAGGTGCTGCTGGAGTTCGTCGAGCGGCTGGACCTGCGCGACGTGGTGCTCGTCGTGCAGGACTGGGGCGGGCTGCTCGGTCTCACGCTGCCGATGGAGGCGCCCGGCCGCTACCGGGGCCTGCTGGCGATGAACACGGTGCTGGCCACGGGCGAGACGCCGCTCAGCGAAGGCTTCCTGGCGTGGCGCGAGATGTGCGCCCGCAACCCCGAATTCGACATCGCGCGCCTGTTCGCGCGGGGCAATCCGCACATGAGCCCGCAGGAATGCGCCGCCTACGACGCGCCGTTCCCGGATCGCGGCCATCGCGCCGCCCTGCGCGCCTTTCCGCCCATGGTTCCGGAGTCCGTCGACTCGCCGGGCGCGGAGGTCTCGCGCCGCGCACGCGATTTCTGGCGCGACGACTGGCAAGGCCGAAGCTTCATGGCGATCGGCGCGCAGGACCCGGTGCTGGGTCCGCCGGTGATGCAGGCGCTGCGCGCGCAGGTCCGCGGCTGTCCCGAACCGCTGGTGCTGCCGCAGGCCGGGCACTTCGTGCAGGAGCACGGCGAAGAGATCGCGCGGCAGGCGGTGGGATACTTCCGCCCGTGACCGATCGCTCCCGCATCTACATCTTTTCCCCCTCCAGCGCCGTTCGTGACAAGCCCGCCGTTCGGCGCGGCATCGCCCGCTTGCGCGCCCTGGGCCACGAGGTCGACATCGACCCGGCCGCTTTCGCGACCCACATGCGCTTCGCCGGCGACGACGAGACGCGGTTGGCGGCCATCGAAAGGGCCGCCACAAGCGGCGCCGACATCGCGCTGATCACGCGCGGCGGCTACGGGCTCACGCGCCTCCTTCCGCGGTTGCCGTACAAGCAGATCGCCAAGGCGATCAAGGGCGGCACGCGCTTCGTGGGGCTGAGCGACTTCACGGCGTTCCAGTGCGCGGTGCTGGCGAAGACCGGCGCCGTCACCTGGTCCGGCCCGGCGGTCGGCGAGGACTTCGGCGTGGAAGGCGAGCCCGACGACATCATGCAGGCCTGCTTCGAAGACCTGGCCGAGGGGCAGGGCGAAGGCACCGGCTGGCAGCTGCCGGCGGCGGAGCGCATCGAGGGCCTGAAGCAGGTCAAGGGCGTGCTCTGGGGCGGCAACCTGGCCATCCTGGCGTCGCTGGTGGGCACGCCGTGGCTGCCCCAGGTGCGCGGCGGCATCCTGTTCATCGAGGACGTCTCCGAGCATCCGTACCGCATCGAGCGGATGCTGACGCAGCTGCTCTACGCCGGCGTGCTGCAGCAGCAGAAGGCCATCCTGTTCGGACAGTTCAACAACTACAAGCTGGTGCCGCACGACAAGGGCTTCCGCCTCAAGACCGTGATCGACTGGCTGAGGACGCAGGTGAAGGCGCCGGTGTACACCGGCCTGCCGTTCGGGCACGTTCCGACCAAGGTGGCGCTGCCGGTCGGCGCGCCGGTCAACCTGGCGGTGGAAGGTCGGGACGCTTTCCTGCTCTGGGGGCACCAGCACGGTCACTAGCCGGCGGTGCCGGCACGGCTCAGCCGTGCATCGCGCGGGTACGCGACGTCAGGCTGCTGGGTAGCACGCCGCGGAACATGTCGGTGATGGTGCGGACCTGGCGACGCGCCGAAACCTCGCCATGCACCCCGGCCAGCACGGCCATCAGGTCGCCGCGCAGGTACCAGAGAGCCTGGACGTCGGTGGCGTAGCGGATGCGACGCGTCACGTTGGGATGGAACCGGGTGCCGTCGTCGCCCAGCAGCTCGAGCATGGTCTCGCGGATGTCTTCCATGCGGTTGACCAGCAGGGATTCGGACGGCTGGGAGGCGTGTCCGAGGAGCCCGTAGATGCTGTTGCGAAGTCCTGAAGTAAACCAGCTCATGACTGCCTTTTTTGTCCCTGACATGCCTCGTTTGGGCAGTGGGATGACAAGGTAGGTCGTGGCTCGACCGTAATCAAGTCGCGTGCGTGCGTTTGTTCACGCTGAGCAACGCTGGAAGATGGGTTGCTGGTAACCAGAAGTGAGAACGTTTCAATGCGTTTCGGTGACGTACGTCATTGGTTCTCGTTTGAGGCGGGGGAGCTGTTTTGCCCGAGGCGCCACAGACTCCAGTTGCTATTTGACATAACACTCATCGTATCTAGTCAATTCAGAGTCGCGGAATCGCCAGCCTCACCGAGATTTCCCGACCAGCGAGCCGCTTCGCCGCGGTCCGAGCCTCCGCCGCTTCCTGGATCGCCTGGATCCGCGTCACGGAATTGAACTCGTCCCGCCAGATCCGCCACGTCCCGATGTACACGGCGGCGTCCTGGGGCTGGAAATCGAGCGACAACGGCGCCGGCAGCAGGATTTCCGAGGTGTTGACGTGCGCATGCCGCCGGCTGGTGATGACCGGCTGGAAGTCCATGACGATCTGCGCCTCCGTCACGTGGCGGTGCTCGCGCGGAACCCAGAACCCGAACCATTCGCCCAGTCGCGGGTTGATGTAATGGGCGGAGCCTTCCCGGGTCGCGGACGGCGATGCCGCGAGATACAGGACGGCGCGCTGGTACAACTTTCCCCGGATGTCAGCCGGGTCCAGGCCGAAGCTCCCCGGCCGGATCTTTTGCTCGCCGGGCCCGATGGGCGGAATGACGTCGAACCTGCCCACCAGCAAGAGGCGGCTCGAGTCCGCGCCGCCCGCTGCCGGCGCCTCGGGGTGCAGCGTCGGGATCAGCGAGCCGCACCCCTGCATCCCGAAGATCGCGCCTGCGGTGGCCGCGAGCATGGCCCGGCGTTCCAGTGAGCTTGGCCTCATTTGCTGCCTCCCAGCTTCTGCTTGATCCGGGCAATCTGGTGGCGATAGGCGCTCAGCGAAGAATCGCCCTCCATGATGCGAAGCAGGCGTTGCAGGGCTTCACGCTCGCTCGGGCTCGACAGCGGCTGCATCGTGAATCGGCCGGGTTCGAGGAAGCCGGTGGACTGGCGGGTGTAGCGGTGCGCGCCCAGGAAGTACACGCCGGCGCGCTCGATCCGCACCGCCGTCGGGTTCCTGCCCTGCGTTCCCCACTCGTATTCGTACGGATCGCCGAACAACGGCACGAGGCTTCGCAACCCACCGAAGCGGTCGACCTGGTAGGAGCCCGGCTCCACGCCGACATGGAAGAACAACCCGTTCTCGGCCCCCGCCCGGTACCTGTGGTCGCTGTTGCCGTAGCCCTTGATCGAGACCCATCGCAGGTCGGATGGCGCGTCGGCCATGTCGATGTAGCCGACGACCACCGAAAGATCATCCGCGGGATCCACGCGCGCCCCCGAGTTCGCGCATCCCGCCAGCGCAGCACCGGCCACCGCGGCGATTGCCGCCCAAACGAACCGTCGTCGCATCGCTTCTCACCTGGGTTGTTGAAGAAGCGAGGCACGCTAACGACAGGAGCTGCCGATCACAGCTGGCGCGGGTCACGCGCCTGGGGACGAGGCCGACGTGGCGACTACCACTTGCCCTTGGGCTGCTGTCCGCGGACGTGCGCCGAGATCATCTCCAGCGAATCCGGCCGGTTCCCGCGACGCGCGAAATCGATGGCCGTCAGCCCGAGCTGGTTCTTCATCGCCGTGTCCGCGCCGGCCTCCAGCAGCAGCTTGACCGCCGCCGGCGAGCCGTAATGCGCCGCCATCATCAGCGGCGTCGTGCCGTTGGGCGATTCGGCGTCGATGAACGCGTAGTGCTCCAGCAGCAGTTCCATGACCGCCAGGTGCCCGCCGGTGGCCGCGTAATGAAGCGGCGCCCAGCCGGGCTTGTTGACGTCGGCGTCGCGCTCGATGAGCTTCCTGGCGATGTCCAGGTGGCCCTTGAGCGCCGCCATCATCAGCGGGCTCTCGTCCTTGGCGTTGCGCGTCTCGACCTTGGTCTTGGGCCAGTCGACCAGTGCGTTGGCCGCCTTCAGCGACCCGTCGCGCAGCGCCAGGTACAGGCCGTCCTGGCCGTCCGGGCTGGGCGTGTTGGGGTCGAAGCCGCGTTGCAGCAGCTCGGTGATGGCGGGACCGTCGTCCTTCTTGATGGCCGCGAAGAAGTCTTCGTAGGAACCAGCTTGGGCGACGGAAAGATAAGCAAAAACATAGAGGTAAACCAGATATCTGAAGTAAGTTCTCATCATCTGGCCTCCGCGAAAAGGCGCTCGAAATTGCGGCTGGTGAGCTCGCCGACGGCCTCGACCGCCATGCCGCGCACCTCGGCGATCTGCCGGGCCACGTACGGCACCAGCGACGGATTGTTGGTCTTGCCTCGGAACGGCACCGGGGCCAGGTACGGGCTGTCGGTCTCGATCAGCATCCGGTCCGGCGGGACGAAAGCCGCCACCTCGCGCAGGTCGGCGGCGTTCTTGAAGGTCAGGATGCCGGAGAACGAGATGTAGAAGCCCAGGTCCAGCGCCGCCCGGGCCACCTGGGCGGTTTCGGTGAAGCAATGGAAGACACCGCCGGCGCTGCCCGGGGAGCCGTCCTCGCCCTCCTCCTTCAGGATCGCCACGGTGTCGTCCGAAGACGCCCGCGTGTGGATCACCAGCGGCTTGCCGCACCGGCGCGCCGCCCGGATGTGGGTGCGGAAGCGCTCCCGCTGCCATTCCAGGTCCTCGATGCCGCGGCCGCCCTTGCGTTCGTCCATCTGGTAGTAGTCCAGGCCGGTCTCGCCGATCGCCACCACCTTGGGCCGGGCCGCCAGTTCCAGCAGCCTGGCGACGCTCGGCTCCTCGATGCCTTCGTTGTCGGGATGCACGCCGACCGTGGCCCAGAAGTTGTCGTAGGCCAGGGCCAGGGCGTGGACCGACTCGAATTCCTCCAGCGTGGTGCAGATGCAGAGGGCCCGGTCGACCTGGGCCTGGGCCATGGCGGCACGGATCTCGTCCAGTCGGCTGGACAGTTCAGGAAAGCTCAGGTGGCAATGCGAATCGACGAACATCCGCCGATGATGCACCAGCGGAACGAGGCCGCTCGCGGGGCGCGGATCGTCAGATGGTCTGCGTGGGCCGCTCGGAGGCCAGGTGCCCGCCCAGGACCTCCTCGATCTTGAGCTTGAGCATCTTCGACTTCTCGTCGGCCGGGAACCGCACGCCGACGCCCTGGGTGCGGTTGGCCGCCGCGCGCGGCGGCGTGACCCAGGCGACCTTGCCGGCCACCGGGTAGCGCTGGGGATCGTCCGGCAGCGACAGCAGCACGTAGACGTCGTCGCCCAGCTTGTAGTCGCGCGTCGTCGGGATGAACACGCCGCCGTCCGCGAACAGCGGGATGTATGCCGCGTACAGCGCCGCCTTCTCCTTGATGGCGAGCTGGATGACGCTGGGACGGGGGGCGGAGGGCGTGCTCATGGGTGGCGGATCAGCCCGGCGAGTGTAGGGCCGACCTCGCGCGGCTCACAAGCGATTCCAGCATGAGGCCGGCGTTGAACGGGTGTTCCGACGTTTTTTGCTCCAACGCGAGTTCGCGCCACCACGTGGTGAGCGACTCGTAGCTGCCGGCCCGGGGCAGGTCGGCCGCGTCGAAGAACCGGGGCGACGCGCCGGCGCGGGCCGCCAGCAGGTCGTGGCAGACCTTCTGCAGCAAATCGATGGCCTCCGACGGCGTGCATTCGGCCAGCGCGGAGACGTCGCCGCGCGCGATGGCGCGCGGCAGCTGCGACCAGGCCTTGGCGCTGCGGCCCGCCCGCGCCAGCGACAGCGCTTCTTCAGGCCGTCCGCCCGCCGCGCGCAGCAGCACCGGCACGTCGCCCGACGGCACGCCCTGCCCCGCCAGCCAGTTTTCGCTCTGCGCCGGTTGCGGCCAGTGCATGGTGTGGCCCAGGCACCGGCTGCGGATGGTGGGCAGCAGCTGGTGCGCCGCCTCGGTGGCCAGCACGAAACGCACGTCGCCCGGCGGCTCCTCGAGCGTCTTGAGCAACGCGTTGGCCGTCACGGTGTTCATGCGCTCGGCCGGATAGACCAGCACCGCCTTGCCGCGCCCGCGGGCGCTGGTGCGCTGGGCGAACTCGATGGCATCTCGCATCGCCTCGACGCGGATCTCGCGGCTCGGCTTGCGCTTCTTGTCGTCCAGTTCCTGCTGCGCCTTTTCCGGCAGCGGCCAGCCCAGGGCCTGCATCTGCGTTTCGGGCATCAGCACGGCCAGGTCGGCGTGCGTGCGGACCTCGACGGCGTGGCAGCTGCCGCACGCGCCGCAGGCGCCCTGCGGCGTCGGCTGCTCGCACAGCCAGGCCCGCACCAGTTCCAGCGCCAGCGCGTACTGGCCCAGGCCCGACGGCCCGGAAAGCAGCCAGGCGTGGCCGCGTTGCGCGAGCAGGGTCTCGGCCTGCTCGCGGATCCAGGGCGCGACTTCGCTCATGCCAGCCACCCCCGTTGCCGCACGGCGTCGACCACCTGCTGCCAGACCTGATCGCGCGGCCGGCTGCCGTCGATGCGCGCGAATCGATTGGGATCCCCCTCGGCGCGCTGCGCGTAACCCTGGGCGACCTTGCGGAAGAACTCCACCGGCTGCGACTCGAACCGGTCCGGCGCCCGCGCGCCCGCCAGCCGCTGCGCCGCCACTTCGGGCGGCAGCTCGAACCACAGCGTGAGCTGCGGCTGCCGCAGTTGCCCCTGCGGCAGCGCCTCGACCGACTGCACCCAGCGTTCCAGCTGCGCCAGCACCGCCAGGTCGAAGCCGCGGCCGCCACCCTGGTAGGCGAAGGTGGCGTCGGTGAAGCGGTCGCACAGCACCACGTCGCCACGCGCCAGCGCCGGCTCGATCACCTGCCGCAGGTGGTCGCGCCGCGCCGCGAACATCAGCAGCGCCTCCGTCAGCGGGTCCATGGATTCGTTGAGCGCCAGCGCGCGCAGCTGCTCGGCCAGCGGCGTGCCGCCCGGCTCGCGCGTCAACGTCACGTCGCGCCCGCCGTCACGGAATGCCTGCGCCAGCGCCTCCACGTGGGTGGACTTGCCGGCGCCGTCTATGCCTTCGAAGCTGATGAACAAGCCCGCGGTCACTGGCCCCTCTGGTAGCGGTTGACCGCCCGGTTGTGCTCGTCCAGCGACTCGCTGAAATGGCTGCTGCCGTCGCCGCGCGCGACGAAGTAGAGCGACTTGCTCTGCGCCGGCTGCACCGCCGCCAGCAGCGCCGCCTTGCCCGGCATCGCGATGGGCGTGGGCGGCAGGCCGGGGCGGGTGTAGGTGTTCCAGGGCGTGTCGGTCTGCAGGTCGATCTTGCGCAGGTTGCCGTTGAAGGCCGCGCCCATGCCGTAGATCACGGTGGGATCGGTCTGCAGCGCCATGCCGATGCGCAGGCGGTTGTTGAACACGGCCGAGATCTGCGGCCGGTCGGCGCCGCGGCCGGTTTCCTTTTCCACGATGCTGGCCAGGATCAGCGCCTGCTCGGGCGACTTGACCGCGACCTGCGGCGTGCGCTGGGCCCAGGCCTCGTCCAGGCGCTTGTCCATGGCGCGCATCGCGCGGCGCAGCACCGCGGTGTCGGAACTGCCCTTGGCGTAGGTGTAGGTGTCGGGGAAGAAGCGCCCTTCCGGATGCTGGCCCGGCCGGCCCAGCAGCGCCATCAGCGCGGCGTCGTCCAGCTTGCCGGCCTCCTGCTTGAGGCCTTCCTCCTTGGCCAGCGCGGCGCGCAGCTGGCGGATGTTCCAGCCTTCCACCAGCGTCACCGCGCGCAGGCTGGCTTCGCCGCGAGCCAGTTTCGACAGCAGCCGGCGCGGCGTGATGCCCCGTTCCAGCTCGTAGCTGCCCGCCTTGATGTCGCGGGCCTGGCCGGAGACGCGGAACCAGGCATAGAGAAGGTCGGGGTTCACGTCGACGCCGGCCTCGCGCACGTCCTGCGCCACGCCGCGCGGCAACGTGCCGGGTTCGATGGAAAGATCGACGGTGGCGGCCGGCAGCCGCAGCGGCTGGTGGACCCACCAGAACCCCGCGCCGGCGGCGGCCAGCAGGGCCAGCACGCCGAGCAGGAAGACCGTCTTGAGCAAGCGTGCCACTGTCCCTGACTACCCGAATGTTATGGAACGGCCATGATAATTGAGCGATGGTCCACCCTCTCGAAGGCCGCTCTCCGTTGACGCACCTCGGCGTGATCCGCGCCCAGGGCGAGGAAGCCGCCCGCTTCCTGCACAACCAGCTCACCCAGGATTTCGCGCTGCTGCCGCCGGGCCAGGCCCGGCTGGCCGCTTTCTGCAACGCCAAGGGCCGGATGCTGGCCAGCTTCGTCGCCGTGCCCTGGGGCGCCGACCAGATCCTGCTGGTCACCTCGCGCGACGTGCTCGCCGCTACGCTCAAGCGCCTGTCGATGTTCGTGCTGCGCTCCAAGGTCAAGCTGAGCGACGCCACGGCCGACTTCCAGCTGTTCGGCCTGGCCGGTGACGCGGCCGCGCAGGCGCTGCAGGGCCCGCGCGAGCCCTGGACCCAGCACGCCGCCGGCGCGGCCCAGGTGGTCGCGCTCTACCCGGCCGACCACCAGGCGCGGGCGCTCTGGGTCGCACCCGTGGGCGAAGCGCCGCCCGCCGGCGCCGACCTCCCGATCGAGACGTGGAACTGGGGCGAGGTCCGCAGCGGCGTCGCGACGATCACCGGCCCCATCACCGAAGCCTTCGTGCCGCAGATGCTCAATTACGAGTCGATCGGCGGCGTCAACTTCAAGAAGGGCTGCTATCCCGGCCAGGAAGTGGTGGCGCGCAGCCAGTTCCGCGGCACGCTCAAGCGCCGCGGCTACGTGGTGCACGGCCCCGCGGCGATGCAGGCCGGCCAGGAGGTCTTCCACGAGAGCGATCCGTCGCAGCCCTGCGGCAGCGTGGCCGAGGCCGCACCCGCGCCTTCGGGCGGCTGGGACGCCATCGTGTCGATGCAGACCTCCGCCGCGGATGGCGGCCGTCTCACGGTGGGCGGTGCCGACGGCCCGGCGCTGGAGCGGCAGCCCCTGCCCTACGAGCTGCTCGCCGACATCTGATCAGCGCTCGACGCGTTCGCGCAGCGGCGGCGGCACGCGGGCCAGGATGTCCGGCCGGCGCAGGGCAGGCGCCGCGGCCACGGCCTGGCGCCAGCTCTCGGCCGCGCGGGCCTCGTCCCTGAGCGCCCGGAACTGGTAGTCGGCCTGCAGCATCAGGTTCTCGACGCGTCCTTCCGGGAATCCGTCCACCAGCAGCGCCAGCGAGCTGTCGACCAGCGCCGTGTCGCCGTTGCGCCAGCCCAGCAGCACCGCCGTGCGCAGCAGGTCCTGGTCGTAGAAGCCTTCGCGGATGGCCTGGTGGGCCATCTCGACGGCGCGCGCCTCCTGGCCCTGGCGCGACAGCAGGATCACCTCGAGCGACCGCACCGACGGCGCGTCCGGCGAGATCGCCTTGGCGTGGGCCAGCGCCTCCGCCGCTTTTTCCGGATGGCCCAGCTGCGTGTGGGCGCGCGCCACGTTGGTGAGGATGGCCACGACGTGCGGCCGCGATTCCAGCACCGATTCCCAGATCCACACCGCGTTGCGCCAGTCGCCCCAGCCCGCCAGCTCGTCGGCCACCAGCGGCGTGATCTTGCGGTAGTGCGGCGTGATGGCGATCGCCTCGCGGGTCAGCTGCAGCAGTTGCGCCTTGGCCGGGTCCCACTGTGGGGCCAGCGGCTGGCCGGAAGCGTTGATCTGCATCGCCATCTTGGCGGCCGTGACGATCTTGCGTTCGACCTCGGCGGCCTGCTGCGTGATGTAGGCGGCGAGCACGGTGCAGGCGGCGACCCCGGCCAGGGCGACGGTGGACCGGCGGGCGTTCCAGGGCACCCGGACGGGCGCGGTACGCCCCTGCAAGCGCAGCCGCGCATCGGATGCGGCCACCAGCGCCAGCGCCAGCGCGAACAGCGCGCCGGTCGACGCCATCCGCCACGGGAATCCCACGTTGCTGACCAGCAGCAGCGCCAGCAGGCTGCACAGCGCCGTGGCCCGCCAGACGCCCTCCTCCATCGCTTCCTCGCCGCGACCGCGCCAGGTCCGCCAGGCCGCCTGCAGCAGCCACGCGAACAGCCCGAGCAGGAACAGCGCGCCGACCAGGCCGTACTCGGCCAGCATCTGCAGCACCTCGTTGTGCACGTAGTAGTCGGTCTCGACCTGCGAGCCGCGGGGCAGGTGCAGCGGAACCTGCTCCTCCCACGCGCCCGCGCCGACGCCGGTGAGCGGCCGGTCCGCGATCATGCCCAGCGTGGCCTTCCACATGATCATGCGGATGCCCAGCGATTCGTCGTTCGGCCCGATCGAGGCGGTGCGCTGCAGGCCGCGCTCGATCGGCGTGGCGCCGCGGCCTTCCGCCAGCAGCTTGTCGTTGCCGCTGGGAATCAGGCCCATGCCGATGACGCCGGCCAGCAGGATGCCCGCCGCCAGCGCTTTCCGGCCCGCGTCCCAGCGACCCAGTTCGAGCTTCCTGCGATAGCGCCAGAGGATGAACGGCAGCACCACCCCCAGCTGGAGCCACAGCGCCATCAATGCCGCGCGCGTGCCGGTCATGAGGACCGCGACGATCACCAGTGCCGTGCTGGCGGAAACCAGCGCGATGCCCGCGCTCTGGCGCGCCCGCGCCAGCAGCAGCGCCGAGAACGGCAGCGTGCACACCACGAACTCGGCGAAGAAGTTGCGATTGACGAAGGTCGAGGCCGGCGGCGGCCCTTGCGGGAAGAAGCGCCAGTCCACCCAGAACTGCAGCGCCGCCCACAGCGAGGCGAGCACCGCGCCGCCGTGGATGCCCCAGGCCAGCCAGGGCAGGCGCTCGCGCGAGAAGGCGTTCAGCCCCAGCCACAGCAGCAGCCCGAAGACGAACCACCGGATCGCCTCCACGCTGGCCAGGTAGGCGTGCGACCAGGCCATGCTGCCCAGCGAATACGCCATCAGCAGCAGCGGCAGCGCGAGCACCGGGTGCCACAGCACCGGCCGCGGCGCACGCCGCCGCGAGAAGAAGAACAGCATCGCCGCCCCGAGCGCGCCGAACGACACGACGATGGACTTGAGCGTGTCCTGGAGCATCAGCTCGTTCGGCACGCCGATCGCCGGCGCGAGCAGCATCACGGCAGCGAGCAGGACGGCGACGGCCGGCGGCGCGCCGTCGATGTCGGGCGTGATCCGAGGCGGTGGCGCCGCGGCGGCGGGTGCGCCGGTTGCGCGCGGCTTCTTGCGGGCCATTCGGCCTGGGCTCAACGCGCCGACAGGGGCAGCGCCGCCGCCATCTCGATGTGCGGGATGCCCGCTTCCTCGAACGGCTCGCCCTGCGCCTGGAAGCCGAGGCGCCGGTAGAAGTCCTCGGCGGACCGCTGGGCGTGCAGCACGACCTGCGAATCACCGCGCTGCGCGGCGGCCTGGGCCATCGCCTCGAGCACCTGCCGCCCCAGCCCGCTGCCGCGGAGCACCTGGTGCACGGCCATGCGGCCGATCCTGGCGACGCCGGGTCCGGCCTGCAGCAGGCGGCCGGTCGCGACCGGCTGGCCGAGGCGGTTGTAGGCCACCGCGTGCAGCGCGCCGGCGTCGGCCTCGTCCCATTCCATGTCGGCGGGGATTCGCTGCTCCTCGACGAAGACGCGCGTGCGGATCGCCGAGGCGTCGCGCCCCAGCTCGGTCCACGACCCGGTGCGCACCTGCGCCACCGGCTCGCCGGCCTCGAAGCCGGTGAGGATCCCGCGCAGCGCCGGCGGCACCGGCCGCGAGGTCTGGGTGGCCGGATCGGCGAACACGTAGACCAGCTCGCAGGTGATCAGCAGCTGGTCGCCGCGGAAGATCGCGCCCTGGAACGTCATCGAGGAATTGCCGATGCGGTCGCAGCGCAGCCCGATGTCCAGCTGGTCGTCCATGCGGGCGGACGCGTTGAATTCCACCGTCGCCTTCTTGACGTACAGGTCGCCTTCCATCTGGTGCATGGCCTCCTCGTACGGCAGGGCCAGCGCGCGCCAGTAGTCCGCCACCGCCGTGTCGAAGTACATCAGGTAGTGCGCGTTGAACACGATCTTCTGCATGTCCACCTCGGCCCAGCGCACGCGCAGGCGGTGGAAGAACCGGAAGGAGTCTCGTTTCATGGTGAGCGCGATGAGGTGTTGGCGAGGGCGCGGGCGGCGGCCGCATGGGCCTCGCGGGCTTCGGGCAGGGCGCGGCCCATCTTGATGAACTCGTGGGTGACGCCGCGCCAGATCTCCAGCTCGACGGGCACCCCGGCCGCGCGCAGTTTATCCGCATAGGCGATGGCTTCGTCGTAGAGCGGATCGCATTCGGCCAGGCCGAACCAGGCCGGCGCGACGCCCTCCACGTCGGGCGCGTTCAGCGGGGCGAATCGCCAGTCGTCGCGGTCGGCTTCGTCGATGTACTGGCCGAAGAAGTAGTCGATGTGCGCCGCTTCCAGCACCAGCCCGTGGCCGTAGCGGCGGTGCGAATCGCTGTCCTGCCGCGCCGCGCTGCCGGGATAGAACAGCAGCTGCAGCGCCAGCGGCAGGCCGGCGTCGCGCGCGCGGATCGCGTTCACCGTGGCCAGCGTGCCGCCCGCGCTGTCGCCGCCGACCGCGAGCTTCGCGCCGGCCAGGCCGAGCGCGGTGCGCTGCGCCGCGAGCCAGCGCAGCCCGACCCACGCGTCCTCCACCGCGACCGGGAACCGGTGCTCGGGCGCCAGCCGGTAGCCCAGCGAGAGCACGGCCCAGCCCGAGAGCGCGGCCAGTTCACGGCAGAGGATGTCGTGCGTGTCCACGCTGCCGACGGTGAAGCCGCCGCCGTGCAGGTAGAGCAGCACGCCGGGCGCGCGATCGCCGGATGAGTACATCCGCGCGGGCAGCGGCGTGCCGTCATCGGCGCGCACCTGCAGGTCCTCGACACGCGGCAGCGCCCGGCGCGGCAGTTCCAGCACCTCGGCCGAAGCCTCGTAGGCGGCCCTCGCCTCCTGCGGCGACAGCTCGTGCATGGACTTGCGCCGAACCCGCGCCATGCGCTCGAGGACGGAGCGCATCTTCGGAGTCAACTCCGGGAATTCCGGGAGGTGGGTCGGGTTGGGAGGGTGCACGGCTCGGATAAAGTCGGACGGCATCTTAGAGCGGACGCTGACATGGCCTTCATCAACTACGTGACCCAGATCCAGTTCGACTTCGGCGCGGTGCGCCTGCTGCAGGACGAATGCAAGCGCGTGGGCATCACGCGCCCGCTGATCGTCACCGACCCGGGCGTCAAGGCCGCGGGCGTGCTGCAGAAGGCGCTGGATGCGCTGGGGCCGCTGCCGTACGCGGTGTTCGACCAGACGCCGTCCAACCCGACGGAAGCGGCCGTGCGCGGGGCCGTGAAGATCTACAAGGAGCAGAACTGCGACGGCCTGATCGCCGTCGGCGGCGGCTCCGCCATCGACTGCGCCAAGGGCGTGGCCATCGCCGCGACGCACGAAGGCCCCCTCACCCACTACGCCACCATCGAAGGCGGCTCGCCGCGCATCTCGGACAAGGTCGCGCCGCTGATCGCGGTGCCCACCACCAGCGGCACCGGCAGCGAGGTCGCGCGCGGCGCGATCATCATCGTGGACGACCACCGCAAGCTCGGCTTCCACTCCTGGCACCTGGTGCCGCGCACCGCGATCTGCGACCCCGAGCTCACGCTCGGCCTGCCGCCCAAGCTCACCGCCGCCACCGGCATGGACGCCATCGCGCACTGCATGGAGACCTTCATGTCGGCGGCCTTCAACCCGCCGGCCGACGGCATCGCGCTGGATGGCCTGGAGCGCGGCTGGGCGAACATCGAGCGCGCCACCCGCAACGGCGCCGACCGCGAGGCGCGCTCGCAGCTGATGAGCGCTTCGATGCAGGGCGCGATGGCCTTCCAGAAAGGCCTGGGCTGCGTCCACTCGCTCAGCCACAGCCTGGGTGGCGTCGATCCGCGGCTGCACCACGGCACCCTGAACGCCATGTTCCTGCCGGCGGTGGTGCGCTTCAACGCGCAGGCCGAATCGGTGCGCAAGGAAAGGCGCCTGGAGCGCATGGCCCATGCCATGGGCCTGAAGTCCGGAGGCGACATCCCCGAGGCCATCCGCGACATGAACGCCCGGCTGGGCCTGCCCAAAGGCCTGGCCGAGATGGGCGTGCAGCGCGAAATGTTCGGCAAGATCATCGAAGGCGCGCTGGCCGACCATTGCCACAAGACCAACCCGCGCATCGCGAGCGTGCAGGACTACGAGCAGATGCTCGCCGAGTCCCTCTGACGCAGCGCTAGAGCGCTTCCACGCGGCCCGGGTCCGGCCGCTCCAGCCACTGCGCGAACTCCTCGGCCAGCTGCGCGCTGGCCGACGTCGCGGCCTTCCACGTCTTCATGCGCGCCGCCAGGTCGGTGCCGTAGCGGGCGAAGTCCGTGCGGTCCGGCAGCTTGCCGTTGGGCAGGCCACGCACCCATTCGGGGTCGGGCGCCAGCACCACGGTGTTCTCCAGGAACGGCGTCGCGCCGTGCCGCCAGCGCCAGGCCTTGTCCAGCCAGCCGGGCACCACCGCCTTCTGGAAATGCGGGTACAGCACCAGCCCCTGCGGATGCGCCGCCGCGTAGTTCAGGTGCAGGTGGTAGTCGGTGATGCCGCCGTCCCAGTAGGCGCCGGGCGGCGCGCCGGGGATGTCGTGGATGGCCTGCAGCACGAACGGGATCGAGCAGCTGGCCTGCAGCGCCGGATGGAAGTTCGCTTCCGTCAGGTGCACCTGGCACGTGGTGTAGTCCTGCTCGTCGAACGGCAGGGTGAGCGCCTCGGCATCGGGTCCGCTCGAGAACACCACCCGCTCCAGCCAGGCGCACAGCGCGCGGCGATGCAGGCTGTTGGACAGGTAGGCCCCGAGGTAGCCGACCGGCGTGCCGAAGCGGTGCTCGCGCGACAGCAGGTGCCGCCCGCGCGAGGTCACGATGTGCAGGCGATAGCGCGGATGGTCCAGCACCTGCCGCACGCGACCGCCGTAGAACGAGGCCAGGTTCTCCGAGAACCGCTGGCTGACGTGCCGCGCCGTCGGCGTCTTGCGGCCGGGCTCCAGTTCGTAGTCCTGGGCGATGTAGTCGCGCTCCAGGCGCTCGAACGCGGCGACCGCGTCGTCGAGGCAGGCCGTCGCCATCCGCCAGGCGCCGATCGACGCGCCGACCAGATGCACCGGCTGCTGCGAGCGCGGCAGCCACTCGCCGAAGATGAAGCGGTCCAGCGGACCGAGGATCAGCCCCTTCGGACCGCCGGCCGCGCCGGGCACCACGCTGATGTCCTGCGGCCGCAGCCCGTGCTGCTCGATGTGGCGGCGCGCGCGCGGGCCCGCGTGGATCCGGAGCGCGCGGGCGGCCGCCATGGCGTTACTTGCGCGGCTGCTGCAGCTTGGCGAAGGCGCCCGCCATCGCGGTGTTCAGCTGCGGGTTGCTGGGCGCGCGCTGGCCGCGGGCCGCGCCTTCGAAGCGGTTGTCGCGCGGGCCGTCGCGTCGCGGTGCGCCCTTGGCATCCAGTTTCATGGTGAGGCTGATGCGCTTGCGCGCGGCGTCCACCTCCAGCACCTTGACCTTCACGATGTCGCCGGTCTTGACGATCTCGCGCGCGTCGTTGACGAAGCGGTTGGACAGCTGGCTCACGTGCACCAGGCCGTCTTGGTGCACGCCCAGGTCGACGAAGGCGCCGAACTGCGCGACGTTGCTGACCGTGCCCTCCAGCACCATGTCGGGCCGCAGGTCGGCGATGTCCTCCACGCCGTCGTTGAAGCGCGCCACCTTGAAGTCGGGGCGCGGATCACGGCCTGGCTTCTCCAGCTCGGTGAGGATGTCGCGCACGGTGATGACGCCGAACTTGTCGTTGGCGAACAGTTCCGGCTTGAGCGTCTTGAGCATCTCGGCGCGGCCCATCAGCTCGGCCACCGGCTTGCCGGTGGTGGACATCATCTTCTCGACCACCGGATAGGTTTCCGGGTGCACGCCCGTCATGTCCAGCGGGTTCTCGCCGTCGCGGATGCGCAGGAAGCCGGCGCTCTGCTCGAAGGTCTTGGCGCCCAGGCCGCTGACGTCCAGCAGCTGCTTGCGGCTCTTGAAAGCGCCGTTGGACTCGCGCCAACGCACCACCGACTTGGCCACGGCCGAACTCAGGCCCGACACGCGCGTGAGCAGCGGCACGCTGGCCGTGTTCAGGTCCACGCCCACCGAGTTCACGCAGTCCTCGACCACCGCGTCCAGCGTGCGCGCCAGCTCGGTCTGGTTGACGTCGTGCTGGTACTGGCCCACGCCGATGGACTTGGGATCGATCTTCACCAGCTCGGCCAGCGGGTCCTGCAGGCGCCGCGCGATGCTGGCGGCGCCGCGCAGGCTGACGTCCACGTCGGGCATCTCCTGCGAGGCGAATTCGCTGGCGGAATACACCGAGGCGCCGGCCTCGCTGACCACCACGCGCTGCAGGCCTTCGAAGCGCTTGCCCAGGTCGGCGGCGAGCTTGTCGGTCTCGCGGCTGGCCGTGCCGTTGCCGATGGCGACCAGGTTGACGCCGTGCTTGCGGCACAGGCGCTCCAGCGTGTGCAGCGAGCCGTCCCAGTCGCGGCGCGGCTCGTGCGGATAGACGGTGGCGGTTTCCACCAGCTTGCCGGTGGCGTCGACCACCGCGACCTTCACGCCCGTGCGGATGCCGGGGTCCAGGCCCATTACGACGCGCGGGCCGGCGGGCGCGGCCAGCAGCAGGTCGCGCAGGTTGTCGGCGAACACCTTGATCGCGACCTTCTCGGCTTCTTCGCGCAGGCGGGCGAACAGGTCGCGCTCGATCGACAGCGACAGCTTCACGCGCCAGGTCCAGGCCACGCACTTGCGCAGCAGATCGTCGGCGGGTCGGCCCTGGTGCGACCAGTCCAGCTGCAGCGCGATCCTGCCCTCGGCGATCGAGGGCTTGCCCGGCTCGGGCTCCACCGGCAGCGAGAGCTTGGCGTCCAGGATCTCCTGCTGGCGGCCGCGGAACACCGCCAGCGCGCGGTGCGAAGGCACGCGGCCGATCGGCTCGTCGTAGTCGAAGTAGTCGCGGAACTTGGCGACGTCGGGGTTGTTCTCGTCCTTGCCCGCGGCGAGCTTGCTGCGCAGCAGGCCTTCCTGCCACAGCCACTCGCGCAGCGACTGCACCAGCGCGGGCTCCTCGGCCCAGCGCTCGGACAGGAGGTCGCGCACGCCGTCGAGCACGGCCGGCACGGTGGTGAAGTCCTCGCCGCCCTCGCCTTTCTCGGCCTTCACGAAGGCCTGCGCTTCGGCGGCGGGGTCCAGGCGCGGGTCGGCGAACAGCTTGTCCGCCAGCGGCTCGATGCCGGCTTCACGCGCGATCTGGCCCTTGGTGCGGCGCCTGGGCTTGAACGGCAGGTAGAGGTCTTCCAGCTCCTGCTTGGTGGGCGCGGCCTCGAAGGCGGCGCGCAGCTCGGGCGTGAGCTTGCCCTGCTCCTCGACGCTGCGGATCACCGCCTCGCGGCGGTCTTCCAGCTCGCGCAGGTAGCCCAGCCGGAACTGCAGCTCGCGCAGCTGCACGTCGTCCAGGCCGCCGGTGGCTTCCTTGCGGTAGCGGGCGATGAAGGGCACCGTGGCACCACCGTCGAGCAGGTCGACGGCCGCTTTCACCTGATGCTCGCCGACGCGGATTTCGGCGGCGATCTGGCGGGTGATCTTGTTCATGGGTTACTGCTGGGCTGACAAGGAGCGCGGGAGTTTGCCATAGGGAACGCACAGCAAAACGCGACCATGGCTGACAGCGGAAGAACTTCGCGATTCCAAGAATCATTGCATTCCTGTTGCATTTTTCTGCTGGAGAACGACATGCGCGCCCGAATGCTTTTCCTGGTACTGGTGATCCTGGTGGTGGCCGGGTTCGCCGCGCAGAACTGGGCGGAAATCAACCGCCAGGCCACCCTCAACTTCGGGATCATGCAGGCCGAGGCGCCGATGGGCCTGATCCTGCTGACGCTGCTTGGCCTGACCCTGCTGGTGTTCCTGGCCACGGCGGCGACGATGCGCTCGCGCAACCTGGCGGAAACGCGCCAGCACATGAAGGCGTACAACGCCCAGCGCGAGCTGGCCGAGCGGGCCGAGGCCTCGCGCTTCACCGACCTGCGCCAGTTGCTGGACAGCCACCTGCACGAGGAGCGCCAGCGCGAGAGCGTGGCCCACACCGAGCTGGAGCGCACCATGGCGCAGCACCAGCGCGAGCTGCGCAACCAGCTCGAGCAGATGTACCACCTGCTCACCTCGCGCCTGTCCGAACTGGAGCGCCGCATCGATGCGCGGCCGGGCCGCGTGGAGCGCGTGGAAACGGTGCAGCCGGCGCGGGTGGTGGAGCCGGGCGTGCCGGTCCATGCGCCGCAGGGGCGCGAGCGGGTCTAGGTCACTCGTCGAACAGGCCCGGACCTTCCGGGCTGAGCACCGCGCGTTCGATCTCCAGCATCCGCAGCTTGGTGCGGGCGCCGCCTTCCGCGGAGAAGCCGCCGCTCGCGCCTTGCGCGGCCAGGATGCGGTGGCAGGGCACGAGGGGCGCGAATGGGTTGTGGCCCAGCGCCTGGCCGACGGCGCGTGAGGCGCCCGGCTCGCCCAGCTCACGCGCGAGCTCGCCGTAGGTCTTGACGCGGCCGGGCACGATGGCGCGCGCCGCTTCGTACACGCGCTGGTGGAACGGCGGCACGCCTTGGTAGTCGATCGCCACGTCCAGCATCGCATCGCGATCGCCTTCGAGCAGCCGCTGCAATCTCTCGACGACTCGGGCGATCGCCTCGGGCGCTTCCCCTTCAGGAACGTCCTCCCCGCACCGCCGCCGCATGCGCAGCAAGGTGCCCGCATCGCTGGTCTCGGGCAACTGCACGGCCTGGATGGCGCCTTCGGCCGTCCAGGCGATGCCGCAACGGCCGATGGCGGTATCGAACAGGCAGCAGCCGACCGCGGCGGCCATGGCGCGCCTCAGCCCTCGCGCAACGCGGTGCGCAGCTGCACGCCGACCTCGGGCCGCTCCAGGAACGGGTCGGGCGGATTCCGGATGTCGACGATCGCCTCCATCCGGCTGCGCACGTTGCCCAGCGCCTTCGGATGGCTGAAGACGTAGAACTGGTCGGCGGCCATCGCGTCGAAGACCTTCTGCGCCACTTCGGCCGCCGTCACCTTGCCCGAGCTCACCGCCTTGTCGCTCATGGCCTGGCCGATCAGCTGGCTCTTGGTCGGCTTCTCCGCCGCCAGGTCGCCGGGGCGGTTGCGCTCGCTGCGGTGGATGCCGGTCGGCACGAAGTACGGGCACAGCACGCTGGCGCCGACCTGGTCGGTGACCAGGCGCAGGTCCTGGTACAGCGTCTCGGTCAGGCTCACCACCGCGTGCTTGCTGACGTTGTAGATGCCCATGTTGGGCGGCGTCAGCAGTCCCGCCATGCTGGCCGTGTTGACGATGTGGCCCTGCCACGCGGGGTCGGCCTTGGCGGCGGCCAGCATCATCGGCGTGAACAGGCGCACGCCGTGCACCACGCCCCAGAGGTTGACGCCCAGCACCCACTCCCAGTCGGCGACGCTGTTCTCCCAGACCAGGCCGCCGGCGCCCACGCCCGCGTTGTTGAAGACGAAATTTGGCGCGCCGAAGCGCTGCTGCACCGTTTGCGCCAGCGACTCCATCTCCGCGGCCCTGGACACGTCGACCTTGCGCGCGAGCACCTGCGCGCCGGCCTGTTCCATCTCGGCCCGGGCGGCGTCGAGCGCGTCCTGCTGCACGTCCACCAGCACCAGGTTCATGCCCAGCTTCGCGCCGATGCGGGCGCACTCCAGGCCGAAACCCGAGCCCGCGCCGGTGAGGACGGCCGTCCTGCCCTTGAAGTCCTTGATCATGAGGCGTCTGCCTTTCTCAGCACGAAGCCGATGCGCGGGAAATGGACGTGGACCACGCCGGCGCGCGGATCCTCGCGCTGCAGGCTGTAGTGGGTGCGCGTGGCGGCCATCAGCACGCCCTCGGTGCTCTCGGGCCCGAACGATTCGGCGGTGATCGTCACTCGCGTGCCCAGCGGGATTCCGTGGTCGTCCTGGAAGGCGCTGTCCACCAGCAGGTTCTGGCCCGGCGGCTGCGGCTCGGCGTGCTCCGCCACGGCGACGGCGTCCTCGGCGGAGAGCTTCTCGAAGCGGCCGTGGCCGAACGCCGACACGCGCTCCATCCACTCCAGCAGCGAGGGCGTGGGCTGCAGGATGTCGGCCAGCGCCGGCGTCATCGTGCGGGTGAACCACAGCGGGTGGTAGGCCGCGAAATCGGCCAGGCAGGCATCGGCCCCGAACAGGAAGTCGTGCTCGTCGGCCATGTTCGCCACGCGCCGCAGGTAGGACCGGTAGGCCGACATGGCGTCGGGCAGGCGCAGCGCGGTCATGTTGGTGCGCATCGCCTTGCGGTCGGCGAAGAAGGCCTGGCCGACCTCGGGGCTGGGGAAGACCTGGGCCGAACCGCGCGGCTGGCTGTTGTAGGTCATCGCGGTCCAGAACAGCGTGTCGTCCGCCCACTGCGAGAAGATGCGCGCCACGCCCTTGAGGTGCGGCGGGTAGAGCGTGGGCTCCGGCTGCACGTGCTCCAGCACGTCGCAGATGAGGGACGTGTCGCAGTAGATGTCGGCGCCGACCTGCAGCACCGGGGTGCGGCGGTAGCCACCCGTCAACGCCACGAGATGCGGCTTGGGCATGACCGCGGGAATGGTCACCGACTGCCACGGCAGCTTCTTGAAGCCGAGGATCAGGCGCACCTTTTCCGAGAACGGGGACTCCGGGTAGTGGTGGAGGATCAGGTCCGTCATGCGTGTCCTTGTGTCTCTCTTTCAGCGCGGCATGGCCCGCGCGAGCAGGGCGTCGAAATCGACGCCGGCACCCAGCGTGCCGAAGGCCTGGCCCCAGTCGCCGGCCAGGCGCGAGTCGCAGAAGGCGCCGAACACCGCGGGCGGCGCGGTCTGCGCCAGCAACGCGGCCTGCACCGCCAGCGCCACATCCTGCGCCAGCCGGCGCGCTTCAGTCTCGGTGGCCATCTGCTCGACCCGCGTGGGCAGCGCGGCCGCCAGGCGGTCGAGCGCGGCGTGCATGCCGCGCGCGGGAGCGAGTTCCTGCGCGAGCGCGGCCGCGGCATCCGCCTTGCGCAGCGCGCGCAGCAGGTCCAGCGCCATGATGTTGCCGGCGCCTTCCCAGATCGAGTTGAGCGGCATCTCGCGGTAGATGCGGGCCATCACGCCTTCGCCGCCCTCCTCCACGTAGCCGTTGCCGCCCAGGCATTCCATCGCCTCCTGGGCGAAGTGGCTGCCGCGCTTGCAGATCCAGAACTTGGCCACCGGCGTGAGCAGCCGCGCCATCGCGGCCTCGTGCGCGTCCCCGCGGCGGTCGAACGCGCGCGCCAGGCGCAGCGACAGCGCGGTGGCCGCCTCGCTCTCCAGCGCCAGGTCGGCCAGCACGTTGCGCATCAGCGGCTGCTCGATGAGCTGCCTGCCGAACGCCTTGCGCTGCGAGGTGTGGTTGAGCGCGAGCGAGAGCGCCTGGCGCATCAGGCCGCTGGTGCCGAGCGCGCAGTCCAGCCGGGTCATGGTGCCCATCTCCAGGATCTGCGGCACGCCGCGGCCCTCGTCGCCCACGAGCCATGCCGTGGCGCCTTCGAACTCCACCTCGGAGCTGGCGTTGGCCCTGTTGCCCAGCTTGTCCTTCAGGCGCTGGATGCGGATGGCGTTGAGGCTGCCGTCGGGCAGCACGCGCGGCAGGAACAGGCACGACAGGCCGGACGCGGCCTGCGCGAGGATGAGGAACGCGTCGCACATCGGCGCGGAGAAGAACCACTTGTGGCCGGTCACGCGGTAGCGCGCGCCCCAGGCGTCGCTGCCGTCGGACTCGGCGCTCGTGGTGTTGGCTCGGACGTCAGAGCCGCCCTGCTTCTCCGTCATGCCCATGCCCATGGTGAGGCCGGGCTTGTCGCGCCAGGGCTTGAGTTGCGGGTCGTACACGCGGCTGGTGAGGCCCGGGCTCCAGTCCGAAAAGATCGCCGGGTTGCTGCGCAGCGCCGGCGTGACCGCGTAGGTCATCGAGATCGGACACAGGATCGAAGGTTCGAGCTCGGTGAAGAGCATGAAGCCGGCGGCACGCTGCACGTGCGCGGAGGTTCCGCCCGCCCACGGCGTGCCGTGCAGGCCGGCTTCGACGGCGGCCGACATCAGCGCGTGGTAGCTGGGATGGAACTCGACGAGGTCGACGCGGCGGCCGAAGCGGTCGTGCGTGCGCAACTGCGGCGCGTTCACGTTGGCCAGCCGCGCATGCGCCTGCATCTCCGTCGTGCCGAGCTGCCGGCCCAGCGCAGCGAGCGGCGCCAGGTCCAGGTCGGGCGCGTTGAACTTCAGCGCGTCGCGCAGCGCAGCGTTGCCGGCGAACAGGTCGTAGCCCGCCAGCGGTTCAGGCTGGTTGAAGACCTCGTGGGTGGCGGTCCCTGGCACGCGCGCTTGCACGGGCCCCTCTCAGGTCAGCTGCACCAGCTGCTTGCCGAAGTTGCGGCCGCGCAGCATGCCGAGGAAGGCCTCGGGCGCGGACTCCAGGCCCTTGGCGATGGTCTCGCGCGGGCGCAGGCGGCCGCTGCCCACCAGCTCGCCCAGTTCCTTGAGCGCCTCGGGCCAGACCTCCATGTGCTCGCTGACGATGAAGCCTTCGATGCGCATGCGGTTGGTGAGCAGCAGCGCGGGATGCTGCATCGGGATCGGCTTGCCGTCGTAGCCCGAGATCATTCCGCACAGCGCGATGCGCGAGAACGGGTTCATGCACAGCATCACGGCGTCCATCACCATGCCGCCGACGTTCTCGAAGTAGCCGTCGACGCCGTCGGGGCACGCGGCCTTGATCGCCCGGGACAGCGACAGCGCGTCGGGGTGCTGCTTGTAGTCCAGGCAGGCGTCGAAGCCGAGTTCCTGAGTGACGTAGCGGCCCTTGTCCGGACCGCCGGCGATGCCCACCACGCGGCAGCCGCGCGCCTTGGCCAGCACCCCCACCGCGCTGCCGACGGCCCCGCTGGCCGCGCTGACCACCACGGTCTTGCCGGCCTGGGGCTCGATGATCTTCACCAGCCCGTACCAGGCCGTGACGCCCGGCATGCCGACCGCGCCCAGGTATTGCGACAGCGGCACGTGGGTGGTGTCCAGCTTGCGCAGCGCGCCGGGCTGGCCGGCGTCGTACACGCCGTACTCCTGCCAGCCGCCCATGCCCTGCACCTTGTCGCCGGCCTGGTACTTGGGATGGCGGCTCTCGACCACCTCGCCCACCGTGCCGCCGACCATCACCTCGCCCAGCTTCTGCGGCGCGGCGTAGCTCTTGCTGTCGTTCATGCGGCCGCGCATGTACGGGTCCAGGCTCAGGAAGTGGTGCCGCACCAGCACCTGGCCGTCCGAAAGCGGCGGCGTCTCGGACGCCACCAGGCGGAAGTTGGTGGTGCTGGCTTCCCCGTGCGGCCGGTTGTCCAGCAGGATCTGGCGGTTCCTGGGCATGGCGTCTCTCCTGGTGACTAGTCGGTGCGGATCACGTCGAGCTTCTGCGTGCTCTTGGCGCCGACCGGCAGCCGAGGCACGTACTTGAAGGTGCCGGTGGCGTGGCTGCAGGCGCGGCCCGCGGCGTCGTAGATGGTCGATTCGGTGAAGGCCATGGTGGCCGTGCGGTGGATCAGCCGGCCCTTGGCCGTAAGGCGGCCGCGCGCGGGCTGCATGAAGGTGGTCTTCATCTCGATGGTGACGACGCCCATCTGCTGCTCCACGCTGCGCGCGGCGGTGGCCAGCGAGACGTCGTGCAGCGTCATGGTGGCGCCGCCGTGCACCACGCCGAACGAGTTGGCGTGCTCCGGTTGCGATTCGTATTCGATCTCCGATTCGCCGTCCTCGAAGCGGGTGAGCTGGAAACCGAGCAGCTCGACGAAGGGGATGTTGACGTTGAAGCCGGGCATTCAGCCTCCCGTCACCACGCTGACGCCGCCGTCCACCGCCAGCCACTGGCCGGTGATGTGCTTGCCCGCGTCGGACCCGAACAGCAGCGCCGTGCCCTTGAGGTCCTCGTCGTCGCCCAGCCGCCCCAGCGGCGCGTGCGCGGCCAGCTGGTCCTCGCCCAGGCGCTCCAACGTCCCGCGCGTCATCTTGCTCGGGAAGAAGCCCGGGCAGATGGCGTTGACCGTGATGCCGTACCGGCCCCATTCGCAGCCGAGCGCGCGGGTGAAGTTGATGACCGCGCCCTTGGACGTGTTGTAGGCCAGGGTCTGCATCTCGGGCGGGTTGCCGCCCAGGCCGGCGATGGAGGCGATGTTGATGATGCGGCCGTACTTGTTCGGGATCATCGACTTCTTGGCGATGTGCTGGCTGAGGATGAAGTAGCCCCGCACGTTGAGGTTCATCAGCTTGTCCCAGGCCTCCACCGGATGGTCCTCGGCGGGCGCGCCCCAGGCGGCGCCGGCGTTGTTGACCAGGATGTGGACGTCGCCCATGCGCTGCATCGTCTCGTCGGCCAGGCGGCGGATGTCCTCTTCCCTGGACGCGTCGGCGGCGATCCAGCGGGTGTCGATGCCCGCGGCCTGGAGCTCGGCCGCGGCTTCCTCCAGGTCACCGGCCTTGCGCGAGCTCAGCATGATGCGTGCCCCGGCCTCCCCCAGCGCCTGCGCCAGTTGCAGGCCCAGGCCGCGCGAGCCTCCGGTCACGAGGGCGGTCTTGCCCTTGAGGTCGAACAGTTGCTGCACGGTGCGGGTCATGGTGTCTCTCCGTCTTGTTCAGGGTTGTTTCGAAGTCGATTGTGCGCCGCCGGGCGGGGTCTCGCGCAGGCGTGAACGCAGCACGATCAGCACCACGCCGCCCGCGACGGCGATGCCGCCGAGCACGCCCAGCGACCAGCCTGCCACCAGGTGCGCATTGCCGGTCGCGATGCCGAGGATGACGGCGACGATGCCGCCATAGATGAGGATCCAGGCCAGGCGCTCGACCCAGGCCAGCGTGCGCGCCGAGGCCATCAGAAGGCCTCTTCCGGCATCGTGGCGCAGGTGGGATCGCGGGTCTCGACCACTCCAAGCCAGGCCGGGATCTTCGGCAGTTCGTAGTGGAAGAAATAGCGCGCGGCGTGCACGCGCCCGACCTGCGCGGCAGAACGTTTCTCGGCCTGCGGCGGAACCGTGAGCAGCACGTCCAGCCAGATCCATGCGATGACCAGGTGCCCGAAGGCCTGCATGTAGGGCACGGCGTTGGCCAGCGCGGCCGAAGCATCGCCCGTGGCCCACGCGGCCTTGGTCGCGGCGCCGACGCGTTGCAGCGCCTTGGCCAGGGCGTTGGCGTGTTCGGCGAGGTGCGGCTGGTGCAGCGCGGCTTCGATCGTCGCGTTGATGCGCCCGGCCAGCAGCTGCAGTCCGCGGCCGCCTTCCATCACCACCTTGCGCCCCAGCAGGTCGGCGGCCTGGATGCCGTGCGTGCCCTCGTGGATCATGTTCAGGCGCTGGTCGCGCCAGTACTGCTCTACCGGGAAGTCGCGCGTGTAGCCGTAGCCGCCATGCACCTGGATCGCCAGCGAATTGGCTTCCAGGCAGAACTCGCTGGGCCAGCTCTTGGCGATGGGCGTCAGCACTTCGAGCAGCAGGCGCGCTTCCTCGGCGGCCTCGGGCGCGCCCGTGTGCTGCTCGTCGACCAGCCGCGCGCAGTACAGCATCAGCGCGAGCGCACCCTCGCCGTACGACTTCTGCGCGAGCAGCATGCGCTTGACGTCGGCGTGCTCGATGATGCGCACCTGCGGCTGCGCGGGGTCCTTGCCTGCGGCGCCCACCGGTCGGCCTTGCGGGCGATCCTTCGCGTAGGCCAGCGAGGCGTAGTAGCCCGCCAGTCCCAGCGCCGTGGCCGCCATGCCGATGCCGATGCGCGCCTCGTTCATCATGTGGAACATGCAGCGCAGGCCTTCGCCGGGCTTGCCCACCAGGTAGCCGATGGCGCCGGCCTGTCCCCGCACCGGGAACGTGCCTTCACCGAAATTGAGGAGCGTGTTGGTGGTGCCGCGCCAGCCCAGCTTGTGGTTCAGGCCGGCCAATGCAACGTCGTTGCGCTCGCCGGTGAGTTGGCCGTCGGGCCCCACCATCTTCTTCGGCACGATGAACAGCGAGATGCCGCGCGTGCCCGGCACGGGCTTGCCATCCGGGCCCGGGATCTTGGCCAGCACCAGGTGGACGATGTTCTCGGTGAGCTCGTGTTCGCCGGCCGAGATCCACATCTTGTTGCCGCGCAGCCGGTACCGGGGTCCGAGCGGGTCGCTCTCGAAATCGGCGCCGTCGGGCGTGGCGCGCGTGGCCACGTCGGACAGCGAGGAGCCGGCCTGCGGCTCCGACAGGCACATGGTCCCGGAGAAGCGCCCGCTGAACTCGTTCTTCGCGAAGACGTCCCGCTGCAGGTCGGTGCCGTGCGCCATCAGCAGGTTGGCGTTGCCCACCGTGAGCAGGCCTCCGCCGATGCTGACCGAAGCCACCGCGAAGAACGCGCCCGCGGCCGCTTCGACGGTGTACGGCAGCTGCATGCCGCCGACGTCGTAGTCCTGCGCGGCGCTCAGCATGCCGGACTCGGCATACGCGCCCCACGCGTCTTTCGTCGCCGCCGGCAGCACCACGCGCAGGCTGCCGTCGGCTTCGGTGACCGTGCGCGGCTCCTCGGTGTCGACCAGGCGGTTGTGCGGCGCGTACTTCTCGCGCGCGATGCGCTCGCAGGTGTCGAGCACCGCGTCGAAGGTCTCGCGCGAGTGGTCGGCGAAGCGCGTGCGCTCCGACAGCCGGTCGGCCTTCAGCCAGTCGTACAGCAGGAAGTCGACGGTCGGGCGCAGGCTCATCGGATCAGAGCACCTCGAAGACGCCGGCCGCGCCCATGCCGCCGCCGATGCACATCGTCACCACGACCTTCTTCGCGCCGCGGCGCTTGCCTTCGATCAGCGCATGGCCGGTCAGGCGCTGGCCCGACACGCCGTAGGGGTGGCCCACCGCGATGGCGCCGCCGTTGACGTTCAGGCGGTCGGCCGGGATGCCCAGCTTGTCGCGGCAGTAGAGCACCTGCACCGCGAAGGCTTCGTTCAGCTCCCACAGGTCGATGTCACCCACCTTCAGGCCCAGTTTCTTGAGCACCTTCGGCACGGCGAACACCGGTCCGATGCCCATTTCGTCGGGCTCGCAGCCGGCCACCGCGAAGCCGAGGAAGCGGCCGATGGGCTTGAGGTTGTGCTTGCTCGCGTATTCCTCGCTCACCACCACGCAGGCGCCGGCGCCGTCGGAGAACTGGCTGGCGTTGCCGGCCGTGATCAGGCCGCCCGGCAGCGCGGGCTTGATGCCGCTGATGCTCTCCTTGGTGGTGCCGGGGCGCAGGCCTTCGTCCTGGCTCACGGTGACTTCCTTGGTGCGCAGGCCGAACACCGGATCGACCACGCCGGCCTTGACCGTGATGGGCGCGATCTCGTCCTTGAACTTGCCGGCCTCCAGCGCGGCGCAGGCCCGCTGCTGGCTGGCGGCGCCGTACTCGTCCATGCGGTCGCGGCCGATGTCGTAGCGCTTGGCGACCTGCTCGGCGGTCTGCAGCATGGTCCAGTAGATCTCGGGCTTCTTCTTGTCGAGGTCGAGGTCGCGCAGCATGTGCTGGTTCATCTCCTGCTGCACGCAGGAGATGCTCTCCACGCCGCCGGCCACGTAGACGTCGCCCTCGCCCGCGATGATGCGCTGGCTGGCCATGGCGATGGTCTGCAGGCCCGAGGAGCAGAAGCGGTTGACGGTGGCGCCCGACACGGTGACCGGCAGGTCGGCCATCAGCGCGATCTGGCGCGCGATGTTGGCGCCCGTCGCGCCCTCGGGGTTGGCGCAGCCCATCAGCACGTCCTCGATGGCGCCGGGCTCGATGCCGGCGCGCTGCACGGCGTGCTTGACGGCGTGGCCGCCCAGCGTGGCGCCGTGCGTCATGTTGAACGCGCCCTTCCAGCTCTTGGTCAGGGGCGTGCGGGCGGTGGAGACGATGACGGCGTTGGTCATGGTGGGCCTTTCAGGAAGAAACGGAAACGGAAATCAGACGGCGGGTGAATTCAGCTGGGTCAGCAGCAGGTGGTAGAAGCGCACCAGCTCGGCCAGGTTGCCGGTGGCGATGCGCTCGTCGATGCCGTGCAGCCGGCGCAGGTCGTCCGGCTTCACGCGCACCGGCGCGAACCGGTAGATCTGCCCGGCCACCGGCGCCAAATGGTGCGCATCGGTGCCGGTGAGCACGAGCGACGGCGCCACCACCACGCCGGGGAACTGGGCGCGCAACACGCGGTGCAGGGTCTGGTAGGCGGCGGTGTCGGTGCGCGACACCGGCGAAGGATCGGCGGCGCCGGGCATCACGGCGGCTTCGATGCCGGGAGCGGCCTTGGCGCGCACGTGGGCCAGCATGCCCTGCACCGTGTCGCCCGGCAGCATGCGGAAATTGACGATGGCCTCGGCCTGGCCGGGCAGCACGTTGTCCTTGTTGCCGGCGTTCACCACGGTCAGCGCGGTGGTGGTTCGGATCAGCGCGTTGGTGGACGGCGCCTTCTCCAGTTGCGGCCGCACGATCGGCTCGAACAGCCACAGGTTGGACAGCGCCACGCGCTGCAGGCCGCTGAACTCCGGCGCCAGCGTCTCGAACATCTGGCGGCCCACGCCGCCCATGCCGGCCGGCCACTGCTCGGCATCCAGGCGATGCAGCGTGGAGGCCAACTGCCCGACGGCGCTGCTGCCGGCCGGCGGCGGCATCGCGGAGTGGCCGGGCGTGCCGGTCGCCCTGAGCGCTATCGAGGCATAGCCCTTCTCGGCGAGACCGACCAGCGCCACCGGCTTGCTGATGCCCGGGATCACGCCTTCGGTGAGCACCGATCCCTCATCCAGCACGAAGTCGAGGCGCACCTTGCGTTCCTGCAGCAGCTGCGCGATGGCCTTGGCGCCGCGCAGGCCGTTGACCTCCTCGTCATGCCCGAACGCCAGATAGACGGTCTGGCGCGGCTGGAAGTCGGCGGCCAGCAGCATCTCGACCGCCTCGAGCTGCGCGATGACGCGGCTCTTGTCGTCCCAGGCGCCGCGGCCCCACACGAAGCCGTCGCGCACCACGCCGTCGAACGGCGGCGCCTTCCACTGGTCCTGCGTGCCGGGCGACACCGGCACCACGTCCTGGTGCGCCATCAGCAGGATGGGAAGCGCCTTGGCATCCGTGCCCGGCCAGGTGTACAGCAGGCTGTAGCCGCCGACGGTCTCCAGCTTCAGCTTCTGGTGCACGCGCGGGAAGCGCTCGCGCAGGAAGGCGTGGAGCTTGCGGAATTCGGCCGCGCCGGCTTCCGGGTCGTCGAGGCTGGCGATGGTCTGGAAGCGCACCGCGCCCGCGAGCTTGTCGGCCAGCGCGCGCTCGTCGACCGCGAGCTGCGGCGCGGGCGGCACGTCGAGCTGCCGCGAGCCCTGCCGCGCCGTGTTGGCGGCCACGGCCAGCACGAGCAGCAGCACGAGGCCGGCAAGGGCAAGGGCGATGCGCTTGATCATCGGGCGGTGCGGGCCGCGCGCGCGGCCCGGATCGGGATCAGCCGGTCAGGCCCTTGCCTTCGGCCACCAGCTTCTTGATCAGCGGCGCCGGCTCCCAGAACTTCGCGTCGTCGCGCGGGTTCTGCTGGAAGCGCTTCATGGCCTGCATCACGTTGAACAGGCCGACCTGGTCGGCGTACAGCATGGGACCGCCGCGATGGATCGGGAAGCCGTAGCCCGTGAGGTAGACCATGTCGATGTCGCTGGCCTTGGAGGCGATGCCCTCTTCCAGGATGTGCGCGGCCTCGTTCACCAGCGAGAACACCAGGCGCTGCACGATCTCCTCGTCGGAGATCCTGCGCGGCTCGATGCCCTGCTCCTTGCGGTGGGCGGCGATCATGTCGTCCACCAGCTTCGACGGGATGGCGTCGCGCTTGCCGGCCTCGTAGTCGTACCAGCCGGCGCCGGTCTTCTGGCCGAAGCGGCCCAGCTCGCACAGCTTGTCGGCGGTGCGGCTGTACATCATGTCGGGCCTTTCCTGCGCGCGGCGCTTGCGGATGGCCCAGCCGATGTCGTTGCCCGCCAGGTCGCCCATGCGGAACGGGCCCATGGCGAAGCCGAACTTCTCGATGGCGCGGTCCACCTGCTGCGGCGTGGCGCCCTCGTCCAGCAGGAAGCCGGCCTGGCGGCTGTACTGCTCGATCATGCGGTTGCCGATGAAGCCGTCGCACACGCCGGACACCACGGCCGTCTTCTTGATCTTCTTGGCCAGCGCCATCACGGTGGCCAGCACGTCCTTGGCGGTCTTCTCGCCGCGCACCACCTCCAGCAGCTTCATCACGTTGGCCGGGCTGAAGAAATGCAGGCCGACCACGTCCTGCGGACGCTTGGTGAACGACGCGATCTTGTTGACGTCCAGCGTGGAGGTGTTGGACGCCAGGATCGCGCCGGGCTTCATCACCTTGTCGAGCGCCTCGAACACCTTCTGCTTGACGCCCATTTCCTCGAACACCGCCTCGATGACGAGGTCGGCGTCCTTCAGGTCGTCGTAGTTCAGCGTCGTGGACAGCAGCGACATGCGCTGGTCGTACTTGTCCTGCTTCAGCTTGCCCTTCTTGACCTGCGCCTCGTAGTTCTTGCGCATGGTGGCCACGCCGCGGTCGACGGCCTCCTGCTTCATCTCGAGGATCGTCACCGGGATGCCGGCGTTCAGGAAGTTCATCGAGATGCCGCCGCCCATGGTGCCGGCGCCGATGACGGCCACCTTGTTGATCTCCCGCTTGGGCGTGTCTTCCGGAACGTCCGGGATCTTGGACGCGGCGCGCTCGGCCATGAAGACGTGGCGCAGCGCGCGGCTCTCCGGCGTGAGCATCAGGTTCATGAAGTTCTCGCGCTCGAGGAGCATGCCCTCGTCGAACTTCTTCTTGGTGGCCGCCTCCACCGTGTCCACGCACTTCACCGGCGCGGGGAAGTTCTTGGCCATGCCCTTGACCATGTTGCGCGCGAACTGGAAATAGGCGTCGCCCATCGGGTGCTTGCAAGGCAGGTCGCGCACGCGCGGCAGCGGGCGCTTGTCGGCCACTTCGCGCGCGAAGGCCAGGGCCTCCTCCAGCAGCGACTCGGGCGACTTGGCCATGCGGTCGAACAGCTTCTGGCCCGGCTGGGCGGCGAGCATCTCGCTCTTCACCGCCTCGCCCGAGACGATCATGTTCAGCGCGGTTTCCACGCCCAGCACGCGCGGCAGCCGCATGGTGCCGCCGGCGCCGGGGATCAGGCCCAGCTTCACTTCGGGCAGCGCGACGTTGGTGCCGGGCGCGGCGATGCGGTAGTGGCAGCCCAGCGAGAGCTCCAGGCCGCCGCCCATGCAGATGGAATGGACGGCCGCCACCACGGGCTTGGACGAGTTCTCCACTGCCAGGATCACCGACAGCAGGTTGGGCTCGGCGATCGCCTTGGGCGAGCCGAACTCGCGGATGTCCGCGCCGCCGGAAAACGCCTTGCCCGCGCCGGTCAGCACGATGGCCTTCACGGCCGCGTCGGCCTGGGCCTTCTCGAGGCCGGCGGTGACGCCCTGCCGGGTGGCCAGTCCCAGACCGTTGACCGGCGGGTTGTTCAGCGTGATGACGGCGACGTCGCCATGCACCTTGTATTCAGCGGTCATGGAAGCTTTCCTTCAGAAAAGAAAAGAACGGCCGAAAAAAGACGGTCGTTCTATTTGATTTTAGGAGCGCCGCAAGCCCGGAGCGACGGGGATGTCACGACAGGGACAACCGGGGCGAGGCAGGGTATCGCCGCTTGATTTTGCTCGACACCTGCCGTGATCGTGTCATCCTTGCGTTGCCAACTCGGCTGTGGTAGCTCAGCCGTAGCGCACCGTATACCCAAATCGTTCTAAGGAGGAGTTTTCCATGCAAGCCAATCTGCCCGTCTCGACCGTTTCCTCACATGCCGCGCAGGCCGCCAACGCCGCCATCCTGAATCTCGAGCCGCCTCGCGCGGCGGCAGAGCGCCTCGGCATCCGCGTGCTGCATACGCCGGAGGAGCGGATGGATATCGCGCACCTGCGCCAATACGCGGATTTCCGCTCGGAGTACGAGCTCGATCCGGGCCTGGCCGCGTTCGAACCGGTCAAGGATGCGTTGGGAATCGTGATGGCGATCTGCCTGGACGACGAACCGATCGCGACGATCCGTTTCATCCCGACCGGCCACGGCGTGACGCTCACCGAGCGCTTCTGGCCCGACCTGATCACAGAGCGGGCGATCCTCGGAACGACTAGTTGGGAAGTCGGCCGCCTCGTCATGGCGCCGGAACACCGTAGCGCCGACCTGCTTCCGCGCTGCATGTCGCTGGCGCTGGTCGAGTTGCTCGGCCTCGTGGACGTGCAGCACATGCACGCCTCCTGCCTGGCGTCCATGACGCGCCTGTACCGGCGCTTCGGTTTTGGGGTGCACGCCAAACGCAGCAAGGGTGACAAGGACTGCGCCCTGATTCACGGCACCGTTGCGCAGGTGGCGGCCGCACTGAAGGTCCCGATGCCGATTCGTGCCCGCGCACAGTCGCTGGCCCTTGTGGAAGAGGCGCACCTGATACAGTGAAATCTTCCAGAACAAAGAAATCGAATGGGGGGTGGGCAGGCCGAGGGGCCGCCCAGGCGGAGTCGGGTGCCGCCGTGGGCCGCCTCCCTTCAGGTGAGGAAGCCCCATGAAGTTGTACCTGCGCGGCCTGCTCGACCGATACCGGGAGCACCACGACATGGACCGGCCGCTGTTGCAGTGGATCGGCATCGTCGGCTGCATCGCGTTCCCTCTTTTCTACGCACTGCGGATCGTCACCGGCAGCACGGGCTGGGACGACCTCCCTCTGCGCATGCTGGCCGCCCTGCTGTGCCTGGGGCTCGCGCTTCGCCGTTGGTGGCCCGAGCGGCTGCGGCCTTACTACATCGCCTACTCCTACGCGGTGGTCTTCTACTGCCTGTCGTTCCTGCTCTCGCTGAGCATGCTGAAGAACGCGGGCGGCACGCCGTACGTGCTGAACATGGTGATGGGGGCGGTGCTGATCGTGCTGCTGGCGGACTGGCGCAACACGATCGTGATGCTGCTGGGCGGCTACCTGATGTCATTGGTCGCCCTCTGGGCGACCGAGCCGGCCATCCGCGTCCCCCGCGAATTCGTGTTCGCTGCCGCCGGATCGTTGCTGCTCGTCGTCGGCGGCACGCTGTCGCACCAGGGGCAGAAGCGCGTGGAGCTGCAGCGCATGCGGCGCGTCTATTCGGGCCTCGCCGGCTCCATCGCCCATGAGATGCGCAACCCGCTGGGCCAGGTCCGACATTCGCTGGACAGCATCGCCGCGGCACTGATATCGGCGCAGTCCGGTGATGGTGCGCGCTTGGCCGCGCCCCAGGTGCAAGCCGTGCTGGACAGAGTGCAGCAAGGTCGGGATGCCATCAGCCGGGGCCTGCAGGCCATCGATCTCACGCTGCAGCAGTTGCAGCCGGCGCCGCTGGAGTCGGGGCGCCTGCAGCCCGTCCAGGCACTCGCCTGCGTGCAGCGGGCGCTGAAGGTCTATGCCTATCAGGACGAGGCTCAGCACGCCATCGTCCGCCTCGACGCCCGCGGCGACTTCCGCTTCCGCGGCGACACCACCGCCCTGGAGCTGGTGATCTTCAACCTGCTGAAGAACGCGCTGTACTACCTTCCGACTCATCCGGACATGACGGTCACCGTCACGGTCGTGGCCGAGCCCAGCCCGCGCATCGTGGTGCGCGACACCGGCCCGGGCATCGCGGTGGAGCAGCTGCCGCGCCTGTTCGACGAGTTCCACACCGTCGGCAAGGCGGAGGGCACCGGCCTGGGCCTCGCGTTCTGCCGCCGTGTGATGCAGGCGCTGGGCGGCGGCATCGCCTGCCGGTCGGTGCGCGGCTCGTTCACCGAATTCACCCTCGACTTCCCCGTGCTGGCCGCCGACGAGGCTGCGGCCGCGCCGGAACGCGCTCCGGCCTCTCTCGCCGGCCGCACCGTGCTGGTGGTGGACGACCAGGCCATGAACCGCAGCGCCGCCAACGCGCTGTGCACCGCCTTCGGCATGCGCGTGCTGGAGGCCGACCACGGCCAGCAGGCGCTGGCGCTGCTGCGCGCGGGCACCGTACCCGACGCGGTCCTGATGGACATGTCCATGCCCGGCCTGGACGGCCTGCAGACCACCCGCGCGCTGCGCGCCCTGCCCGGCCCCGCCGGCCGCGTTCCCGTGGTGGCGCTGACGGCCAACGACTCGGTGACCGTGCGGCAGGAAGCCGCCGACGCCGGCATGCAGGAGGTGCTGGGCAAGCCGGTGGACGGCGAGCTGCTGCGGCGCACGCTGGCCCGGTGGATCGCGCCCGAAGCCGCGTCAGCGATGGCCGTCGCCGATGAACCCCGCGCGAAACCCGCGCCGTCGTCCGGCCTGCTGGACACGGAGCGCATCGAGGATTTCCGCCGCATGGGCCTGATGGAGGACCTGCTGCCGGAGTCGCTGACCGGCATGCGCCGGCTGGTGCAGGAACTGCACGACTGCACGGCAGCGGGCAATGCCGAGGGCACCCGCTCCGCCCTGCACACGCTGGTGGGCGTGAGCGGCGAGACCGGCGCCCGCGCGCTGCACCACCTGCTGCGGCACCGCTACCGCGAATGGCTGGATTCGCGCCCGCCCGAGGGTGCGGGCTGGATCGAGGAGGTGCGCGCGCTGCTCGCGTCGACGGAGGAGGCCTTCCTGCGCCAGTACGGCGTGGCGGCCGCCGTGGTGCCGGTTCAGACCTCCAGCCACTCCTTGCGCGTGTAGGCGTCCGCGCGCAGGCTGTCCGGGGTTCCCTGGAACACGATGCTGCCGTGGCCCATCACCAGGGCGCGGTCGGAGATCGCCATGGCGATCGTGAGCTTCTGCTCGATCAGCAGCACCGAGATGCCGCGTTCCTTGAGCTTCTTCAGGTACTCGGCGACGAGCTCCACGATCTTGGGCGCCAGGCCCTCGGTGGGCTCGTCGATGATGATCAGGTCGGGGTCGCCCATCAGCGTGCGGCACAGCGTCAGCATCTGCTGCTCGCCGCCCGAAAGCACGCCGGCCTCGGTGTGCTGGCGTTCCTTCAGCCGCGGGAACATCTGGTACATGTCGTCGAACGCCCAGCGGCCCTTCTGGTTCGCGCGCTTCTGGCCGAGCATCAGGTTCTGGTGGACCGTGAGCTTGGGGAAGATGTCGCGGTTCTCGGGCACGTAGCCGATGCCCAGGTGGGCGATCTCGTAGGGCTTGCGCCCCAGCGCCGGCTTGCCCTTCCAGTCCACGGTGCCGGTGCAGTCGACCATGCCCATGATGGCCTTGGCCGTGGTGGAGCGGCCCGAGCCGTTGCGGCCCAGCAGTGCCACGATCTCGCCGGGTTGCACGTCGAACTGCACGCCGTGCAGCACGTGGCTCTTGCCGTAGAAGGCGTGCAGGTTCTCGACCTTCAGCATCTCAGTGGCCTCCGACTTGAGCGTCCGCGACGTGGGAGCCGAGATAGGCTTCCTGCACGCGCTGGTTGGCCCGCACGTTCTCAGGCGTGTCGAAGGCGATCACCTCGCCGTACACGACCACCGCGATCTTGTCGGCCAGGCCGAACACCACGCCCATGTCGTGCTCCACGGTCAGCAGCGTCTTGCCCACGGTGACTTCCTTGATCAGCTCGATGAAGCGGCGCGTCTCGCTCTTGCTCATGCCGGCGGTGGGCTCGTCGAGCAGGATGACGTCGGCGCCGCCGGCGATGGTGATGCCGATCTCCAGTGCGCGCTGCTCGGCGTAGGTGAGGTTCACCGCCAGCACGTCGCGCTTCTTGTGCAGGTGGATCATCTCCAGCAGCTGCTCGGCGCGCTCGTTGGCGTCGTCCAGGTCGGCCAGGAACTTGAGGAAGGTGTAGCGGTAGCCCAGGCTCCACAGCACCCCGCAGCGCAGGTTCTCGAACACGCTGAGCTTGGGGAAGATGTTGGTGATCTGGAAGCTGCGCGACAGGCCCATGCGGTTGATCTCGTACGGCTTCTTGCCGTTGATCCGCCGCCCATTGAGCAGCACGTCGCCGCTGGTGGGCTCGAAGCGGCCGCTGATCAGGTTGAACAGCGTGGACTTGCCGGCGCCGTTGGGGCCGATGACCGCCACCCGCTCGCCGGGCCGCACCGTCAGGTTGGCGCCGCGGATGATCTCGGTCTTGCCGAAGCTCTTGCGCAGGTCGCGCAGCTCCAGCGCGTAGGCGTTCGAACCGGTCATGCGAGCGCCTCCCTGCGCTTGATCTCCTTCTCGATGTATTCCTGGATCTCGCCCCACTGCCGCACGAAGTGGCGGCGCGCGATCTCGAACAGGCCGAGGCCGGTGAGCATGACGAACGCGCAGCCGAACCAGCTGTTGACGCCGTGCGCATCGAGCGTGGCGCCCAGGAACTGCAGCTGCGGCCCCAGCGCCGGATTGAGCTTGAGGTGGTAGACCATCTCGATCATGCCGGCCGCCCCCAGCAGCACGATGAGCGCCGTGACCCCCAGGGCCAGGTAGCTGACCCACAGGTCGCGCAATCGGCCGAAGGAGGCCACTCGCAGGTTCATCATGATCAGGCTGGCGATGCCGCCGGGCGCGTACATCACCATGAACAGGAACACCAGGCCCAGGTACAGCAGCCAGGCCTTGGTGAGCTCGGACAGCAGCACGAAGGCCAGCACCATCAGGATGGCGCCGATGATGGGCCCGAAGAAGAAGGTGGCGCCGCCGAGGAAGGTGAACAGCAGGTAGGCGCCGGAGCGCGGTCCGCTCACCACCTCGGAGGTGACGATCTCGAAGTTGAGCGCCGCGAGGCCGCCCGAGATGCCGGCGAAGAACGCCGCCACGACGAACGCGATGTAGCGCACCACCTGGGTGTTGTAGCCGACGAACTCCACCCGCTCGGGGTTGTCGCGCACCGCGTTGAGCATGCGGCCCAGCGGCGTTCGCGTGAAGGCGAACATCGCCGCCGTGCAGACGAAGGTGTAGAGCGCGATCAGGTAGTACAGCTGGATCTGCGGACCGAAGGTGATGCCGAACGGCTTGGGACCGGTGACCCGGTTGCTGGAGATGCCGCCCTCGCCGCCGAAGAACTCGGGGAACATCAGCGCCGAAGCCCAGACCAGTTCGCCCACGCCCAGCGTGATCATCGCGAACGGCGTGGCGGCCTTCTTGGTGGTCACCCAGCCGAAGACGACGGCGAACAGCATGCCGGCGAGGCCGCCCGCCACCGGGATCAGGCTCACGGGGATCGGCAGGTTGCCCTTGGCCACCAGGTTGAGCGTGTGGATGGCCAGGAACGAGCCCATGCCCGAATACACCGCGTGGCCGAAGCTGAGCATGCCGCCCTGCCCCAGCAGCATGTTGTACGAGAGGCAGACGATGATCGCGATGCCCATCTGGCTGAGCATGGTGTGCGCCAGCGAGCTGGTGAACATCATCGGGGCCACCATCAGCAGGAGCGCGAAGAGGCTCCAGACGATCCAGCGGCCGATGTTGTACGGCTTGAACTCGTAGTAGCCCTCGGACGGGGCGTCGGCCGGGATGGGTGCCGAGGTGGCGCCGGGCACCGGCATCGGCACGCCGGTGGCGGTGTTCTCGCGGCGCGCTTCGGGGGACTGGGTATCGGTCAAGGTGGACATGGCTTCAACCCTCCCGCGTGCCGAGCAGGCCCTTGGGCCGGAAGATCAGGATGAGGACCAGGAACAGGTACGGCAGGATGGGCGCGATCTGGCTGATCTTCAGCTTCCACAGGGGATAGCCGAACGTCTGCGGGCTGATCCCGAACAGGCCCGAGAGCGAGGCGTCGATGCCTACCGCGAAGGTCTGGATCACGCCGATCAAGAGCGAGGCCACGAAGGCTCCCGACAGGGAACCCATCCCGCCGACCACCACCACCACGAAGATGACGGAGCCGACGGTCGCCGCCATGCCCGGCTCGGTGACGAAGGCGTTGCCGCCGACCACGCCGGCCAGGCCGGCCAGGGCCGCGCCGCCGCCGAAGACGAGCATGAACACGCGCGGCACGTTGTGGCCCAGCGCCTCCACGGTCTCGGGATGCGTGAGCGCCGCCTGGATCACCAGGCCGATGCGGGTGCGCGTGAGCAGCAGCCAGATGGAGATCAGCATCAGCACGGCCACCAGCATCATGAAGCCGCGGTACTTCGGGAAAGCGATGCCGTGCAGGTTGAACAGCTGGCCGGAAAGCTCCGCCGGCACGCGGTAGTCGACCGAACTCGTGCCCCAGACCAGCTGCACCATCTCCAGGATGATGAACGACAGCCCGAAGGTGATGAGCAGTTCCGGCACGTGGCCGAACTTGTGCACGCGGCGCAGGCAGTACTTCTCGAACAGCGCCCCCAGCAGCGCCACCACCAGCGGCGCGACGAACAGCGCGGGCCAGTAGCCCACCAGCTGCGCGGTGGTGAAGGCCGCGTACGCGCCCAGCATGTAGAAGCTGGCGTGAGCGAAATTGAGGACGCCCATCATGCTGAAGATCAGCGTGAGGCCGGAACTCAGCATGAACAGCAGCAGCCCGTAGCTGATGCCGTTCAGGAGCGAGATCGTAAAGAACTCCATGGACCCTCGGAAGGTGCGGGCAAGAAAAAAGCCGGGACCCGCTGGCGGAACCCGGCTTGTCGTGGGCGCCGGGCGATCAGCCCGCCGGACGCTTCATCTGGCAGCTGGTGGGCGTGCTGGACACATACGGGTCCATCTGCTTGATCGGCACGAAGGTGTAGTCGGTGTTCTCCACCTTGTACTCGCCCGGCTTGGCCTTCTGCCACTTGGTGATGAACATGCTCTGCTGCAGCTGGTGGTCGGACGCGCGCATCGTCACGTCGCCGGCGAAGCTCTTGACCTGCATGCCTTCCATCGCACGCGACACCTTCACCGGATCGGTGGCGCCGGCCTTGGCCATCGCGGCACCCAGCAGCTGGATGCCGTTGTAGGTGGCGTAGGTGTAGTAGTCGTCGTTGAACTTCTTCTTGAAGTCCGCCGCCAGCTTGCCGATCTCGCCCGTCTGGTTGGCGTGGCCGTAGGCGACCACGTAGACCTCGCTGTCACCGCCCGCGGCGAGCGCGGTGGGTGTGCCGGTCACGCCGGCGTAGTAGGTGTACATCGGGATCTTCAGGCCGGCGTCGTTGAGCGCCTTGACCAGCAGCGTGAGGTCCTGGCCCCAGTTGCCGGTGACGATGGTGTCGGCGTTGGCCTGCTTGATCTTGGCCACGTACGGGGAGAAGTCCTTGACCTGGCCGATCGGGTGCAGGTCCTCGCCGACGATCTTGACGTCGGGGCGCTTGCGCGCGATGGCGTCCTTGAAGTACTTGGCGACCTGGTGGCCGTGCGAGTAGTTCTGGTTGATCAGGAAGACGTTCTTGACCTTGGGCTGATCCTTCATGAACGTCGTCAGCGCCTCCATCTTCATGGAGGTGTCGGCGTCCAGGCGGAAGTGCCAGTAATCGCACTTCTCGTTGGTGAGGGCCGGGTCGACCGCGGCGTAGTTGAGATACACGACCTCCTTGCCGGGGTTGCGCTCGTTGTGCTTCGCAACCGCGTCCAGGATGGCGGTGGCGGCGCCCGAGCCGTTGCCCTGGGTGACGTAGCGGAAGCCCTGGTCGATGGCGGCCTTCAGCGTGTTCAGGCTTTCCTGCGGCGAGCCCTTGTTGTCGAAGCCGACCACCTCGAACTTGACGCCGGCCGGGGTCTTGCCCGACAGCTGCTCGGCGACGAACTGCCAGCTCTTCAGCTGGTTCTGCCCGACGTTGGCGAACGGGCCGGACAGCGGATCCATGAACGCGATGCGCACGTTCTGGCCCTTGAGCGCGCCGCCACCCGCCGGAGCAGCGGCCTGGGCGGCGGGAGCGGCGGGCTTGGCGGGAGCCTGCTGCGCGACCGCGAAACCGGCACCGGCGAGCGCCAGCACACCGGCCACGGTCACTTGCCTCAGCGCGAAGTTCATGTCTCGTCTCCTGGGTGGTTTTGAATGGGCGCAGGGTACAAGTTTTCACGCAGAGCAACCGTCAGGGAATGCCCGTAAGGTCGTCGCACCCTATCGCCCAGGCGACATGCCCGCATCGAAGACGCCTTCACGCGGTCGGCAGGCGGTAGTCCTTCAGCTTCTCGCGCAGCCGCGTCTTGAGCATCTTGCCGGTGGCGCCCAGCGGGATCGCGTCGACGAACACCACGTCGTCGGGAACCTGCCACTTGGCGATCTTGCCCTCGTAGAACTTGAGCAGCTCCTCGCGGGTGAGCTCGGCGCCGGGCTTCTTCACCACCGCGACGATGGGCCGCTCGTCCCACTTCGGATGCGGCATGCCGACGCACGCGGCCATCTGCACCGAGGGATGCGCCATCGCGATGTTCTCGATGTCGATCGAGCTGATCCACTCGCCGCCGGACTTGATGACGTCCTTGCTGCGATCGGTGATCTGCATGTAGCCCTCGGCATCGATCGTCGCCACGTCGCCGGTGGGGAACCAGCCGTCCACCAGCGGGTCGCCGCCCTCGCCCTTGAAGTACTCGCGAACGATCCAGGGGCCCTTCACGTACAGGTCGCCGAACGTCTTGCCGTCCCACGGCAGCTCCTGGCCGTCGTCGCCCACGATCTTCATGTCGACGCCGAAGATTGCGCGGCCCTGCTTGAGGCGGATCTTCATCTGCTCGTCGGGGGAGCGCTCCAGGTGCTTGTTCTTCAGCGTGCACAGCGTGCCCAGCGGGCTCATCTCGGTCATGCCCCACGCGTGCAGCACGTCGACGCCGTAGTCCTCGCGGAAGGCCTGGATCATCGCGGGCGGGCAGGCCGAGCCGCCGATGACGGTGCGCTTGAGCGTGGAGAAGCGCAGCCCGCCCGGCTTCATGTGGCCGAGCAGCATCTGCCAGACGGTGGGAACGCCCGCCGCGTAGGTGACCTTCTCGGCCTCGATCAGCTCGTAGACCGACTTGCCGTCCAGCGCGGGGCCGGGAAACACCAGCTTGCAGCCGGTGAGCGCCGCCGAGTACGGGATGCCCCACGCGTTGACGTGGAACATCGGCACGACCGGCAGCACCGAGTCGCGCGCCGACAGGCTCATGACGTCGGGCAGCGCCGCCGCGTAGGCGTGCAGCAGGGTCGAGCGGTGGCTGTAGAGCGCGGCCTTGGGATTGCCGGTGGTGCCGCTCGTGTAGCACATGCTCGAGGCCGAGTTCTCGTCGAAGCTCGGCCAGGCGTAGGTGGTGGGCTGGCCGCCGATCCAGTCCTCGTAGCCCACCAGGCCCGGGATGCCCGTGTCCTGCGGCAGCTTGCCGCTGTCGCACAGCATCACGTAGCGCTTGAGCGTCGGGCACTTCGCGTGGATGGCCTGCACCAGCGGCAGGAAGGTGGCGTCGAAGCACAGCACCTGGTCCTCGGCGTGGTTGGCGATCCAGGCGATCTGGTCCGGATGCAGCCGCGGGTTGATCGTGTGCAGCACCCGGCCGGAGCCCGAGACGCCGAAGTACAGCTCCAGGTGGCGGTAGCCGTTCCAGGCCAGGGTGGCGACGCGGTCGGAGAACAGCAGGTTCATCCCGTCCAGCGCATGCGCCACCTGCCGGGCCCGCGCCGCCACGTCGCGCCAGGCGTACCGGTGGGTGTCGCCCTCCACCCGGCGCGAGACGATCTCGCCGTCGCCATGGTGGCGCTCGGCGAAGTCGATCAGCGACGAGATCAGCAGGGGTTGGCTTTGCATCAGGCCGAGCATGGCGTCTCCTTTTGTACGGCTCTTGTAGGAAGACGCGATGCTAAGACCAACGCCGCCGCATCGGAGCGGCGGTCAACCCGGAGACGGGGCTTTCAGGCCGAAGCGGCCAGGGGCACCGGCTGGACCGAGCGCTCGAACTGCAGGATGACGGTGGTGCCCTCGCCCACCGTGGACTCCAGGCGCACGGAGCCGCCGGCCGCGTTCATCACGCGCTGGCAGAACATCAGGCCCATGCCGTTGCCGCCGCTGCCGGCGCGGGTGGTGACCGGCTCGCGCGTGAGGCGGGCCAGCACGTCGGGCGGGATGCCCGCGCCGTTGTCGACGAAGCGCAGCCACGCGCGCGGGGCCTCGCCGCCGCTGTCGCAGCCCGCCTCGATGCGCAGGCGCGGGCGGTCGCGGCCGCGCAGCGCCTGCAGCGCGTTCTTCATCAGCGTGCACAGCACGAGGTACAGCAGGTCGCGGCGGCCCGGCAGGCGGAAATCCCGCGCGATCTCGTGCGTGACCCAGAGCCGCTCCGAGTCCTCGAACGGGAACTCGTCCAGCAGCGCCGTGACCAGCGCCGCGGCGCTCACCGTCTGCGGCGCGGCGCCCGGATAGGCATCGCGGGCCGACTGCAGGAAGGTGGCCACCAGCGACTGGCAGTACTGCGCCCGGCGCTCGGCGCGTTCCAGCGCCGCGAGCAGTTCGCCGGGCTGGTGCTCCTCGAACTCGGCGACGCCCGGGCGTCCGTCTCGCGCGCGGGCGGCGACGGTGCTGACGCAGCCGCGCACGGTGGCCAGCGGCGTGTTGAGCTCGTGCGCCAGGAAGCCGAGCGTCTCGCGCAGGGTGGCGGCGCGGCTCTCGTTCATCGCGCGCTCCAGCGCCTGCTGGCGGTACAGGGCGATGGCCTCGCGCAGCGCTTCGCGCGTGGGTTCGTCCTCGAGGGGCTTCTCGAGGATGCGCAGCACCTTGCCCTGGTTGACGGCCGCGATGGCGACGTCCTTCTCCGCGTACGCGGTGGCCAGCAACCGCACGATGTGGCGGTGGTCGCTCTGCACCCGCCGCAGCAGCTTCATGCCGTCCTGCTCTGGCATCCGGTAGTCGGTGACCAGGGCCGCGAACTCGTCGGGGCGGCTGGCCAGGATGGCCATGGCGTCGTCGGCGCTGGCCGCGGTGGCGACGTCGAACTCGCCCCCGAAGCAGCGGGCGAACCACTTGCGCGAGGGCGCCTCGTCGTCGACGAACAGGATGGCGCGTGCAACGTCCGGCATGGGAAACCTTCTACTTCTCGACGGCCCCGGCGTGGCGCGCGCCGTACTCCCGCAGGGCCTGCTCGGTGCGGCCGGCCAGCGCCTGCACGGCCGGCAGCCATTGCTCCAGCGGCGGCCATTCGGCCTTCTCCAGCACGGGTACGTAAACGCCGCGCACCCGCTGGTACAGCGCGAGCGCCCCCGCCTCCCCGCTCATGCCCAGCAGCGAATGCAGCGCCTGCTGCGCGCGCCCCAGGTCCTGCGCGGCCATGGCCTGCTGCAGCACGCCGACCAGCCGGCCGATCTCCGGCAGGTAGTCGGCCAGCATCTCGTCGAGCAGGCCGAGCCGGCGGTAGCTCTCCAGGCGGGCGACGTTGAGCAGCGGGCCTTCCTCGCCGCCGGCCGGCGCGGGCGCCGGGGTGACGGTGGGCGGCGCGATCGGTGCGGCGAGCGGCACTTCCTCGCGGACGGCCGTGAGCTCCGCCACCACCTCGCACAGCCTGGGCCCCTCGACCGGCTTGACCAGGAAGCCGTTCATGCCCGCATCGCGGGCCGCCTGCATCGTGGGCGCGTCCGAATGCGCCGTGAGCGCGACGATGGGGATGCCGGACCAGCCTTCGTCGCTGGAACGGATGGCGCGCGAGGTGTCCAGGCCGCCCAGGCCGGGCATGTTCAGGTCCATCAGCACCACGTCGAAGGCCGGATCGGTGCGCAGCGACTGCAGCACCGCCTCGCCGTGGTCCACCTCGACCACCGAGGCGCCGGCCTCGCGCAGGTACGCGGCCACGGCGCGGCGGTTGTAGGCGCTGTCGTCGGCCAGCAGCACGCGGCGCTGAGACAGCGGCCGGGCGCCGGCTGGCGAGGCGGCGCTGCGCTGCTCGATCGCCTTGTGCAGCGCCTGCACCAGCGGGAGCTGGGCCGAGGGCTTGGCGACGTAGCCGTCCATGCCCGCGCGCTGGGTCTTCACCCGCGCCAGGTGGGCCGGCTCGCTGGTGTGGGCAATGATGCGCACGTAGCGATTGGCCGGCACCTGGCCCGAGCGGATTTTCTGCGCGACGTGGTAGCCGTCGCGCACCGGCATGTTCAGGTCCAGCAGCACCAGGTCGTAGGCGTGGCGCTCGAGCAGGTCCAGCGCGCGCTGGCCGTCGGCCGCCTCGTCGATCACCATGCCCAGCGGGCGCAGCTTGTGGCGCGTGGTCACGCGCTGGGCGGCGTCGTCCTCCACCAGCAGCAGGCGCTTGTCGGCCAGGACGGCGCGCGCGGCCTCCAGCACCTGCTGGCGATGCGCCTCGCGCGCCTCCTCGCCGGCCGGCGGGAATTCCATGATGAATTCGGTGCCGTCGCCCGGCACGGACTGGCAGCGGATGCGGCCGCCGAAGGCCTTCATGACGCGCTGGCAATAGGCCAGCCCCAGGCCGGTGCCGCCCGACTTGCCGACCGAGCGGAAAGGCTGGAACAGGGTGGCCAGCACGGCCGGCGGGATGCCGGGCCCGTTGTCGCGCACGCTCACCTGCTGCCGGCTGACGGTGATGACCACGCCGGTGCCCGGCTGCGGGCGCACGTAGTACAGCGCGTTCTTGATGAGGTTGAACAGCACGAACAGATAGGCCGTCTCGTCGCCCAGGAACTGGAAATCCTCGTCGACCTTGACCGAGACGGCGGCGCGAGCCGCTTCGCTGTCGTAGCCGTACTCGTCCACCGCCTTCTGCGCCACCTCGGCGGCCGAGAGGTAGGAGAAAGAGGCCGTGTCCAGCGGCCTGGCGCTGACCTCGTCCAGCGTCATGGAGATCACCTGCAGGCCGCGGTCGATGGCCTGCTCGCCCTGCGACAGGTGGCGGTACAGCGCCTCCAGCTGGCTGCCCTCCAGGTACGAGAGCCGGCCGACCAGGCCGGGCGCGGGCAGCTCGCGCTGGACCGACTGCAGGCTGTGCCGCACCTGGGCCAGCGGATTGCGCATCTCGTGGGCGATGGAGCCCGCGATGGCCGCATAGCCGGCGCGGACCTTCTCCGACGTGGCGCGCTCCAGGGCCATCTTGAACAGGCAGCCGCCCACCAGCACGAGCAGCAGGGTCGGCAGGCGGGCGATGTAGTCGGCCGGCAGCGTCGGGTCGGGCGTCGTGGCGACGTAGGCCCCCACGGCGGTGGTGATCCCGATGACCAGCATGGCGACGGTGTTGCGCCAGTCGGTCATCAGGATGACGAAGAACGTGGCCATCAGCGTGCTGCCGACCCCGGTGGTGCCGCCGCCGTCGTTCTTGAGCGCGGTGAAAACGAACGCGAACGGCAGCGTGAACACCAGCGCCGCATACGAGTAGTCGAAGTAGTGCGCCAGCATGCGCTTGGGCCAGAACCGGCGCAGCAGCAGCATCGAACACAACGCCCCGGCCGTCACGCGGATCCAGAGGTCGTCGTAGGCCGGCTCCGTCTTGATGAAGCGCAGCAGGTAGAACATCGGGAAGCAGACCGCCCCGAGCCAGCCCGCGTACCAGAGCATCAGCGGCTCGTGAAGGTGGTACGCCCGATGGCGGTCCAGCAGGTTCCTGACCAGGCCCATGTGCCTTCTACTTCCTAGTTGGGCAGCGCGGCCCCGTTGCGGTCCAGCGCCTGCAGGACGGCCGCGGCGCGGCCGTGGATCAGGGTGTATGTCTTTTCCGTGCCCGGCAGCGGCACGCCGGCGGCGAACGCCGCGAAGGCGAACCGGCGGTAGAGCCGGCCCAGCACGTGGGTGCACGATGCATAGAGGTTCTCGATGGGCGTCTGCCGGGAGGCGTAGTCGAGCGAGAGGTACAGGCAGCGCCGCAGCGCGTCCACATCGCTTCTGTACTGCTCCGACAACACCAGTCGCCCCACTTCCCAACGAGAGCCGTCATGTTTCGGCGCATCCGGCCCGAGCTGATCCAGCAGATCCTCCGTGAGGGTCAGCCGGTGCCCCATCGGCACGAGCCGGATGGTGCCGATCAGTTCACCGTCGAGCTCGAAAGCTCCGACGAACCCCAACTCGTCTCTTTTTTTTCGAGCTCGACGAAGCTCCGCCCAGCGGCGGTGTGGGCGGACAGGTCGATCTCTTCACGGAGCGGGAGCACGCGCTTGATCTGCGCCGGCGTGCGCAGATGCACCAGCCGGACGTCGGCCATGCCCGTGATGTGCGGGATGGGAGGCATGCCGGTAGTGGAATGGATTTGCGCGTGCGGGCTCATGGGACGTGTCCTTAAAACAAAATGAAACAGTTGCGTGGGGCACGCAGCTCTTCCGATGTTAGAGCAGCAAATCCTTTTGCGCCTGTCAGAACTGACAGGGCAGGACAATACGGACGATGAATGACATTTCCGTGGCACTTGCGGAAGTGGACCTGGGCGTGCATTGGCGCCACAGCTTCGCTTCCCTCGGCCCCGCGTTCCACACCGAACTCCGGCCCACCCCCCTGCCCTCGCCCTACCTGGTCGGCCTGAACCGGCCGCTGGCGCGCGACCTGGGGCTGGATTCCGCCCGACTCGCCTCGGACGAGGGCGTCCAGGCCCTCACCGGCAACCTGGCGATCGCCGGCACCCGCCAGCTGGCGTCCGTCTACAGCGGGCACCAGTTCGGGGTCTGGGCCGGACAGCTGGGCGACGGACGGGCCATCCTGCTGGGCGAGATCGACGCTCCGGGCGGGCCGCAGGAGCTGCAGTTCAAGGGCAGCGGCCGCACGCCCTATTCCCGCATGGGCGACGGCCGCGCCGTGCTGCGGTCGAGCATCCGGGAGTTCCTGGGCAGCGAGGCCATGCACGGCCTGGGCATCCCCACCACCCGGGGGCTGAGCGTGACCGGCTCCGACGCGCCGGTGCGGCGGGAGGAGATCGAGACCGCCGCCGTCGTGGTGCGGGTCTCGCCCAGCTTCATCCGGTTCGGCCATTTCGAGCACTTCGCCTCGCGCGAGCAGTACGGCGAGCTGCGGGCGCTGGCCGATCACGTGATCGACCGCCATTACCCCGCGTGCCGCGCCACCGAACGATTCGGGGGCAACGCCTACGCCGCCTTCCTGGAGCAGGTCAGCGAGCGCACGGCCGCCCTGCTCGCCCAATGGCAGGCGGTGGGCTTCTGCCACGGGGTGATGAACACCGACAACATGAGCATCCTGGGCCTGACCATCGACTACGGCCCGTTCCAGTTCCTGGACGCCTTCGATCCCAACCACATCTGCAACCACAGCGACGAGACCGGCCGCTACGCCTACAACCGGCAGCCGAACGTCGCCTACTGGAACCTGTTCTGCCTGGGCCAGGCGCTGCTGCCGCTGATCGGCGACGAGGAGCTGACGCTCGCGGCGCTGGAGTCGTACAAGACCGTGTTCCCGCGCGAGCTCGAGGCCCGCATGCGCGACAAGCTGGGCCTGGCCGACGCGCAGGAAGGCGACCGCGTGCTGATCGAGCGCGTGCTGCAGCTGATGGCCAAGGACCGCGTGGACTTCACCATCTTCTGGCGGCGCCTCTCCCACGCCGTGGCGGACGGGCAGGTCGAACCGGTGCGCGACCTGTTCCTGGACCGGGATGGATTCGATGCCTGGTGGAAGGACCACTCCGCGCGCCTGCCGGCCGATCGCGCCGCCGCCGGACTTGCCATGCTGTGCACCAACCCCAAGTACGTGCTGCGCAACCACCTGGGCGAACTCGCCATCCGGCGCGCGCGCGAGAAGGATTTCGCCGGGGTGGCCGAGCTGCTCGACGTCATCCATTCGCCTTTCGACGATCATCCGGGTCGCGAAGAACTGGCCGGATTCCCGCCCGACTGGGCGACCCACATCGAAATCAGCTGCTCCTCATGAACTACCCCATCCAGAAGACCGAAGCCGAGTGGAAGGCCCTCCTGGCCGAGAAGGGCGCCGAGCGCGGCGCGTTCGAGGTGACGCGCCATGCGTCCACCGAACGGCCCTTCAGCGGCAAGTACGAGCGCGTCTGGGCCGACGGCAGCTACCACTGCATCTGCTGCGGGAACAAACTGTTCGATTCGGGCACCAAGTTCGACGCCGGTTGCGGCTGGCCCAGCTTCTCGCAGGCGGTGCCGGGTGCCATCGAGGAGATCCGCGACGCGAGTCACGGCATGATCCGCACCGAGACCGTCTGCGCGCAATGCGGCGCCCACCTGGGCCACGTGTTCCCGGACGGCCCCGCCCCCACCGGCCTGCGCTACTGCATGAACTCCGCCTCGCTGGACTTCCAAGAAAAAGCTGAATGAAACTGCTGATCGATTTCCTGCCCATCGCCGTCTTCTTCGTCGCCTTCAAGCTGTTCGACATCTGGGTCGCCACCGGCGTGGCGATCGCCGCGACGGTCGCGCAGATCGCCTGGCTGCGCTGGTCCACGGGCAAGGTCGAGCCGATGCAATGGCTCAGCCTGGGCGTCATCGTGCTGTTCGGCGGCGCCACCCTGCTGGCGCACAACGAGACCTTCATCAAGTGGAAGCCGACGGTGCTGTACTGGCTGATGGGCGGCGCGCTGTTCATCGGCCAGCTGGTGTTCCGCCGCAACCTGCTCAAGACGCTGATGGGCGCGCAGATGGCCCTGCCCGAATCCGCATGGCGCGTCATGAACTGGAGCTGGATCGCCTTCTTCGCCGTGATGGGCGTGGTCAACCTGTGGGTGGCCTTCAACTTCGACACCGACACCTGGGTGAACTTCAAGTTGTTCGGCGGCCTGGGCCTGATGGTCGCCTTCGTGCTCGCGCAGGCCGTGTACCTGTCGCGCTACATGAAGACCGAGGCCGAGTAGCCATGCCCACCGGCATCACCGCCGACATGCTTCGGCGCCGGCTCGAGGAGCGGCTCGCGCCGAGCAGGCTCGAGGTGCTCGACGAAAGCCACCAGCACGCGGGCCACGCCGGCGCCGACGAGAGCGGCATGGGCACCCATTTCCGGGTGCGCATCGACTCGCCGCTCTTCAGCGGGAAGTCACGGCTGGCGCGACATCGCCTTGTGTATGATTCATTGCAGGACTACATCGACGCCGGGCTGCACGCCCTTGCCATCGAAACCGCCTGATCTCTCCCCCGCTTCCCGTTCGACCCTTTGAGAGGGACTTCCCCCATGAAACAGCAAATCGTCGCGGCCCTGGCCGCCGCCCTCGTGTGCGCCGCGCTGCCCGCCGCGGCGCAGAACGTCGCCATCGTCAACGGCAAGCCGGTGCCCAAGGCGCGGATGGATGCCCTCGCCTCGCAGATCGCCAAGTCGGGCCGCCCCGTCACGCCGGAGATGTCCGAGCAGCTGAAGGAGGAAGTTATCGCCCGCGAGGTGTTCATGCAGGAAGCGCAGAAGCGCGGCCTGGACGGCTCCGACGACTTCCGCACGCAGATGGAACTGGCGCGCCAGACCCTGCTGATCCGCGAACTGTTCGCCGACTACCAGAAGAAGAACCCGGTGACCGACGCCGACATCAAGGCCGAGTACGACAAGTTCGTCGCGTCCAACGGCGGCAAGGAATACAAGGCCCGCCACATCCTGGTGGAGAAGGAAGACCAGGCCAAGGCCATCATCGCCAGCCTCAAGAAGGGTGGCAAGTTCGAGGACATCGCCAAGAAGCAGTCCAAGGACCCCGGATCCGGCGCCAACGGCGGCGACCTCGACTGGGCCAACGCCTCCAGCTACGTGCCCGAGTTCTCCCAGGCCATGATCAAGCTGAACAAGGGCCAGACCACCGACGCCCCGGTCAAGTCGCAGTTCGGCTGGCACGTGATCCGCCTGGACGACGTGCGCGAGGCCCAGCTGCCCCCGCTCGACGAGGTCAAGCCCCAGATCACCCAGGCGCTGCAGCAGCAGAAGCTGGGCAAGTTCCAGCAGGACCTGCGCACGGGCGCGAAGATCGAGTAAGCCTCGCTCTTGCCGGAGACCCGGAACGAAGCGGCCGCGAGGCCGCTTTTTTCTTTGTCGAAAGCGATCGGTCCGGTTCGTCGTGGAGAAAGACAGCCCAAGGAGTCGCCCCATGAGAAAGCTCATCGCATCCACTTTCGTCTCGCTCGACGGCGTCATGCAGGCGCCGGGCGGTCCGCAGGAGGACCCCAGCGGCGGATTCGCGTTCGGCGGCTGGGTGTTCAGCCACTGGGACGATGGCCTGGCCAACGACATGAAGGGCCTCGACGGCAAGGACCGCGAGCTGGTGCTCGGCCGCAGGACCTACGAAATCTTCGAAGCCTACTGGCCGTACCAGGCGGCGGACAACCCGATCGCGAAGTCGCTCAACGCGGCCCGCAAGCACGTGGCCTCGCGCACGCTGAAGAAGCCGCTGCAGTGGAACAACTCGGCGCTGCTGGACGGCGACGCGGCCGAGGCCGTCGCGGCGCTCAAGGCCCGGGAGGGGCTGGACCTGCAGATCATCGGCAGCGGCAACCTGATCCAGGCGCTGCGGGCCGCGTCGCTGATCGACGAGTACAACGTGTGGACCTTCCCCGTCGTGCTCGGGCGCGGCAAGCGGCTGTTCGAAGCCGATGCGAAACCCGGCGCGCTGCGCCTGGTCGAATCGCGGGTGTCTGCCACCGGTGTCGTGATGAGCACCTACGTGCCGGCCGGCGATGTCCCGGCCGGATCGTTCGTGCAGGACGAGCCGAGCGCGAAGGAAATCGAACGGCGCGCGAAGCTGGCGGCCGAGGCGCCGTGATTCAGCGCAAGAGGAACGACACCGCCGTCAGCACGCCGATCATCACCGGCTGGTGCAGCATGTACCAGGACAGGCTCCAGCGCCCCATCCACGGCAGCGCGCCCACACCGCGCGGCAGCGGCCCCTGCAGCACCGAGGGTCGGTTCGCCAGCAGCCACTGGCCGGCCGCCATGCCCCACCACATCGCGCCCAGCCAGGGGAAGATGGGCACGTAGTCCTCGGTGATCGGCTTGCGGCTGATCAGCCCCAGCCAATGGAACGGGCCGCGATTCAGGAATTCGAGCGCCGGCCACTGCGCATGCGCCCAAGGCGCCAGCGCCCAGAGGCCGATCGCCGCCGCGCCCGCGAGCCAGAGCCATCGGCCCCAACCCGCCGTCAACCTCACCACGACCAGCATCACGGCGATGCCGTGCAGCACGCCGAAGAAGATGTAGCTGCGCGGGAACATGAACCACGATCCCGCCGTCACCAGCAGCGCGCAGCCGGCGATCTGGGCCCAGCGGCGCCAGAAGCGGCGCCACGACTGTCCTTGCACGTGCGCCACCGCCTGCGACAGCCCGGCGCAGAACAGGAACAGGCTCACGATGGCGGTCCGCTGCCAGGTCCAGACCGGGTCGTTGTAGAAGTCCTGCCGGATCCAGCGGAAATGGTTGAGGTCGAAGGAGAAGTGGTACGCCGTCATCCAGACGATGGCGGCGCCGCGCAGGGCGTCGAGTCGGTCGTAGCGGGCACTGGGCATCGCGGCCGAGTGTAGGGCCGGCCCTCTCCAGCCTGGCCTGCGGCGCGTCTAGCGGTCGTTCTTGCCGATGCGCGAGAACGGATCGAGCTCGCCGACCTCGCTGGGCCGGCCCTCTTTGACCCGCACGCTGTCTGACGGCGAGAGCGCGCCGAGCTGGCTGTCGAGCTGGAACTGCGACTCTTCCCACAGGCTCCAGGCCGACTCGTCATGGTCTTCGTGCACCTCCGGCAGGGGCGGCGGTTCCTGGACGAGGGGTGCGGGGCGGGAGCGGGAGGGCCGGGGTGGCGGCTGGACCTTGATGGCGGGCTTGCCCTGCGGTTTGGCAGGTGTGTCTTTGCGCCAGAACAGCTTGAACATCTTTGTGGCCTCCCGATCCCGCGTTGGAGGTGTAACTCGGTCGTTACATTGAACCTTTGCAATGGCGGGCGGTCAAGGGGACCCGCCCTAGATCTCGCCTTCCGTGTATCAGCCCACCCACTTCCTGGCATTCCGCCAGATCCGCAGCCAGGGGCTGAACTCGCTCTTGTCGCCGCCCGTCCAGGACATCTGGACGTTGCGGAACACGCGTTCGGCGTGCGGCATCATGGCCGTGAAGCGGCCGTCGGCCGTGGTCACGGCCGTCAGGCCGCCGGGGCTGCCGTTCGGGTTGAGCGGGTAGTCCTCGGTCGGGCGGCCGTGGTGGTCGGTGAAGCGCATCGCCGCGATCGCCTGGGACGGGTCGCCGCGATGGGCGAAGTTGGCGTAGCCCTCGCCGTGCGCCACCACGATGGGCAGCCGGCTGCCCGCCATGCCCGCGAAGAACAGGCTGGGCGACTCCAGCACCTCCACCTGCGACAGCCGCGCCTCGTAGCGCTCGCTGCGGTTGGTGGTGAAGCGCGGCCAGGCCTGCGCGCCGGGAATGATGTCGGCCAGCTCGGCCAGCATCTGGCAGCCGTTGCACACGCCCAGGGCGAAGGTGTCGTCGCGCCCGAAGAAGGCCTGGAACTGCTCGGACAGCCTGGGATTGAAGGTGATGCTGCGAGCCCAGCCGATGCCCGCGCCCAGCGTGTCGCCGTAGCTGAAGCCGCCGCAGGCGACGAAGCCCTTGAACTGCGGCAGCTCGGCGCGGCCGGACTGCAGGTCGGTCATGTGCACGTCCACCGCCTCGAAGCCCGCGGTGTCGAAGCAGTAGGCCATCTCCACGTGCGAGTTGACGCCCTGCTCGCGCAGGATCGCCACCTTGGGCCGCGACAGGTTCAGGAACGGCGCCGCGACGTCCTCGCGCGGATCGAAGCTGGGCGCGAACTGCAGGCCGGGGTCGGCCGCATCGCCCGCCGCCGCGTGCTCCTGGTCGGCGCCCACGGGGTTGTCGCGCCGCTGGCAGATCTTCCAGCTGACGCTGTCCCAGACCTGGTGCAGGTCGGCCAGCTTCGCGCTGAACACCGCCTTGGTGTCGCGCCACACCTGCACTTCGCCCTTGCCCACCTCGATGCCGGACGAAGCCGGCCGCGTCTTGCCGACGAAGTGGCTGTGCTTGGAGAGGCCGTGCTCGCGCAGCACCTGCATCACTTCATTGCGCTGGTCGGTGCGCACCTGCAGCAGCACGCCGAGTTCCTCGTTGAACAGGGCCTGCAGCGTGAGTTCCTCGCGGCGCGCGCTGACCTGGCCGGCCCAGTTCTTGGCATCGCCGTACTCGGCGCGGCTGTCGCTGATGCCGTCGCCTTCGGTGACCAGCAGGTCCACGTTCAGGCTCACGCCCACGTGGCCGGCGAAGGCCATCTCGCAGGCCGCCGCCAGCAGGCCGCCGTCGCTGCGGTCGTGGTAGGCCAGCACGCGGCCCTGCGCACGCAGCGCGTTGACCGCATCGACCAGCTTCACCAGGTCCTGCGGATCATCCAGGTCCGGCACCTCGCCGCCGGGCTGCTCCAGCACCTGCGCGAGGATGCTGCCGCCCATGCGGCGGCGGCCCTTGCCCAGGTCGACCAGCACCAGGGTCGTGTCCTCGGAGGCCTCCAGCTGCGGCGTGAGCGTGGGCCGCACGTCGTCGATGCTGGCGAACGCGGTGATGACCAGGCTGACCGGCGAGACGACCTTCTTCGCCGTGCCCCCGTCCTGCCATTGCGTGCGCATCGACAGGCTGTCCTTGCCCACGGGGATGGAAACGCCCAGCGCCGGGCACAGCTCCAGGCCGACGGCCTTGACCGTGTCGTAGAGCGCGGCGTCTTCGCCGGCTTCGCCGCAGGCGGCCATCCAGTTGGCCGACAGCTTGACCTTCTTCAGCTCGATCGGCGCGGCCAGCAGGTTGGTGATGGACTCGGCGACCGCCATCCGGCCCGAAGCCGCGGCGTCGATGGCGGCCAGCGGCGTGCGCTCGCCCATGCTCATCGCCTCGCCCGCGAAGCCCTTGAAGTCGGCCAGCGTCACGGCGCAATCGGCCACCGGCACCTGCCACGGGCCCACCATCTGGTCGCGGTGCGAAAGGCCGCCCACGGTGCGGTCGCCGATGGTGACGAGGAAGCGCTTGGAGGCCACGGTCGGGTGCGACAGCACCTTGATCACGGACTCCTGCAGGTCCACGCCGGTGAGATCCAGCGGCGGCACTTCGCGCGCCACGCGCTTGACGTCGCGGTGCATCTTGGGCGGCTTGCCCAGCAGCACGTCCATCGGCATGTCGACCGGCGACTTGCTGCCCTCGTCGGCCACGACCAGCTGACGCTGCTCCGTCGCCACGCCCACCACCGCGAACGGGCAGCGCTCGCGCTCGCAGAACGCGCGGAACTGCTCAAGCGATTGCGGTGCGATCGCCAGGACGTAGCGCTCCTGGCTCTCGTTGCACCAGATCTCCTTGGGCGCGAGGCCGGATTCCTCCAGCGGCACCTGGCGCAGGTCGAAACGCGCGCCGCGGCCGGCATCGTTGGTCAGCTCGGGGAAGGCGTTGGACAGGCCGCCCGCGCCCACGTCGTGGATGGCCAGCACGGGATTGGCAGCGCCCAGCGACCAGCAGTGGTTGATGACCTCCTGCGCGCGCCGCTCGATCTCGGGATTGCCGCGTTGGACCGAATCGAAATCGAGCTCGGCCGCGTTGGCGCCCGTGGCCATGGAACTGGCCGCGCCGCCACCCATGCCGATGCGCATGCCGGGCCCGCCCAGCTGCACCAGCAGCGTGCCGGCGGGGAACAGCTCCTTGTGGGTCTGGCCCGCCTCGATGCTGCCCAGGCCGCCCGCGATCATGATGGGCTTGTGGTAGCCGCGCACGACGCCGCCCACGTCCTGCTCGTACTCGCGGAAGTAGCCGCCCAGGTTGGGCCGGCCGAATTCGTTGTTGAACGCGGCGCCGCCCAGCGGACCCTCGGTCATGATCTGGAGCGGGCTCGCGATGTGGGCCGGCCGGCCGTTCGGGTTGTCCCACAGGCGCGAGACGGAGAAGCCGGTCAGGCCCGCCTTGGGCCGCGCGCCGCGACCGGTGGCGCCCTCGTCGCGGATCTCGCCGCCCGCGCCGGTGGAAGCGCCCGGGAAGGGCGAGATCGCCGTCGGGTGGTTGTGCGTCTCCACCTTCATCAGCACGTGGTTGAGCGCCTGGCCGCGCGAGTAGGCCGCGGGGCCGTCGCCACGCTGCGGCAGGAAGGATTCGACCTGCGCGCCCTCCATCACCGCCGCGTTGTCCGAGTACGCGACCACCGTGTGCTGCGGATGCGTGCGGTGCGTGTGGCGGATCATCCCGAACAGGCTGAGCTCCTGTCGCGCGCCGTCGATGGTGAAGTCGGCGTTGAAGATCTTGTGCCGGCAGTGCTCGCTGTTGGCCTGCGCGAACATCATCAGCTCGACATCGGTCGGGTTGCGGCCCAGGGCGCGGAACGCGTCGAGCAGGTAGTCGATCTCGTCGCCGGCCAGCGCCAGGCCGAACTGCTGGTTGGCCCGCTCCAGCGCGGCACGGCCGCCGGCCAGCACGTCCACCTCTTCCATGGGCGCCGGCTCCAGCTCGCTGAAGAGACGATGCGCGCCTGCGCGGTCGGGCATGACGCTCTCGGTCATGCGGTCGTGCAGCAGCCCGGCGATGGCTTCGCGCTGCGCGAGCGACAGGTCGGCCTTGCCGCCCAGCAGGCCGGACTTGAGCGCGACGCGGAACTCGACCGCGCGCTCGACCCGCCGCACCGCGATGCCGCAGTTGTGCGCGATGTCGGTGGCCTTCGACGCCCAGGGGGAGACGGTGCCCAGGCGCGGCGACACGAGGAACGGTTCGCCCTGAGCGGCGCCCTCGAACGGCTCGCCGTAGGTCAGCAGCGCGGCCAGGCGCTCGCGCTCGGCGGCGGAAGGCAGGTGGTCCCAGGCGGCGAGGTGGACGAAGCGCGCGGAAATGCCACTGACCTTGTCGTGCACTTCCTGGAGTCGGGGGAGCAGTTGCCGGATGCGGAACTCGCTGAGGGCGCGGCCACCCTCGAACTCAGTGATGTGCAGGGACACTTTGAAGCCTGTGTGGGAGAGGAAGGCGCCGCCGCTGACTGGGGCCGCGCCGTGAGGCCTTGCATTTTACCGGGCGCGGTCATGCACCACTGCGGCGCATGGCCCCCTCTGGGATAATTGAAGGCTATGAGCATCACGTACAAGGACACGCAAGGCGTCCAGGGCATGCGCATTGCCGGCCGGCTGGCGGCCGAGGTGCTGGATTTCCTCACGCCCCACATCAAGCCGGGCGTCACCACGCGCGAGATCGACCGCCTGGCGGCCGAGCACATGAAGAAGCAGGGCAGCACCTCCGCCACGCTGGGCTACCAGCCGCCGGGCTACCCGCCCTACCCGGCTTCGCTGTGCACCTCGGTCAACCACGTGGTGTGCCACGGCATCCCGAACGACAAGCCGCTCAAGAAGGGCGACATCGTCAACGTCGACGTCACCGTCATCAAGGACGGCTGGTACGGCGACACCAGCCGCATGTTCATCGTGGGCGAGGCCTCCATCGCGGCCAGGCGCCTGGTCAGCCTGACGTACGACGCGATGTGGCACGGCATCGTCAAGGTCAGGCCCGGCATCCACCTGGGCGACATCGGCTGGGCCATCCAGCAGTTCGCCGAGAAGAACGGCTTTTCCGTCGTGCGCGAGTTCTGCGGCCACGGCATCGGCCGCAACTTCCACGAGGAGCCGCAGGTGCTGCACTACGGCAAGCCCGGCACGCTGGAGAAGCTGGAAGCCGGCATGACCTTCACCATCGAGCCGATGATCAACGCCGGCCGCAAGGAGGTGAAGGAGTTCGGCAACGACGGCTGGACGATCGTCACCAAGGACCATTCGCTGTCCGCGCAGTGGGAGCACACGGTGCTGGTCACCGACACCGGCTACGAGGTGCTCACGCTCTCCGCCGGCAGCCCGCCGCCGCCGTCCTTCGTCAACGCCCCCGCCTGAACGGCCCGCCGGCCATGGCCTCGGCCGTCCTCCAGCCCGCCGGCTCGCCTTCCACGGCCGCGCTGCGCGACCAGCTCAAGGCCCAGAAGGCCGCCATCAACGCCGCCCTGCTGCAGCCGGGCAAGCCCAGCCGGTCGGTCGGCGCCCTGCTGCGCCGGCTGGCGCGCCACGTGGACGTCGCCCTCAAGGCGCTCTGGACGGATGCCGGCTTTCCCTCCGACATCGCGCTCGTGGCCGTGGGCGGCTACGGCCGCGGCGAGCTGTTTCCGCATTCCGACGTCGACGTGCTGGTGCTGCTGCCCGACCACGTGCAGGCCGACGGCGACGGCCCGCTCAAGCAGCGGCTGGAGGGCTTCATCGGCCGGTGCTGGGACACCGGCCTCGAGATCGGCTCCAGCGTGCGCACCGTCAGCGAATGCGTGGCCGCGGCGCAGGCCGACGTCACCATCCAGACCTCGCTGCTCGAGGCGCGGCTCCTGTGCGGCGATCAGTCGCTGTTCGCCCGCTTCCACCAGGGCTTCCAGGAAACGCTGGACCCGCATGCCTTCTTCGTCGCCAAGACCCTGGAGATGCGCCAGCGGCACACCAAGTTCGAGAACACGCCGTACTCGCTGGAGCCCAACTGCAAGGAGTCGCCTGGCGGCCTGCGCGACCTGCAGGTGATCCTGTGGGTGGCCAAGGCGGCGGGCTTCGGCTCCAGCTGGGACGAGCTGGCCGCCAACGGCCTGGCCACGCCACTGGAAGCCCAGCAGATCCAGCGCAACGAGGCGCTGCTGAGCCTGATCCGGGCCCGGCTGCACGCCATCTCGGGCCGGCGCGAGGACCGGCTGGTGTTCGACCTGCAGACCGCCGTGGCCGAGGCCTTCGGCTACAGCACCGAGCTCAGTCCCGAAGGCCGCATCGTCCAGCGGGCCAGCGAGGCGCTGATGAAGCGCTTCTACTGGGCGGCCAAGGCGGTGTCGCAGCTCAACCAGATCCTGCTGCTCAACATCGAGGAGCGCATCAACCCGAGCGGCCAGCAGCCCGTGCCCATCAACGCGCGCTTCGCCGACAAGGGCGGCATGCTGGAGGTGGCGAGCGACGACCTGTACGAACGCAACCCGCACGCCATCCTGGAGACCTTCCTGCTCTACCAGACCACGGTGGGCATCAAGGGCCTTTCGGCGCGCACGCTGCGCGCCCTGTACAACGCGCGCGGCGTGATGGACGCGAAGTTCCGCAACGACCCGGTCAACCACGCCACGTTCAAGTCGATGCTGCTGCAGCCCGCGGGCATCACGCACGCGCTGCGGCTGATGAACCAGACCTCGGTGCTCGGGCGCTACCTCTGGGTGTTCCGCCGCATCGTCGGCCAGATGCAGCACGACCTGTTCCACGTCTACACCGTGGACCAGCACATCCTGATGGTGCTGCGCAACGTGCGGCGCTTCTTCATCGCCGAGCACGCGCACGAGTACCCGTTCTGCTCGCAGCTGGCGGCCGGCTGGGACAAGCCCTGGATCCTGTACGTGGCGGCGCTGTTCCACGACATCGCCAAGGGCCGCGGCGGCGACCACTCCGAGCTGGGCGCGCAGGAGGTGCGGCACTTCTGCCGGCAGCACCTGATCGAGGCCGACGAATGCCGGCTGATCGAGTTCCTGGTGCGCGAGCACCTCACCATGAGCCGCATCGCCCAGAAGGAAGACCTGAGCGATCCGGCCGTCATCGAGGCCTTCGCGCGGCGCGTGGGCAGCGAGCGGAACCTCACGGCCCTGTACCTGCTGACGGTGGCCGACATCCGCGGCACCAGCCCCAAGGTGTGGAACGCCTGGAAGGGCAAGCTGCTGGAGGACCTGTACCGCGCCACCCTGCGCGCGCTGGGCGGGCACGCACCGGACAAGGCCGCCGAGATCGAGGCACGCAAGCGCGAGGCGCTGGTGCAGCTGCAGCTGTTCGCCCTGCCCTTCGAGGCCCACAGGAAGCTGTGGGACACGCTGGACGTGGGCTACTTCATGCGCCACGATGCCGGCGAGATCGCCTGGCACACGCGGCACCTGTCGCGGCACGTGGGCACCGCCCGCGCGGTGGTGCGCGCGCGCCTGTCGCCGGTGGGCGAAGGCCTGCAGGTGCTGGTGTACACGCCCGACCAGCCCGACCTGTTCGCGCGCATCTGCGGCTACTTCGACCAGGCGGGTTTCTCCATCCTGGACGCACGCATCCACACGGCCCGGAACGGCTACGCGCTGGACACCTTCCAGGTCGTCACCTCGATGCTGCCGGAGCACTACCGCGAGCTGATCAGCATGGTGGAGTCGGAGCTGGAGCAGACCATCGAACGCGCCGGCCCGCTGCCCGCGCCCAGCCGCGGCCGCGTGTCGCGCCGCGTCAAGAGCTTCCCGGTGACGCCGCGCGTGCAGCTCTCGCCCGATGAGCGCGCCCAGCGCTGGCTGCTGAGCATCTCGGCCAGCGACCGTGTCGGCCTGCTCTATTCGATCGCGCGCGTGCTCGCGCGGCACAAGATCAACCTGCAGCTCGCCAAGGTGACCACGCTGGGCGAGCGCGTCGAGGACACCTTCCTGATCGACGGCGCCGAACTGCAGCAGAACCGGCGGCAGATCCAGATCGAGACGGAACTGCTGGAGGCGCTGGCGGCGGCCTAGTCGTCCTCGGCCGCGTCGATCTCGGGGAACAGCACCTCGGTGTAGCCGAACTTGCTGAAGTCGCGCACCCGCATCGGATACAGCTTGCCGATCAGGTGGTCGCACTCGTGCTGCACCACGCGGGCGTGGAAGCCGTCCACCGTGCGATCGATCGGGTCGCCGAAAGGATCGAAGCCGGTGTAGCGGATGCTCTTCCAGCGCGGCACGACGCCGCGCAGGCCGGGCACGGACAGGCAGCCTTCCCAGCCCTCTTCCTCCTCCTGGCCGATCGGCGTGATCGTCGGGTTGAGGAGCACGGTGCGCGGCACGATGGGCGCTTCGGGATAGCGCGGATTGGGCGCGTCGGTCCCGAAGATCACCAGTTGCAGGTCGACGCCGATCTGCGGCGCGGCCAGGCCGGCGCCGTTGACGGCGCGCATGGTGTCGAACATGTCGGCCACCAGCAGGTGCAGCTGCGGCGTATCGAATTCACGGACGGGCTGGGCCACGCGCAGCAGGCGCGAGTCGCCCATCTTCAGGATCTCTCGAACGGTCATGGCGGGAGCATACCGGCCCGCGACAATGGGCCATGGCCGCGCCATCGCCCGCTTCGACCACTCGCCGTGCGCCTCCGGCCCCGGTGCGCTGGGCCTACCTGGTGCTCGCGGTGATCAGCCTGGTCGCCGGCGTGATCGGGCTGCTGCTGCCGCTGGTCCCGACCGTGCCGTTCATCCTGCTGGCCGCCTGGGCCGCGGCGCGCGGTTCGCCACGGCTGCTGAACTGGCTGGAGACGCATCCGCACTTCGGACCGACCCTGACCGACTGGCGCCGCGGCCGCGTCGTGCGGCGCCGGGCCAAGTGGCTGGCCGCGGCGGCGATGGCGGGCAGTTGCGGATCGATGCTGTTCATCCTCGGCCCGCGCTGGTACGTGCTGTGCGTGATCGCGGCGCTCGCCACCGTGCTGACGTGGCTGTGGCAGCGGCCCGAGGCGCTGCCGGCGGAAGAACCGCCGCAGCCCTAGGCCGGCGAGGCCAACTCGCCGGCCAGCAGGCGGCGCAGCCCGTCCTCGTCCAGCACCGGCACGCCCAGCTGCTGCGCCTTGTCCAGCTTGCTGCCGGCCTCGGCGCCCGCGACCACGTAGCTGGTCTTCTTGCTCACCGAGCCGGCCACCTTGGCGCCGGCGGCTTCCAGCAGGTCCTTGGCCTCGTCGCGGCCCATGGACGGCAGCGTGCCCGTGAGCACCACCGTCAGGCCGGCCAGCGGCTTGGGCGCGATGGCCGCGGGCTCGCTGTCTTCCCAGTGCACCCCTGCGGCGCGCAGCTGCTCGACCACCTCGCGGTTGTGCGGCTGGGCGAAGAAGGTGTGGATGCTCTCGGCGACGATGGGTCCGACGTCGGGAACCTCCAGCAGCCGCTCGGCGCTGGCCTCCATGATGGCGTCGACGTTGCCGAAGTGGCGCGCCAGGTCGCGCGCCGTGGCTTCGCCCACGTGGCGGATGCCCAGCGAGAACAGGAAGCGCGGCAGCGTGGTGTTCTTGGACTGCTCCAGGCCGGCCAGCAGGTTCTGCGCGGACTTCTCGCCCATGCGCTCCAGCGCGACGAGGTTCGCCAGGCCCAGCTTGTAGAGGTCGGGCAGCGTCTTGACCACGCCCGCTTCGACCACCTGGTCGACCAGCTTCTCGCCCAGGCCTTCGATGTCCATCGCGCGGCGCTGGGCGAAGTGCAGCACGGCCTGCTTGCGCTGCGCGCCGCAGAACAGGCCGCCGGTGCAGCGGTAGTCGGCTTCGCCTTCCTCGCGCACCGCGTCGCTGCCGCACACGGGGCAACGGTGCGGCATCGTGAAAGGCTGGGCGCCGGCGGCGCGCTTGTCGGGAACGACGGCGACCACTTCCGGGATCACGTCGCCCGCGCGCCGCACGATGACCGTGTCGCCGATGCGCACGTCCTTGCGGCGCGCCTCGTCCTCGTTGTGCAGCGTCGCATTCGTCACCGTGACGCCGCCGACGAACACCGGCGCCAGGCGCGCGACGGGCGTCAGCTTGCCGGTGCGCCCGACGTACACGTCGATGGCCTCCACCGTCGTCAGCTGCTCCTGCGCCGGGTACTTGTGCGCCACGGCCCAGCGCGGCTCGCGGGTGACGAAGCCCAGGCGCTTCTGCAGCGCCAGGCTGTTGACCTTGTAGACCACGCCATCGATGTCGAACGGCAGCTGGTCGCGCTTGCCGCCGATGTCCTGGTGGTAGGCGACCAGCTCGTCGGCGCCGTGCGCCACTTTCGTCTGGTTCGACACCGGGAGGCCCCAGCCGCGCAGCGCTTGCAGCAGCTCGTACTGGGTTGCGAACTCGGGACCGCCCTGGATCTCGCCCCAGCCGTAGGCATAGAAGCTCAGGGGCCGCTGGCGGGCGATGGCCGGGTCCAGCTGGCGCACGGCGCCGGCGGCGGCGTTGCGCGGGTTGACGAACGTCTTCTCGTTCTTCGCGCCGCGCGCGATCTTCTCGCGCTGCTGCTCGTTCAGCCTTTCGAAGTCGTCGCGGCGCATGTAGACCTCACCACGCACTTCCAGCACCGGCGGCAGCGGCGGAACGCCCTTGCCGCGCGCGGACAGCCGCAGCGGGATCTGGCCGATGGTGCGGATGTTCTGCGTGACGTCCTCGCCGATCTCGCCGTCGCCGCGCGTGGCGGCCTGCACCAGCACGCCGTCCTCGTAGCGCAGGCTGATCGCCAGGCCGTCGAACTTGAGCTCGGCCACGTACTCGACCGGCGGCTCGCTCTCCGCGAGGCCCAGCTCACGCCGCACGCGGCCGTCGAAATTGCGGGCGCCGCTCGCCTCGATGTCGGTCTCGGTGCGGATCGACAGCATCGGCACCTTGTGCCGCACCTTGGCGAAGCCCTCCAGCACCGCCCCGCCGACGCGGTGCGTGGGCGAATCGGGCGAGCGCAGTTCGGGGTGGGCTTCCTCCAGCGACTGCAGCTCCTGGAACAGCCTGTCGTATTCCGCGTCCGGGATCTCCGGCGCGTCGAGCACGTAGTACTGGTGGGCGTGGTGGTGCAGCAGTTCGCGCAGCGCGTCGACGCGCTCCTGCACCTTCGGGGAGGCGGCCATGGCGAAGGAAAGTTAACTGAAAAGCCGCCGCGCCTGCGGCGAACCGGCGGCGAGGTCGCGCGCCTCGAGCGTGTCGTACAGCTGCTCCAGGTCGGCGGCGATCACGTCCATGCCCTCGGCCTGGATCGGCTGGCCGTTGTCGTCGGTGATCGCGCCCTCCATCGCCCTGGCCAGGCCGATGGCCGCCTCGCACATGCGGGCGAACGGCTGCTCCTGGCGATGCACCTGCGGCACGTCCAGGCTCAGCGTGACGTCCCGGATGGCCGACTGCGACGGGTCTTCCGACAAGGCGGCCTGCGTGTCGAACGACAGCACCAGCAGCGGCGGATGGCCGGGCTGGCTGGCCGGCAGCACGAGCCGGCCCGGGATGGCGCCGACCACGAAGCCGAAGCGCGAGGCGTTCTGGTGCACGTAGCCCGGGCTCCAGGCGGCATTGCGCGCGCGCAGCGTGAAGCTCAGCTGGGCGTCGTGCTGGCCGGCGAACTGGTCGAGCTCGCGGGCGCGCGCCACCTCGTGGAGCATCTCGGGAAACTCCGGCGCGCCGTTCACCGCGTCGGCGAAGGCCTGGGTCTTGACGACGAACTCGGAGAACTCGATCTCGTTGAGCGCGCCCATCCGGTTGGCCATCTGCACGCCGGCCTGGAAGGCGGTGTAGCGCTGCCCGGCGTTCGGCGTTTCCCAGTGGCCGCTGGCGACGTTCAGGCCCTCGACGGCGAACGGCTTGCTGCCCGCGCGGCGCGTGGCCGGCAAGGCCGCGATGGCCGCTTCGCCCGAGACCGCGGCCTCGACCACGATGGGGGCCAGCACGTCGATCAGCGCATCCAGGCCCGGCTTGCGCTCGGGCACCGGCAACGGCGGCGGGGGTTCGGAGTCGAACACCGGCTCCACGGGCTCGGCCGCGACGACGGGTTCCGAACGTTCGACCGGCTGCTGCGCCTGGCGCGGCGCCAGCTTGCGCGTGGTCCAGGCGTTCCAGGCCACCAGCAGGGCCAGCACCAGGCCGCCCAGGATGGCGAGGCCGAGGGTGAAGCCGCTCATGCTGCCTCGGCCATGGACACGGCGGACTCCATGTCCACCGCGACGATGCGCGAGACGCCCTGCTCCTGCATGGTCACCCCGATCAGCTGCTCGGCCATCTCCATCGCGATCTTGTTGTGGCTGATGAAGAGGAACTGGGTTTCCTTGCTCATGCTGGACACCAGCTTGGCGTAGCGCTCGGTGTTGGCGTCGTCCAGCGGCGCGTCCACCTCGTCCAGCAGGCAGAACGGCGCCGGGTTGAGCTGGAAGATGGCGAACACCAGCGCGATGGCCGTGAGCGCCTTCTCGCCGCCCGAGAGCAGGTGGATGGTCTGGTTCTTCTTGCCGGGCGGCTGCGCCATCACCTGCACGCCGGAGTCGAGGATCTCGTCGCCCGTCATCATCAGCTTCGCGTTGCCGCCGCCGAACAGCTCCGGGAACATGCGGCCGAAGTGCTCGTTGACGGTCTGGAAGGTGCCGGCCAGCAGCTCGCGGGTCTCGCCGTCGATCTTGCGGATGGCGTCTTCCAGCGTGGTGATGGCCTCGTTCAGGTCGGCCGACTGGGCATCGAGGAACTGCTTGCGCTCGCGCGCGGTGGACAGCTCCTCCAGCGCGGCCAGGTTCACCGCGCCCAGCGCGGCGACCTCGCGGTGCAGGCGGTCGATCTCGCCCTGCATGCCGGCCAGGCGCACGTTGCCCTCCTGGATGGACCTGGCCACCGCTTCCAGGTCGGCGTTGGCGTCGGCCAGCTGCTGGCTGTACTGCTCCAGGCCCAGGCGCGCGGCCTGTTCCTTGAGCTGCATCTCGGTGATGCGCTGGCGCAGCGGATCGAGCTCGCGCTCCAGCTGCAGCCGGCGCTCGTCGCTGGCGCGCAGCTTGGCGGTCAGGTCGTCGTACTCGCTGCGCTTGGCGCCCAGCGCCTTCTCGCGATCGGACTTGAGCTCCAGCGCGTTCTGCAGGCCGGCCTGGGCGGCGGCATCGGTCAGGCGCGAGAGCTCGGCGCGGGCGCGTTCCTCCTCGTCGCCGATGGTGGAGGCCTGCTGGCTGGCGGTCTCGATGGCGCGCTGCAGTTCGCCGCGGCGCGCTTCCAGCGAACGCTGCGAGAACTGCGCCTCCTGGGCCTGGCGCTCCAGGCTGCGCTGCTGCTCGCGCGCCTGGTTCAATTTGCGCTCGGAATCGATGACGCGCTCGTCCAGCTGGGCGTGCCGCTCCTGGCTGTCGGCCAGCTGCATGTCCAGTTCCTCGAAGCGGCCTTCGGCGGCGACGCGGCGCTCCTGCAACTCCTCGAGCAGCGCATCGACTTCGCCCAGGTCGCCGGCGATCTGCTCGCCGCGGGCCCGGGTCTGTTCGGCCAGTTGCGACAGCCGCAGCGTCTCGACCTGCAGCTCGTGGGCGCGCGACTGCGTCTCGGCGGCCTCGCGGCGCGCGGTCACCAGGCGCTGCGAGGCGTCGGTGTAGCTCGCCTCGGCGCGAATCAGGGCCGAGCGGGCTTCCTCGGTGATCAGGAGCTGGGCGCGCAGCTGCTTTTCCAGGTTCTCGATCTCCTGCTGGCGGGCCAGCAGGCCGGCGCGCTCGGAGTCCTGGGCGTAGAAGCTGACGCTGTGCGCGGTGACGCAGTGGCCGCTGCGCACGTAGATCACCTCGCCGGGCTGGAGCTTGTCGCGCGCGGCCAGCGCGTCGTCGAAGCTGGCCGCGGTGTAGCAGCCGGTCAGCCAGTCGGCCAGCAGGGCCTTCTGGCCGGCATCGTTCAGGCGCAGCAGGTCCGACAGCCGCGGCAGCGCGCCGGCGGCTTCGGGCACGGCGGCGGCCGGCGGTGAGTAGAAGGCCAGCTTGGCGGGCGGCGCGTCGGCGGCGAAGGCCCGCACCATCTCCAGCCGCGAGACTTCCAGCGACGACAGGCGCTCGCGCAGCGCCGATTCCAGCGCGTTCTCCCAGCCCTGCTCGACGTGGATGCGGGTCCACAGCGCCTGCAGGCTGTCCAGGCCGTGGCGGGCCAGCCAGGGCTTGAGCTTGTCGTCGGTCCTGATCTTTTCCTGCAGCGCCTTGAGCGCCTCCATGCGGGCCGACAGGTCGGCCTGCTTGTGGCTCTCGGTATTCACCGCCTGCTGCCGGGCGCGGCGTTCCTCGTCGAGATGCGGCACCTGCTCCTGCAGTTCGTGCAGGCGGGCGTCGGCGGTCTCGGCCGCTTCTTGGGCGGCGCCCAGCTGCTGCTGCAGGCCGGCCAAGCGCGCTTCGTCGGGCGCGGCCAGCGCGTTGCGGTCGGCCACCAGGCGCTCGCGACGCTGGTTGAGCTGCCGGCTCTGTTCCTCGATGTTGCGCTGGTCGGCGGCCAGCACCTGGATCTGCTGCTGCACCTGGGCGACCCCGGTGCGTTGCTCGGCCGACTTGATCTGGGCCTGGCGCAGCGCTTCTTCCAGGTCGGGCAGCGCCATCGCCTGCTCTTCCACCTGGGCGGCCAGCAGCGTGGCCTTCTCCTCGGCGTCCACGGCCTGGGCGGCGAGCGTCTCGATCTCGGCGGCCGCATCGTCCTTGCGCGCGGCCCACTGGGCGGTCTGTTCCTTGAGCTGAGCCAGGCGCTGCTCGACGCGCTGGCGGCCCTCGACCACGAAGCGGATCTCGGCTTCGAGCCGGCCGACTTCGGCGCTGGCCTCGTACAGCAGGCCCTGGGCCTGGTTGACCTGGTCGCCGGCCGCGTAGTGGGCCTGGCGGATGGTCTCGAGCTCGTTCTCGATGTGGCGCAGGTCGGCCACGCGCGATTCCAGGTCGTTGACGGCCTTCTCGGCGTCGGACTTCAGGCGGCCCTGGTCGACCTCGGCCTCGGCGCGCTTCAGGAACCATTGCTGGTGCTGCTTGAGCGTGACGTCGGCCTGCAGGGAGTTGTACTTCGCTGCGACCTCGGCCTGCTTTTCGAGCTTGTCCAGGTTGGCGTTCAGCTCGCGCAGGATGTCTTCGACCCGCGTGAGGTTCTCGCGCGTGTCCGAGAGGCGGTTCTCGGTCTCGCGGCGGCGCTCCTTGTACTTGGAGACGCCCGCCGCTTCCTCGAGGAACAGGCGCAGTTCCTCGGGCTTGGATTCGATGATCCGGCTGATCGTGCCCTGGCCGATGATGGCGTAGGCGCGCGGGCCGAGGCCGGTGCCCAGGAACACGTCCTGCACGTCGCGCCGGCGCACCGGCTGGTTGTTGATGTAGTAGCTGCTGGTGCCGTCGCGCGTCAGCACGCGCTTGACCGCGATCTCCGCGAACTGGCTCCACTGGCCGCCCGCCCGGTGGTCGGCGTTGTCGAAGATCAGCTCGACCGAGGAGCGCGACGCCTGCTTGCGGGTGGTGGTGCCGTTGAAGATCACGTCCTGCATGGACTCGCCGCGCAGTTCGCTCGCCTTCGACTCGCCGAGCACCCAGCGCACCGCGTCCATGATGTTGGACTTGCCGCAGCCGTTGGGACCGACCACCCCGACCAGCTGGCCGGGCAACATGAAGTTGGTCGGTTCGGCGAAGGACTTGAATCCGGAAAGCTTGATGGAGTTGAGACGCACGGCGCAAGCCCGGTGGAGGATTCTCGGCGGCGGGCCGCCCGCGGACGGCCCTCGAAAAGTGGGTCGCATGATACCCGTTGAGCCGCGGCGGCCGACACCCTGGGAAGCGCCGCTCCGCCTGCAACAGACGGTAAGCGCCGACAAGCACAGCCCGGCCGTTTTGCTAAGACCGGGCGCATGGCGGGCAAGGTCTTCATCGGGGTCTCGGGCTGGCGGTACGAGCCCTGGCGCGGCAACTTCTATCCGCGCGGCCTGGCCCAGAGCCGCGAACTGCGGCACGCGGCCTGCCACTTCAACAGCATCGAGCTCAATGGCTCGTTCTATTCGCTGCAGCGGCCTTCCAGCTATGCGATGTGGGCGGACGAGACGCCGCCGGGCTTCGTCTTCGCGGTCAAGGGCGGACGCTTCATCACCCACATGCTCAAGCTGCGCAACGTCGAGGCGGCGATGGGCAACTTCTTCGCCTCGGGGCTGTTCGCGCTGGGCGACAAGCTGGGGCCCCTCCTCTGGCAGTTCCCGCCGCAGATGCGGTTCAACCCGGAGCTGTTCGAGGCCTTCTTCGCTTCCCTGCCGAAGACCACGGCCGCCGCCGCGAAAGTCGCCCTGCAGCGCGACCACCGCCTGAAGGGCCGTGAGCTGCTGGAGCCCGTGCACCGGCAGCGCCTGCGCCACTGCGTGGAGGTGAGGCACGACTCCTTCGTGGATCCGGACTTCATCGCCCTGCTCCGCCGCCATGGCATCGCCTGGGTGGTGGCCGACACGCCCAATCCCTGGCCGCTTTACGAGGACGTCACGGCCGACTTCGTCTACATGCGGCTGCACGGCTCCACCGAGCTGTACAAGAGCCGCTACACGCCCGAGCAGATCGCCGACTGGGCGGCGCGCATCGACGCCTGGCGCCACGGCCGGCAACCCGCGGACGCGCGGCGGATCTCGAAGAAGGCGCCACCGAAGCGCGAAGCGCGCGACGTGTACTGCTACTTCGACAACACCGACAAGCTGCACGCGCCCGGCAACGCGCGCGAGCTGATGGCGGCGCTGGGGCTGCCGCTCACGCCATCGACGGCTGGCCGTTGGACGCCGTGACGCCGCCGTCCACCGGCAGGCAGACGCCCGTGACCATGGCGGCGTCCGGGCTCGCGAGGAAGGCGACCACGGCGGCGACTTCGGCGGGCGTGGCCGGGCGGCCGAGCGGCATGCGCTCGCGGAACCTGGCGAGCAGCTCGCGGTTGCCGACCATCTCCTCGGTCATCGGCGTCAGCGTGAAGCTGGGCGCGACGGCGTTGACGCGCACGCCGTCCGGCCCGTGGTCCAGCGCCAGGGCCCGCGTGAAGTTGATGATCGCGCCCTTGGACGCGTTGTAGAACGACAGCCCCCAGTCGCCGCCCAGGCCCGACACCGAGGCCATGTTGACGATGCAGCCCTTGCTGCCGATCAGGTGCGGCATGGCGGCGCGGCAGCCGTGGAACACGCCGCCGGCGTTGATCGCCATGGTCTCTTCCCACTCCTCCAGGCTGGCTTCGGTGACCTTGCCTTCAGGCGCCACGCCGGCGTTGTTGACCATCACGTCGAGGCGGCCGAAGCGGCGCAGCGCCGCCTCGACCAGGGACTCGACCTGGCGGTACTTCGAGACGTCGCACACCTTCACCAGCGTGCGCTCGGCCGGCAGGTCGGCCGCGACGCGGTCCAGCTTCTCCTTCGTGCGCCCGGCCAGCACCACCGAGGCGCCCTCGGCGGAGAACCGCCGCGCTATGCCCTCGCCGATGCCCGAACCGGCGCCGGTGACGATGACGACCTTGTCCACGAAACGCTGCATGCCTCGAACCCTTCGCTGAAAGTGGGGAGAAGCAGGCAGCTTGCGGCGCGCCGGAGCGCCGTGGCGTCAGCCGGAAACCCGAGCCCGCGAGCGGATCAGGCGGTTTCCTGGTGCAGGCAGAGGCAGTTGCCCTCGGTGTCGTAGAACCACGCGGCCTTCTCGGCGCCGAGCACGCAGATGTGCTTCTCGGTCTTCAGGCCGGGCATGTCGTAGTCCTCGAACTTCACGCCCGCCTGCTCCAGCTGCCGGACCGTCGAATCGATGTCGCTCACCTCGAAGCTCACCGCGGTGTGCTCGGCCTTGGTGGCCGTGTCGCGGGGGAACAGCGCCAGCGTGGCGCCGCCGGGGTGGTAGAGCACCTTGCCGTCGGGCTTGGGGCCGTCGGGGCGAAAGCCCAGCTTGCCCTCGTAGAACTCCCTCGCTCGGGACATGTCGACGACGGGCAGCATGGTGGTGACGGCGCTTTCGGTCAGCATGGCGATGCTCCTTGAGGACGGGCAGCCAAGGATAGTCACGCGGCTCGGCGTTTCAAGGCGGCCGCGATAATCCCATCCCATGAATCCCCTCCTGGCCCGCCTGCAGCCCTACCCTTTCGAGCGGCTGCGGCAGTTGTTCGCGGGCGTGACCCCGAATCCTTCCCTGCGCCCGATCAGCCTGGGCATCGGCGAGCCCAAGCACGCCACGCCCGCCTTCATCAAGCAGGCCCTGGCCCAGGCCATGGAAACGCCGGGCAGCGACCTGGCCGGCTACCCGCCCACGATCGGGACGCCGAAGCTGCGCGAGGCGTTCGCGGGCTGGCTGTCGCGCCGCTACGGGCTGCAGGTGGACGCCGCCACGCAGGTGCTGCCGGTCAACGGCTCGCGCGAGGCGCTGTTCGCTTTCGCCCAGGCCGTCATCGATCCCTCGAGGAAGCCGGTGGTGGTCTGCCCCAATCCGTTCTATCAGATCTACGAAGGCGCGGCCCTGCTGGCCGGCGCCGAGACGTACTACGCGCCGTCCGATCCCGCGCGCAACTTCGCGGTGGACTGGGACAGCGTGCCGGCCGGGGTCTGGTCGCGCACCCAGCTGCTGTACGTGTGCTCGCCGGGCAACCCCACGGGCGCGGTGATGCCGCTGGACGAATGGCGCAAGCTGTTCGAGCTGTCGGACCGCCACGGCTTCGTGATCGCCTCCGACGAGTGCTACAGCGAGATCTACTTCCGCGACGAACCGCCGCTGGGCGGCATGGAGGCGGCGGCCCAGCTCGGGCGCGCCGATTTCCGCCGGCTGGTGTCGTTCACCAGCCTGTCCAAGCGCAGCAACGTGCCGGGCATGCGCAGCGGCTTCGTGGCCGGTGACGCGCAGCTGCTCAAGGCCTTCGCGCTGTACCGCACCTACCACGGCAGCGCGATGGCGCCGCCGGTGCAGGCCGCCAGCATCGCGGCCTGGGGCGACGAGGACCACGTCGTGGCCAACCGCGCCGAGTACCGCCGCAAGTTCGCCGAGGTCACGCCCGTGCTGGCCAAGGTGCTGGACGTGCGGTTGCCGGACGCCAGCTTCTATCTCTGGGCCGGCGTGCCCGGCGGCGACGACCCCGCTTTCGCCCGCGAGCTGCTGGCTCAATACAATGTCACGGTCTTGCCGGGCAGTTATCTCGCCCGCGAGAGCGGCGGCCGCAACCCCGGCGCCGGCCGCGTGCGCATGGCCCTGGTGGCCGAGGCCGCCGAATGCCTGGAAGCCGCGCAACGCATCGTCCAATTCGTCCAGAAGAACCACTCCTGAGTCCCTCCATGACCGCACAGCTGCAACAGACCATCGACGCCGCCTGGGAAAACCGCGCGAACCTCTCCCCCAAGGCCGCTCCCAAGGAAGTGACCGAGGCGGTCGAACACGTCGTCGCCGAACTGAACCACGGCCGCCTGCGCGTGGCCACCCGCGAAGCGGTGGGCAAGTGGACGGTCCACCAGTGGATCAAGAAGGCCGTGCTGCTGTCCTTCCGCCTGAAGGACAACGAGCTGATGAAGTCCGGCGAGCTGGCCTTCTTCGACAAGGTGCAGACCAAGTTCGCCCACCTCTCGCCCGAGGAGATGGCGGCCACCGGCGTGCGCGTGGTGCCGCCGGCCGTGGCCCGCCGCGGCAGCTACATCGCCAAGGGCGCGGTGCTGATGCCCAGCTACGTGAACATCGGCGCCTACGTCGACGAAGGCACCATGGTCGACACCTGGGCCACCGTCGGCTCCTGCGCCCAGGTGGGCAAGAACGTGCACCTGTCCGGCGGCGTGGGCCTGGGCGGCGTGCTCGAGCCCCTGCAAGCGAACCCGACCATCATCGAGGACAACTGCTTCATCGGCGCCCGCTCCGAGATCGTGGAAGGCGTGATCGTCGAGGAGAACTCGGTGGTCTCCATGGGCGTGTACATCGGCCAGAGCACCCCGATCTACGACCGCTCCACCGGCGAGGTGAGCTACGGCCGCATCCCGGCCGGCTCGGTGGTCATCTCCGGCAGCCTGCCCAAGGACGGCGGCAAGTACAGCCTGTACGCGGCCATCATCGTCAAGCGCGTCGACGCCCAGACCCGGGCCAAGACCAGCCTGAACGACCTGCTTCGTCCCTAAGCAAAGGCCCACGCGGGTGCGGGCTGCGCACCACAGACGGCCGGATTCCGGCATCTGTCATTTGTCATTCGCGGGCGCAGCCGCGATCATTGGTCATCCGCGGAAGGAGTGAGCGAAGCAATGAGCACGATGGAGCGCATCCTGCGCCTGATGGGCGAGAAGAAGGCGTCGGACGTCTACCTGTCGGCCAACGCACCGGCCCTGATCAAGATCAACGGCCAGTGCGTCCCGATCAACAACCAGCTGCTGCCGCCCGACGCGCCCAGGGCGCTGCTGGCGGAAGTGCTGCCGGCCCGGCGCATCACCGAGCTGGAGGAAACGGGTGAACTGAACATGGCCCACGCGATCGAGGGCGTGGGCAACTTCCGTTTCTCCGCGATGCGCCAGCGCGGGACCTACGCCGCGGTGATCCGCTACATCACCACCGACATCCCGGCGCTGGAAACGCTCAACGTGCCCATGATCCTGGGCGAGCTGATCATGGCCAAGCGCGGCCTGCTGCTGATGGTCGGCGCCACCGGCGCCGGCAAGAGCACCACGCTGGCGGCGATGATGGACTACCGCAACGAGAAGGCGTCGGGCCACATCCTGACCATCGAGGACCCGGTCGAATTCCTGTTCAAGAACAAGAAGTCGGTGGTCAACCAGCGCGAGGTGGGCAGCGACACGCAGTCGATGCAGACCGCGCTGAAGAACGCGCTGCGCCAGGCGCCCGACGTCATCCTGATCGGCGAGATCCGCGATCGCGAGACCATGTCGGCCGCCATCGCCTACGCCCAGTCGGGCCACCTGTGCCTGGCCACCATGCACGCCAACAACAGCTACCAGGCGCTGAACCGCATCCTGTCGTTCTACCCGGTCGAGGTGCGGCCCACGATGCTGGGCGACCTGGCGGCGGCGCTCAAGGGCGTCGTCTCGCAGCGCCTGCTGCGCACCGTGCACGGCGGCCGCGCGCCGGCGGTGGAGGTGATGCTCAACACCAAGCTGGTGTCCGAGCTGATCGAGAAAGGCGACTTCTCCGGCGTCAAGGAGGCGATGGAGAAGTCCATGGCCGAGGGCTCGCAGACCTTCGAGCAGGCCATCGCGCGACTGATCGTCGACGGCGTGGTCGACCGCAAGGAAGGCATCGCCAACGCCGATTCCCCCACCAACCTGCAGTGGCGCCTGCAGAACGATTTCGGCCCCGGCGCCGGCGCGGCCCAGGCCGAAGAAGGCGCCAGCGAGGAAGACCTGGCCGACGAACCTTCGTTCACCGAGATCACGCTGGACGTCAAGCATTGAAGGCACTGCAACTCACCGAGCAGCTGATTTCGCGCCGCTCGGTCACCCCCGATGACGCCGGCTGCCAGCAGCTGCTGCGCGAGCGGCTGCAGCCCCTGGGTTTCGAGTGCGAAACCATCGTCAGCGGGCCGGCGGACTTCCGCGTCACCAACCTCTGGGCCAAGCGCACCGCGTCCAGGCCGGGCGCGCCCACTCTCGTGTTCGCCGGCCACACCGACGTCGTCCCCACCGGGCCGCTCGATCAGTGGACCAGCGACCCGTTCGTGCCGGCCCACCGGGACGGCAAGCTCTTCGGCCGCGGCGCGGCCGACATGAAGACGTCGATCGCCGCCTTCGTGGTGGCGGTGGAGGAGTTCCTGGCGGCCCGGCCCGATCCCGCGCTGTCGCTCGCGCTTCTGATCACCAGCGACGAGGAAGGCCCGGCGGTCGACGGCACCGTGGTCGTGTGCGAGCAGCTCAAGGCGCGCGGCGAGAAGCTGGACTTCTGCATCGTCGGCGAGCCCAGTTCCGTCACGCGCGTGGGCGACATGATCAAGAACGGCCGCCGCGGCAGCCTGTCGGGCAAGCTCACCATCCGTGGCATCCAGTGCCACATCGCCTATCCGCAGCTGGGCCGCAACCCGATCCACCAGGCGATGCCGGCGCTGGCCGAGCTCGCGGCGATCGAGTGGGACCGCGGCAACGACTTCTTCCAGCCCACCAGCTTCCAGGTCAGCAACATCCACGGCGGCACCGGCGCCACCAACATCATCCCGGGCGCGGTGGTGGCGGACTTCAACTTCCGCTACTCCACCGAATGCACGCCGGACGCCCTGCGCGGCCGCGTGCACGAGGTGCTGGACCGCCACGGCCTGGAGTACCAGCTGGACTGGACGCTGGGCGGCCTGCCCTTCCTCACGCGACCCGGCCGGCTGGTCGATGCGGCGACGAAGGCCATCGGCGAGGTCGCCGGCATCCGGCCGGAACTGTCGACCACCGGCGGCACCAGCGACGGCCGCTTCATCTCTCAGATCTGCCCGCAGGTGGTGGAACTGGGACCGGTCAACGCCACCATCCACAAGATCGACGAACATGTGGTGGTGGCGGACATCGAGCCGTTGAAGGACATCTACCGGCGCACGCTGGAGCTGCTGGAACAGCTGGAACAGCCCACCTGACCGTCATCCCCGCGAGCGCGGGGATCCAAGGTGGCACGCAGCACAATGCGGAAGCTCTGGATTCCCGCCTCCGCGGGAATGACGGCATCTCTTCTCCCATGACAGTCATCGAACTCATCGAAGCCGCCGCCGCGCGCCTCGAACAAGCCGGCGTCGCCTTCGGCCACGGCACCACCAATGCCTTCGACGAGGCCGCCTGGCTCGTCCTGTGGAAGCTCGGCCTGCCGCTGGACGCGCTGGACGACCACGCCGATGACGCGCTCGCCGCCGACCCGGTGCGGCAGGTGCAGGCGCTCGTCGAGCAACGCATCGCCACCCGCAAGCCCGCCGCCTACCTGACCGGCGAAGCGTGGCTGCAGGGCGTTCCCTTCCATGTGGACGAGCGCGCCATCGTTCCGCGCAGCTTCATCGCCGAACTGCTGGCCGACGGCACCGTCGATCCCTGGCTGGGCGAGCACACGCGGCGCGTGCTGGACCTGTGCACCGGCAACGGCAGCCTGGCGGTGCTGGCGGCGATGGCCTGGCCCGAAGTCGAGGTCGATGCCGCGGACCTCTCGGCGCCCGCGCTGGAAGTGGCCCGCCTCAACGTCGATCGGCACCACCTCGGAAGCCGCATCCGCCTGCTGGAGTCGGACGGCCTTCGATCGGTGCAAGGTCCCTACGACCTGATCCTCTGCAACCCACCGTACGTCAACAGCGACAGCATGTCCGCGCTGCCGCCGGAGTTCCGCGCCGAGCCCGATTTCGCCCTGGCGGGCGGTGCCGACGGCATGGACTTCGTCCGCGGCCTGCTGCGCCACGCGCCGGCCTGCATGACCGAACACGCCGTGCTCGTGCTGGAGATCGGCAACGAGCGCGCCCATTTCGAACGCGCCTTTCCGCGCCTGGAAGCCGTGTGGCTGGACACCAGCGCCGGCGCCGACCAGGTGCTGCTGCTCACGCGCGAGGCACTGCTTTCCTCTTCATGATCACCCTGCGCAACATCACCCTGCGCCGCGGCACCAAGGTGCTGCTGGACCAGGTCTCGGCCACCCTCAACCCCGGCGAGAAGGTCGGCCTCGTGGGCCGCAACGGCGCCGGCAAGTCCAGCCTGTTCGCCCTGTTCAACGGCAGCCTGCACGAAGACGCCGGCGAGTTCTCGGTGCCCGCGCAATGGCGGCTGTCGCAGGTCGCCCAGCACATGCCGGAGACCGACGAGAGCGCCACCGCCTTCGTGCTGGGCGGCGACACGCGGCTGATGGAACTGCGCGCCGAGCTGGCCGAGGCGGAAGCCGGCGACGACGGCATGCGCATCGCCCACGCGCACTCCGACCTGGCCGATGCCGGCGAGCACGACGCCGTGCCGCGTGCCCAGGCGCTGATCCTCGGCCTGGGCTTCAAGGTGGCCGAGCTCGAGCTGCCGGTCAACAGCTTCTCCGGCGGCTGGCGCATGCGCCTGCAGCTGGCGCGCGCGCTGATGTGCCCGTCCGACCTGCTGCTGCTGGACGAGCCCACCAACCACCTGGACCTGGACGCGCTGGTCTGGCTCGAAGCCTGGCTGCAGCGCTACCCGGGCACGATGGTGGTCATCAGCCACGACCGCGAGTTCCTGGACGCGGTGACGACTGTCACCCTGCACATCGACAACGCGAAGCTCACGCGCTACGGCGGCAACTACAGCGCCTTCGAGCTGCAGCGCGCCCAGCAGCTGGAGATGCAGCAGGCCGCCTTCAGCCGCCAGCAGGACCGCATCGCGCACCTGCAGAAGTTCATCGACCGCTTCAAGGCCAAGGCCTCCAAGGCGCGCCAGGCGCAAAGCCGGGTCAAGGCGCTGGAGCGCATGGAGAAGATCGCGCCGGTGCTGGCCGAAGCCGAGTTCAGCTTCGAGTTCAAGGAGCCGGCCAACCTGCCCAATCCGATGCTGGCCATCACCGATGCGCAACTGGGCTACGGCGAAAAAACGATCCTGCGCGGCGTCAACCGCTCGGTGCTGGCCGGCCAGCGCATCGGCATCCTGGGCGCCAACGGCCAGGGCAAGTCGACGCTGGTGAAGACCATCGCGCGCGAGATCCCGTCGCTGGGCGGCGAGATCACCGAAGGCAAGGGCCTGCACATCGGCTACTTCGCGCAGCAGGAGCTGGACGTGCTGTCGTCGGACAGCAATCCGCTGGAGCACATGATCCGCCTGGCGCGCGACGTCGGGCCGGCGGGCCGCGAACAGGAGCTGCGCAACTTCCTGGGCAGCTTCAACTTCTCGGGCGACATGGTCGCGCAGCCGGTCGGCACCATGAGCGGCGGCGAGAAGGCGCGGCTGGTGCTGGCCATGATCGTGTGGCAGCGCCCCAACCTGCTGCTGCTGGACGAACCGACCAACCACCTGGACCTGGCCACGCGCGAGGCGCTGTCGGTGGCGCTCAACGAGTTCGAAGGCACTGTGCTGCTGGTCAGCCACGACCGGGCCCTGCTGCGCGCCGTGTGCGACGAGTTCTGGCTGGTGGCCGGCGGCCGCGTCGCGCCGTTCGACGGCGACCTGGACGACTACCAGCGCTACCTGCTCGACGAGGCCAAGCGGATGCGCGAAGCGGCCAAGGTCGAGGCCGCCGCAGCGGCGGTCGCCCCCGCTCCGGCGCCCTTGCCCGCACCCGCGGCTGTCGTGAACCGCCCTTCCAAGGCGCGTGCGCAGCAGATGAAGAAAGAGCTGGCCCAGGCCGAGCAGCGCATGGCCCAGCTGCAGGCCGACAAGGAAGCGCTCGAGCAGAGGCTCGCCGCGGGATTGCCGGCCGGCGAGATCGCCGATGCCGGGCGCAAGCTCAAGTCGCTCACCGAGGAGCTGGAATCCGCCGAGGAGCGCTGGCTCGCGCTGTCCAGCGACATCGAGGCGTCCGAAGCCTGATCGGGTGCCCCGCGCGGCGCACGGCTGCCGCAGAATCGGCGGCATGCCCACCGCCCTGCAGATGGCCGGCGACGACCCCGCCCTGGCCGAGCGCGTGCGCCTGTGCCGCCGGATGCTCAACCGGCGCGCCCTGACCGGGGCCGCCGTCAGCGCGGTGCCCCTGCCCGGCCTGGACTTCGCCTTCGACGCCGCGCTGCTCAGCCGGCTGCTGCCGGAGATCAACTCGCAGTTCGGCCTCACGCCGGAGCAGCTGGCCCGGCTGCCGCGCCATCAGCACGACCAGGTGCAGAAGGCGATCTCGGTGGTCGGTTCGGTGGTCATCGGCAAGGTGGTGACGCGCGAACTGGTGCTCCGCGTGGCACGAACGGTCGGCGTACGGATGACGGGCAGGCAGGCGGCGAAGTACGTTCCGTTCGCCGGCCAGGCCGTGGCGGCGCTCATGGGCTACGCGGCCCTGCGCTACCTAGGCGAGGAGCACCTCAAGGATTGCGTGAGGGTCGTGCGCGAAGCGCGGCTGCAGCTGCCGCCCGCGCCGCTCTCAATGGTTGAGCGACTGAGCTGAGAGGTCGCGCAGCACCTGCTCGTTGTCGAGCAGGCGGGCCACCAGACGCGCGCCCTGGGTCAGCCAGCGCTGGTCGCGGTCGGTGGCGGCATCGTCGGTCACCGCGCTGACGCAGCAGAACTTGCCGAGCACGCGGCCGTCGCGCAGCACGACGGCGGCCTCCAGCAGGGAGCGGCCCTCGCCGGCCTGCTGGCCGGCGGCCACCGCGGCGGCCGCCGGGCCATGGCCCAGCGTCTCGACCACCCGGAAACGCCGCTGGCCTTCGGTGAACTGGCCCACGAACACCGCGTCCATCCCGTGTTCGTGCAGCATGGCCAGCACCACCCGGATGGCTTCCTCCTGCCCCGGAAGCGAGGTGGAGGACGACGAGAGGCGGCGGGCTGCGGCGGAGTTGAGCATGGCGTGGAGAAGCGAGATGGGAATCCTACCCATGCGACTTTTCCGGGGTGTGCCGTCGCGTAACAGGCTGCCGCGGGGTGACAACAATATGGATGAGGCATGGCGGCCGCGCCACGCCTCGCCGGCCGCGTACTCCACCGTCCCGCGTCCCGCTTCCGAAGAGCGGTGTTACGGATGAGCCTCGTTACTTCTGGGACATTCGCGCGGCGACTTCGCAACGCGCGTTACGGCGCGGTCGTTCTCCCCCTGGGCCGGCGACCGAGCGGAAGACGCTCGCGAGGCTCAGCGATCGTCCTACAGCTCAGCCAGCGCCCGAAGCCGCACCATGCGGTTGTCGATCAAGGGAGAGAGCCATGCCACAGAAGCCTGCATGCGGCCCCTGCAACCAGAACTGCGCTCAAGGGCGGAACTGTCCGGCGCGGCAACCCGCGACGACGCCGCAGTTCCTCGTGCGCGTTGCGAAGCTGCTGCGGCCGCATCCGAGCCCAGCCTCCCCACATTGACCCTGTTTCCTCGCCGACCTGTCTCCGTTATGGTTGGGCCAGCCATGGGAGAGACGTCGATGAACTACATCCGGATCGCGCTATGCGCGGCTGCGTTGGGCTTGGCCGCGTGCGGCGGCGGGGGGCAGCCTTCCTCTCCCGAGGGCTCTTCGTCGCCCGCGCCGGTCGTCCTGGACGCTGCCGCGCAGACCACGTTTCTTGGCTCCGGGGCGAGCCAACTGACCGATGATTTCGAGAGGAGCGATCGGCCGCTGCACGGCGATGCGCTGCCCGCCAGCGTTCTGCGGTGGAACGTCACCGGCCGCGGCGGAGCAACGGCCGCGATCGTCGACGGCCGCCTTGAAGCCACCGATCAGACATTCGCTTACATCGACTACGAGGCACCGGTAACCCGCATTGCGGGAGTGTTCAGCTTCGCGTCCACTCCAACGGATGACCCGGCGATCTCGCAGATGGGACTCATCGTCGATCGCAGGACTGCCAACGAAGGATTGCAGAACATCCTGCACCTGAACTTCGGACCGCGCAGCTGGACCTTGCGCAAGGGTGGATTCGAGGCGAACAGCGGCGCCACACAGGTGACCCTCGCGTCCGGCAGCCACTCGCTGCAGACCGATGGGACGCGCTTCGGCATCGCCCTGGAGATCTCGACCGGCGCGGCCACTGTCATCGCACCGAACGGTGAGCGCATCACGGTGACCGACCCGGACATCGGCGTTGCGCCGCCCGGCGGCGGTGCCGGCTCCAGCGGCCCGCTGCAATACGCTGCGTTCCAGATCATGCCAGCGGCCGGCGCTCCCAAGGGCCGGTGGGAAGCCGTCTCGAGGAACCGCTAGTACCGGAGGAACTGCGGCCGTTCTAGCGCGAGCCGAGGCTGCTCCCATCAGGGCGAAGCCGGCGCGCTAACGCCTCCCCGAAACGCAGCACCTTCATCCCCAGAGGAATGAGGACTGCGATGGCGGCTGCCAGGAGACATGTCATCAGCGGCGCCTGCATGACGATATAGCGCCACACGTCGAAGGAATGAGCGGCGGCGATGAGGAGATTGATCGCGCCGAATGCGGCGAACAGCATCGCAAAAGCTCGAACGCTGGCATTCGATGCGGTTCGGCGCAGCCAGCGGATGATCGATACCAACAGTGCGAGCGGGACGAAGTAGAAGAACGCACGCCGCGCCTGGATCGGGTCAACGTGTTGGAAGCGCATCGTCACGCCGCTCACCCGCGCGCATTGATCGGCCAATCGGTCGAACAGCGAGTTCAGGAGCCTGGAGGAATCGAGAGGGCCGCAGTCAACGCGAAGATCGGCATGATCGAAGAGGACGTTTCTTCGCAAGTACTCCAGCTGCCGCCAAACCCGCTGTCCGACCATCTGCGGAGAAGCCAGTGCGGCATTGATGTAGGTGCGGACGTAGTAACGAGCTTCGTCCCGGTAGGAGGCCTGGAAGTGTCGGCCCACCTTCCATCCCGCCGAGCCGTACATGCAGCGATCACCATCGAACCCGTTCACTACCCAGGCGTCTGGCCCGGCTTGCGCCGTGCCGAGCAGGTCGCCGATGACGGCTTCATCGATGCCGGAGGTGACCCGGCTCGACAGATAGCGCGAGATCAAGTCCGCGTTGTTGCAAAACAGAGTGCGCGGGCCGAACACCGTGCTGACCCTGGAATCGTGCGTGTACTGCAAAGTCAGCTCGATGGCGTGAAAAGGCACTGACGCCAGCGCACCGAGGATCGCCCCGCAAAACGCCCGCCTGCGCAGGCCAGCTTGCGCCAGGCAAACGGCAACTGCTGGCACCGCCAGCGCCGCCAGCATGAAATGCGGTTTGACCAATGGGATGGCAGCCGAGATGAGCGTGATCAGCAACACCAAGGTGAGCACGTGACGGCCCTCCCCCGTGGCGTGGCGGACCACGAGATAGATCAAGAGCGCAAGCAATGTGGAGAAGCAGACCTCCGGCATCACCACGAAGATCAACCCGATGGCGGCACCGTTGAATGCGTAAACCAGATAGAGGTAGGCAAAACCCAGCGAGATCGAAATGGATATGGCTCGGGGCACGAGCTCCGGAACCGCTCCTTGAATCCGGCGTATCGACAGGAACACGAGCAGAAGCGCTACGCATTGCAGGACCTTCTGGGCGGCAACGAGGCTATTCAATGAATTGGCAATCGACAGCAGCGCCGCGAGGATCGCCGGGTACAAGAACCCGCGTCCATTCCAGTGACTGAACGCAAGGCCATCTAAGTGATCCGCTGCCGGCCTCAGGTATCCGATGGAATCCGGCCAGACAATCGGCCCGCCCGTGCTGAAGACGACGTTCACAATTGCGGCGAGGCAAACCAGGCCGCCGACACTGGTGAAGAAGTGCTTCTCAAGCTGCTTCAACCAGGACATCGCGCCTACCGGCATCTTCGCGCCCCATGAGGCTCGCATCACGTTCGCTCCTGATTGAATCGATAAAGCAGGAGGCTGGACGCGAAAAGATTCACCAGCATGCCGCACAGGGTTCCTGCTGCCGCAGCCAGCACAGGGAAAAGGGCGTCCGAGGGCTTGTTCGCGACGAGCAGTGCGTAGACGCCCATATTGATCAGCGCCCCAGGCACCATCAATGCGGAATAGAGCACCAGTTCTCTCGCTCGAGAGTGGCCGGAACTCCGGTCATGGAAAGTCAGCCGCCGATTCAGCAGCCAAGAGGCCAGCGCCGCCGCCAGGAAAGACGGTATTCGGGCCAGGTACTGCCCCGCGAAGGGAAGGAGGATGCACAGCACCGACGCATCCACTATGAAAGCGACGGTTCCTGCAAGTGCGAAGGAACATGCGCGCCGGTAACGCTTCAAGCCGCTTCTCGGAGAACCGGGGTTGGCGCAGCCGCGAGATGCGAGGGTGCGATACCCGTGGGTCTGGAGCCAACCGGGGCGCCTATGGAATGCGGGACGAGTGCGGGTATGCCGAGGTAGGCAAGTCGCTTGAACTCCTGCCGCGAGAGGGTGACCTTTTCCAGAATCAGCCCGGACATGAAGGCTGTGAGCGCGCAGATCATCAGGCAGGCGGACAGCACTGCGGTCGGGAACCGCGGGACCAGGCCGGTTCTTGTGAACTCGGCCAAAACGGGAAACGCGAGAGCAATCGATATCGCCCCCAGCCCCACGCCCCAGCTTCCGAAAAAGGCGAATGGCCGCTCGGTGATGAACAGGCGCGTGATCGCCCGCAGGATCTTGAAACCATCCCGGTACGTGGACAGCTTGCTCACGGAGCCCATGGGCCGCGCCCCATAGGGAGTTGGGACTTCACCGCAAGGCATTCGCAGTTCCAGCGCGTGAACGGTCAACTCTGTTTCCGTCTCGAAGCCGCGGGCAAGAGCGGGGAACGATTTTGCATAGCGGCGGCTGAAGACCCGATACCCAGACAGCATGTCGGAGAACTGGCCACCAAAAAGCCAGGCCACCATGCGGGTCAGCATGACATTGCCCCAGCGGTGTCCGCTGCGGAATGCATCGCTGACATCGGCGGCCGGTGTGATCCTCGTCCCCACTACCATGTCGAGTCTCTGGTCGATCAGCATGTCCAGAAGAGAGGGGAGAGAGTCGGCGTGATAAGTGCCATCTCCGTCGACCATCACGTAGATGTCGGCTTCGACATCGGAGAACATCCTGCGGACCACGTTTCCTTTGCCCTGGAGCTTGACGCTCACGATGGTTGCGCCGGCTCCGACGGCCTCCTGCGCAGTCCGGTCGGTGGAGTTGTTGTCGAAGACGAAAAGGCCGATGCCAGCCACAGCGCGCCGAAAATCCGTGAGCACGTTCGCGATCGTGGCTTCTTCATTGAAGCAGGGAACCACAAGCGCAACCTGCAAGCCTCGGTATGACACCGGCAACTCCTCTCGCAGCAATAGTCCAACCATGACATCGAGTTGCGCTTGCGACTCGATGCTTGCGAAGCGCTGATTGGACGACGCGCCACCGCTCTCGAGCAGTGGCTTACGGCAGTTGATCCGGTCTTCCGGTCCCGAGTGGATCTTGTCGAATGAAAGTTGCTGCCGATGTGCCGTGCGCCACTTACCTGCACGCGACATCCAAAAGAGAGTCACGCACTTTGAAAGGATGCGTGTTGTGCAGCGTCGATCACTGATTGGGTGTCTTGCGCAGTGGGCCGTGCTGGCCGGCGGTGGAACCGTTCTCGCAGGTTGTGGGGGTGGCGGCGACGAGCCCGCTGCAGGGGGGGTGCAGTCGGAAATCCTGCTCTACCGCAATCCAATCCAAGGATTGCCTGGCACGACCAGCGCGGCGGACTGGGCCTGGCCGGGCAATGCACTGTCAGCCAGCGTGATGCCGCTGCGAGCAGACCTCCTTACAGGCCGACTCCGATATGCCCGCTGGGTACTGGTGTGGAACCCTTGTACGCTCGACCCGGCCTCGCCCACCGGCGCACGGTTGGTCAGCGCGGACAACGGCCCGAGGAATCTGGCTGAGGTCGCGCGGATCTGGTCACCCGTTGACCAGCCCTGCACGACTCCTAGGGTCGATTCAGTCGAGATCACCGGTGCGCTCAACGAAATCCTGGTCGCGAGAGTGTTAAAGCAGATCGGACAGCAGACATTCGGCAACGAAGCCAATGGCTGCCTGATCTACGCATCCTGGATCGAGATGCTCTGGGGATATCCAGCAACCGATGAGCTGGGCGAGAACGGCTGAACTAAGGCCTGCGTCGAGTGTCGATCACAGGTTCACACAGCAAAGCCCGCCACGCTCCAGTGCGTGGCGGGCTTTGTTCAGCTTAAAGGTATTCGTGGTAGGACGTACAAGATTCGAACTTGTGACCAACGGATTAAAAGTCCGCTGCTCTACCAACTGAGCTAACGTCCCACGCTCTTCACTGCATGTATCGCATGCAGCAAAGCCCACGATTATAGCGATATTGCGGAGCCGTTTTTGCGGACGATCGCATCGAGCACCCAACCCGCCGCGCATTGGCCGAAAGTGGCCGTCACGGCAACCACCGATCCGTACCCGCTGCAGTTGAGCGACCCGTCGACTTCGATGGCGCACGAGGCATCCGGCGGCGCCACGGCTTCGCGGCTGAACACGCAGGTCACGCCGATGCGCTTGCCCTCGCGCGGCGCGCCGTGGAACTTGCGCAGGCGATAGCGCACCTGGGCCAGCAAGGGGTCGTGCGTGGTGTTCGCCAGGTCGTCGATGTCGACCTTGTGCGCGAGCCGCTTGCCACCGGCGGCACCGCACGCGATGAACGGGATGCGCTCGCGCATGGCCCAGGCCGCCATGGCTACCTTGGCCTTGGCCTCGTCGCAGGCGTCGATGACGGCGTCCACGCCACGCGGCAGCAGCGCGGGCCAGTTCTCCGGCTCGGCGAATTCCTCCACGCAGTGCACCTGGCAGCCCGGATGGATCTGCGCGATGCGCTCCTGCATGGCCAGCACCTTGGCCTGGCCGACGGTGGAGTCGAGCGCATGCACCTGGCGGTTGATGTTGGATTCGGCCACGTGGTCCAGGTCGACCAGCACCAGCGAACCGATGCCGCTGCGGGCCAGGGCTTCGGCGGCCCAGGAGCCGACGCCGCCAATGCCAACCACGGCCACGCAGGCGCGGCGCAACGCGGCCGCGCCGCCGACGCCGTACAGCCGCTCCAGCCCCGAGAAGCGTCGCTCGAGGTCGGGGGCCGGCGCGTCCAGCGCGTGCTGCATCAGCGTCGGGCCAGGCGCTCGCGCGCGGCGACGGCCGCTTCGGACTGCGGGTACGCCTTGACCAGGTCTTCGAGCGTGCGGCGCGCGGCGGCGTTCTCCTTCAGCTCGATCTGGCAGTTGGCGATGGACAGCACCGCTTCCGGCGCGCGGGCGTGGTCCGGCGCGGTCTGGATCAGGGCGCGGAAGTTGCCCAGCGCACCGCGGTAGTCGCGGTTGGCGTACTGCGCGTTGCCCAGCCAGAACAGCGCCGAAGGCCGGTAGCCGCTCTGCGGGAAGCGCTTGATGAATTCGGTCATGGCCGACTGCGCGCCCGCGAAGTCGGACTTGCGGAACAGGGCCAGAGCCGCCTCGAACTCGCGCTGCTCGTTCGGGTCGGCGACGAACTCGCGCCCATCGACGGTGACCTTCACCGGCTCGATGCGGCGCAGCCGGTCTTCCACCGCGACCGCCACGTCCTTCTGCAGGCGCTGCAGCTCCGAAAGGTCGCGCGCCATCTGCTCGTCCTGCCCACGAAGGCGTGCCACTTCGCCGCGCAGCTGTTCGATCTGCTGCTGCAGGTCGAGCAGGCTGCGGCGCAGCTGGCCGTTTTCCTCGGTGGCGCGTTGCAGGTCCTGCTGCTGGCGCTCGTCGGCCTGGCGCTGCGCCTCGATTCGCTGGCGCAGTTCCAGGATGGCCTTGCGCGCCTCGTCGTCGGAGAAGAACTGGGCCTGGCCGGCCAGCGGCGACAGCAGTGCCGCCACCGCCAGCGCCCGCGCGAAGGGGGCGGCGCGCATCATCGGTAGGAGATCTCGACCCGGCGGTTCTGCGACCAGGCGGATTCACCGGTGCCGGCGGCGGCGGGCTTCTCCTTGCCGAAGCTCACCGCTTCCAGCTGGGCGTCGCCGACGCCGAGCAGGCCGAGCGCGCGGCGAACCGCTTCGGCGCGACGCTGGCCGAGCGCCAGGTTGTACTCGCGGCCGCCGCGTTCGTCGGTGTGGCCCTCGAGCGCCACCTTGCGCTGCGCGTTGGCGCGCAGGAAGCGCGCGTGCGCCTCGATGATCGGCTGCGCCTCGGGCTTGATGGTGTAGCTGTCGTAGTCGAAGAACACCAGTCGCGAGACGTTGTTGGGACCGGCCTGGGTGGCGTCGGTGGGAGCGGCGTCGACCGGTGCCACGCGGCTCTGGGTGGCGCCTCCGGGCGTTCCGCCGGCACCGCCGGGACCGACACTGGTGGCGCTCTTGTCTTCCACCGGAACGTCGTTGAGCTTGACGCCGGAGCTGCAGCCGGCAAGCGTGGCCGCGATCAGCAGACCCGTGATGATGCGTCGGGACATGGAATTACCTCCTTCGATTCCTAAAGTTTCTTCAGCGCTGATAAGGACCCCAGTCGGGTTCGCGGATGTCGCCGCTCTGCCCCGCCAGGCGCGCCTTGATCTTGCCGTCCAGCGTGGTGGTCATCAGCGACTCGCGGCCTCCCTGCCGCGTGGCGTACACGATCAATCGGCCGTTGGGCGCGAAGCTCGGACTCTCGTCGGCCGTGGTGTCGGTGATGGCCACCGCGTTGCCCGAGGGCAGCTCCATGACATGGAGTTTGAAATTTCCCTGGACGCGGGATATGTAAGCGAGCCAGCGCCCATCCGGAGAAATGGCCGGAGAAATGTTGTAAGAGCCCGTAAAGGTGACGCGCTCCGGATTGCCGCCCGAGGCGGGCATCTTGTAGATCTGCGGCGCGCCGCCGCGGTCGCTGACGAAGTAGATGCTGCGGCCGTCCGGCGAAAACACCGGTTCGGTGTCGATGCCGCTCGATTGCGTGAGCCGGCGCGGCTCGCCACCGCCGGAGTCCATCACGAACAGCTGCGAGCCGCCCTCGCGGCTCAGGGTGACGGCCAGCGTGCGGCCGTCCGGCGCCCAGGCCGGCGCGCTGTTGGAGCCGCGGAAGTTGGCCAGCAGCCGGCGCCGGCCGCTGGCGACCTCGTGCACGTACACCACCGGCTTGCGCGACTCGAACGAGACGTAGGCCAGCTGCGTGCCGTTGGCCGACCAGGCCGGCGAGATGATGGGCTCGGGGCTGGCCAGCGCGGACTGGGCGTTCTCGCCGTCGGCGTCGGCCACCCACAGGTTGTGGCGGTTGCCTTCCTTGGTGACGTAGGCGATGCGGGTGGAGAACACGCCCTTGCTGCCGGTGAGCTTCTCGTAGATGAAGTCGGCCACGCGGTGCGCCGCCAGGCGCAGGTCGCCGGCGGTGACCGCGTAGCTCTGGCCGCCGAGGTCCTGGCCACGCACCACGTCCCAGAGGCGGAAACGCACGTCGAAGCGGCCATCGGCCAGGCGCGTGACGCTACCCGCGGCCAGCGAATCGGCGCCGGCGGCGCGCCAGGGCGTGACGTCGGGACGCGAGGTCTCGTCCATCACCACGATGCCGGGCGCCTGCACGGCGCGGAACTGGCCGCTGCGTTCCAGGTCGGCGCGGATGATGGCCGAGACCTTCTGGGGCGAGCCGTCCTCGCCGCGGAACGGCAGGAGCGCGATGGGCAGCTGGGTCAGGCCCACGCCCGTCACCTCCACCCGGAACTGGGCCCAGGCGGGCAAGGCCGCGGCGCCGAGCAAACCCATCAGGTGGCGTCGGCGCCAGGGAGTCGAGAGAGTCATGGCGCTTGGTGTCTGATTGATGCGATCAAGTTCAGTCATGGCGTGATGTTTTTATCAAACCTTGCTCGAAGACGGCATTCTTGCGCATCAACGAGGGGGTTCGGTGGGCGTCGGGCGATCGAGCAGCCAGAGCTTGAGGTAGCGGTAGTAGGTGCCTTCGGCGATCGAGACCGCCAGCACGAAGCCCAGCGCGCCGTCCAGGAAGCCCCGGCGCAGCACGTAGGTGCGGAAGAACGCCCATGCCCCGTGCGCGATGGCCGAGGCCAGCGAGCCGCGCACGCCGCGCCGCTTCAGGTCGCGGGCGCCGGCGCTGGAATAGCGATCGAGCTTGACCAGGGCCGATTCCAGGTCGCGCATGCTTTCGTGCAGCAGTTCGCCGGACAGGCGCCCCACCGGCCCGTCGGCCAGCACGCGCTCGTGCACCAGGTCGTTGGAAAAGCGGGCGGCGCCGCGGCGGAACAGCCGCAGCACGCGATCGGGGTACCAGCCCGAATGGTTCATGAACTGGCCGCAGAAGCTGGAATGCCGGTTGACGGAGAACGCGACGTGGCCCTGCGGGGCCGCGATCGCCTGCGCGAGCTGTTCTCGCAACGGCGGCGTGATGCGTTCATCGGCGTCGAGCGAGAAGACCCAGTCGCCCGTGGCCAGGGCCAGCGCGCGGTTCTTCTGGACGCCGAAGCCCTGCCAGTCGGCGTCGACGAAGACCTTGGCGCCGGCGGCGCGGGCCTGGTCCAGGGTGTCGTCGGAACTGCCGGAATCCAGCACGATCACCTCGTCGGCGAAGGACGCGCTGCGCACGCAATCGGCGATGTGGCGGGCCTCGTTCCGGGCGATGACGATGACGGAAAGCGTGGGCAAGTGGGGAAAGGCTGAGCGGGCCCGGAAGGCATAATCGCCACCTTCTCGGATCGACTCATTATCCCACCCTCATCCATGGCTTCCATGCCCAACGTCGTCGTCGCGGGCGGCGCCGGCTACATCGGCTCGCACATGGTCCGGATGCTCCGCGAAAGCGGTTTTCGCCCCATCGTCGTCGACAACCTCTCCACCGGCCATCGCGATTCGGTCGGCGACGAAATGCTCCGCGTCGGCGACATCGGTGACCGCGAATTCATGGGCGCGCTGCTGCGTGAATTCCAGCCCCAGTGCGTGATGCACTTCGCCGCGTCCAGCCTGGTCGGCGAGTCGATGACCGCGCCCGGCAAGTACTGGCGCAACAACCTGGTGCAGACGCTGAACCTGCTGGACACCATGCTGGAACACGGCGTGCGGCAGTTCATCTTCTCGTCGACGGCCGCCACCTACGGCAACCCGGTGGAAGTGCCGATCCCCGAGCGCCACCCCACCCGGCCGATCAACCCTTACGGCCACAGCAAGCTGGCCGTGGAGTACGCGCTGGAGGACTACGCAGGCGCCCACGGCCTGCGCTCGATCTCGCTGCGCTACTTCAACGCCGCCGGCGCGCATCCCGACGGCTCGCTGGGCGAGCGCCACGAGCCCGAGACGCACCTGATCCCGCTGGTGCTGCAGGTGGCCTCGGGCCGGCGCGAGGCCATCTCGCGCTTCGGCTCCACCCACGCCACGCCCGACGGCTCGTGCCTGCGCGACTACATCCACGTGCAGGACCTGTGCGCGGCCCACCTCGCCGCGCTGCGCAAGCTGGAAGCCGGCGCCGAGACCGCGGTCTACAACCTGGGCAACGGGCGCGGGCATTCCGTCAATGAAGTGATCGCCGCCGCGCGCCGCGTCACCGGGCATCCGATCCCGGTGCGCGACGATCCCCCGCGCGCCGGCGACCCGCCGGTGCTGGTGGCGGACGCCGCCAGGGCGAGGGCCGATCTGGGCTGGACTCCGCAGTACGAAGACCTGGACACGATCATTGCCCACGCCTGGCAATGGGAGCGCCGGCTCCAGCAGGCGAAGCGGGCGACGTGACACCGGGCATCGACTTCGCCGCCGTCCGCTGGCTCGCGCCCTATTTCGGCGGCGGCAGCCGGCGCTTCTGGGCCATCGCTGCGCTGGCCACCATCGTTTCCTCGGCCACCGAGCCGCTGGTGCCGGCCATGATCAAGCCGCTGCTGGACCGCGGCTTCCGCCCGGGCGGCATCGACCTGTGGATGGTGCCGGCCACCCTGCTGCTGCTGTTCGCGGTGCGCGGCACCGCCGGCTTCATCGCCGACCTGGCGCTGGCCCGCATCGCGCAGGACGGCCTGCTGGCGCTGCGCAAGGCCATGTTCGACCGCGTGCTCGATGCCCGCCTGTCGCTGTTCTCGCAGCAGAACGCCACCACCCTGTCCAACACCGTGGTGTTCGAGGTGCAGAACGGCGCGATGCTGCTGGTCAACTCGGTGATGGCGCTGGTCAAGGACAGCCTGGCCCTGCTGGCGCTCCTGGTCTACCTGCTGTACCTGAACTGGAAGCTCACCCTGATCGTGTTCGCCATCGTGCCCGGCGTGGCGCTCATCATGCGCACGCTGTCACGCCGGCTGTACCGCATCGCGCGCAGCGCGCAGACCGCCACCAACGACCTGGCCTACGTGGTCGAGGAGAACGTGCTGGCCGTGCGCGTGGTGCGCCTGCACGGCGCCCAGCAGGCCCAGGCCGGGCGCTTCGCCGGCGTCAGCACCGCGCTGCGCCGCCTGGCGCTGAAATCCGCGGTGGCTTCCGCGGCCATCACGCCGCTGACCCACATGCTGGCCGCCGGCGCGCTCTCGGCCGTGATCTGCGTGGCGCTGTGGCAGACCCGCGAGGGGCTGACGATCGGCACCTTCGCTTCCTTCATCACGGCCATGCTGATGCTGATCGCGCCGATCAAGCGCCTGTCCGAGGCGGCGAGTCCGATCGCGCGCGGCCTGGCCGCGGTGCAGCGCGCCATCGACCTGGTCGAGCACACGCCGGCCGAATCGGGCGGCCGCCATGCGCCCGGCCGCGCGCAGGGGCACATCGAACTGCGCGACGTCACCGTGCGCTACCGCGGCGACGCCGCCCCGGCGCTGGACCGGGTGAGCCTGGTGCTCGAGCCGGGCCACACCGTCGCCCTGGTGGGACCCTCGGGCTCCGGCAAGAGCACGCTGGCCAACCTGCTGCCCCGCTTCGTCATGCCCGATGACGGCGCGGTCCGGCTCGACGGCCAGGACGTGGCGGACTGGGACTTGCAGGCCCTGCGCGACCAGTTCGCGCTGGTCAGCCAGGACGTGGTGATGTTCAACGGCAGCCTGGCCACCAACATCACGATGGACGCGCCGATCGACGAGGCCCGGCTGCGGCAGGTGGTCGCCGCGGCCAACCTCACCGACCTGGTCGATTCGCTGCCCCAGGGGCTGGACACCATCACGGGCCACAACGCCACCGAACTCTCGGGCGGCCAGCGCCAGCGCCTGGCGATCGCGCGCGCCCTCTACAAGGATGCGCCGATCCTGATTCTGGACGAGGCCACCTCGGCCCTGGACGCCGCGTCCGAGCGCCTGGTGCAGGAAGCGCTGCAGCGCCTGATGGCCGGCCGCACCACGGTGGTGATCGCCCATCGGCTGTCCACCATCGAACACGCCGACCAGGTGGTGGTGCTCGAACAAGGCCGCGTGGCCGAGACCGGCACGCACGCCGAACTGCTGGCGCGCGGCGGCCTCTACGCTCACCTGCACAGGCTGCAGCAGGGGGCGGGATGATCGCCTGGCCCTCCACGCAGGCGCGGCCCGTCCGATGGCTGCAAGCCTTCCGCCGCCCCCTCGTGCCGGCGTCGGCGCCGCTGCACGGCTGGCGCGACGCGGCGACGCAGGCCGCGCTGGCCGCCCTCGGCCTGGTGCTTCCCTATTCCTCGGCCGGCGTGTCGATGCTGCTGGGTGTGCTGCTGCTGCTCGCCCTGTGCTCGCTGGGCACGATGCGGCGCACCGAAGCCTGGCGCGAGCCGACCGCCCTCATCGGCCTGCTGCTGTTCGCGTACATCGCCCTGCACACCCTGCTGGACGGTCCCTGGACCCCGGCCGGCGCTTCGGCGGTCAACAAGTACCACGAGCTGCTGCTGTTCCCGGTGCTGCTCGCGCTGGTCGGCTCGACCACGCGGCCGCAGGCCTTCCTGTGGGGGCTGGCGGCGGGCTCGCTGGGCTACGCGATCGCGCACTGGCTCTCACCGTGGCTGCCGGCGCTGGAACTGGAACTGGCCCCCAAGCGCATCTCCGCCGGGTTCTGCCTCGCGCTCTCGGCCTACCTGCTCCTGCATGAGACGGGTCGCTGGGTCTGGCTGTGGCGGGGCATCGCCGCGGTTCTGGCCTTCACGGCCCTGACGCGTATCGACGGACGCACGGGCCACGTGGTGCTGCTGCTGCTGGCGGTGTGGACGGTGTGGCGGCAGAGCCCCCGAAACTGGCGCCTGCCCGCGGCCGGCGTGGTGGGCCTGATCGTGGTGCTGGTGGCGCTCGCCTCGCCGCCTGTGAACAAGCGCCTGCATGAGACGTGGTCCGACATCGCTTCGATGCGCTTGGACACCGGCACCTCCACCAGCATCCGCCTGGCGCTGCTCACCAACGGCTTGACGGTAGCCGCCGATCACCAGCCGCTGGGCGTGGGCTACGGGCGCTACGCCGAATTCCACGAACCGGTGGCGCGGCAGCGCCTCTCGCGCGAGCCGGGCTGGAAGCCAGATCACAGCGGCGCCTGGGAGGTGCTGTCCAACAACCCGCACAACGAGTACCTGTTGCAGCTGGCCTGCGGCGGCCTGCCCGCCCTGCTCCTGTTCCTGGGCTGGTTGGCCGCGCCCGCCCTGCGCCGCGACCCGGACGGCCGCGCGCCGCCGGCGCTGGTGGGCGTGGTGATCGCCTTCGGCTTCGCCTGCCTCTTCAACTCGCTGCTGCTGGACTTCGTCGAAGGCCACTACTACATGGCGGTGCTGGCCTTCCTGCTCGCGCGCGAACGGCGCGCGACCGCACCGCCGCCGCCGGCATGAACCGCATCCTGGTCGTCTGCACCCGCCAGATCGGCGACGTGCTGCTGACCACGCCGCTGGTGCGTGCCGCGCGTCTGCGCTGGCCGCAGGCCCGCATCGACGTGCTCGGCTTCGCCGGCACGCTGGGCATGCTGCGCGGCAATCCCGACATCGACGAGCTGATCGAGACGCCGGCCCGCATCGGCGGACGCGGACTGCTCGCGCTGGTGCGGCGGCTCCGGCGCCGCTACGACCTGGGGCTGGTGGCCGAGGCCAGCGACCGAGCCCACCTGCTGGCCTGGATCGCGGCCCGGCACCGCAGCGGCGTGCTGCCGTCCGAAGGTGGCAGCAACTGGCTGAAGCGCCGCCTGCTCGATCACGCCGTGACGAGCACCGGCGACCAAGGCAACCGCCACGCCGTGCAGGAAAAGCTGGAGCTGCTCGCGCCCTGGCGCGATGCGGGCGAGGCGCCGGCCGTGGTCGCACCGCCCGGAACTCCGCTGCCGCCGGAGCTCGAGGCGCAACTGCGCGAACGGCCCGTGGTGGTGCACGTGCCCTCGATGTGGCCGTACAAGCAGTGGTCGCCCGACTACTACGCGCAGGTCGTGCGCGCGCTGCTCGATCGCGGCCACCAGGTCGTGCTGACCGGTGGACCGGGCGCGCGCGATCGCGAGTGCATCGCGCCGCTGCTCGCCCTGGCCGGGCCGCCCGCGCTGATCGACGCGTCGGCACGGCTGGATTTCAACCAGCTGGTGACGCTGCTGCAGCGCGCGGCGCTCTACCTCGGTCCGGACACGTCCGTGTCGCACCTCGCGGCGGCGGCGGGCGCGCCCACGCTGGCGATCTTCGGCCCCACCAATCCGCTGCGCTGGGCGCCGTGGCCGGGGCGGCCCGGTGAGCAGCCCGTGGTGTTCCACCGGCGTGCGCTGCAGCAGACGACCGGCAATGTCACGCTGCTGCAGTCCGACCTGCCCTGCGTGCCCTGCGGCAAGGCGGGCTGCGAGGACCACCGGCAAAGCCGCAGCGACTGCCTGGTGGCGATCACGCCGGAACGGGTGATCGCGACGGCGCTGGCGATGCTGGGGGAATGACGGGGCTCAGAGCAGCACGATGTCGTACTGCTCCTGGCCCATCGCGCTCTCGCTCTGCAGCGATATCGGCTTGCCGATGAAGTCCGACAGGCCGGCCAGGTGCTGGCTCTCCTCGTCGAGGAACAGTTCGATCACCTTGGGCGAGGCCACGATGCGGTACTCACGCGGATTGAACTGGCGCGCCTCGCGCAGGATCTCGCGCAGGATGTCGTAGGCCACGGTGCGGGCGGTGCGCACCTGGCCGGCGCCGTGGCACCAGGCGCAGGACTCGCACAGCATGTGGGCCAGCGACTCGCGGGTGCGCTTGCGCGTCATCTCCACCAGTCCCAGCTGCGAGAAGCTGCCCGACATGGTCTTCACGCGGTCGCGCGCGAGCTGCTTGCGGAACTCGGCCAGCACCGCCTCGCGGTGGTCCTCGCGCTGCATGTCGATGAAGTCGACGATGATGATCCCGCCCAGGTTGCGCAGGCGCAGCTGCCGCGCGATGGCGTGCGCGGCTTCCAGGTTGGTCTTGAAGATGGTGTCGTCGAAGTTGCGCGCGCCGACGAAGCCGCCGGTGTTCACGTCCACCGTGGTCAGCGCCTCGGTCTGGTCGACGATCAGGTAGCCGCCGGACTTGAGGTCTACCCGACGGCCGAGCGCCTTGGCGATCTCCTCGTCGACGTTGAACAGGTCGAAGATCGGCCGCTCGCCCTTGTACAGCTGCAGCCGCTCGGCCGCCTGCGGCATGAACTCGCGGCCGAAGTCCTGCAGCATCCCGAACTGCTCGCGCGAATCGATGCGGATGGTCTGCGTTTCCTCGGTCACCAGGTCGCGCAGCACGCGCTGCAGCAGGTTCAGGTCCTGGTGCAGCAGCGAACCCGACGGCAGGCGCACCGCCGCGTCGCGGATGCGCGCCCAGGTCTTGCGCAGGTAGGCGATGTCCTCGGCCAGCTCGGCGTCGCTGGCGTCCTCGCCGTTGGTGCGCAGGATGAAGCCGCCTCCGCCGCCCGTGGCGGGCGTGCCCACCAGTTGGTGCAGGCGCGCACGCAGCGCGTCGCGCTGCTCGCCCGGGATCTTCTGCGACACGCCGACGTGGTCGTCCTGCGGAAGGAACACGAGCAACCGGCCGGCGATGCTGATCTGCGTGGACAGGCGCGCGCCCTTGGTCCCGATCGGGTCCTTGATGACCTGCACCATCAGCGGCTGGCCTTCGAACACCTGCTTCTCGATGGGCACCGGCGGCTGGCCGTGGCGATGGGCGCCGTGCTCTTCCTGGCGGGCGCCGTGCAGGTCGGCCACGTGCAGGAAGGCCGCGCGTTCCAGGCCGATGTCGATGAAGGCCGACTGCATGCCCGGCAGCACGCGCGCCACCTTGCCGAGGTACACGTTGCCGACCAGGCCCCGCTCGAGCGTGCGCTCCACGTGGAGCTCCTGGACCGCGCCGCTTTCGATGATGGCCACCCGTGTCTCCTGCGGCGACCAGTTGATCAGGATGTCCTGCTGCATTGTTCTGCTGAGCTCCTCCGGGCCGGGACAGGATAACCGACGCCATTACACTGGCAGGCTCCCTTTCCGATCTTGACCTCTTCCCCGCGCGCCGATCTCGAATTCCTCCAGGGCGGCGGCGCCATGGGCCGGCGCATCCGCGAGTTCGACTGGGAGAACCATCCGCTGGGGCCGCCACGGCAGTGGCCGAGCGCGTTGCGCATGGCGCTCAGCCTCTGCCTCAACTCGAGCTTCCCGACCGCCGTCTACTGGGGCGAGGACCTGCACGTCCTCTACAACGACGCCTGGTCGGTGATCCCGGCCGAAAAGCATCCCGGCATCCTCGGGCTGCCGGCGCGCGAGGGCTGGAGCGACATCTGGGACATCGTCGGCCCGCAGTTCCTGCAGGTGATGCGGACCGGCGAGGGCGTGGCCGAGTACGAGCAGATGTTGCCCATGGTGCGCGGCGGCCGGCCCACCGAAACCTGGTGGAACTACAGCCTCACGCCCGTGCGCAACGCCGACCACAGCGTCGGCGGAATCTTCAACCAGGGCAACGAGATCACCGGCGTGGTGCTCGCTCGGCGCGAGCGCGAGGCCGAACTGGGGCGCTGGCGCGAATACTTCCGGCAGGCGCCGGCCGCGGTAGCGCTGCTGCGGGGCCCGGAGCACGTGTTCGAGTTCGCCAACGACGCCTACCTGCGCCTGATCGGCAGCGGCCGCGACGTCACGGGCCGGCCGGTGGCCAAGGCGCTGCCGGAGGTGGCCGAACAGGGCTTCGTCAACCTCCTCGATTCGGTCTATTCCTCGGGCAAGCCCTACGTGGGCAGCGGCGTGCCGGTCAAGCTTCGGCGCGGATCGGATCGCGAGGGCGAGGACCGGGTGGTGGACTTCGTCTACGAGCCGGTGCGCGACACCGAGGGACGTGTCGATGGCGTCTTCGTGATGGCCACCGACGTCACGGACCGCGCCCGCGCCGAGAACGCCTTGCGCATGGCGAACTGGCAGCTTGGCGAGGAGCGTGCCCGCCTGGCCGCCACCATCGAGGCGGAGAAGCGCGCGCAGCAGGCGCTGCGCCGCTTCAACGACACGCTGGAGGCGCACGTGAAGCAGCGCACCGCCGAACTCAGCCGGGCGCTGGAGAAGGAAGCCGCGGCGGCCACGCGCCTGCGCGCCACCTTCGACACCGAGCTGATGTTCCAGGGCTACCTGGACGCCCAGGGCACCGTTCTGGACAGCAATGCCGCGGCGCTGGCGGCCGTGGACCGCACGCTGCCCGAGGTGGTCGGCCGGCCGCTGTGGGAAGGGCCGTGGTTCACCGACTCGCCGGGCGCGCAGCCGGTGATCCGGGATGCGGTGGCGCAGGCTCGGGCCGGTCGCCAGATGCGCTTCGAGATGGAGCTCAACCTGCAGGGGGTCCGGCGCCGCTTCCTGTTCTCGGTGCGGCCGGTGTTCGACCAACGCCGGCAGGTCATCGGGATGGTGCCGGAGGCGGTGGAGTTGCCCGGGGCGCCGGGCGCCTAGACGGCCATCCCGCACGCGCGCAGCAGCTGCGCCGTCTCGTACAGCGGCAAGCCCATGATCCCGGGGTACGACCCACGAATGCCGGTGATGAAGGCCGCTGCCCTGCCCTGCACCGCGTAAGCGCCGGCCTTGCCCATCGGCTCCCCGCTTGCGACGTACTCGCGGATCTGGCGCGCGGACAGCGGCGCGAAGCTCACGCGCGAATCGCTTACCGCCTCGTGGCGCTTGCGCCCGTTCTGCACCGCCACCGCCGTGAGCACGCGGTGCGTGGCACCGGACAGTTCGCGCAGCATGCGGGCCGCGTCTCGATCGTCCTCGGGCTTGCCGTAGATGGCGCGGCCGAGTGCCACCGTGGTGTCCGAGCACAGCACCGGCGCGAGCGGCAGGCCGCGCGACCGCAGCCGTTGCACCGCGGCGTCCAGCTTCAGGTCGGTCACGCGGCGCACGTAGCGCGCCGGCGCCTCGCCGGGCAGCACGGCTTCGATCGCCTCGGTGTCCTCGTGCGCATCGGGCAGCAGCAACTCGTAGCGCACGCCCAGCTGCTCGAGCAGCTGGCGTCGCCGCGGGCTCTGCGACGCCAGGTAGACGAACTCACTCACGGTGGTAGGGATGTCCGGCGTTGATCGACCAGGCGCGGTACAGCTGCTCGGCGAGCAGCACCCGCACCATGGCGTGCGGCAGCGTCAGGTCGGAAAGGCGGATGCGCTCGTGCGCGGCGGCGCGCAGAGCGGGGTCGAGGCCGTCGGGGCCGCCGATCAGCAGCGCGATGTCGGAAGATTCGAGTTGCCAGGCCTTGAGTTTGGCCGCGAGCGCGGAGGTGCTGAGCGAAGTGCCGCGCTCGTCCAGCGCCACGACGCGCGCACCGCGCGGGATGGCCGCTTCGATGCGCTCGCGCTCGGCCGCCATCAGCTGTTCGGTGGTGCGGGAGCCGCGCGGCTCGGTCTTGACCGCCTTCAACTCCAGCCGAAGCTCGGGCGGGAAGCGCTTGGCGTAGTCGTCCCAGGCCGTGGCCGCCCAGTCGGGCACGCGCTGGCCCACTGCGACCACCAGCAGCTTCATGCCCGGCGAGCGGGGCTCTTGGCGGGGGTCTTGCGCGCAGCGGTCTTGCCGGCCGTGGACTTGCCGGCGGCGGATTTGCCCGCGGCAGACTTGGCCGGTGCGGCCTTCTTCGCGGGAGCGGCCTTCTTCGCCGGCGCCTTGGCCGCGGCCTTCTTCGCGGGCGCCTTGGGCTTCGGCTTCGCGGCCTGCTCCGCCTGCTTGGCGGCCGTCCTGGCCGCGCTGCTGCGCCTCAGGGTGGTCTTGGCCGGCGCCTTCTTCGCGGGCGCGGGGGGCGCGGCGTTGACCGGCTTGGGCGCGCCGAACTTCAGGCGGATCGGCTTCTCGCCCCAGATCTCTTCCAGGTGGTAGTAGTTGCGGATGGCCGGCTGCATGATGTGCGCCACCGCGGCGCCGCAGTCCACGATGATCCACTCGCCGTTGTCCTCGCCCTCGATGCGCGGCTTGGGAAAGCCCGCCTCGCGCACGGCGTCGCGCACGCTGGCCGCCAGCGCCTTGGTCTGGCGATTGGAGGTGCCCGAGGCCACGATCACGCGCTCGAACAGCGGCGAGAGGTGCTCGGTGTTGAAAACCTGGATGTCCTGCGCTTTGACGTCCTCCAGTCCATCGACGATGGCTCGCTGGAGCCGCTGGGTGTCTTTTTTCGCGCTGCTTTCTTGGGTCATCAGGTCTTCGTATAGAGGTGGTGCCGGGCAATATAACTTGCGACGCCGGGAGGGACCAGATGGCCGATCTCCTGTCCGGCGCCGACCAGCGCGCGCACCTGCGTCGCGCTGACGGGCATGGGGGGAAGCTCGACGGTGGCGAATCGCGCACCGTGCAGCCGGGTGGTGTCGAAGGGCGGAGCGCCGGCGTCAGGGCGGGCGCGCGCGGCCACCGCGACGGTGGCCAGTCGAGGGATCTGGTCGCTCTCGCGCCAGCTGTGCAGCGCCTCGGCCTGGTCGGCGCCGATCACCAGCATCAGCTCCATGCCGGGGAACTCGGCCTTGAACTGGCGAAGCGTGTCGATGGTGTAGGTGGGGCCGGCCCGGCGCAGTTCGCGGTCGTCCACGAAGGCGCGCGGCACCACGCCGAACGCTTCGCGGGCCATCGCCAGCCGGTGCTCGGCCGCGCTGAGGTCGCGCGCCTTGTGCCAGGCCTGGCCGGTGGGCAGCACGCGCAGCTGGTGCAGGTCCAGCTGCTCGACCGCGGCCTGGGCCAGCGCGACGTGCGCCAGGTGCGGCGGATCGAAGGCGCCGCCGAACACGCCCAGGCGCAAGGGCTTGCCGCCGCTCACGCCCAGTCCCTCGGCTGCAGGAAACGTTCGTACAGCTGCGCCTCGGGCGTGCCGGCCGCCGGCTCCTGCCGGTAGGCCCAGCTGCACAGCGGCGGCATCGACAGCAGGATGGATTCGGTGCGGCCGCCCGACTGCAGGCCGAAGTGCGTGCCGCGGTCCCAGACCAGGTTGAACTCCACGTAGCGCCCGCGCCGGTAGAGCTGGAACTCGCGCTCGCGCTCGCCGTACGCCGTGTCCTTGCGACGCTCCAGGATCGGCAGGTAGGCGCCCAGGAAGGCGTCGCCCACCGAGCGCATCAGCGCGAAGCCGCCGTCGAAGCCGAGCTCGGAGACGTCGTCGAAGAAGATGCCGCCGATGCCGCGCTGCTCGTTGCGGTGCTTCAGGTGGAAGTACTCGTCGCACCACTTCTTCCAGCTCGGGTAGCGGTCGGCGCCGAACGGCTCGACCGCCTTCTTGCACGCCGAATGGAAGTGGACCGCGTCCTCGTCGAAGCCGTAGCTGGGCGTGAGGTCCATGCCGCCGCCGAACCAGAACGCGGGCTCGCCGCCCGCCGGCGCGGCCGAGATCATGCGCACGTTCATGTGCACCGTCGGCGCGTACGGGTTCCGCGGATGGAAGACCAGCGAGACGCCCAGCGCCTCGAACGGCGCGCCGGCCAGCTCGGGCCGGTGCTGCGTGGCCGAGGGCGGCAGTTTCGGACCGCGCACGTGCGAGAAACCGCAGCCGGCGCGCTCGAACACCGGGCCCTGCTCCAGGATCATGGTCGTGCCACTGCCCTGCAAGGGCTCGCCGGGCGCCTTCTCCCACTCGTCGCGCAGGAACGGCGTGCCGTCCACGGCCGTGCAGGCCGAGGTGATGCGCGCCTGCAGATCGAGCAGGTAGGCGCGGACCGTATCGACCTGGCGCATCAGCCGCGCACGGCCCGGTGGCCGATGTCCCGCCGGTACTGGGCACCGTCGAAGCGGATGCCCTGCGCCGCTTCGTAGGCACGCAGCTGGGCCGCCTTGACGGTGTCGGCCAGCGCGGTCACGCACAGCACGCGGCCGCCGGAACTGACGATGTCCTTGCCGCGCTGCGTGGTGCCGGCGTGGAACACCATCGCGTCCTCCGCCTCGCGCGGCAGGCCGGTGACGGCGTCACCCTTGCGCGGGTTCAGCGGATAGCCGGCCGCGGCCATCACCACGCCCAGCGCGGTGCGGCGGTCCCACTGCAGCTCGACCTGGTCGAGGCTGCCGGAGGTGGCGGCCATCATCACGTCGTAGAGGTCGGACTTGAGCCGCATCATGATCGGCTGGGTCTCGGGATCGCCCATGCGGCAGTTGAATTCCAGCGTCTTCACCTGGCCCTTGGCGTCGACCATCAGGCCGGCGTACAGGAAGCCCGTGTAGGGGATGCCGTCCTTCTCCATGCCGCGGATGGTCGGGAGGATCACCTCGCGCATGGCACGCGCATGCACCGCGGGCGTTACCACCGGTGCCGGCGAATACGCGCCCATGCCGCCGGTGTTGGGGCCGGCATCGCCGTCCTGCAGGCGCTTGTGGTCCTGGCTGGTGGCCAGCGGCGTGACGTTGCGGCCATCGCACAGCACGATGAAGCTGGCTTCCTCGCCGGTGAGGAACTCCTCGATCACCACCCGAGCGCCGCCTTCGTTGTGCGAGACGCCCAGGCGGTTGTCCAGCAGCATGAAGTCGATGGCCTCGTGCGCCTCGGCCGCCGTCATGGCCACCACCACGCCCTTGCCCGCGGCCAGGCCGTCGGCCTTGACCACGATGGGCGCGCCCTTCTGGTCCACGTAGGCGTGGGCCTCGCGCGGATCGGTGAAGGTCTGGTAGGCGGCGGTCGGGATGCCGTGCCGCTGCATGAAGGCCTTGGAGAAGGCCTTGGAGCTTTCCAGCTGCGCCGCCGCCTGGGTGGGGCCGAACACGCGCAGCCCGTGGGCGCGGAAGTCGTCCACCACGCCGGCCGCCAGCGGCGCCTCGGGGCCGACGACGGTCAGCGCGATCTTCTGCGACAGGGCCCAGTCGCGCAGCGCCGGGATGTCGGTGATGGGCACGTTCTCCAGCCGCGGGTCTAGCGCGGTGCCGCCGTTGCCCGGCGCGACGTAGACCTTCTGGAGCTTGGGCGACTGGGCCAGCTTCCAGGCCAGCGCGTGCTCGCGGCCGCCGCCGCCGATGACGAGGACTTTCATGAATGCCGCTCAGGCCTCCTGGATGGCCGCGTTGTGGAAGACGTCCTGCACGTCGTCCAGGTCTTCCAGCATGTCCAGCAGCTTCTGCATGCGGGCGGCATCGTCGCCGGCGAGCTCGACCGTGTTCTCGGCACGCATCGTCACTTCGGCGATCTCGGGCTTGAGGCCGGCGGCCTCCAGCGCGTTCTTGACCTTCTCGAAGTCGGCCGGCGGGGTGAGCACCTCGATGGCGCCGTCGTCGTCGGTGACCACGTCCTCGGCGCCGGCCTCCAGCGCCACTTCCATCACCTTGTCCTCGCTGGTGCCCGGGGCCAGGATGAGCTGGCCGCAGTGCTTGAATTGGAACGCCACTGAGCCCTCGGTGCCCAGGTTGCCGCCGTACTTGCTGAAGACATGCCGGACCTCGGCGACGGTGCGGACCTTGTTGTCGGTCATGGTGTCCACGATGACCGCCGCGCCGCCGATGCCGTAGCCCTCGTAGCGGATCTCCTCGTAGTTCACGCCTTCGAGGTTGCCGGTCGCCTTGTCGATGTTGCGCTTGATGGTGTCGGCCGGCATGTTGGCGGCCTTGGCCTTGTCCACGGCCAGCCGCAGGCGCGGGTTGGCGTTCAGGTCGCCACCGCCCTGGCGCGCCGCCACCATGATCTCGCGGATGACGCGGGTCCAGATCTTCCCGCGCTTCTCATCCTGCCGGCCCTTGCGGTGCTGGATGTTCGCCCATTTGCTGTGTCCGGCCACTTCTTGCTTTCCTTCTGAACCGCAACGCACGCGCGTTGCTATATTGCTCGGGACATCATTTTACTTTTCACCTATGGCCGACCCGCTTTTGATCGCCCGCAAGGGAGACACCGAATGCTTCCTGCTGCCCGGGCTGGCCAACCGGCACGGCCTGATCACCGGCGCCACCGGCACCGGCAAGACCGTCACGCTGCAGACCCTGGCCGAGAATTTCTCGCGCATCGGGGTGCCGGTCTTCATGGCCGACGTCAAGGGCGACCTCACCGGCATCAGCCAGGCGGGCGCGATCGCGCCCAAGATGGCCCAGGTGCTCAAGGAGCGCGGCCTGCCCGAGCCGGAATCCCGGGCCTGCCCGGTCACCCTGTGGGACGTGTTCGGCGAACAAGGCCACCCGGTCCGCGCCACGGTGTCCGACATGGGCCCGCTGCTGCTGGCCCGCATGCTCGACCTCAACGACACCCAGGCGGGCGTGCTCAACCTGGTGTTCAAGATCGCCGACGACCAGGGCCTGCTGCTGCTCGACCTGAAGGACCTGCGCGCCATGCTGCAGCACGTGGGCGACAACGCGGCCCAGTTCCGCACCGAGTACGGCAACATCAGCGCGGCCAGCGTGGGCGCCATCCAGCGCGGGCTGCTGCAGATCGAATCGCAGGGCGGCGACAAGTTCTTCGGCGAGCCCATGCTCGACATCGCCGACTTCATGCAGTCGGCCGGCGGCCAGGGGGTCATCAACATCCTCGCGGCCGACAAGCTGCTGGCTTCCCCGCGCCTCTACGCCACCTTCCTGCTGTGGATGCTGTCCGAGCTCTTCGAGCAGCTGCCCGAGATCGGCGACCCCGAGAAGCCCAAGCTGGTGTTCTTCTTCGACGAGGCCCACCTGCTCTTCAAGGACGCGCCCACGGTGCTGGTCGAGCGCATCGAGCTGGTGGTGCGCCTCGTGCGCTCCAAGGGCGTGGGCGTCTATTTCGTCACCCAGAACCCGCTGGACATCCCCGACACGGTGCTGGCCCAGCTGGGCAACCGGGTGCAGCACGCGCTGCGCGCCTTCACGCCGCGCGACCAGAAGGCGGTGAAGGCGACCGCCCAGACCATGCGGCAGAAGCCCGGCCTCGACATCGAGACCGCCATCACCGAGCTGGCCGTCGGCGAAGCCCTGGTCAGCCTGCTCGACGAGAAGGGCCGGCCCAGCATCACCGAGCGGGTGTACGTGCTGCCGCCGGGCAGCCAGATCGGCCCGATCACGCCGCAGCAGCGCCAGGCGCTGATCGCCGGGTCGCTGGTCGTGGGCGTGTACGACAAGACGCAGGACCGGGAGTCGGCCTACGAGAAGCTCAAGGGGCGTGCCGACCAGGAGCCCGCGCCCAGCTCTTCGGGCGGCGGCGGCGCCACCGACAAGGCGTCCGGCTCGTCCATGGGCGGGCTCGGCGACATCCTGTTCGGCTCCACCGGGCCGCGCGGCGGCAAGCGCGAAGGCATGGTGGAGGCGATGGCCAAGTCGGCCGTGCGCACCATGGGCAGCACCGTGGGCCGTGAAATCATCCGCGGGGTCCTCGGCAGCCTGCTGGGCGGCAAGCGCCGCTGAGCGGCGGCGCCGCCCCGTCCCCCCATGCGCGCCGGCGCTTCCCACTACAACCTCGCCCGCTTCGACCTCGTTTCCATCCGCCTGGTGGTCGACTGCGTGCAGCACGGCAGCCTGAGCGCCGCCGCCCGCGAGTCGCACCTGGCCCTGGCCGCGGCCAGCCGCCGCATCCGCGAGCTCGAGGATGCCGTCGGCGAGCCGCTGTTCGAGCGCCACGGCCGCGGCGTGCTGCCGACGGCCGCCGGGCGGGTCTTCGCCCGGCATGCGGTCGGCGTGCTGCAGTCGCTGGAGCAGATGGGCGGCGAGCTCGCCGACCTGCGCTCCGGCATCGCCAAGCACGTGCGGCTGTGCGCCAGCACCGCCTCCATCAGCCAGTTCCTGCCGCCCCTGCTGGCGCGCTACGCGAAGCTGCAGCAGGACGTGCGCGTGGACCTGGACGAGCAGGTGTCCTTCGCCGTCGTGGCGGCACTGCGCGAGGGCCGCGCCGACCTGGGCGTCTTCGTCGAGGGCGCGGAAACCGAGGGACTGGACTGCCGACTGTTCCGCACCGACGAACTGGTGCTGGTGCTGCCGCCGCGGCACCGCCTCGTCGGGCGCGGCGCGGTCGCTTTTTCCGCCGCCCTGGACGAGGACTGGATCAGCCTGGCCGACGGCGCGGCCCTGCTGCACAAGCAGCACGAGGCCGCGCACGCGGCCGGCCGTCCGCTGAAGCTGCGGATGCAGGTGCGCAGCTTCGACGCCGTCTGCCACCTGGTCGCCTCGGGCCTGGGCATCGCCATCCTGCCCAAGACGGCGGCCCTGCCCATCGTGGGCGCGATGAAGCTGCGCTGGCGCGCGCTGTCCGATCCCTGGGCGCGGCGCCGGCTGCTGATGGCCACGCGCACCGGGCCGCAGGACCCGGCGGTGACGGCGCTCGCGGACTTCCTCGCCGAGCCTTCGCAAAACGCGAAAGCTCGCGGCCGCGAACGGCAATAGACCCTCCGGCCCGCCGCGCGCACACTGCGCGCCCATGGAGACACAGGCAGCAGCACACACCGGCCCCCTCGCGGGCCTGAAGGTGGTCGAGATGGGCCAGCTCATCGCCGGTCCGTTCGCCGCCAAGACCCTCGCGGACTTCGGCGCCGACGTGGTGAAGATCGAGCCGCCCGGCACCGGCGACGCCCTTCGCAACTGGCGAATGCTCAAGGACGGCACCTCGGTCTGGTGGCAGGTGCAGTCGCGCAACAAGCGCTCGGTGGCGCTGGACCTCAAGAAGCCCGAGGCCCAGGAGATCGTGCGCCGGCTGGCCGCCGAGGCCGACGTGCTGATCGAGAATTTCCGTCCCGGCGCGCTGGAAGGCTGGGGCCTGGACCCGCAGGAGCTGATCCGGGCCAACCCGCGCCTGATCGTGCTGCGCGTCAGCGGCTACGGCCAGACCGGCCCCTACCGCGACCGGCCCGGCTTCGGCGTGGTCGGCGAGGCGATGGGCGGCCTGCGCCACCTGACGGCCGAGCCCGGCCGCGTGCCGGTCCGGGTGGGCGTGAGCATCGGCGACACGCTCGCGGCGCTGCACGGGGTGATCGGCATCCTGCTGGCCCTGCAGGAGCGGCAGCGCTCCGGCCAGGGGCAGGTGATCGACGTCGCGCTCTACGAGGCGGTATTCAACTGCATGGAAAGCCTGCTGCCCGAGTACAGCGCGTTCGGCGCCGTGCGCGGCCCCGCCGGCAGCGCCCTGCCCGGCATCGCGCCCAGCAACGCCTACCTGTGCAGCGACGGCGGCTACGCGCTGGTCGCGGGCAACGGCGACAGCATCTACAAGCGGCTGATGGCCGCCATCGGCCGCGACGACCTGGGCAACGACCCGGAGCTGGCGAACAACGCGGGCCGGGTGGCGCGCATCGTGGAGATCGACGCGGCCATCGGCGCTTGGACGAAGGAGCGCAGCGTCTCGGAGGTGCTCGAGGTACTCGACCGCGCCGGCGTGCCCGCGGGCCGCATCTACACCGTGGCCGACATCGCGGCCGATCCGCACTACGCCGCCCGCGGCATGCTGCAGCAGGTCCGCCTGGACGACGGCGACCTGCTCACCGTCCCGGGCATCGTTCCCAAGCTCTCGCGCACGCCCGGCAGCCACCGCCGCAACGCGCCCGGCATCGGCCAGGACACCGAGGCCGTGATGCGAGAGCTGGGCCTCACCGACGAACAGATCGCCGGCCTCAAGGACCGCGGCGTGATCAAGGGACAAGCATGAATCGCATCTTCTTCAACGAGGTCGTCACCCGCGACGGCTTCCAGATCGAGCCGGAGTTCATCGCCACCGATGCCAAGGTCGCGCTGGTGGACGCGCTCGGCGAGTGCGGCTACGCCAAGATCGAGGTCACCTCCTTCACCTCGCCGAAGGCCATCCCGATGCTGCGTGACGCCGAGGAGGTGATGGGCCGCATCCGCCGCGTGCCGGGCGTCGAGTACACGGTGCTGGTGCCCAACCTGCGCGGCGCCGAACGGGCGATGGAGTCGCGCGCCGACGAGCTCAACCTCGTCATGTCGACCTCCGAGACGCACAACCTCGCCAACCTGCGCATGCCGCGCGAGAAGAGCTTCGCCGCGCTGTCGGAGGTGATCCGCTTCGTGGACGGCCGCGCGCCGCTGAACGTCTCGCTCTCGACCTGCTTCGGCTGCCCGATGGAGGGCGAGGTGCCGCAGCAGGAGGTGCTGGCCTGGGCCCGGCGCTTCGCCGACCAGGGCGTGCGCGGCCTGACGATCTGCGACACCACCGGCATGGCGCATCCCGCCCAGGTGGCGCGCATGTGCCAGGCGCTGCAGGAGCGCTTTGCCGGCCTGCAGCTCACGCTCCACTTCCACAACACGCGCGGCATGGGCCTGGCCAACGTGCTGGCCGCGGCGCAGCAGGGCATCGTGCGGTTCGACGGCTCGCTGGGCGGCCTGGGCGGCTGCCCGTACGCGCCGGGCGCCAGCGGCAACATCAGCAGCGAGGACGCGCTGCACATGCTGCAGGCCATGGGCTACGACACCGGCGTCGACCTGGACAGGCTGCTGCCCGTCGCCCGCGCTCTGCCCGACATCGTCGGCCACCAGGTGCCGGGCCAGGTCGCCAAGGCGGGCCCGAGCACGCAGCTGCATCCCGTGCCGGCCGCCGTGAACGACCTGCGCGCCGCGCTCGCCGCCACCGAATGACTTCACAGGAGACTCCTCGCATGCATTCCTTCTCCCGCAGAACCTTCCTGGGCACGGCCGCGGCCGGCGCCGCTTCCCTGGCCGTGCCGGCCTTCGCGCAGGGCGGCAAGAACGTCACCCTGGTCGTCGGCGCCGCGCCCGGCGGCACCACCGACATCGCCGCCCGCATGCTGGCCGAGCCGCTTGGCAAGATCCTCGGCGTGCCGGTCGTGGTGGACAACCGCTCCGGCGGCAACGGCAACATCGCCGGCCAGCTGGTGGCGCGCGCGCCCGGCGACGGCGCCACGCTGCTGGTGCAGTACTCGGGCTACCAGAGCATCACGCCGCTGGTGCAGCCGGTGGCGGGGTTCGATCCGGCCAAGGACCTGAAGCCGATCGGCCACCTGATCGATGCGCCTCAGGTGATGGTGGTGCGGCCCGGCTTCCCGGCGAACACCTTCAACGAGTTCCTCGCCTACGTGAAGGCCAACCCGGGCAAGGTGAACTACGCCTCCAGCGGCAACGGCGCGCTGCAGCACGTGACCACCGAGCTGCTGAAGGACCTCACCAAGACCTCCATGACCCACGTGCCCTACCGCGGCACGGGTCCCGCGCTCACCGACCTGCTGGCCGGCACGGTGGACCTGACCATCACCACGCCGCCGCCCCTGCTGCCGCACATCCGGTCGGGCAAGCTCAAGCCGCTGATGGTCACCGGCAAGACGCGCCTGCCGTCGCTGCCCGACGTGCCGACCGCCACCGAGCTGGGCGTGGCGCTGGTCGCCTCGTCGTGGTTCGCCGTGTACGGCCCGTCGGCCCTGACCGCCGACCTGCAGAACAAGCTGTCGGCGGCGGTGCGCCAGGTCGTGGAGACGCCGGAATTCAAGCGCCGGGCGGAGGAGCAAGGCGCCAAGGCGGTCGCGATGACGCCGGCCGAACTGGCGGACCTGGGCACGAAGGAACGCGCCATGTGGGAGCGCATCGTGCGCGTGGCGCAGATCAAGGCCGACTGAGCCGGCATTGATCGATCAGCAGGTGGTGCCGGCCTTCAGCGCGCAGGGGCCGGCGCTCTGCTGGACCTGCTCGCCCAGGCTGCGGGCGCGGTTGTTCCAGAAGGTGGCCTGCTGCATGTCGCGCTCCACCCCACCCTCGCCCTTCGTGTAGAGCTCGCCCAGCCGGCGGGCGGCCACGCCGCTGCCGGCCGCCGCGGCGCGCCGGTAGGCGCTGACCGCCTGTCCCAGGTTGCCTGAACGCTCGGCATCCTGCGCCTGCGCGAGCAGGACGGCGGGATTCGGAGGAGGAGGAGGAGGAGCCGGCGCCACGGGAACTGGAGCCGGAGCCGGTGCAGCCGCGGGAGCAGGCGCCGGTTCAGGTGCCGCGACCGGCGCCGGAGCCGGAGCAGGCGTCGGAGCGGCGGCGGGCGCGGGCGCGCGTGCCGCTGCGGCCGGTTTGGCGGGCGCCGGGACCGGAGCTGGAGGGGGGGCGACGGATTTCGGCGCGGGCACGGGTCTGGCCGGGGCCACGGGTTCGACCTTGGCGGCCGGCGCGGCTTGCGGCTTCACCACTTGCTGGGGCGTGGGCGCGACCGGCGCCGGTGCCGGCACCGGCGTCGTCAGCCTGGCCTGCTGCTCGCCGCCCTGCCCGCCCGGCTTGCCCAGGTACACCACGGCCGCCCCGATGGCGCCGAGCGCGAACACGCCGGCGATCGCCACCGGCAGCGCCTTCGACGGCCTGGGCGCCAGGCGCACGGCCTCTTCCGCCTTCAACCGGGCCTTGGCTTCCGCCTCCGCCTTGGCGACGAAGAACTGCTTCTCGGCCTCGAGCCGCTCGACCTCCTTGGCCGCGGCCGCCGCGCGGGCCTGCACCGCCGCCGCTTCCTCGGCCGCCCGGGCCTGCTGGTCGGACTCGAGCTTCGCCGCGACCGCCGCCTCGCCGATCAAACGCGCGGTCTGCGGGCTGATGACGGTCTGCTCCTGCGAGACGACCTCGCGCTCGCGCAGCCTGAGCGTGCCGGCGCTGCTCGACGGGACCGACAGGCCGGAGATGCCCGAACTGCCGGCTAAGTCCGGCACGGTCTGGCCCGGCAGGCGCGTGGCTTCGGCGTCGTCGTGGGGAGAGGTCGACCCGGCGCCCGGCACGGTGGCGGATCGTCCGGCGACGCCCGGCACCGTCACGCCCGGCGAGGTCGCGCCCGGCGAAGCGACACCCGGCACGGTGGCCGATCCGCCGCCGACGCTCTTCGCCGCCGCCTTGAGCGCCACCGCGAACTCGCGCGCCGACGAGAAGCGCTCGTCGCGGTTCTTGGCCAGCGCCCTGGACATCACGACGTCGATCGCCTGCGGCAGCCGCGGGTTGTGGTACGTGGGCGGCGGCGGCGTCGCGCTGACGATCTGGTGGATGATCGAGAACGGGTTGTCGCCGTCGAACGGCCGCACGCCGGCCAGCAGTTCGTACAGGACGATGCCGGCCGAGAACAGGTCCGAGCGCGCGTCCACCCGCTGGCCCTGCGCCTGCTCGGGCGACATGTAGCGCGGCGTGCCGATGCCGCCGGCGCCCACCTGGGTCTTGTTGGCCGCGTCGGGATCCTGGATGCGGGCCACGCCGAAGTCGGTGAGCTTGACCCGCCCCTTCTCGATCAGCATGTTCGCCGGCTTGATGTCGCGGTGCACGATGTTGTTCTCGTGCGCATGGTCCAGCGCGGACAGCAGGTCCAGCACCATCGCCACCGCCTTCGGCGGCGAGAAGCGGTCGCCGCGGTCGATGTGCAGCTTGAGGTCGTCGCCCTCGATGAACTGCATCACCAGGAAGGCGATGTCGTCGTGCCGGCCGAAGTCGAACACCGGCACGATGTTCGGATGCAGCAGCCGCGCGGCGGCCAGGGCCTCGGTGCGGAAGCGCGCCTCGTACTCCTCGGCGGACCTGGAGTCGAGGTTCTCGACGATGATGGTCTTGATGGCCACCCGGCGCTGCAGCACCGAGTCCCTGCCCTCGTACACCATGCCCATCGCACCCTTGCCCAGGGTGCGGACGATGTCGTAGCGGCCGAATTTCTTGGCGACGGTCACTGGCAGGGAAGGTTCTGCAGTTGCTCCAGCGCGCAGCGCGGCATGTTGGCCTGCAGGCTGCGGAATGACAGCGGCGCGGTGATGCCGTCGGCATCGGTCCGCCCGAACAGCACCAGGTCCTCGATGATCCCGATGCCTACGTTCTTCTTGAGCTCCTGCAGGACGACGCGCGCCATCTCCGCCTGGGTGGCGCCGGTCTGGCTGGACGAGGCGTTCAGGATCGCGCGCGTCGTGACGTCCGCGTTCAGGTTGCCCGCGAAGTACCTGGAGAACAGCGTCCCGATCGTGACGTTGACCGGGCCGATGTTGTTGCCGAGGTAGATCGGGTTGTCGAAGGCCCCGATGTCGCCCTCCGCCGCCGTCAGGCTGAGCCGGCCGGCGCTGACCCAGTTCGCCGGGTTGGCGGTGTTGTGGATCAGCAGCTTGCCCTTGTTCGCGGTGAACGCGAGCGAGCCCGAGGGATAGAACGCGGACATCTGCGAGCCGTCGACGGACAGCGACGAAGCCGCGGCGACCGTCACGTCGGCATGGCCCGCGCCGCGCAGCTGCGACACGACCAGGCCGGTCGCGGCGCTGGTGTCCTGCAGCGTGATGCTGCTCGCGTTGCCGGCCACGCCGATGCTGCCCTGCATGTCGCCCTGCACGTTCACCGAGCCGCTGCCCGCCGAGATCGTGGTGCCGTCGGCGACGGTGGCCGACGAGTAGGCCTGCGAACCACCGCTGGCGAGCGTGCCGCCGATCGCGTTGCTGGTGCCGCCCGTGATCGCGCCGGCCACGCTGCCGCCGTTGCCCGAGAAGCTGGCGGCCCCCTGCCCTTGCAGGTCGCTGACCCGGCTGTAGGCCATGCCGTCGACCGAGCCGCTGCCCGCTCCGGTGAGCGAGAAGGCGCTGCCGGCCAGCGTGGCGCTGCCGTTGCCGATCACCGATTCGATGCCGCTGAAGCCGCCCGCCACGCCGGTGCTGCCGGTCGCGGCGATGGTGATCGGGCCGGTCTTGGCGCTGAAGTCCAGCGTGTCCGAGCCGGCACCGCCGGCGATGGCGCCAGAGACCGAGCCGGCATTCGCCAGGTTGAAGCGGTCCGCCCCCGCGCCGCCGGACAGGTTCTGGATGTTGCTGAAGGCGATGCTGCCGTTCAGCGATCCTGCGTTGGTGCCGGTGATGTCCCAGGTGTTGCTGCCGCCTGCAGCCGCGAGGGTATTGCCGCTTCCGCCGGCGTTGATCGTGCCGATGCCGTCGGCGGTGACGCCGGCGGCTGTCACGGTGTTGGGCGCGGTGACCGCGTAGGTGGTGCCCGTGTTCGAGCCGGCGAGGACGTTGGCGTTACCCGTGGCATCGATGGCGCGGATGCCGGTGGCCGTCAGGCCCAGGCTGTCCATGGCCACGGCGTTGGCCGCGCCCGTCAGCCTGTAGGTGATGTTGGCGGGCGCGACGTTGATGATGTCGGTGGTGCCGGCGCCGACGATGCGGTCGATGCCCGTACCAGTGATGCTCGCGGCCGCCACGCTAACCGTGTTCGGGGCCGAAACGGTCCACTCCTTGCCCGCCGTGCGGCCGGCCATCACGTCGGCCGAGCTCTTGCCGACGACAGCGCTGATGCCGTTCGCGACGATGTTCGCAGTTTCGACCTGGTTGACGCCCGTGATCTCGAACGTCGTCGGGGTGCTCGAGCCCTCCAGAGTGTTGTTCGTGCCGATGCCGCTGATGCGCTCGATGCCGCTGACCGTCACGCTCTCCGCCTGCACCTGTTTACTGGTGCCCGTCAGCTTGTAGGTAGTGCTGGCCGGACCGACTAATTCATCGCTCGTGCCACTGCCGGCAACGATGCTGCCGATGCCAATCACATTGATCGCTGCGGCCGTCACGTCGTTGGCTCCGTTCAGCGTGAAGCTCGTGCTCGTTCCGGAGCCGACCAGGACGTTGCTGGCTGCCGTGCCGGCAACGCTTCCAATGCCCGTCGCATTGACGCCGAGAGCATTGACCTGGTTGTCCGTGCCCGTCAGCGTGAAAGTAGTCGCCGCCGGCGCCATCAGCGTGTCCGTGGTCCCCGCGCCGGCGATTTTCTCGACGCCGCTCGCAGTGACGCCGAGCGCCGTAACGTTGTTCGCGCTGTTGAGCCGCCACCCGATGCCGGCTGCGCCCCCGGCGAGCGTGTCCGACCCAGAGCCCGCGGCGATGGAGCCGATGCCCGTGGCCGCGATACCCGCAGCGGTCACCGCGTTCGAGCCCGTCAACGTGTAGGTCGTGTCGGTGCTCGAACCCGCCAGCACGTTCGCCGTGCCCACCCCGGCGACCTGCTCGATGCCGCTGGCCGTCACGCCGTGGGCGACCACCTGATTGGTGGTGCCGGTCAGCGCGTAGTTCGTGGCCGCGGGCGCGGTGAGGATGTCCGTCGTGCCCGTCGCGGCGATGGCTTCGATGCCGCCGGCCTGCAGGTTCATCGCCTGCACCTGCCCGGCCGTGCCGGTCAGCGTCCAGGTGGTGCCGCCGGCCGGGCCGGTCAGCGTGTCGGCGCTGCTGCTGCCGATGATCGAGCCGATGCCGCTGGCAGCGATGCCCGCGGCCGTCACCGCGTTGTTCGCCGTGAGCGTGAAGTTCGTCGCCGAACCCGACCCGACCAGCACGTTCGCGAGACCGCTGCCGGCGATCGTGCCGATCCCGCTCGCGGCCACGCCCAATGCGCCGACCTGGTTGTTCGTGCCGTTCAGCGTGAAGGTGGTCGCGGCCGGAGCCGACAGCGTGTCGGTGGTGCCCGCGCCCGCGATCTTCTCCACCGCGTCGGCCGTGATGCCCATCGACGACACGTTGTTGGCGCCGTTGAGCGTCCAGTCGCGGCCCGCCGTGCTGCCCGACAGCGTGTCCGTGCCGGCGCCCGCGTGGATCGTGGCGATGCCGGTGAAGGTCACGCCGCCGTCCACCCGGACGCTGTTGGCGCCGGTGATCTGGTAGGTGGTGTCGTTGTCCGAGCCCGTGAGCACGTTGGTCGTGCCGGTGCCATTGACCGCTTCGATGCCGCTCGCCGCCACGCCCAGCGCCGTCACCTGGCCGGGCGCGGCGCCGACCGCGAAGGTGGTCGCGCCGGGCGCGGCCAAGGTGTCGATGCCCGTGCCGGCGGTGATGCTGCCGACGCCGCTCGCGGTGATGCCGGCGACCGTCGCGTTGTTCGCGCTGTTCAGCTGCCAGTCCGTGTTGGCGTTCGAACCCGCGAGCACGTTCGCCGTGCCGCTGCCGGTGATCGTGCCGATGCCGGTCGCGGTCACGCCCAAGGCCTGCACCTGGTTGTTCGTGCCGGTGAGCGTCCAGGTCGTGGCGGCCGGCGCCGTGATCGTGTCCGTGGTGCCCGCGCCCGCGACGGTCTCGATCGCGTGGGCGGTGATGCCCAGCGAGGAGACGCTGTTCATGCCGGTCAGCGCCCAGCTGCGGCCGGCGGCCGAGCCGGCCACCGTGTCCGCGCCGGTGCCGGCGTCGATCGTGCCGATGCCGCCGAAGGCGATGCCGGCGGTCGTCACCGCGTTGGCACCGGTGACCGTGTAGGTCGTGGCGTTGTTCGAGCCGGTCAGCACGTTCGCGATGCCGGTGCCCGTGACCGCCTCGATGCCCGTGGCCGCGACGCCCAGCGCCGACACGTGGCCGTTGGTGCCGTCGAGCGTGAACGAGGTCGCCGCCGGCGCCGTGATCGTGTCCGTCGCCGTGCCGCCGGTGATAGTGGCTATGCCGCCGGCCGTGATGCCGGCCACCGTCACGCTGTTGGCGCCGTTCAGCTGCCAGCTGGTGCCGTTGTTCGAACCCACAAGCTTGTTCGCCGCGCCGGTGCCGCTGATCTGCTCGATGCCGCTGGCCAGCACGCCCTGCGCCGAGACCTCGTTGCTGGTGCCGGTCAGCGTGTAGGTGGTGCTCGCGGGACCTGCCAGGGTGTCGGTGGCCGAGCCGGCGACGATGCGCTGGATCCCGGTGAACGAGCTGACGCCGTCGCTGGTGCTGCCTTCGCCGGGCGTGGCGCCCAGGGTGTACGTCGTCGCCAGGTTGCGGCCGGTGAGCGTGTTGCTGCCGCCCGCGCCGGCGATCGTGGCCGAGACCGTGCCGGTCAGGCCGCTCAGGTCGAACTGGTCGTCGCCCGCGCCGCCGGTGAAGGCGATGCCCGTAGAGGTCACCGCCGCGGTGGCGCCGAAGCTGCCGCCCGAACCGGCCTGGCCGACGGCGATGGCCGCGCTGCCCGTGGCGTTCACGTCCGCGCCCAGCGTGACGTTGCGGCCCGCGCTCAACGCGACGCTGCCCGCCGTGGCGGTGATCGTGCCGGCCGCGGTGGACGCGATGTCGGCCCCGACGCCGTTGGCCGTCAGCGCGATGCTGGTGGCGCCGACCGGACCGGTCACGGCCAGTCCGCCCGCGCTGTCGACCAGCGAGAAGCTGCCGCCCGCGCTGAAAGCGGCCAGCGTTCCGACGGCATTGCCGGTGTTGTCCAGCGTGGCGGCTCCGGTCGCGCTGCCCGTCAAGGTGCCCGCGCTCAACGCCGCCGACTGCGTGATCGCGCCGCCCGACGTGAGCGTCAGCGTGCCCGCGGTGGTGACCGCGCCATCGAGGGCCAGGTTGCCGGCCGTGGCGATCGACGTCGATCCCGTGCCTCCGGCGAGCGCGCCCGTGACGGTCAAGCCGCCGTCGCCGTCCCGCAGCGACAGGCCGCTGACCGTGGTGAAGGCGCCCAGCGTGCCGACCTTGTTGCCCGCGTTGTCCAGCGTGGCCGTGGTGCCCGCGCTGCCCGTCAAGCTGCCGGCGTCGAACGCCGCGGTCTGGGTGATCGTGCTTCCGGCGGTCAGCGTCAGCGTGCCCGCGGTGGTGGCCGCGGCCCCGAGGCTGACGGCGCCGCTGGTCGACGCCAGCGTGACGTTGGCGCCGCTGACCGTGCCGTTGACGGCCAGCGAGCCGCCGGTGGTGCGGATCGACGCCGTGCCCGTGCCGGCGTCGACCGCGCCGCCGACCGTCAGGCCGCCGGAGCCGTCGATCACCGTCAAGCCGGTGCCGGCGCTGAAGCCGGCGAGCGTGCCGATCGAGTTGAGCGAGTGGTTCAGCGTGGCCGTGCCGGCGACCGCGCCGGTCAACGTGCCCACGTCCACCCGTCCGGTGCCGGTCAGCGAAGCGCCGGTCACCGTCAGCGTGCCCGCGGTGGTCGTCGTGCCGCGCAGGGCGACGTCGGCGTCCGAGGCCAGCGTGACGTTGGCACCGCTCAGGTTGCCGTTCACGGTCAATGCGCCGCCGGTGGTGCTGATCGCCGTGGTGCCGGTGCCGCCGCTGACGGTGCCGTTGAGGGTCAGGCCGCCGAGGTTGTCGGTGAGCTGGAACCCGTTGGTGGCGGTGAAGTTGTTCAGCGAACCGACGCCGTTGGCGGCGTCGTTCAGGACCACGCTGCCGGCCGAGCCCGTGATGGCGTTCACGTTGAGTCCGGCCGTCTGCGTGACCGCCCCGGTCGCCACCAGGTTCAGCAGGTTGGAGGCGTTGACCGTGCCGCCGAGGCTGATGCCGCCGCCGTTCGCGTTCAGCATCACGTCGCGGCCGCTCACCGTGGCGTTGACGGCCAGGTCGCCGCCGGCCGTCATGACGTTCACGGTGGCGGGGCCCGCGTTCAGCGCGCCGTCGACGGTGAGGCCGCCGCTGCCGTCGTAGACCGTGAGGCCGGCCGCCGTGAACGGCCCGAGGCTGCCGATGGCGTTGTCGAGATAGGCCAGCGTCGCGCTGCCGCCGGCCGTGCCGGTGACGCTGCCCGCGGCCACCGTGCCCGCCGTGATCGTGCCGCCGGCGTTCAGCGTGAGCGTGCCCGCCGTGTTCACCGCGGACAGGCTGATGTTGCCGCTCGAGGACACCCCCACGTTGGCGCCGCTGATGCCGGCATTGGCGGTCAAGGCCCCGCCATTGGTGCCGATGAAGGTGTTGCCCGTGCCGCCGCTGACGGCGCCGGTCACGGTCAGGCCGCCGGTGTCGTTGAGGGTGAATCCGTTGCCGGCGCTGAAGCTGCCGAGGTTGGTGAGCGCGTTGCTCCGCACCAGGTTGGCCGCGCCGCCGGCCGACCCGGTGAGCGTTCCGCCGGTCAGCGTTCCCGCCGTCTGGACGATGTCCCGGCCCGAGTTCAGCGCGAGCGTGCCCGTCTTCGCGTCGACCGCGGCGGCGAGGACGAGGTCGCTGCCCGCGCCCGTGGCCGACAGGCCCACTCCCGTGCCGGTCACGCTGCCGCCCACCGCCAGGGTGCCGGAGGTGGTGATCGCGGCGGCGCCGGTGCCCGCGTCGACCGGGCCGTTGACCGTCAGCCCGCCGCCGTCGCGGAGCGTGAAGCCGTTGCTGTTCACCGCCCCGAGCGTGACGACGTCGTTGGCGTTGCCCAGGTTGACGCTGCCGCTGCTGTCCACGATGAGCGTGCCGGCGTTGACCGTCGTGCCCGTGTTCTGCGTCACGGCGCCTACGTCGGCCGCCGTGCCGATGCGCACCGTGCCGCCGGACAGTCCGGACAACGCCACCGTCCCCGCGTTGCCGATGCTGATCGACCCGCCGCTGAGAGTGCCCTGCCCCAGGTCGAGCGCGGCGCCGCCGCCGTCGACGGTGATGGCGCCCGAGCCGGCATTGACGGCCGCGCCGATGCCGGTCGTGACCTTGCCAAGCGAGACGGCCGCGTTCGCCGTGCTCACCGTGCCGTTGATCGTCGTCAGCGAAGGCGCGCCGGCGGTCAGCCCGCCGTTGAAGGTGAAGCTGTCGCCGGCCGCGTCGCCCAGCGTGAGGCTTCCCGTATTGCTGAAAGTGGTGGCGGTGGCCACGCTGTTGCCGGTGCCACTGAAGGAGATCGACTGCGAGGTGGCGCTGGTCGCGAGGCTCGTGGCGTTCACCTTGCCGAACGCGAGGCTGGCTCCGTTCTGGCCGGCAAGCACGATGTGGCCGGTGCCGTTGATGCTCACGTTGCCGGTGACCGTGAGGCTGTCCGCGCCCACCGTGGCCAGGGTCGCGGTGCTGCCCGAGAGCAGGGCCACCTGGCCGCTCTGGGTGGACGTGCCGCTGCCCAGCAGGGTCGAGCCGTCGGCCATCGACAGGACGGCGGCGTTGGTCGCGTTCGTCAGCTGCAGCGTGGTGCCGGCGCCGGCCAGGACGATGCCCGTCAGCCCCGCGCCCGCGCCGCTCAGCTCCAGCTTGCCGGCGTCGATGATCGTGTTGTTCGAATAGTTGCTGGCCGCCGTCAGGGTCAGGGTGCCCGCACCCTGCTTGCGCGTGCCGCCGGCGCCGGTGATGACGCCGTCCACGCGCAGGGCGCCGGCGGCGCCCACGTCGAACTTCGTTTCGCCGCCGGTCAGCGTGACGTTGCCCGCCAGGGTGCCTGCGCCGCTGTCGTTGGCGATCGTGGCGCTGTCGTTGGCGTTGATGGCAGTGGCGACGCTCGCGCCGCCGTTCACCTTCAGCGTGTTGGCGCCCAGGTCGATCTGCCCGCCCGTCACGGCGGCGCCCCGCAGTTCCAGCGTGCCGCTGCCGACGGTCGCGCCGTTCTGCAGGTTGGCGGAAGCCGCCTGGATCAGCGCGTCGCCGGTGCTCACCAGGTTGCCGGCGATCACGGCGTTGGCGGCGGAGCGCAGCTCGCCACTGAGGCGCACCGCGCCCGGCTGCACGCCGCCGGTGTCGATGGTGAGTCCAAGGTTCCCGGTGCGGGCGTCGATCGCCTTGCCGGCGGCGATCACGATCTCCCCCAGGCCCGGGTCGCGCTCGGCCGGCGTCGCGCCCGCCGCATTGGCGGTCATCGACACGCCATCGGCCGAAACGTTCTCGTTGACGACGATGCTGCGCCCCGCCTGGGCCGTGAGCGAACGGCCGGGGTTCAGGGTCAATGCCTGGTTGAACGTGATGTCGTTGTCGGCCTGCAGCGTGACGTTGGCGTTCGCGGCTTCCAGCGTGGCGGCGTCGACCGAAGCGTCCGCCGAGGGGAAATCGCCGAACTGGTCGACGTCGCCGGGCGCCGCCCCGCCGCCGCTCGTCACGATGATGTTCTTGGGATCGAGCAGCCACTCGCCCCGCTCGCCGGCCGCCGCCGAGGCGTCCACGCGGGCCGTGTCCGCGACCAGCAGGCCTTCCTTGCCCGAGGTCTCCACGCGACCGCCGTTGCCGCCCGTGCTGCCGCCGCGCACGCTGATCTCGCCGCCGAACCTGGTCTGCCCGTCGGCCCAGACGACCACGGTTCCGCCGTCGCCCTGCGTGATCGCATCGGCCTTGAGCTTCGCGCCCGCCGCGACGTTGGTGGCCGAAGCGTTCTGCTCCGGCCCCTTGCCCTGCCAGTTGCCGCCGACGAGGACCGTGCCGCCGCCCGCTTGCCCGCTGGCGTCCAGCAATGCCGTGGAGGCGATCGCGACCTTGTCGCCCAGCACCTTGATCGTTCCGCCCTTCTCGCCGGCGTCGTCGCCCCGGGCTTCGATGGTGCCGCTGACCTTCACCACGCCGTGGGCGCCGCCGCTCAGGTTGATGTAGGCGCCCTGCTCCGCGATGGCGTTGGCGCGGATCACGCCGGAGTGGTTGACCACCGTGGGCAGCGTGTCGCCGACCGCGCTGGCCAGCATGGCCACCTGGCCGCCGTGCGCGGTGATGGTGCCGGTGTTGGTGGCCGCCGCGTTGATGGCGGCGGCATCGACCGAGAACTTCACCAGGCCCTCGCCGCCGGGGTCCACCGTGATGCGCGAGCCGGCCAGCAGGCCGACCGAGCCGCCCGGCGTGACTTCGATCGTGCCGTTGTTGGCCACCTGCGCGCCGCCCAGCACCACGTAGCCGGCCTTGAGCGCGCCGTTGTTGACCACGCTCGCGCCGCTGCCGCCGCTGAAGGTGTACTTGCCGGCCAGGAAGTCGGCGTTGCTCATGTTGAGCGTGGACGCCACCAGGCCGCCCACGTTGACCTGAGCGCCCGGCGCGAACAGCACGCCGGCCGGGTTGACCAGGAAGATCTGCCCGTTGGCCGACAGGGTGCCGAAGATGGACGACACGTCGCCGCCCAGCACGCGGTTGAGCGCCACCGAGCCCGCGCCCGGCTGCAGGAACCGCACCGACTGCCCCGCGCCGATGGAAAAACTCTGCCAGTCCAGGATCGCCTTGTTCGTGCCCTGGTTCAGAACCATCGAGCTCGCGTTCGGGCTCTGCACCGTCACCGTGCCCGCCTGCACCTGCAGTCCCTGCGGCAGCGCGTGCGCCACCTGCATCGCCAGCGCCGCGAACAGGCCCGCGAGCAACCGCACCAGCAGGCGCGGCGCGCGCCGCCCGCCTTCGCGCAGCCGGTACACCGCCTTGAGCTTGCGGGACAGCCGCACGACCAGCGTGCGGATCGCGGGGCGGCGGGAGGTGGCGGTGGTGTTCATGCGACTTCCTTGAACAGGGCGAACGGGTTCAGAGCCACTTCTGCAGCGACAGCCACAGGCGCGGACGGCGGTCCGGGTCGGACGCCGGCGCGCGGTCGGTGCGCCAGGCCAGTTGCGTGGTGAGCAGGTAGTCGCCGTAGCGGCCGGCGGTCAGGCCCAGGCCCACCGAGCCGAGCGACTCGCTGGTGGGATTGACCGGGAACGGCGCGCCCGCTTCGTTGTATTTGATGTACCCGTGGTCGTAGAACGCGCTCGCGGAGAGCGGCACCTTCCACAGGTCGGGCAGCTGGCGGCGGTATTCCAGGTTGAGGATGGCGCCGGTGTCGCCCACCGCCTCGCCCACCGGGTAGCCGCGCACGCCGTTGGGGCCGCCCAGGCCGATCTTCTCGGCCGAGGTGAGGTTCTTCGACGCCAGCTGCGCCTGCAGCCCGACCGACACCCGGCTCTCGGCCGACAGGAAAGTGGTGCGCAGGAAATCCGCGTTCAGCTTGCCGAACGAGCCCGAGGTGCGCAGGCCGGTGGGGCCGGTGTCCGAGGCCCGCGTGGCGGGATCCAGCGACAGCTCGCCGTGGGTGTAGTTGACCGAGTAGCTGTTGAACGAGGAGCCGAGCGCGTTGTCCACGAAGTTGCCCAGCAGGCTGGCGCGCACGGCGTTGATGCGGCGGCGGCTGTCGGTCGGCGGCGTGCTGGTCTCGTCGTCCAGCACCTTGTGCTCGTAGGTCAGAGCGCCGATCAGGTTGCGCGTGCGCGAGCGGATCAGCGGATGCGTGGCCGTCACGGCGAAGATGTCGCCGGTGCCGGTGGCACCCAGCGCCTCGAACTGCTTGCCCAGCGAGTACTCGGTGCGCGTGAGCGTGAAACCGAGCTTGGTGGCGTAGCCGTTCACGGGGGTGGAGTAGCCGACGCGGAACAGCTCGGAGCCGGAGCGCTCGGCCACCTGCACGCTGGCGCTCAGCACGTCGCCGCGGCCGGTGGGGTTGTTCAGGTTGGCGGTGCCGCCCACCCGGACGGCGCCCGCGCTGCGCGCGCCGAAGTTGTCCACGCCCACCACGCCGTCGCCCTTCTGTCCCTGCGACTTGATGGTCACGGTGACGTCGGCCTCGCCGGTGCGCGCGCCCGGCATCACGGCGGCGGTGGCGTCGAAGCCGACCAGGTCCCGCAGCAGCAGGATCGGCTTCTCCAGCATGTTCTCGGTGATGTGCTCGCCGGGATGCAGGTGGGTGTTGACGACGTCCTCGGCGAGCGACTGCGACACGCCCTCGTCCTCGCGCCGCACGGTGACCTTGCCGACCTTGGCTTCCACCACGTGGATCTGGATGGCGCCGTTGCGCGCAGGGAACAGCTGCTCGGGCAGGTAGGCCTCGGTCAGCAGGTAGCCGCGTTCGCGGTAGTAGCGGCGCACGCGGGCGGCGGCCTGCACCAGGCCTTCCATGTCGGTTTCCTTGTCCACCAGGTCCGAGAGGAGCGCCACCAGCGTGGACTCCGGGAACAGCGTGCTGCCCCGCACGCGGAAGGCGGCCGGCTCCAGGCGCACGGACTCGTTGAACGGCGCCGCCTTGGGCGGCTGCGGCACGGTGATCGGCGCAGCGGTGCCGGCAGGGGCCGCCGGGGCCTGCCGCTCCTGCTGCAGCAGGATGCCGGCGTCCGGGCGCGGCGCCTGCTGGGCCAGCACCGGGAACGCGCAAGCCGTGGCTGCGGCGGCGGCCACCCATGTCTTCTTGAACAACTCGGACTCCTCTATGGGATTTCGGGCGGGCGCATCAGCCTTCCGGCTGAGCTGGCCCACTCTTACATTCGTCAGAGATTGTGTCAATCGTTTCCGTAGGCATGCCACCGGGCGAGCCCCTCTCGCGTACCGGCGGCGCATCACCTACACTCGGCCGCCAACGCGACAGCAACCCCGCCGGGTGCCTCCGCCCGGTCCGACCTTCGTTACAAACGGTCCCCAGCTTGCCTTACCTGCTGCACTTTTCAGGACCGTCTTCTTTCGAGCAGACGATCGCCCTCAAGCCCGGCAGCGAAGCCGTGGTGGTCGGTCGAGACCCGGAAGCCGCGGTCTACCTGCCCGACACCGAGCGGCTGGTCTCCCGCCGCCACCTGTCCATCGGGTGGTCCGAGGGCGGCGCGCGCGTGCAGGTGCTCTCGGCCAACGGCATCAACACGGACCAGGGCGACTGGTTCTCCGGCGACGAGGTGGTGCTGGCCGACGGCGAATCGGCGCGCATCGGTTCCTTCTTCATGGTCATCGCGGCCGTCCCGGAGGACGACCAGCTGGACTCGACCAGCTTCTCCGGCATGGGCACGCGGCCGGTGCCGATCGGCCCCGAGACGCGCTCGGCGCCGCCCGCCCCGGGAGGCGCGGACCAGGACCCCTGGGCCGAACTGGCCGCCGAGTGGGCGCCGCGCACGACCGATCCGGCGGACCGGACCCGGCCCGAACCACCCGACGCCGAGCCCCTGGGCTTCGACCTGGACGATCCCTTCACGGCCTCGGCGTCGTGGCGGCTCAACAGCGCATCGTTCAACGCCGTCGACGCCACAGCGCCGCTGGTGGAGCCCGACCCGCTGGCCGCCCTGGCGCGCGCGCAGGTCGCGCCGGCGCCGGCCCCCACCGGCACCCCGACCCCCGAGAAGCTGGCGCTCCAGTCGTTCTGCCGCGGCCTGGGCGTGGAGCCGCCGCCGGTGCTGGTGGACTTCGACTGGGAACGCGCGGGCGAAGCGGTGCGCGAGGTGGTGCGCTGCCTGGCCGAGCAGCTGGCCGGCCGCAACGAGTCGCGCCAGGACATGCGCGCGGCCGACCGGACGATGCTGGGCGGCGTGGGCACCAACCCGCTGCGCGAGGGCATGCCGCTCAAGGACATGCTGCAGTACCTGCTGTTCATGCCCGAGGGCGCCGGCGGTTTCGTGCCGCCCACGCGGGCGCTGCAGGAGGTCGCGCAGGAAGCGCGCTGGCACGAGGAGGCGAACCGCGCCGCCGCGCGCGGCCTGGCCGATGGCGCGCTCAAGGAGTTCGAGCCCGCCAGGCTGCGCGCGGAGCTGCTGCGCGGCAAGCTCAGCTTCGCGCTGGTGGACAACGCGCGGCTGTGGGACCTGTACACCGCGGACTACGCCCGCAAGGGCGAGCAGCCGGGCGAATGGGCCGAGCAGCTGTTCAACCGCTACTACATGGCGGCCTGGCTGCGCGAGTCGGACAAGCTGCGGCGGGCCGCGGCCCTCGCCGCCGCCCGCAACGGGTAGCCCTTCCGGCGGCCCCACGGGCCGCGGTCCCCGCGCTAAAGTGGTCTCTTTGCGGGAGACCCCTGAATGTCCGACAGCACAGCGCCGCGGCACATCCGCCTGACCTCGCACAGCGCCGGCACCGGTGCCCCGGCCATCCGCTGGGGCGCGCCGAACCCGGCCGAGCGCGGCCCGGTCGTGGGCACGACGACGTCGCGCGCGCACCGCAACGTGATCGGCACGCACAGCGGGTCGTACAGCGTGTACCGCGCGCTGGCGGTCGCATCGGGCGCGCTGTCGCGCAGCCACAAGGCGGACCTCACCAACACCTCGCCCACCGACTCGATCGGGCCCTATCCGCAGTGGGGCGACCCGGACCGCATCGTCAGCATCGATCCCTGGGGCGCGACCGTCGCCGACGTGTTCAAGGAAGAAATCCAGGCCGGCATGGACATCCGCCCGACCATCGCGGTGACCAAGGCGCACGTGATCCTGCCGGAGGTGATGGAGGCGGTGCAGAAGGGCCGCCTGAAGCCCGACGGCAGGCTGCTGCTGGCCAACGGCGCGGCCATGGTCACCAAGGCCGCCATCGAGCCGGTGTGGCACCTGCCCGGCGTGGCGCGCCGCTTCGGCTGCACCGAAACCACGCTGCGCCGCGTGCTGTTCGAGGAGACCGGCGGCATGTACCCCGAGCTGGTGACGCGCGGCGACCTGGACGTGTTCCTGCCGCCGATCGGCGGCCAGACCGTCTACATCTTCGGCGACCCGCGCGACCTGGCCAACCCCGAGGTCGAACTCACCGCCCGCGTGCACGACGAGTGCAACGGCTCGGACGTGTTCGGCTCGGACATCTGCACCTGCCGGCCCTACCTCACGCACGCCATCGAGGAATGCATCCGCGGCGCGCAGCCCGCGCAGGCCGGCGGGCGCGGCGGCGTGGGGCTGATCGCCTATTCGCGCAAGGAGGGACGCGCGCTCGGCGAGGTCACCAAGTTCCTGGTCTACAACGCCCGCAAGCGCCAGGTGGGCGGCGACACGGCCGACCAGTACTTCGCCCGCACCGAGTGCGTGGCGGGCGTGCAGGACATGCGCTTCCAGGAGCTCATGCCCGACGTGCTGCACTGGCTGGGCGTGCGCCGCATCCACCGCCTGGTCTCCATGAGCAACATGAAGTTCGATGCCATCACGAAGTCGGGCATCGAGGTGGGAGAGCGAGTGAACATCCCCGACGAACTGATCCCGGCCGACGCCCGGGTCGAGATGGACGCCAAGGTCGCGGCCGGCTACTTCACCCCCGGCGAGGTGCCCGACGCGCGCCGCCTGAAGACCACCAAGGGACGGGAGCTGGGATGAGCGCGGAGAACGACTTCATCAGCGAACGATCGCGCGGCGAGATCGCCGCCGGAATGCTGCGGTCCACCGTCGCCGTGCGCGAACGCTGCGGCCAGTTGCTCGACCGCGCGCGGATCGGCCAGTCCGCCTGGTTCACCGTGGACGAAGGCAAGCTGCGCGACGCCGCGGCGCAAGTGGCCACCATCACGCGGCAGCGTTATGCCAAGCTGCACATCCCCTTCCACAGCCGCTGGCGCCACTTCGAAGCCGGCGGCGTGGACCGCCGCAAGCAGCTGGAGGAGCTGCTGGGCGACGTCGCGCCGCAGGTGCGCGCCCACGCGATGATCGACCTCACCTTCGTCAGCGTGCTGCTGGACGCGGGCGCGGGGCCGGAGTGGAAGTACGTCGATCCGCACGACGGCGCCACCTACACGCGATCGGAAGGCCTGGCCGTCGCCAGCTTCCACGCCTTCACCAGCGGCATGTTCTCCAGCGACAAGCTGCGGCCGCTGCAGGTGGATGCGCAGGGCCTGCGCGCCATCGTCACCGACCGGCTGGCGCGCGCCTTCCAGGTGCGCGAATCGAATCCGCTGGTGGGACTGGACAACCGCGCCGTGCTGCTGCGCCGGCTGGGCGAGGCCATGGTCGAGCAGCCCGAGGTGTTCTCCGAAGCCGCGCGGCCTTCCGGCCTGTGCGACCTGCTGATGGGCGACGAAGGCGGCATCACGCCGACGGCCGAACTGGAGACGCACGACCTGCTGTCGCAGCTGCTGGTGTCGCTCTCTGGCATCTGGCCGATGGGCAACAGCATGGGCGGCGTGCCGCTGGGCGACGTGTGGCGCCATTCGGCGGTGCGCGGCGACGGGCCGTCGGACGGCTGGGTGCCGTTCCACAAGCTGTCGCAGTGGCTCACCTACTCGCTGCTGGAGCCCTTCCACTGGGCCGGCGTGAAGGTGCGCGGCATCGACAAGCTGACCGGCCTGCCCGAGTACCGCAACGGCGGGCTGCTGCTCGACAGCGGCGTGCTGCGGCTGCGCGAGCCCGACGCGGCGCACACGGTCTGGCACGCGGGCGACGAGATCATCGTCGAGTGGCGCGCGCTCACCGTGGCGTTGCTGGACGAGCTGGCCGGCGCGGTGCGCCGCGAGCTGTCGCGCGACGAGGAGCAACTGCCGCTGGCCTGCGTGCTGGAAGGCGGCACCTGGGCCGCCGGCCGTGAACTCGCGCAACGCACCCGCGGCGGCCTGCCGCCGCTGCAGGTGCACAGCGACGGCACCGTGTTCTGAACCGCCCCCTCGCGATAATCCACGCCATGTCCCAAGTCCATCTCGTCGACCATCCGCTCGTCCAGCACAAGCTGACCCTCATGCGCAAGAAGGAGGCCAGCACCAACAGCTTCCGGCGCCTGCTGGGCGAACTCGCCTCGCTCATGGCCTACGAGGTCACCCGCGACATGCCCATGCAGGACGTCGAGATCGAGACGCCCATGGAGAAGATGACCGGCCGCGTCATCGACGGCAAGAAGCTGGTGTTCGTGTCCATCCTGCGCGCCGGCACCGGCATCCTGGACGGCATGCTCAACGTGGTGCCGGGCGCGCGCGTCGGCCACATCGGCCTGTACCGCGACCCCAAGACGCTGACGGCCGTGGAGTACTACTTCAAGATGCCCGAGCACATGGACGAGCGCGACGTGGTCGTGGTCGACCCCATGCTGGCCACCGGCAACTCCGCCATCGCCGCGGTGGAGCGGCTGAAGGAGCTGAAGCCCAAGTCGATCAAGTTCGTCTGCCTGCTCACCTGCCCCGAGGGCGTGCAGGCGATGCAGAGCGCGCACCCCGACGTGCCGATCTACACCGCCGCCATCGACCGCCAGCTCAACGACCACGGCTACATCCTGCCGGGTCTGGGCGACGCGGGCGACCGGATCTTCGGGACCAAGTAAGCCGGGCGACGCAGGCGCGATGCTCGACCTGCTCGTCACCAACGCCCGCCTGCCCGACGGCCGCGAACGCATGTCAGTCGCGGTCCAGGACGGCCGCATCGTCGAAGTCACCGAAGCCCTGGACGCGCCCGCCCACGAGAAGGTCGATGCGCAGGGCTGGCTGCTCTCGCCGCCCTTCTGCGATCCGCACTTCCACCTGGACTCGACGCTCAGCTACGGTCTGCCGCGCGTCAACGAGAGCGGCACGCTGCTGGAGGGCATCGCGCTGTGGGGCGAGCTCAAGCCGCAGCTCCAGGCCGAGCACATCGTCGAGCGCGCCCTCGCCTACTGCGACTGGGCCGTGGCCCGCGGCCTGCTGGCCATCCGCAGCCACGTGGACACCAGCGACCCCAGCCTGCTGACGGTGCGGGCCCTCCTGGACGTCAAGCAGCGCGTCGCGCCCTACCTGGACCTGCAGCTGGTCGCCTTCCCGCAGGACGGCGTGCTGCGCACCCGCGGCGGCCTGGACAGTCTGAAGCGCGCGCTGGACCTGGGCGTGGACATCGTCGGCGGCATCCCGCACTACGAACGCACCATGGCCGAGGGCGCCGAGAGCGTGAAGCTGCTGTGCGAGCTGGCCGCCGAGCGCGGCAAGCTGGTGGACATGCACTGCGACGAGACCGACGACCCGCTCTCGCGCCACATCGAGACCCTGGCCTTCGAAACGCAGCGGCTCGGCCTGCAGGGCCGCGTCAACGGCTCGCACTGCACCTCCATGCACAGCATGGACAACTACTACGCCAGCAAGCTGCTGCCGCTGATCGCGGAGAGCGGCGTCAGCGTGGTGGCCAACCCGCTGATCAACATCACCCTGCAGGGCCGCCACGACACCTACCCCAAGCGCCGCGGCATGACGCGCGTGCCCGAGCTCATGAACGCCGGCGTCACCGTCGCCTTCGGCCACGACTGCGTGATGGACCCCTGGTACGGGATGGGGTCGGCGGACATGCTGGAGGTGGCGCACATGGGCCTGCATGTGGCGCAGATGACGAGCCGGAGCGGTATCCGCGCCTGCCATGACGCGGTGACGTCGAATGCCGCGCGGGTGATGCACCTGGACGGCTACGGCATCGAGGCGGGGTGCGATGCGAGCTTCGTGCTGCTGCAGGCGCGGGATGTGACGGAGGCGATCCGGCTGCGGGCGAATCGGTTGAAGGTGTGGAGGAAGGGGAAGCTTCTCGCGGAGACGGCGGAGGTGGTGGCGCGGGTCAGGGTTGCGGGGCGGGCGGAGGAAGTTCGCTTTCTGGCGCCGAGGTAGGCCCAGCTTGACTAGTTGCGTACGAATTCAATCGTGCGCTACGGATCCGCTCCTTTGACGCGAAGCGCTGCTCGCTCCGGACTGAATGAGCATGGTGGCCTCACACCGCCAGTCTCTGTGGCAAGCGCTGCACAACTGCTGAAGATCGTTCCAGGTTCGAGCTTCGAATGTTTCCCCTGCCTCGAAGGAATCGAGTTCATTGCCCCAGGCAAGCGCGGCCGAAGAGAACACCTCCGAAGAGACGCCTGCGATGCGTCCCAACAACCGCGAACCCGACGCGTCCAAATGCTCGACAGCTGCCTGCTCGAGAGACACTGTGATCGACCAACCAGCGGATAGTCGCTCAAACACGAAATTGGGCACGTGTCTTGTCGGATGCGAACCTGGCCCCGACTGCACGATCAAAAGTTCTTCGCGCCTATTCCACTCGCACGACAGTTGGTCCCAGGTTCCCGCACGCTCGACGCCCGAATCGACATCGAGCGCCAGAACCTTAGGTGCGCGTCTCGCTGCTGCCTGCCTCGAACCAACCGCTCGTCAAGCGGTTGCCGTTCGCGTCGTAGCTGAAACTGGTGGAAGCGCTACCGTTGCCGAAGCTCGTGATGCGGCCCACGTTGTCCTAACCCGCCGTGAAGGTGACCGTCCCCCACGTGATGCTGCTCGATACCGGATCCGCATCCCCCGGCCGCGCCAGCACTTGCACGATCCCCGTCAACCGTCCCGCTGCATCCCACGTGTACGCCGCCACGTCATTGGCCGTCATTCGACCCGCCGTGTCGTAGCTGCGGCCAGCCTGCAACGGCGTGCTGAAAGCCCACGTCCACCCCGTCGCCTGCCCCGCCGCATTCCACGTGATACCCGTGACGAGCGGCACGCCATTCCAGTCCATCGCCGTCAGCTGCCCCGCCGCCGCGTAGTGATGCTTCAGCAGCCCACCACCGGGATACGTCAACGTGTCCAGCAACCCTTGCGCGTTGTACGTGTACCCCGCCGCCTGCGTGCTGCCGTTGGCCAGCATCTGCACCTTCTGCGTGACGCGCCCCAGCCGGTCGCGCTGCCAGCGCGTAGTGCCGCTCGCGTCCTGCGCCTCGCTCAAATGCCCTTGCTGGCGTTCGGCGCGCCCGCGGCGTTGTACTCAGGCCCGGCCAGGTCGTGGCGCAGCACGGTGGTTCGGCCGCCCGCAAAAGACAGCTGCGTGGCCCGCCCGATCACGTCGCGCGTGATGGTGGTGGTCTGACCCAGGGCGTCGGTGACCTGGCTGGGGCGCCCCGCCGCGTCGAACTAGGTGGCGCGCGTGCCGATGTCCGCACTGGTCTCCTGCGGGGCGTCGCCGAAGGCGCGTTGCGGCCGTACGTGGTGGTCACGCCCTTGAAGTCGGTGGCAGCGGTGACGGCGTCGCGGGCGTCGTAGGCAAGCGTGGCAACGGCGTCGGCCGCGTCGGTGATGAGAGGCGCTTCAAGCCGTCCATGCCGTAGCGGGTGGCGTGGCTGAGCGCGTCGGCTTCGCTGGTGATGTGGCCGTTGGGGTCGTGAAGTAGTTCACCCGCCAGCTTTAGCGGCTGAGGACGGGCAGGCTATCAAGACCACTTCTGAGAAATCAAAAGTCAATCGACCGCCAGGAGATATGAGCAGGGTGCAACGATATCTTCCGCCTTCACGCTCTTCGATCTCTATGTCGTACACGCGCTGGATGTCGTTAGCAAAGGCATCGCATCGGAGCGACAGATCATTCGCATCGCGGAAGAGGATGCTGCCCGGTTCAGCCCCGTTGTACTCAGGCAAACCCAGTGCGTTGGCGTTCAGGTCGGCAACTTCCACGCTGATGGCTCGCGCGAGTGCGTCCCAAGCAATCTGCCGAATGCGAGCGTCATGCAAGCCACCTCGTTCGGTGAAGAAAGACTTGGGATCGGAAATCATAGTTTGCACTTCGCTCTCCTCTCACGGAACTGGAATGAATACGCGCCCAGGACCGGGCAGCGCCGGAAGTGGAGGTGTTATTGGTGCAGGCATCCATCGATCTTGGCGCGGATCGTATCTTCCCTTCGGACTAAGTGATTCGAAGAGTCGCTCGACAAGCGAAGGCTCCTCGGGGCACGGTGGATCTGGTACTTCGTCTCCCGGCGAGTAGTGCCAGTCACCGCCATTGTGGTGCCAGTGGTCCTTACCTTGGTGCCTCGGCTTTCCCGGCTTACCCGGATGGAAGTCGAGGTAGTCTCCACCTGGATGCCGGAATCGCTGACCTGTCGGATCGCGATGAGAAGGATCAAACGTCCATTCCGGAGGCAATCCACTCGGATCGTTTGGCAGCTTCATCAGCCCATACCGATCCACAAAGCTCAGCGGATTGGCTCCAACGTAGATGAACCGATGCCATCCTCCGTTCATCCCGATTGGGTCACTCCGAGTGAATCTTCCTCCGTGCGGGTCATAGCTCCTGAAGTAGTTGTAGTGCAGCCCTGACTCACGATCCGCGTACTGCCCCGGATACCGCAGGTTGTACGTCACATCCGGCATCGGCGTCGTGAACCCTTCCGATGGATGCGCAAACCGATGTGCGGCCTGCGTCGGCACTTCATCCCCGAACGCGCTGTACGCCCACTGCCACACGGCCTGTCCGCTCTCGTTGGTCAAGCGCCTCGGCGTGTTCAGGTGATCCGCATGCACAGCGAACTTGCTGCCGTTGATGATCGCTGCGATCGGCATCGGCCCACCCGGCGTCGGCAGCCAGATGTGGTGCGTGCTCCCCGTGCTGCTCGGCCCGCCCATTCCCATTTCCGACAGCAGCGTGCCCTTCTCGTCGTACACAAAGCCCCATCCAAGCTGTTCGCTCGGCTGCGTCTGCGGCGCCCATGCCAGCCCGAAGAACGCCAGGAACTGCTCCCACAGGCCCTGTTCGCCGGACTGTTGGTGCTGCGCGTACTGCGGCTCGGTCTTGAACACACGCTGGCCGAGAGCGTTGTGCGCGTAGCGGGTGACAGGCGCCTGCTCGCCCGTTGCTGGTGCACTGGAAGAGAGGCGCCCTTCGGCGTCATAGGCATAGCGATTGCGACCGTCGAACGTCAGCGCCCCGTTCGCGTCGTACGTGTAATTGATGGTCGCGCTTGCGCTGCCTCCCGGGCCGCTGGCGGCTTGCGCGACACTCGCAAGCCGATTGCTGTTGCTCTCGACGGCATAGGTGCGGGTCTCGCTGCTCCCCGCTTCGCTCCAGCCGCTGGTCAGCCGGTTGCCGTTCGCGTCATAGCTAAAGCTGGTTGCGGCGCTTCCGTTCCCGAAGCTGGTAATCCTGCCAACGCTGTCATACCCGGCCGTGAAGGTCACCGTTCCCCACGCGATGCTGCTCGACATCGGATCCGCATCCGCTGGCCGCGCCAACACTTGCACGATCCCCGTCAGCCTTCCCGCCGCATCCCAGGTGTACGCCGCCACGTCGTTGGCCGTCATCCTCCCGGCCGTGTCGTAGCTGCGCGTGGCCTGCAACGGCGTGCTGAAGGCCCACGTCCACCCCGTCGGCTGCCCCGCCGCATTCCACGTGATGCCCGTGACGAGCGGCACCCCATTCCAGTCCATCGCCGTCAGCTGCCCCGCCGCTGTGTAGTGATGCTTCAACTGCCCACCACCGGGATACGTCAACGTGTCCAGCAGCCCCTGGCCGTTGTACGTGTACCCCACCGCCTGCGTGCTGCCGTTGGCGAGCATCTGCACCTTCTGCGTGACCCGTCCCAGCCGATCCCGCTGCCAGCGCATGGTGCCGCTGGCGTCCTGCGCTTCGCTCAGGTGGCCTTTGCTGGCGTTCGGCGCCCCCGCGGCGTTGTACTCAGGTCCGGCCAGGTCGTGGCGCAGCACCGTCGTCCGGCCGCCCGCAAACGAGAGTTGCGTGGCCCGCCCGATCACATCGCGCGTGATGGTGGTCGTCTGCGCCAGCGCATCAGTGACCTGGCTGGTTCGACCCTCCGCATCGAACTGGGTAGCCCGCGTGCCGATGTCCGGGCTGGTCTCCTGCGGGGCTTCGCCGAAGGCGTTGCGGCCATAAGTGGTGGCCACGCCCTTGAAGTCCGTGGCGGTGGTGATGGCGTCGCGCGCGTCGTAGGCCAGCGTGGCGACGGCGTTGGCGGCGTCGG
>JAEWIF010000026.1 GCA_023387335.1 Pseudomonadota bacterium | reverse complement strand
CGCCGGGACGGTTGCCGGGCGCGGCCGGCGAAGTCGCGGCGGGCGCGCGGGTCAGGTGCCAGGCCAGCCAGGCCACCGCCGCCACCACCAGCAGGGCGACCAGGCTGCCCAGCAGCATGCCGCGGCGGCCGACGCGGCGGGTCGCGGGCGGGGTGGTTTCGGGGAACTCGGGGGACCGATGGGGTGGGCGGGAAGGATCGGCTTGCATTCTTGTCCTGTGCGCTGCGCGCGGAACGGACTAGCGTACCTCCCACGCGGCCACCCGAGCTTGCCGCAGGCAGGTGTCCCCCGGGTGGCCGGAACGTGTCCGGCTCGCAAAGTTGGGGGCGCCTAGTGCGTGATGACCACCAGGACGTTGCAGGGGGCGTGCTCGATCAGCGCGCCGGAGATCGACCCGCGCCACCAGCGCGCCGCCCAGCTGTCGAGGTGCTTGTGCCCCACCACGATCAGTTCGGCGTCCATCTTCCTGGCGCACTTGGTGATCTCGTCGATCGCCTCGCCGGTGACCACCTCGCCGCGCGCCGTGTAGCCCGCCTGCTCCAGCCGGCGCAGGCCGTCCTGCAGGATCGACTGGTACTTGGCGCGCTCGCGCTCTTCCAGCTCCACGTCGTACACGCCGCCTTCCAGGCCCACGAAACTCATGGCCGACGGCATCACGGCGATCAGCTTGAGCTGGGCCTGCTCACCCGCCCATTGCGCCAGTTCCTGGCAATCGAGCAGCGCTTTCTGGCCGGCGTCGCTGCCGTCGTAAGCCAACAGGATCCGCTTGTACATGGCGTGCCCTCCATGGGGGTTGTCGTGGAGCGCAGGATAGCCCGGCCTCGGGCGGCGTGAGGCCGAGGAGGCTGGGTATTAACCCGAACGGGCTACGCCGGCCGATTCGAAGCTGGCCATCTCGCGCAGCAGCGCGCACGCGGACACCAGCAAGGGCCACGCGAGCGCCGCGCCCGAGCCCTCGCCCAGGCGCAGGTCCAGGTCGATCAGCGCCCGCGCCGGCGTGCGCGGGTCCGGCCCCAGGTGCCGCAGCATCAGGCCGTGGCCGCATTCGCCGGAGCGGTGCGAGAACACGCAACGCTGCAGCACGCGCGGCTCCAGCGCGCGCGCCACCAGCACGGCGGCGCTGGAGATGAAGCCGTCCACCACGATCACCTTGCGCCGCGCCGCCGCTTCCAGCACCGCGCCGGCCATCGCCGCGATCTCGAAGCCGCCGAAGGCCGCCAGCACGTCGAGCGGCTCGCGCGCATCGGCGTGGCGCTCCAGCACCTGCCGCAGCACCTCGCGCTTGCGTGCCAGGCCCGCTTCGTCCAGGCCGGTGCCCGAGCCCACGCAGTCGCCGATGTCGCTGCCGGTCAGGCGCGCCAGCAGCAGCGAGGCCGCCGACGTGTTGCCGATGCCCATCTCGCCCAGCAGCAGAGCGTTGCCCGGTTGGGCGGCCACCACCTCGCGGCCGATGGCGATCGCCTGGCGGCACTGGGCCGGCGTCATCGCGGGGCCCTCGAGCGCGTCGGCGGTGCCGGCCGCGACCTTGCGGACCAGCAGCCCGGGCCGCGGCGCGAACTCGTGGCGCACGCCGCAATCGACGACGGTCAGCGCCAGGCCGTGTTGGCGGGCCAGCACGCTGACGGCGGCGCCGCCGGCGAGGAAGTTCTCCACCATCTGCCAGGTGACGTCGCTCGGGTAGGCCGACACGCCGCGCGCCGCCAGGCCGTGGTCGCCGGCGAACACCACCAGCTGCGGCTGCTCCAGGCGCGGCGATTCGCTGCCCAGCACCAGGCCGATCTGCAGCGCGAGCGCTTCGATGCGACCCAGCGCGCCCAGCGGCTTGGTCTTGTGGTCCAGCAGGTGCTGCAGGCGTTCGGCGAGTCGGGGGTCGTGCAGGTCGGGAAGGCTCAACGGATCAGCTCCTGGAGGATGCCGGGGGTGAAATGGCGATCGATGAAGTCGGCCAGGCCGTCATAGACGCGGTCGGGCGCGGGCGCCTGCGCACCGAACAGGGCGCGCAGCACGTTGGCGTCCTCGAACAGGCCGTGCAGGTAGACGCCCAGCACGTTGCCCGCGGCGTTCTGCCAGCCCAGGGCGGAGGGCAGCACCGGCAGCGCCGCCGCCATCGCGGGATGCTGCGCGGTCTGGCCGTGGTGGATCTCGTAGCCGGCGACTTCGACGCCCGACAGCCCGGACCACTGGCCCTGGAGCGCGCCGAAGGTGGCGCGCGTGCGGCGCACGGTCTTGTCGGGCTCGAACTGCGTGACGAGCGGCAGCAGCCCGAGCCCGGGCGCGTTGCCGTCGATGCCGTGCGTATCGACCAGTGCCTCGCCCAGCATCTGCAGGCCGCCGCACACGCCGAGCACCGCGCCGCCCTTCGCCGCATGCGTGGCGATCGCGCGATCGATGTGCTGCTCGCGCAGCCAGGCGAGGTCGGAGCTGGTGTGCTTGGAACCGGGCAGGACGATCCAGTCCGCACCGTCGAGCTCGCGCGCGGAGCGCACCCACTTCAGGCGCAGGCCGGGAACCTGGGCGAGCGGCTGGAACTCGTCGAGGTTGCTGATGCGGGGATAGGCCACGATCGCAACCGTCTTGCCGCCTTCGCCGCCGGACGAGGGCGCGCCGTACCAGCCGTCTTCCTCCGGCAACCCGTGCCGCCACCACATCGGCAAGGTCGCCACCGTCGGGATGCCCGTGATCTCCTGCAGCCGCTGCGGCGCCGGCGCCAGCAGCGAGGCGTCGCCGCGGAACTTGTTGAGCACGAAGCCGCGGATCAGCGCACGCTCTTCCTCCGGCAGCAGCGCCCAGGTGCCGTACAGGTGCGCGAAAGCGCCGCCGCGGTCGATGTCGGTCACCAGCAGGCAGCGCGCCTGCGTGTGCAGCGCCACCCGCATGTTCACGATGTCGCTGTCCTTCAGGTTGATCTCGGCCGGCGAGCCCGCGCCCTCGATCACCACGACGTCGTTCTCCGCGCGCAGCTGGTCCAGCGCGTCGCGCACTTGCGGCCACACGCTGGCGCTGCGGCCGCGCCACGACTGGCGCGAGAGCGCTTCATCGACCTGCCCGAGCAGCACCACCTGGCTGTGCGTGTCGCGCTCGGGCTTGAGCAGCAGCGGGTTCATGCGCACGTCGGGCTCGGCCCGCGCCGCCAGCGCCTGGAAGTACTGCGCGCTGCCGATCTCGCCGCCCGCGACCACGCGCGCGTTGTTGCTCATGTTCTGCGCCTTGAACGGCGCGACCTTCAGGCCCTGGCGCGCGTACCATCGGCAGAGGGCCGTGGCCAGCCAGCTCTTGCCGGCGCCGCTGGTGGTGCCCAGCACCATCACGCAGCGCGCGGTCATCGCAGCGCCTCCATCGCGCGGCGCAGCGCGTCCTGCGAAGCGGGCGGGCGCACCGCCAGGCGCACATGGCCGGGCAATCCGAACGAGGTGCAATCGCGCAGGCGGATGCCACGCTCGCGCAGCACTTCATGCTCCTCGGGCGAGAGCTCCGCAGCGGCGACGAAGAAGTTGGCGTCGCTCGCCTGCACGGCCCAGCCCAGCGTTTCGCAGATCGCGACCTGCCGCTGCTTCCATTCGCGCAAGGTGGGCAGCGAGCGCTCGAGCCAGCCGGCGCAGGTCGGCTCGCACCAGGCCTGCAGCAGGGCCACGCCGTGCGCGCCCAGCAGCCACGAGGGCGCGAGCGCGTCCAGTTCCTCGACCAGCGCCTCGCCGCCCGCGGGCGCGATGGCGTACGCGGCGCGCACGCCCGTGAGGCCCAGCGCCTTGTTCGGCGTCCACAGCTCCCAGGCGTTCGGCGGTGTAGTGCGGCGGATGCCGAAGAGGCGCAGCGGTTCGTAGGCACGGTCCACGACCACGGTGCCCGGATGGCCGCGCAACGCGGACAGGCGCGTGTCGCTGCGCCCCAGCGGGCTCGACGGCTCGCAGGCCCAGGCGAGCTGCGCGCCCTCGTCGTCCGAGGCGACCTGCAATCGCCACGCCGAAGCCGCCGCGGCGTAGTCGCCGTAGCCCGGCTGCGGCACGCTCGCGGCCTTGGCCCCGCGGCGCGCCGCCCACGCCGTGACGCGGTAGATGAACTCGCTGCCGCTGCCCGCCAGGGCCACGCGCGCCGGCTCCACGCCGTGGCGATCCGCCAGCGCGGCGCGCAGCTCCGTGTACGCCGGGTCGGGATAGTGCTGCGCCTCGGCGGCCGCGATGGCCACCTGCGCCGCGGCCCACGGCCCGCAGGCATTCGCATTCGCCGAGAAGTCGTGCGGCAGCACGCCGCCCGCGTCCGGCCCTCCGTGGATCCTTGCCACGCTCACCCCAGCCCTCCTTTCCACAGCACGATGCTGCCCGCCACGAGCAGCAGCGCCACGCTCCAGCGCGAAAACCGCAAGGCCCGCGCGGTGTGCGCGGCCCGCGGCGCCGAAGCGCCTGCGTTCAGTTCATACACGCCCGGCTTGCGCAGGTGGACGCCCAGCGCGAGCGCCATCGCCGCCATCGGCCAGCCGCCGTTGGGCGAAGGCGTCCTGCGCGCCTCTTCGCGCAGCGTGCGGAACCGCAACCCGCCCGCGACGACCGCGATCAGCAGCGCCGTGATCCGCGCCGGCACCCACGACAGCACGTCGTCGGCGCGCGCGGCCCACTTGCCGGCCCAGGTCCAGTCCGCGCCGGCGCGCAGGCCGCGGTAGCCCCACATCGCGTCGGCGGTGTTGGCGAAGCGGTAGAGCATCGCGCCCGGCAATCCCGCGACGAGGAACCAGAACACCGGTGCGACCACCGAGTCGTTCAGGTTCTCGGCCAGCGATTCGATGGCGCTCTCGCGCACCTGGGACTCGTCGAGCCGCATCACCTCGCGGCTGACCAGGCGGCCGAGCTGCCGGCGCCCCGAATCCAGCGACTGGCCCAGCGCGATCTCCACGTCCCTCACCTCGTCGTGCAGCATGCGCCACGACAGCATGGTCTTGAGCGCGATGCCCGCGACCACCGCGCCGGCGACACCCAGCGCCACGGCCAGCTCCTGCAGCAGCAACGCGGCCACCAGCACGAGCAGCGCCCCGCCCCACCAGGCCAGCGCGCCCGACCAGAAGCTGCGCAGGTCGCGCTCGGGTTGTGGCTCTCGCGGCGCGATGCGGCCGCCGATCCAGCCGAGATAGCGGCCCATCCAGCCGACGGGATGCCAGCGGGTGGCGGGCTCGCCGAAGGCGCGGTCGAGCGCGAAGGCGAACAACAGGGCGATCGCCGCGGCGAGCGAAGTCACGATGCGTCAGTCCTCGATCCCGCGCTGCGCCGGCACGCCGGCGTTGAAGGCGTGCTTGATCTTCTGCATCTCGGTCACCGTGTCGGCGAGCTCCACGATCTCGGGCGGGCAGCGGCGGCCGGTGATGCACACGTGCACGTGCGTGGGCCGCTCGCGCAGTGTCGCCAGCACGTCGTCGAGCGGCATCCAGCCGTAGATCAGCGGATAGGTCAGCTCGTCCAGCACCACCAGGAACAGCTCGCCGGACAGGATGGCTTCGCGCGCACGCTGCCAGCCGTCGCGCGCGAGCTGCGCCGACCGCTCCAGGTCCTGGCTCTTCCAGGAGAAGCCGTCGCCCAGGCCTTCGATGGGGATGCCGATCTGTTCGAACATGCGGTGCTCGCCGAAGCGGGCCGTGGGCACCTTCATGAACTGGAAGATCTTCACCGCCTTGCCGCGGCCGTGCGCGCGCAGCGCCAGCCCGAAGGCGGCCGTGCTCTTGCCCTTGCCGTCGCCGGTGTTGACGATGACCAGGCCGCGGCGCTCGCCTTCGGGCTTGTCGTACGGCTTCGCGGAGGGTGGGTTCTCGATCTGCATGTCTCGTGTTTCAGCTTTCAACGGTGTCGGGCAGCGCGACCCACTGCCCCGCCAACGCATGCACGCGCACGCGCCGCGCGAACACTTCGCGCAGCGCCTCGTGGGTGGCCGGATCGGCGCACGCGCCGTGGTGGGCGATGCGGCCCTGGTCCATCACCACCAGTTCGTCGGCGTGCAGCGCCATGTTCAACTCGTGCAGCACGCTGACCGCCGTGCCGCCGGCCGCGACGTGGCGGCGCACGATGGCCAGCCAGTCGGCCTGGTGCGGCGGGTCCAGGTTGGCGAGCGGTTCATCCATCAGCAGCAGCGGCGCGCGCACGGCCAGCGCACGCGCCAGCAGCACGCGCTGGCGCTCGCCGCCGGACAGCTGGCCCAGCGGACGCAGCCGCCAGTCCCAGCACTGCGTCTGGCGCATCGCGTCCTCCACGATCGCCTGGTCTTCCGCCGAAGCGCCGCCCAGCCAGGGCTGGTGCGGCAGGCGGCCGAGCATCACCACGTCCTGGGCTCGCAGGTCCTCGGCGCCGGATTCGTTCTGGCCCAGCCACGCGAGCTGCCGCGCGCGCTCGCGGTCGGTCCATGCGCCGCGGCCCAGCATCTCCACGCCGCCGCGCGCGGGCAGCAGGCGGGCCAGCGCCTTGAGCATCGTGGTCTTGCCCGCGCCGTTCGGTCCGACGACCGCGGTCCAGCGCGCCGAGGGGATCGAAAGGTCGATGCCGCGCAGCACCTCGCGTCCGCCCAGCGAGACGTGCAGCGCCGATGCGCGCAGGGCCGTCGTCACAGCGGCCTCCGGTGCATCAGCCAGAGCAGGTAGCCGCCGCCGAGGATGGCGGTGAGGACGCCGACCGGCAGCTCCTGAGGCGCGAGCAGCCAGCGCGCCAGCACGTCGGCGGCCAGCAGCAGCACGCCGCCTGCCAGCGCGGCCAGCGGCAGCAGCCAGCGGTGCGTGGGCTTGACGGCGGCGCGAATCAGGTGCGGCGCGAGCAGGCCGATGAAGGCGATCAGGCCCACCTGCGCGACGGCGGCGCCGGTGGCCAGCGCCATCACGCCGACCAGGCCCACGCGCACCTTGGGCAGCGGGATGCCCAGGCTGATCGCCGTCGACTCGCCGAGCGCCAGTGCATCGAGCGCCGGACTGAAGCCCACCGCCACCAGCACCGACAGCGCGAACAGCACGCCCAGCAGCCCCACGCTGCCCCAGCCCAGGAAGCCGGTCGTGCCGAGGAGGAACGCCTGCATCGACCGCAGGATGTCCGGCACCCAGAACATCACCAGCGCCGACAGCGCGCCGAACACCATGCCGACGATCACGCCGGCCAGCAGCAGGCGCAGCGTGTGCTGCACGCCCCGCGCCAAACCCAGCGTGACGAGCACGGCGACGACCGCGCCCGCGAAGCCCGCGCCGGTGAGCCCGAGCCGCGCGACCCAGCCGCTCGCCGCCATCGGCGTCACGCCGATCAGCACCAGCATCACCGCCACGCCGAATGCGGCGCCGGTCGCGCTGCCCAGCAGGTAGGGATCGGCGAGCGGATTGCGGAACAGGCCCTGCGCCACCGCGCCGGCCAGCCCGAGCAGCGCACCGGCCAGCCAGGCGCCCAGCGATCGCGGAAGCCGGATTTCCCACAGGATCGCGTTCGCCGTGTCGGCGCCGCTCCAAAGCGGCTCCCAACCGAGCGAACCGACCGCGGTGCCGACGGCCAGCAGCAGCAGCGTGGCGGCGACCAGCACGAGCGCGACGGACAGCGGCGAGCGCGGCGCCGGGTCCACGGCTTCGTCGCTTGCGATCGGCATCGCCGGCGCGGCCTCGCGCTTCACGGCCGCCCCTTCAGCTCACCCTTGAGGCACTGCACCATCAGCCGCGCCGATTCGCCCAGGCGCGGGCCGGGACGCACGATCACGTCGCCCTGCGCGGCGGTGAACGGGCACAGGCGCCCTTCCTTCACCGCGCGGATGCGCGACCAGCCGGGCCGCGTGGGCAGCTCGGCGACGTTGCGGTCCGAGAACATGATCACCTGCGGGTCGGCGCGCACCACGAACTCGGGATTGAGCTTGGGCACGGTGCCGAGGTGGCCGGGCACCACGTTGGTGCCGCCCACGCGCGAAAGGATCTCGCCGATGTGCGAGGACTCGCTGGCCGCGTAGCCGCCGCCGACTTCGTAATAGACGGTGGTGCCGCGCAGCTTCGGCGGCAGCGTGCGCGCGGCCGCGTCCACTTCCTCGTTGATGCGCGACCAGACCTGCTCGGCACCCGGCACGTCGAGCAGCTGCCCGACCTTGCCCAGCCCGCGCCGCACGTCGGCCAGGGTCTTGAGCTCCAGGCCCATGACGCGCAGGCCCAGGCCTTCGAGCCGGGCCAGCGCGCGGGAGGTGGCGGACAGCAGCACGATGTCGGGCTTGAGCGCCACGATCTGCTCGATGCTGGCGTCGTCCAGGCCGCCCACGTGCGGCAGGCGCAGCACGCGGTCCGGCCAGTTGGAGAAGTTGTCCACGCCCACCAGCCGGTCGCAGGCGCCGAGCTCGCACACCGTTTCGGTGAGCGAAGGAAGCAGCGTCACGATTCGGCGCGGCGGCTCGCGCAACTCGATCGTCTTCCCGCGGTCGTCCACGACCTGGACCTGCGCCGCCGTGGCGTGCAGCGGCGCGATGCCAGCCGCAAGAACGAGAGAGAGCAGCCAGGCCTTCATGCCCCGCCTTTCAGCGTGAGCGCCAGCCCGGCCGACATCAGCGTCACCCGCTCGCAGGCCGCGGCCGCGAGCTGGTTGAGCGTGCCGAGCGCATCGACGAAGTTGCGCACCTCGCGGCCCATCGGGATCACGCCCAGGCCGATCTCGTTGCTGATCAGCACCAGCGGTCCGGCGCACGCGGCCACGGCGCCGGCCAGCGAAGCGGGCGGCGTTTCGCGCGCCTCGGTCGCGCCCTCGTTCGGGTCCACCGCCGGCATCAGCTGCGCAGTGAGCCAGAGCGTGAGGCAGTCCACCACGATCAGCGTGTCGGGCCGGCTGTGGTGGCCGATGGCCTGCGCCAGCGCCAGCGGCTCCTCGACCGTGCGCATGCGCGGCACGCGCTCGGCGCGGTCGCGCCGGTGGCGCGCGATGCGCTCGCGCATCTCCTCGTCCCAGGCCTGCGCGGTGGCGATGTAGACGGCCTGGTGATCCGGCGACAGCGCCAGCCAGGCCGCGGCCAGCGACTCGGCGCGCGCGGTCTTGCCGCTTTTCTGGCCGCCCAGGATCAGTTCGCTGCGCGCGACCCTCATGCTTTCACTTCCTCCGCCCACCGCAGCACGATGCGGTGCAGCTGCTCCACGCCGTCGGTCAGCGCCGCCGGCCCGGGCTGCAGGATGTCGGCCGACTTGATCTCGAACAGCTGCGCGTCGCGCACCGCGTTAACCGCGTCCCAGCCGGCCCGCGCGGCCACTCGCTCGGGCCGGAATTTCTTGCCGCACCAGGAGCCGACCACGATGTCCGGGTTGCGCCGCACGATCTCGCCGGGGTCGGCCACGATGCGGTCCTTGCCCAGCGACTGCATCGCGAGCTCGGGGAACAGGTCGTCGCCGCCCGCGATGCGCACCAGCTCGCTCACCCAGCGGATGCCGCTGATCGGCGGCTCGTCCCATTCCTCGAAGAACACGCGCGGACGCCGCGGCAGCGCGCGGCCCGCGGCCTCGATCGCCTGCAGGCGCTGCCGCATCCCGGCCAGCAGTTCCGATCCGCGATCGGCCTGCCCCACGAGCGCCGCCACCTGCCACAGCATGGAGAAGATCTCCTCCACGCTGCGCTGGTTGAACACCGTCACCTGCACGCCCTTGCGCACCAGCTCGGCCGCGATGTCGGCCTGCAGGTCGGAGAAGCCGAACACGCAGTCGGGCTTGAGCTCGAGGATGCGGTCGATCTTCGCGGAGAGGAATGCGCTGACGCGCGGCTTCTCCTGGCGAGCGCGCGCCGGCCGCACGGTGTAGCCGGAGATGCCCACGATCCGCGCCTCTTCCCCCAGCAGGTACAGCCACTCCGTCGTCTCCTCGGTGAGGCAGACGATGCGCTGGGGGCCGGGGCGACTCATGGACATGAACGGATTGTGGTGCTGGATCCCCGCCTTCGCGGGGATGACGGCTTACGCCGTCACTTCGGCTGCCAGCGCAGCGTGGCGTACACGGCGCGGCCCGGCTGGTTGTAGCCGAACGCGGTCTCGTAATGCTTGTCGGCCAGGTTGTTCAGCCGCAACTGCAGCGCGAGGTCGCGGGCGAACTGCCAGTCGGTGAACAGGTCCACCGTGGTGTAGCCGCCCAGGCGCCGCGTGTTGCCCGTGTCGTCGAAGCGATGGCCGACCGCCAGCAGCGAGCCGCCGAAGCGCCAGGCGCCGACGGCGTGGTCGGCACCCAGCGTCAGCTGCTCGCGCGCGCGGCGCTGCAGCTGGCGGCCGGTGGATTCGTTGCGCGGGTCCAGCAGCTCGAGGTCGGCGCGCAGCGTGGTCCTGTCCAGCTTGCCGGCGTAGCCGAGCGACCAGCCTTCGATGCGGGCGCGCTGCACGTTCAGCGGCATCAGCAGGCCGGACGGTCCGGCCGCGTTGACGATCAGGTCCTTCAGGCGGTTGTCGAAGCGCACCAGCTTGACCTCGTGCGCGCCCGCGGTCCAGGTGACGCCCAGGTCGGTGTTGCGGCCGTGCTCGGGGCGCAGGTCCGGGTTGCCGAAGCCGGGGAAGTACAGCTGGTTGAACGAAGGCGCCACGAACGAGGTGCCGTGCGACGCGTGCACGCGCCAGGCTTCGGCGATGCGAAAGCCGTAGCCCGCGAACCAGGTGTCGGCGTTGCCGAACTGCGAGTTGCGGTCGCGGCGCACGTTGGCCTGCCAGCTGTGGCGGCCGGCCGAGCCGTTCAGGCCCGCGAAGGCCGAGGTGATGTCGCGCGAGGTCACCGGGTAGGCGGTGCTGCCCGAGACTTCCTGCTCGCGCTGCTCCAGGCCCAGCACGGCGGCGCCCAGCGGCGTCTCCACCGTGTTCTGCCACTCGACGGCGGTCTGGTCGGTGCGGAAGGCGCTGAAGTTGATGGGGCGGGCCACCAGCGCGTTGGCGGTGTCGGTGCCGCGCGAGACGCGCAGCGACGTGGTCCAGGCGGACGTGAGGCGGCCGGTCAGGCCGGCCTGCGCCAGCACCGCGCGGATCGCGCTCTGGCGATCGACGCTGAGGCCGCCTTCGTCGAAGTGGTTGACGCCGTCGGTGTACAGCAGGCTGGTGTCGGCGCTCCAGCCGCCGCCGAAGTCCCAGGCCAGGCTGCCGGACAGCGAGTCCTGCCAGAACGGGTCGCGGTCCGGGTTGAAGTTGCTCGCGGGCTGCACGTAGGGCTGGGTCGCGTTGAAGCCGCGCTCGCGCTCGCGCTGCACCGACAGCGAGGTCTTCAGCGGCCCCTGCCCCGCGGCGAAGCCGGCGTTGGCGCTCCAGTAGCCGTAGCTGCCGGCGGTGACCGCGGCGTTCGGATGGAAGCCTTCGCGGCCCTTGCGCGTGAACACCTGCACCACGCCGCCGACGCCTTCGCTGCCGTACAGCGCCGAGGCCGGGCCCTTGAGCACTTCGATCCGCTCGATCATCTCGACGGGGATGGTTTCCCACGTCGGCGTGCCGGCGGTGGCGGAGCCGTAGCGCACGCCGTCCACCAGCAAGATTGCGTGGCGGTTCTCGGTACCGCGGATGAACACGCTGCTGGTCTTGCCGCGGCCGCCGTTGGCGGACATCTGCACGCCGGCGGTGCGCGTGAGCAGCTCGGTGAGCGTGCGGGTGTTGGACGCCTCGATTTCGGCGCGATCGATCACGCGAACGTCGCTGACCAGTTCGTCGGCGCGCGTCGCGGTGCGGGTGGCGGTGACCACCGTTTCCTTCAGCGCCACGGACTGGGCGGAGGCGAACAGCGGGACGAGCGTGGCCAGCGCGAGCGGAAGCTTCGCGACACGGCCCGGGATGCGGGAGACCTTCATGGTGGGAACTGACACGGTTGCATGCCCGCGCCGGCTTCCCCGCCGGCGGATGGGCGACACGGCCGCGCGACGCGCGGCCTCCTCGTTGGCCGGTATCCGGGCTGGCGGAGAAACGCTCCATCGGCCTTCCCAGATCGCCGCGAGGGCGCCAGTGGCTCGGAGGATGGAGGGGCGCCCTCTTGCGAGGACGCCGTCCGCTTACCGTTGCGGGGGCAGCGCAGGTTGGCCCTTTTTGCATCGGGCTCCCTGCTTCCCGTTGAACTGCGGCATGAGAACCACACCGCGAGCACCAACGAGGTTGATTCTAGATGTAATCGAGAGGGGCCCCCTCTAGAATTCGCCCCATGGCCAGTGCTTCCCAGGTCGACCAGATCGCCGAACGAGTGGAACGGCTGCTCGTGCGTTACGAGGAACTGCAGCGCACCAACGCGCTGTTGGCGCAGCAGGTGGAGCTGCTCACCGGCGAGCGCGATTCGTTGCGCTCGCGGCTGTCGGCGGCCCGCGCCCGCGTCGAGGCGCTGCTCGAGCGCCTGCCCGACATCAACTCCGCGGCCTAACCAAGGGGTCCCGCCATGCCCGCCAACAAGCAGATCGAAGTCCAGATCATGGGCCAGAGCTACCTGCTCGGCTGCCCCGAGGGCGGCGAAGGCCGGCTGCTCGAAGCGGTCGAGAAGGTGGACACCGCGATGTGCCGCATCCGCGACGCGGGCAAGGTGAAGGCGCGCGATCGCATCGCGGTGCTGGCCGCGCTGAACCTCGCGTTCGACATCGCGGATCGCGAGCTGCGCGCGGCCAACGCCGCCGCGTTCACGGCAGCTCCCGCGGCGCAGGCGGGCGGCGATGTCGCGGACCCGCGCCTGGCGGCCTTGATCCAGCGGCTCGACGGCGCGCTGGGCGAGGACGGGCGGCTCATCTAGGCCCGTTCGGCGAGGCCGCGCGAAGGCCTTGTCAACCCCTCGAAAGGTTCCCGCGCGGGCCTTGTGCTTTTCGGACTAGTCCGGCCCCACGTGCCTTTCCGCGAGCCTAGAATGGCCTCCGTCTGCAGTGCGTGCCGGGCTTTATATTTCCTTGAACCAATGCTCTTCGAGCTCGGGCCTGGAACAAACCTCGCGAGCGTGAACGTCTCGCGTCAGATGATCCCAACGCGAGGTTGACCTAGCCCACCTGAACCCCGGTTCAGGATGCCGGTCCGGTGGAACTGCAGACACCTATTCCCTTCAAGGGCCGGAGCAATCCGGCCTTTGTCTTTTGTGCGCATGCCAACGGTCGCGGATCAGCTGGGCGACAATCGAGGTTTTTTCGCGCGCAATGGACCTCGGCCTTCCCCTCCTCCTCGAACTCGCAGCCCTCGGTATCGGCACCGGCTTCCTGGCCGGGCTGCTGGGCATCGGCGGGGGGATGGTGATGGTGCCCTTCCTCACGCTGATGCTCACCGCGCGCGGCGTGGCGCCGGAGCTCACGGTGAAGATGGCGATCGCGACCTCGATGGCCACCATCATCTTCACCTCGGTGTCGAGCGTGCGCGCGCACCACAAGCGCGGCGCGGTGCGCTGGGACATCGTCAGGCGGCTCGCCCCCGGCATCGTCATCGGCAGCCTGGTGGGCAGCCTCGGCGTGTTCTCGGTGGTCAAGGGCAGCGCGCTGGCGATCTTCTTCGGCCTGTTCGTCGGCTTCTCGGCCACCCAGATGTTCCTGGACAGGAAGCCCAAGCCCACGCGCCAGCTGCCGGGCACGGGCGGGACCGTGGCCGCGGGCGGCGTGATCGGCTTCGTCTCAGGGCTGGTGGGCGCCGGCGGCGGCTTCATCAGCGTGCCGTTCATGGCCTGGTGCAACGTCGCGATCCACAACGCGGTCGCCACCTCCGCCGCGCTGGGCTTCCCGATCGCGGTCGCCAACGTCGCGGGCTACATCGGCAGCGGCCTTCGGGTCGCCGACCTGCCCGCCGGCTCGTTCGGCTACATCTGGCTGCCCGCGCTGGCCGTCGTCGCCCTGTGCAGCGTGTTCACCGCGCCGCTCGGCGCGCGCGCCGCGCATGCCCTGCCCGTCGGGCGCCTGAAGCGCGTGTTCGCCAGCATCCTGTACGTGCTGGCCGCGTACATGCTCTACAAGGGCATCGCCACGATCTGAGTCCGCGGCCTCGCGCGCCTCGTGCGCGACCTCGCGCAGCACGTCCAGCACCAGCTGCGGCTGCGTGAGCTGCGGGAAGTGCCCGCTGCGCCGCGCCACCACCTGCCGCCCGCGCGGCGACAGCGCCGCCAGCGCCCGGTGGTTCGCGCGCTTGGCGCGCAGGGCCTCCGGCGACATCAGCCAGCGCGGCGGGTCCTGCCCGCCGCTCACCACGGCCAGCGGCACGGGCGGGAACGGCCCCGCGGCCTCCACCTCGCGCGCGGCCGCGTCGATCCAGTCCATCTCCGAATCCAGGTTGGCCCGCAGCAGCTTCTGCGGCACCGACAGCACGCGGCTGAGCACCTGGGCCAGCCGGCCCTCGTGGCCCTTGAGCCGATCGCGGTCGCGCGGATGCGTGGGCTCGACCAGCACCACGCCCGCGACCTCGCGCGGGAAACGGCGCGCGAACAGCTGCGCATGCAGGCCGCCCAGCGAGTGCCCGACCAGAAGGTACGGCGGCGCGAGTTCCAGCGCGGAAAGCAGCTCGCGCAGGCTGTCGACCACCACCGTGCCCGTCTGCGGCAGCACCGGCGCGCCGCTGCGGCCCACGCCGAAGCGGTTCCAGGCGAACACGCGGCCGATGGCCTCGACGTCGGGATAGAGGCGCCCCCAGCCCTCGAGCGTGACGCCCGCGCCATTGAGCAGCACCAGCGAGGGCGCGCCCTCGCCGGACAGCACGTACTCGAGCGTGCCCGCGGAGGTCGCGTGCTTGCGCTTGCGCGGCAGCGGACCCCCGAACACCTGCGCCTCAGGCTCCTCCGATGCCGCGCGTCACCCGGCCGGTGCCTTCGCACTCGGGACACGGTCCGCCATTGAGCTGGCCGCTGCCGCCGCAGGTGCGGCAGAGGTCCTCGCCGGTGCCGGGCGTGCCGGGCGGCGCTTCGTCGCCGGGCGCCATCGGTTGGGGCGCGGGCGCGCCGGACGCCGCCGCGGGCCGCACCGCCAGGTCCACCGAGGCGCCGGGGTCTTCCTCGCCCGCGACCGATTCGCTCAGGTCGATGGGCTCGGGGGAACGGGTACTTGCGTCGGCCATGGCTTACCTCGGGAAGGTTCGAGGTCCATGGTAGGAAGGCCCGCCGTCCGGTGCCGTAGGACGGCACCGAAGGCGCGGCTCAGCGGCCCTGCCAGTCGGGCGGACGCTTGTTCACGAAGGCCGTGACGCCCTCGCGGAAATCGTCGCTGCCGTACGCGGCACGGATCAGGTCCTGCGCCTCGGGCAGCTGCGCGTGCAGCAGGCGGTTGAAGGCCTGCTTGCTCACCTTCTGCGTGACCGGGGCCAGCGATGCCAGCCGGCCGCACAGCTTGTCGGCGACGGCATCGACCTGCTCGGGCGCCGCGATCTCCAGCAGGTAGCCGGCGCCCAGCGCCTCCTCGGCCGTGAGCAGGTCGGCCAGCAGCAGCAGCCGTTCGGCGCGCGGACGGCCTACCCCCGCGACCAGCCGCGCCACGTTGGCCATCGACAGGCAGTTGCCCAGCGTGCGCGCGATCGGCACGCCGAGCCTGGTCCCAGGCGTGGCGATGCGGAAATCGCAGGCGGTGGCGATGGCCAGGCCGCCGCCGATGGCCCAGCCTTCCAGCACGGCCACGGTCGGCATCGGCAGGTCTTCCACCAGGGCCACGCAGGCGTCGATGCGGCGCTCGTAGGCCACGCCGTCCTCGCCGCTTTTGAAGTCCTGGAACTGCGCGATGTCGGTGCCGGCGACGAAGGCCTGGCCGCCGGCGCCGCGGAATCGCACCACGCGCACCGACGCGTCGCCGCGCAGCACGCCGCAGATGCGCTCCAGCGACTCGTACATCGCCCACGTCATGGCGTTGCGCGCCTCGGGGCGGTCGAAGACGACCGACGCGACCGGGCCTTCGATCCGGAGGTGGACGGCGCCTTCGCTCACGAGCCGAACGCTCCCTGCTCGCGCAGCTTCGCCCGGTCTTCCGGCGAGAGCCCCAGCTCGGCCAGCACCTCGTCGGTGTGCTCGCCCAGCAGCGGCGGATGGCGGCGCACCTGCTGCGGCGTGGCGGAGAGCTTCACCGGGAAGCCGATGTTGGGCACGCGGCCCTCGATCGGGTGGTCGATCTCCATGCGCATGCGGCGCGCCTGCGCGTGCTCGCTGCCGAAGGCTTCGGGGTACGACAGGATCGGCCCGGCGGGGATGCCGTTGGCCAGCAGCGTCTCGACCCAGTGGTCCTTGGGATGCTGCTTGAAGCTCTTCTCCAGCTCGTCCTGCAGTTCGGCGCGGTGCGCCAGGCGCTGGGCGATGTTGGCAAAGCGCGGATCGCGCAGCAGCTCCTCGCGGTCCATCAGCTTGCAGAGCTTCTCCCACAGCTTCTGGTTGTTGGCGCCCATGACGAACCAGCCGTCCGAGCAGGCCATCGCCTGGTAGGGCGCCGTCATCTTGTTGGACGTGCCCAGCGGCTGCGGTGGCTTGCCGGTGCCCCAGTAGTCGCAGATGTCCCAGACCGAGAACGCCATCGCCGCGTCGAACAGCGCCGCGTCCACGTACTGGCCCTGCCCCGTGTTCTTCGCGCCGATGTAGGCACTGAGCGTGGCGTACACCGCGAACAGCGCGCAGCCGATGTCGGCCACCGGCACGCCGGCCTTCACCGGCGGGCTGTCGGGATAGCCGGTCACGCTCATCACGCCCGACATCGCCTGCGCCATCAGGTCGAAGCCCGGCCGGTCGGCCCAGGGGCCGTTCTGGCCGAAGCCCGAGATGCTGGTGTAGACCAGCCGCGGATTGACCTCGCGCAGCTGCTCGTAGCCCAGGCCCAGGCGCTTCATCGCGCCGGGACGGTAGTTCTCGATCAGGATGTCGGCTTCCTTGGCCAGCTTCAGCAGCACCGCCTTGCCCGCCTCGGACTTGAGGTCCAGCGCCACGCTGCGCTTGTTGCGGTTCATGTTCAGGAAGCCCAGGCTGTCGGGCCCCTTCATCTTGAAGCCCATCGAGCCGCGGGTCTGGTCGCCCGTCCCCGGCGGCTCGATCTTGATCACGTCCGCGCCCAGGTCGCCCAGTAGCATGCAGGCGAACGGGCCGGCCATCACCTGGCTGATGTCGAGGACACGGACGCCCTCCAGCGGAAGTTTTGTCATGTGATTACTGCTCTACGCTGCTTCGTCATTCCCGCGAAGGCGGGAATCCAGTGCTTCCGATTCCGTGTTCGCACAAAGAAAGCACTGGGTCCCCGCCTTCGCGGGGACGACGGAGGGGAGTTAGATCTCGGCCTTGACGCCCGCTTCCTTGATCACCTTGGCCCACTTGGCCTGCTCGACCTTCATGAACTGGGCGAACTTCTCGGTGGAGCCGCCGCCGTCCTCGGCGCCGGAGGCCTCGAGCTTCTCCATCACGTCGGGCATCTTCAGGACCTTGTTGACGTCCTCGTTCATGCGCTTGGCCAGCGCCACGGGCATCTTGCCGGGGCCGACCAGGCCGTACCACGTGGTGGCCTCGAAGCCGGGGAAGCCCGACTCGGCCATCGTCGGCACGTTGGGATAGGACTTCGCCCGGGCCTGGCGCGTCTGCGCGATCGGGATCGCCTTGCCGCTCTTCACGTGCGGCGTCGCGGCCGTCATGGTGTCGAAGCTGTAGTTGATCTGCCCGCCGATCAGGTCGGTGAGCATCGGGCCGGAGCCCTTGTACGGCACGTGGATCGCCTTCACGCCGGCCTGCAGCATGAACATCTCCAGCGCCAGGTGCTGGGCCGAGCCGTTGCCGGCGGAGCCGAAGCTGATCTTGCCCGGGTTCTTCTTGCACAGCTCCACCACTTCCTTGACGGTCTTGGCGGTCTGGTGCTCGTTGCAGATCAGCAGGTTGGGCGTGACGCCCACCAGCGCGATGGGCTGGAAATCCTTGTCGGCGTCGTAGGGCAGCTTCTGCAGCCCCGGCACGATGGCGTGGCTGTTGATGTGCGCCATGTGCAGCACGGTGCCGTCCGCGGGCGACTTGGCCACCAGGTCCGCGGCGATGGTGCCCGAGGCGCCCGCGCGGTTCTCCACGATGATCTGCGTCTTCCACATCTCGCCGAGCTTCTGGCCGATGACGCGCGCCAGGATGTCGGTGCCGCCGCCGGGAGCGAAGCCCACGATGATCTTGATCGGTTGTTGCGGGATGCCCTGCGCGCGCACCAGCGGTGCGGCGAGGGTGGCGGCAACCCCGGCGGTGAAGGTCCTTCTCTGCATCATGGTTTCGTCTCCTTGAGTAATGGTGATTCTCGGTATCAGGCTGCCTTCTGCAGCAGCTGCGGTGCCGGATGCCCGGCGAAATGGTCCATCGCGGCCTGCACGCCCGAGCCGGCCAGCTTGACGCCGGAGAGCTTCAGCCCCATCTCGCAGCCGGACAGCGCGGCCATCAGCGTGAGGTCGTTGCAGTCGCCCAGGTGGCCGATGCGGAACATGCGGCCCTTGACCTTGCCCAGGCCCGTGCCCAGCGACAGGTCGAAGCGTTCGTAGATCAGCTTGCGCACCGCGTCGGCGTCGACGCCCTCGGGCATGACCACGCCGGTGAGCACCGGCGAATGCACGGCCGCATCCACGCACTGCGTCTCCAGGCCCCAGGCCTTGACCGCGGCGCGCACGCCCGCGCCCCAGCGGCGATGGCGCTCGAACACCGCCTCCAGCCCGCCCTGCTGCTCGTCCAGCAGCATGTCGAGGGCTTCGGCCAGGCCGTACAGCAGGTTGGTGTTGGGCGTGTACGGGAAGTAGCCGGTCTTGTTGATGTCCAGCATCTCGTCCCAGGCCCAGAAGGACTTGGGCAGCCTGGACGTCTTGCTGGCTTCCAGCGCCTTGGGCGACAGCGCGTTGAAGCTGATGCCCGGGGGCAGCATCAGGCCCTTCTGCGATCCGCTGATGCACACGTCCACGCCCCAGTCGTCGTGGCGGTACTCGGCGGAAGCCAGGCCGGAGATGCTGTCGACCATCAGCAGCGCGGGATGCTTGGCGGCATCGATCGCCTTGCGCACCGCGCGGATGTCGCTGGTGACGCCCGTGGAGGTCTCGTTGTGGACCACGCAGACCGCCTTGATCTGGTGCTGCGTGTCGGCGCGCAGGCGCTTCTCGATCAGGTCGGCCTGGACGCCGCGGCGCCAGCCTTCCACGCCCGGCAGGCCGATGAACTCGGTCTTCAGGCCCAGGCGGGTGGCCATCTTGTTCCAGAGGCTGGCGAAGTGGCCGGTCTCGTACATCAGCACGGCGTCGCCGGGCGAGAGCGTGTTGGCCAGCGCGGCTTCCCAGGCGCCGGTGCCCGAGGCCGGGTAGATCACCACGGGGTGCTTCGTCTGGAAGATGCGCTGCATGCCCGACAGCACGCGCTTGCCGAGCGGGCCGAACTCGGGGCCGCGGTGGTCGATGGTGGGCAGGCTCATCGCCCGCAGGATGCGGTCGGGCACGGGCGAAGGCCCGGGGATCTGCAGGAAGTGGCGGCCGGTGGGGTGGAAGTCGAGGGTCAGCATGTCGTCGTCGTTCAGGAAATTTGCGGCCATTTTTGCATACAAAATTCGACTGTCAACAGGGTTTCCTGCGTAAGCTCATCGTTGTACTCCTGTTTTTTGCATACAATTTGCCCATGGTCGCCGACGTGATCTCGATTCCCCGCGCCGCCCTGCACGAGCAGGTGGCGCAGCGCCTGCGGCAGATGCTGGTGGAGAACCGCATCCCGCCGGGCGCCAAGCTCAATGAACGCGAACTGTGCGAGGCGCTCAACGTCTCGCGCACGCCGCTGCGCGAAGCCATCAAGATGCTGGCCGCCGAAGGCCTGGTGGAACTGGTGCCCAATCGCGGCGCCATCGCCGTCGCCCTGACCGAGGCCGACGTGATCAACACCTTCGAGGTGATGGCCGGCCTGGAGTCGCAGTCGGGCGAACTGGCCGCCCAGCGCATCACCGACGAGGAGCTGGCCGAGCTGCGCGCCCTGCACTTCGAGATGATGGCCGCCTACACCCGCGGCGACCTCTCGGCCTACTACAGCCTGAACGCGCGCATCCACCGCGCGATCAACGCCGCGGCCAAGAACCCGGTGCTCACGGCCACCTACAACCAGGTCAACGCGCGCCTGCAGGCGCTGCGCTTCCGCTCCAACCAGGACGGCGCCAAGTGGAAGCGCGCCGTCGGCGAACACGAGAAGATGATCGAAGCCCTTTCCAACCGCGATCCCGCCGCCATCCGCGAGGTGCTGCTGCAGCACCTGACGAACAAGCGCAACACCGTCCTCGAGCAGCTGCGCGAGGACGGCGCCGTCCACGGCAGCCGACAGAAGAAGGCCAAGGCATGAACGCGCCGCTGCCCACCGCCGCCCGCGAAGCCGCGGCCCGTTACGACCGCGTCGCCGCCGCCACCAACGAGGTGGCCGGCCGCCTGGCCCAGCGCCTGGCGCAGGACACGCAGGGCGAGGTGCTGTTCGCGCCCGCCGACCGCGGCCGCTACGCCACCGACGCCTCGATCTACCAGGAGATGCCCGTCGGCGTGTTCGTGCCGCGCGCGGCCGAGGACATCCCGCTGGCCATCGACATCTGCCGCGACCTCAAGGTGCCGATCGTCCCGCGCGGCGGCGGCACCAGCCAGTGCGGCCAGACGGTGGGCGCGGGCCTGGTGATCGACAACACCAAGCACGTGCGCAACATCCTCGAGGTCGACCCGGCCGCGCGCACCGCGGTGGTCGAGCCCGGCCTGGTGCTTGACCACCTGAACGCCGAGCTGAAGAAGCACGGCCTGTGGTACCCGGTGGACGTGTCCACCAGCGCCCAGGCCACGCTGGGCGGCATGGCGGGCAACAACTCCTGCGGCAGCCGCAGCATCGCGTGGGGCAACATGGTCCACAACGTGCTGGGCATGGACGCCTGGACCTCCGACGGCGAGCTGCTGCGCTTCGGCCGCTTCGACGAAGCCACCGGCCGCGTGCGCGCCATCGGCGAGCAGGTGCGCGCCATGGCCGGCGAGCTGGCGCCCGAGATCGACGCGATGTGGCCCAAGGTGCTGCGCCGCGTCGCCGGCTACAACCTGGACGTGTTCCGCAACCAGAACCCGCGGCCCTACACCGCCGACGGTTCGGTCAACCTGGCCCACCTGCTGGTCGGCAGCGAGGGCACGCTGGCGGTCACGCGCAGCCTGAAGCTGCAGCTGTCGCCGCTGCCGCGCGCCAAGGTGCTGGGCGTGGTGAACTTCCCGACCTTCTACAAGGCGATGGACACGGCCCAGCACATCGTGCGGCTGGGCGAGGGAACCCTGACGGCGGTCGAACTGGTGGACCGCACCATGATCGAGCTGTCGCTGCAGAACCCGGCCTTCGCGCCGGTGATCCGCGGCGCGGTCATCGGCCAGCCCGACGCGGTGCTGCTGGTGGAGTTCTCCGGCGAGGAGAAGGCGCCGCTGGTGCGCCACCTGGACCGCCTGGTCGAGCTGATGGGCGACCTGGGCCTGCCGAACTCGGTGGTGCGCCTGGAGGACGACGTCCCGCAGAAGGCGCTGTGGGAGGTCCGCAAGGCGGGCCTGAACATCATGATGAGCCTCAAGGGAGACGGCAAGCCGGTCAGCTTCATCGAGGACTGCGCGGTGCCGCTGGAGCACCTGGCCGAGTACACCGACGCCCTCACCCAGGTGTTCCGCAAGCACGGCTCGCGCGGCACCTGGTACGCCCACGCGTCGGTCGGCACGCTGCATGTGCGGCCCATCCTGGACATGCGGCGCGAAGGCGCGCCCAGGATGCGGCAGATCGCCGAGGAAGCGTCGGCGCTGGTGCGCAAGTACCGCGGCGCCTACAGCGGCGAGCACGGCGACGGCCTGTGCCGCGGCGAATGGATCCAGTGGCAGTTCGGCCCGCGCATCACCGAGGCGTTCGGCCGCATCAAGCAGCTGTTCGATCCGCAGCGGCTGCTGTGCCCGCGCCGCATGGTCGAGGCGCCGCGCATGGACGACACGCGCCTCATGCGCTTCCCGCCCGGCTACCGCGTCATCCCGCTGCAGCCGGCGCTGGACTGGAGCGCCTGGAACGTGCAGAACGACCCGGCCACCGAGCGCACCACCCCGCCCGGCACCGGCGGCGATCCGGCCCAGGGCTTCGCCAAGGCCGTGGAGATGTGCAACAACAACGGGCACTGCCGCAAGTTCGACGCCGGCACCATGTGCCCGAGCTACCGCGCCACGCGCGACGAGAAGCACCTCACGCGCGGCCGCGCCAACACGCTGCGGCTGGCGCTGTCGGGCCAGCTCGGCTCCGAGGGGCTGGTGAATCCCGAGGTGCGCGAAGCCCTCGACCTGTGCGTCAGCTGCAAGGGCTGCAAGCGCGACTGCCCGACCGGCGTCGACATGGCCAAGATGAAGGTCGAGTTCCTTTATCACTGGCACGCCAAGCACGGCTGGACCTGGAAGGACCGCCTGATCGCCCGCCTGCCCGACTACGCGCGCCAGGCGGCCCGCTTCGCGCCGCTGCTCAACCTGCGCAACCGCGTCCCGCTGTTCGCGCGCATCGGCGAGAAGCTGCTTGGCTTCTCGGCGCGCCGCAGCCTGCCCGAGTGGCGCGGCGACCACTTCTTCGGCGCCTCGCACGGCACGGCCACGCGCGACGAGGTCCTCGCCGGCGCCAAGCCGGTGGTGCTGTTCGTGGACACCTTCAACGGCTTCTTCGAATCGGAGAACGGCGAGGCCGCGCTGCGCGTGCTGCGGGCCGCCGGCTACACCGTGCACCTGGCCGCCAAGGACGGCGGCGACGGTCACCTGTGCTGCGGCCGCACCTACCTGGCCACCGGCCAGGTCGACGAGGCGCGGCGCAAGGCGCGCGAGGTGGTGCAGGCGCTGCGGCCGTTCGCCGAGCGCGGCATCGCCATCGTCGGCCTGGAGCCCTCGTGCCTGCTCACGCTGCGCGACGAGCATCTGTCGCTCGGCCTGGGCGAGCCCGCGAAGCTCATCGCCGCCAATGCCTTCCTGCTGGAGGAGTTCCTGGCGCGCGAACTCGATGCGGGCCACCTGGAGGGGCTGCGCGGGAAGCTCAAGCCGGTCGCGCAGACTATCCTGGTCCACGGCCATTGCCACCAGAAGGCCTTCGACGCGGTGTCGCCGGTGCTGCGGCTGCTGCAGCTGATCCCCGGCGCCAAGCCGTCGCTGATCGAAAGCAGCTGCTGCGGCATGGCGGGCGCGTTCGGCTACGAGGCCAGCCACTACGAGGTGTCGATGAAGATGGCCGAACTCAGCCTGCTGCCCGCGGTGCGCCAGTCGCCGGACGCCATCGTGGTGGCCGACGGCACCAGCTGCCGCCACCAGATCCGCGACGGCGCGGACCGCGAGGCGGTGCACGCGGTGGCGCTGCTCGCGCGGCAACTTCACTGAGCCCCGTCAATCCCGCGGAGGCGGGAATCCAGAGCTTCCGCCTCCTGCGACGCCAGCAGGAAGCACTGGATCCCCGCCTTCGCGGGGATGACGAAGAGCGCGCGGGCAGAATGCCTCCATGCCCTCCGCCCTCATCCGCTCCGCCCTGCCCAGCGACGAACCCGCCTGGCGCAAGCTCTGGAAGGGCTACTGCGAGTTCTACGAGACCTCCCTTCCCGAGGAGGTCACGCAACGCACCTGGAAACGCATCCTCGATCCCGATTCGGCCGTGATGTGCCTGGTCGCCGAGATCGAGGGGCAGGTCTACGGCTTCGCCCATTGCGTGGTGCACGAGAACACATGGGAGACCCAGCCCGTGTGCTACCTCGAAGACCTGTTCGTCGCGCCCTCGGCGCGCGGCCACGGCCTGGGCACCGCGCTCATCGAGTGGCTTCGCAACTCCATGCGCGCCGAGGGCTGGGCGCGCGTCTACTGGATGACCCGCCGCGACAACGCCGCCGCGCGCGCGCTCTATGACCGCTTCACGACAGCCGACGATTTCGTGCGGTACGTGATCCGCCGCGACTGACCGCGCGGCGCCTGCGCGGCCCACGGTTGAGCTCGTGGGCGCATGTAAAAACAGTGCAACCCAAGGGCAACTGAAGGACAATGACCTGACCCTTGCATGAGCTTGTCGGTCACCGTCCCGCCCCTGCGTTTTCCGGGGTCCGCTTGAACACCCTCTCCCCCGACCTGCCGTTCGACCCACCGGCGAGCGCTCCCCCGCCGACGCCCGCGCGCCGGCCGCTGCAGCGCCGGCTGATGCTGCTGGCGCTCGCCGTGCTGCTGCCGGTGCTGGTCGCCGCCACCGCCTCGCTGCTGTACGAGATGCATGTGCGCGAGCAGGAGGTGCAGCGCACCGCCCTGCACACCGCGCGGGCCATCGGCGTGGCGCTGCGCGCCGAGATCGACGGCACCGTCGGAACGCTGGAGGCGCTGGCCACGTCCGAGGCGCTGCGCACCGGCCGCCTTTCGCGTTTCGAGCAGCGCGCCCGCCAGCTGGTCGAGACGCGCGGCTGGCGCAACCTGACGGTGATCGACGCGCAGGGCCGCCTGCTGCTCAGCAGCAACTCGCCCGACCTCAGCGAGCCGGTCGACCCGGACAGCGTGCGGCGCGCGGTCGAGCAGCGCCTGCCGGTGGTCGGCAACCTGCTGACCGGGCGCAACCGCCGCGCGCCCGCCTTCGCCGTGCGGCTGCCGATCGTGCGCGACGGCCAGGTGCAGTACGTGGTCAGCGCCGTGCTCGGCAGCGAGCGGGTGCTGGACCTCATCCGCGAACAGAACCTGCCCGACAGCCAGGTGGTCGCCGTCTTCGATCCGGCCGGCGTGCGCATCGCGCGCACGGTCGAACACTCCGAGCAGCGCGCCTCGCCGTCCCTGCAGGTGCTGATGGCGCAGGGCGGGGACGAAGGCGTGGGCCCGACGCGCACGCTGGAAGGCCAGTCGGTGCACACCGGCTTCCACCGCGTGAACGGCCTCGACTGGACCGTGGCGGTCGGCATCCCGGCCGCCGAGGCGCACCGCGCGGTGTTCGCGTCGACCGCGCTGGCGGGCGCGGGACTGCTGGTCTCGATCGCGCTCTCCGCCTGGCTCGCCTGGGTGCTGTCGCGCCGCGTCAGCCGGCCGATCGAGCAACTCAAGTCGGCCGCGGCCACGCTGGGGCGCGGCGAACCCTTGCCGGCCCTGCACCTGGACTTCGAGGAACTCGACGAGGTCGCCATGGCGCTGGTGCAGGCCTCGCGCGAGCGCGAGACGGCCGGCGGTGAACGCCTGGCCGCCGAGGCGGAGCGCGAGCGCCTGCTGGCCCAGGCCACGGCCGCGCTGCGGCAGGCGGAGGAAGCGGCGCGCAGCAAGGACGAGTTCCTGGCCGTGCTCGGCCACGAGCTGCGCAACCCGCTGGCGCCGATCTCCAGCGCGCTGCAGCTGATGGCGCTCAAGGGCGACGAGTCCACCCGCACGGAGCGGCGCATCGTGGAGCGCCAGCTCGGCCACATGACGCGGCTGGTCGAGGACCTGATGGACGTTTCGCGCATCACGCGCGGCAAGCTGCGCATCCGCCGCGAGCCGATGCGCGTGGGGCCCTGGATCGAGCAGGTCACGGAGTCCATGCACGGCACGCTGGGCGGGCGCACGCTGCAGGTCGACCTGCCGGCCGAGGCCGCGCAGTCGTGGATCGAGGGCGATGCCGTGCGGCTGGCGCAGGTGCTGGGCAACCTGCTGGGCAACGCCGTCAAGTTCAGCCAGGAAGCGGGCCGCATCGCGGTGCGCGCGCGGCGCGACGGTACCGAGGTCGTGGTCGAGGTCGAGGACGACGGCATCGGCCTGAACGCCGAGGAGCTCAGCCGGGTGTTCGAGCTCTTCTACCAGGCGCCCCACGGCGAGCACCGCACCACCGCCGGGCTGGGCCTGGGCCTGGCCATCGTGCGCAGCCTGGTCGAGATGCACGACGGCTCGGTGCAGGTCTGGAGCGACGGGCCGGGGCTGGGCTGCCGCTTCACGCTGCGCCTGCCGACCATCGCGGCGCCGGCTTCGACCGGCACCGAACCCGCCGCCGCGCCGGCGCCCGCGACCGTGCACGGCGGCCAGGTGCTCGTGGTGGACGACAACGCCGACGCGGCCGACACCATGGCGGCGCTGCTCGAGTCGTGCGGCTTCGGGGTCGCCGTGGCCTACGCGCCCGATGAGGCACTGCGCCGCCTCGAGACCTTCGAGGCCGACATCGCGCTGCTCGACATCGGCCTGCCCGGCATGGACGGCTACGAGCTCGCGCGCGCCGTGCGCGCCCGGCCGGGCGGCGCCGGCGTCCGCCTGGTCGCGCTGACCGGTTACGGCCAGCAAAGCGACGTGGAGCGCGCGCACGCCAACGGCTTCGACGCCCACATGACCAAGCCGGTCGACGTGGACGCCCTGCTCGCGCTGCTGGAAGACCTCGCGCGGCGCCAGTAGCGCCGCTCCCAAGGCCCGGCTCGGCGTTTCACACCGATACGTCACGGCCGAGTTCATCGCCGCCTAGACTTCGCAGCCCGAAGCGGAAGGAGACGAGATGAGCCGAAGCAACGGCAGCCCTCGCGGCGAAAGAAGTCCCCGCGAAGACAAACCCAACGCAGCCGCCGAAGTCGTGCGGATGCAAGGTGCGGCCATCGAGCGCACCGCGTCGGCCGTGGTCAAGGCCACCGGCGACCTGCAGCAATCCGTGGCCCGCCACACCGACCTGCTCCAGCAGGAGGCCATGCACCAGCTGCGCATGGCCACCAACCCGGCCGAACTGATGACCGTCCAGACCGCGCTGATGATGGCCGGCTGGCAGCACTCGATCCAATGCACGACGGACCTGGCCAACGCCTGGTTCGCCATCGGGAACGCGGGCGCCCTCCCGCGCGACCGCAAGCCGCGGATGAACTGATCCGTCAGGCTCTCCTGCTCATCCACGCCGCCGCCGCGCTCAAGCTCGGCGTTTGACAAGCGTGCCGGATGGGTCCAAAAAGACGCGCTTGATCCGGCGCCGCCATCCCGGCAGCGCCCGTCCTCCTCCATGCCATGAGCGACCCCCTTCGATCGCCGGAAGAAGCCCGCACGTCTCGCCGCACGCCGACCCCCGGTTCGCTGCTGGCCGGCCCCACCGCGAAGGCGGAGGCCATCGCCGACAGCGACATGGCGGCCATGGTCTCCGAACACGACTGGTCGGCCACGCCGCTCGGGCCGGCGCAGGACTGGCCGCACAGCCTCAAGAGCGCGGTGCGGCTGATGCTGGGCTCGCGCTACCCGATGTTCATCTGGTGGGGCCCGCAGCTGGTCCTGCTCTACAACGACGCCTATGCCGACGTGCTGGGCCCGCGCCACCCGTGGGCGCTGGGACGCGGCGCGCGCGAGACCTGGGCCGAGATCTGGGACGTGGTCGGCCCGCAGGCCGACACCGTGATGCAGCGCGGCGCCGCCACCTGGAACGACCGCGTGCTGCTCACCATGGAGCGCAAGGGCTACGCCGAAGAGACGTACTTCACCTTCTCGTACAGCCCCTGCTTCAACGACGAGGGCGAGGTCGGCGGCGTCATCTGCACCTGCACCGACGAGACCCATCGCGTGCTGGGCGAGCGGCGCCTGCGCACCCTGGGCGACCTGTCGGCGGCCGTGCTCGATTCGCGCAACCCGCAGGAGGCGTGCGGCGGCGCGGCGCGCGCGCTGGCGGGCAACGCGCACGACCTGCCGTTCGTGCTCTTCTACCTCCAGGACACGGCGCACACGGCCCGGCTGGCCGCTCGCGCCGGTGTCGACAACGCGCACGTGGCGCCGGCCGAGGTGTCGCTCAGCGATGCGGGCGCGGCCTGGCCGCTGCACGCCGCGCAGCTCGCGCGCGAGGCGCAGCACGTGGGCGGCATCGACCTGCGCGCCCACATCCCCGCGGGTCCGTGGCCCGAGCCGGTGCAGGAAGCGCTGGTGCTGCCGCTGCCCTCGCCCACGCCGGGCGGGCCGGCCGGCTTCATGGTGGCCGGCCTCAATCCGCGCCGGCCGCTGGACGCCGAGTACCGCGCCTGGCTGGCGCTGGTGGCCCAGCAGGTCGCGGGCGCCATCGCCGACGCGCGCGCTTTCGAGGAGGAGCAGCAGCGCGCCCGCGCGCTGGCCGAACTCGACCGCGCCAAGACCGCCTTCTTCTCCAACGTCAGCCATGAGCTGCGCACGCCGCTCGCGCTGATGCTGGGGCCGCTGGCCGAACTGCTGGAAGACGCGCAGCTCGACGAGCGCGCGCGCCAGGCGCTCGGCCTGGCGCAGCGCAACGGGCGCAGGCTGCAGCGGCTGGTGAACACGCTGCTGGATTTCTCGCGCATCGAGGCCGGGCGCCTGCAGGCCCGCTTCCAGCCGATGGACATCGCCTCCTCCACGGCGGAGCTGGCCGCCTTCTTCGACTCGGCCGCCCGCAAGGCCGGCCTGGAACTGGACATCGACTGCGAGCCGCTGCCCGAGCCCACCTACGTGGACCGGGCGATGTGGGAGCGTATCGTCTTCAACCTGCTGGCCAACGCCATCAAGTACACGCTGGCCGGCCGCATCCGCGTGCGCTTGCGGGCGACGCCCGCCGGCCCGCGGCTGGACATCGCGGATACGGGCATCGGCATCCCGCGCGAGGCCGTCGGCCGCGTGTTCGAACGCTTCTTCCGCGTGGAAGGCGCGCAGGGCCGCAGCGTCGAGGGCACCGGCATCGGCCTGGCGCTGGTGGCCGAGCTGGTGCGCATGCATGGCGCCACCGTGCACGTGGAAAGCCGCCTGGGCGAAGGCAGCGTGTTCACGGTGCAGTTGCGCCGCGGCTTCGAGCACCTGCCGGCCAGCCACGTGGTGCACGAAACGGACACCGCCACCGCTTCGCCCGAAGGCTGGCTGGACGAGGTGGAGAGCTGGCTGGGCACGGACGCGGCCGACGACGCGGCCGCCCGGCCCGCGGACACCGGCGGCCTGGGCCCGGCCCCGCTGTTCGAGGCGCGCGCCACGACCGAGCGCGGCTCGGTGCTGCTGGTGGACGACAACGCGGACATGCGCGCCTACCTCTCGCGCCTGCTCGGCCGCGAGCACGACGTGCGCGTGGCCACCGACGGCTGGCAGGCGCTGCAGCGCATCGGCGAACGCCTGCCCGACCTGGTGATGACCGACGTGATGATGGCCGGCATGGACGGCTTCCAGCTGCTGCGGCGGCTGCGCGGGAACCCGGACACGGCCACGCTGCCGGTCGTCATGGTCTCCGCCAACGCGGCCGAGGAGGCGCGGGTGCGCGCGTTCGAGGCCGGCGCGGACGATTTCCTGGTCAAGCCCTTCCACTCGCGCGAGCTGCTCGCCCGCGTGTCCGGCACGCTGCGGCTGGCCCAGGTGCGGCGCGAGGCGATGCGGCGCGAGCAGGAGCTGCGCGCCGAGGTCGAGAACGTGCTGGAGAGCATCACCGAGGGCTTCATCGCGGTGGACGCCGACTGGCGCTTCACCTACGTCAACCGCGCGGCCGAAACCATCTACGGCCGCTCGCGCGGGCAGCTGCTCGGCCGCGACCTGTGGGAGGTGTTCCCCGAGGTCGCGAGCTCGATGTTCCAGGAGCCTTTCCGTCGCGCGATGCGCGAGCGCGTGCCGGTCACCGCCGAGGGGCCGTACAACGCGTTGTCGGGCTGGTTCGAGGTCAACATCTATCCGGTGGCCTCGGGCGGGCTGGCCTTCTACTTCCGCGACGTGCTGCAGACCCGCCTGCTGGAGCGCAGCATCCGCGACAGCGAGTCGCAGCAGCGCTTCCTGTCCGACTTCGCCGGCCTGATGCAGCGCAGCCAGGACCCCGACCAGGTGCTGGACGAGGCCGTGCGCGCCATCGCCGAGCACCTGCAGGCCGACCGCTGCGTGTGGGCGCTGGTCGGCGAGGACGAGGACACCACCGAGATCCACGGCGAGTTCCGCCGGCCGGGCATGCCTTCGATGCTCGGGCGCATCCACCTGGCCGACTTCGGCGGCGAGCACACGCGGCTGTACCGAGCCGGCCGCCCGTTCGTGGTTCACGACGTCGAGTCCGACGACCGCGTCGCCGCCGGGCGCTACCGGCCGCTGGACACCGCATCGGTGATCTCGGTGGGCGTGCTGCGCGGCGAGCGCATCGTCGCGGCCGTCGCGGTGCACACGCGCGAGCCGCGCCACTGGATCGAATCGGAAGTGCAGCTGGTGCAGGGCGCGGCCCAGCGCTGCTGGGAAGCCTTCGAGCGGGCCCAGGTGCAGCGCCGCCAGCGCGAGGACGCCGAGGCCCTGGCCCAGGCGCACGCCGCGCTGCAGCAGGTGGAGCGGCGCAAGGACCAGTTCATCGCCACGCTCGCGCACGAGCTGCGCAACCCGCTCGCGCCGCTGCGCAACGGCGTGGAACTGCTGGCGCTGGGCGGCGGCGCGATCGACGGCGGCGCCCGCGTGCAGGCCATGATGCGGCGCCAGATCGACCAGCTGGTGCGGCTGGTGGACGACCTGCTGGAGGTCTCCCGCATCACCTCGGGCAAGGTCGTGCTGCAACGCGCGCGGGTCTCGCTGCACGAGGTGCTGTCGAGCGCGGCCGAGAGCAACCGGCCGGTGGTCGACGCCGCGCGCCATTCGCTGCACGTGGACGTGGACGGCATCGCCGGCCTGTACGTCGACGGCGACGCGATGCGGCTGTCGCAGGTCTTCGCCAACCTCCTGAACAACGCGGCCAAGTACACCGAGCCCGGCGGGCACATCTCGCTGTCGGCCTGGCGCGAGGATCGCCAGGCGGTGATCCAGGTGCAGGACAACGGCCTGGGCCTGTCGCCCGACATGCTGGAAGAGGTGTTCCAGCCCTTCGTGCAGGCCGATCGTTCGGCTTCGCGCGCGCAGGGCGGTCTGGGCATCGGCCTGTCGATCGTGCGCAGCCTGGTGGAGCTGCACGGCGGCCGCGTGCGCGCGCACAGCGGCGGCCTGGGGCGCGGCAGCATCTTCGAGGTGCGCCTGCCGGTGGCCGCGGGTTCGCCGCCGGCGCCGCAGGGACCGGCCACCGGCAAGGCCGGCCGCTCGCCCCTGCCGCAGGGCCCCTCGGTACTGGTGGTCGACGACAACCACGACGCCGCCGACAGCCTGGGCTACATGCTGGAGATGATGGGCGCGCGCATCCGCGTGGTGTACGGCGGGCCCGACGCGCTGGAGGCGGTGGACGTCGAGGTGCCGGCGCTGGTCCTGCTGGACCTCGGCATGCCCGGCATGGACGGCTACCAGGTGGTGCAGCGCCTCGCGCGCCATCCGCAGCGCGGCCGCATGCACATCGTCGCGCTCACCGGCTGGGGCCAGGCCGAGGACCGCCAGCGCACGCGCGAGGCGGGCTTCGACGAGCACCTGGTCAAGCCGGCGGAGCTGGAGTCGCTGGAGGCGCTGCTGGCGCGGGTCGGCGTGATGGCGGAAGCGTGAGGATGAGGCAGGCGGCTAGACTGGCGTCCGCCCGTCTCCGTCCTCCTCCCCCTTGAAGGTCTTCTACGGCTGGCGCCTCGTCGGCGCCGCCTGCATCATCCAGTTCCTGCACGGCGGCCTGCTGATGCAGGCCTTCGGCGCCTATGTCGCGGTGCTCTCCGAGGAGTTCGGCTGGAGCAAGACCGCGCTCTCGGCCGGGGCCGCCATCCAGTCGCTGGAAGGCGCGCTGCTCGGACCGCTGCTCGGCTGGGTGATGGACCGCTTCGGCGCGCGCTCCGTGGTGCAGGTCGGGCTGGTGCTGTTCGGCGCGGGCTTCCTGCTGCTGAGCCAGATCGACACGCTGGCCGGCTTCTACACCGCCGTGTTCCTGATCGCGATGGGCTCCAGCCTGTCGGGCTACTTCCCGCTCACGGTCACCATGGTCCACTGGTTCCGCCGCAAGCGCGCGCGGGCGCTGTCGATCATGGGCCTGGGCCTCGCGGTCGGCGGCGTGGCCGTGCCGCTGGTGGCCTGGACCATGCAGGCCTGGGGCTGGCGCGTGACGGCCATCGCTTCCGGCATCGCGGTGATGGTGATCGGCGTGCCGCTGGCGCGGATGCTCAAGCGCAACCCGGCCGAGATCGGCGAACACGAGGACGGCCTGCCGCCCGACGCGCCCGATCCCTCGCAGCCGCATGCGTCGTCCGCGCCGCAGCGCCACTTCACCGCCGGCGAGGCGCTGCGCACCCGCGCGTTCTGGCTGCTCGGGCTGGGCCACGGTTTCGCGCTGCTGGTGGTGACCGCGGTGAACGTGCACGCGATCTCGCACATGAAGGAAGGCCTGGGCTACTCGCTGGAGCAGGCCTCGCTGGTGATCACGCTGATGACGGTGTTCCAGGTGCTGGGCGTGCTGTCGGGCGCGGCGGTGGGGGACCGCTGGGAGAAGCGCCACATCGCCGCCAGCTGCATGCTGGCCCACATGGTCGGCCTGCTGCTGCTGACCTTCGCGGCGCATCCGGCGCTGCTGGTCGCGTTCGCGGTGCTGCACGGCTTCGCGTGGGGCCTGCGCGGCCCGCTCATGCAGGCGATGCGCGCCGACTACTTCGGCCTGGCGGCCATCGGCATGATCCTGGGCCTGTCGGCCTTCATCATCGCCGCGGGCCAGGTGGCCGGACCGATGGTGGCCGGCGGCCTCAAGGACCTCACGGGCGACTACCGGATGGGCTTCACCGTGCTCGCGCTGGTCGCCGGTTCGGGCTCCGTGCTGTTCCTGCTGGCCCGCAAACCGGCGTAAAAACGCGGTCCATGACCCAGACCTCCCGGTTGCCCTGCGAGGAAGGCTCGCTGCGGCGGCCGGACGGCGTGTCCGCTTGCACCGCGGCGCAGAAGCGCTGGGTGCTCACCGCCTCCGTGCTGGGTTCCAGCCTCGCGTTCGTCGACGGCACCGTGGTGAACGTGGCCCTGCCCGCCATCCAGCGCTCGCTGAACGCCTCGGTCTACCAGGCGCAGTGGGTGGTCGAGTCGTACGCGCTCTTCCTGGCCGCGCTGCTGCTGGTGGGCGGCTCGATGGGCGACCGGTTCGGACGCCGCCGCGTGTTCATGCTCGGCGTGGCGCTGTTCGGCATCGCCTCGCTGGCCTGCGCCTTGTCGCAGACCGTGCACCAGCTGATCGCCGCGCGCGCCGTGCAGGGCGTCGGCGGCGCGCTGCTGGTGCCGGGCAGCCTGGCGCTCATCAGCGCCAACTTCCCCGAACAGGAACGTGGCCGCGCCTTCGGCACCTGGGCGGCGTTCAGCGGCATCACCTCGGCGGTCGGGCCGCTGCTGGGCGGCTGGCTGGTCGATCGCTTCTCCTGGGCCTGGGCCTTCGCGGTCAACCTGCCGCTGGTGGCCCTGGTGCTGGCCATCGCTTGGTGGGGCGTGCCGGAGAGCCGGCGCGAGCAGCAGGCGGGCGGCCTGGACCTGCGCGGCTCGCTGCTCGCCACGCTGGGCCTGGGCGGCGTGGTGTTCGCGTTCATCGAGGCGCCGACCCGCGGCTGGGGCGCCATCGAGGTGCTGGTGGGGCTGGTGGGCGGCATCGCGGCGCTGGCCGCGTTCGTGGTCTCGGAGCGCCACCATCCCGCGCCCATGCTGCCGCCGCGCCTGTTCCGCCAGGGCGACTTCACCGGCGCCAACGTGCTCACGCTGTTGCTGTACGCGGCGCTGGGCGGCGGGCTGTTCTACGTGCCGCTGCACCTGATCCAGGTGCAGGGCCTGTCGGCCACCGCGGCGGGCGCGGCGCTGCTGCCCTTCGTCGCCATCCTGTTCTTCCTCTCGCGCTGGGCCGGCGGGCTGGTCGACCGGCACGGCGCCCGCAAGCCGCTGATCGTCGGTCCGCTGGTCGCGAGCGCGGGTTTCGCCCTGCTGCTGCTGCCGGGCTCGCACGCCAGCTACTGGCGCGATTTCCTGCCGGGCATCGCGGTGCTGGGGCTCGGGATGGCGATCGCCATCGCGCCGCTGACCACGGCGGTGATGAACGCGGTCGGCGCCGGCGACGCGGGCACCGCCTCGGGCGTGAACAACGCGATGTCGCGCGTGGCCGGCCTGCTGGCGGTCGCGGTGTTCGGCTGGGTGATGGCGATGGTGTTCGAGCCCACGCTGCAACGCGGGCTGCGCGAAAGCGGGCTGTCGCCGCAGCTGGTCGACGCGGTGTGGGAGCAGCGCGCCCGGCTCGCCGCGATCGAACCGCCGAAAGGCGCCGACGCGCAAGCCGCGCAGGCCGTGCGCGATGCCGTGCATGCGGCGTTCGTCGCGGGCTACCGCTGGATCATGGCGCTGAGCGTGGGGCTCGCGCTGGCCTCGGCGGCTTCGGCCGCGCTGTGGGTCGGGCGCGCGCCGGCCACCACCCGGCGGGCCTGAACCTTTCGACTACGTTCGACGCGCGGCGTTACGCTTGCGGTTTTGCCCGCCTCCCGCGCATGTCCACAGAACCTTCCACCACCACGCCGCCGGTGCGCCGCTTCAAGGATCCGGCCTACCAGCCCGTGGCCGCCAACCTGGCCGACCTGCGCCAGCGCATCGACTCGCTCGACGAACAGATCGTGGCCCTGCTCGCGCAGCGCGCGCAATGCGTGCGCGACGCCACCCGCTTCAAGCGCGACGCCTTCCAGGTGCAGGCGCCGGCCCGCCAGGCCCAGGTGTTCGAACGTGTGCGAGGATTGGCCGCTGCGCACGAAGGCGCCTTCCCCGGCCTGCCCGGCATCGTGGAGGCCGCCTACCGCACGCTCGTCGCCGGCTTCGTGGCCGCCGAAGGCGACTTGTTCCAGCAGACCGAAGCTATCGAACCATGAAAAAGCACTTCACCCGCCGCCTCTTCACGTCCACGCTGGCCGCCGTCGGCCTGGCGAGCCTGGCCTTCACCGCCGGCGCCCAGCCGCAGCCCTGGCCGAACAAGCCGATCCGCCTGGTGGTGCCGTACGGCCCGGGCTCCTCGCCCGACGTGGCGGCGCGCATCATCGCCGAGCGCCTGTCGCCCCGCCTGGGCCAGGCGGTGGTGGTGGAGAACCGCCCTGGCGCGGGCGGCAACAACGGCACCGGCGCCGTCGCCAAGGCGGCAGGCGACGGGTACAGCTTCGTGATCAGCACCAACGGTCCGCTGGTCTACAACACGGTGCTGTACAAGAACCTGCCGTACGACCCCTTCAAGGAACTCAAGCCGGTGGTGCTGGCCGGCGGCCAGGCCAACGTGTGCACGGTGCGCAGCGACTCGGGCATCAACGACCTGCGCGGCCTGGTCGCCGCGATGAAGAAGAACCCGGGCAAGTTCAACTTCTCCTCCACCGGCGTGGGCAGCCTCTCGCACCTGGGCGTGGAGCTGCTGAAGGTGAAGACCGACACCTTCGCGGTGCACGTGCCGTACGCCTCGTCGCCGCTGGCGATCCTGGCCATCCTGCAGGGCGACGTGCAGTTCGCCTGCGTGCCCGCCGTCGCCGTGCTGCCGCAGGTGAAGGCGGGCAAGCTGCGCACGCTGGCCGTCTCCACCGCCAAGCGCAGCGCGCTCACGCCGGACATCCCGACCATGAAGGAAGCCGGCCTGCCCGAGATCGAGAACCTGGCCTGGATGGCGATCATGGCGCCCGCCACGACGCCCGACGACATCGTGCAGCGCATGAACCGCGAGATCAACGCGGTGCTCGCGATGCCCGAGACCAAGGAGAAGATGCAGTCGCAGTACATGGAGCCGATCGGCGGCTCCTCGCAGGAGCTCGCGCGCTTCATGCAGCAGGAACTGCGCACGATGACGCCGGTGATCAAGCGCACCGGCATCACGATGGAATGATGCGCATCGAGCGCGGCGCCTGTTCGCCGCAGGAGGCCGCGCAGGCGCTGGCCGCGCTCGACGCCGGCGAAGGGCTGTACTTCGGCGTCGATGCCGGCATCGCCGGGATGCATCCGCTGCAGGGCACGCTGGTCACGCGTCCGGCGGTGCGGCTGGGGGTGCATGAAGACGGGCTGGAGGTCCGCGCGCTCACCGCGTTCGGGCAGGCGCTTCTTGATTCGCCCTTGCTGCGCGCGTGGGGCGGTGGGGGGCCGGTAGAACAGCTGCGAGGCCTCCTCCGCTGTTTCGAGCCTTCTGCCGACATCCTTCTCCTCGGCGCACTGCGCTTCGAGGCCCACCGTCTTGTCGTCCCCGCGAAGGCGGGGATCCAGCGCAACGCGCATGCGACGCCCAAGGCGGAAGCCCTGGATTCCCGCCTCCGCGGGAATGACGGCGAGGAATTGGGCGTCTTCTACTTCCCCGAGCGGATGCTTCGCCGCGATTCAAGCGGCCAATGGAGCTGGGTGCAGTTCTCGTTGCCGGGCGTTGAAGTCGGCAGCGAGCCGCCATCCACGACGATTTCGCACGAACCATCTCCAGTCGGCGACGACTTCGCCCCCGGCGGCTACGCCGCCATGGTCGGCCGCGCGCTCACCGTGCTGCGCGAGCGCCCGCTGGTCTCTCTGACTCTCAGTCAGAGCTACCGCCGCCGCGTCGAGATGCCCCCTTCGCAGGCCTTCGCTCGCCTGCGTGCGGCCAATCCCGCGCCGGCGAGCTTCTTCCTCAACGACGGCAGCGGCCTGCGCCTCTTCGGCGCCTCGCCCGACCTGCAGCTGGTCGTGTCCGGCGGCGAAGTGCAGGCCCTGCCGGTCTGCGGCACCGTCGCCCGCCGCCCCGGCGCGCAGGGCGAGGCCGATTCGCTGCGCGAACTGTTCAACGAGGACGTGGACGCCGCCGCGCTCGCCGTCTGCAGCGACGCGCTGCGCGAGGACCTGGCGCCGCTGTGCGAACCGGGCAGCCTGCGCTTGCGCGACCGCCGCCGGCCGATGTCGCTGGCGACCGTCGTGCACGCGGTCGACCGCCTCGCCGGCCGCCTGCGCCCCGACCGCGATGCCTGGGACGCGATCGTCGCCACCGCCGCGCCCGTGATGCTCACCGGCGCCCCGCGCGCGCAAGCGCTGCGCGCGATCGCCGAACTCGAAGCCAGCCCGCGCGGCTGGTACGGCGGCATGGTGGCGCAGGTGGCGTCGAACGGCGATGCGCTGGTCGGCACCTTGCTCCGCGCCGCGGCCGTTCGCGGCGGTGTCGCCGAGGTGCGCACCGGCGGCGACCTGCTGGCCGATTCCTCGCCCGAGCGGGAAGAGGCCGAGTCGCGGCTGAAGACGCGATCGCTGTGGCGGGCGTTCGGATTGGAGGCCGGTCCTTCGACGGAGAAGGCTGACGTTCGCGACGCGGCACCGCTGCGCGTGCGCTTGCTGGCCGATGGCGACCCGTTCAAGGCGGCGCTCGCGGACACGCTGGCCGCGCTGGGCATCGAATGCGCGGTCGACGCGACCGTGTGCGTGGTCGCAGGCACCCCTTCACCGCCTGCCGGCCTGCCCGTGGTGGGGATCGGCGATGCGGCCTACCGCCTGCTTGCGGACGGCGGGGACGTCGAATCGGTTCCTGCCGAACATGGACGCGTCCTGCATTGCGTTCGCGCCGACAGCGGCGAGCGATTCACGGCGGCCCGTTACGCGACGCAGCGTCTGGTTCGGGCACCGGCGGGCTGGAACGTGCTCGCGGTCGAGGAGCACAGTGGCGATCCCGTCGCGCTGTCGAGCGCGCGGAGCACCTGCCTGCTCTACCGCCCCGACTCCCTGCTCTGCGACGACACCGCCCGGCAACTGCTGCGCGACGCCGTGTTTCGCCTCGGCGCGGCCTGAAAACGGCCATGGCCCGGCAGGTCCTCCAGGTCAAGGTCAAGCCGAACGCGCGCACGAGCAGCCTCGCGCAAGCCGAAGACGGCACCTGGCAAGCCCAGCTGAAATCCCCACCCGTGGACGGCAAGGCCAACCAGGAGCTCATCGCCCTGGTCGCCGAACACTTCGGCTGCCCGAAGTCGGCAGTGACGATCCGAAGCGGCGCTTCGGGGCGGATGAAGCTGGTTCAGGTCTGCCAGTAGCGCGGCCGGCGCCTCTGGTGCGCGATGGCCAGGACGGATGCAGCGGCTCCCTGGATTTCGTACACGAGGGTGTAGGGGAAGTGCTGGAGGTGGTAGCGCCGCGTGCCGTCGCCCTCGCTGGGCCAATCGGCAGCCGTGGAAACCCGGCCATCGACAGCCCGGAACAGCTCGGTCCTGAAGGCGTCCGCCGCCAGCGGACTTCGCTCGAAATACCAGAGGAATGCCTCCCTTGCTTCCGCTTCCGCCTCGGGAAGGACGAAGACCTCGAAGCCGCTCACAAGGAGCCGAGGCGCTGCCTGACCTGGCTCCAAGGCTCGGCGCGAACCGCGCCTGAACGCAATTCATCGTGTCGTCGCTTGATCTCAGAACGCCATGCCTCGTTCAAGGCAGCGTCGTCCGACGACTCCAGGCTGTCGAGAAGAGCGACGGCAAGCGCGGAACGCTCCTCGGCCGGCAGCCGAAGCACTTCGTCGAGCAGGTGGTCAACGCGCGCGTTCATGCGGTTCAGTCTACACCCGGGGACTCGCCCGGTAGCCCGTGCCGACACGCGGTCGTACCATGACACGATGAAGCCCCGCATCACCCTCCTCACCCTCGGCGTCGACGACCTCCCCCGCGCGGTCGCGTTCTACCGCGACGGCCTCGGCTGGAAGACCGAGGGGATCGTGGGCGAGCAGTTCGAGCATGGCGCGGTGGCGTTCTTCGAGCTGGACGGCGGGCTGCGGCTCGCGCTGTGGCCGCGCGCGAGCCTGGCGCACGACACCGGGCTGCCGGTCGGGCCGCACAGCAGCACGGAGTTCGCGCTGGCGCACAACGTGCGCTCGTCCGAGGAGGTCGACGAGGTGATGGCCAAGGCGAAGCACGCCGGGGCCACGATCACCAAGCCCGCGGTCAAGACCTTCTGGGGCGGCTACGCGGGCTACTTCCAGGACCCGGCCGGGCACCTGTGGGAAGTCGCGTGGAACCCCGACATGCTCCCGCCGGAAGAAGGCACGGCGCCGTGACCATCGAGCTCGATCACCTGATCGTCCCCGCGCGCGACCGCAACGCCTCGGCGCAGCTGCTGGCGCGCATCCTCGACGTGCCGTGGTCGGACAGCGGCGTCGGCCCGTTCTCGCCCGTGTACGCGAGCGACGGCCTGACGCTGGACTTCGACCAGTGGGACGGCGGCGAGATGCCGGTGCACCACTACGCCTTCCGCGTGTCGGAGGCCGAGTTCGACGGCATCGTGTCCCGCCTGCGGGCCGCCAACCTGCCGTTTCGCGGCACGCCGCACGGCCCCATGGACGGCCGCATCAACACCGACCACGGCGGCCGCATCGTGTACTGGGGCGAACCGGACGGCCACGTCTGGGAAGCGCTCACCGTGAGCTACGCCCGCCAACCGAAAAGCGCCTGAGGAGGCCGCCGCATGATCACCCCCGAGTTCCTGGTCACATCGCTGATCGTCGTGCTGGTCCCCGGCACCGGCGTGCTCTACACCGTGTCCACCGGCCTGGTGCAAGGGCGCGCCGCCAGCGTGTATGCGGCGCTGGGCTGCACGGCGGGCATCGTGCCGCACCTGCTGGCCACGGTGCTCGGACTGGCGGCGGTGATGCACACCAGCGCCCTCGCCTTCCAGCTGCTCAAGTACGCTGGCGTGGCCTACCTGCTCTACGTGGCGGTGGCGACCTGGCGCGACCGTTCGGCCTTCGCGGTGGACGGCGACGCGCCGCGCGCCTCCGCGATCGGCCTGGTGGCGAAGGCCTTCCTGCTGAACATCCTCAATCCCAAGCTCACGCTCTTCTTCCTGGCCTTCCTGCCGCAGTTCGTCGATCCGGCCGCCGGCCGCCCGCTCGCGCAGCTGCTGGTGCTCAGCGCGGTCTTCATGCTGATGACCTTCGCGGTGTTCGTGGTGTACGGCTTCGCCGCGCACGCGTTCCGCAGGAAGGTGATCGGCTCGGCCCGCGTTCAGCGCTGGCTGCGTTACGGCTTCGCGGCGGCCTTCGCGGGCCTGGGCGCGAAGCTGGCGGTGTCGGACCGCTAGCCGCCGCCAGCCCGGCCAAAGGCATGCCCGGCGCAAGGACTCGCCGCGCAGCCTACGATCCGGAAATGACTCCGCTCAAGATCGATTTCGTCTCCGACGTGGCCTGTCCCTGGTGCGCCGTCGGCCTGGCCTCGCTGCAGCAGGCCATCCGGCAGCTCGGCGACGAGGTGCCCACCGAGGTGCATTTCCAGCCTTTCGAGCTCAATCCGCAGATGGGGCCCGAAGGCCAGGACATCGGCGAACACCTCGCGCAGAAGTACGGCTCCACCCCCGAGCAGCAAGCGGCCAACTGGGAGTCGATCCGGCAGCGCGGCGAGGCGCTCGGCTTCGAGTTCCGCAAGGCCGGCCGGGGTCGCGTGTGGAACACCTTCGACGCGCACCGGCTGCTGCACTGGGCCGGCGGGCAGTCGCCGCAGGCGCAGCTCGCGCTGAAGAAGTCGCTGCTGGGCGCGTACTTCACCGACGCGCGCAACGTCTCGGACGCCCAGGTGCTGCTGGACGCGGTGGAAGCCGCGGGCCTGGACCGCGCGGCCGCACAGGAAGTGCTGTCGTCAGGCAGCTTCGCGCGCGAGGTGCGCGAGCAGGAAGGGTTCTACCAGCAGCACGGCATCCACGCCGTGCCGTCCGTGATCGTCAACGATCGCCACCTCATCCAGGGCGGGCAGCCGCCGGAGGTGTTCGAGCAGGCGCTGCGGCAGATCGCCGCGCAGGCCGCTTAAGCCGGCACCACGCCCCAGGTCTCGCGCAGCGCCCGCATCGCGGCGCGATGACGCACCTTGGCGTTCCTCAGCATCAGGTCGAGCGGCTTGCGCTGCAGTTCGCTGCGCGCGTCCGCCATCTGGTGCGCGAGGTGCACCACGTCCCAGTGCGCGCACACCAGCGGATAGAGCTCCTGCATGCGGCTGCCGCGCCAGCGGGCCTGGGCCTGGTAGAGCTCCTGCAGCGACTGCTGGCCGCGCTCCGGCAGGTGGCCGCAGATCAGGCAGAAGGCATACCACTCGAACTCGCGCGCGTACGCATCGAGCAGCGTGGTCAGTTCGGCTCGGGGGGCTTGCAGGAGGATGGGCATGTCCACGCCATGATCGCGGACGGGTTCGGAGGCAGGCGTGTACAAGCGCAAGATGTGCAGCTCAGCCAATGGAAGAGTGGGAGATTTGCCCATTTCCATTTGTCCTCCGCAAGTAGGCGCACGCTGGTCTCCTTGTGGGACTGCGCCGACACCGGCTCAGCACGGCAACTGGCATCCGGCCGCAAGGCGCAAGCTAAGTTCCTCGCATGGACACCCTTCGGCCCCCCGAATCGCCCCCGAGCCCGGAACTGAACCCCGAGGCCCGCGGCCTGTTCGCGGCCGGCTGGTACGCGACGCGCGACGAAGGCCGCGTGGTGCATCCGGTCGAACAGACCGAGCAGCTGGTGTCGTCGGAGACCTGGCGCGCGTTGCGCGAGCTGGCGTCCAGCGCCCCGGTCAGGGCCCTGGTGCAAGCCTCGGGTTGATCAGGCCGTCTCCTGCTGCACCACGGCGACGTCCAGCGCCGTGAGCAGGTCTTCCATCGAATACGGTTTGCGCAGCAGCTTCCAGATGCCTTGCGGCGCGCGCGCCGAGTAGCCGGTGGCCACCAGGGCCGGCAGCTCGGGGCGGTTCTCCGTGCACCACTGCACCAGCTCCAGGCCGGTCATCGAGCCGGGCATCACCACGTCGGTGAACAGCACGTCGGCCGCGAGCCCCTGCGCCAGCAGCGCGCGGGCCTCGTCGGCGGTGCGGCACAGCGTGACGCGATGCCCCTCGCGCTCCAGCGCCGCGGGCACGACCGAGGCGACCAGCACGTCATCCTCCACCATCAGCACGCGCAGGCTGCGCCGCACCGCATGGGGCGAGGCGGCGACGGCGCGCGCCACGTCCGCCGGACCTTGCGCCACCGGCAGGAACAGCGTGACGCAGGTGCCCTGCCCCGGCGTGCTGGCGATGCTCACCTCGCCGCCGGACTGGCGCGCGAAGGCCTGCACCTGCGGCAGGCCCAGGCCCGTGCCCTTGCCGACCGGCTTGGTGGTGAAGTACGGCTCGAACACGCGGGCCAGCGTCTCGGCGTCCATCCCCTGGCCGTCGTCCTGCACGTCGACGCGCACGAAGGCCGCGTCCTCGAGCCGGGCCTCCTGGCCGTTCGCCGGCCGCGCCTTCACCGTGACCGTGCCGCCGCCCGGCATCGCGTCGCGGGCGTTGAACACCAGGTTGAGCAGCGCGAGCTCCAGCTGGGTGGGGTCGGCCAGCACGGCCGGCAGCGCAGGCTCGAGGTCGGCGACCAGCCGGATGCGCTCGCCCAGCGCCTTGCCCGTCAGCTCGCGGCTTTGCAGCAGCAGGTCGGCCAGGTCGACGGCCTGCGGCCGCAGCGGCTGCGCGCGGCCGAAGGCGAGCATCTGCCGCACCAGGCTCGCGGCCTTGCCGCATGCGGCCAGCGCGGCCTGCAGCGGCTTGGCATGGCGGCCCTCCGGCACCGACCGCTGCACGACCTCCATGCCCATCGACATGGTCTGCAGCAGGTTGTTGAAGTCGTGCGCCACGCCGCCGGTCAGGCGCCCGATCGCCTCGTGCTTGCGCGCCTCGAACAGGCGCGCCTCGGCCTCGCGTGCATCGGTGACGGCTTGCTGCACGCGCGATTCCAGCAGCCGCTCGGACTCGCGCGACCGCACGCCGGCGTCGTGCAGCACCGCGCCCACGCGGTCGATCTCCGACAGGCCCGTGCGCAGCGGCTCCGGCACCCGGCCGGCCAGCAACTCCTCGCCCGCGCGCTCCAGTTGCCGCACCGGCCGGCTGATGCGCCGCGCGACCCACAGCGCCACCAGCAGGCCGATGGCCAGCAGCACGGCCGACACCGCCACCGCCTGCGCGGCCAGGCGCCCGGCGGCGCCCATCAGCGTCGACTGCGGCATGGCGATCACCGCGGCCCAGCCGTAGCGGTTGGGCGGCGCGAGGAAGGTCAGCGAGGACACGCCGTCCAGCGTGGAGGTACTGATGAATCCGCTGTCGCCCCGGTGGGCCATCTCGAGCAGTTGCGAATGGCTGGCGCGCACGCCGATCCACCGTTCCGGATCGCGGCTGCGGGCCATCACGCGCTGGCGGCCGTCGATCACGGACGCCACCCCGCCCTCGGGGATGCGCTGGCGCGTCAGCAGGGCCTGCAGCTCCGTCGGCGGGAAGGTGACGCCCACGTTGTAGCGGGGCGAGGTCGTGCCCGCTTCGGGCACGAAGAGGCCGATGCTGGGCCGCCGCGAGACCGGGCCCTGCTCCACGAAGACCACGCCGGACCCCGACTCCGAGAAGAACGCGTCGGGGCCGCGGAACGCCGCATCGCGCCGGGGCCGTCCGGTGAACAGGTGCTGGTGCGTGCGGTCCACCAGCATCGCGTTCAGGCCGGTGCCCTGCACGGCCAGCCGCGCCTGGCGATCGAAGCCGGCGATGTCGCGGGCCTTCAGCAAGGGCGAAGAGGCGAGCGCCTGGGCCAGCACCTGGCGGCGGTCCAGCTCGGACTCCACCGCGAAGTTCAGCGCCAGGGCCAGTTGCCGCAGGCCCTCGCGCGCGCCCTGCTCCTGGTTGCGGTACGCGTCACGCGTCTGCAGCGCCAGGCCGATGGCGGCCGGCACCCAGACCGCCAGCACGAGCAGGACCAGTCGCGCGCGGATGCTCGCGGGAGACTTCGGCCATGGCAGCGCTGACATCCGGGCGAGTCTAGCCCGGCCATCCCTTCGCCGGAGCTCTACAGGAACAGGCTCTTGTACTGCTCGCGCAGCAGGTTCTTCTGCACCTTGCCCATGGTGTTGCGCGGCAGCTCCTGCACGACGAAGCAGCGCTTGGGGATCTTGAAGTTGGCCAGCTGCGACTTCAGCGTCGCGACGATGGCTTCGGGCTCGAGCGTGGAGCCGCCCTTGGGGATGACGACCGCCACGCCCACCTCGCCGAAGTCCGGGTGCGGCACGCCGACCAGCGCGCTTTCGGCCACGCCGGGCAGCTCGTTGATGAAGCCTTCGATCTCCGCCGGGTACACGTTGTAGCCGCCGCTGATGATGAGGTCCTTGCTGCGGCCCACGATGCTGACGTAGCCGCGCTCGTCCACCCTGCCCACGTCGCCCGTCCTGAACCAGCCGTCGGCGGTGAACTCTTCGGCGGTCTTCTCGGGCATGCGCCAGTAGCCCTTGAACACGTTCGGCCCCTTGACCTGGATGCCGCCGATCTCGCCGGTGGGCAGCGGCTTGCCGTCGTCACCGACCACGCGCAGGCCCACGCCGGGCAGCGGGAAGCCCACGGTGCTGCCGCGGCGCTCGCCCTGCTTCGCGTCGTACGGATTGGAGGTCAGCATGATGGTCTCGCTCATGCCGTAGCGCTCGAGGATGGTGTGGCCGGTGCGCTCGCGCCACGCGTTGAAGGTCTCGATGAGCAGCGGCGCCGAGCCCGCGATGAAGAGCCGCATGTTTCGCACCGCCTCGCGCGTGAGCCCCGGCTCGGCCAGCAGGCGCACGTAGAGCGTGGGCACGCCCATGAAGACGCTGGCGCGCGGCATCGCCTCGATCACCTTCTTCGGGTCGAACTTCGCGAGCCAGATCATCCTGCTGCCGTTCAGCAGCGCCCCATGGATCGCGACGAACAGACCGTGCACGTGGAAGATGGGCAGCGCGTGGATCAGCACGTCGCCCGGCTTCCAGCCCCAATAGTCCTTGAGCACCTGCGCGTTGGACAGCAGGTTGCCGTGCGTGAGCATCGCGCCCTTGCTGCGGCCGGTGGTGCCGCTGGTGTAGAGGATGGCGGCGAGGTCGTCCTCGCCCCGCACCGCGATGTCGTGCCGGTCGCTGTGCTGCGCGGCGCGATCGAGCAGCGAGCCGGTGCGATCGTCGCCCAGCGTGAACACGTTCTTCGTGCCGGCCTGGAAGGCGATCCGGCTCACCCAGCCGAAGTTCTTCGGGCTGCACACCACCACGGCGGGTTCGGCGTTGCCGACAAAGTACTCGATCTCGGCGCTCTGGTAGGCGGTGTTCAGCGGCAGGAACACGTAGCCGGCGCGCAGCGTGGCCAGGTACAGCATCATGGCCTCGACCGACTTCTCCACCTGCACCGCGATGCGCGAGCCCTCGGGCAGGCCCAGCGACTGCAGCAGGTTGGCCATCATGGCCGTGGCGCGGTCCAGGTCGCGCCAGCTGTAGGCCAGCTCGTCGTCGGTTTCCACCGCGATCTGGTCGAGGTCCTCGGGGAAGGCCGCGCGGAGGGCGGCGAACAGGTTCTGGTTCTTCATCCGTTGCTTCATCGAAAAAGATCGCCCGGCCGGCCGGACCCGGCCGCCGGGCCTGCGCCGGGCGCGCGGCGGGTCAGTCGGCCTTCACGCCGGCGGTCTTGACGACCTGGCCCCAGCGCTTGATCTCGTCGCCGATGAAGGCGCCGAACTGCTGCGGCGACAGGTTGGGGAACTCGGCACCCTGGTTGGCCCACACGGCCTTGAGCTCGTCGCTCTGGACGGCCTTGCGGGCTTCATCGGAGATGCGCGTGACGATGTCGGCCGGCGTGCCCTTGGGCGCCCACAGGCCGTACCAGGTGGTGACGGTGTAGTCGGGCAGGCCGACTTCGGCGGCGCAGGGCACGTCGGGCAGCGCGGGGTTGCGCTTGCTGCCCGCCACCATCAGCGCGCGGATGCGGCCGCCCTTGATGTGGCCGGCCGAGGAGCCCAGGCCGTCGAACATCAGGTCGGCGCTGCCGGTGATCAGGTCCTGCAGCGCGGGGCCGGCGCCGCGGTACGGGATGTGCGTGATGAACGTCTTGGTCTGGATCTTGAACAGCTCGCCCGCCAGGTGGTGCGAGGTGCCGTTGCCCGCCGACGCGTAGTTGTAGCGTCCCGGGTTGCTCTTGACCATGTTCAGGAAGGTCTTGAAATCCGGCGCGTCGATGCGCTTGGGATTGACCACCACCACCTGCGGCACGCGCGCGAGCAGCGTGATGGGGATGAAGTCCTTCTGCAGGTCGTAGTCGAGCCGGGGATAGATGGACGGCGCGATGGTGTGGTGCACCGCGCCCATGAACAGGTTGTAGCCGTCCGGCGCGAGCTTGGATGCGATGGTGGCGCCCAGCGTGCCGCCGGCGCCGCCCTTGTTGTCGATGACCAGCTGCTTGCCGGTCTGCTTGGCGAACTGCGCGGCGAGCGGGCGCGCGAAAGCGTCGGTGCCGCCGCCGGCGGGGAACGGCACCACCACCGTGACGGGCTTGGTGGGCCAGCCGTTGCCCTGCGCGAACACGGGGGAGCAGACCGCCGCGGCCGCGGCCGCGCGCAGGACGTCGCGGCGCTGTAATTCGAATGCCTTCATTTGCTTGTCTCCTTGCTTGTCGTTCGAAGCGAACACTCAACCGTACAGGTCTTCGATGGCGCCTGAAATCGGGATTTGTCCCTGCGCGAGCATCGCGCGGTGCTTGTCCAGCCGCTTGATGTCGTAGAGGTAGTTCACCATCAGCCCGAACGACTGCTTGACGCCCTTGGGCGAAGGATCGGCCGCCCAGTTGAGCCGCTCCACCCGCGCGCCGTTGCCCAGGTGGAAGCGCGCCACCGGATCGCAGGGCTTGCCGTTGTCCATCTCGCGCCCGAGGTAGCGCGCGGCGTGCGCGAGCAATTGCGCGCGCGCGCCGGACTTGGGCGGCAGCGCCAACGGGTCGTCCAGCTGCGCCATCAGTTCGGGCGGCGCGTTCTTCGACATCCACTGCCGCAGGCCGGGGATCGGCGAGAGGGTCACGAACGTCTTCAGCCGCGGGAATTCGGCCTTGAGCGTTTCCACGACGTGCTTGATCAGCGAATCGCCGAAGCTCACGCCCCTCAGGCCCGGCTGCGTGTTGCTGATCGAATAGAAGATCGCGGTGGTCGCGCGCGCCAGGTCGGCTTCCGGACCGGCCTCGTCGAGCAGCGGCGTGATGCTCTCGGCGATGCTGTCCATCAGCGCCACCTCCACGAAGATCAGCGGCTCGTCCGGCATGCGCGGATGGAAGAAGCCGTAGCAGCGGCGATCGCTGTCCAGCCGGTTCTTCACGTCGGCCCAGCTGCGGATGTCGTGCACCGCCTCGTACTGGATCAGCTTTTCCACCAGCGAGGCCGGCGAGTCCCAGCTGATGCGCCGCAGCTCCAGGAAGGCGACGTCGAACCAGGTGGAGAGCAGGCCTTCGAGCTCCGCGTCCAGCGGCAGCAGGCGGCGGTCGGACTTCAGGTGCGGCAGCAGGTCGGCGCGCAGGCCCACCAGGAACCGGATGCCGTCGGGCGTGCCCGCGAAGCGCTGCAGGAGGCGCGTGCGCGGCGAGGTGAAGGCGCGGCGCAGGCGGATCTCGGCGTGGGCCTCCTCGGGCGTGCCGAGCGCCGACTCGTAGTGGTCGCGCGCGGCGCGCACCTTGTCGCCGTCGGGCGCGAACTGGTCGCTCATCAGCAGCCAGACGTCGTGGCGCTCCTCCTGCGTGGCCTGCTGGTACCACTGCATGAAGGCGTGGGCCAGGCGCGCGCCCTCGACCTCGCTCACCCGCGGATCGACCACCGCCTGCAGTTCGGCCAGGGCGCGGCGCATCGCCCGCGGCGACAGCGCCTCCGGCCCGCGGCGCAGCGTGGCGCGCAGGCGCTCGCCGGTGGGCCGGGCCGCGCGCGGCTCGGCGGCCTTGGCCGGCCTGGCCTCGCCGTTGGGGCGCAGCAGCGCCACGCTCCTGGTGATCCATTCGCTCGCCGCGTTCATCCGGTGATCCTCGTGCGTTGGGCGCGCGCCACTTCGCGCAGGGCGCCGCGTTGGCGGGTGAGATGGGTGCGCATGGCCGCCTCGGCGCCCTCGGCGTCGCGCGCCTTCAGGGCGGCGAACACGGCCAGGTGCTCCGACAGGCTCTGCTCCAGCCGCCCCGGCGCATGCAGCTGCTGCAGCCGGGCCAGCTTGACGATCTTGCGCAGGTCGGTGATCACCTGCGCGAGCCAGCGGTTGTCCGCCAGCGTGATGATGGCTTCGTGGATGGCGAAGTTCGCGGCGTAGTAGTCGTTCACCCGGCGCGCCTTGGCATGCTTCGCCAGCCGGGCGTGCAGCTCTTCCAGGGCCTGCAGGTCGGCCTCGCTCGCGTTCTGGGCGGCCTCGTAGGCACAGCGGCCTTCGAGCAGCGCGATGACCGGGAAGATCTCGTCCAGGTCCTGCTCGGTCACCTCCGCCACGAAGCAGCCGCGGCGCGGTTCGTGCCGCACCAGGCCCTCGGCCGTGAGCACCTTGAGCGCCTCGCGCAGCGGCGTGCGGGAGATCGACAGCTCCTGCGCGAGCTCCACCTCGTCGAGGAAGGTGCCGGGCGCCAGTTCACCGTCGAAGATGCGTTGCCGCAGCCGGTCGGCGACCTCTTCATGCAGGGAGTTGTGGACGAGGCGCATGCCGTAATTTCCCGTAATTACGAAGAATTATGGCGAGCCTGCGATCGGGCGCAAGTGCCTCCAAGGGTAAATCCGGGGAATCAGGCGGCCGCGGTGCGCGCGGGGTGCCGCCGCGCCCACAGCCACAGGCCGATGCCGAACGCGATCATCGGCACGCACAGCCACTGGCCCATGGAAAGGCCGGTCTGGTCGCGCAGCCAGATCAGGTGCGCATCGGGTTCGCGGAAGAACTCGGCGATGAACCGGAAGAAGCCGTAGCCGATCAGGAACGCGGCCGACACCTGCGCCCGGCGCGGCGCCTTGCGCGCGTAGATCCAGAGCAGGATGAACAGCAGCACGCCCTCCAGCAGGAACTGGTAGACCTGCGACGGATGGCGCGGGATCATCGAGCCGCTCGTCGGGAACGCCATCGCCCACGGCAGCGACGGGTCGGCCGCCCTGCCCCACAGCTCGCCGTTGATGAAGTTGCCCACGCGCCCGGCCGCCAGGCCCAGCGGCACGCAGGGCGCGATGAAGTCCGTCACCTGCCAGAACGGCTTGCCGCGCGAGAACGCGTACCACCACTGCGACGCGATCACGCCCAGCATGCCGCCGTGGAAGCTCATGCCGCCCTGCCAGATGAAGAAGATCTCCAGCGGGTGCGAGGCGTAGTAGGCCGGCTTGTAGAACAGGCAGTAGCCCAGGCGCCCGCCCGCGATGACGCCCACCACGCCCAGGAACAGCATGTCCTCGATGTCGCGCCGGCTCCAGGAGCCGGGGGTGTCGCCCTGCAGCGACGCGTACGGCTGGTGCCGCAGCCGGCGCGTGGCCAGGAAATAGAACAGCGCGAACGCGGCCAGGTAGGTCAGGCCGTACCAGTGGATCGCCAGCGGGCCGAGGTGGATGGCGACGGGGTCGATCTTCGGGTGGATCAGCATGGGGCGATTGTGCCCCCGCCTCTCAGGCGGACACGTGGCGGCGGGCGAACTCGACGAACCGCGACAGCACCGCGCCGGGCGCGGGCCGCCACGCCAGGCTGGTTTCGCAGCGCGGCACCTTGAGACCCTGCGCGCCGCCCAGCGTGCGGTAGACCACGCCCGGCCGCTGGAACTGGCGCACGCTCTCGGGCACCCAGGCCAGGCCGAGGCCGGCCGACACCAGGTTCACGATGGTCTGCATCTGGATCGCCTCCTGCGCCACCAGCGGCTCGCGGCCGGCCGCGTGGTACAGGCCGAACACCGCGTCGTGCAGCGAAGGCAGGATGCGCCGCGGGAACATCACCAGCGGCTCGTCCAGCACGCGCGCCAGCGCGAGGCCGCGCGACGCCGCCAGCGGATGCTGTTCCGGCAGCGCCAGCACCAGCGGCTCGCGCGCGATGCGCAGGTGCGCCAGCTGCGGCGGCGCGAAGCCGGGCGAATGCAGCAGGAAGCCGGCGTCGATCTCGCCGCGCTGGATGGCCGGCAGCTGCACGTCGCCGGTGGCCTCGATCAGTTCCAGCCGGGTGTGCGGATGCTCGGCGCGGTAGGCCCGCACCCAGGCCGGCAACAGGCTGAAGCCGACCGTGGAGACGAAGGCCAGGCGCAGGTGGCCGGCCTCGCCCTGCGCGGCCGCGCGGGCCTGGGCCGGCAGTTCGCGCGCCCGCGCCAGCAGCGCCTGGGCCTGCGGCAGCAGGGCCAGGCCGGCCTCGGTGAGCTGCACGCTGCGCTTGGTGCGGTCGAACAGGCGCACGCCCAGCAGGCGCTCGAGCTGGGAGATGCCCTGGGTCAGCGGCGGCTGCGTCATGTTGAGCAGCGCGGCGGCGCGCCCGAAATGCAGCGTCTCGCCGACGGCGGCGAACTGGCGCCACAGGCGCAGCTCGATGACGGGATCACTCATATGCCGCGCATATTAGTCCCGGCCCAAGAATGGATTGGAAGGAATCAGCGGGCGCCCCCATACTTCCGCCCTTCCGAGCAGCTATCCAGGAGACCCATCCGTGGCCGAACAACCGATCCGCCTGCACCTGCGCAGCGACAACATCACCCAGGGCAAGTCCCGCGCGCCCAACCGCTCCATGTACTACGGCATGGGCTACAAGGAGACCGACTTCGGCAAGCCGATGGTCGGCGTGGCCAACGGCCACAGCACCATCACGCCCTGCAACAGCGGCCTGCAGAAGCTGGCCGACGCGGCCGTGGACGGCATCGCGGAAGCCGGCGGCAATCCGCAGATCTTCGGCACGCCCACCATCTCCGACGGCATGGCGATGGGCACCGAGGGCATGAAGTACTCGCTGGTCAGCCGCGAGGTCATCGCCGACTGCATCGAGACCTGCGTGCAGGGCCAGTGGATGGACGGCGTGCTGGTGGTCGGCGGCTGCGACAAGAACATGCCGGGCGGCATGATGGGCATCCTGCGCGCCAACGTGCCGGCCATCTACGTCTACGGCGGCACCATCCTGCCGGGCAAGTGGAAGGGCCAGGACCTGAACATCGTCAGCGTGTTCGAGGCCGTGGGCCAGAACGCCGCCGGCAAGATCAGCGACCAGGAACTCAAGGACATCGAGCAGCACGCCATCCCGGGCACCGGCTCGTGCGGCGGCATGTACACCGCCAACACCATGTCGTCGGCCTTCGAGGCGCTGGGCATGTCGCTGCCCTTCTCCTCCACCATGGCCAACCCGCACGACGAGAAGCAGAACTCGGCCAGGGAATCGGCCAAGGTGCTGATGGAGGCGATCAAGAAGGACCTGAAGCCGCGCGACATCGTGACCCGCAAGTCGCTGGAGAACGCGGTGGCCGTGATCATGGCCACCGGCGGCTCGACCAACGCGGTGCTGCACTTCCTGGCCATCGCGCACTCGGCCGGCGTGGAGTGGACCATCGAGGACTTCGAGCGCATCCGCAAGAAGACGCCGGTGATCTGCGACCTCAAGCCCTCGGGCAAGTACCTGGCCGTGGACCTGCACAACGCCGGCGGCATCCCGCAGGTCATGAAGGTGCTGCTCAAGGCGGGCCTGCTGCACGGTGATTGCATGACGATCACGGGCAAGACCATCGCCGAGACGCTCAAGGACATCCCGGACCAGCCGCGCGCCGACCAGGACGTGATCCGCTCCATCGACAAGCCGCTCTACAAGGAAGGCCACCTGGCGATCCTCAAGGGCAACCTGTCGCCCGAAGGCGCGGTGGCCAAGATCTCCGGCCTGAAGAATCCGGTGATCACCGGCCCGGCGCGCGTGTTCGACGACGAGCAGTCGGCGCTGCAGGCCATCCTGGACGGCAAGATCAAGGCCGGCGACGTGATGGTGCTGCGCTACCTGGGCCCCAAGGGCGGCCCCGGCATGCCCGAGATGCTGGCGCCCACCGGCGCGCTGATCGGCGCGGGCCTGGGCGAGAGCGTGGGCCTGATCACCGACGGCCGCTTCTCCGGCGGCACCTGGGGCATGGTGGTGGGCCACGTCGCGCCGGAAGCGGCGGCGGGCGGCACCATCGCGCTGGTGAACGAAGGCGACTCCATCACCATCGACGCGCACAAGCTCCAGCTGCAGCTCAACGTGGACGACGCCGAGCTGGCCAACCGCCGCAAGTTCTGGAAGGCGCCCGAGCCGCGCTACACGCGCGGGGTGCAGGCCAAGTTCGCGTTCAACGCGGCCAGCGCCAGCAAGGGCGCGGTGCTGGACAACTTCCGGTAGCCGTCCTACACGGGCCCGGTCCGGGCCCCTCCTAGCATCGGAGTTCCCCCTCAAGGAGAACTCCGATGGACACCTCCTCGCTGTGGCGCGCCACCGCGCGCGGCCCGGGCTTCGCCATGCTGGAAGCCGATGCGCAGTGCGACGTGCTGGTGGTCGGCGGGGGCATCACGGGGGTCACCACCGCGCTGCTGCTGGCCGAGCAGGGGCGCCAGGTCGTGCTGCTCGAGGCCGGCGAGATCGGCAGCGGCACCACCAGCCATTCCACCGGCAACCTGTACGCGACCACCAAGCCGGGGATCGCGTCCATCGCCTCGCACTGGAGCCACGACGTGGCGCGCGAGGTGCTGGCCGCCCGCGCGGCGGCCATCGACTTCATCGAGCAGCACTGCCGCGACAACGCGGCCGCGGCCTTCACGCGCTGCGCCATGCATCGCGGCGGTCGCTTCGCTTCGGACCATGCCTTCATCGACCACGAGCACCGCGCGCTGGCCCGGCTGGGTGCACCGGTGCGGATGGAGCACGGCTTTCCCGGCGGACTGCCGCCGCCGTCGGGGCCGGTGCTGGTGCTGGAGGACCAGGCGCAGCTGCAGCCGCAGGCCTACGTGAGCGCGCTGGCGCAGCGCGCGGCCGCCGCGGGCGCATCGATCCACGAGCATTCGCGCGTGCTGGAACTGGACGCCGGCAAGCGCATGGCGACCACCGCTTCCGGCAGCGTGAAGGCCGGCGAGATCGTGCTGGCCACGCATTCGCCCAAGGGCTTCCACGTGGTCCAGGCGGAGATGCCGGTGCATCGCGAGTACGCGGTGGCGTTCGAGGCCGGCAGCGTCGATCCCGGTCCGGGCATCTTCTGGTGGGAAGGCGACGAGGGACTGTCGATCCGCGTCTTCTCGCACGAAGGCCGGCGCTACCTGGTGGTGGTCGGGCCCGAGCACAAGACCGGCACGCACAACGCCAAGGCGGCGCTGATGGCGGTGGAGGCGATGGCGAACAGCCATCTCTCGCCGGGGCGCGCGGTGCATCGATGGTCGGCGCAGAACTACCGCTCGCACGACGGCCTGCCCTACATCGGCCGCGACCGCTCGGGCTGCTTCATCGCCACGGGGTTCGCCGCCGATGGGCTGACGTGGGGCACGGTGGCCGCACGCGGCATCGCGGCGCAGCTGGCCGGCCACAAGGACGCGTTCATCGAGCGCTGCACGCCAGGCCGCTTCACGCCGGTGAAGGGCGCGAAGACCCTGCTGGAGGAGGTGTCCACGATGGCGGGGGCTTTGCTCAAGGACTACCTCACGCATCCCCAAGCCGAGAAGCTCGCCCGCCTCGCGCCCGGCGACAGCGCCATCGTCGACTGCGAAGGCGAGCCGGTGGCCGCATGGCGCTCGCCGCAGGGCGAGCTGTTCGCGGTGTCCTCGGTGTGCACGCACCTCGGTTGCAAGGTGCACTGGAACAGCGTGGAGACGAGCTGGGACTGCCCTTGCCACGGCAGCCGGTTCCGGCCCGATGGCACCGTGATCGAGGGACCGGCGGTCGCGCCGCTGCGGCGCAAGCAGATTCGGGAGATGGGCTAGCGGTCGTTGGTCCTAAGCGGATCGGCTTCCTTTGCCTACGCTCTGCACGCCTGCCGGCGGCCGCCGGTAGGTGCATCTTCAACTTCACTGAGGAAATCGACATGTCCCACTTTGTCAGGGTGTTCCTGGTCGCGTCCATGCTGGTCGGCATGGCAAGCGCCACCGCGGGCTTCCGCAAGAACGGCGAGGACCACAACGGGTTCAGGAAGAACGGCATCCAGCTGAACCGCCTGGCGCTGAACGGCGCGAAGGTCGATGCACAGCCCCAGCTCAGCGGCATCGCGCTGGACCGGATCAGCGTTCGTTGACGCGCTGGACCGATTTCATCGTCATGGTGGCTTGCGCAGCGGCGGTGGCGCCGGCGCAAGCCACTTCCGTTTCGCTCGAAGGCACCGTGCTGCGCGCCACGCTCGCCGACGGCACTTCGCTGGCGGGCCGCGAGTTGGCGGGAAGGCAGTTGCTCCTGCCGGCCGGCGGTGACGTGCTCGCCCTGCGCATCGAGGCCGTGCAGGAAGAGGCGGGCCTCTTCCTCTACGAGATGCGGGTGCGGGACGATGCCGGTGAATGGAACAACATCTGCGAGCCGGACGCGCGCGGCGAGGGTTGGGCCATCCCCCTCGGCGGGCACCTGGCCGAAGACGGCCAATTCGAACCCGATCCGCAAAAGCTCACCCTCACCTGCACCAGCGGCGTCCTCGGCAAGTGCCTGCGTGCGGGCTATCGCTTCTGGAACGCCGGCGCCCAGGCGCTGCAACGCTTCCAGGCCTGCACCCGCCTGTACCGCGCGGACTACTGCGGCGACGGCCGGGGTTGGACCGCGGATGGCACGTTGATCGACGTGTACGACGACGCAGGCGTGCAATCGCCCGAGCCTGGGTCCGCGCTCGAATTCGAAGCCGGCTGGTCACCGGCGGGCGCCGTGTGCGTCCACCACACGCGGGTGCCCGCCAACATCGGCCTGGATGAATTGCTGCGCCGCTGCCCGCGCCTGGCCAGGGCGCCTTCCGGCGAAGCGTGCACGGAAGCCGAGGCGCGCCGCAACGGCGCGATCCTCTTCAACAAGTCGCGTTGAAGCTCAGCGCCGCTTGGGCGGCAGGCCCATGGCGGAGCGGCTCTTGTCGATGCGCGCCTGGCGCTTGTCGTTCTCGCGCTGCACGGCCTTCTTCTTGGTGTAACCGGACCAGTCGGCCCAGGTCCACCACGCGATGGCCAGGCCGAACGGGATCAGCACGCCCCACCACGGCCATTCGGCGACGGGGCCCATCTCCAGGTATTTCAGGAGCGCCAGCACGCCGCCCAGGCCGAGGAACAACATCGACGTACTCTCCGCAAGCGCCCGGCGGCCCGGGCGGGGTTTACCTGGCGTTCACCGGAAGGAACTGAACCGGGTCAACCCAGGTCACTACAATCACGTTCAAGGACTGTAACCCAACCATAGAGGATCGCTTCATGAAACGTGCCCTGATCGCCCTTGCCGTCGCGTTCGTCGCGGCTGGTCCCGCGCTGGCGGACCAGGCACTGGCCACGGCCAAGAACTGCATGGCCTGCCATGCGGTGGACAAGAAGCTGGTCGGCCCGTCGTACAAGGACGTCGCCGCCAAGTACGCCGGCCAGAAGGACGCCGTCGACAAGCTCGCCGTCAAGATCCAGAAGGGCGGCTCCGGCGTCTGGGGCCCGGTCCCGATGCCCGCCAACACGCAGGTCAGCGAGGCCGAGGCCAAGAAGCTGGCGGCGTGGGTGCTGACCCAGAAATAAGTCGAATCACGGACAGGCAAAAGGCCCGCGGATGCGGGCCTTTTGTTTTGGAAGCACTGGATCCCCGCCTTCGCGGGAATGACGAGCTTCTCAGTTTTTCTGAGCGAGCTGTTCGAGGATGGCAGGGTTCTCCAGCGTCGACGTGTCCTGCGTGATCGCCTCCCCCTTCGCGATGCTGCGCAACAAGCGCCGCATGATCTTGCCGCTGCGGGTCTTGGGCAGGTTGTCGCCGAAGCGGATGTCCTTGGGCTTGGCGATCGGGCCGATCTCCTTGGCGACCCAGTTGCGCAGCTCGGTGGCGATCTGCTTGGCCTCTTCGCCGGTCGGGCGCGGGCGCTTGAGCACGACGAAGGCGCAGACCGCCTCGCCGGTCAGGTCGTCGGGGCGCCCCACGACCGCGGCCTCGGCCACCAGGTCGGTCTTGGACACCAGCGCCGATTCGATCTCCATCGTGCCCAGCCGGTGGCCGGAGACGTTCAGCACGTCGTCGATGCGGCCCGTGATGCGGAAGTAGCCGCGCTGGGCGTCGCGCACCGCGCCGTCGCCGGCCAGGTACAGCCTGCCGCCCATCTCCTCGGGGAAGTAGCTCTTCTTGAACCGCTCCGGGTCGCCCCAGATGGTGCGGATCATCGAAGGCCAGGGCCGCTTGATCACCAGCATGCCGCCCGCGCCGTTCGGGATGTCCTTGCCGGTCTCGTCGACGATGGCGGCCATGATCCCCGGCAGCGGCAGCGTGCACGAGCCCGGCACCAGCGGCGTGGCGCCCGGCAGCGGGGTGATGACGTGGCCGCCCGTCTCGGTCTGCCAGAAGGTGTCGACGATCGGGCAGCGCTCGCCGCCCACGTTCCGGTGGTACCACATCCAGGCTTCCGGATTGATCGGCTCGCCCACGCTGCCCAGGATGCGCAGCGACGACAGGTTCCAGTTCTTCGGATGCACCTTCTCGTCGGTCTCGGCGGCCTTGATCAGCGAGCGGATGGCCGTCGGCGCCGTGTAGAACACCGTCACCTTGTGCTTCTCGATCATCTGCCAGAAGCGGCCGGCGTTCGGGTACGTCGGGATGCCTTCGAACATCACCTGCGTGGCGCCCGCGGCCAGCGGCCCGTAGGCCACGTAGGTGTGGCCGGTGATCCAGCCGATGTCGGCGGTGCACCAGAACACGTCGTCCGGGCGCAGGTCGAACGTCCAGTCCATGGTGAGCTTGGCCCACAGCAGGTAGCCGCCGGTGGAGTGCTGCACGCCCTTGGGCTTGCCGGTGGAACCGGAGGTGTAGAGCACGAACAGCGGATGCTCGGCGTTCACCGGCACCGGAGCGCACTGGTCCGGCTGGCCCTCGAGGACTTCTTCGAACGTCTTGTCGCGGCCCGCCACCATGTTGCAGGCCGTGGGCGTGCGCATGTAGACCAGCACCGCCTTGAGCGTGTCGCAGCCGCCCATGTCGATGGCCTCGTCGACGATGGCCTTGAGCGGCAGCTCCTTGCCGCCGCGCATCTGGTAGTTGGCGGTGATCACCGCCACCGCGCCGGCGTCGATGATGCGTTCGTTCAGCGCCTTGGCCGAGAAGCCGCCGAACACCACGCTGTGGGTGGCGCCGATGCGCGCGCAGGCCTGCATGGCCACCACGCCGTCGATCGTCATCGGCATGTAGACGATGACGCGGTCGCCCTTGCGGATGCCCTGCGCCTTGAGCGCGTTGGCGAAGCGGCCGACGCGCGCCAGCAGCTCCTTGTAGGTCACCGTCGTCACCGCGCCGTCGTCGGCCTCGAATACGATGGCGGTCTTGTTCTCGACGGGGGTGCCGACGTGCCTGTCCAGGCAGTTGGCGCTGGCGTTGAGCTCGCCGTCCTCGAACCACTTGTAGAACGGCGCCTTCGACTCGTCCAGCGTCTTCGTGAACGGCTTGGTCCACTGCACGTTCTCGCGGGCCAGCCGGGCCCAGAAGCCCTCGAAGTCCTGCTCCGCTTCCTTGCACAGCGCCTCGTAGGCCGCCATGCCGGCGATCCGCGCGCCACGCGTGGCGGCTTCGGACGGGGGGAACACGCGGTTTTCGACCAGGACCGATTCGATGGCGCTCATGCTTGTCTCCGGCTAGGGTTTGGATCGCGGCGTACTGTCGGCCGAGCCACTTACATTCGTCTGACTGGCTCCCAGCTTACAAAATTCCCCGCGCCCACGGCGGAGCTGGCACGGGCGCAAAACTACAATCGCGCCGGACTTCCCACCCCTCCATGGCCAACCCGAATCCCCTCCAGAGCAGCAGCTCGCCGCTTCGTCCCCTGCCGAACCTGATCTTCGCCAGCCGCTGGCTGCAGCTGCCGCTGTACCTGGGCCTGATCGCCGCGCAAGCCGTCTACGTCTATCACTTCTGGGTGGAGCTGGTGCACCTGCTGGAGGCCGCGTTCGGCAGCCAGACCGCGCTGCAGCAGCTCATCACCAGCATCGGCTACAAGACCACGGCGCCGATCAACACGCTGAACGAGACGGTGATCATGCTGGTGGTGCTGGCGCTGATCGACGTGGTGATGATCTCCAACCTGCTGATCATGGTGATCGTCGGCGGCTACGAAACCTTCGTCAGCCGCATGAACCTGGAAGGCCACCCCGACCAGCCCGAATGGCTGAGCCACGTGAACGCCTCGGTGCTGAAGGTGAAGCTGGCCACCGCCATCATCGGCATCAGCTCGATCCACCTGCTCAAGACCTTCATCAACGCGGACAACTACACCGACAAGGTGCTGATCGCGCAGACCGTGATCCACATCACCTTCCTGCTGTCGGCGATGGCCATCGCCCTCACCGACCGGCTGATGTCGTCCATCCCCGCGGCCGGCAACCACCGGCATTGACCGCCCTCGCCGCCAACCGCCGCGGCGTGCTGGCCATGTCGGCCGGCATGGCCAGCTTCGTCACCAACGACTCGCTGGTGAAGTACGTGAGCCAGACGCTGCCGGGCTCGCAGCTGATCTTCATCCGCGGCCTGTTCGCCATCGTGCTGGTGCTGGCCATCGCGCATGCGATGCGCGCCACCGGCCACCTGGGCGCGCTGCGCGAGCGGCGCGTGCTGGTGCGCGCCGGCTTCGACGCCTTCGCGACGATGACGTACCTCACGTCGCTGTTCCACCTGCCGCTGGCCAACGCCACCGCGATCAACATGGCGACGCCGCTGTTCATCACGCTGTTCGCGGTGATCGGCTTTTCCGAGAAGGTGGGCCCGCGGCGCTGGGCCGCGCTGGCCACCGGCTTCGCCGGCGTGCTGCTGGTGGTGCAGCCCACCGCGGCGGGCTTCAACGCCTACGCCCTGCTCTGCCTGGGCGGCACGCTGCTGCACGCGAGCCGCGATCTCACCACGCGCACCATCGCCGCGCGCATCCCGTCGATCATCATCACCCTGAGCACCGCGATCGCCGTCACGCTGCTGGCCGGCGTGTTCGGGCTGGTGGCGCGCGACTGGCAGCCGGTCAACGCGCAGCAACTCGGGCTGCTGGCCGCGGCCAGCGTGTTCCTGAGCGGCGGCTACTACCTGCTGACGGTGGCGATGCGTTCGGGTGAGATGAGCCTGGTCGCGCCCTTCCGCTACACCGGCCTGCTGTTCGCGCTGGTGCTCGGCTTCCTCGTCTGGGGCGACGTGCCCAACGCGCTGGCGTGGGCCGGCATCGCGCTGCTGGTGGGCGCGGGCATCGTGGTGCTGCACGGCGAGCGCCGATTGCCGAGGCCCGTCGCGCAGACGGCCCAGCCCGACCAGCCCTGAGACTTCAGGCCGCCGTGGCGGCCGGCATCAACTGCTCCTGCCGCGCCCGCAGCTCGTCCGCCAGCGCCGACAGGTCCAGTCCCGAGGTGCGCGCCATCGGGAACAGCCCGGTGCGCTCCTCCTTCACGTGGTGCTCGATCATTGCCGCCAGCCGCGCCACCAGCGCGTCCAGCTGCGGGTCCGGCTCGCCGTACGACTCGATCTTCGCGACCAGGTCCTTGGCCTGCTGGTGCTCGCGCTTCGCATCCTCGAGCAGGCTGCCGGCCTCGCGGCGCGCTCGTTGCAGCGCCGGGTAGAACAGCTCCTCCTCGATCTGCGCGTGCACCGTCAGCTCCCGGCAGATGCGGTCTGCCAGCTCGCGCCGTTCGGCGCCGCTGCCCTCGGGCGCGGCCATGGCCAGCCGCGCGTAGTCGACGAACAGGTGCTTGACCGCGAGATGGTCGGCGTCGAGCAGTTCGCAGGCGTCCATTGCGTGCATGGAAAGCATTTTCGAAGTCTCCTGGAAGGGGTTACAGCATCGGCGGATCGGTTTCGCGGCCGAAATGGCGGTGGCGCGCCACGGCGCCGATGAAGGCGACGGTGGCCGTCGCCGCTTCCTCCGCATCGGCGAAGAACACGCCCGTGTTGCCCTGCGACTGCGCCTTGTCCAGCGCCACCGGCAGCCCCGTGCGCGCCATCAGCAGCTGCGAGGCGCCGAGCGCCAGGATGGCCTTGCAGTGCCGGTACTGGTCCTTGATGAACTCCATGGTGTGGCCGTCACCGCCCAGGGCCGCGACCGCCTGCTCGCCGTCGGGCAGCACCAGCGCGTCGAACAGGAAACCGGGCTCGTTCTCCAGCGAGGCGTCGGCGTCGACGATCGATCCGTCGGCGGCGGTAAACCGGCCGATGCGCGGGCCGACCAGGCGCGCCACCGCGCCTTCCGACACCAGCGCTTCCTGCACCTTCAGCAGCGACTCCGCTTCCACGCCGGCCGCCACCAGCAGCGCGATCTTGCGGCCGCGGATCGAGCCGTTGCCGGGCCGCGCCATCAGCGACAGCGAGGGCGAGCGTTCCACCTCGGGCTTCGCCGGTTGCGGCAGCGCGCGCTCCATGGGTTCCGGCAGTTCCATGCCGAGCCCTTCCGCGACCTTCATCGCCAGTTCCTCCGACGCGTTGCGCAGCGATGCGACCATGCGCTCGCGGATCGCCGGAACGGTCACCTTGGACAGCTCGAAGCGGAAGGCGTTCGCGATGTGGTCCTGCTCCACCGGCGTCTGGCTCTCGAAGAAGAGCCGCGCCTGCGTGTAGTGGTCGGCAAACTTCTCCGGCTTGGCGCGCACCTTGCCCTGCTCCTCCTCGGCGCGGATGCGCGCGGGCACCGACACGAAGCCCTGCGCGCCGGCCTGGAACGGGCAGCCGCCGGCGAGCGAATTCGGCTCGTACGACACCCGCCCGCGCGGGATCGCCTGGCGGTGGAAGCCGTCGCGCTGGTTGTTGTGCACCTCGGCCACCGGCGCGTTGATCGGGATCTCGTGGAAGTTCGGCCCGCCCAGCCGCGTGATCTGCGTGTCCACGTACGAGTGGATGCGCCCGGCCAGCAGCGGGTCGTTGGAGAAGTCGATGCCCGGGATGATGTGCGCGGCGCAGAACGCCACCTGCTCGGTCTCGGCGAAGAAGTTGTCCGGGTTGCGGTCCAGCACCATGCGGCCGACCTTGCGCAGCGGCACCAGTTCCTCCGGCACGATCTTGGTGGCGTCCAGGATGTCGAAGCTGAACTGCTCGGCCTGCTCCTCGGTGAACACCTGCAGCGCCAGTTCGTATTCGGGATAGGCGCCGGCCTCGATGCGCTCCCACAGGTCGCGGCGGTGGAAGTCCGGGTCGGCGCCGGAGATCTTCACCGCCTCGTCCCACACCAGCGAGTGCGTGCCCGCCACGGGCGACCAGTGGAACTTGACGAACACCGACTCGCCGCGGTCGTTGACCATGCGGAAGGTGTGCACGCCGAAGCCCTGCATGGTGGCGAAGCTGCGCGGGATGGCGCGGTCGCTCATCACCCACATCAGCATGTGGGTGGACTCGGGCATCAGCGAGACGAAGTCCCAGAAGGTGTCGTGCGCGCTGGCGGCCTGCGGCATCTGGTGGTGCGGCTCGGGCTTGACCGCGTGCACCAGGTCCGGGAACTTCATCGCGTCCTGGATGAAGAACACCGGCATGTTGTTGCCCACCAGGTCCCAGTTGCCCTCGTCGGTGTAGAACTTGACGGCGAAGCCGCGCACGTCGCGCGCGGTGTCCTTGGACCCGCGCTCGCCCTGCACCGTGGAAAAGCGCACGAACACCGGCGTGCGCTTGCCCTTCTCGCGGAACGGCGCGGCGCGCGTGATGTCGGTCAGCGGCTCGGTGCATTCGAAGTAGCCGTGCGCGCCGGAGCCGCGGGCGTGGACGATCCGCTCGGGGATGCGCTCGTGGTCGAAGTGGGTGATCTTCTCGCGCAGGATGAAGTCTTCCAGCAGCGCGGGACCGCGCGTGCCGTACTTCAGCGAGTTCTGGTTGTCGGCGACCGGCACGCCCTGGTTGGTGGTGAGCACGCGGCCGGCGGAGTCGACCCGCACCCGGTCCAGCGGCGCGATGGTCGCGTTGCGCCCCTCGGGCGCCGTGGTGCCCACCTTCGCCGATTCGTTCGCTTCCGACAGCGTGCTCGCCAGCGGCAGGCGCGAAGCGGGCTGCGACGAAGCGCCCTGCTGAGGCTTCACGCCATTGGCGAAGCCGTGTTCGGCGGCCTTGGTGGGATTGGAGGGCATCGAGGCCGCCAGCGCCTCGGTCTGGGCCGCCTTCTCGGCGGGGAGGTCACCGCCCGCGGACGAGACGCGGGCGGGGCCGCTGTCGGTGTTGCGGGCGGCGGATTTCGCGGCGGCGCGCGGCGCCGGCGGAGCCTTGCTGTTCTTGGGCATGGAGGGGTTGGTCCAGGAGGGATCCGGCAAAACTGCCGGAGGCCCAAGTTAGGACATGCGCCCCGCGCCCGATGTAGGAACGTACCGTGTGTGCCCCTTCAACGTTGGCAGCCGCGCTTGCGCCGGACCCGCTCAATGGAAGAACCGCTCCTCGACGATCTTCCCGCCTTCGAGCGTGTAGAGGCCCATCTCCGTCATCTGCGTGCGCTGGCCGGCGCGCTCGCCCGTCTTCGGCGTGACGTCGATCGCGAACTGCAATGCGAACTGGTTGCCGTTGACGTACGGCCCTTCGGTCGTGAGCGAGTGGACGTCGTGGTTCTCCATCCACCACTGGCCCTTGGCCGTCACTTCCTGGATGCCGTTGCAGCGGGACATAGGCCCGTCCATCGCCTCGTGCAAGGCCGCGCCGCCCGGTTTCCTCAGGAGGGAAACTCTTCGGTATCCACTTCGCGCCGGGCCTGCTCGCCGTACCGATGGCCGCTGACCGTGCGCTGGTTGATGTGCGCCTCGAGCCGCTCCAGCAGCGATGCGTCCAGCTTCACGCGCTCGGCCGCGAGGTCCTCGCGCAGGTGGTCCACGCTGGTCGTGCCGGGGATCGGGATGATGTCCTGGCGCTTGTGCAGCAGCCAGGCCAGCGCCAGCTGGGCCGGCGTGCAATCCGCCTCGCGCGCCAGCGCCTTGAACCCGGGCAGCAGCTTCAGGTTGCGCGCGTAGTGCTCGGGTTCGAAGCGCGGCATGCTGCGGCGGATGTCCTTGGCGTCGAGCGTGGACACGTCGTGCAGCGCGTCGCACAGGAAGCCGCGCGCCACCGGGCTGAAGGCGACGAAGGCGGTGCCACCCTCGCGGCAGGCGTCCAGCACCGCGATCTCGGGGTTGCGGGTCCACAGCGAGTACTCGGTCTGCACCGCGGCGATCGGATGCACCGCGTGCGCCTTGCGGATCGTCGCGGCCGACACCTCCGACAGACCGATGGCGCGCACCTTGCCCTGCTCCACCAGCCGGCTGACCGCGCCCACGCTGTCCTCGATCGGCACCTTCTTGTCCCAGCGGTGCAGGTAGTAGAGGTCGATCACGTCGGTCTGCAGGCGGCGCAGGCTGTCCTCGCAGTTGCGGCGGATCGTCTCGGGGCGGCCGTCGATCACGCGGCGCACCACGCCGTCGTCGCCCGTCACGCCGGCCATGCCGCCCTTGCTGGCCAGCGTGAAGCGGCTGCGGTGCGGCTTGAGCACGCGGCCCACCAGCGTCTCGTTGGCGCCGAAGCCGTAGAGCGCAGCGGTGTCGATCAGCGTCACGCCCTCGTCGAGCGCGGACAGCAGCACCCGCTCGCCCTGCTCCGCCGGCGGCGGCGTGCCGTAGGCGTGGCTGAGGTTCATGCAGCCGAGGCCGATGGCGGAGACGGAGAAGGGGCCGATCTTGCGGGTGTGCATCGCGCTGTCCTTTCGTGGGCTCAACCCAGCTGCTTCTCCAGCTGGTCCAGCACCTCATAGCACGGCAGCACCTGCGCCACGCTGGCGTTCGGCTCGCGGCCTTCGCGGATGGCGGCGACGAACTCGCGGTCCTGCAGCTCGATGCCGTTCATGGACACGTCCACCTTGCTCACGTCGATCTTCTCGTCCTTGCCGTTGAACAGGTCGTCGTAGCGCGCGATGTAGGTGGCGCTGTCGCCGATGTAGCGGAAGAAGGTGCCCAGCGGGCCGTCGTTGTTGAAGGACAGCGACAGCGTGCAGATCGCGCCGTTCTCCGCCTTCAGCTGGATGCTCATGTCCATCGCGATGCCCAGCGACGGATGAATCGGCCCCTGCACCGCGTTGGCCTTCACCACCTTGCTGCGCGTCTGGTACTGGAACAGGTCCACGGTGTGCGCGGCGTGGTGCCACAGCAGGTGGTCGGTCCAGCTGCGCGCCTGGCCCAGCGCGTTCATGTTGGTGCGGCGGAAGAAGTACGTCTGCACATCCATCTGCTGGATGTTGAACTCGCCCGACTCGATGCGGCGGCGCACGAACTGGTGGCTGGGGTTGAAGCGGCGGGTGTGGCCGCACATGGCCACCAGGCCGGTCTTCTTCTGCAGCTCGACCACCGCGCGGCCGTCGGCCAGCTTGTCGCACAGGGGGATCTCCACCTGCACGTGCTTGCCCGCCTTCAGGCAGGCCTGGGCCTGGTCGGCGTGCATCTGCGTGGGCGTGCACAGGATCACCGCGTCCACGTCGGAACGCTTCAGGGTCTCGTCCAGCTCGGTGGTGGCATGGCCGATGCCGTACCTGGCGGCCACTTCCTTCGTCTTGTCCAGCTCGCGGCCGATGACCGAGGTGACCTGCACGCCGTCGATCAGCTTCAGGGCGTCGAGGTGCTTCTGGCCGAAGGCGCCGGCGCCGGCCAGCGCGATGCGCAGCGGTTTGCTCATGGGTTCTCTCCTGGTTCGCCCGCCATTGTGCGGGCGGCCGCGACCCAGCCGGAACCCGGCGCCGGGGCTAACAGCTAGAACAAGGACGCATAGCGAACCGCTACAGCGCCTGGGCGCACCACAGGGCGATGCGATGAGCCGTGTCGGCCCACAGTGCCCAGGCGGCCACCGCCGCCAGCACCGCCCCGGCCACCCGCGTGCCGCCGACCTGGCGCCAGCGATTGCCCTGCCCGCTGAGCCATCGCAAGAGCCTGGGCGCGAGCCACAGCCCCGCGCCGCTGCCGACGGCGAACAGCGCCATCGCGAGCGCGCCGCTCGCCGGCCCGCCGCTGAGCGAGGCGACCAGCAGCGCCGAATACAGCAATCCGCAAGGCATGAAGGTCCACAGCGCGCCCGCGCCGAAGGCGCCGCCGCGCACGCCGGCCCAGGGCCGCACCCGGCCCCACACGCCGCGGCCGAAACCGTCGAGCCAGGCCGGCTGGCGCGCGAGCACCAGCAGCATCAGTCCCCAGCCCAGCACCACGAGTTGCATCAGCGTCCAGGCGGGCCGCAGCACCGAGGTCTGCTGCGCCATCCAGGCGAGCGCCTCCGCGCCCGTGGCCGCCACCGCGCCCGCCGCCGAGTAGCCCAGCACGCGGCCGGCCTGGAACGCCCAGGCCCGACGCGCCGGTGAACCGCTGCCCGCTCGCGCCACGCCGGCGCAAGCGGCGCCGCACATCGCGGCGCAGTGCGGGCCGCCGGCCAGGCCCATCAGGAAAGCGGTGGCCGCGAGCGTGGGGGTCACGTCAGAGGATCCGCGAGAAGCGCGTGCGCTGCCGGTCGGCCTGCAGGTAGCGGTCGAACACCATCGCGATGGCGCGCACCACGTACCAGCCGGCGGGCGTGACCTGGATGCCGCCCTCGTCGATGCGCACCAGGCCGTCGGCGGCCATCTGCTCCAGGCGAGCGAGCTCGGGCGCGAAATAGCTCCTGAAGTCCAGCAGCCAGCCCTCCTCGATCGCCTCGAACAGCACCTCGCCCTGGCACATCAGGCCCATGATCACGGCGCGGCGCACCAGGTCGTCGCGGTCCATCGCCAGGCCGCGCACCACCGGCAGCCGGCCCTGCCGCAGGCCGTCCTCGTACTCGTCCAGGGTCTTGGCGTTCTGCGCGTAGCTGGCGCCGATGCGGCTGATGGCCGAGACGCCCAGGCCGATCAGGTCGCAATCCGGCTGCGTGCTGTAGCCCTGGAAGTTGCGGTGCAGCCGTCCCTGCCGCTTGGCCACGGCCAGCGCGTCGCCGGGCAGCGCGAAGTGGTCCATGCCCACGTACACGTAGCCCGCTTCGCGCAGCGCGTCGATCGAATCGGCCAGCATGCTCAGCTTGCCGGCGCCGTCCGGCAGTTCGGCCGGCACGATGCGGCGCTGCGGCTTGAAGCGGTCCGGCAGGTGCGCGTATCCATAGAGCGCGATGCGGTCCGGCCGCAGCTCCTGCACCTGCCCCAGCGTGCGCGCGAACGACTCGCGGGTCTGCAGCGGCAAACCGTAGATCAGGTCCACGTTGAGCGACTCGAAGCCCATGGCGCGCGCCTCGGCCATCAATGCCGCGACCTGCTCGAACGGCTGGACGCGGTGCACCGCCTTCTGCACGCGCGGATCGAAGTCCTGCACGCCGAAGCTCAGGCGGTTGAAGCCCAGCCAGGCCAGGTGCGCGAGGCGCTCGCGCGTGACGGTGCGCGGATCGACCTCCACCGAGTACTCGCCGCCGGGCGCCAGCGAGAAGTGGGTGCGCAGCATCGTCATCAGCTCGGACAGTTCCTCGTCCGAGAGGAAGGTCGGCGTGCCGCCGCCCAGGTGCAGCTGGCTCACCGCCTGGCCCATGCCGATCACCGCGGTGTGCAGCGCGGCCTCGCGTTCCAGCAGCTGGAGGTACGGCTGCGCGCGGCCATGCTGGCGCGTGACGATCTTGTTGCAGGCGCAGTAGTAGCAGACCGATTCGCAGAACGGGATGTGCACGTACAGCGACAGCGGCAGGGTCGCGGCCGCCGCGCCGGTGCGGCGCTCGCGCAGCACGCGCAGGTGGTCCTCGGGCCCGTAGGCCTCGACGAAGCGGTCGGCGGTGGGATAGGAGGTGTAGCGCGGCCCGGCCACGTCGAACTTGCGCAGCAGGTCGGCGGGCAGGACGGTGTCGGGGGTTTCGGTCATCACGGCTTCACTTTGCGCCGTGGGCGCGAGGAGCTCGTTGATGGAGGTCAAGGGAACCCGCGCGTTCACTGCAGCCGGGCCTCGAAGGTGCGGGTGAGCGCGTCCAGGTCCAGGATGCGGATGTGGCGCTTGTCCACCGCCAGCAGTTGCTGCTGCACGAACGCCGAGAAGGTGCGGCTGACGGTCTCCAGCTTCATGCCCAGGTAGCTGCCGATCTCGGCGCGCGACATGCGCAGGTGGAACTCGCTGGCCGACCAGCCGCGCGCCTTCATGCGCTGCGACACGTTCAGCAGGAAGGCGGCCAGGCGCTCCTCGGCGTTCATGCTGCCCAGCAGCATCATCAGGCTGTGCTCGCGCACGATCTCGCGGCTCATCAGCTTGCCGACGGCGCGCTGCAGCTCGGTGTTCCCGGCCGCCAGTTCCATCAGGTGCTCGTAGGGGATGGCGCAGATTTCGGCGTCCTCCAGCGCCACCGCGGTGCTGGCGTGGCGGCCCTGGGCCAGGCCGTCCAGGCCCATCAGCTCGCCGGCCATGGAGAAGCCCGTCACCTGCTCGCGGCCGTCGGTCGCGCCCAGCACCGACTTGAAGGTGCCGCTGCGCACCGCGTAGATCGACTGGAAGGCATCGCCCGCGCGGTACAGCGGCTGGCCCGCGGCGACGCGCCGGCGGCCGAAGTGCAGGCCGTCCAGGCGCTCCACCGTCGGCGCGCTGATGCCGCAGGGCAGGCACAGGTCCTTCAGGTGGCAGGTCGAGCACAAAGTGGTGAGCGCCGGCGGCGTGGCGCTGCGCGTGCGGGCGCGGGGCATGAACTGCAGGGGTGCGATGCGGGGTTCGGCGGCGATGGCGGCGGTGTTCATGGTTCTTCTCCTTCGATTCAGTGGCGGGTGGCGGCGAGCGCGGCGGGCAGCTGGTCGAACTCGCTGCTCTTGTCGAGGAAGCGGTGCGCACCGGCGCCGAGGTAGCGCTTGCGGTACGGCTCGCTGGCGTTGTTGGACAGCACGACGAAGGCGATGGCGGGGCGCTCGGCGCGCACCGCGCGCAGCACCTGCAGGCCGGTGCCGCCGTCGAGCTGGCAGTCCAGCACGACCACGTCGGGACCGGCGGCCAGGATGCCGTCGATGGAGGCCTGCGGCGTGCCGGCCTCGCCGACCACGTCCATCTCGCGGCCCGCCAGCAGCGCGGCCACGCGGCTGCGGATCGCGTCGGAGTCGTCGGCCAGGAAGACTCGCAGGGGGGTGGCGACGGCGGCGGTGTTCATGGCCTCCACTGTGGCGGGCGGGGCCGTTCCGGACCATCGGCGCGCGCTGAAACGGCGGCTCGGAGGAGTCCGGTTGGTCGGGGGCGCGAGTCCGAGAGGGACTCGGAATATTCCTAGCCGCCCTGCCGTCATCCCCGCGAAGGCGGGGATGCAGTGCTTCCCTTGGATCGCTGAAGCCGGACGCTCTGGATTCCCGCCTTCGCGGGAATGACGAACTTCAGACCGGGTCGATCAACCCGTGCTTCAGCGCGTACCGCACCAGGTCCGTCGGGTTGTGCAGGCCGAGCTTCGACATCAGGTTGGCCTTGTGGCTGCTCACGGTCTTGACGGACAGATTGAGCGCCGCGGCGACATCGCTCACCGACTCGCCCGCGGCCAGGCGCCGCAGCACCTCGAACTCGCGGTCCGACAGCGCCTCGTGCGGCACGGCCGGCGCGCCGCCGGGCATGGCGCCCAGGGCCAGCTGCTCGGCCACTTCCGCGCTGATGTAGGCGCCGCCGCCCGCGATCTTGCGCAGCGCCTGCTCCAGCTGCGCCGGCGCGCTTTCCTTGGTGAGGTAGCCGCTCGCGCCCGACTTGATGGCGCGCACCGCGTACTGGGTCTCCTGGTGCATCGACAGCACCAGGATGCGCAGCTTCGGCTTCTCGGCCTTGACCTGCTTGATCAGCTCCATGCCGCTGCGCCCCGGCATCGACAGGTCGAGCACGAGCACGTCGAAGTCCAGCTCGCGCACGCGCTGCATCACCTCGCCGCCGTCAGCCGCCTCGCCGACGACCTGCAGGTCGCCCACGTCGCCCACGATGCGTTTCAGGCCCTCGCGCACGATGGCGTGGTCGTCGGCCAGGACGATGCGGATCGTCATGCGGCCTCCCGGATCGGGATGCGCGCCTCCACGCGAGTGCCCGAGCCAGGGGCGCTCTGCACCTGCACCTGGCCTTGCAGCAGGTGGGCGCGTTCGCGCAATCCCACGAGGCCCAGCGACTGCGGCTTGCGGGGGCCCGAGGTGTCGAAGCCGGCGCCGTCGTCCTGCACGCTCAGCACCAGGCCGCCGTTCTCGCGCGCGACGCGCACCAGCACCTTGCTCGCCTTCGCATGCTTGCCCACGTTGGCCAGCGACTCCTGCACGATGCGGAACACGCCGGTGGCGTAGGGCTCGGGCAGGTCGAGGTCCTCGTCCATGTCCAGCGCGGCGGCCACGCCGGTGCGCTGGCCGAAGTTCTGCACCAGCCACTCGATGGCGGGCGCGAGGCCCAGGTCGTCCAGCACCAGCGGACGCAGGTCGGCGGCGATGCGGCGGGTGGCGGCGACGCTGGAATCCAGCATGGCCAGCATGCCGGACAGCTTGTCGGTCAACGCCTGCGGGTCCTCGCGCAGGTGGTCGCGCAGCCAGATGGTGTCCATCTTCAGCGCGGTGAGCGACTGCGCCAGCTCGTCGTGCAGCTCGCGCGCGATGCGGGTCTTCTCCTGTTCGCGGACCGAGGTGGATTCGGCCGCGAAGGCCGCCAGCTCCTCGCGCGCGCGGATGCGCTCGGTGACGTCGCGCAGGATCACGGTGTAGAGCTTGCCCTCGGGCGTTTCCAGCTGCGAGATGGACGCGTCGACCGGGAACTCCTCGCCGCCCTTGCGCAGGCCCATGATCACGCGGTCGCCGCCCATGCGGCGCGAGCTCACGCCGGTATGGCCGAAGCGTTCCACCTCGGCGGCATGGTTCGGCCGGAACCGCTGCGGGATCAGCATCTCCAGCCGCTGGCCCAGCACCTCGGAAGCGGGCCAGCCGAAGATCTTCTCGGCGGAGCGGTTGTACTGGACGATGCGCTGCTGCTCGTCGACCGACAGGATGCCGTCCATGGCGGCGTCCAGCAGGCCGGCGAGCCGCGCGGCGACGTTCTCGGGGTTGTGGAGGGAGGGCGGGACGGGCATCGGGATCGCGGCCATTACAGCACAGCGACCCCCCGCTTTTCGTCAGTTCCCGCCGTCTTCGTCGGGCCGGCCCAGCAATGCCGTGAGCGCGCTCGACAGCATGGCGGCGCACCAGAACACGAAGAAGCCCATCGCGTAGACCGCCTGCCGCGACCACGCGAGTTCGCGCCCGAACCACTGCAGCTCCAGCGGGTCGACCATCGCGAACACGACCAGCTGCAGCAGGCTCGCGGCCAGGAACGCCGGCCAGGTGATGCGCAGGATCTTGCGGATCAGCATGGCGGCCTCACGGCGTGGCAGGCGGCGAGACGGTGGGCGTGGCCGCGTGGTTGCGGCCCTGCATCGCCGGCAGCAGCGCTCGCTCGCTCGCGATCTGGCGGTTGATCTCGATGCCCTTGCGGTAATAGTCCTGCTGCACCAGCTTGTCGGAGCCGCGCGCGGCCACCACGAAGGTGGCGATCGACGCCAGCACGACGAACACCGGGCCGGCGATCACCAGCCAGACGAAGCCGTTGCGCCACCAGGGTTCGACGGGCGCGGCGGTTGTGGTTTGCGGATCAGCCATCGGAGTCTCCTTGTCGTCTCGTGAAGTTCAGCGCGGCACCAGGAACACGGCCTTCTCGCGCACGTGCGCCCCCGCGCCCTGGGCCTCGATGTCGAAATGGATGGGATGCGAGCCGGCCGAAGCGGACCCGTACGGCACCTGCAGCCGCACGGCCACCCAGCGCGACTCGGCCGGGCCGACCACCACGTCCACGTCGGAGGCGACCACCAGGCCCGGCAGGCCGTCGGCGGCGATGCGGTAGCGCTGGGTCTCCTCGGTGGCGTTCATCACCTGCAGGCGGTAGACGTTCTCCAGCCTGCCGCCCGGCACGATCCGCGCCAGCGACGCGCGGTCGCGCACCACGTCCACCTTCAGCGGCGTGCGCACCGCCAGGCTGATGGCCAGTCCCACGCCCAGCGCGGCCAGCAGCGCCGTGTACACCAGGATGCGCGGTCGCAGCACGCGGCGCACGATGCCCGAGCGGCCCTCGCCCTTCGCGAGCGCGTTCTCGGTGGTGAACCGGATCAGCCCGCGCGGGTAGTTCATCTTGTCCATCACGCCGTCGCAGACGTCCACGCAGGCCGCGCAGCCGATGCACTCGTACTGCAGGCCCTTGCGGATGTCGATCCCGGTCGGGCAGACCTGCACGCACAGGCCGCAATCGATGCAGGAGCCCAGGCCCATGGCGCGGAAGTCGTCGCGGCGGCCGCGGGTGCCGCGCGGGTCGCCGCGGGCGGTGTCGTAGCTGACGATCAGCGTGTCGCGGTCGAACATCGCGCTCTGGAAGCGTGCGTACGGGCACATGTACTTGCAGACCTGCTCGCGCAGGAAGCCGGCGTTGCCGTAGGTGGCGCCGGCGTAGAAGAACACCCAGAACACCTCCCACGAGCTCATGCGGGTCTGCAGGAACTCCAGTCCCAGCTCGCGGATCGGCGTGAAGTAGCCGACGAAGGTGAAGCCGGTCCACATGGCCACGCCGATCCACAGCAGGTGCTTGAACCACTTCTTGACCAGCTTCTCCAGGCTGAAGGCGCTGCCGTCGAGCTTCAGGCGCTGGGGCCGGTCGCCTTCGACGTGGCGTTCGATCCAGAGAAAGATCTCGGTGTAGACCGTCTGCGGGCAGGCGAAGCCGCACCACAGGCGCCCGGCCACGGCGGTGAAGAGAAACAGCGACAGCGCGCTGATCACCAGCAGGCCGGTGAGGTAGATGAAGTCCTGCGGGTACAGGACGTAGCCGAACAGGTAGAAGCGGCGCGCCGCCAGGTCGAACAGCACCGCCTGGCGCCCGCCGGCCTCGGTCGCCCAGGACAGCCAGGGCAGGCCGTAGAAGACGATCTGCGTGAGCCACACGAAGGCCCAGCGCCAGCGCGCGAACAGGCCGGTGACCGAGCGCGGGTAGATCTTCTGGTGCGCTTCGTACAGCGATTGGCTCTCGACCTCGCCGGTCGGAGCCACGGGGATGATGGGGATGACTTTCTGGTTCATGGCGGACAGACGTACTGTCCTCCCACACCCCGCCTTGGCGTTTGCGCCAGATCAAACCCGCAGGCCGTCATCCCCGCGAAGGCGGGGATCCAGTGCTTCCATCTCTCGACCGCTGCCTGAACGGCCATCCTGAGCGACCACTGCGCCCCGGCCGCCTCGGGGCGGCCCTGAAGCGGCGTGGTGTCGTGAGATCGACCGTGCCCGTACGGCCGCTCCAGGCGGCCGCCGCACCATGGTTGCTTTTGTCCGGCATTCGCGGCGGCGTTTGATCCGACGCGGCGTAGGGACAGGGTGAGGGAGGCCTCCTGCCGGAAGTAAAGGAGGAGCCAGCGCCGTTCAGGCGCGCGGGGGACATGTAGGCAGGAGGCCTCCCTCGCCCTGTCCCGGCACGGGACGGCGCTCACGAAAGGCGGAAGCTCTGGATTCCCGCCTTCGCGGGAATGACGGGGTTCAGGGGTTCAGGGATTCAGGGCCTCGTCGCCGCCTTGTTCGACATCCCCCACACATACGAAGCCAGCACATGGATCTGCGCCTCGGTCAGCTTGCCCTGCTGGGCCGGCATGGTGTTGGTCTTGCCGTGGTTGACGATCTGCACGATGGCTTCCTCGCCGTAGCCGTGCAGCCAGGTGTCGTCGGTGAGGTTGGGCGCGCCCATGGCCGGGTTGCCCTTGCCGTCCATGCCGTGGCAGGCGGCGCAGGCCGTGAACCTGGACTTGCCCAGCTGCGCCCGCAGCGAATCGTGCGGGCTGTTGGAGAGCGACAGTACGTAGTGCGCCACGTTCTTCACGTCGTCGGCGCTGCCCACCGCGGCGGCCATGGGCGGCATGGCGCCCGTGCGGCCGGCCGTGATCGACTCGGCGATCTTCTCGGGCGTGCCGCCGTGCAGCCAGTCGGTGTCGCCCAGGTTCGGGAAGCCCTTGCTGCCGCGCGCGTCGGAGCCGTGGCACTGCGCGCAGTTGTTCATGAAGAGGCGCTCGCCGATGGCCATGGCCTGGGGGTCGCCGGCGACCTCCTCCACCTTGCGCGCGGTGAACTGCGCGTACAGCGGCGCGAGTTCCTTGTTGGCGCGGTCCACCTCGCCCTCGTAGGCGGCCTTGGAGGTCCAGCCGAGCTCGCCTTCATAGGTGCCCAGGCCCGGGTACGCGGCCAGGTACAGGAAGGAGAAGACGATGGTCAGCACGAACAGCCACATCCACCAGCGCGGCATCGGGTTGTTCATCTCGGTCAGGTCCTCGTCCCAGACGTGGCCGGTGGTGTTGTCGGCGGCGGACACGATCTTCTTGCGGGCGGTCACCCACAGCAGGACCAGGCAGGCCAGGATGCCGACCAGGGTGAAGCCGGCCACGTAGACCGACCAGAAGTTGGCGGTGAAATCGCTCATGACGCGCTCCGATCAGTCGTCGTTCTGCAAGGGGATGCGCGCGTCTTCCTCGAAGCGGGCGCGATTGCCGCGGGCGTAGGCCCACGCGAAGATGCCGATGAAGGTCGCGAAGCACGCAAGGGTCGCGACGATGCGAAGGGTGTTGACGTCCACTGGGATGCTCCTTACTTCAATGCGATGCCCATCGACTGCAGATAGGCCACGAGCGCGTCCATTTCGGTCTTTCCCTTGAGCTGGGCCGGCCCTTCCGCGATCTCCTTGTCCGTGTAGGGCACGCCCACCGCGCGCAGCGACTTCATGTGGGTGGCGATGCTCTCGGCGTCCGCCTTGTTCTGCTCCAGCCAGGGATAGGCCGGCATGTTGGACTCGGGCACCACGTCGCGCGGGTTCACCAGGTGGATGCGGTGCCACTCGTCGGAGTACTTGCCGCCCACGCGGTGCAGGTCGGGACCGGTGCGCTTGCTGCCCCACTGGAACGGGTGGTCGTAGACGAATTCGCCCGCCACCGAGTAGTGGCCGTAGCGCAGCGTCTCGGCGCGGAACGGCCGGATCATCTGCGAGTGGCAGTTGTAGCAACCCTCGCGCAGGTAGACGTCGCGGCCGGCCAGCTGCAGCGCGGTGTAGGGCTTGATGCCCTGCACCGGCTCGGTGGTGCTCTTCTGGAAGAACAGCGGGACGATCTCGACCAGGCCGCCGATGGCGACCACCAGCAGGATCAGCACGATCATCAGGAAGTTGCTGGTCTCCACCCTTTCGTGGGTGAAGCCGGTGGGGGTGTGGGCTTGGTTGCTCATGCTCGTTTCTCGCGAAAGGTCAGGCGGCCTGGGGGGCGGGCACGTTGACGTGCGCCGCGCGGCCGCCGGTCACGGTCATCCAGGTGTTCCAGGCCATCACCACCATGCCGGCCAGGTACAGCAGGCCGCCGATGACGCGGATCACGTAGAAGGGATAGGTGGCCTTGACCGACTCGACGAAGGTGTAGGTCAGGGTGCCGTCGGCATTCACGGCGCGCCACATCAGGCCCTGCATCACGCCGGCGATCCACATCGCGGCGATGTACAGCACGATGCCCAGGGTGGCGATCCAGAAGTGCAGCTCGATGGCCGCGACCGAATGCATCTGCTTGCGGCCGTACAGGCGCGGCACCAGGTAGTACAGGCAGCCCATGGTGATCAGGCCGACCCAGCCGAGCGCGCCGGCGTGCACGTGGCCCACGGTCCAGTCGGTGTAGTGCGAGAGCGCGTTCACCGTCTTGATCGACATCAGCGGACCCTCGAAGGTGGCCATGCCGTAGAACGACAGCGCGACGATCATGAAGCGCAGCACCGGGTCGTCGCGCAGCTTGTGCCACGCACCCGACAGGGTCATCATCCCGTTGATCATCCCGCCCCAGCTGGGCGCCAGCAGGATCAGCGAGAACAGCATGCCGACCGATTGCGTCCAGTCCGGCAGCGCGGTGAAGTGCAGGTGGTGCGGGCCCGCCCACATGTAGGTGAAGATCAGCGCCCAGAAGTGCACGATCGACAGGCGGTAGCTGTAGACCGGGCGCTCGGCCTGCTTCGGGATGAAGTAGTACATCATCCCCAGGAAGGCGGCGGTGAGGAAGAAGCCCACCGCGTTATGGCCGTACCACCACTGGATCATCGCGTCCTGCACGCCGGCGTAGGCCGAGTACGACTTCATCCAGCCGGCCGGCACCGCGGCGCTGTTGACGATGTGCAGGATGGCCACGGCCAGGATGTAGGAGCCGAAGAACCAGTTGGCCACGTAGATGTGGCGCACCTTGCGGATGCCGATCGTCCCGAAGAACACGATGGCGTAGGCCACCCACACTGCCGCGATCAGGATGTCGATCGGCCACTCGAGTTCGGCGTATTCCTTGCCCTGCGTGTAGCCCAGCGGCAGGCTGATCGCGGCGGCCACGATCACCGCCTGCCAGCCCCAGAAGGTGAAGGCCGCGAGCTTCGGCATGAACAGCGGCACGTGCGAGGTGCGCTGCACGCAGTAGTAGCTGCTGGCGAACAGGGCGCAGCCGCCGAACGCGAAGATCACCGCGTTGGTGTGCAGCGGCCGCAGGCGGCCGTAGCTCAGCCAGGGGATGCCGAAGTTCAGTTCCGGCCAGGCCAGCTGGGCCGCGATGAACACGCCGACGAGCATGCCCACCACGCCCCAGACGACGGCCATCAGGGAGAACTGCCGCACGACGGTGTCGTGGTAGCGGACAGCGGAGGGGGATGGTTCGTTCATGCGGAGCACCTTGATGTGACGCTCCCAGTGTCCCGGCGCGAAGCCGGCCACCCCTTGAGGAAAATCAATCGGCTTCGAGAATCCGCTGCGCCTCGGCGTCCAGCGACTCGAACTGGCCACGGCACACGGCCCAGGCGAGAGCCCCCAGGATCAGCAGGCCCAGGCCGACGGACAGGGGGATGAGCAGGAAGAGGATGTCCATGGCCGTTCTCAGTCGGGCAGGCGCGCCAGGCGCGCGGAGTTGAGCACCACCGCCAGCGAGCTGGCCGCCATGCCGAGGCCCGCGAGCCAGGGCGGCATCCAGCCGGCCAGCGCCAGCGGCACGCACACGGCGTTGTAGGCGGCGGCCCAGGCGAGGTTCTGCCGCACGACGCGGCGGGTGCGGCGGGCCTGGGCCAGCACGGCCGGTACCGCCGACAGCTGGCCGCCCAGCACGATGAAATCGGAGCGCGACTGCGCGAGCGGCGCGCCCTGCCCCATCGCGAACGAGACGTCGGCGCGGGCCAGCACCGGCCCGTCGTTCAGGCCGTCGCCGATCATCGCGACGCGCCGGCCCTGCCGCTGCAGCGCCTGCACGTGGGCCAGCTTGTCCTCGGGCGACTGGGCACCGCGGCTGTCGTCCACGCCGGCACGCAGCGCGAGGCGTTCCACCGCCGCGTGGCGATCGCCGGAGAGCAGTTGCACCTGCAGGCCCTGCCCTTGCAGCGCGCCCACCGCCGGCAGCGCGTCCTCGCGCAGGCATTCGTCCAGCGCGAAGCTCGCCGCCCAGCCCTGCTCGTCGGCCAGGTGCACGGCGGTGGTGGCGCCGCGCGGGTCGGGCGCATGGCACAGCAGGGCCGAGCCGAGGCGCATCGGGCGCGGCGCCGCGCCGGCATCGGCGGCCACCAGGCCTTCGAGGCCCTGGCCGGCGATCTCGCGCACTTCGCTTGCGACGATGCTGTCCGCGGGCACGGCCTGTGCCAGCGCGCGCGACGCCGGATGCAGCGACTGCCGGGCCAGCGCGGCGGCCCGGCGCAGCGCCTCGTCGGCATCGATCCCGGCACGGGTGCGCACGGCGGTGATCGCCATTTGGTCGCTGGTGAGCGTCCCGGTCTTGTCGAACACGGTGGTGTCGACGTCGGCGGCGGCTTCGAAGGCTTCGAGCCTTCGCACCAGGATGCCGCGCCGCGCCAGCGCGCCGGCGGCCGCCAGCGTCGCGGCCGGCGTGGCCAGCGACAGCGCGCAGGGGCAGGTGACGATCAACACCGCGACCGCGATGCCGATCGCGTGACCGGGACCGGCGCTCCACCAGCCCGCGGCCGCGGCGGCGGCGGCCAGCACCACGCCCAGCAGGAACGGTCCCGCGATGCGATCGGCCAGGCGCGCGAGGCGCGGCTTGTCCACCGAAGCGCGTTCCATCAGCGCCACGATGCCGGCGAAGCGCGTGTCGTCGCCGACGCGTTCCACCCGCACCACCAGCGGCGAAGTCAGGTTGTGGCTGCCCGCGATGACGACATCGCCCGCGCGGCGCGCGAGCGGCTCGGATTCGCCGGTGAGCAGCGCCTCGTCGACGCGGCCCTCGCCTTCGAGCACCGTGCCGTCGGCCGCGAACGCTTCGCCCGGCAGCACGCGCACCACGTCGCCGGGATGCAGGCGCCGCACGGCGATGCGCTCGTAGGTGCCGTCGGCTCGGCGGCGTTCCACGGTCGCCGGCACGCGCCGCATCAGCGCCTCCAGAGCGCCTGCGGTGCGGTCGCGCAGCCGCTGTTCGAGCAGGCGCCCGGACAGGAGGAAGAACACGAACATCACCACCGAGTCGTACCAGACCTCGGCGCCCAGCGGACCGGTGGGATCGACGGTCGCCACCGTGCTGGCGGCGAAGGCGACCGCGATGCCGAGGGCCACCGGCACGTCCATGCCGATGCGGCCCTGGCGCAGGTCGCGCAGCGCGGAGGTGAAGAAGGGACTGCAGCTGAACAGCAGCACCGGCAGCGTGAGCATCCACGAGGCCCAGCGCAGCAGCGCCTGGATGTCGGGCGTGATGTCGCCGGGCTCGGCGATGTACGCGGGCCACGCGTACATCATCACCTGCATCATGCAGAAGCCCGCCACCAGCCAGCGCCAGAGCAGGCGGCGCTGGGCCTGGCGGCGCGGTTCGGCGGACAGCTGGTCGGCGGCGGGCAGCCCGCGGTAGCCGGCGCGCTCCAGCGCCGCGAGCCAATCGGACGGCCGGCAGCGATCGGAATGCCAAACGATGCGGGCGGTGGCCGCGCCGCCGTTGACCTGCACCGATTCCACGCCGGCGACGGCGCCCATCGCCTGCTCGATCGTGAGCGTGCAGCCCGCGCAGTACATGCCGTCGATCGCCAGGTAGGACTCCCACCAGCCGTCGCGGCCGGCGAGCGGCCGGCTGAACTCCTCCCAGCCGGCGCGCTCGTCCAGCGGTGCCCAGGCGGGCGCGGCCGCGGGGGGCGGCAGGGAGACGGAGAGCGAGGCCATGACGGCAAGCGTAGGGGCGGGACCCATCGCGACCTTTGACTTGCGTCAAGTCGCGGCCGGGGCGCACCGCCTACGCTGCACGCATCACAGGAGAAGAACCATGTACGACTGCATCCTGGTGGCGACCGACGGCTCCGAGCTGTCGCGCAAGGCGGTGGACACCGCGACCGGACTGGCCGCTTCGCTCGCGGCCGAGCTGTTCATCCTGCACGTGGTGCCGAGGTATCCCACGTCCTACTTCGAGGGCGGGGTTCCGGTGGAGGCGGACGAGCTGATGCGCGTCGAGCGCCAGTGGGCCGAGAAGGGCCGCGCCCTCGTCAACGAGGAGGCCGCCCGCGCCGAGAAGGCCGGGGTCACCGCCCGCGCGACGGTGATGCAGTCGGACCACGTGGCCGAGACCATCCTGGCCACCGCGCACAAGCACCGGTGCGGCCTGATCGTCATGGCCTCGCACGGCCGCCGGGGGCTGCAGCGCGTGCTGCTGGGCAGCGAGACGCAGCACGTGCTCACGCGCGGCGACCTGCCGGTACTGGTGCTGCGCTGAACGGATCCATCAACCACGTCAAGAAGACAAGGAGAAGAAGAATGCGAATCGTCCTGGCCGCCGACGGCAGCAAGTTCACCAAGAAGGCCCTGGCCTTCCTGCTCAACCACGAGACGCTCGCGGGCGAAGGCGACGAGGTGCTGGTCCTCAACGTGCAGCCGACCATGCCGCCGCGCGTGCGCACCATGGTGGGATCGGCCGCCGTGAACGCCTACCAGCGCGACGAAGCGGAAGCGGTGCTGGCGCCGATCCGCAAGCTGCTCGAACGCAAGGGCGTGGCGTGGCGCTGCGACTGGAAGGTGGGCGAACCCGCCGCGCAGATCCTGGCGGCGGCGGAGAAGAGCAAGGCCCACATGATCGTGATGGGCACCCACGGCTATGGGGCGATCGGGCGGGCCGTGATGGGAAGCGTGGCGAACCGGGTGCTGCAGGGGGCGAAGATCCCGGTGCTGCTGGTGCGCTGAGAACTCGTCGTCCCCGCGCAGGCGGGGACCCAGCCCAGCGGGCGCGCCGCGCAGCGGCGCTCGAAGGCGGACGCTCTGGATCCCCGCCTCCGCGGGGATGACGGTGTCTAACCGTTCTCCAGGATCATGTGCCCCACCGCCGTGTTCGACGCGGGCACGTGATAGAAGCGGTGCTTCAGGGTGGGCTTGGGCCCGCCCGCCACGTCGGCCATGGCGCCGCGGGCGATCAGCCACATCACCAGCTCGATGCCCTCGCTGCCCGCCTCGCGCACGTAGTCGATGTGCGGCATCGAGGCCAGGTCCTCGGGATCGGCCAGCAGGCGGTCGAGGAACTTGTTGTCCCACTCCTTGTTGATCAGGCCGGCGCGCGGCCCCTGCAGCTGGTGGCTCATGCCGCCCGTGCCCCAGATCTGCACGTTCAGGTCGTCGTCGTAGCTCTCGACCGCCTTGCGGATCGCCTGGCCCAGGCGGAAGCAGCGCATGCCGCTCGGCACCGGGTACTGCACGACGTTCACGGCGAACGGGATCACCTTGACCGGCCACTTGTCGGTCTGGCCGAACATCAGCGACAGCGGCACGGTGAGGCCGTGGTCCACGTCCATCCTGTTGACCAGCGTGAGGTCGAAGTCCTGCTGGATGACCGACTGCGCGATGTGCGCGGCCAGCTCGGGATGGCCCTCGACCTGGGGCACCGGGCGCGGGCCCCAGCCTTCGTCGGCCACCGGGTAGTCGGCGGCGGTGCCGATGGCGAAGGTCGGGATCATGTCCAGGCTGAACGCCGTGGCGTGGTCGTTGAAGACCAGGAACACCACGTCGGGCGTGTTCTCCTTCATCCACCGGCGCGAGAACTCGTAGCCGCCGAAGACCTTCTGCCAGTACGGCTCCTCGGTCTTGCCCAGGTCCATGGCCGCGCCGATGGCCGGCACGTGCGAGGTGTAGACGGATGCGGTGATGCGGGCCATTTACTTCTTCTCCTTCGCCGGGGTCCAGCTCGCGGGACGGCCGCCGCCGATCATCATGTTGCGGTACTCGTCCTCGCTCATGCCGGTCATCGAACCGGCCATCTGCTGGAAGCTCTTGCCGTCGGTGGCGCCGATCTTGGCCAGGAAGTAGATGTTGCCTCCCAGCGAGATGCAGCGATTGAGGTCGCGGTCCAGCACGGCCTGCTTCTGCTCCTCGGTCATCGCCCACTGGTCCAGGTAGCCGCGCTCGTCGGCCTTGAACTTCTCGCGGTTCTCGGCCTTCATGAGCGACATGCAGAACTGGTTGAGCCAGTAGCCCTTGCGGCTCTGGTCGGCGTCGAAGATGGTCGTGCCGGGCACGTCCTTGTACGGTTTGTCGAGGGGCATGGTCAGCCTCCTTTGCTCACTTCGAGAGTTCGGGCCAGTAAAGGCGCGTGGGGTTGTCCACCAGCAGCTTCTGCTGCAGCTGCGGCGTGGTGGCGATGTGCGGGATGAAGTCCACCAGCAGGCCGTCGTCGGGCATGTGGCCCTTCAGGTTCGGGTGCGGCCAGTCGGTGCCCCACAGCACGCGGTCGGGGAAGGTTTCCACGACCTTGCGCGCGAACGGGACCACGTCGCGGTAGGCGTTCCGCTCGCCGTCCAGCGCGGGCGGGCCGCTGACCGACAGGCGCTCGGGGCAGCTCACCTTGCTCCACACGTTCGGATGCTCGCGCATGAACTTGAGGAACAGCTCGAACTCGGGGCCGTCGACCGGCTTGCTCACGTCGGGCCGGCCCATGTGGTCGACCACCACCGTGGTCGGCAGGCTGGTGAAGAAGTCCCACAGCTCGGGCAGGTCCACCGCCTCGAAATAGATCACCACGTGCCAGCCCAGCGGCGCGATGCGGCCGGCGATCTCCATCAGCTCGTCCTTGGGCGTGAAGTCGACCAGGCGCTTGACGAAGTTGAAGCGCACGCCGCGCACGCCGGCGGCGTGCATGGCCTGCAGCTCCTGGTCGGTGACTCTGCGCTTGACGGTGGCGACGCCGCGCGCCTTGCCGTCGGCGCGCTGCAGCGCATCGACCAGGGCGCGGTTGTCGGCGCCGTGGCAGGTGGCCTGCACGATCACGTTCTTGTCGAAGCCCAGGTGGTCGCGCAGCGCGAACAGCTGCTGCCAGCTGGCATCGCACGGCGTGTACTTGCGCTCCGGCGCGTAGGGGAACTGCTCGCCGGGGCCGAACACGTGGCAGTGCGCGTCCACGCTGCCGGACGGCAGCTGGAAACGCGGCTTGCTCGGGCCGGCATACCAGTCGAGCCAGCCGGGGGTCTTGGTGAAGGGGCCGGTGGTGGGCTTGCTCATCGCTTGGTTCGCTTCGTCTCTCAGTCGATGTACCTGAGCCCGGCCTTGGCCAGCGGCTCGCGCATCTTGTACATGTCCAGGCCCAGCACGCCGGAGGCCAGCTTGGCGCGCTTCTCGCCTTCGTTGGCTTCGCGGGCGGCGGCCGCTTCCAGGGTCCTGGCGGCCAGCGCGCGCGGCACGACCACCACGCCGTCGTCGTCCGCGACGATCACGTCGCCCGGGTTCACGATCATCCCCGCGCAGACCACCGGGATGTTGACCGAGCCGATGGTGGCCTTGATCGTGCCCTTGGCGCTGACCGCCTTGCTCCACACCGGGAACTGCATCTCGCCGAGCGTCTTGACGTCGCGCACGCCGGCGTCGATGACCAGCGCGCGGGCGCCGCGCGCCTTGAACGAGGTGGCCAGCAGGTCGCCGAAGTAGCCGTCGGTGCAAGGGGCGGTGATGGCGGCCACCACGATGTCGCCGGGTTGGATCTGCTCGGCCACGACGTGCATCATCCAGTTGTCGCCGGGATGCAGCAGCACGGTGACGGCCGTGCCGGACACCTGCGCGCCGGGGTGGATCGGCCGCATGTAGGTGGCCATCAGGCCGACGCGGCCCATGGCCTCGTGCACCGTGGCCGAGCCGTATTGCGCCAGCTTGTCGGCGACCTCGCGGTCGGTGCGCTGGATGTTCCTGTAGACGACGCCCAGTTCGTACATCTCGATTCCTCCTGTCGATTCAGACGCCGCGCGCCGTCAGCAGCTTGTCCAGCCGCGGGAACACCCGCCGCGTGTTGCCTTCGAAGATCGCCTTGCGATCCGCGTCGGACAGGCGCTCGCAGGCGTCGATGTAGCGCTTGGTGTCGTCGTAGTAGTGCCCGGTCTCGGGATCGATGCCGCGCACCGCCCCGATCATCTCGCTGGCGAACAGGACGTTCTTGACCGGGATCACGGTGTTGAGCAGGTCGATGCCCGGCTGGTGGTAGACGCAGGTGTCGAAGAAGATGTTGTTGAGCACGTGGTCCTGCAGCAGCGGCTTCTTCATCTCCTGCGCCAGGCCGCGGAACCGCCCCCAGTGGTAGGGCACCGCGCCGCCGCCGTGCGGGACGATGAACCGCAGCGTCGGGAAGTCCTTGAACAGGTCGCCCTGCACGCATTGCATGAAGGCCGTGGTGTCGGCGTTCAGGTAGTGCGCGCCCGTGGTGTGGAAGCAGGCGTTGCAGCTGGTGCTGACGTGCACCATGGCCGGCACGTCGTACTCGACCATCTTCTCGTAGATCGGGTACCACCACTTGTCCGTGAGCGGCGGCTCCTTCCAGTGGCCGCCCGAGGGATCCGGGTTCAGGTTGATGCCGACCGCGCCGTAGTCCTTGATGCACTTCTCCATCTCGGGGATGCAGGTCTTCGGGTCGACGCCGGGCGACTGCGGCAGCATCGCCACCGGCACGAAGTGTTCGGGGAACAGCTGGCTCACGCGGAAGCACAGCTCGTTGCAGATCGCGGCCCAGGTGCTGGACACCTGGAAGTCGCCGATGTGGTGCGCCATGAAGCTGGCGCGCGGCGAGAACAGCGTCAGGTCGTTGCCGCGCTCCTTCATCAGGCGCAGCTGGTTGGCGACGATGGTCTCGCGGATGTCGTCGTCGGACATCTTCAGCTCCGACACCTTCGGCATCGCGGCCGGGTCCTTGATGCCGGCGATCTGCTTGTTGCGCCATTCCTCCAGCGCCTTGGGCGCGGTGGTGTAGTGACCGTGGCAGTCGATGATCATTCGTTGTCTCCTGTCGGGAAAATGAGGTTCAGGCGGCGTCCATGCCGCAGCGGCGCTTGATATCGGCGGTGTCGCCCGACGCCATGAAGGCCAGCAGCTCGCGCACGGCCTGCGGCTGCGCGGCCGCGGCGCACACGGCGCCCGAGAACACGGTGTTGATCTGGATCGCTTCGGGCAGCGCGCCCAGCACGGTGATGCCCTCGAGGTTCATCAGCTCGCTGAACTGCTGGAAGCCGAGCGCGACCTCGCCCCTGGCCACCAGCGAGCCGACCGGCACGCCGGGCGGCGCCTGCACGGTGCGCTGCTTCACCTGCTCCGCGATGCCCCAGCGCTCGAACAGCTTCAACAGCGCGGTGCCGCTCGGGCCGGTGGAATAGCCGATGGTGGGCGCGGCCAGCACGGCTTCTCTCACGGCTTGTTCGCTGGAGATGTCCGGGCGCGCGGCGCCCTGCTTCACCGCGACCGCCACGCCGGAGCGCACCAGGTCCACGCGGCTGCCGGGCAGCGCATGGTTCGCAGCCTGCAGCTTGTCGACGGCATCGGAGGCGAGGAAGACCACGTCGAAGGCCTCACCGGCCGCGACGCGCTTGGCCGCATCCACGCCGCCGACCGATTCGATCTGCACCGGCGCGCCGCCCCGGGCCTGCCAGGCGGAAGCGAGTTCGGCCAGCACCTGGCGGGTGGCCATGGACGAAATCCCGCGCAGCGGGGCACTCATGCGGCAGCTCCTGTCTTGGGCATCCGGCCATTCTGCAAAGCCATCCGCCCGCGGCAAAGCCGGGCCGGGGCCTATCAGCTAGAACAAGCGCGTATAGCTGTCGCCGGCCACTTACACTTTCGGCATGGATCTGCGGCAGCTGGAGTATTTCGTTCGGGTGGCCGAGCTCGGCAGTTTCACGCGTGCCGCCATCGAGCTCGACGTCGCCCAGCCCGCGCTCAGCCGGCAGGTGCGATTGCTCGAAGTCGAGCTGCGCCAGGCTTTGCTGGTGCGCAACGGCCGCGGCGCCGTTCCGACCGAGGCGGGCAAGACGCTGCTGGAGCACGGCCGCGGCATCCTGCACCAGGTTCAGCGCGCGCGGGACGACCTCGGCCGGCTGCGAGGCGGGCTGTCGGGCCGGGTCGCGGTCGGGTTGCCGAGCAGCGTCGCGCGCGTGCTCACGGTCCCGCTGACGCGCGCGTTCCGGCAGGCGATGCCCGACGCGCGCCTATCGATCAGCGAAGGCCTGTCCGGCGGCCTGGAAGCGGGCCTGGCCAGCGGCCGGCTCGACATCGCCCTGCTCTACAACGCCCACTCCTCGCGCGAGCTCGACGCCGCGCCGCTGCTGGACGAGGAACTGGTGCTGGTGCGCGCCCGCCCGCCGGGCCTGCACGAGGATCCGCCGCCGGGCGCCATCGACCTGCGCGAAGTGGCGCAGCTGCCGCTGGTGATCCCGACGCGGCCGAACGCGATCCGCATGCACGTCGAGTCGGCGATGGCGGCCATCGGCTGCAAGCCCGACGTGGCGCTGGAGATCGACGGCGTGCCCGCCATCCTGGACCTGGTGCGCGACGGCGCCGGCTGCGCCATCCTCTCGCGCAACGCCCTGCTGCACTCGCCGCGGCCTTCGGCCTTCACCGCCCAGCCCATCGGCGAGCCGCCGCTGCGCATCCGGCTGTGCCTGGCCACGAGCGCCCAGCGGCCGGCGACACCGGTGCAGGAGGCGACGCTGGAGCTGATCCGCACCACGGCGCCGAAGGTGGTGCCGCACGCTTGAAGCGGGACCCGCGCCGCGCTCCCCTCAGGGCTGGAACTGCGGCATCGCACGCCGCATGAAGTCGTCGAACAGGGGGACGGTGAAGGCCAGCTCGCCGTGCGAAGGGCTGTAGACCATCCCCTTGCGGATCAGGCTCGCGCGCACCGGACCGAGCGTGGTGATCTTCACGCCCAACCGCTCGGCGACATCTCCGGTCCGATAGGGACCGGCGCCCAGTTCGGCCATCGCACGCAGGAAGGTCTTCTCGCGAGGCGTCAGGCGGTCGAAGCGCACCCGGAAGAAGTTCTCGTCCAGGCGCTGCGACACCACCTGGCCGGCCTGGCGGATCACGCGGGGACCGATCGGCGAAGCTTGCGCGTGGTTCCAGGCCTGGTAGCCCCATTCCTGGAGGAAGTACGGATAGCCCTGGGTCTGCTTGAAGATTTCGCGCAGCGATTTCGGATCGAACGCCACGCCTTCGGCTCCCACCGGATCCTGCAGGGCCTTGGCGGCGTCCGCCTCCGCGAGGGGCCCGACCTGCGGGAAGCTGAACAGCCTCTCCGCATACGACTTCGATTCCCCGGCCAGCCCCGGCAGGATGGGCAGGCCGGCGCTCACGAGCGCGAGCGGCAACTGGCGCTGCTGCATCTTGTGCATCGCCATGATCAGCGCGCTCAGTTCCTGCTGGCTGAAGTACTGGATCTCGTCGATCAGGATGGCCACGGCCACGCCGCGCTCCTGGGCGGCCTCGCCGACGGCGGCGAAAAGATTGGGCAGGTCCACTTCCAGGTCGCCGCTGTCCGCCGATCCGGACTCGGGTTCGATGTCCAGACCGAAGTCGATGTCACCCATCTTGACCTTGACCGCGCCGATGAAGCTGCGAAGCACGCCCAGGCCGCGGCGCACCTTGTCGCCCGCGCCCTTGAGCCGGTCGAGATCGAACAGCAGGCGGCGCAGGTGCGGCGCCAGCAGCATGGCCAGCGGCTTGCCTTCGTGCGCCTCGACCAGGATGGTGCGAAACCCCGTGCCCTGCGCGATGCGCTCGATCTCGTTGAGCAGCACGGTCTTGCCGACCCCGCGCAGGCCCGTGAGCAGCATGCTCTTCTCCGCCCGTCCGGCCAGGACGCGGCCGAACAGCACCCTCGCCTGTTCCAGGATGCCCTCCCGGCCGGCCAACTCCGGCGGCGGGGATCCGGCGCCGGGAGAGAAGGGGTTGCGGATCTTGTCCATGGCTGGCGCGACTATATCGATTTATCTTGATGTATACGCCAAACCTCGTATACATCCGCATATTTGCCTAGGACCCGCGTCACCCCGGTGCTACGCTGTCCCGATGCGAAGAAGGCAAGCTCTGCAACTGCTCGCACTGGGCGCCGCCGGGCCGGCGGTCGCGAGCTCGCCCGCCGCTCCCCTCACCAAACCCATCCCCTCCTCCGGCGAACGCCTCCCCGTCGTCGGCCTCGGCACCTGGATCACCTTCAACGTCGGCCGCGACGCCCAGGCACGCCGGCAGTGCGCCGAGGTGATGCGCGCGTTCTTCGCCGCGGGCGGGCGGCTGATCGATTCGTCGCCGATGTACGGCTCCTCGCAGCCGGTGATCGGCGAAGGGCTGCAAAAGCTGGGCATGCCGCCGTCGCTGTTCTCCGCCGAGAAGGTCTGGACTTCCTCCGGCGGCGCGGCGCAGATCGAGGCCTCGCGCAAGTTCTGGCAGGTGCCGGCGTTCGACCTCGTGCAGGTCCACAACCTGCTCGCCTGGGAGGAGCAGCTGCCGCTGCTGATGGAAATGAAGAAGGCCGGCAAGCTGCGCTACGTCGGCATCACCACTTCGGAAGGCCGGCGGCATCGCGACTTCGAGCAGGTGATGCGCGGCCACAAGCTCGACTTCATCCAGCTCACCTACAACCCGGTGGACCGCGAGGCGGAGCAGGCGCTGCTGCCGCTGGCGCGCGAGCGCGGCATCGCGGTGCTGGCCAACCGTCCGTTCCAGGAAGGCGCGCTGCTCAGGAAGCTGCGGCGGCATCCGCTGCCGCCTTTCGCCGGCGAGATCGGTTGCACGGCCTGGTCGCAGGTCGTGCTCAAGCACATCGTCACGCACCCGGCGATCACCTGCGCGATCCCCGCCACCGGCGACGTGGCGCACCTGCGCGAGAACATGGCCGCCGGCTCGGGGCCCATGCCCGATGAAGCGATGCGAAAGCGCATCGCCGACCACATCGGAAAGCTCTGAGCGATGTCCGAGTGGTGGACCTACCGGCCCTCGGATTTCCTGATGTTCTCGGCCCGCACTTGGGGGCGGCTGGTCGAGTCGTGGAACGAGGCGCTGTGGCCGTGGCAATGGGCGATGGCGGCGATGGGCCTTGTGATGCTGGTGGCCGCCGCGCGCGATCCGCGGCGCGAGCGGCCCTGGGCGATCGCCGTCCTGGCCGTGGCCTGGGCCTGGGTCGGCTGGGCCTTCCACTGGGAACGTTTCGCCGACGTCAACACGGGCGCGCGCGGGTTCGCGCTGGCGTTCGGCCTGCAGGCCGTGCTGCTGCTCGCGCTCGGGCTGCGTCCGGCGGGCGCGCCTCCGACAGCGATGCGCGGCGTCGGCCTTGCACTGGCGCTCCTCGCCCTGACCTACCCTCTGCTCGCGCCCTCGACGGGACGCGGCTGGGCCCAGGCCGAGGTCGCGGGCGCGATGCCCGAGCCCACGGCGCTGTTCACGGCGGGACTGCTGCTCGCGCTGCCGCAGCGGCATCGCGGGCTGCTGCTGGTCATCCCCGTGCTGGCGCTCGCCGTCGGCGGCACGACGCAATGGCTCCTGTGGACGAACTGAATCGACGACAAGAAAGGACGCGACGGTGGACACACTCTGGTGGCTGGTGAGCACGGCCCTGATCCTGCTGGGCCTGGCCGGCATCGTGCTGCCGGCGATCCCCGGCACGCTGTTCGTGTGGGCGGGCATCGCGCTGGGCGCGTGGATCGACGACTACCAGCGCGTCGGCTGGATCGCCCTCTCGGCGGTCACCTTCCTCGCGATCCTGGCGTTCGTGCTGGACTACATCTCCGCCGTGCTGGGCGCCAAGCGCGTGGGCGCCAGCAGGCAGGCGATCTGGGGCGCGGCCATCGGCACCGTCGCCGGCATCTTCATGGGCCTCGTGGGCGTGTTCGTGATGCCGCTGGTGGGCGCCGCCGCGGGCGAATACCTCGCGCGCCGGGAACATGGGCGTGCGCTGCACGTGGGCGTGGCGACCTGGCTGGGGCTGATGGCCGGCATGCTGGCCAAGTTCGTGCTGGCGTTCGTGATGATCGGGATCTACATCGTGGCCTTGCTGTTCTGACGTTCACGCAGTGACTTCGCTCCTTGGGCGGTGATGACTTTGGCCGGAGCATTCGCCGGCTTTTTCATCCCCAACCAAGGAGTAGACATGGGACTTCAAGCAGGCACGAGACAACGACTCTTGGCGGCGGCGTTTCTGGCGGTGGTAGCTGCAGCATGTGGCGGCGGCGGCGGCGGCGGGGGCTCAGCCCCGCCTGCACCCGCACCAGCCCCCTCCCCGGCACCAGCACCAGCCCCTTCACCCGCACCGGCCCCGGCGCCGCAGGCAGTCAACTGGGGCGTTTTCCCGTCCGCAGAGAGAGTGATCGGCCAGCAGGCCTTCAACGTTGGTGATGCGCCCATCGACGCTTCGCCAGCCCGACTGAACTTCCCCGTCGGCAGTCCGGCAATCAGCGCTGACGGAACGCTTTTCGTGGCGGAACAAGGCGCCAATCAGGTGAAAGTCTTTCGCCGGTACACGGAAGGCAACGGGCCGGACGCAGCGTTCTCCATCCCCATGGACAACACCTCAGGCGCTTCCATCCATGGCCAACGGCTGGTGATCCTCGGTTCCGCCTTCCCGCCGCCGCCCACTCCTGAACAGAACGTCGTTCACATCTATGACAGCCTGCCCGACGCACCGCCAGCTGGAGGGCCGGATCGGAGCGCCGGCGCTGCGCAGGGCTGCACGGCGAGCCGACTGAGCCTGCCACGTTCCGCCTACATCACGCGGCAGGGACAATTGATCGTTGCCGATACGAACAACAACCGGGTTCTGATCTGGGATTCCTTGGGGGACGGCGGCCCCGTAGGCAGCGCCCGAGTCGTCATCGGCCAAGAGGACAAGGCCATTTGCGCCGATCGCCCGACCAGCGACCAGACCTTGAACGAACCGAGCTCCGTCTGGTCGGACGGCGTCAAGCTGATCGTCGCGGACCGCCGCAACCACCGGGTGCTGATCTGGACGAGCATCCCCACAGGAGACTTCATGGCGGCCGACCTCGTGATCGGCCAACAGTTCCCCGAAGACAACCTGCCGAACGCGGGCTTGAGCGCTCCGACCGCGTCGACGCTGTCCCAGCCCATCTCCGTCGACGTAAGCGAAACCGGACAGATGGCGGTCGTGGACCGGAATAACAACCGCGTGCTTGTCTGGAACGCCATCCCGACGAGGAACAACCAGCCTGCGGACCAGGTGATCGGCCAACCCGATCCGCTCACCGGCACCATCGCACCGGTGAGCATCAAGACCCTGAATCAACCGTCCGGCGTGCGCTTCGACGGCCGCAACATGATCGTGGTCGACACCGGCAACAACCGGGTCCTGGTGTTCCGCGCCCTTGACTGAGCGTCCTTCGCGCAGGATCAGCGGCCGGTAGCGGCCGCTTTTTTTTGCTCAGCGCGGCATCTGCGCCAACAGCCACAGCAGGCTCGTCAACGTGAAGAACGACAGCACCGTCGTCCCCAGCTGCGCCGCCGCCGCCATGCTGTCGTGCCCGTGCTTCTGGGCCAGGATCGGATAGATCCCCAGCATCGGCACCGCGGCCATGACCACCACCGCGGTCTGCAGGTCGCGGTCCATCGGCGGCAGCAGCACCACCATCAGCAGCACCGCCAAAGGATGCAGCAGCAGCTTGCCGGCGGCGATGGTGCCCACGTCGCGGGCCATGCCGCGCGCGCGGATGCCGACCAGCGATCCGCCGATCACCATCAGCGACAGCGCGGCCGTGGACATGGCGAACAGGTTGACCGCCTTGGCCACCGGCTCCGGCAGCCGCCAGCCGAACAGCGAGAAGAGGAAGCCCAGCGCGATGCCATGGATCATCGGATTGCGGACGATGCCGCGCGCCGACTGCCTGAGCGCCGCGCGCAGCCGCTCGCCGCGCGTGCCGGTGGTGCCGGCCTCGCCCAGGTCGCTGTCGGCGATGGCCAGCGCCAGGGGCAGCAGGATGAAGTTCTCCACCACCATCGCCAGCGCGAGACCGACGCCCGCGGTCGAGCCGCCGAGCACCTGCATCACCAGCGGAAAGCCGATGAAACCGCTGTTCGGGCACGACATGCCCATGCCCACGATGGCCGACGCCGACAGCGGCTTGTGCGCGACACGGCGCGCCCAGAACACGCCCGCGGTCATCGCCAGCAGCGAGCCGCCCGCGTAGGCCGCGACGAACACCGGATTGAGCACCTCGGCCACGCTGCGCTGCGAGAGCGCGTTGAACAGCAGCGCCGGCAGCGCGAGGTTGATGACGTACTTGCCGAACACGCGCATCTCGGCGCGTTCGAACAGCCCGCCGCGGGTGGCCAGCCAGCCCACCGCCATCACGAGGTAGATCGGGACGGTGATGGAGAGGACGCCGAGCACGCGCGACTACCGGCTCAGCCCTGGCGCGCGGCGATCAGCGCGTCGGCGTAGGCCTGCCACGGCGCGTCCTTCGGGACGTCCTTGAACACGCCCGCCGCCGCCGCGTCGGCCACCCACTGCTGCTTGTCGGCGATGGCGGTCGTCATCATCGGCGGGAAGCCGGCCTCGCGGACGGTGTTGGCCGATTCGCGCATCTCCTCGGCGCGGCGCTGGCCGTGCTGCACCGCGCGCATGAAGAACCAGGCGCCTTGCTTGTGCCAGTCGATCTGCGGGAAGGTCTCGGTCAGCGTGGGCAGCACGTGGTCCTCCACGCCGTACTGGCGTGCGGTGGCATAGCTCTCGATCACCAGCGCTTCCAGGCCCTTGATCATCACGCTGCGGCACATCTTGATGGCGCTGGCCACGCCGAGCCTCTCCGAGACGGCCTTGGCGTCCATGCCCCAGCCCACCAGCACCAGCGCGAGCTCCGCCGCCTTCGCGCCACCCAGCAGCATGGGCACGCGGATGCCGTACGGCGGCACCGAGGTCATCACGCCGGCTTCGACGTAGTGCGCGCCGCGCGCTTCGACCAGCGCCGCGCACTGCTGCTTGGTGCCGGGCGAGGCCGAGTTGAGGTCCAGGAAGAGCGTGCCGGGCTTGAGGAAAGGCGCGGCCTCCTGCGCAACGGCCAGCGTGTTCGAGGCCGTGACGGCGGAGATCACCAGGTCGCTCGCTTCGCACAGCGCCCGCATGGATTCATGCGCCACCACGCCGGCGTCGCGCGCATGCGCGAGTTCGGCCTCGCGCGTGGCGGGCTGCGCGAACTTCAGGTCCCAGGCGCCGGACTGCGTGACGCCGGGCTTGTCCTTCAGGCCGCCCGCGAAGGTCTTGCCGACCTCGCCGTAGCCGACCAGGCCGATGCTTTGCGGCTGCATGGAACTCGCTCCTTACTGCTTGGGGATGCCCGCGCGGGCGATCACGTCGCTCCAGCGCCGCACGTCCGCGGCCAGGTGCTCGCCCAGCTGCGCGGGCGTGCTGCCCTGCGCCACCAGGTTCAGGTCGGCCAGGCGCTGGCGCACTTCGGGCCGCGCCACGGCGTCGTTGACGGCGCGGCTGAGACGTTCGATGGCCGCGGCCGGCGTGCGCGCCGGCACCGCGAGGCCGTTCCACGAAGCGACGTTGAACGAGGCCAGCGAACCGCCCGCCTCGCGCGCCGTCGGCACTTCCGGGAATTGCGGAGCGCGCTTGGGGCCGAGCACGGCGAGCGGCCGCAATACCTTCGACCGGATCTGCCCGACCAGCGGCCCGAGGATGTCCAGGCCGACGTCGATCTCGCCCGAGCGCAGCGCGGTGATCACCGGCGGCGTGCCGTTGAACGGGACGACCTGCGCCTGGATGCCGGCCGTGGCCTTGAACAGCTCGGCCGCCAGGTTCTGCGTGGTGCCCACCTGCGGCGTGCCCAGGTTCAGCTTGCCGGGATTGGCACGTGCGTACGCCAGCAGTTCCTGAAGCGAACCGAAGCGGCCGCCCTCGGCCGCCACCAGCACCAGGTCGAAGGTCGCCATCAGCGACACCGGCGCGAAGTCGCGCAGCGTGTCGAAGGGCAGCGACTTGAAGAGAGATGCGCTCACCGCCGTGCCGCTGGACACCAGCAGCATCGTGTGCCCGTCGGGCTCGGCGCGCGCCACCGTTTCGCCGGCCACGACGCCGCCCGCGCCCGGCTTGTTCTCGATCACCACCGGCTGGCCCAGCGCGGCGGACATCGCCTGCCCGACGCTGCGCGCCGTCAGGTCGGCCGCGCCCCCGGGCGCGTTGGGCACCACGATGCGCAGCGGTCGCGAGGGGAATGCCGGCTGCGCATGCAGCGCGAAAGGCGCGAGGGCGCCGGCGGCGGTGATCTGGTGGAGGAAGCGGCGGCGGGAGGACATCGGCGCGAGCTTAGCGCGCCACGCCGAGCAGCCGGTCCAGCAGCGCCGGATCGGCGCGCAGCTCGCGCGCCGTGCCGCTGTGCACCACGGTGCCGCGGTCCAGCACCACCGCGCGGTCGGAGATCGCCAGGATCGCCTGCGGATGCTGCTCCACGATGATGGCCGACAGGCCTTCGTCGCGCGTGATGCGGCGGATGGCGCGCAGCAGCTCCTCGACGATGATCGGCGCCAGGCCCTCCAGCGGTTCGTCCAGCAGCAGCAGGCGCGGGTTGAGCACCAGCGCGCGGCCCACGGCCAGCATCTGCTGCTCGCCGCCCGACAGCTGCGTGCCCAGGTTGCCCTTGCGCTCGGCCAGGCGCGGGAACATCGCGTACACGGCGTCGGGCGTCCAGCGGCCCGGCCGCGCGACGGCGGTGAGGTTCTCGTCCACCGTCAGCGACTTGAAGATGTTGCGCTCCTGCGGCACCCAGCCGATGCCGGCCGCGGCGCGCTGGTGCGAGGCCAGCTTGTGCAGCGCCGCGCCGCCCAGCATGAGCGTGCCGCCGTGCTGGCGGGTGGCGCCGGCCAGCGTGTTGATCAGCGTGGTCTTGCCGGTGCCGTTGCGGCCCAGCAGGGCCAGCGTGGCGCCCTCGTCCAGCGCGAACGAGACGTCCTGCAGCACCACGGCCTGGCCGTAGCCGGCCGACAGGCGTTCGACTTTCAGCAGTTCAGGCATGGGCCGGCTCCTCCTCGCCCGCGGTCTCGCCGTGGCCGAGATACACCTCGCGCACGCGCGGGTCGGCGGCGATCGCGTCCGGGTCGCCCTCGGTGAGCACGGCGCCGTTCACCAGCACCGTCATGCGCCTGGCGAAGCTGAACACCAGGTCCATGTCGTGTTCGATCAGCAGCACCGACACGTCGGCCGGCAGAGCGGCCACGGTCTGCAGGATCTCCTCGCGCTCGCCGGCGGGAACGCCCGCGACCGGTTCGTCCAGCAGCAGCACGCGCGGCTCGCAGGCCAGCGCGATGGCGATCTCCAGCAGGCGCCGCTTGCCGTAGGCCAGCTGCTCTGTGGGCACGTCCATCACCTCGGCGAGGCGGAAGCTTTCCAGCAGTTGCTCGGCGCGCTGGGCGACCGCGCGATCGCGGCCGAGCGGCTGCCAGAAGCGGCCGCCCTGCCCGCGCTGCTGCGACACCACGAGGGCCAGCGTCTGCAGCGGCGTCATGGAGGCGAACAGCTGGTTGATCTGGAAAGTGCGCACCATGCCGCGGCGCACGCGCAGGTGCGGCGCGAGGTTCGTGATGTCCTGCCCTTCCAGCAGGATGCGGCCGGCGGTGGGCTCCAGCACGCCGGTGAGCAGGTTGACCAGCGTGGTCTTGCCGGCGCCGTTGGGCCCGATCAGCGCATGGCGCGCGCCGCGGTGCAGGTCTAGCGTGACGTCGCTGGTGGCAGTGATGCCGCCGAACTTCTTGACCAGGCCCTGACAGGAAAGGACGACGTCGCTCATGCCGCGCTCCCCCGCTGGAACCAGGTCCACGGCTTCAGCAGCCGGTCGCGGCCGACCAGCACCAGCACCACCAGGAACAGCCCCAGCCAGAAGGTCCAGTACTGCGGCGTGATGGCGGAGAGGAAGTCCTGCATCAGCTTGAACACGATGGCACCGAGCACGCCGCCGTACAGCCAGCCCGTGCCGCCGACGACCAGGATCAGCATCACGTCGGCCGAGCGGTGGAACTCGAACACGTCGAGCGACGCGAAGCCGGTGGTCTGGGCGAGCAGCGCGCCGGCCGCGCCCGCCAGCGCCGCGGCGATGGTGTAGGCGACGGTGATGCGCGAGCCCACCGGGATGCCGATGGCCATGGCGCGCAGGCGGTTGTCGCGGATCGCCTTGAGCGTGGCGCCGAAGGGCGAATGCACCAGGCGCCGCGCGACCACGAACAGCACCAGCAGCACGGTGAGCGAATAGAAGGCGGCGGTGCGGCCGGCCAGGTCGAACTCGAACTGGCCCAGCACCGGACCCATGACCACGCCCTGCAGGCCGTCGGCGCCGCCGGTCAGCCAGTCGAGCTTGTTGGCCAGCTCCAGCAGGATGAGCGCGGCGCCCAGCGTCACCATCAGGCGCGTGAGGTCGCTGCCGCGCTGGACGGTGAAGCTGGCGAAGGCGCCCAGCAGCGTGGAGGTGGCGATGCCCACGGCCAGGCCGACCAGCGGATCGGGCATCACGTGCTTGGCGAACAGCGCCGCGCTGTAGGCGCCGAAGCCGAAGAAGGCCGCGTGGCCGAGCGAGACGATGCCGGTGAAGCCGAGCACCAGGTCCAGCGACAGCGCGAACAGCGCCACGATGGCGATCTCGTTGACGATGGCGGCGTACTGCGACAGCACCAGCGGCGCGGCGAAGGCCGCCAGCCACAGGAGCGGCTCCCAGGCGCGCCAGCGGGTGGCGTCCAGCAGCGACAGGTGGGCGCGCGAGTTGTTGTCGCTCATGCCTTGCCTCCCTGCCGAACGAACAGGCCCTGCGGCCGCCAGATCAGGATGGCGATCATCAGCAGGTACACGATGAACGCGCCCATCTTGGGGATGTAGTACTTGCCCGCGACGTCGGCGATGCCCAGCAGCAGCGCCGCCAGCAGCGGACCGGTGATCGAGGACGTGCCGCCCACGGCCACCACGATCAGGAAATAGATCATGAACTTCAGCGGGAAGGTGGGGTCGAGGCCCAGCACCTCGGCCCCGAGCGCGCCGCCCAGGCCCGCCAGCCCGCAGCCGAAGGCGAAGGTGGACAGGAACACCATGTTCACGTTGATGCCCAGGCCCGCGGCCACGCGCTGGTCGTCCACCGAGGCGCGCAGGCGGCTGCCGAAGCGGGTGTTCGACAGGACGTACTGCAGCACGACGGTGAGCGCCGCGCACACGGCGATGATGAAGAGGCGGTAGTGGCCCATGCCCAGCGTCCAGGCGCCGGTGCCGATCTCGGTGCGGCCGCGCAGCCACTGCGGCAGCTGGATGAACTGCTGGGTGGAGCCCATGAACCAGTCGACGCTCGCCACCGCCATGAAGGTCAGGCCGATGGAGAACAGCACCTGGTCCAGGTGCGGCTTGCGATAGAGCGGCCGGTACAGCGTGCGCTCCAGCACGGCGCCCAGCAGCGCCGCGCCGAGGAACGCCGCCGGCAGGCAGAGCAGGAACGGCACGCCGGCGCGCTGCATCAGCAGCACCGTGACGTAGCCGCCCACCATGGCGAAGGCGCCGTGCGCCAGGTTGATGAAATTCATCAGCCCCATGGTCACCGCCAGCCCGAGGGCCAGGATGAACAGCAGCATGCCGTAGGCGATGCCGTCGAACAGGATGGTGAGCATGGGGCGGCGCGGCTTACTTGGACTTGCCCGGGTCCTTCACGTCCTTGATGACGTCGAACTCCACGTTCCACAGCTGGCCGTCCTTCTTCTCCACCTTGCGCAGGTAGATGTTCTGGACGATGTCGCGGGTCTGCGCGTCGATGAACACCGGGCCGCGCGGGCTTTCGAAGATCTGGCCCTTCATGCCGTCGATCAGCGCCTGGCCGCCGCCCTTGCCGCCGGTCTTCTTGAGCGCTTCGTAGATCACTCGCATGCCGTCATAGCCGCCGACGGCCATGAAGTTGGGGCGCAGGTTCTTGTTGGCCTTCTGGAAGGCCTCGACGAACTTCTTGTTCAGCGGCGACGGGTGCGCGGCCGAGTAGTGGTGCGAGGTCACCACGTTCAGGGCGACGTCGCCCATGTCGTTGAGCTGGTCGTCGTCCGTCACGTCGCCGGTGCCGATCAGCTTGATGCCGGCCTTGTCCATGCCGCGCTCGCCGAACTGCTTCATCACCGCGGCGCCGGCGCCCGAGGGCACGAACACGAACAGCGCGTCGGGCTTGAGGTCGCGCACCTTCTGCAGGAACGGCGCGAAGTCGGGGTTGCGCAGCGGCACGCGCAGCTTCTCGGAGACCTTGCCGCCGTTGAACTGGAAGCGCTCGCTGAAGTACTTCTCGGCGTCGATGCCGGGGCCGTAGTCGCTCACCAGCGTGACGACCGTCTTGATGCCGTTCCTGGGCGCCCAGTCGGCCAGGCCGACCGAGGCCTGCGGCAGCGTGAAGCTGGAACGCACGATGAAGGGCGAGGCCTGGGTGATGCTGGAGGTCGCGGCGGCCATCACCACCAGCGGCGTCTTGGACTGGGTGGCGATCGGCGCCACGGCCATGGCCGAAGGCGTGATGCCCATGCCGGCCAGCACGTCCACCTTGTCGTTGACCACCAGTTCCTGCGCCAGGCGGCGGGTCTGGTCGGGCAGGCTGGTGTCGTCCTTGACGATCAGTTCGACCTTGCGGCCGGCCACGGTGTCGCCGTTCTGCGCGATCCACAGGCGCGCGGCGGCCTCGATCTGGCGGCCGGTGGTGGCCTGCTGGCCGGTCATCGGCAGGATCAGGCCGATCTTGAACGGCGCGCCCTGGGCGAGCGCGGCGCCGCCGGCGGACAGCAGCGCGGCAGCCGCGGCGGCCTGGAGCAGGGTTCTTTTTTGCATCGAGGGTCTCCTGGTGGACGAAAGGGATCGGGCCCGCGCGGCCGCGCGCCGGCCGTGATTCTGTTGGGGTGCGCTGGTGCGGGCCAAGGCGGACGGCGGTCTATCAGCTATCCCGATTCAGCATAGCCGCGCCACCGCCGTCGCGCCCGCGCTCAGGCCCGCTTGCGGATGAGCCGCACGCCGGGCATGCGGTCGGCGTGCTGGTGGCCGCTGACGGCTTCGCGCAGGTTGCGCTGCGCGAGGCGCGAGTGCTCGCGCATGATGGCCTCGGCGCGGCTGCCCTCGCGCTGCTCGATGGCTTCGAGCACCTGGCGGTGCTGGTCCTGCGCCACCACCAGCATGTCGCGCGCCTTGGGGCTGTTGGCCTGCACCACGGCGAAGGCCGAGGGCGAGGCGAACGGCAGGCTGACCACCCGCTCCAGCTCGCGCGCCACGACCGAACTGCCGGCCATCTCGCTGAGCAGTGCGTGGAAGCGGCCGTTGTGCTTCACGTAGCGGCTGAAGGCCTCGTCGTCGAGCGCGGGCTGCGCCAGCAGTTCGTCGATAGCGTCGAGCGACTCGCGCGCCTGCGCCAGCGCCTCGGGCGGCGCGCCGCGCTCGGCGGCCAGCCGCACGGCCAGGCCTTCGACGGTGCCGCGCAGCTCGATCGCATCGGCCGCGTCGCGTTCGGAGAAGGTGCGCACCGCGTAGCCGCCGCCGGGCAGGAACTGCAGCAGGCCCTCCTGCTCCAGGCGCATGAGGGCGGCGCGGATCGGGGTGCGCGAGACGCCCAGCTTGTCGACGATGGCCAGCTCGGCGATGCGGGCGCCGCCGGGCAGCTCGCCGGCCAGGATCATCTCGCGCAGGCGCAACTGGGCGCGCACGGCCTGGGAGGCGCCGGAATCCAGGGCGTCGACGGAAGGTTCGGGAGGGGTGCTCACGGCTGAGATGTATACAACAGAGAGTCTAGCCAAGGGCTGGAGAACCGGGCAAGCGGTGGTTTTCACTGAGAGACCGCCCAAACAGCCCCGATCCCGAAGCAGGAGAATCGTCATTTCCTGTATACACTCGCCGCCATGTTCCCCAAGAACGCCTGGTACGTCGCCTGCACCCCCGACGAGATCGATGCCAAACCGCTGGGGCGCACCATCTGCAACGAGAAGATCGTGTTCTTCCGCCCGCGCCAGGGCGAAGTCGCGGCGCTCGAGGACTTCTGTCCGCACCGCGGCGCACCGCTGTCGCTGGGCCGGGTCTGCGAAGGCAACCTGGTCTGCGGCTACCACGGCCTGGTCATGGGCTGCGAGGGCAAGACCGTCTCCATGCCCGGCCAGCGCGTGCAAGGCTTCCCGAAGATCCGCGCCTTCCCGGTGGTGGAAAAGTACGGCTTCGTCTGGGTGTGGCCCGGCGATGCGGCGCAGGCCGACCCGGCGCTGATCCATCCGCTGGAATGGGCCGGCAACCCCGACTGGGCCTACGGCGGCGGGCTGTACCACATCGAGTGCGACTACCGCCTCATGGTCGACAACCTGATGGACCTGACGCACGAGACCTACGTGCACGCCACCAGCATCGGCCAGAAGGAGATCGACGAGGCGCCGGTCGTGACCAGGACGGAAGGCGACCGAGTGATCACCAGCCGCTTCATGGACAAGGTGATGGCCCCGCCGTTCTGGCGCGCCAACCTGCGCGGCAACCAGCTGGCCGACGACGTGCCGGTGGACCGCTGGCAGGTCTGCCACTTCATCCCGCCCAGCCACGTGATGATCGAGGTGGGCGTGGCGCACGCCGGCAAGGGCGGCTACCACGCCGACCCCAAGGACAAGGTCTACAGCATCGTGGTGGACTTCCTCACGCCCGAGACCGACACCAGCATGTGGTACTTCTGGGGCATGGCGCGCAACTTCAATCCGCGCGACACCAACCTCACCGCGCAGATCCGCGAAGGCCAGGGCAAGGTGTTCGCGGAGGACACCGCGGTGCTGGAGGCGCAGCAGCGCAGCCTGTCGGCGCACCCGGGGCGCAAGCTGCTGATGCTCAACATCGACGCCGGCGGCGTGCAGGCGCGCCGCATCATCGACCGGCTGGTGGCGCGCGAACAGCAGCCGGCACCGCTGACGGCGTGAACCGGCCATGACCGATCTCGTCGTCAAGGTGCTGGGCAAGCGCCGGGAAGCCGAAGGCATCGCCGGCTTCGAACTGGGCCGCGCCGACGGCGGGCCCCTGCCCGCCTTCAGCGCCGGCTCGCACGTGGACGTGCATGTGCCCGGCGGTCCGATCCGCCAGTATTCGCTGTGCAACGACGCCGGCGAGCGGCACCGCTACCGCATCGCCGTGCTGCGCGATCCGCAGACGCGCGGCGGCTCGGCCGGCCTGCACGACAGCGTGAACGAGGGCGACCTGCTCACCATCAGCGAGCCGCGCAATCACTTCCCCCTGGTGCACGCGAAGCGCACCGTGCTGCTGGCCGGCGGCATCGGCATCACGCCGCTGCTGTGCATGGCGCAGCGGCTGCATGCGATCGGCGCCGACTTCGAGCTGCACTACTGCACGCGCTCGGTAGAGCGCACGGCCTTCCGCGAGGAGATCCAGGCCGCGCCGTTCGCGCAGCGGGTGCATTTCCATTTCGACGACGGCGACGCGGCGCAGAAGCTCGACCTGCCGAAGGCGCTCGGCGCCCGCGATGCCGGCACGCACCTGTACGTGTGCGGCCCTACCGGCTTCATCCAGCACGTGACGCAGACCGCCCAGGGCCTGGGCTGGCCAGCGGAACAGGTGCACCTGGAATATTTCGGCGCCGCGCCGCAGGACGGCTCGGGCGACCGCCCGTTCGAGGTGAAGATCGCCAGCAGCGGCCAGGTGATCCCGGTGCTCGCCGACCAGACCGTGATCCAGGCGCTCCAGGCCCACGGCGTGGAGGTGCTCGTGTCCTGCGAACAGGGCGTGTGCGGCACCTGCATCACGCGCGTGCTGGAAGGCGAATGCGACCACCGCGACCTGTACTTCACCGACGAGGAGAAGGCGAAGAACGACCAGTTCACGCCTTGCATCTCGCGGGCGAAGAACGGGCTGCTGGTGCTGGATCTATGACTTTGACTGAACCGAGAGGACGACAACCATGATGCAACTCCCCGCCCGCTACGACCACGTCGGCAGCTTCCTGCGCCCGCAGTACCTGCTCGAAGCCCGCGAGAAGAAGGCCCGCGGCGAGATCACTCCCGCGCAGCTGCGCGAAGTGGAAGACAAGGCCATCGCCGAGATCGTGAAGTTCCAGGAGAGCATCGGCCTCAAGAGCATCACCGACGGCGAGTTCCGCCGCACCTACTTCCACATCGACTTCCTCGAGCAGCTGGGCGGCGTGAAGACCGACATCCCGGTCACGATCAGGAAGCCCGACGGCAGCGAGGAACTGGCGCCGCCGGTGATCCGCGTGATCGAAAAGGTGCGCCATGCCAAGGACATCCAGAAGGCCGACTTCGAGTACCTGAAGTCGCAGGTCTCCGCCGGCCACACGCCCAAGGTGACCATCCCCTCGCCCACCATGCTGCACTTCCGCGGCGGCCGCGCGGGCATCAGCAAGCAGGCCTATCCGGAGCTGGATCCCTCCTTCTACGACGACGTGGCCCAGGCCTACGGCGACGAGCTGCGCTCGCTGTACGTGGCCGGCTGCCGCTACGTGCAGATGGACGACACCAACCTCGCCTACCTGTGCGACGAGAAGATGCGCGAGGCGGCCCGCCAGCGCGGCGACGATCCCAACGAGCTGCCGCACCGCTACGCGAAGTTCATCAACAAGGTCGTGGCCCAGAAGCCCGAGGGCATGCTGCTGGCCATGCACCTGTGCCGCGGCAACTTCAAGAGCACCCACGCCGCCGCCGGCAACTACGAGCCGGTGGCCGAGGCGCTGCTCAAGGAGATGGACATCGACGCGTACTTCATGGAGTACGACGACGAGCGCTCCGGCGACTTCCGCCCGCTGCGCTACCTGCCCAAGGGCAAGACCGTGGTGCTGGGCCTGGTGACCACCAAGTTCGGCCAGCTGGAGAACAAGGACGGCCTCAAGCGCCGCATCGACGAAGCCGCCAGGTACGCGCCGATGGAGCAGCTGGCCCTGTCGCCGCAGTGCGGCTTCTCCAGCACCGTGCACGGCAACAACATCGCGGTGGAAGACCAGCGCAACAAGCTGCGCCTGGTGGTGGAGACGGCGCAGGAGATGTGGGGCGCCTGAGCGCTCGCGGCGGGTGCTTTACCCGCCGATACACCTGCGCGCACGCCGGCCACAAACGGTTGACCCGTGCCTGACTCAATCGGAGCTTCCTGATAGGAGGCTTCGATGACCAAGAAGAGAACCCTGGTGCTGCTGGCCGCCGTGGGCGCCAGCGCGGTGCTGGCCGGCTGTGTGGGTTTCGTGCCGGCGCCGGCGCCGGTGGGCGTGTACGTGGAAGGCCGCAGCGGCCCGCCGCCGCGCGCGTACCGCGACCGCGACGGGGACGGCGTGCCCAACCGCTACGACCGGCGGCCGAACAACCCGTACCGCTACTGAGCCAACAAAAAAGCGCGCCATCGGCGCGCTTTTTTTGTTGCCGGCGGCTCGCCGCGCTTACTGCGGCTCGAGCCCCACCTTCTTCACCAGGGCCGCGTACTTGGCCAGTTCGCGGCGGAACGCCGCCTGGGCTTCCTCCGGGCTGCTGATGTTGATGGTGTTGCCCTGCTTGGCCATGGTCTCCTTGACGGCCGGGTCGTTGAAGGCCGCGACCACCGCGTCGTGCGTCTTCTTCACGTTGGCGGGGCTCATGCCCTTGGGCCCGATCACGGCGAACCAGGCTTCCACCGCGAAGTTGTTCAGGCCCTGCTCGGCGAAGGTCGGGATGTCGGCCGCGGCCGGCGTGCGCTGCGGCGTCAGCGCGCCGATCGCCTTGAGCGCGCCGCTCTTGATGTGCGCCTGCAGGCTCGGCAGCGCCGCGGTGGCGAAGTCGACCTGGCCGCCGATCAGGTCGGTGACCATCGGGCCCACGCCCTTGTAGGGGATGTGCTTGGCGGTGGCACCGGCGGCTTCCAGGTACAGCTCGGTCGCCAGGTGGAGGATGGTGCCGTTGCCGCCGGAGGCGAAGTTGTAGCCGCCCGGCTTGGCCTTGAGCAGCGCGACGAACTCCTTGTGGTTGCTGGCGTTCATGCGCTGGGGGTTGACCACCAGCACCATGGGCGTGGCGCCGACCACGGCGATCGGCGTGAAGTCGCCCGGCATGTCGAACGGCAGCGACTTGAGCACGCTGGGGAAGATCACCACGTTGTTCGACACCACCGACAGCGTGTTGCCGTCCGGGGCCGAGCGGGCCAGCGTCTGCAGGCCCACGATGCCGCCCGCGCCGGGCTGGTTCTCCACCACCACGTTGGTGTTCAGCGCCTTGCCCAGCGCGGACTGGGCCGAGCGGGTGATGGCATCCACGCCCGAGCCGGTGGCGTTGGGCAGGACGAAGCGGACGGTGCCGGACTGCGCGAACGCGGACAGCGGCAGCACGCCGGCAGCCAGCGTGGCGGCACCGGCGGCGAGCACGGTGCGGCGCGAGAGGTTGTGATCGAAGTTCATGCTCTTGTCTCCTGTTGGATGCTCGAAAAAGTAGGGATCGAAAAAACGCCGAAACGCGAAAAGGGCGTCAGGCTACCACTTGCCGCTCGCGCATTCCCGCGATGTCGCGGTCGGTGAAGCCCAGGCCCTGCAGCAGTTCGGCCGTGTGCTCGCCCATGCGCGGCGGATGCAGGCGCACGCCCAGGCGCCGGCCGGCCAGGGTGAGCGGGGCGAGCGTGGCCTTGGCGGTCTCGCCGGCGCGGGGACCATCGGTGAGGCGCACGTCGGCCAGGCCGCCGGTGGCCAGCAGGTGCGGATCGTCGAACAGTTCCTCGGGCTTGCGGATCGGCGCGAAGGGCAGGCCGTGGCGCTCGAAGATGTCGGCCAGTTCGGCCGCCGTCCGCGTGGCCAGCCGCTGGCGCAGCACCGGCATCAGGCGCGGGCGCTGGCGCACGCGGTCGTTGTTGGTGGCGTACTCCGGGTCGGCGAACAGGTCCTGGAAGCCGAGCGCGTTGCAGAACACCTTCCACTGCGCGTCGCTCACCGCCGCCAGGAAGATCTGCTCGCCGTTCTTCACGGTGAACACGTCGTACACCGCCCAGGCCGAGATGCGGTCCGGCATCGGCGCGGCCGGCTTGCCGGTGATGGCGTACTGCAGCATGTGCTGGCCGACCAGGAACACGTTGTTCTCGAACAGCGCGCTCTGCACCTCCTGGCCGCGGCCGGTGATGCCGCGCTGCACCAGCGCGCCCAGCGCGCCGATGGCGCCGAACATGCCGCCCATGATGTCGTTCACGCTGGTTCCCGCGCGTAGCGGATCGCCGGGTCGGCCCGTCATGTAGGCCAGGCCGCCCATCATCTGCACCACTTCGTCCAGCGCGGTGCGGTGCTCGTACGGACCGGGCAGGAAGCCCTTGTGGCTGACGTAGATGAGGCGCGGGTTGTCCTTCGACAGGCTGGCGTAGTCCAGCCCGTACTTGTTCATGGTGCCTGGCTTGAAGTTCTCGGCCACCACGTCGGCGGTGGCGCAGAGGCGCCGGGCGACCTCGGCGCCCTGCTCGCTGCGCAGGTCCAGCGCGATGCTCTTCTTGTTGCGGTTGAACATGGGGAAGAAACCCGCGCCCGCGCCCAGCAGGTGGCGCGTGCGGTCGCCGTCGATCGGCTCGACCTTGATGACTTCCGCGCCCAGGTCGGCCAGCACCAGGCCGCAGGTGGGTCCCATCACCATGTGGGTGAATTCGACGACGCGCAGGCCGGCCAGCGGAAGCGGCGCGCCGGCCTTCGCCTGTCCGGCGCTCATGCCGCCACCTCTTCGCGACGCAGGGTCCTGGGCAGGCCGGCGCGCCAGAGCGAACCGTGCAGCGCCTCGCCTTCCAGCCATTTCGCGAGCCGTCCGCGCAGCTTGAGCAGCGCGTCGAAGTCCAGGCCCGTCTCGATCCCCATGCTGGCGAGCATGTAGGCCAGGTCCTCGGTGGCGACGTTGCCGCTCGCGCCGGGCGCGTGCGGGCAGCCGCCGATGCCGCCCAGGCAGGCGTCGAAGCGGCGGATGCCCAGGCGCAGCGCGGCGTAGCAGTTGGCCAGGCCGAGGCCGCGCGTGTCGTGGAAATGCGCGGTGTCCAGGCGGTCGCCGGCGATGCGCAGCACCTGCTCGAACAGGCGGCTGACCATCGCGGGATCGGCGTAGCCGACGGTGTCGGCCAGGCTCACCTTCTCGGCGCCGGCGTCGAGCACGGCGGACACCAGCCGCACCACGTCGACCGGCTTCACCTCGCCCTGGATCGTGCAGCCGAACGCGGTGCTGATGCCTACCTCCAGCAGGGTGCGCGAACCCGCCGCGTCCCGCGCGGCGCGGATGCGGCCGATCTCGGCGACCACGTCCTCGGGCGTCTTGCGCAGGTTGGCCAGGCTGTGCTGGTGGCTGGCCGAGAGCGGCACCAGCATCGCGTGCGCTTCCTCCGCGATGGCGCGCTCGGCGCCTTTGAGGTTGGGGACCAGCACGGAGGCCACGACGCCGGGCAGCGTCTTCGCGAAGTCCAGGACTTCGGCCGTGTCGGCCAGCTGCGGCATCAGGCGCGCGGGCACGAAGGAGCCCACTTCGAGTTCACGCTCGCCGGCGGCATGGGCGTCGCGCACCCATTCCAGCTTGTCGGCCGTGGGCACGGTGCGGGGAATGATCTGCAGGCCGTCGCGCAGGCCCACTTCGCGGATCACGACCTGCGCCGGCAGGCCGTCAGGGGTCAGGGTTCTCTCGTTCATGGTGCGAGTTTAGAATTTCCGAAACGACACGGCATCTCACTTTGAGAAGCCTAACGTTCCATAACGGAATTTCACAAGCCCGTGCGCGACCTCGACCTGACCACGCTGCGCCTGTTCGTCTCCGTCTGCGAGGCGGGCAACATCGCGCGCGCCGGCGAGCGGGCCAACATCGTCGGCTCGGCCATCAGCAAGCGGCTGGCCCAGCTGGAAAGCCAGGTCGGAACGCCCCTGCTCGTGCGCAAGCGCCACGGCGTGGTGCCGACGGCGGCGGGCCAGACGCTGCTGGAGCATGCGCGCGCCATGCTCGACAGCGCGGCGCGCATCGAGCACGACATGCAGGGCTATGCGGGCGGCGCGCGCGGGCAGGTGCGCATCCTGGCGTCGGTGTCGGCGATGACGGAGTCACTGGCCGACGACGTGGCCGCCTTCCTGCAGCAGCCGGCGCACCGCAGCATCCAGGTGGACATGGAAGAGCGCGTCAGCCCGGAGATCGTGCGCGGCGTGCGCGAAGGCCTGGCGTCGCTGGGCGTGTGCTGGGACGCGGCCGAGCTGGGCACGCTCGAGGCGCGGCCGTATCGCAGCGACCACCTGTGCATCGTGGTGCCGCCGGGGCATCCGCTCGCGAGCCGCAAGTCGCTGCGCTTCGAGCAGACGCTCGACTGGGAGCACGTGAGCCTGCCCGTCAACAGCGCGGTGCAGGTGATGCTGGGCCGCCAGGCCGCGCAGCTGGGCCGCCAGGTGCGGCACCGCGTGGTCGTCACCAATTTCGAGGCCGCCCTGCGCGTCGTGCGCGCGGGGCTGGCCATCAGCCTGGTGCCGCGCGAAGTCACCGAGCTGCAGACCGCGGCCTACGGGCTGCGCACCATCCCGCTGGACGAGCCCTGGGCCGAACGGCGGTTCATCATCTGTTACCGCGACGCGCACTCGCTTTCGCCGGCGGCCCAGCTGCTGGTGGAGCATCTCGCGTCGCAGTGGGTTGACTCCAAATGACCTCCCCTTCACTCGACCTGGGGCCGCGGCCCCGCCTGCTGTTCCTCTCCGAGGATCCCTCCATCGTCGCGCGGCAGCTGGCCGGCGGGCGAGTCGACCGCGCGGAGGCCGGCGGGCTGCGCCATGACGTCTCCACCGACGAGATCACGCCCGTGGCGATCATGTCGCACTACGACGCGCGGCTGGCCCGCTTCACCTACACCGGCCTGAAGTGCGGCGAGCAGTTGCCCGTCGCGGCGGGTTCGGTGCAGGCCGGCGGCTTCGCGGTGACGGTGGCCGGCCGTCGCTACGGCAAGGGCTCCTCGCGCGAGCACAGCCCGGCGGCCGAACGCATGGCGGGCATCCGCCTCGTGATCGCGGAGAGCTTCGAGCGCATCTACCGGCAGAACGCGGACAACATCGGGCTCTTCACCTCGACCGATCTGGGCCTCGTCGAGCGCATCGAGCGCGGCGAAGCGATCCCCGTCGAGGAGCTGCTGCAGGGCCGCGACCCGCTGGCCGCGGCCATCCTGCGCAGCGGCGGCCTGCTGAAATTCGGCCAGCAGCACCTGCAGGGCGCTTCGGCCGCCGGCGGCGAACACGCCCGGCCGATGACGCTGTACGAGAAGATCGTCCACCGGCACCTGCTGGCCACCCCGGTCACTCCGGCCGATCCGCGACCGGGCGACGGCTGCTTCCTGCGCGCGGACTGGCGCTTCATCCACGAGTACTACACGGGCATGGCCGCGCACCTGCTGGACGGCGCGTTCGGTTCGGCGTTCAGCGTGCGCGACCCGGCTTCGGTGGTCGTGTTCGAGGACCACACCTCGTACGTGGAGGAAAGCCCGGCGCACCTGAAGGCCGGGCTGGTGCCCAACATGCGCGCGATGCAGCAGGCCCAGCGCGACTTCGTGCAGCGGCACGCGCTGCGATCACATCGCACGCTCACCGACGAGGAGGCCGCGGGCGACGACGGCAGCAACGTGGCCGGCATCTCGCACGCGATGATGGCCGAGCACTACGCCCTGCCCGGCCAGCTGGTGTCGGGCACCGACTCGCACACGCCGCACAGCGGCGCGCTCGGCTGCGTCGCGTTCGGCGTCGGCACCACCGACATGGCCAACGCGTTCGCGACCGGCGCGGTGCGCATGACGCTCGCGCCCGTGCTGCGCATCGAGCTGGCCGGCCGTCTGCCGGCGGGCGTCACTGCCAAGGACGTGGTGCTGCAGCTGCTGGCCCTGCCGGACATCCGCTCGGGCGGCGGCGTAGGCAAGGTGTTCGAGTTCGGCGGCGAGGCGGTCCGCGCGATGAGCACCGACGAGCGTGCCACGCTCACCAACATGACGGCGGAACTGGGCGGGCTGACGGGCATCGTGGAACCCGACGAGGAGACGCTGCGGTTCCTGAAGGAGCGGCGCGGCGTGGACTTCACGCTGGAGCCGTGGATGCGAAGCGATCCGCAGGCTGCTTACGCGAGCCGGATCGAAGTGGACTGCTCGGCGCTGTCGCCGATGGTGGCCTCGCCCGGAGACCCCGGCAACGGCCTGGCACTGGACCGTCTCCAGCAAACGGTGCGCGTGGACATCGCCTACGGCGGGTCCTGCACGGCGGGCAAGCGCGAGGACTTCGACCACTACCACGAGGTGCTGGCCTGGGGACTCGAGCACGGGATGAAGGTGCCCGACGACGTGCAGCTGTTCCTGCAGTACGGCACCACGGCCGTGCGCGACTACTGCGTCGAGCGCGGCTATGACCGGGTGTTCGCGCAGGCCGGCGCGCGCATCCTGCAGCCTTCGTGCGGGGCCTGCGCCAACTGCGGACCAGGCTCCTCGACCGATGCGAGCCAGGTCACGGTGAGCGCGATCAACCGCAACTTCCCCGGCCGTTCGGGCCCGGGCCAGGTGTGGCTGGCGAGCCCGCCGACGGTAATGGCCAGCGCGCTCGCGGGCGAGCTGTGCTCGTTCGAGGCGCTGAAGAAGAGCAGGCCCTCCCCCTGAGCTTGAAGCGGGCGCGGCGGGCGCCTACCTTCACGCCCCCGACTGAAGGAGAACCGTCATGTCCACCTACATCGCATTGGCCAAGTTCACCGACCAGGGCATCAAGACCGTCAAGGACACCGTCAAGCGGGCCGACATGGCGCGCGAAACGGCATCGAAGTACGGCGTGCAGATGAAGGACATCTACTGGACGCTGGGCGAGTACGACATCGTCGTGCTGCTGGACGCCAAGGACGATGCCTCGCTGACGGCGTTCAACCTCGCCCTGTGCTCGATGGGCAACGTGAAGTTCCAGACGCTCAGGGCGTTCACGCGCGACGAGACCGAGGCGCTGCTCGGCAAGATCAAGTAGCGGCGCCTGTCCGGTGCCAATGACCTAGGTCTTCGGAAGGAAGAAGCCCGACGGGAACCATGAGCGAGTCGGTCATCGATTCGTTCATTCCCAAGGCTTCTTCCCATGCTGCTTCGACAAAGATCTCGTGCGCAGCGCAGGTGCATCGCGCTCGCATTCGTCACGGCGCTGACCGCGTGCGGCGGCGGCGGCGGGCCATCCGACCTGGGCCAAGCGCCTTTCGCGCCGCCGATCAGCCTACCTGTGCAGCCGCCCCCGGCTGCGCCACCGGGCGTGCGCGGACCGCTGCCGTACCAGACGGCGCAACTGGTGCTCGGCCAGTCCGGATTCGACCAGGAGCAGCCCAACGCCGGTGGCGCAACAGGCGCCCAGACGCTCTATCAGCCCAAGGGGCTGGCCGTCACCCCGGAAGGGCATCTTCTCGTCGCAGACGCACTGAACAATCGCATCCTCTTGTTCGACCAGCTCACGCAGCACGGCCAGGCTGCTGTCGGCTTGCTCGGACAAGGAGGATTCGAGGATTCCGGTTACTCCGGCGAACCGGGCCGCATGGCACGGCCGCGAGCGATAGCTGTCGGTCACGGCAAGATGGCAGTCGCGGACACGCTCAATCAGCGCATCCTGATCTACGACCAGATCCTTGCGCCCGAGCAGTCGCTTGCACCCTCAGTGGTGATAGGCGGTGGCGTCTTCAGCTACAACTTCTACGAGCCGAGTAGCGTGGCGATCACTCCGTTGGGTCAGCTGATCGTCGCCGATACCCTTCACCACCGGGTCTTGATCTGGGACCATGTTCCCGCGACACAGGCGGAAGTCGGCCCGCCGCAGCTCGTACTGGGCCAAGGCGATCTGAGTCACGTCACAGAGAACGACGACGACCAGAACCATCGGCGAGACGTGATCGGCCTTGTGGACCGCGCCACGGCCAGAACGTTATCGGAGCCATACGGCGTCTGGAGCGACGGCCGGCGCCTGGCCGTGGCCGACGCGGGCAACAACCGCGTGCTGATCTGGACCGACTTCCCCACGGACAACTTCCAGGAGGCTGATCTGGTCCTCGGCCATTCCGACTTCCACAACACGCGCATCAACAGCGAGGCCGACTTCGATCATCACGGGGCGCACCCCACTGCAGCCACCCTGTTCCTTCCGGCGGGAATCCACTTCGATGGTGCAACATTCGCGGTCGCGGACGCCGGCAACAATCGGGTGCTGATCTGGAACGACTTCCCTTCCGTCAACCTGCAGCCCGCCGATATCGTGCTGGGACAGCTGGATGCCGAACAAGGCCAGGGGCCGCTCGAGCCGACATCCCAGGTCTTCAGCACACCAGAAGGCGTCGTCCTGACTCAGGACGCGGTGTACGTCTCCGATCGGTTCCATAGCCGCGTGCTGGTGTTGCGACGCTGACATGGCCTCGGAAAGAAAAAAGAGCCGCGGATTGCGGCTCTTTTTCTTTCGTCGACGCGATCAGGCGTGCACCGCCGGAGGCGTGATCTCCCAGTGCTGCAGCACCCGCTCGTGGCTGTCCACGCTCTCCAGCCGCACCCGGAAACCCCACAGGCGCGCCACGTGCTTCACGACCTCCTCGGCGCTGTTGTCCAGGGGACGGTCGTGGTGGCGGGTGTGGCGAAGCGTCAGTGAGCGGTCGCCGCGCAGGTTGACGTTCCAGACCTGGATGTTGGGCTCGCGCCAGTTCAGGTCGTACTGCTTGGACAGCGCCTCGCGCACGCGGCGGTAGCCCATGTCGTCGTGGATGGCGGACACCTCCAGCTCGCGCTGCGAGGCGTCGTCCACGATGGAGAACAGCCGGAACTCGCGCATCAGCCGCGGCGAGAGGAACTGGCCGACGAAGCTCTCGTCCTTGAAGTGGCGCATCGCGTAGTCGAGCGTCTTGAGCCAGTCGCCGTTGCCGGCGATGTCGGGGAACCACTCCTTGTCCTCGGGCGTGGCCTCCATGCAGATGCGCTTCAGGTCCGTGAACATGGCGAAGCCCAGTGCGTACGGGTTGATGCCCGAGTAGCGCGGATCGGTGACGGGCGGCTGGAACACCACGTTGGTGTGCGAGGACAGGCACTCGATCATGAAGCCGTCGGCCAGCTGGCCGCGGTCGTACATGGTGTTGAGCAGCGTGTAGTGCCAGAACGTGGCCCAGCCCTCGTTCATCACCTGCGTCTGCCGCTGCGGATAGAAGTACTGCGCGACCTTGCGCACGATGCGCACCACCTCGCGCTGCCACGGCTCCAGCAGCGGCGCGTTCTTCTCGATGAAGTACAGCAGGTTCTCCTGCGGCTCCTCGGGATAGCGCTTGTGCTCCTTCTTCTGCTGCTTGCCGGGCATGCGCGGCAGCGTGCGCCAGAGGTCGTTGACCTGCTGCTGCAGGTAGGCTTCCCGGTCCTTCCGCCGGATCTCCTCTTCGACCATGCTGATCTTCTGCGGCCGGCGATACCGGTCCACGCCGTAGTTCATCAGCGCATGGCAGGCGTCCAGGATCTCCTCCACCGCCTCCAGGCCGTGCCGCTCCTCGCACTCCGCGATGTAGCTCTTGGCGTAGACCAGGTAGTCGATGATGGACGACGCGTCCGTCCACATCCGGAACAGGTAGTTGCCCTTGAAGAAGGAGTTGTGGCCGAAGCACGCATGCGCCATCACCAGCGCCTGCATGGGCAGCGTGTTCTCCTCCATGAGGTAGGCGATGCACGGGTCGCTGTTGATGACGATCTCGTACGCCAGGCCCATGTGGCCGCGCCGGTAGTTCTTCTCGCTCGAGATGAACTGCTTGCCGAACGACCAGTGCCGGTAGTTGACCGGCATGCCGACCGACGCGTAGGCGTCCAGCATCTGCTCGGCCGAGATCACCTCCAGCTGCACCGGGTAGGTGTCGAGCTTGAAGCCCTCCGCCGTGCGGCGGATGGCGTCGAAGTACTCGTCGATCAGCTCGAAGGTCCAGTCGCTGGCCGCGGGCAGCCGGTTGGCGCCGCGCACCGGGGATTCATTGAAGACCGCGCTCATGTCGTCGCTCCCGCCGGGTTCTTCTTGAACAGGTCACGGAACACCGGGAAGATCTGCGACGGCGTGACGATCTTCTGCATCGCGAAGTTGACGTTGGAGTCGCGCACGCGCGTGTATTCCTCCCAGAGGTTCTGGTCCTCGTCCGCCACCTGCACGTAGGCGAAGTAGCGGCACAGGGGCAGCAGCTTGCCGTCCAGGAGCTCGCGGCACTTGGACGAGTCCTGCTGCCAGTTGTCGCCGTCCGAGGCCTGGGCGCCGTAGATGTTCCACTCGCTGCCCATGTAGCGCTCGCGGATGATCTCGTGCATCAGCGTGAGCGCGCTCGACACCACCGTGCCGCCCGATTCGGTGGCGTGGAAGAACTCGTCTTCGGGCACCTCGGCCGCCTGGGTGTGGTGGCGGATGAAGATGACGTCGGTCTGCTTGTAGTGCCGGGTGAGGAACAGGTACAGCAGGATGAAGAAGCGCTTGGCGAGGTCCTTGCGGGCCTCGTCCATGGAGCCGGAGACGTCCATCAGGCAGAACATCACGGCCTTGCTGGTGGGCAGCGGCTCGCGCACGCGGTTCCGGTAGCGCAGGTCGAACGGGTCGAGGAAGGGCACGCGCTTCAGGCGCTGGCGCAGTTCCTCGATCTCGGCCTTGAGCGCGGCGACCTCCTGCTTGGGCGTGTCGGCGCGGGCTTCGATCATCCGCAGGTGCTCTTCGGCCAGCTTGAGTTGCCGCCGCGCGTCACCGCCCATGGCGATGCGGCGCGCCAGGCCCACGCGCATGGAACGAACCACGTGCAGGCTGGTGGGATTGCCCTCCGAGATGAAGCCGGCGCGGCGCGTCTTCCACTCCGGCGCATCGGCCAGCAGCTGCGTGCGGATGAGCCGCGGCAGCGCCAGGTCGTCGAAGAAGTAGTTCATGAACTCCTCCCGCGTGATGCGGAAGGTGAAGTCGTCCTCGCTGGTGCCGTCGGGCGACGCGCCGCTGCCGCCGCCACCGCCCCCGCCGCCGCGCGGCCGCGGGATGCGGTCGCCGCGCACGTACTCCTGGTTGCCCGGGTGCACCATCTCGCGGCTGCCGCCGGGGCCGTGGTTGAACACCGGCTCGGACACGTCGCGGCGCGGCAGGCTGATGTCCGCGCCGTCTTCGATGTTGTGGATGCTGCGGTCGCCCACCGCCTTGCGCACCGCGTCGCGGATCTGCTCGCGGTAGCGGCGCAGGAACCTTTCCCGGTTGCCGATGGACTTGTTCTTGCCCGACAGCCGCCGGTCGATGACTTGGTGGAGCGCCGAGCGCTCCGTCTTGGTAGTGGAGGCCACGGGCAGTTCGGCTTTCCTTGTCTAGACCATGGTCGTCGTCACGAGCTCTTGCGCACGCGCAGGTACCACTCGCACAGCAGGCGCACCTGCCGGTGGGTGTAGCCCTTTTCCACCATGCGGTTGACGAAGTCCTCGTGCTTCTTCTGCTCGTCGGCGCTGGCCTTGGCGTTGAAGCTGATCACCGGGAGCAGGTCCTCGGTGTTGGAGAACATCTTCTTCTCGATGACCGTGCGCAGCTTCTCGTAGCTGGTCCACACCGGGTTCTTGCCGGCGTTGTTGGCGCGCGCGCGCAGCACGAAGTTGACGATCTCGTTGCGGAAGTCCTTGGGGTTGGACAGGCCCGCGGGTTTCTCGATCTTCTCCAGTTCCGCGTTGAGCGCGGCGCGGTCGAAGATCTCGCCGGTGTCGGTGTCGCGGTACTCCTGGTCCTGGATCCAGAAGTCGGCGTACGTGACGTAGCGGTCGAAGATGTTCTGGCCGTACTCGGAGTACGACTCCAGGTAGGCGGTCTGGATCTCCTTGCCGATGAATTCCGCGTAGCGCGCCGACAGGTGTTCCTTGATGTACGAGAGGTACTTCTGCTCGGTCTCGGGCGGGAACTGCTCGCGCTCGATCTGCTGCTCCAGCACGTACATCAGGTGCACCGGGTTGGCGGCGATCTCGTTGGAGTCGAAGTTGAAGACCTTGGACAGGATCTTGAACGCGAAGCGCGTGCTGATGCCCGTCATGCCCTCGTCGACGCCGGCGTAGTCGCGGTACTCCTGGTAGCTCTTGGCCTTGGGGTCGGTGTCCTTCAGGTTCTCACCGTCGTAGATCAGCATCTTGGAAAAGATGCTGCTGTTCTCCGGCTCCTTCAGGCGCGTGAGCACCGAGAACTGGGCCATCATCTTCAGCGTGCCGGGAGCGCACACCGCGTCCTTGAGCGAGGAGTTGCGGATCAGCTTGTCGTAGATCTTCACTTCCTCGGTGACGCGCAGGCAGTACGGCACCTTGACGATGTAGATGCGGTCGAGGAAAGCCTCGTTGTTCTTGTTGTTCTTGAACGCCTTCCACTCGCTCTCGTTGCTGTGGGCCATCACGATGCCGTCGAACGGGATGGCGCCGAAGCCTTCCGTGCCCTTGAAGTTGCCTTCCTGGGTGGCGGTCAGCAGCGGGTGCAGCACCTTGATCGGCGCCTTGAACATCTCGACGAATTCGAGCAGGCCCTGGTTGGCCAGGCACAGGCCGCCGGAGTAGCTGTAGGCGTCCGGGTCGTCCTGGGCGTAGCTCTCCAGCTTGCGGATGTCGATCTTGCCGACCAGCGAGCTGATGTCCTGGTTGTTCTCGTCGCCCGGCTCGGTCTTGGAGATGCCGATCTGCTTGAGGATCGACGGGTAGCGCTTGACCACGCGGAACTTGCGGATGTCGCCGCCGAATTCCTCGAGGCGCTTGACCGCCCACGGCGACATGATGCGCTGCGTGTAGCGGCGCGGGATGTTGAACTGCTGCTCGAGGATGGGGGCGTCCTCGTCGTTGTTGAACAGGCCCAGCGGCGACTCGTTCACCGGCGAGCCCTTGATCGAGTAGAACGGCACCTGCTCCATGAGCTGCTTCAGGCGCTCGGCGATGGAGGACTTGCCGCCGCCCACCGGTCCCAGCAGGTACAGGATCTGCTTCTTCTCTTCGAGCCCCTGGGCGGCATGGCGGAAGTGCGAGACCACCTGTTCGATGGGCTCCTCCATGCCGTAGAAATCCTTGAACGCCGGGTAGATGCGAACCATCTTGTTGCCGAAGATCCGCGACAGGCGCGGGTCGTGGCGGGTGTCGATCACTTCCGGCTCGCCGATCGCGGCCAGCATGCGCTCGGCGGCGGTGGCGTAGACCAGTCTGTCCTTCTTGCACACCTCGAGGTACTCCTCGAGCGTCATCTCTTCCTCGCGCGTCTGTTCGTAGCGTGCCAGGAAATTGCGAACCACATCCATTGAGAACTCCTTCGGTTTCGCTCTGCGCAGCCCTGTTCGTGCAGTGATGTCCCGGGTCCACTTTAGCGCCTAACCCCTGATGAGCAGGAGTGAAGGTGTAGGCGGAGACCTGACTTCAATGTAGGTGAACCGTAGAGAAAAAAGAAGCGGAAAAAGTTTCTAGGGGAATGCTCTGTGCACGCCTTCGTGCAGGGGCGCAACAGCTTCGCGCGGCCACGTAAAAGCGCTTGCGCGCACGAGGTTTTTGCGGCACCTTGCGCGCCGCATTTTTCGAGTCGGAGATGTGTCGTCGCGCACGCCCGCGGTGCACGCGCGCGACGGCGTGCGGCCGTGGTGCGCGAAGGTCAGGTCAGGCCAGGCCGAGCAGCCTGACCGCGTTGCCCTTCAGGATGCCCGGCATCACCTCGGGCTTGAAGCCGGCGTCCTCGAAGTCCTTCATCCAGCGGTCCGGCGTGATCAGCGGGTAGTCGCTGCCGAACAGCACGCGGTCCTTCAGCAGCGTGTTGGCGTACTGCACCAGCTGCTTCGGGAAGTACTTGGGGCTCCAGCCGGACAGGTCGATCCAGACGTTCGGCTTGTGGGTGGCGACCGAGAGCGCCTCGTCCTGCCACGGGAAGCTCGGATGCGCCATGACGATCTGCATGTCGGGGAAGTCGATCGCCACGTCGTCCAGGTGCATCGGGTTGCTGTACTCCAGCCGCAGGCCGCCGCCGCAGCGCATGCCCGAGCCTATGCCGCTGTGCCCGGTGTGGAAGATCGCCGGCAGCTTGTGCGCGTTGATCACCTCGTAGATCGGCCAGGCCATGCGGTCGTAGGGGTGGTAGCCCTGCACCGTCGGATGGAACTTGAAGCCCTTGACGCCCTCCTCCCGGATCAGGCGTTCGGCTTCGCGCGCGCCCATCTTCCCCTTGTGGGGATCGACGCTGGCGAAGCACACCATCATGTCGGCGTTCTCGCGCGCGGCCTGCGCGATCTCCTCGTTCGGGATGCGGCGGCGGCCCAGCTGCGACTCGCTGTCCACCGTGAACATCACCAGCCCGATCTTCCGTTCGCGGTAGTACGCGATGGTCTCGGCGATGGTCGGCCGGCGGCTGTTGCGGAAGTACTTGTCGGCCGCGCGGTCGTATTCCTCGCCGTAGTTGTCGAACGGGTTCCAGCAGCTGACTTCGGCGTGCGTGTGCACGTCGATGGCGATGAGGTTGGCGTGGTCCACGAAGCGTCTCCGATCTAGGGTTTACCCCGGCGCAAAGGCCTTGTTTTGATTATTGCGCATAACCAATAATGCCCGCTCTCCGGACGCCATCATGAACCCCCAGGACCTCCAGATCGAACACCGCGGCGACGTCGCCGTGGTCCGCCTCAACCGCGGCGCCAAGCGCAACGCCCTCAACGACGGCCTGATCCAGGCCATCCGCGACGCCTTCCAGAACCTGCCCGACGGCATCCGCGCCGCGGTGCTCGACGGCTCGGGCGACCACTTCTGCGCCGGGCTCGACCTGTCCGAGCTGCAGGAGCGCGACGCCGGCGCCGGCATGCATCACTCCCGCATGTGGCACGCCGCGCTCGAGCAGGTGCAGTTCGGCCCCGTGCCGGTGGTCGCCGCGCTGCACGGCGCGGTGGTCGGCGGCGGGCTCGAACTCGCGGCCTCCTGCCACGTGCGCGTGGCCGACGACACCACCTTCTACGCGCTGCCCGAGGGCTCGCGCGGCATCTTCGTGGGCGGCGGCGGCTCGGTGCGCATCCCGCGCCTGATCGGCGTCGCGCGCATGACCGACATGATGCTCACCGGCCGCGTGTACGACGCCCAGGAGGGCGAGCGCGCCGGCTTCGCGCAGTACCTCGTGCCGAAAGGCCAGGCCTTCGACAAGGCGCTGGAGCTCGCCGGCCGAATCGCCAAGAACGCGCCGCTGACCAACTACGCGCTGATGCACGCGCTGCCGCGCATCGCCGAGCAGCCGGCCGACCAGGGCTACCTGACCGAGGCGCTGATGTCCGCCATCGCCCAGAGCGCGCCGGAAGCCAAGGAGCGCGTGCGCGCCTTCCTGGAAGGCCGCGCCGGCAAGGTCTCCAAGGGCTGACGCGGCCGTGATGCACATGGCCGAGCTGCCCCGCTACCGCCCCCTGGCCTTCGGCGTCACCCGCGCCCACCTGCGCCGCACCGACGACGGCGTGCAGTACCTGCGCGCCGAACTGGACCTGCACCCGTGCGCCACGCGCATGACCGACAAGCTGGTGCACTGGGCCACCAGCGACCCGCAACGCCTGTTCATGGCGCGCCGCGAACGCCAGGCCGACGGCGGCACCGGCGACTGGCAGCGCATCACCTACGGCCAGGCGCTGCAGGCGGCTCGCAGCGTCGGCCAGGCCCTGCTCGACCGTGGCCTGTCGGCGGAGCGTCCCGTCGCCATCCTCAGCGAGAACGGCCTGGAGCACGCGCTGCTCGCCCTCGGCTGCCTGTACGCCGGCGTGCCCTACTGCCCCGTGTCGCCGGCCTACTCCACCGTGAGCCAGGACTACGACAAGCTGCGCCACGTGCTGGACACGCTCACGCCCGGGCTGGTGTTCGCGGCCGACGGCGCGCGCTACGCCAAGGCGATCGCGGCCACCGTCAAGCCCGGCACCGAAGTGGTGCTGGCCCAAGGCGAGGTGCGCGGCCGCGAAGTGACGAGCTGGTCGTCGCTGCTCGACACGCCGCCCACGCCGGCCGTCGACGCGGCCATGCAGGCCACCGGCCCCGACACCATTACCAAGTTCCTGTTCACCTCGGGCTCGACCAAGCTGCCCAAGGCCGTGATCAACACCCACGGCATGTGGTGCGCCAACCAGCAGCAGATGCGCCAGTCGATGCCGGTGCTGGCCGAGGAGCCGCCCGTGCTGGTGGACTGGCTGCCCTGGAACCACACCTTCGGCGGCAACCACAACGTCGGCCTGGTGATCTACAACGGCGGCTCGCTGTACATCGACGACGGCAAGCCCACGCCCGCGCTGATGGCCGAGACGCTGCGCAACCTGCGCGAGGTCGCGCCCACGCTCTACTTCAACGTGCCCACCGGCTTCGAGGCGATCGCCCATGCGATGAAGGCCGACCCGGTGCTGCGCCGCAACCTGCTGTCGCGCGTACGCATGTTCTTCTACTCGGGCGCCGCGCTCGCACAGCCGGTCTGGGACCTGCTGCATGAAGTGCAGGAGGCCGAGATCGGCGAGCGGATCGTGATGGGCACCGGCCTGGGCATGACCGAGTCCTCGCCGTTCGCCATCTTCATCACCAACCCGCAGGTGAAGTCGGGCCAGCTGGGCCTGCCCTGCGCGGGCATGGAGCTCAAGCTGGTGCCCACCGACGGCAAGGTGGAGGTCCGCTACAAGGGCCCCAACCTCACGCCCGGCTACTGGCGCTCGCCCGAAGCCACGGCCGAGGCCTTCGACGAGGAAGGGTTCTTCCGCACCGGCGACGCCGTGCAGTGGATCGACGAGTCCGACCACCACCTGGGGCTGCGCTTCGACGGCCGCATCGCCGAGGACTTCAAGCTGGCCACCGGCACCTTCGTCAGCGTCGGTCCGCTGCGCGCCAAGATCATCGCCGCCGGCGCGCCCTACGTGCAGGACGCGGTGATCACCGGCCTCAATCGCCAGGAGGTCGGCGCGCTGCTGCTGCCCACGCCCGCCGTGCGCAAGCTGGCCGGCCTGCCCGATGCCGCACCGCTCAAGGCCGTGCTCGAGAGTGCGCCCGTGCAGGCCCATTTCGGGAAAGTGGCGAACGAGCTGGCCGCGCAGGCCACCGGCAGCGCCAACCGCGTCGCGCGGCTGCACCTGATGCACGAGCCCCCGTCCATCGACAAGGGCGAGGTCACCGACAAGGGCTCGATCAACCAGCGCGCCGTGCTCAAGCACCGCGATGCGCTGGTGCAGGCCTTCCACGACGACGCCCTGCCCTTCACGATCAAGCCCGGCGCGAATCGCTGACCGTTTTTTCACCCAGGAGACAAAGACCATGAAATTCACGCGCTCCCTCGTCACCGCGGCCGTGGCCCTGCTGGCCGCCGGCGCCGCGCTGGCGGACATCAACGTCGGCGTGAGCCTGTCGCTCACCGGCCCCGGCTCCGGCCTCGGCATCCCGATGCAGAACCAGTTCAAGCTGTTCCCCAAGGAGATCGCGGGCGAGAAGGTCAACCTGATCATCCTGGACGACGCCTCCGATCCGGGCAAAGGCGTCAGCAACGCCCGCCGTTTCGTCACCGAGGACAAGGTCGACCTGATCATCGGCTCCTGTCTCACGCCGGTGGCCGGCGCGATGACGCCGGTGGCCGCCGAGGCCAAGACAGTGCAGCTGGCCGCCTCGCCCGTCGGCGGCGACAGCCCCTGGCTGTTCCGCCTCCCGCAGGGGAACGACGTCATGGCCCACGCCATGGTGGAGCACATGAAGAAGCAGAACGTGAAGACGATCGGCTTCCTCGGCTACACCGACGCCTACGGCGAGCTCTGGCTGAAGGCCATCACGCCGCTGGCCGAGAAGAACGGCATGAAGATCGTCGCCGCCGAGCGCTTCCAGCGCACCGACACCAGCGTCACGCCGCAGGCGCTGAAGCTGGTCTCGGCCAATCCCGACGCCATCCTGGTGGTGGCGTCCGGCTCCGGCGCCGCGATGCCGCAGCTGGCCCTGGCCGAGCGCAACTACAAGGGCAAGGTCTACCAGACGCACGCCGCCGCCACCGCCGACCTGATGCGCATCGGCGGCAAGAACGTGGAAGGCACGTACGTGGTCTCCGGCCCGGCGGTCGTCGGCCAGCAGCTGCCCGACAGCCACCCGTCCAAGAAGGCGGCGATCGACTTCTTCACCAACTACGAGAAGCAGTTCGGCCCGCCCAACCAGTTCGCCGGCCACAGCTACGACGCCGCCATCGCCCTGAACAAGGCCGTGCCCATCGCGCTGAAGAAGGGCAAGCCCGGCACGCCCGAGTTCCGCGCCGGCCTGCGCGACGCCTTCGAGACCATGGGCCGCACCGTGTTCGCGCACGGCGTGATGAACTGGACCAAGGAAGACCACTGGGGCTACACGAACGAAACGGGCGTGATGCTGAAGGTCGCGGACGGCAAGTTCGTCGTCGAGAAGTAATTGGACTTCTCGATCGCCGGCATCCTCGCGCTGGACGGCCTCACCAACGGGGCCGTCTACGCGCTCCTGGCGCTGGCGACGGTGCTGGTCTTCGCGGTCACCCGCGTCATCTTCATCCCCCAAGGCGAGTTCGTCGCCTTCGGGGCGCTCACGCTCGCGCTGCTACAGACGGGCAAGGTGCCGGGCACCGTCTGGTTCCTGCTCGCCCTGGCCGTCGCGGCCGCGATCTCGGACGTGTACCACGGCGTTCGGCATCGCCAGGCGCCGGTGCGCGTCGCCAAGCAGGTGCTGCGCACGCTCGCCGTCCCGGTCGTCGTGTCGCTGATCACGATCTGGGCCGCGCCCCGCAACTTCCCGCTCGCGGTCCAGGCCCTGCTCACGCTCGCCCTCGTCGCGCCCTTCGGCACCCTGATCTACCGCCTGGCCTACGAGAAGCTGGCCGACGCCAGCGTGCTGGTGCTGCTGATCGTCTCGGTCGGCGTGCACTTCGCGCTGGTCGGCCTGGGCCTGTATTTCTTCGGCGCGGAGGGCTTCCGCAATCCCAGTTTCTGGAGCGAGCGCTTCACCGCCGGACCGCTGACGCTCAGCGGCCAGACGGTGATCATCTTCGCGGCCTCGCTGGCGCTGATCGTGCTGCTCTGGCTCTATTTCGAGAAGACGCTGTCCGGCAAGGCGCTGCGCGCCACCGCCGTCAACCGGGTCGGCGCGCGCCTGATGGGCATCTCGTCCAACGGCGCCGGCCGGCTGGCGTTCACCATGGCCGCCTTCATCGGCGCGCTCTCGGGCCTCCTGATCGGGCCGAACACGACGATCTTCTACGACAGCGGCTTCATCATCGGCCTCAAGGGCTTCGTCGCCGCGGTGTTCGCGGGGCTCTCCAGCTATCCGCTGGCGCTGGTCGGCGCGCTGGCCGTGGGCCTGCTGGAGAGCTTCAGCTCGTTCTGGGCCAGCGCGTTCAAGGAGGTGATCGTGTTCGCCTCCATCCTGCCGGTGCTGCTGTGGCGGTCGCTGCGCGACCCGCACGGCGAGGAGCACTGAGATGGCGCAACTCCGCCGCTTCGCCTTCCCCTCCTTCGCCGCCTTGATGCTGCTGCTGCCGGCGCTGCCCGTGCCGGATTTCTGGATCACGCAGAGCAACTACATCGGCATGTACTCGCTGGTGGCCATCGGCCTGGTGCTGCTGACCGGCGTGGCCGGACTCACCTCGTTCGGCCAGGCCGCCTTCGTCGGCGTCGGCGCGTACTCGGCGGCCTTCCTGGCCGTGAAGATGTCCGGCTCGCCCTGGCTGGCGCTGCTGGTCGGCATCGCATTGGCGGTTGCCGCGGCCGTGTTGCTGGGCGCGATCACGCTGCGGATGTCGGGCCACTACCTGCCGCTGGCCACCATCGCGTGGGGCCTGGCGCTCAACTACACCATGGCCAACATGGAATGGCTGGGCAAGTACGACGGCATCCTGGGCATCCCGACGCTGAAGATCGCCGGGTACGACCTGGGCACCGGCCGCGGCCTGCACGTGCTGATCTGGGCGATGGCGCTGGTCGCCGCGCTGCTGTCCACCCACCTGCTCGACTCGCGCCCCGGCCGCGCCATCCGCTCGCTCAAGGGCGGCGCCACCATGGCCGAGGCCATGGGCATCTCCACCTTCCGTGCCAAGCTCACTGTGTTCGTCATCGCCGCCGTGCTGGCCGCCGTCTCGGGCTGGCTGTTCGCCTTCTTCCAGCGCACGGTGAACCCGTCGCCGTTCTCGATCGGCAAGGGCATCGAGTACCTGTTCATGGCGGTGCTGGGCGGCGTGGGCCACGTGTGGGGCGCCTTCCTCGGCGCCGGCGTGGTCAAGATCGTGGAGGACCAGCTGCAGGTGCTGCTGCCGCGCCTGATCGGCACCAGCGGCAACTTCGAGACCATCGTGTTCGGCATCGTGCTGGTGGTGGTGCTCAAGTACGCGCCCGACGGGCTCTGGACCTTCGTCTCGCGCCGCCTGCCGCGCGCCGACCGCGTGCGCGACTGGGACGGCGCCGCGCCGCTGCCCGCGCGCGACAAGCCGGTGCCCGGCGAGCCGCTGCTGCAGGTGGACTCTGCGCGCAAGCAGTTCGGCGGCCTGGTCGCGGTCAACGACGTCAGCTTCGAGGTGCGCGCCGGCGAGATCCTGGGCCTGATCGGCCCCAACGGCGCCGGCAAGTCGACCACCTTCAACCTGATCACCGGCGTGCTGTCCACCACCGCGGGCCGGGTGCGGTTCCGCGGCGAGGACATCACCGGCCTGCCCTCGCGCCGCATCGCGCGGCTGGGCATCTCACGCACCTTCCAGCACGTGAAGATCATCCCCGAGATGACCGTGCTGGAGAACGTCGCGCTCGGCGGCTACCTGCGCGGCAGCACCGGCACGCTGCGCGCCATGCTGCGCCTGGACCGCGCCGAGGAGCGCCGCCTGTTCGCCGAGGCCGAGCGCCAGCTGGCGCGCATCGGCATGGCCGACCGCATGCACGAACTCGCCGGCAACCTGGCGCTGGGACCGCAGCGCCTGCTGGAGATCGCCCGCGCGCTGTGCAGCGATCCCTCGCTGCTGCTGCTGGACGAGCCCGCCGCCGGCCTGCGCCACAAGGAGAAGCAGGCGCTGGGCGAAGTGCTGCGCCAGTTGAAACAGGAAGGCATGAGCCTGCTCCTGGTGGAGCACGACATGGAATTCGTCATGGGCCTGACCGACCGCATCGTGGTGATGGAGTTCGGCACGCGGCTGATGGAGGGCACGCCCGTCGAAGTGCAGGCCAGCCCCGCGGTGCGCGCCGCCTACCTGGGAACGGAGCACTGATGGCCGGCCCCCTCCTCGAAGTCCACGACCTGCACGCCGGCTACGGCCGCGCCGAGGTGCTGGCCGGCCTGCATTTCCAGCTGGGCGCCGGCCAGGTGGTCACCGTCATCGGCCCCAACGGCGCCGGCAAGTCCACCACGCTCAATGCGCTGATGGGCGTGCTGCCCGCGCGCGGCCGCGTGCTGTTCGACGGCCAGGACATCGCCGATGCCACGCTGGAAGAACGCGTGATGCTGGGCCTGGCCCTGGTGCCCGAAAAGCGCGAGCTGTTCGGAACCATGCCGGTGGAAGACAACCTGGTGCTGGGCGGCTACCGCGCGATGAAGCTGCGCCTGCCGCGCTGGCGCGACGGGCTGGAGCGCGTGTACGAGTTGTTCCCGCGCCTGAAGGAACGCCGCGCGCAGCTGGCCGGCACGCTGTCGGGCGGCGAACGCCAGATGCTGGCCGTCGGCCGCGCGCTGATGGCCCAGCCCAAGCTGCTGATGCTGGACGAGCCCAGCCTCGGCCTGGCCCCGCTGGTGGTGCGCGAGATCTTCCAGATCATCACCCGCCTGCGCGAGCAGGGCGTGTCCATCCTGCTGGTCGAACAGAACGCCCGCGCCGCGCTGGAGGTGGCCGACCACGGCTACGTGCTGGAGACCGGCGAGATCCGCCTCTCGGGCGCCGCGCGCGACCTGGCCGGCGACCCGCGCGTGATCGAGACCTACCTGGGCGCCGGACGCAACGGCGCCCGCCCCGCTTCCACGCCTTCACACCCACGACAGGAGACATCCGCATGAGAACCGATCGCCGACAGATCCTGCAGGCCGGCGCCGCCTTCGGCGCCCTGGCCGCCTTCCCGATGGCGCTGCGCGCGCAGTCGCTCGAGCTGGTGAAGATCATCAACGGCTTCCCGGCCGGCGGCACCGCCGACGCGACGGCCCGCCGCATCGGCGAACGCATGATCGGCACCCCGTACGCCAGGAACGTGGTGGTGGACAACAAGCCCGGCGCCGGCGGCCGCATCGCCTGCGACGTGGTCAAGGCCGCGGCGCCCGACGGCACCACCCTGCTGCTGACGCCGTACTCGATGATGTCGATCTACCCGCACATCTACCGCACGCTCAGCTACGACCCGGTGAAGGATTTCGTGCCCGTGTCCATCGGCGCCATCATGACCCACGCGCTCAGCGTCGGTCCCATGGTCCCGGCCGGCGTGAAGACGGTGAAGGAGTACCTGGCCTGGGCCAAGGCCAATCCGGACAAGGCCAACTACGGCTCGCCCGCCGCCGGTTCGACACCGCACTTCCTGGGCGCGCTGCTGGGCCTGAACAACAACGTGGACCTGAAGCACGTGCCGTACCGCGGCTCCGCACCGGCGGTGGCCGACATGATCGGCGGCACGCTCGCCTCCTGCTCCACGCCGACCGGCGACGCGCTGGCCAACCACCGCGCGGGCAAGGTGCGCATCCTGGCGACGTCGGGCGCGCAGCGCACCCCGTTCACGCCCGAAGTGCCGACGTACGCCGAGCAGGGCTTCCCCGAGCTCACCACCGAGGAGTGGTTCGGCTTCTACGCGCCGGCCCGCACGCCCGCCAACGTGGTGCAGGCCGCCAACGCGGCGATCGGCCAGGCGCTCAAGGAGAAAACCGTGGTCGATTCGCTGGCGCTCATGGGCCTGGTGGCGCGCGGCTCCACGCCCGCCGAGATGGAGAAGAGCCAGCGCGACGAGCACACCCGCTGGGGGCCGCTGGTCAAGAAGATCGGCTTCACCGCCGAGTCCTGATCCCGCCATGCCGCGCCACGAAGCCACCGCACGCGCCGACGAGCCGCCATTCGTCGAGCAGGTCGACACCGGCTTCCTGGAGACGCTGCTCGGCTACAACGCGCGCCGCGCGGCGCTGGCCGTGATCGAGCTGTTCCTTGTGCGGATGGCGGCCTACCAACTGCGGCCGGTGGACTTCTCGGTGCTCTCGCTGATCGTGCACAACCCCGGCATCACCTCGCGCCAGCTGTGCACCACGCTGGGCATCCTGCCGCCCAACCTGGTGAGCCTGGTGGGCGCGCTGGAAAAGCGTGAACTGATCGAGCGCAAGCCGCATCCTCGCGACGGCCGCGCCACCGGCCTGCATCCCACGGCGGCGGCGCAGAAGCTGATGCGCCAGGCCGAGCGCACCGCCGCCGAGCTGGAGCAGGAAGTAGCCGACCGCCTGACGCCCGGCGAGCAGAAGACGCTGCTGCGGCTGCTGCGCAAGGTGTACCAGCGTCCCTGAAGCGCTCCGGCGGGCGAGTCCTACAGACGTTGCACGCCTCTTTGCGGTGAGATGGGCCATCGAAAACGATGGACGTTTCCACCATGGCACAACAGGACCGCAACCAGCCGGCCGCGCCCCGCGCGCGGTTTACCTTCCACGCCGCCCAGGACCGCTTGTACGCGCGCAACGAGGACGGCAAGGTCGTCGACCTGGGCAGGCTCGCCCGCCAGCCCGATGGCAGCTGGCACTACCAGCTGGACGGCAACAAGCTCGCGGGCGGCGCGCCCTCGCCCGAAGCGGCGATGGCCGACGCCGCGCAGCGGATGGGCTTTCTCTATCTGGACGGCCAGTTCACGGCGGTCGCGGATGCGCGGGAGCAGCCCGGGTTCGACCTGTCGCAGGCGCCGGGAATCGAGCTGGTGGTCGATGAACTCCCCGCGAAGGAGCGGATGGAGGACGCGCGGGTCTGACGCGCCACGGCGACGGACAAAAAAAGGGCTGCATCGCTGCAGCCCTCCAAGCGGTTTTCCGTCCCGCGGTTGAACCATGAAGCTTGCTCGGGCGGCCGCTTCGCCGCCGGAATTCTTCTTGCAGCTTCCGTGCCAGCTCAGGCGGCCCGCAAGCGGAACACGCCCACCGCTTCGACCAGCCGCTGCGCCTGCTGCTTCAGGCTCTCGGCCGCGGCGGCGCTCTGCTCCACCAGGGCGGCGTTCTGCTGCGTCACCGTGTCCAACTGCTGCACCGCGTCGTCGACGTGGGCGATGCCCTGGTTCTGCTCCGCGCTCGCGGCGCTGATGCCGCCCACCAGGGTCGCGACCTCCTGCACCTGGCGCACGATGTCCTCCATGGTGCGGCCGGCCTCGCCCACCTGGCGGCTGCCGTCCTCGACCTTGCCGACGCTGTCGCCGATCAGGGACTTGATCTCCTTGGCCGCGTCGGCGCTGCGCTGCGCCAGGCTGCGCACCTCGCTGGCCACCACCGCGAAGCCGCGGCCCTGCTCGCCGGCCCGCGCCGCTTCGACCGCCGCGTTGAGCGCCAGGATGTTGGTGCGGAAGGCGATGCCGTCGATCACGCCGATGATGTCCGCGATCTTGCGGCTGGAGTCGCTGATCGCCTCCATGGTCTGCACCACTTCGCCGACCGCCGCGCCGCCCTGCTTGGCCACCTTGCTGGCGCTGCCCGCCAGCTCGCTCGCGCGGCGGGCGCTGTCGGCGTTGCTGCGAACCGTGGTGGTCAGCTGCTTCATCGAAGCCGCGGTCTGCTGCAGGTTGGAGGCCTGCTCCTCGGTGCGCTGGCTCAGGTCCACGTTGCCCGTGGCGATCTGGGTCGAGCCGGTGGCGATGCTGTCGCTGCTCTCGCGCACCTGGCCCACGATCTGGCGCAGCGCGCCGGCCATGCGGTCCATCGAGGCCATGAGCTGCGCGATCTCGTCGCGGCCGTCGGCCTTCAGGTCCACGGTGAGGTCGCCGGCGGCGATGGCCTCGGCGGCCGACTGCGCGCGGCGCACCGGTCCCACCACCGAGCGGGTGATCGACAGCGCCAGCGCGATGCCGGCCACCAGGGCCAGCAGCGCTCCGGCCGCCAGCATGACCACGCCCTCTTTCGCGGCCGCGGCCGCCATCTCGCGATGGGCGGCGGCACGCTGGCGCTGGTAGTCGGCGGCCTTGTCGATGGCCCCCTGGTAAGCCAGGGCGATGGGATAGAAGCGGTCGTTGAGTTCGGCCGTGACCGACTCGCCCGCCTGCTTCTTCTTGAGGAGCGTGTTGCGCAGCGCCTGGTATTCCTCGCGCTGCTTGCTGATCTGGGCGACGAGGGCCACGGCCTCGGGATCGTCGGCCACCAGTTCGTTGATGCGCTTCAGGCGCGCGGTGGTCGTGGTCACGACGTTGCGCATCTCTTCCTGCACGCGGCCGGCGATCACCGGCTCTTCCACGTAGAACACCACCCAGGTGCGGGCGATGTTCGACTCGATCGCGCGCACCCACTGCTGGGTGAGCACCAGCAGCTCCGCGTCCGCCGTGCCCAGCTGTTCCGCCGCGCGCTCCACGGTGCGGATGCGCTGGATGCCGGCCCCCGCGCCCGCCAGCCCGAAAAGGATGAGCGCGGTGAAGCCGAGCGCCAGGCGGCGTCCGATCGACATGTTCCTGAACCACTGCATGAAAAGCCCTCTCTCCGTTTTGTCCGATATGGCCCTGGGTTTCGGCCGCTGCGGATTCTTCTTGAGCCCGGTGGCCTGCGAAGCGCGGAACAGCGGCAGGAAAACGCCACAATCCCCGGCAGAAGGAGACCTGAATACATGAACCGCTACCCCGCCCCGACGCTCGAGCAGGTGCCCGAGGACATCCGCGCCCGGATCCTGGAAGTGCAGGAAAAGGCCGGCTTCGTGCCCAACGTGTTCCTGGCGTTCGCGCGCCGGCCGGCCGAGTGGCGCGCGTTCTTCGCCTACCACGACGCGCTGATGACGCCCGAGACGGTGGGCCGGGAGAGCGGCCTCACCAAGGGCGAGCGCGAGATGATCGTCACCGCCACCAGCGCGGCGAACCACTGCCTGTACTGCGTGGTCGCGCACGGCGCGATCCTGCGCATCTACGAGAAGAAGCCGCTGGTGGCCGACCAGGTGGCGGTGAACTGGCGCAAGGCCGACATCCCGCCGCGCCAGCGCGCCATGCTGGATTTCGCGATGAAGGTGTGCCTGAGGTCCGACGAGATCGACGAGGCCGACTTCCCGCCGCTGCATGCACACGGTTTTTCCGACGAGGACATCTGGGACATCGCGGCGATCACCGCGTTCTTCGGCCTGTCGAACCGGATGGCGAGCTTCTCGGGGATGGTGCCCAACCCCGAGTTCTACCTGATGGGGCGGGTGCCCAAGGAGAAGAAGTGACTCAGGCGAGCCGGCGCGGATCGGTCTCCAGCAGCCACTGCGCCATCGCCTTCAGGTCCGCCCGCAGCTTCTCCGCCCCGGGCTTCATCTCGAACGTCTTCTCGTCCATGTACAGCTTCCGGTTCACCTCGACCTGGATGCTGTGCCGCTGGCGCGCCGGGTCGCCGTAGCGGCGCACCAGTTCGACGCCCTTGTACGGGAAGTTCACCGCCACGTCGTAGCCGCGCCCGCGCAGGAACTCGGCCATCCGCATCGTCAGCCGCGGCTCGGCCGTGGTGCCGTCGCGGTCGCCCAGCACGAAGTCGGCGTGCGCGATGCCGGGATGGTCGGTGGCGTGGCTGCCCGCGATCGCGGGCATGGAGTGGCAGTTCAGGTGCACGCTGTACCCGTGCCGCGCATGCGCCTCGTCGATGGCGCGGCACACGGCCTCGTGGTAAGGCCGCCAGCAGCGGTCGATGCGGTCGCGCACCTCCTGCGGCCGCAGCTTCCTCGTGTACATGGGCTCGCCGGTGTCGGTGTTCTTCCAGACCAGGCCCTTGCCCAGCCGCACCTTGGACAGCGCGGTCGGGTCGGTGACCACCTCGCCGACCCATTCGCCGTCGAGCATCTCCACGTCGACCTCGTGTTCGCCGCGGTTGGCGTCCAGGTAGCTGCGCGGGAACAGCGCCTCGACCCAGGCGATGCCCAGCGCGGGCGCGAAGTCGTAGAGCTTCTCCACGTGCGTGTCTTCCGCGGTGCGCAGCAGCGCGTGGTCGCACGAGTAGGCGAAGTCGTCCGGGTACCAGGTGCCGCTGTGCGGCGAATCGAAGACCAGGGGAGTGCGCCCGGGCACGACGCGGATCACCGCCGCATCCACCACCGGGCTGTCGAGAACCGAATCGAGAGCCATGGCATGACTCTAACCGCAGGCAGGTAAATTCGAGGGAGGAAGACGCCCCCACCACCATGCAGACAAGCTCCAATCCCTCCTCCGGCCGCTGGCAGTTCTGGATCGACCGCGGGGGCACCTTCACCGACGTGGTGGGCAAGCGGCCCGACGGAAGCCTCGTCACGCACAAGCTGCTGTCGGACAACCCCGAGCAGTACCGCGACGCGGCCGTGGCCGGCATCCGGCACCTGCTCGGCCTCAAGGCCGGCGAGCCCATCCGTCCCGAGGTGGTGGACTGCGTGAAGATGGGCACGACGGTCGCCACCAACGCGCTGCTCGAGCGCAAGGGCGAGCCGACGGTGCTGGTCACGACGCGGGGCTTCCGCGACGCGCTGCGCATCGCCTACCAGAACCGCCCTCGCCTGTTCGATCGCCACATCGTGCTGCCCGAGCTGCTCTACAGCAGGGTGATCGAGGCGCACGAGCGCGTGGACGCGCAAGGCGAGGTGCTGCAGCCGCTGGACGAGGCCCACCTGCGGCAGGCGCTTCAGGAAGCGCATGCGGCCGGGGTGCGCAGCGCCGCGGTCGTGTTCATGCACGGCTACCGCTTCACCGCGCACGAGGAGGCCGCCGGCCGCATCGCGCGCGAGGTCGGCTTCACCCAGGTGAGCACCTCGCACGCCACCAGCCCGATGATGAAGTTCGTCAGCCGCGGCGACACCACCGTGGTCGATGCCTACCTCTCGCCGATCCTGCGCCGCTACGTCGAGCAGGTCGCGGCCGAGATGCCGGGCGTGCGCCTGTTCTTCATGCAGTCGTCGGGCGGGCTGACGGACGCGCATGCGTTCCAGGGCAAGGACGCGATCCTGTCCGGCCCCGCGGGCGGCATCGTGGGCATGGCCCGCACCGCCGCGCTCGGCGGGCACAGGAAGGTGATCGGCTTCGACATGGGCGGCACTTCCACCGACGTGTCGCACTTCGCCGGCGAGTTCGAGCGCGAGTTCGAGACCCAGGTGGCGGGCGTGCGCATGCGCGCGCCGATGATGAGCATCCACACCGTGGCGGCCGGCGGCGGCTCCGTCCTCGAATTCGACGGCTCGCGCTTCCGCGTCGGGCCGCAGAGCGCCGGCGCCAACCCGGGGCCGGCCAGCTACCGGCGCGGCGGTCCGCTGGCGGTGACGGACGCCAACGTCATGGTGGGCAAGATCCAGCCGCGCTACTTCCCGCAGGTGTTCGGGCCGAACGCCGACGAGGCGCTGAGCTACGACGCGGCCGCCGCGAAGTTCAAGGACATCGCCGGGCGCACCGGCCGCAGCGCCGAGGAAGCGGCGGAGGGCTTCATCAACATCGCCGTGCAGCAGATGGCCAACGCGATCAAGAAGATCTCGGTCGCGCGCGGCTACGACGTCACCCGCTACACGCTGCAGTGCTTCGGCGGCGCGGGCGGCCAGCACGCCTGCCTGGTGGCGGACGCGCTGGGCATGTCGCGGGTGTTCGTGCATCCGCTGGCCGGCGTGCTGTCGGCCTACGGCATGGGCCTGGCGGACCAGAACGTGATCCGCGAGCAGGCGGTGGAACTGCCGCTCGCGGCCGATTCGCTGCCGCAGGTCCAGGCGCGCCTCGACGCGCTGGAGAAGGCGGCTCGCGAGGAACTCGTGCAGCAGCAGGTCAACGCCGGCGAGGTTCGCGTGGCGCGCCGCGTGCACGTGCGCTACCAGGGCAGCGACTCGGCGCTGGTCGTGCCGTTCGGCGACCTGGCCGCGATCCAGGCCGGCTTCGAGGCCGCCTACCGCCAGCGCTTCTCGTTCCTGATGCAGGGCAAGGCGCTGGTGGTCGAGGCGGTGTCGGTGGAAGCGGTGGTGGCGGGCGACGCGCCGGCCGAGCAGCGGCATGCGTTGCAGGAGGCGCGCGAAGTGCCGCGCCGCGAGACGGTGCGCATGTACTCCGGCGGCCGCTGGCACGAGGCCGCGCTGGTGGTGCGCGAGGACCTGAGGCCGGGCGACACCATCGCCGGCCCGGCCATCATCGCCGAGCGCAACGCCACCACGGTGGTAGAGCCCGGCTGGCAGGCCCAGCTCACGGAACTGGACCACATCGTGCTGGACCGCCGCGTGCCGCGCGAGGCGCGCTACGCGGTCGGCACGCAGGTCGATCCGGTGCTGCTGGAAGTGTTCAACAACCTGTTCATGAACATCGCCGAGCAGATGGGGCTGCAGCTGCAGAACACCGCCTACTCGGTGAACATCAAGGAGCGGCTCGATTTCTCCTGCGCGCTGTTCGACGCCGAAGGCAACCTGATCGCCAACGCGCCGCACATGCCAGTGCACCTGGGCTCGATGGGCGAGAGCATCAAGACGGTGATCCGCGAGAACGCGGGGACCATGTCGCCGGGCGACGTGTACGTGCTCAACGACCCGTACCACGGCGGCACGCACCTGCCGGATGTCACCGTGATCACGCCGGTGTACCTGTCCTCCGAGCCGGAAGACAGGCCGCTCTTCTACGTCGGCAGCCGCGGACACCACGCCGACATCGGCGGCACCACGCCCGGCTCCATGCCGCCCTTCTCCACCCGCATCGAGGAGGAAGGCGTGCAGATCAACAACGTGAAGCTGGTCGACAAGGGCGTGCTGCGCGAAGCCGAGATGCTCGCCCTGCTGCGAAGCGGCGCGCACCCGAGCCGCAATCCGGAGCAGAACCTGGCCGACCTCAAGGCCCAGATCGCCGCCAACGAGAAGGGCGTGCAGGAACTGCGCCGCATGGTCGACCAGTTCGGCCTGGAGGTGGTGCAGGCCTACATGCGCCACGTGCAGGACAACGCCGAGGAGTCGGTCCGCCGCGTGATCACGCGCCTGAAGGACGGCCGGTTCACGCTGCCGCTGGACAACGGCGCGCGGATCCAGGTGGCGATCCAGGTGGACACGAAGGAGCGCAGCGCCACCATCGACTTCACCGGCACCAGCCCGCAGCAGACCAACAACTTCAACGCGCCCACCGCCGTCTGCATGGCGGCCGTGCTCTACGTGTTCCGCACGCTGGTGGACGACGACATACCGCTCAACGCGGGCTGCCTCAAGCCGCTGAAGGTGATCATCCCGCCGGGCAGCATGCTCAACCCGAACCCGCCGGCCTCGGTGGTGGCGGGCAACGTCGAGACGTCGACCTGCATCACCAACACGCTGTACGGCGCGCTGGGCGTGATGGCGGCGGGCCAGTGCACGATGAACAACTTCACCTTCGGCAACGAGCGGCACCAGTACTACGAGACCATTTCCGGCGGCTCGGGCGCGGGCGGCGTGTTCGACGAGCAGGGCCAACTGGTCGGCGGCTTCGACGGGACCAGCGTGGTGCAGGCCCACATGACCAACTCGCGCCTGACCGATCCGGAAGTGCTGGAGTTCCGCTTCCCGGTGCGGCTGGAGAGCTACGAGATCCGCCAGGGCTCGGGCGGCGCCGGTCAATGGAAGGGCGGCAACGGCGGCGTGCGGCGCGTGCGCTTCCTCGAAAAGATGACGGCCAGCATCCTTTCGAACGGCCGCAGGAACCCCGCCTTCGGCATGGCGGGCGGTCAGCCGGGCCAGGTCGGCATCAACCGCGTGGTGCGGCAGGACGGCAGCGTGGAGCCGCTGGAGCACATCGGCTCGGCGCAGATGGCGCCCGGCGACGTGTTCGAGGTGCACACCCCCGGAGGCGGCGGCTTCGGAACGCCCACCCGGTAGACTGTTTTCCATGAATCGAACCCTGATCGCCTGCGGCGCCCTGATGGTCGCCACGCTCAGCTTCCCGGCCGGCGCGCAGCTCAAGCTGCCTTCCAACGGCGGCAAGCCCGCCACGACCGCGCCGGCGGCTGCGCCCGCCGCCGCGCCCGCTTCCGCTCCCGCGCCCAAGGCGGACGCGAATGCCAACGAGGAGAAGGAAAAGGCGGGCCAGCTGGCCGCCGCGGGTTGGCTCACGCTGCTGGATCGCCGCGACTGGGGCACGGCCTGGGAAACCTCCGCCGCCAACTTCCGCAAGGCGGTGCCGCTGGCCAGCTGGATGGACGGTGCGCCCAAGGCCCGGGCCGATTTCGGTGCCCTGCAGGAGCGCGTGCCCGGCGTGGTGGCCTACAAGGACCGCATAGACCGCATGCCGCCGGGCGAGTACGTGACGGTGGTGTTCGTCAGCAAGTTCGCCCAGCGCGGCGAGGTCGAGGAAACCGTGACCACCGTTCGCGAGCCCGATGGCCGCTGGCGCGTGATGGGTTACTCCACCCGCTGAGGCTAGGAGCCGGTGCCGCCGCTGCGGCGCGCCTTCACCGGCTGGGGCCGCACTTCCGGTCCGCCGATCCCGTAGCGCGGCTTGCGTCCATACGACGCCAGTTCCACCGCCGACGTGTGCTGCTGCCGCAGGCTGGGCAGCTGGCGATCGATCCAGTCCAGCAGCGCCGGATCGGTGACGCCCTTGGCGGCCATCTCGAAACGCTCGACGTCGTCTCGCTGGCGGGCGCGTCCGACCTGCTCCGCGAACTCGCGATCGAAGCGCGCGCCGTTCAGCCGGGCGAGCTTGTTGAGCGCCTTGCGCTGGGCGGTGTCCATCATCGGCGGCGCCATGCCGCGCGCGGCCAGGAGGTGCAGCAGTTCGGCGTCGGCTTCCTTGTGGTACTCCAGCAGGTCGCTGGCGAAGGAAAGCACGCCGGGATGTTCGGCGCGTTGCAACGCCAGGCGGGCGGCCTCGGTCTCGTAGCGCGCCTGCAGGGACGCCATCCGCAGGAAATCACGCGCCTGGCGCTCCTCGGGCGGCAGGCGGGTGGCGGTGCGGGCGGATTCGGCGGCGTAGCCGAAGGTGGCGGGTTTCGCGGGCCGGGCCGCGGTCTTCGGGGCGGTAGCCACTGAAGCCTTGGGGGCGGCCTTGGCGCCGGCCGGCGGCGACTTGGGCGTGAACGGCCCCTGCAGGTATTCGGCTTCGGTCTCCGCGCGCGCCGATCGCGCCAGCCACAACAAGGCGGCCGCACCGGCCACGCCCCACATCCAACGTCTGGAAACCAACTGCGTCTCCTCGCTGCCCGCGACATGCGGGCCAGCCTCGAGCGTAATTGTTCAGCGTGGCGCGGGCGCGCCGTGTCGGCGACGTCCCACGCGCACGTAGGACTTCGCCGAGGTGCGGGAATGCGTCAGCTTCCCGTCTTGTTGGCGCCACTGCCGCCGGCGCCCATCTTCGAGGCGTCGCTGCCGCCGGAGGAGCGGCCCATCTGCTCGCCGCCCTGCTTGCCGGCCTGCGGCAGCTTCTGCGCCATCGCCAGGTGCTCCTTGAGCGTGGGCAGCGTCTTGTCGATGAAGGCCTTGAGCTCGGCGTCCTTGGTGTCCTTGGAGGCCTTCTCGAACGTCTTGATGTTCTTCTCGTGCGCCTTGATGCCCACTTCGCGGACGAACTCGGTGTCGAACTCCCGGCCCTGCTTCTTGCCCAGCTTCTCGATGTCGCGGCGCATGTCGCGCGGCGGCGCGGCCGACAGCTCGACGCGCTTGGCGTTGGCCAGCTTCACGAGCTCGTCGTTGGCCTTGGTGTGCTGGTCGACCAGCATCTCGGCGAAGCTCTTGACGTTGGGATCGCTCGCCTGCTTGGCCGCCAGCTGCGCGGCCTGCACCTCGAACATGCCGCTGCCCGCGACCTCCTGGATGAACTTGCGGTCGCCGCGCGCGACCTGGTCGTCCTTCCTGCTCTCGGTGTTGCGGGTGCCGGTGCCGGCCTGCGCGGCCGGCGCCGAGCGGCCGCCCGTCATCGACGAACCGGTGCTGCCGCTGCCGGACGACTGCGACGGCGAGCCGTACTGCGCCATCGCGCCGCCGAACGAGAAGGCCAGCGCCATCGCGCAGGCCGTCAACCTGAACTCTCGAAACATCATCATTTCTCCTTCTTGGCGCCGGTCGAACCGGTCGTGCCGCCCGTGTCCGAGCCGCTCATCGTGCTGCCGGCCGAACCCATGCCGCTGGAGCCGCGCAGGTCGCTGCCCGAGCCGCCGCCGGAGCCGCCCGCGCCGCTGGCGCCGCTGCCCTGGTGCGAGCCCGTCGCGCCGCCGGTGGGACCGAAGTTGCCGCCGGTGGTCGTGCCCTGCACGGTGTTCTGGCCCTGGCCGCCGCTGCGGCTGGCGCGCCAGGTGTTGAACTCGTCGGAGAATTTCTTGTAGCGGTCCTGGCGCCAGGTCTGGTAGTCGTTATCCAGGTTGCGGATCTGCTCCTCGCGCCACTGGTGGTAGTCGGGGTCGTGGTGCTGCTGCTGGCCCGGCTGGCCGTGCTGCATGTCGCGGCTGCCCACGTTCTCCAGCGAATGGCCGCCGTAGCTGCTGCCCTGCCCGTAGCTGCTCTGCCCGTAGCCGCCCTGGCTGCCCACGGGCTGGCCGCCCTGGTTGAAGCTCTGCGGATCGCGCCAGCCGCCCTGCTGCTGGCCGCTGCCGTAGCCACCGTAGCCGCCCGGCCCGCCGTAGCCGCCCTGGCCCTGGCTGCCCTGGCTGCCGCCCTGGTGCCCCTGGCCCCAGCCGCCGCCCTGCACGGCGCCGCCCTGGTGCTGGGCGCCCTGGCCGTAGCCGCTGGCGAGGTTGCCGCCCTGGCCGTAGTTCATGCCCATGCCGCCGTACTGGCCGCCCTGCTGCTGGCCGTAGCCCTGGCCGCCCTGGTAGCGGCCGCCGCCCTGGTAGTCGCTCCAGGGTTCGGAGCGCTGGCCGCCCCACTGCGACTCCTGGCCGCGGCCCTGCTGGCCATAGCCTTGCTGGCCGTACGACTGGCCGCCCGGATAGTTGCCCTGGTAGGACTGTCCACCGCCGCGGCCGCCGTAGCCCTGCTGGCTGAAGTCGCCGCTCGAGCCGAACTCGCCGCCGCGGCCCCAGCCCGTGCCGCCGTATTCCTGGCCGCCGCGGCCCTGGCCGTGCTGGCCGTGCTGGCCCTGCTGTTCGCCATGGCGTTCGCCGCCGTATCCGCCGTAGCCGCCCGATTGCGACGAGCCCATGTCGTTGCCGTAGCCGCGCGAAGCCTCCCAGCTGCCGCCCTGCGATCCGCGGTGCTCCTGCGGATAGCGGCCCTGGGCCCGCTCGCGTTCGCGCTCACGCTCACGGTCCTGGTCCTGCTGCCAGCGACCCTGCAAACGGTCGCGATCCTCGAAATCACGTGAAGCCATGTGGGGTTCTCCTTGCGATCGATCCAGTGTTGGGTGCGCGGACGAATCACAGCAGCGTCATCGTGCTTCGCCGCACATCACGACGTTAGGACGCTGCCGGGCCGGGACCTGTCGGAGAACCGCGCGAGCTTGTAGGACTGCTCTGCATTCACGCAACGTGGCGTTTCTTCACACACGCTTCGCAACGCGTTTGCATCATGGAAACGGTTGCGCAGCACCATGTGATCACGCCATCGACCAAGGAGTACGACATGGGCAGGACAGCATGGATCGGTTCGGGCGCGGCGCTGCTTGCGGCAGCCGCGGTCCTGGCTGCGCCGGCGGCGCATGCCCAGAGTGCGTACAGCTCCGTCTACACCAACCCGCCGTTGATCGTGCAGCCGGCGCCGGTGCGCACCTGGGTGCCGGGGCACTGGGAGGTTTCCCAGTTCGGCAACGTGTGGGTGGAAGGGCACTGGATCATCGTGCAGCAGCCGCAGTTCGGGCAGCAGTTCCACTTCCAGAACCATCACCACCACTGGCAGGGGCAGCAGTGGCAGGGACAGCAATGGCAAGGCGCGCGCCTCGACCAGGACCGCGACGGCATCCCGAACCGGATGGACCGCGACATCGACGGCGACGGCGTGCCGAACTGGCGCGACCGCTCGCCGCGCAACGCGCGCGTGCGGTGAGCGGCGGGGCTAGTGCGCGTGGGCGAACGCGCTGACCAGCCCCACCAGCGCGATGCCTCCGCACAGCCACAGGATCTGCGCGATCGTCTCGCGCGCGCCCAGCCGCTTCTGAAGTTGCGGGATCAGGTCCGCCAGCGCCACGTAGACGAAGCTGCTGCTGGCGACGACCAGCAGGAAGGGCAGCAGGTCGTACAGCCGATCGACCAGCCACCAGCCGACCAGCCCGCCCAGCGGCGTGACGGCGCCGGCCAGCGACACCTTGGCGATGGCGGCGCGCCGGCTGCCGCTGGTGGCGCGCAGCACGGCCAGGTCGCCCACGTGGTGCGGCACCTCGTGCGCCGCCACCGCCAGCGCCGCCACCACGCCCAGCCGCACGTCGGCGACGAAGGCCGACGCGATCAGGACGCCGTCGCCGAAGCAATGCACGCTGTCGCCGGTGAGCACCGCCCAGCCGCCGGAGCGCAGGCTGTCGTGCCCATGCGAGTGGCTGTGGTCGTGGTCGTGGTGCGCGTGGCCCTGCGCATGGGCGCCGTGCGGATCCTCATGCCCGTGGTGGTGCTCATGCCCGTGGTGCCACAGCTCCGCCTTGTCCAGGAGGAAGAAGAAGACCACGCTCACCAGCAGCGTGGCGAACAGCGCCTTGGGGCTGGCCTGGCTCTCGAACGCCTCGGGCAGCAGGTGCATGAAGGCGGTGGCCAGCAGCGCGCCCGCGGCGAGGCTGAGGAGGTGCTGCGCGCCGGTGCGCCGCTCGCCGCCCGGTGACTGGCCGAGCACACCCACGCTCATCAGGCCGGCGGCGATCCAAACGCTGCCGATGCCGGCGATCAGGGTGGCGGCGAGGATGGCGATCAGGGTCATGTCTTCAACAAGCAAAACGAAAGCCGCCCGCGGGCGGCTTTCTCCATCGGTAGGGGCGCGACCTCAGGCCGCGCCGTTGGCCTTGAACCAGGCCAGCGCCCGTTTCCAGCCGTCTTCGGCCGGGCCCTGGCGGAAGCTGGGGCGGTAGTCGGCATGGAAGGCGTGCGGGGCGTCGGGGTAGACCACGAACTGCGAAGCCTTGGCCGCGGATGATCCGCCGGCCAGCGCAGCTTTCATCTTATCAACGGTGTCAAGCGGGATGCCGGTGTCGGCCGCGCCGTAGAGACCGAGCACGGGCGCCTTCAGTTGCGCGGCGAGGTCCACGGGGTGCCTGGGCGTCGCTTCCGTGCTGTTGCCGACCAACCGGCCGTACCACGCCACGCCCGCCTTCACCGGCGCGTGCGCGGCATAGAGCCAGGTGATGCGGCCGCCCCAGCAGAAGCCGGTGATGGCGGCCTTGTTGGCGTCGCCGCCGTTGGCCGCGGCCCACTTGAGCGCGCCGTCGAGGTCGGCCATCACCTGGGCGTCGGCGACCTTGGAGACGATCTCGGCCTGCAGCTTGGCGATCTCGCCGTAGCCGGCCGGGTCGCCCTGGCGCGCGTACAACTCCGGCGCGATGGCCAGGTAGCCGGCGCGGGCGAAGCGGCGCGCGGTGTCGGCGATGTACTCGTGCACGCCGAAGATCTCCTGGATCACCAGCACCACCGGCAGGCCGGTCCTGCCGGCCGGCGCCGCGCGGTAGGCCGGCACCTTGAAGCCGCCGACGTCGTAGCTGATCTCGCCGACGGTGAGGCCGTCGGAGGGCGTCCTGATGGCCGTCTGCGCCATCGCCGTGCCGGCCGCGGCGGCATAGCCCACGCCCAGGGCCTTCAGCGCGGTGCGCCGGGAGGGGCCCGCTTCGCCGGTGGCGCCGGGCAGCAGGGCATCGAAGTCTTTCCTCAGGTCGTCATGCAGCATGGTGGGATGTGAACTCCATGGGAGGGACATGCAAACGGGATGCGACTATAGGCGCGAAACCATAATCCCGTGCTTCCACCCGCTCATTCCCAAAAGGAGAACCCCATGCCCACGCTGCGCGTAGAACTGCTGGAGGGCCGCACGCCCGAACAGAAGAAGCAACTCGTCAAGGCGCTCACCCAGGCCGTCGTCGACACCCTGGGCAGCAAGCCCGAATCGGTGGACATCCTGCTGTTCGACATCAAGCGCCACGACTGGGCGACCGGCGGCATTCCCTGGTCCGAGCGCCAGTAGCGCCCGCGAGGCTCAGTCGAAGTGGTGCCAGTGCTCCTCGGGGAGCCTGGCCAGGAAGTCGTGGGCCTGCTGCAGCACGCCGTTGCGGTCGGCCCACTCGATCTGGTCGCGCAGGCGCAGGCGCTTGTGCATGGCCGAACTGGCCGTCCAGCCCTGGCGGTCCACCGGAGGCGGCGGCTTGGCGCCGTCGGTGACGCGCGCGGGCAGCAGGTCGTAGAAGGCCGCCCACGGCGCGGGCAGCGGGCAGGACCGGTTGTTGCGCCGCGCCAGAGCCATGACCTCTTCCAGCGTCGCCTTCGGCTGCGACGCGGCCGTGACCCCCGGGGCGCCGGCCAGGCCCATGGGCTCGGTGGGTTCGTAGCCCGGGGCGGGCGTGGCCTTCTGGGGAGTTTCCTCGCCCTTGCGCAGCGCCTCGAACAGCGCCCAGGTCGATTCGCTGTTGTGCTCCAGCCCCGCCGGCGCGGTCGCCCGGTCCGCGGGGAACTGCGGTTGCGGCAGCGATCCGGGTTTGGTGGGCGGACGGTCGGTGGCCATGACGGCGCCGATTATCGGCGCAGCGGGCCCTTTCAGTGCGCCTTCTCCCAGTTCGGCCCCGCGCCGAACTCGGCCAGCAGCGGCACCCGCAATTCGGCCACGCCGGCCATCAGGCGGGGAATCTCGGCGCGCGCCCAATCGAGCTCCGCCTCGGGCACCTCGAACACCAGTTCGTCGTGCACCTGCAGGATCATCTTCGTGCCCCGCTTCTCCCGATCGAGCACGTCCTGCACCTTCACCATCGACATCTTGATCAGGTCGGCCGCCGTGCCCTGCATCGGCGCGTTGATCGCCTGCCGCTCCGCCCCGCCGCGCCGCGGGCCGTTGGGCGAGTTGATCTCGGGCAGGTACAGGCGCCGGCCGAACACGGTCTCGACATAGCCGCGGCTCTTGGCCGACAGGCGCGTTTCGTCCATGTAGTGCTTCACGCCCGGGTAGCGCTGGAAGTAGCGGTCGATGTAGCCGGCGGCTGCCTTGGTGTCGATGCCCAGGTTGCGCGCCAGGCCGAAGCTGCTCATGCCGTAGATCAGGCCGAAGTTGATCACCTTGGCGTAGCGCCGCTGCTCGCTGGAGACCTCGTCGGGCGGCACGCCGAACACCTCGCTGGCCGTCGCGCGGTGCACGTCCAGCGATTCGCGGAAGGCGCGCAGCAGGGCCTCGTCCTCGCTGATGTGGGCCATGATGCGCAGCTCGATCTGGCTGTAGTCCGCGCTGGCGATCACGTGGCCCGGCGAGGCGATGAAGGCCTCGCGGATGCGCCGGCCTTCCGCGGTGCGGATCGGGATGTTCTGCAGGTTGGGATCGTTGCTGGACAAGCGCCCCGTCACCGCCACCGCCTGCGCGTAGTGCGTGTGCACGCGGCCGGTTCGCGGATGCACCATCAGCGGCAGCTTGTCCACGTAGGTGCCCTTCAGCTTGGACAGCCCGCGGTGTTCCAGGATCTTGGCCGGCAGCGGGTAGTCCTCGGCCAGTTTCTCCAGCACCTCCTCGTCGGTGCTGGGCGCGCCGCTGGCGGTCTTGCGCACCACCGGCAGGCCTTGCTTGTTGAACAGGATCTCGCCGATCTGCTTGGGGCTGCCCAGGTTGAACGGCTGGCCGGCCAGTTCGTGCGCCTCCTGTTCCAGCTTCAGGATGCGCTGGCCCAGCTCGTGGCCCTGGCGCGAAAGCTCCTGGCTGTCGATCAGCACGCCGTTGCGCTCGATGCGGTACAGCGTCTCGCTGCTCCTGATCTCCAGGTCGTAGATGAAGCGCAGCCTGGCGTCGCGCTCCAGCTTGGGCCAGAGGTTCAGGTGCACGTCCAGCGTCTGGTCCGAGTCCTCGCAGGAGTACTCGGCCGCCTTGTCGATCGGCACCTGCTGGAAGGGGATCTGGTGCTTGCCGTTGCCCGCGATGGTCTCGTAGTCGATGCCGCTGCGGCCCAGGTGGCGCTCGGCCAGGCTGGCCAGGCCGTGCGGCTTGTGCACTTCGAGCACGTAGCTCTCCAGCATGGTGTCGTGCACGTAGCCGCGCGCCTCGATGCCGTGGTTGGCGAACACGTGGCGGTCGTACTTCACGTGCTGGCCCAGCTTGTGGCGCCCAGGGTTCTCCAGCCAGGGCTTCAGGCGCGCCAGCACTTCCTCGCGCGGCAGCTGGTCGGGCGCGCCCGCGTAGCTGTGGGCCAGCGGCAGGTAGGCCGCGACGCCGGGCGCGGTGGAGAACGACAGGCCGATGATCTCGGCCCGCATCTCGTCGAGCGAATTAGTTTCGGTGTCCACCGCCACCAGCGGCGCGGCTTCCAGCTGGGCGAGCAGCGCTTCCAACTGCTCCCACGTGAGCACGGTCTCGTACTGGAGGTTGGTGGCGCGCGAAAGGCCCGAGAGGTCCTGCTCCTCGAACAGGCCGCCGGTCGCGGGCGCCGACTTCTCCTTGCGCTGCTGCTCCTCCAGCAGCTCGGGCGGGACGTCGTGCATCTCCAGCTGCTTGACCAGCCCCTTGAAGCCGTAGCGCTCGTAGAAGACCTTGAGCTTCTCGGTGTCCTGGCCGTTGATGACGATGTCCTCCAGCGCCGGGAAGCCGGGGATGTGGTCCTTGAGGTCGCAGTCCTTGCGGATGGTGAGCAGCTCGCGCCCCTTGGGCAGCCACTCCAGCGCTTCGCGAAGGTTGTTGCCGACGGCGCCCTTGACCTCCTGGGCGCGCGCGATCAGCTGGTCGAGCGAGCCGTATTCCTGCAGCAGCTTGACCGCCGTCTTGGGCCCGACCTTGTTGACGCCCGGCACGTTGTCCACGCTGTCGCCGACCAGCGACTGGTAGTCCACCATCAGCGAAGGCGGCACGCCGAACTCGGCCTCGACGCCGGCTACGTCGCGCACGCGGTCGTTCATGGTGTCGATCACGGTGACGTGCTCGTCCACCAGCTGCGACAGGTCCTTGTCGCCGGAGGAGATGACGGTGCTGATGCCGTGCTCGCGCGCCATGCAGGCCAGCGTGCCGATCACGTCGTCGGCCTCCACGCCCGGCACGTTCAGCACCTTCCAGCCGAGGAGGCGCACCACCTCGTGGATCGGCTCGATCTGCGCGCGCAGGTCGTCCGGCATCGGGTTGCGGTTGGCCTTGTATTCGGGATACAGGTCGTCGCGGAAGGTCTTGCCCGGCGCGTCGAACACGCAGGCCGCGTAGTCGGCGCGCACGTCCTTCCGCAGCTTCTGCATCATGTTGATCATCCCGCGGATGGCCCCGGTGGCCGGACTCGTGGGATCGCCCGGCACGGCCCGCAGGTCGGGCATGGCGTGGTAGGCGCGGTACAGGTAGCTGGAGCCGTCCACCAGCAGCAAGGTCTTCTTCTGGGGCGAGGCGTCGTTTTCACTCATGGCGGGCGATTGTGCCGCCGTGACAACCCGACCGCCGCCCTACAATCCCACCCATGTTCCGCGCCGCCGTTCCCGCCCTCTTTCTGCTCGCCTGCGCCGGCTCGTGGGCCCAGTCGCCCGCCGAGCGCACCGGCGCTCCCGAGGACGGCCGGCGCAACCAGAAGGTCGAGCGCCTGGTCCACGAGGACAAGGGCAATCGCATCGAGGAAGTGCGCTACGCGGGCCAGACCCAGAGCATCAGCGTGCAGCCCAAGTCCTCCGACATGCCGGCCTACGAGGTGACGCCGTCCACGCCCACGCGCGGCCGGGTGGCGGACGAGCGCACCAATGGCGCCGGCGGCGGCCAGCGCTTCTGGAACGTCTTCAACTTCTGACGCGGAGCCCGGGATGGCGGTCTTCACCGAAGTGGCGGAGGAGCAGGCGCGCGAACTGGCGCAACGGCTGGGCCTGGGCGAGCTGCGCGAGCTGCGCGGCATCCAGGGCGGCATCGAGAACACCAACTACTTCCTGACCACGGTGCAGGAAGGCGATACCGCCGAGTGGGTGCTGACGCTGTTCGAGCGCCTCACCGCCGAGCAGCTGCCGTTCTACCTGCACCTGATGAAGCACCTGGCCCAGCGGGGCATCCCGGTGCCCGACCCGCAGGCCGATCGCGACGGCGACATCCTCCACCAGCTGTGCGGCAAGCCGGCCGCGGTGGTCAACCGGCTGGCCGGCCACAGCGAGCTCCAGCCGATCGCGGCGCACTGCGCCAGCGTGGGCGAGATGCTGGCGCGCCTGCACCTGGCCGCGCGCGACTTCAACCGCAGCCAGCCCAATCTGCGCGGCCTGGCCTGGTGGAACGAGACGGTGCCGGTGGTGCTGCCCTTCGTCGGCCCAGAGCAGGCCGGCCTGCTGCGCAGCGAACTCGCGTTCCAGAACCACGTGGCGGCCTCGTCCGCCTACGCCGCCCTGCCGCGCGGGCCGATCCACGCCGACCTGTTCCGCGACAACGTGATGTTCCAGGACGGCGCGCTCACCGGCTTCTTCGACTTCTACTTCGCGGGCGTGGACAGCTGGCTGTTCGACATCGGCGTGTGCCTGAACGACTGGTGCGTCGACCTCGCCACCGGCGCCCACGACCCGGTGCGCTGCGCGGCCTTCCTGCAGGCCTACGAGCGCGTGCGCCCGCTGGCCGCCGCGGAGCGCCAGCTGCTGCCCGCCATGGCACGCGCCGGCGCCCTGCGCTTCTGGATCTCGCGCCTGTGGGACTTCCACCTGCCGCGCGAGGCGGCGCTGCTCAAGCCGCACGATCCCGCGCATTTCGAGCGCGTGCTGCGCCAGCGCATCGCGCACGCGGTCCACGCCTGAACGGGCGACCCGTTGCGTTAAATTCCTCACGCACCCGGCGACTCCGCCGCGACACACTGGCGAATCCGCCCAGCAAGTTCCCACGTACTGTCCATGAAACTCAACGTCGTCCCGCCGCGAACCGGCCTGCTCTGGGTGCGCCTGGGCATCCGGACCTTCCTGCGGCAGCCGCTGGCGCTGGCGGGGCTCTTCTTCATGTACATGGCGGTGGTGCTGGTGGTGACGCAGATTCCCGTGATCGGCATCGTGGCCGGCGGCATCCTGGTGCCGGCCTGCACGCTGGGCCTGATGGCCGCCACGGCCGAGGCGTCCAACGGCCGCTTCCCGATGCCCACGCTGCTGGTCAGCGCCTTCCGCGCCGGCCGCGACCGGCTGCGCTCCATGCTGGTGCTCGGCGTCATCTACACCGTGGGGTCGGTCGTCGCCACCGGCCTGGCAACGCTGATCACCGGCAGCGGCCCGGCGCCGCAGGCGGGCGAGGTCGACGGCGCCATGCTGCTCACGCTGGCCCTGCACACGCCGCTGTTCCTGATGTTCTGGCACGCGCCCGCCCTGGTGCACTGGCACGGCGTGACGCCGGCCAAGAGCCTGTTCTTCAGCGTGGTCGCCTGCTGGCGCAACCTGGGCGCCCTGCTCGTCTACGGACTCGGCTGGATGGGCGTGTTCCTGGGCGTGGGCACGGTGCTCAGCCTGATCGGCGCCCTCGCCGGCGGCCCCGGGCTGGCGCGCGCCGTGATGCTGCCCACCGCGCTGCTGATGGCGGCGATGTTCACCAGCTCGATCTACTTCACCTTCCGCGACAGCTTCAGCGCGGACGAGGAACCGGAACCCGCCGCACCGCCGGCCCCTGAGGAGAGCCCATGATCCAGCACCACCTGCAAGGCCGCAGCGAGGACGAAGTCCTCTGGTTCCGGCGCCGCGGCTTCCTGCGGGCCGCCGCGGGCTGGACCTCGATGGGCGGCTTGGCGGGCGCCTGGGCGCAAAGGCGCACCAACATCGTCGAACTGCGCGGCGACGCGCAGGTGAACGGCACGCGCATCCTGCCGCAATCGTTCATCCAGACCGGCGACGCCATCGAGACCGGGCCCGACTCGCACCTGGTGTTCGTCATCGGCAACTCGGCGTTCCAGGTGCGGCAGAACAGCCGCCTGGTGGTGGAACGCGGCGCCAGCCTCAATGCCGTGGGCGTGCTGCGCCTCCTGACCGGCGCCGTGGCCGGCGTCTGGGGCAAGAGTGGCAGCCGCCAGATCGTCACGCCCACGCTCACCGCCGGCATCCGCGGCACCGGCGTGTACACCGAGGTGTTCCCGCAGCAGTCGTTCCGCAGCTACCTCTGCAATTGCTACGGCGTGGTGGAGGTCGGCGCCGGCCCGGACAAGACCGTGTCGCGCGCCGACTACCACCAGGCCTTCTGGGGCGAACCGCAGGCGAGGAACGGCCGCTTCCTCACGCCCGCCAGGGCGATCAACCACACCGACGAGGAGCTGGAGCACCTCGCGCAGCTGGTGGACCAGCGCACCGCCTGGCAGGTGCTGGGACGCAAGGGCGTCAAGGACGGCCAGGGCTACATGGAGGAGCGCCCCGCCGGCGCCCACCCCGCGGCACCCCGCTGAAGCCGCCGCAACGGCCGTGTTGCCGTTTGTTCACGAGGCATTGGCTGACATCCACGGATCAGCGTCCCCGCTGAAATGAGGGCGGACTGACGAAAGGAGTACGCCATGTCCCAGCACGCCATCATCCGCGGCGAAGTGAGTTTCCGGGTGGGCGACGGCATGCTCATGCCGATCCCCGATGGACCGGTCGATATCGAGCTGGCGGACGACAGCGTCACGCTCGGCTGGATGGAGGGCAAGGATCCGGGCTCCGCGGCCATCACCCGCGACGAGTTCGACCGCTACGTCCGCGAAGGCAAGATACGCCTGGACTGACACCGGGGCCCCGCGCCCCTTCCGGAAAGAAAAAGGGACCCGGAGCGCTCCGGGTCCCTTTTTTCGGGAGCCGCGTCCGTGCGCTCAGCGCATGAACAGCTTGGAGAAGATGATGCCGACCGCGAAGGCCACGCCCACGGCCGCCAGCGGGTTGGTGCGCACCTGCTCGCGCGCCATGTCGCCGTACTCCTGCTGCCAGCCCATCATCCGCTCGCTGCCGGTGCTCATGGTCTGCTCGAGGCGGTCGACCGCCTCGTGCGCGCGCGCCGCCAGGCGCTGCACGGTGTTGTCGCCCATGGCGCCGCTGTTGCTGCCGCCGGTGCTGCTGCCGGCGGTGCTGCTGGTGGGGAAGGGGGAAGAGGAGGTTTCGCTGTTCATGGTGGCTTCTCCGTTGGGGCTGGTCGAAAAAATTGCCGGTGGTCTCCGGCGTGGCGTCCCATTCTGGAAAGCCCAGCGTTGGGCACCTGTCGGCTGGTACGGGCTGAGCAGGTAGGACGCGGCCGACAGCGCCGCCGAGCCGCCGCGCAGGGGCCGACGCTTATGATGAGCCGGCCCCCGGATCACCCATGAACGCAGTCCCTCCCCTCGCGCCGCAGGGCGCCATCACCGACGTCGCCGGCATCGAGGTCGGCCACTTCACCGACTCCCGCCGCCCGACCGGCTGCACCGTCGTCCTGGCGCGCCAGGGCGCCGTGGCGGGCGCCGACGTGCGCGGCGCCGCGCCCGGCACGCGCGAGACCGACCTGCTGCAGCCGGCCAACCTGGTCGAGCGCGTGCATGCCGTGATGCTGTCGGGCGGCAGCGCCTGGGGCCTGGACGCGGCGAGCGGCGCGATGCGCTGGCTGGAGGAACAAGGCATAGGCCTGGAGGTCGGGCCCGCCCGCATCCCGATCGTGCCGGCGGCCGTGCTGTTCGACCTCTACCTCGGCGACGCCAGAATCCGGCCCGACCTGCAGGCCGGCCATGCGGCCTGCGAGGCCGCATCGGCGAAGGCGCCGGCCGAAGGCAGCGTGGGCGCGGGCGCGGGCGCGCTGGTGGGCAAGCTGTACGGCGTGGAGCGCGCGATGAAGGGCGGCGTGGGCACGGCCAGCCTGCGCGCGGGCGGCTTCACCGTGGGCGCGATCGTGGCCTGCAACGCGATGGGCGACGTGGTCGATCCGGACAGCGGCCGCGTGATCGCGGGCGCGCGCCGCGAGGACGGACGCACGCTGATGGACACGCGCCGGGCGCTGCTGGCGGGCGAGCCGCCCCGGCGCCTTGTGACCGCGGCGAACACGAGCATCGGCGTGATCGCCACCGACGCCGTCCTCACCAAGGCCCAGGCCGGTCGCCTGGCGACGGCCGGGCACGACGGCTTCGCGCGCAGCATCAATCCCGCCCACACCATGCTCGACGGCGACACGCTGTTCGCGCTGGGCACGGGCGCCGGCGGCAAGCCGGCCGAGATGGTGCTGCTGTCCACGCTGGCGGCCGAGGCCGTGGCGCAGGCCACCGTGCGCGCGGTGCGCGCGGCGCGCGGAGTGCGCATCGGCGGGCTCCACATCCCCGCGGTCGCCGAGCTGCCGTGAAGGCCATGCCCAAGGCGATCCGCTACACGCTGCTGTCGGTCCGCGACCTGCTCTTTTCCGCGGGTCCGTTCGCGGTGCTGGCGGTGGCCCTGCTGGTGCTGGCCTACCTCTGGCTGGACCCGGCGCCGCCCAAGCGGGTTCGCCTGGCCACCGGCCCGGCGCAGAGCGCGTACGAGGAGTTCGGCAAGCGCTACCAGGCCGACCTCGCGCGCAACGGCATCGAGGTGGTGCTGGTGCCCAGCGGCGGCTCGATCTCCAACGAGCGCCTGCTGCGCGACAACAAGGCCGACCTCGGCTTCGTGCAGGGCGGAACGGCGACACGCCCCGGCGACGAGGAAAAGCAGGCCGCGCGCACCGAGGGCCTGGTGTCGCTGGGCAGCCTGTTCCTCGAGCCGCTCTGGCTCTTCTACCGCGAGGACGCGGCGAAGAAGAAGTCGAAGGACGGCACGCTGCGCTCGCTGACCGACCTGGCCGGCCTGCGCGTCAACGCCGGCTCGCGCGGCAGCGGCGTGCCGCGGCTGATGCGCCAGCTGTTCGAGGCCAACCACATCGACCGCGCCAGCATGACGCTGTCGCAGCTGGAGCAGACGCCGGCCACGGTCGCCTTCCTGGACGGCCAGCTCGACGCCATCGTGTTCGCCTCCGCGCCCGAATCGCTGATGGTGCAGATGCTGCTGCAGACGCCCGGCGTGAAGCTGATGGACTTCGCCCAGAGCGAGGCCTACTCGCGCCGCTTCGGCTTCCTCTCGCCGGTGGTGCTGCCGCGCGGCATCGTCGACCTGGCGCGCGACCTGCCGCCGCAGGACGTGCGGCTGGTGGCCACCACCACCGTGCTGCTGGCGCGCGAGGAGACCCATCCCGCGCTGGTGCAGCTGTTCGCGCAGGCCGCGCGCAACCTGCACGGGCCGGCCGGCTGGTTCAACCGCGCCCGCGCCTTCCCGACCATCGAGCACAGCGAGTTCCCGATCTCGCGCGAGGCCGAGCGCGCCATCCAGAGCGGCGCCCCGTTCCTGCAGCGCTACCTGCCGTTCTGGCTGGCCAACCTGGTCGAGCGCATGTGGCTGGCGCTGGGCATCATCATCGCGGTGCTGCTGCCGCTGTCGCGCATCGTGCCGCCGCTGTACGCGTTCCGCATCCGCTCGCGCGTGTTCCGCTGGTACGGGCAGCTGCGCGCGATCGAGGAGCGGGCCGGGGAGGAGCCCGAAGCGGTACCCGAGCTGCTGCGCGAGCTGGAGGCCATGGACCGCACCGTCTCCCACGTCACGGTGCCGCTGTCGTACGCCGACGAGCTCTATGCGCTGCGCGCCAACATCCACCTGGTGCGCGGCCGCCTCGGCGCGGCGGCGCCCGCTGCCCGGCCTGCATGAAGACGCTCGCCGGCTCGCTGCTGGTGCTCGCGCTGGCGGCGACGGCGCTGTACGCGGCGGTGCTGGCCCTGCTGTGGTGGAAGCAGGAGGCGCTGCTGTTCCATCCGCAGCCGCTGGCCGCCGACCACCGCCTGGCCACCGAGCCCGACGTGCACGAGGAATGGGTGCAGGTGCCCGGCGCGAAGCTGTCGGTGCTGCACCTGCGGCTGCCCGAGCCGCGCGGCGTGGTGTTCTACCTGCACGGCAACGCGGGCAATCTGGCGGGCTGGTTCAGCGACCCCGCGTTCTACCGCGACGCCGGCTACGACCTGGTGATGCCGGACTACCGCGGTTACGGCAAGAGCACCGGGCGCATCGAAAGCCCCGAGCAGCTGCGCCAGGACGTGCGCGCCGTCTGGGACAGCGTGGCGCCGCGCTACGCGGGCCGGCGCATCGTGCTGTACGGCCGCTCGCTGGGCACCGGCCTCGCGGCCGACCTGGCCGAGCAGCTCACGCGCGAAGGCCGGCCGCCGCACCTCACCGTGCTGGCCACGCCCTACTCCAGCCTGCGCGAACTGGCGGCCGAGTTCTATCCGTGGGTGCCGGGCGGGCTGCTGCGCTATCCGCTCGACACCGGGCGGCACCTGCCGCGCATCGGCGGCCGCGTGCTGCTCGTGCACGCGGGCGAGGACTCGCTGATCGGCCTGCACCATTCCGAGCGGCTGATGCGTGCCGCGCCGGCGGCCGAGCTGCTGGTGGTGCCGGGCGCGGGCCACAACGACCTGCACCTGTTCCCGCTCTATCGCGACGCGATGCGGCGCGAGCTGGCGATGCTCTGAACCGGGCATGTGCATTGCCGCCCTGGCGCTCCTCCCCAACTTCCCGAAGGAGCCCCGCATGAAGATCAGCAGCAGACTCGGCACGCTCGCGGCGGCCACCGCCCTGGCCGCCTTCTCCGGCCTGGCGCCGGCACAGGTGACGAACAGCCCGGCCAGCAGCAGCAGCTCAAGCTCGGGGTCCCTGGGCAGCTCGAGCAGCTCGAGCCCCACCGCTCCCGCCGCGAGCCCCGGCCTCACCACCACCCCCGGCATGGGCGCGGGCGCCACCCGGCCCGACTGCGCGAACACGGCACGCGCGGGCAGCGCCGACGGCACGAGCGCGATGGGGTCGTCGTCCGGAATGGGCACGGCTCCGGCGACGGGCACGGCCGGCTCGAGCAGCGGTTCGACGACGCTGGGCGCGGGCAGCGCGCCCACCACGCCCGGCGCGACGCCGAGCACGACGCCCGGCTCGAGCCTGGGCAGCAGCAGCAGTTCCGGCAGCACGGTCGGCAGCGCCGGCACCACGCCCGGCTCGGCCAGCAGCGGCACCGGCCTGGGCACCAGCGGCACCGGCACCACGACCGGCAGCGCGCGGGTGGACTGCTGACGCAAAAAAAAGCGGGCCGACGGCCCGCTTCCTTCTCCGCTTGAAGCGCCTTACTTGAGCGCCTTGAAACGCACCCGCTTGGGCTTGGCGCCTTCCTCGCCCAGGCGCTTCTTCTTGTCGGCCTCGTACTCCTGGTAGTTGCCGTCGAAGAACACCCACTGGCTGTCGCCTTCGGCGGCCAGGATGTGGGTGGCGATGCGGTCCAGGAACCAGCGGTCGTGGCTGATGACCATCACGCTGCCGGCGAACTCCAGCAGAGCGTCTTCCAGCGCGCGCAGCGTCTCCACGTCGAGGTCGTTGGACGGCTCGTCCAGCAGCAGCACGTTGGCGCCCTGCATCAGCGTCTTGGCCAGGTGCAGGCGGCCGCGCTCGCCGCCCGACAGCGTGCCCACCTTCTTCTGCTGGTCGCCGCCGTTGAAGTTGAATCGGCCGCAGTAGGCGCGGCTGGCCATCTGGAACTTGCCGACGGTGATGATGTCCAGGCCGTCGGAGATGTCCTCCCACACGGTCTTCTCGTTGGCCAGGGCGTCGCGGCTCTGGTCCACGAAGGACAGCTTGACGGTCTTGCCGATCTTCACCGTGCCCGAATCGGGCTGCTCGCGGCCGGCGATCATCTTGAACAGCGTGGACTTGCCCGCGCCGTTGGGGCCGATGATGCCGACGATGGCGCCCGCGGGCACCTTGAAGCTCAGGTTGTCGATCAGGAGGCGGTCGCCGAACGACTTGGAGACGTTCTCGAACTCGATCACCTCGGTGCCCAGGCGCTCGGCCACCGGGATGAAGATCTCGTTGGTCTCGTTGCGCTTCTGGTATTCGATGTCGGACAGCTCCTCGAAGCGGGCCAGGCGCGCCTTGCTCTTGGCCTGGCGGCCCTTGGCGTTCTTGCGCACCCACTCGAGCTCGGCCTTCATCGCCTTGGCATGGGCTTCCTCGCCCTTCTGCTCGGCCTCCAGGCGCGCTTCCTTCTGCTCCAGCCAGGTGCTGTAGTTGCCCTTCCAGGGGATGCCGCGGCCGCGGTCCAGTTCCAGGATCCACTCGGCGGCGTTGTCCAGGAAGTAGCGGTCGTGGGTGATGCCCACCACGGTGCCGGGGAAGCGCGCCAGGAACTGCTCAAGCCATTCCACCGACTCGGCGTCCAGGTGGTTGGTGGGCTCGTCCAGCAGCAGCATGTCGGGCTTGGACAGCAGCAGGCGGCACAGCGCCACGCGGCGCTTCTCGCCGCCCGACAGGTTCTGGATCACCGCGTCCCACGGCGGCAGGCGCAGCGCGTCGGCGGCGATCTCCAGCATGTGCTCGGAGTCGCCCTCGGCGCCGGCGGCGGAGATGATGGCCTCGAGCTTCTGCTGTTCCTCGGACAGCTTGTCGAAGTCGGCGTCGGGCTCGGCGTAGGCGGCATAAACCTCCTCGAGCCGCTGCTTGGCGGCGGCGACCTCGCCCATGCCGCCTTCGACCGCTTCGCGCACCGTCTGCTCGGGCTCGAGCTTGGGCTCCTGCGGCAGGTATCCGATCTTCAGGCCCGGCATCGGCGTGGCTTCGCCTTCGATCTCGGTGTCGATGCCGGCCATGATCTTCAGCAGCGTCGACTTGCCCGAGCCGTTGAGGCCGAGCACGCCGATCTTCGCGCCGGGGAAGAACGAGAGCGAGATGTCCTTCAGGATCTGCCGCTTCGGCGGCACGATCTTGCCGACGCGGTTCATGGTGTAGACGTACTGGGCCATAAGGGCTTTATCTGGATCCGGGTTGGGGAAATGCAAGCGCGCGGCCCGTGGTGGGGCCGCGGCAAAACCAGGGATTATCCCCGCTGCGGTTCCGTGGGGGTTGCGGGCCCGGCGAGGCCCGCCGGATCAGCCCTTGCTGCCGTCGAGGCTGTTCCTGAGCGCCGCCTTGGCGACCTGGTCGAGCGCGTCGTCCACCACCGGCCTGTCGGCCACCACGCGCAGCGAGCCCTGCGAACGCAGCCGCTCCATGGTGCGCCGCGACATCGAGTGCGCCGTCCCGGCCAGCGCGGTGAACATGAACAGCGTGCCGTGCGGGCTGGCCCAGGTGAGCTGCACGCGGGTCCAGGTGCCTTCCACCAGCAGTTCGGCCCAGGTGCCGGTGCGCAGTTCGCCGGCCGGTGCCGGCGCCGGCGCTTCGGCCGGTGCGGGCATCGGCTGCTCGGACAACATGAACTCCTGCGGCAGCACCGACTCGTGGTCGACCCAGCCGGACTCCTGAACCTCGGTGCCGGCGAGCCAGGGCTCGCCCGCTTCGGCCGGCGGTTCGGACGGGGCCGCCTCGATGTCCTGGGCGCGCCGGCGGGCTTCCTCCTGCGCGTCCTGCAGGGCGGCCGAATGCAGCGTCATCAGGCTGTCGAAGAAGCGCTGCGCGAGTTCGGGCGGGTAGTCGATGCGTTCCAGGCCCTCGCGCACCTTGGCCACCAGCGCCGGGACCATCTCGGTCAGGCGGTTGGCGCGGCGGCGCTGCGAGGTGGACTTCTGCACGCTCCACACCAGGTCGTCGACCAGGGCGCGGTAGCCGAACGGGTCGCTGGAGCCGTCGGTGCAGCTGAGCTGCGCCTCGGCCACCACCTGGGCCCAGGAGCCCTTGAGGAAGTCGACCACGAAGGGCGCGACGCCGAGGTCGGCGGTGGCGGTCTCGAAATCGGCGGCCAGCTTCTGCGCCAGCAGGTTGCGCTGCTCGGCATGCAGCAGCGCGCGGGCGGCCTCCTCGCGGCGATGGCGCACGCCCTGGTCCTGGTCGCCCCACAGCTTCTGCAGGTGGTCGAGCATCTCGCCGAAGGTGTCGGCCTCGACCACCTTGCTCTCGGTCAGCCAGCGCGAGGCGTACTGCACCGACTCGAAGAAGCGCGGCCAGCCGGGCTCGCTCTCGGCCTTGAAGGCCAGGCTGCGCTGGGTGACGCGGTCGAGGAACTGGCGCGCCGGATGGGTGCGGTCGCTGAAGAAGCGCGAGTCCTTCTGCGACAGCTTCTGCACCGCCGGCTGGAGCTTGCGCAGTTCCGCCTTGTACGCGGGCAGCAGGCGGTCGTCCTGCGCGAGCGTGTCGAACATGAGGCGCAGCACCTCCTCGCCGAGCTGGTGGCCCAGCCGCGGCACGGCGCCCGACTCATGCGCGGCGGCCGCCTGCAGCGCCTGCGCGGGCGGCGGCGGAGCCTTGGGACGCTGCTCCAGGCGCTTGACCAGCGCGTCGACCTGCTTGAGCTCCTGCAGCAGCGACATCGAGGCCGGGACCGTGTGCAGGAACTCGGGCTTGCCCGGAGGCACGTCGAAGTCGCCGGCCAGCAGCTTGCGCAGCCGGTCCAGCGTGAGCAGCGTCTTGGCGATGGTGCCGGCGGCAGGTGCCGGAGCGGCGCCGCCCTGGGCCGGCTTGCCGCCCAGCGGCTCGGCGGGTTCGACCCCGGTGGACAGCAGCCAGTCGGACAGTTCGCGGTACAGCCGGCGCAGCTTGACGCCGAGGATGCCGGCGGCGGGCGTGATGAGCACTTCGCGCGTGCCGTCCACCGGCACATGCTGCGCCAGCGTCCGCTGCAACGCGCGCACGAACACTTCAGGGCGGATCGGGTTCAGCCCCGGCTGGACGGTGCGCCAGCCCAGCAGCGTGCTGACCGCCGAATCGAGCGCCGGCAGCACGTCGTCGACGGCGATAGAGACTTCCTGCTGCGCGCGCGCGACCTCGATGCTCTCGTCGAGCTCGTCGTCGCCGAACAGCTGCAGGTCCTCGTAGCGCAGCACCTCGGTGGTGGCCTGCTCCTTGCCGCCGCCCTCGTACACCAGCCGCGAAAGCTCTTCGGCGAAGGTGGCGGAGACGGCGGTGGTCTCGGCTTCCAGCGCGATGACCGCGGCCTTGATGTCGGTCGCCTGGAAAGCCGGGATGCTCTGCGGCCCGCCGCCGGGCTGCGCGCCGCGCACGAGGCCCTGGACGACGTCGCCCATCAGGGAGGCGGCCTGTTGCAGGGTTGCGGAAAGGCAGTCGTTGAGCGACGGCTGCAGCGCGGTGGGATCGTCCGCTACACCGAGCCGCATTGGGAGCATCTTCGCCATGGTCCGGCTCATTATGTCGACCCGACTCAGCTTTGCGAAGCATGCGACAATGCGTGTCTCCCGTGGCAAACAGCAGTCGTTTTCACGGGCTCAGCGATTCGCTGGGGAGCCACCGGCCCTGCTGTCGGGTCCTCCCGTCCTCAAACCCATCTGCCTTTGACTTGCATCGGCGCCTCGGCGCCGTACAGGCCGATACCCGGCGCCTAGGTATGGCGCTCCCCGTATTCATGACATTTGAAGAACTGAACCTCGCACCGGCGATCCTGAAGGCCGTGCGCGAACAAGGCTACGAAACCCCCACCCCCATCCAGGCCCAGGCCATTCCCGCCGTGCTCGAAGGGCACGACCTGCTCGCCGGCGCGCAGACCGGCACCGGCAAGACCGCCGCGTTCACCCTCCCCCTGCTCCACAAGCTCTCCAAGGGCCAGGGCAAGACCAACAAGTTCGGCAAGGACGGCATCGCGGCCCTCGTGCTGACGCCGACGCGGGAGCTCGCCGCCCAGGTGGAAGAGTCCGTCCGCACCTATGGCAAGTACCTGCCGCTGTCCTCCACGGTCATCTTCGGTGGCGTGGGCATGAACCCGCAGATCGATCGCATCCGGGCCGGCGTCGACATCCTCGTTGCCACTCCGGGCCGCCTGCTCGACCTGCAGCAGCAGGGCCACCTGGACCTGTCCACCGTCGAGATCCTGGTGCTGGACGAAGCCGACCGCATGCTCGACATGGGCTTCATCCATGACGTGAAGAAGGTGCTGGCGCTGATGCCGCGCGAGAAGCAGAGCCTGCTGTTCTCGGCCACCTTCAGCGATGAAATTCGTGACCTCGCAAACTCTTTGTTACGCGAGCCTCGTAGCATCCAGGTCACACCGCGCAACACCACGGTGCAGCGCATCAGCCAGGTCGTCCACCCGGTCGGCCGCGCGAAGAAGAAACAGTTGCTCGCCCACATCATCCAGGAGCACGACTGGAGCCAGGTGCTGGTGTTCACGCGCACCAAGTTCGGCGCCAACCACGTCGCCGAGTTCCTGAACAAGAACGGCGTCACCGCGATGGCGCTGCACGGCAACAAGAGCCAGGGCGCCCGCACCCAGGCGCTTGCCGGCTTCAAGAGCGGCGAGATCCGCGCGCTGGTGGCCACCGACATCGCCGCCCGCGGCATCGACATCGACGACCTGCCGCACGTGGTGAACTACGAGGTCCCCAACGTGCCCGAGGACTACGTCCACCGCATCGGCCGCACCGGCCGCGCGGGCCGCGAAGGCCAGGCGGTCAGCCTGGTCTGCCTGGACGAGGAAGGCTTCATGCAGGAGATCGAGCGCTTCACCAAGCAGCAGATCCCGGCGCAGCCGATCGAGGGCTTCGGCCCCGAGGCCGGCGAGCGGGCCGAGCCCATCGCCATGGGCCGCCAGACGCTGTGGGGCGGCGCGGGCAAGCCGCCCAGCCGTGACGTCATGGCCGCCGCGGCCAAGGCCGCGCGCCAGGAGATGGTCCAGCGCATCCGCGAGAACAAGGCCGGCAACGGCGGTGGCCAGGGCGGCCAGCGCAGGTCCGCCGAAGGCGATCGCGGTCCCCGCAACGGCGGTGGCAACGGCCAGCAGCGTGCCAAGACGCCGGGCAGCCCGCGTCCGGCCCACGGCCACAACGGCCAGAACGGCGGCCAGCGTCCGCCGCAGCACCAGCAGCCGCGCCCGGCCCGTACCGAGCAGCGCGACTACGACGACGAGCGCGATGACCGCGACGATCGCGTGCCGCGCAACGTCGACCCGCTGCGCACCAGCCTGCCCACCCGCCGCGACATGACCGGCGTGCGCCGCACCAGCAACAACGGCCAGCCCGACCCGACGCGCACCAGCATCGACAGCATGGGCGCGGTCAACCGCGGCAACGGCGGTGGCGGCAACCGCAATCGCAACCGCGGTGGTGGCGGTGGTGGTGGCGGCGGATACGGCCAGCGCAGCGGCAACCAGAACCGCCGGTTCGGCTGACGCCGCAGCCCCGCCCCGCTACACTGGCCACACGGCCATGGAAGCGAAGCTCGTCCAGAGAAATCCGGAAGTTCTGAGCGGGGCACTCTGCTTCGCGGGCACCCGCGTGCCCGTGAAGAACCTCTTCGATTACCTGGAAGCCTCCACTTCGCTGGAGGACTTCATCCAGGACTTTCCGACCGTGTCCCGGCAGCAAGCAGTAGCCGTCCTCGAAGCCGCTCGAGAGCGGCTGGGTGCGGATGCGCCTGCTGCTTGACGAGTGCGTCCCGGCGCGCCTGCGCCAGTTTCTCGAAGACGACCACGACGTCTCGACCGTCGTTCTGGAAGGCTGGGCAGGCATCAAGAACGGCGCGTTGCTTGCACGGGCGGCCCATCGGTTCGACGCTCTTGTCACGGTCGACAAGAACCTGCCCTACCAGCAGAACGCGCGCAATCTTCCCCTCGCCATCGTGGTGCTCGACTCTCCCTCGAACACCCTCTCGGCTCTGGTCCAGCTGCTTCCGGATCTGGAATACGAGCTCGAACGCCTTGTCCCGCGCAGCTACGTCGTGGTGAAAGCCGAAAGCTGAGGCTGGCGGCACAATGCCGCATGACCTCGCCCCGCACCGCCCTTCTCGCCGGCGCCACCGGCCTGGTGGGCCGCGAGCTCTTGCAGGGGCTGCTGCGTGACCCCGAGGTGCAGGCGGTCCACGTGCTCGCGCGACGCGATCCCGCGATCGTGCATCCCAAGCTCGCGCTCCATCTCACCGACTTCGCCTCGCCGCTGCCCGCTCTCCCGGCCCTGGACGAGGTCTATCTGGCGCTCGGCACCACGATCAAGGTGGCGGGCAGCCAGGCCGCTTTCCGCGCCATCGACCACGACGCCAACCTGGCCGTGGCTCAAGCCGCGCGCGCGGCCGGCGCCAAGCGCCTGGGCCTCGTCAGCGCCATGGGCGCCGACGCGCATTCGCGCCTCTTCTACAACCGGGTGAAAGGCGAGCTCGAGGACGCGCTCACGCCGCTCGGCTTCGACGGCATCGCGATCGCGCGGCCTTCGTTCCTGGCGGGCAACCGCGAGTCGCTCGGACAACCCGTGCGCGGCGGCGAAACGCTGGCCTTGAACATCAGCCGCTGGCTGCGTCCGGTCATCCCCGCGAACCTCAGGTCGGTGGCTGCCGCCGACGTCGCGGCCGCGCTGCTGCGCGCCGTGCCCACCGCGCGCGGGCGCGTGGTGCTGCTGTCGGGCGTGCTGCAGGGCGCGAGCGTTCGCGCCTAGGCCTTATTTCGAGACGCGAACGATCGCGTCGGGCCGCTTGTCCAGGTCGGGCAGCAGTTCCAGCCCGAGGCCCGGACGATCGTTGAGACGGATCATCCCGTCCTTGACCACCGGCAGCTCGGTCACGAGTTCACGGTACCAGCCGCTGTAGAAGGCCCGCACGCTCTCCTGCACCAGCGCATTGGGCGCGTGCAGCGACAGGTGCGTGGACGCGGCCCAGACCACGGGCCCGGTGCAGTCGTGCGGCGCCACGGGCAACTGCCACGCGTCGGCCATGCCGGCGATCTTGCGGGCCTCGGTCAGGCCGCCGCACCACGACAGGTCGAGCATCACCACGCCGGCGACGCCCGTCTCCAGGTAATCCTTGAAGCCCCACTTGTAGCTGAGGGTCTCGCTGGCGCAGATCAGCGCCTCGCAGTCCTGCGCGTACTGCTTCAGCAGGTCCAGCGAATCCATGCGGATCGCGTCCTCGTGCCAGAAGGTGTCGAACTCCTTGAGCGCACGGGCGATCCTGCGGGCCATCGGCAGGCGCCACAGGCTGTGGAACTCCACCATGATGTCCATGCGGTCGCCCACCGCCTTGCGGATCTTGCGGAAGGGCTCGAGCGCCTTGTCCAGGTCCTCGCTGGAGATGTACTGGCCGTGGCTGGCCTCGGCGGCCGGGTCGAACGGCCAGATCTTCATCGCCGTGATGCCCTCGTCCAGCAGCGACTGGGCGAGTTCGTCGGCGTGGTGCAGGAAACCCTGCAGGTCCTCGTAGGGTCCGCTGGCATTGCCCAGGCCCCAGTTCGACGAGGTCTGGTTGGCATTGCCGCGGATGTACTGGTAGCCGGCGCAGGTGTTGTAGACGCGGATCGCGTCGCGGCTCCTGCCGCCCAGCGCCGTGTGCACCGGCATGTTGGCGGCCTTGCCGAACAGGTCCCACAGCGCGATGTCGACGGCGGAGTTGCCGCGCGTCTCCACGCCGGACCCGCGCCAGCCCAGGTAGCCGGTGAGGTCGCGCGCCCGCGCCTCGATGGCCAGCGGGTCGGTGCCCAGCAGCCGCTGGGCGGCCCACTCGTGCAGGTAGGCCTCGACCGCCGCCGCGCCCATGAAGGTCTCACCCAGCCCGACCAGCCCCTCGTCGGTGTGGATCCGCACCCAGAGGATGTTGGGGAACTCGCCGAGGCGGATGGTTTCGAGCCGGGTGATCTTCATGTGAGTCAGCCGCCGCGCGCCTTCTTCAGGTCGTCCAGCACCACCTTGACGGCTTCGGCGCCGATGGTGGGCACGTTCTTGTCGTAGACCGGCTTGACCTTGTCGAACATGCGGCGCTGCTCGGCCGGCGTGATCTCGTTGACCTGCATGCCCTTGGACTTCAGGCTGGCCAGCGACTTCTCGTTCAGCTGGCGGTTGGCCGTGCGCTGCACCTTCTGGCCTTCGACGGCGGCCTCGCGCAGCACCGACTGCTCCTGCGGGGTCAGCTGGTCCCACAGCTTCTTGCTGTACAGCACCAGGAACGGCGTGTAGGCATGGCGGGTGACCGACAGGTACTTCTGCACCTCGTTGAACTTGGAGGTTTCGATGGTCACGAAGGGGTTCTCCTGGCCGTCGATGGTGCGGGTCTCCAGCGCGGTGAACACCTCGCCGAAGGCCATCGGCACGGCGTTCGTGCCCAGCGTCTTGAAGGTGTCCAGGAAGATGTTGTTCTGCATCACCCGCACCTTCACGCCGTCGAAGTCCTCGACCTTGGCGACCGGGCGCTTGCTGTTCGTCAGGTTGCGGAAGCCGTTCTCCCAGTAGGCCAGGTTCACCAGGCCCGCTTCTTCCAGCTTCTTGTTGAAGTACTGGCCGGCGGCGCCGTCCAGCACCGTGTCGGCTTCCTTCTCGTTGGCGAACAGGAACGGCAGGTCGAACACGCCCAGTTCCTTGACGATGCCCACCAGCGGCGAGGACGAGGTGCACACCATCTCCTGCGTGCCGGCGCGCAGCGCCTGCGTGGCCTGCAGGTCGCCGCCGGCCGCGCCGCCCCAGAAGGCCTGCAGCTTGAGCTTGCCGCCGGTCTTGGCGTTGAGCACTTCCTGCATCTTCTTGACGCCCACGCCGACGGGGTGGTCCTCGTTCACGCCGTTGGTGAACTTGATGGTGCGATCCTGGAACTGCGCGAAGGCGGGCGCGGCGGCGAGCAGCGCGCCGGCCACCAGGGTCACGAGGGTGCGTCGTTTGAACATGGCTTGTCTCCTTGGGTGACGACGGTTGAAAAAAAAGGAACAGCGGCTCAGCGCATGAAGAACTTCAGCGGCACGAGCACGATGTCGGGGAACAGCACCAGCAGGAACAGCACGGCCAGCTGGGCCAGGAGGAAGGGCATCACGCCCTTGAAGGCATCGTCCATGGTGATGCGGGCGACGCCGCACACCACGTTGAGCACCGTGCCCACGGGCGGGGTGATCAGGCCGATGGCGTTGTTCATGATGAACAGCACGCCGAAGTACACCGGGTCGATGCCGGCCTTCATCACCACCGGCATCAGCACCGGGGTGAGGATCAGCACGGTGGGCGTGAAGTCCAGCGCCGTGCCGACGATGACGATCAGGATCATCATCACGAACATCAGCAGCGTCTTGTTGCCCATGAAGGGCTCCAGCATCTTCGCCACCTCGGTGGGGATGTTGGCGACGGTGATCAGCCAGGCGCTGACCATGGCCGCGGCCACCAGGAACATCACCACCGACGTCGTCTTGCCGGCCGCCAGCAGCAGGCCGTACAGGTCCTTCGGCTTCAGCTCCCGGTAGATGAACATGCCCACCGCGAAGCTGTAGACCGCGGCCACCACCGCGGCTTCGGTCGGCGTGAACACGCCGAACTTCATGCCGCCCAGGATGACGATGGGCAGCGCGATCGCCCAGCCGCCGTTGGCCGTGATGCGCAGCCGCTCGGGCATCGGCAGGCGCGGGGCCGGCTGCACGTTCTCGCGGCGCGCCACCCACCACCAGGACAGGCCGATCGCCAGGCCCATCAGGATGCCGGGCACGATGCCGGCCAGGAACAGCTTGGTGATGGAGACGTTGCCGGCGACGCCGAAGATGATCATGCCGATCGACGGCGGGATCACCGGCGCGATGATGCCGCCCGCCGCGATCAGGCCCGCCGAGCGCGGCACCTGGTAGCCGGCCTGCTTCATCATCGGGATCAGCAGTGCGGCCAGCGCCGCCGTGTCGGCCACGGCGGAACCGGACAGCGAGGCCATGATGACCGCGGCGATCACCGCCACGTAGCCGAGGCCGCCGCGGAAGTGGCCGACCCACGCCATCGCAAGATGGACGATGCGGCGCGACAGGCCGCCCGCGTTCATGAACTCGCCGGCCAGCAGGAAGAACGGCACGGCCAGCAGCGGGAAGTTGTCGGCGCCGTCGACGAAGCGCTGCGCCAGGATCTGGCTGTCGAACGCCGGCAGCACGTTGGTGAAGGCCAGGAAGCCCATCAGGGCCAGGCCGCAGACCAGCAGCGAGTACGCGATCGGCATGCCGATCGCCATGGCGCCCAGCAGGCTGAAGAGGAAGACGCCGACCGTCATGCGCGAGCCCTCCCCGCCTGGACGGCGGCCGCATCGTCGGGCAGAGGCGCCACGACATGCGCGGGCACGTCCTCCGATTCGATCACCTGCACCAGTTCATCCTCGGCGATGCGGCCGGTGACCAGCTTCCAGAGCACCTGCAGGTTGAACAGGGCCATCACCACGGCCACCACGTAGCCGATGCCGTAGATCCAGATCATGGAGATGCCGACCACCGGCGAGACGTTGCTCACCTGCAGGCCGTGCATCTTCCAGGTGCCGATGAAGAACAGCACGTTGCACCAGAGCATCAGCGACTCGGAGATGAACAGGCAGACCTTCTTGCCGAGCACCGGCAGGTGCTTGACCAGCGTGTCCACGCCCAGGTGGCCCTTCTCGCGCATGGCGATCATCGCGCCGATGTAGGTGAGCCAGATGAAGCAGTAGCGCGACATCTCCTCGGACACCTGGATGCCGGAGTTGAAGGCGTAGCGCAGCACCACGTTGCCGAACACCATGGCGACCATCGCGACCATCGCGAGGACGACCAGGAATTCGAGCGCCTTGAAGAACCAGTCGATGGCGGTTTTCAAACGTTCTCCTCTTTCACGTCTTCAGCCGTTGGCGCGCAGCAGCGGCGCCGGCGAGTTGAGCTTCGGCAGCCGCCGGTGCGACGCCAGCACTTCCTCGATGTCCTCGCGGGCACCGTCGATCAGCACCAGGATCGCCTTCTCGGCCTTGGCCGGATTGCGCGCGATCACCGCGTCCAGCACGGCGCGGTGCAGCGGCAGCGACAGGCGCGGGCCGTCCTTGCGGCTGGTCGAGATCTCGAAGCTGGTGCGCAGCAGAGCGGCCAGCGCCTTGCTCATCTGCTGCACCATGCGGTTGTGGCAGGCGCGCAGCAGGCCCTGGTGGAACCGCAGGTCGTGGGTGACGTAGTCGCCGCCCTCCTCCACCGCGCGGCGCATGCCTTCGTAGGCGGCCTCGATGCCGGCGATGTCCTCGGCGGTGGCGCGCTCGGCGGCCATGCGCACCGCGGCGGGCTCCACCACGCGGCGCAGCTCCTGCAGGTCGCGCAGGAACTCGCGGGTCAGGCCCACCTGCGATTGCCAGACCACCACGTCGGGATCGAACCAGTTCCACTGTTCGGCCGGCAGCACCCGGGTGCCCACCTTGGGACCGGTGGTCACCAGTCCCTTGGCCGCCAGCGATTTCACGGCCTCTCGCACCACGGTGCGGCTGACGCCCAGTTCCTCGCCCAGCAACGGCTCGGGCGGGATGGACGCGCCCGGCGCGTAGCGGCCGGACATGATGGCCACGCCGAGCAGGTCGAGCGTGTTGCCCAGGACGTTCTTGATCTGCGCCATCGGAATCAGTCGCGCACGAACAGCGTCACCAGCGGTTCCGTGCCCACCTGGGCGCTGCGGTGCCCGTGCACCTGCGGATCGAAGGTCGCGCCCGCCGGCAGCAGGTCGGCCGAGTGGAAGTGCTCGCCCGGGCGGAACACGCGCGAGGTGCCGTCCTGCAGGCCGATCTCCATCGCTCCGCCGAGGATGAACACCCACTGCGTGTGCGGCGAGCAGTGGAACTGGCTGCGAAAGCCCACCGGGCTGTGGCGCAGCTGCAAGCCGCCGCTGGGCTGCAGGGCGGAGAGCATCGCCTGCGGGCTGCCCTCCGCCAGCGGCACGTCTTCCTCGCGGAAGCGCGCTCGCCCGTCGGTGTCCGTGAAGAGGACGACTTTCTTGAAGTTCACGTGTGACAGCGTTGGTTTTTCAGTTCAGGCGCGGCATTCCGGCACCGGCGTCAGCAGAGGCCGGCCGGCGAAATGCGCGGCGAGGTTGTCGAAGGCGAGCGAGGCCATCGCATGGCGGGTCTGCACGGTGGCGCTGCCGATGTGCGGGGCCAGCACCACGTTGTCCATCTCGCGCAGTTCCTGCGGAACGCGCGGCTCGTCCTCGAACACGTCCAGCGCGGCGCCGGCGATGGTGCCGTGCCGCAGCGCCTCGACCAGCGCGGCTTCGTCGACGCAGGAGCCGCGCGCCACGTTGACCAGGTAGCCCTTGGTGCCCAGCGCGCGCAGCACCCTGGCGTCGATCATGTGGCGGGTCTCGGCGCCGCCGGGCGTGATGACCACCAGGAAGTCGACATGCGCCGCGAGCTCCACCGCGCTCGGGTGGTACAGGTACTTCACGTCCTTGCGGTTGCGGCTGGTGTACGCGATGGACATGCCGAAGGCCTCGGCGCGCCGGGCGATCGCCATGCCGATGCGGCCCAGCCCCACGATGCCCAGGCGCGCGCCCGACATCTTGCGGGCCAGCGGCATGGCGCCTTCCTTCTCCCAGCGGCCCTCGCGCACGTAGCGGTCGGCCTGCGGCAGCTTCCTGGCGACCGACAGCATCAGGCCGATGGCCGTGTCCGCCACTTCGTCGTTCAGCACGTCGGGCGTGTGCGTGACCGGGACGCGGCGCTCCAGCGCGGCCGCCACGTCCACCTTGTCGTAGCCCACGCCCATGATGGAAACCATCTCCAGCGAAGGCAGCTGGGCCATCAGCGCGCGGTCGACCTGCGACTCGCCGCCGCCGGTGATGGCGCGGATGCGCGGCGCGGCCTGCGCGAAAGCCTGCGGGTCCGTCACGTGCAGCCGGTCGAGCAGCTCGAACGACTGCTGCAACCTTTCGGCGTAAAAAGGCGGCAGCTTCATCACGGCCAGCACGGCGGGCTTGTGGGAGGCGGAGGCGGCACTCATGGTTTTCACCGGGAAATGGGCCGCAATCGTATGACCATAATATGTTTCGACACCCCGGACGAACCCTATGACCGATCAGCGCAAGCCCCGAAAGAAGCCCGAAGAACTCCGCAGCCAGCAATGGTTCGGCCGCCAGGACCGCGACGGTTTCGCGTACCGCAGCTGGGTCAAGGGCAAGGGCGTCCCGCACGACCAGTTCGACGGCCGCCCGGTCATCGGCATCTGCAACACCTTCAGCGAGCTCACGCCCTGCAACTCGCATTTCCGCACCATCGCCGAGCAGGTGAAGATCGGCGTGTACGAAGCGGGCGGCTTCCCGCTCGAGTTCCCCGTGATGTCGCTCGGCGAGACGCTGCTGCGGCCCACCGCCATGCTGTACCGCAACCTCGCCAGCATGGACGTGGAGGAGTCGATCCGCGGCAACCCGGTGGACGGCGTCGTGCTGCTCATGGGCTGCGACAAGACCACGCCCTCGCTGCTGATGGGCGCTTCGTCGGTGGACGTGCCGACCATCGGCGTGTCGGGCGGCCCGATGCTGTCGGGCAAGTGGCGCGGCCAGGAGCTGGGCTCCGGCACCGGCGTGTGGAGCATGAGCGAGCAGGTGCGCGCCGGCACGCTCAAGCTGCAGGACTTCTTCGAGGCCGAGTCGTGCATGCATCGCAGCCACGGCCACTGCATGACGATGGGTACGGCCTCCACGATGGCCAGCATGGTGGAAGCGCTGGGCGTGGGTCTGCCGGGCAACGCGGCCTATCCGGCCGTGGACGGCCGCCGCAACGTGATCGCGCGCAACGCCGGCCGCCGCATCGTCGACATGGTCCACGAGGACCTCAGGCTGTCGAAGATCCTCACCCGCCAAGCCTTCGAGAACGCCATCAGGACGCTGGCCGCCATCGGCGGCTCCACCAACGCGGTGATCCACCTGATCGCCATCGCGCGCCGCATCGGCGTCGAGCTCTCGGTGGAGGACTTCGACAAGCTGGGCAGCGAGATGCCGTGCCTCGTGAACCTGCAGCCCTCGGGCAAGTTCCTGATGGAGGACTTCTGCTACGCCGGCGGCCTGCCGGTGGTGATGAAGGAGATCCGCTCGCACCTGCACCTGGACGCCATCACCGCCAACGGCAACACCGTCGGCCAGAACATCGAGTCAGCGGAGAACTACAACCCCGAGGTGATCCAGCCGCTGGACAAGCCGTTCAAGGACAAGGCCGGCATCGCGGTGCTGCGCGGCAACCTGGCGCCGCGCGGCGCGGTCATCAAGCCGAGCGCGGCGACGCCCGAGCTCATGGTGCACAAGGGCCGCGCCGTGGTGTTCGAGGACATCGAGGACTTCCACAAGCGCATCGACGACGAGAACCTCGATATCGACGAGACCTGCGTGATGGTGCTGAAGAACTGCGGCCCCAAGGGCTACCCCGGCATGGCCGAGGTCGGCAACATGCCGCTGCCGCCCAAGGTGCTGCGCAAGGGCATCACCGACATGGTCCGCATCAGCGACGCGCGCATGAGCGGCACGGCGTACGGCACCGTGGTGCTGCACACCGCGCCGGAAGCCGCCGCGGGCGGTCCGCTGGCGATCGTGAAGAACGGCGACATCATCGAACTCGACGTGCCTAACCGCCGCATCCAGCTGCACATCTCCGACGAGGAGCTGCAGGCGCGACTGAAGGCCTGGACCCCGCCGAAGCCGCCGCTCTCTTCCGGCTACTGGAAGCTGTACGTGGACAACGTGACGCAGGCCGACGAAGGCGCAGACCTGCAGTTCCTGGTCGGCAAGCGCGGCGCGTTCGTGCCGCGGGACAACCATTGAGTCCTGCCGTCATCCCCGCGGAGGCGGGGATCCAGAGCTCCCGCCTCCTGCGGCGCCAGCAGGAAGCACTGGATTCCCGCCTTCGCGGGAATGACGGAGCGGTGGCTTGAACGAATTCATCGCCCTCGACTGGGGGACTTCATCCCTTCGTGCCGCGCGCCTGTCCCCCGACGGCGCGGTCCTCGAGGAACGCCACGGCACCGACGGCATCCTGCAGGTGCCCGCCGGCGGCTTCCCCGCCGCTTTCTCGAAGCTGCTGAAAGGCTGGCGCCTGCGCCCCGGTACGCTGTGCCTCGCCAGCGGCATGGTCGGCAGCCGCCAGGGCTGGCTTGAAGCGCCCTACTGCCCCTGCCCCGCCGGCGCGAGCGAGCTGGCCGGCCGCATCGCCTGGGTGCCCGACGCGCCCTCGGGCGTGCGTCTGGGCATCGTGCCGGGCCTGAGCACGCAGCACGCCGGCGTGCACGACGTGATGCGCGGCGAGGAGGTGCAGGTCTTCGGCGCGCTCGAACTGCTGGCGCGCGACCAGGGCACCTTCGTGCTGCCCGGCACGCACAGCAAGTGGGTGCGCGTGCGCGAAGGCCGCATCGTGGGCTTCTCCACCTTCATGACCGGCGAGGTCTACGCGCTGCTGCGGCGTCACTCGATCCTCGCCCGCACGATGCCGGAAGACGACGGCGAACCCGACGAGCCCGCCTTCCTGCGCGGCGTGCTGCACGCGCGCCAGGCCGGCAGCCTGCTGCATGCCGCCTTCGCGGCGCGCACTTCGTCGCTGTTCGACCAGCTGCCGGCCGCCGCGCTGCCGAGCTACCTGTCGGGCCTGGTCATCGGCGAGGAGTTGCGCGCGCAGCGCCTTGAAAATAGCGGTGCGGACCTGGTGCTGGTCGGCGCGCCGACATTGACCGAGCGCTACCGCCTCGCGCTGCGGGCCGTCGGGCTGGAGGCGACCTGCCTGGGCTCGCAAGCCACCTGGCGCGGCCTCACCTCGCTGGCCCGAACGCTGGAAACACGAGCATGACGAACAACGAACCGCAAGACGATTTCTTCGACCAGGCCCTGGCCGCGCTGCCGCTGGTGGCCATCCTGCGCGGCCTCACGCCCGACGAGGCCCTGCCCGTCGGGCAGGCGCTGGTCGACGCGGGCTTCCGGCTCATGGAAGTGCCGCTCAATTCGCCCGAGCCGCTCAAGAGCATCTCGGCGCTGGCCCATGCATTCCCGCAGGCGGTGGTGGGCGCGGGCACCGTGCTCAAGCGCGCCGACGTGGGGCCGGTGCAGGCCGCGGGCGGCCGGCTCGTGGTCGCGCCCAACTTCAGCGCCGACGTGGTGCAGGAAGCGCGCGAGCTCGGCATGGCCTGCCTCCCCGGCGTGGCCACGCCCACCGAGGCCTTCGCCGCGCTGGACGCCGGCGCCACCGGCCTCAAGCTGTTCCCCGGCGAGATCGTCGTTCCCGCCGCGGTGAAGGCGCTGCGCGCCGTGCTGCCGCCCGGCACTCTGCTGCTGCCCGTGGGCGGCGTCACCGTGGCCAACGCGGCGGCCTACCGCGCGGCCGGCGCGGACGGGCTGGGCATAGGCTCGGCGATCTACACGCCGGGTCGGCCCGCGCACGAAGTCGCGGCGAACGCACGCGCTTTCGCCGATGCCTGGACGGGTAGCATCCGCGCATGAACGACGACATCCGATTCGGACTGAAGGACCGCGTTTGCATCGTCACCGGCGGTGCGCAAGGCATCGGTGAAGCCTGCGCGCGCCGCTTCGCGCGCGAAGGCGCGGTGCCGGTCATCGCCGACGTCGACAACGCGCGCGGCCAGGCGCTGGCGGCCGAGCTGGGCGGCCTGTTCGTCGCCTGCGACGTGGGCGACAAGGCGCAGGTCGACACGCTGGTCGCGCAGGCCGTGCTCAAGTTCGGCCGCATCGACGTGCTGGTCAACAACGCGGGCATCTTCAAGGCCGCGGACTTCCTGGACGTCAGCGAGGCCGACTTCGACGCCGTGCTGCGCGTCAACCTCAAGGGCGCTTTCCTCGTGGGCCAGGCGGTGGCGCGCGAGATGGCCAAGGCCGGCAAGGGCGCCATCGTCAACATGAGTTCGGTGAATGGCGTGCTCGCCATCCCGAACATCGCCAGCTACAACGTCAGCAAGGGCGGCATCAACCAGCTCACGCGCGTGATGGCGCTCGCCCTGGCCGACAAGGGCATCCGCGTCAACGCGGTCGCGCCCGGCACCATCGCCACCGAACTGGCCGCCAAGGCCGTGCTCACCAGCGAAGAGGCGAAGCACCGCATCATGAGCCGCACCCCGATGAAGCGCCTGGGCGAACCCGCCGAGATCGCCGACGCGGTCGCCTGGCTGGCCAGCGACGCATCGAGCTACGTCACCGGCGAGATCGTGGTGGTGGATGGCGGGCGGATGACGCTGAACTACACCGTGCCGGTGTAGGCGCCACCCTCACCCCGCCTGCCGCGCCGGGAACCGCGCGGTGAACACCACGAAGGGCGCCTCGTACGAGTACGACAGCGCGCCGCCGTGCCCGCGCGCGATCTCGTTCGCGATGTAGAGCCCCAGGCCCAAACCACCGCGATTGCGCCGATTGCCGACGGCCTGGCGCTTGAACGGCGTGAACAGGTCGGCCGCCACTTCGGGAGGGATCGGCGCCGCCGCGTTGCGCACCTGGAGCACCAAGTCGTCGGCCTCGCGCGCCGCGCGGATCGCGACCGGTTGCCCCAGCTCGCCGTGGTGCCGCGCGTTGCTCATCAGGTTGCCCAGCATCTGCGCCAGGCGGTCCGGGTCGGCCTGGGCCGGCAGCGGGCCCGCGAGGTCGCGCTCGATCACCGAGCCGGGATGCGCCAGCAGCAGGTCGTCGGCGACGCGGTCCACCAGGGCCGCGACGTCCACCTCCTCGAAGCTGAAGCCCAGCCCCAGCCCGGCCTGCAGGCGCGACATGTCCAGCACCTGCGAGATCAGCCGCTGCATCTGCGAGCTCGAGTCGCGGATGCGCTGCCCGAGCTTGGATGCGTCGGCGCCGCGCTCGAGCACGTGCGCCGCCATCGAGATGGTCTGCAGCGGATTGCGCAGGTCGTGCCCCAGCACGGCCAGCAGCTGGTCGCGCGCGCGGCTCATCTCGGCGTGGCGAGTGCCGACGGCGCGCACCACCTCGCCCAGCAGGTCGTCGGCCAGTTCCAGGTCGCCGGCCGACCAGGGCACGGCCTTGCCCCGCACCTCCTCGCGCCAGACCGAGAACGAGCCGCGCGGCGTGAGGCGCGGGCCGAGCGGGCCGATGGTGTATTCCTTCTCGGGCTTGCCGCCCCAGTCGATGGTCTCGACCTGCTCCTTGCGCAGCATCACCATCCAGCCCGGCGCGAGGTCGTCGTAACGCAGCGCGAGCACGCCGCACCACTTGCCCATCGCGTCGCGCACCTCGGCCGGCAGCCCCTCCAGGCTGCTCAGCGCCGTGAGCCGGGTGCGCGGTCCGCCGCGCTCCGGATCCAGCCATTGCAGCAGCGCACGCGCCGCTTCCGGCGGCACGTCGCCGTGCACCGACAACTTGGAGCCGTCGGCGATCAGCAGCGCATGGGCGTCGAAGCCGGCCATCAGCCCATCGGCCATCGAGGCCAGCGCCGACAGCGCGTCGTCGTCCTGCAGCGTGCGCTCGACCAGGCGCGAGCGCAGCTTGGCGGCCCGCGCGGCGCGCTGCGCGGCCTCGCCGGCCAGCAGGCTCTGCACGTTGGCGGCGACGATCTGGCCGAGCACGTCGCAGGCCATGCGCACCGCGTACGGGACCTGCAGCGCCGTGCCGTGGTGGCAGGCCAGCATGCCCCAGAGCTGCCCGCCCACCACGATGGAGACGCTCATCGAGGCCTCCACGCCCATGTTGCGCAGGTACTCGATGTGCACCGGCGAGACGCTGCGCAGCACGCAGTGGCTCATGTCCAGCGGCTGCTCGCGCAGGCCGGCCACGGACACCGGCTCGGACCGCACGTCGGCGATCAGGCGCAGCGTGTTCACCGTGTACAGCCGCCGCGCCTGCGCGGGGATGTCGCTGGCCGGGTAGCGCCGGCCGAGGAAGGGCTCGAGCGAGTCGATGCGCGCCTCGGCCACCACGTCGCCGCTGGCGTCGTGGCGGAAGCGGTAGGCCATCACGCGGTCGAAGCCGGTCAGCGCGCGCATCTCCTCGACCGCCACCTCCAGCAGCGCGACGATGGAGCGCTGGCGCCGCAGCTTGTCCAGCGACCGATGCGCATCGGCCGCGAAGCGCGCCGGCGCGGCGGAGCGGGGCGTGCGCAGCTCGAACTCCGCCACCACCTCGTCGGCGATGCGGTGGACGATCAGGTCGAAGAGGCGTCCGCCGAGCGTGACCTCGTGTTCATGGGGAAGCGGGGGATGCTGCGGCGCGCCGGCGGCTTCCAGCCGCACCGCTTCGCGGATGGCGGTCCAGGGTTCGGCTTCGGAGAGCGCCCGCCCGAGGGCCGGCACCGGCACGCCGAGCAGAGCCTGCGCGTTGGCGCTGGCGCGCAGCAGCCGGAGATGGTCGTCGAACGCCAGCAGCGCGCCATGCGCCTGCACATGGCCCAGCAGCTGGATCTGTTCGCGTTCGCAGTTGTCGAGGGTGACGGCCTCGGTGACACCGATCATGGGCAACCGGCCTGGGACAGCAATTTCACCGCCCCATGATGCCATGCGACCGCCCTCCCGAGAGCGATGCGCATGGCATGTGCGTCGCCGGCGATCAGACGTTCATCACCGAGACGGCGCGGGCGTTCAGGTACGCCTCCACCGCCTCCGGGCCGCCCTCCGAGCCGTAGCCCGAATCCTTGACGCCGCCGAACGGCATCTCGGCCGACGGCAGCGCCGGCATGTTGATCCACAGCATGCCGACTTCGACGCGGCGCGACAGCAGGTCGGCGTTCTTCAGCGAGCGCGTGAACGCGTAGCCGGCCAGGCCGTACGGGAGCCGGTTCGATTCGGCGATGGCGTCCTCCAGCTTGCCGAACGAGCGGATCGCGGCCATCGGGCCGAACGGCTCGTCGTTGAACACCTTGGCCTGCAGCGGCACCTCGTCCAGGATGGTCGGCTGCCAGAAGTTGCCGGAGTCGCCGATGCGCTCGCCGCCCGACAGCACCTTGGCGCCCTTCTCCACCGCGTCCTTGGTGAACTCGGCCATCGCCGTCAGGCGGCGCGGGTTGGCCAGCGGGCCCATGGTCGTGCCCTCGGCCAGGCCGTCGCCGACCTTGAGCGCCTGCGCGTGCTTGGTCAGCGCGGCGGCGAACTCGGCGCGGATGCTCTCGTGCACCAGGAAGCGGGTGGGCGAGATGCAGACCTGGCCCGCGTTGCGGAACTTGGCCGCGCCGGCCGACTTGACGGCCAGGGCGATGTCGGCGTCCTCGCACACGATCACCGGGGCGTGGCCGCCCAGTTCCATCGTCACGCGCTTCATGTGCTGGCCGGCGATGGCGGCCAGCTGCTTGCCCACCGGCGTCGAGCCGGTGAAGGTGATCTTGCGGATGACCGGGTGCGGGATCAGGTAGCTGGAGATCTCCGCCGGGTTGCCGTACACGAGGCCCAGCACGCCGGGCGGCAGGCCCGCGTCCTGGAACGCACGGATCAGCTCGGCCGGGCCCGCGGGCGTCTCTTCCGGCGCCTTGACCAGCATGGAGCAGCCGGCCGACAGGGCGGCGGCGACCTTGCGCACCACCTGGTTGATCGGGAAGTTCCAGGGCGTGAAGGCGGCCACGGGACCCACCGGGTCCTTGATCACCATCTGGCGCACGGCCAGGTTGTTGCGCGACGGGACGATGCGGCCGTACACGCGGAAGCCTTCCTCCGCGAACCACTCGATGATGTCGGCGGCCGCCAGGGCCTCGCCCTTGGCTTCCACCAGCGGCTTGCCCTGCTCCTGCGTGAGCAGGCGGCCGATGGCCTCGGCGCGCTCGCGCATCAGGCCGGCGGCCTTGCGCATGATCTTGCTGCGCTCGGCGGCCGTCATGTCGCGCCAGGTCTCGAACCCCTTCTGCGCGGCGGCCAGCGCCTTGTCCAGGTCCGCCTTGCCGGCGTGGGCCACGCGGCCGATCTCCTTGCCGGTCGCGGGATTGAACACGGCCAGGCTGCGGCCGTCCGCCGCGTCCTGCCATTGGCCGTCGATGAAGAGCTGGGTGTTCGGGTAGGTCATGGACTGATGCTGGTGCAAGGGAGGAAAAGGGCGATTGTCGGGCAATCGGCGGACCCGGTCCCGGAAGGGTTCAATCGCGCCGCCGGATGCGCGGCAGCAGGCTGCGCACGCCCTCGCCGCTGGCGCCGTGGGCGCCCGACGCCGGCGGCGTGGGCACAGGGGCCCCGTCTTCGAGCAGTTCGTTCACGACCTCGAGTTCGTGCGCGGCCTGGCGCACTTCCTCCTCGGCGACCAAGGTGCGCCCGGCCGCCTGCGCGATGGCGTCGGCGTCGCGGCGCGGCAGCGCGTCCTTCAGCGTCTCGTTCGCGGCGGCGAGTTCCTCCTTCGCCGCCGCGACGTTGTCGCGCGCGCGGCGCGCCTTGCGCCGGACGGTGCCGGCGATGGAGTCGGGGGTCAGGGCGGGCATCGCGGATTTATATGGCCGAGACTGCGTTGCGCAGGCTCTGCCGGCTCGCGCGAACCCACGTTCATGCCACAAGCGTGCGGTACTCGACTTCCCCTCGCGATTCGTTGCGAAAAAAGAAACTCAGCGGGATCGCGTTTCGCCCATGGCCGCGCAGGCCAACGCTATAAACATCCGCCCAGGGATTGAAAAAGAGCAGTCGATGATCCGCCACGAAAGCAGTAGAAGCCGGCGCGTGCTGGTGACCGGCGGGGCCGGGTTCCTGGGCAGCCACCTGTGCGAACGCCTGCTGCGCGACGGCCACGAGGTGCTGTGCGTCGACAACTTCTTCACCGGCTCGCGCCGCAACGTCGAGCACCTCGCGGGACGGCCCGGTTTCGAACTGATGCGGCACGACGTCACGCTGCCGCTGCACGTGGAGGTGGACCGCATCTACAACCTGGCCTGCCCGGCCTCGCCGCCGCACTACCAGCACGACCCGGTGCATACGGTGAAGACCAGCGTGCTGGGTGCCCTCAACCTGCTGGAGCAGGCGCGGCGCCTCCAGGCCCGCATCTTCCAGGCATCCACCAGCGAGGTCTACGGCGACCCGCTGGTGCATCCGCAGCCCGAGAGCTACTGGGGCCACGTCAATCCGGTCGGCCTGCGCAGCTGCTACGACGAAGGCAAGCGCTGCGCGGAGACGCTGTTCATGGACCACCACCGCCAGTTCGGCATCGACGTGCGGGTCTGCCGCATCTTCAATACCTACGGACCGCGGATGCATCCGGACGACGGCCGCGTGGTGTCCAACTTCATCGTGCAGGCGCTGCGCGGCGAGCCCATCACCATCTACGGCCGGGGCGAGCAGACGCGCAGCTTCTGCTACGTGGACGACCTGGTCGAAGGCTTCGTGCGCTTCATGGAAGCGCCCGGCCCGCTGCCCGGCCCGATCAACCTGGGCAATCCGCGCGAGTTCACCATCCTGCAGCTGGCCGAGCAGGTGATCAACCTGACGAACTCGACGTCGCAGCTGGTGTTCCGCCCGCTGCCCGCCGACGATCCGCAGCAGCGCCGCCCCGACATCACGCTCGCGGGCGAGAAGCTCGGCTGGGAACCCGCGGTGCAGCTGCGCGAAGGCCTGGTGCGCACGATCGGCTACTTCGACGGCCTGCTCAAGCAAGGCGCCTGATGGACGCGGTCGCGCGCGAGCAGGCCGGCGCCCGCTGGCGGGCCGCGATGCGCGCGGGCGACTGGCCGGCGGCCTGGCGCGAAACCGACGCCATGGAAGCCGACCGCCGCGCCGGCCGCGTGCCGCGCGACGGCCACCACCTGTTCTGGGACGGCACGCCGCCCGACGGCAGGACGGTGCTGGTGCGCTGCGAGCACGGCCTGGGCGACACGCTGCAGTTCCTGAGGTTCGTCCCCGAGCTCGAGCGCCGCGCGCGCCGGTTGCACTTCATGGTGCAGCCGCCCTTCGTCGCGCTGCTGCACGACGCGCCGGGGCTGGGCCAGGTGCACAACGGCTGGCTCGGCCCGGACTGGCCGGCGCACGAGGTCGAGATCGAAGTGATGGAACTCGCGTACGCGCTGCGCGCCACGCCGCATTCGCTGCCGCCGCCCTACCCGCACCTGGCGCAGCAGGCGCGGCGGCTCGCGGCGATCACCATTCCCGACGACGGCCGCCTGCGCGTGGGCCTGCTGTGGGCGGCGAGCGAGTGGGACGGCTCGCGGTCGATCCCGTGGCCCTGCCTCGAACCGCTGCTCTCCGTGCCCGGCGTGCGCTGCATCTCGCTGCAGCAAGGCCCGGCGGCCGGCCAGGCGACCATCGAATCGCTGCATCGCCGCACCGCGACGCTCGAAGCCGCCGCGGCCGCCATGCTGCGGATGGACCTGGTGATCAGCATCGACGGCATGCCCGCGCACCTGGCCGCATCGCTCGGGCGCCCCACTTGGCTGCTGCTCAAGCACGAAGCCGACTGGCGCTGGATGGAGCAGCGCACCGATTCGCCGTGGTATCGCACGATGCGCCTGTTCCGCCAGCCGGCTCCCGGCGACTGGCGCGGCCTCGTCCGGCAGGTGGCGCGGGAAGCCGCGCGGCTCGCCCCGCCGTCCGCAAGCTCGAGCGCAGGCGTTCGTCCTACATGCACGCCCGGACCGTGGCGACGGAATGGAGCGGCCGGCTGATCCATCCTGGGTCATCGCCCGACCAGGAGCCTCCCATGCCAGATCCAGAGAACCGCCCGCAAGGTGCCGCCGAAGGCGACGAGCCCGCGCGCGAGCTGCCCCGCACGCCCGACGGGCCGGGCCCGAAGGACGTGCCCGACGAGGAAGTGATCGACAAGACGCTGCCCGAGAAGAACCTGCCCGGCCAGTCGCCGGGCGAGCAGCCACGCGAATGAGCGCCGCGGGCTAGCCGGGCCCGTTCACCATCTTCACCTTCTGCCACCCCGCGCCGAGCTGGAGCACGCTCACCGAAGCCGGCTCGATGTCGAAGCATTCCAGGTCGTCCAGCGACATCTGCAGGCTGGTGGCGATCACCGCCTTGATCACGTCGCCGTGCGAGGCGATCAGCACCGCGCCGTCGGGGTAGCGCAGCCCCAGCTCGTGCAGCGCGTCCACCGCGCGGCGGCGCACCTGCTGGAACGGCTCGCCGCCCGGCGGCTGGGCCTGGCCGCGGTGCAGGCACCACTGCCGCCAGCGCTCGCCGTCGTGGCGCGCGAGCCAGTCGAACTCGCGGCCGGTCCACTCGCCGAAGTCGACTTCGTCGAACGCTTCCAGCAAGCGGATCGGCAGCCTGCGGCGCCCGGCCAGCGGCGCCACGGTCTCCTGCGCGCGCGGCTGCGGGCTGCTGTAGATCGCGGCGATGTCGCGCCCCTGCAGCCGCTCGACCAGCGACTCGGCCTGCAGCCAGCCCTGCGCGTTGAGCGACACGCCCGGCAGCCGGCCGGCCAGGCCGCGGCCCAGCCAGTCGTGCGCCGCGTGGCGCACGAGCAGGAAGGTGCTCACACCGCCGCCACCTCGCCGGCGGCAGCGATGGCGGCGCCCTGCGCGGGCGCGTAGCGGCGCACCATGCGGGCGCAGAAGTCCGCGTACTCGGCGGGGACCTGGGGCGCGCTGGTGTGGTGCGGGTTCAGGCCACGGTGCTCCGGGGTGAAACAGAAGGTCAGGGTCACGTCGAAATCCTCCAGTGCCGCCATCTGCCGGTCGAACCACGCGTCCGCGCCCGGGCGGAAGCTGTCCGCCCAGGACAGGCCCGTGCGAAGCTTCGCCACGCCCAGGCGCCTGAGCCAGCGCACGGCCTCGTCGAGCCGGTGGTCCTCGAAGTGGAACCACTGGCAGATGCCCAGTTCGGGCGCGAATTCATGGAAGCGGGCGCATGCCAATTTGGGCGAGCCGTCCTCGCGCAGCAAGCCCATGTGGAAGTGGCGGTAGTAGCTCGATCCCTCGGCCTCGCGGTGCCGGGTGGTCGCGGGCCAGGCCTTGGGCAGGTCGTACAGCGAATACCAGTGGATGCGCGGCGCGCGGCCGATCAGCAGTTCGGCCGTGCGCTTGAGGCCCCAGTCCTGCACCTCCTCGGCGCCGAAGGTGGAAACGCCCACTTCCGTCACCCAGACCGGCAGCGGCGTCACCGCCTGGATCTCGAGCAGCTTGTCGGGCCACTCGTCGATCTGCCAATGGTTCCAGTCGAGCGGGAAACCGTGCACCGCCACCGCGTCCATGTCGCGCAGCGCACCCGCGTCGCGCAGCATCGCCATGAAGGTCGGATCGATCGGCGAGATGCCGCCCAGCACGCGCGTGAGGTCCGGGCTCTCGGCCTTCACGGCCTGCGCGGACAGCGTGGCCATCTCCGCGAACCGCACCCAGCCCGGGTCGAGTTCCAGGTCCCAGTGCGACTTGTTGTTCGGCTCGTTCCAGAACTTGACGGCTTCGATCATGGCGCTCCCACCGGCTTGCGGGCCAGGGCGGCCGCGACCTTGCTCGGGCCGGTGCGGCGGCGCTGCTTGATCGGCGCATCGCCACGGATGAAGGCCTCGACCAGCTCGCGCGCCTCGTCGTCGGTGAACTGCAGCGGCGGCGACTTCATGAAGTAGCCCGAAGGCCCGTTGAGCGCGCCGCCGATGCCGCGGTCCAGCGCGATCTTGGCGCAGCGCACCGCGTCGATCACCACGCCGGCGGAATTGGGCGAGTCCCACACCTCCAGCTTCACTTCGCACTGCATGGGCACGTTGCCGAAGCCCGTGCCTTCCATCCGGATGTGGCAGAACTTGCGGTCGGCCAGCCAGGGCACGTAGTCGCTCGGGCCCACGTGCACGTCGCTCGCCTTCATCGGATGGCCCAGCTGGCTGGTGACGGCCTGGGTCTTGGAGATCTTCTTGGAGGCGAGCCGCTCGCGCTCCAGCATGTTCAGGAAATCGGTGTTGCCGCCGAAGTTCAGCTGGTAGGTGCGGTCCACCCGCACGCCGCGCTTCCTGAACAGGTCGGTCAGCATGCGGTGCACGATGGTCGCGCCCACCTGCGACTTGATGTCGTCGCCGATGATGGGCAGCCGCCGCTGCGCGAAGCGCTTGTTCCAGTACGGCGCGGAAGCGATGAACACCGGGATGCAGTTGACGAAGGCGCAGCCGGCTTCCAGCACCTGCTCCACGTACCACTTGGTCGCCATCTCCGAGCCCACCGGCAGGTAGGAGACCACCACGTCGGTGTGCGTGGCCTTGAGGATGCCCACGATGTCGTCGGTGCTCGCGCTCGACTTGGGCACCACGTCCCTGAGGTAGGTGCCCAGCCCGTCGTGCGTCATGCCGCGGTGGACCATGACGCCCATCGGCGGCACGTCGGCGAAGCGGATCGTGTTGTTCGGTTCCGCGTAGATCGCTTCGGCGAGATCGAGGCCGACCTTGTGCGCGCTGATGTCGAAGGCCGCGGTGAACTGGATGTCGCGCGGGTGGTAGCCGCCGAGGTCCACGTGCATGAGCCCGGGCACGAAATCATCGGGCGAGGCATCACGGTAGTAATGGACGCCCTGCACCAGGGCCGAAGCGCAATTGCCCACGCCGATGACCGCCACGCGAATGCTGGACATTGAATTTTCTCCTGCGTTCGATTTGCATCGATGAAGGCAACGCACTCTACGCGCGAGCAAAGCGCGGCGTTGCAGTTTTCCTGCTGGACCATGCCGATATTTGGAGACAAATGGTTTTGGCTGAGCCCCGCGATGCAAAGCGAACCCATAACATTGCCTGCCTGTCTAAAAGGGAATCCTTGACATGCGACATGTCCTGATCACCGGTGGTGCCGGCTTCATCGGCTCCCACCTCGCAGACGAGTTGCTGCGCCATGGCCTGCAGGTGCGCGTGCTCGACTGCCTGGCCGACCAGGTGCATGGTCCCGAACGCAGGCGGCCGGCCTATCTCGACCCCCAGGTCGAACTGGTGGTGGGCGACGTGTGCGATCGCGCGGCGGTCGATCGCGCGCTCGACGGCATCGACGCGGTGTTCCACTTCGCCGCCGCGGTGGGTGTCGGGCAGAGCATGTACGAGCTGGCGCACTACACGAGGGTGAACAACCTCGGGACCGCCGTCCTGCTGGAGGCGCTGATCGCGCGCCCGGTCCAGCGGCTCGTGGTCGCATCGAGCATGAGCCTCTACGGGGAAGGCCTGTACCGCGATGCCTCGGGCCGCACGCGCGAAGCCGGCGAGCGCACGCTGGCCCAGCTGAAGGCCGGCGACTGGGAGCTCAAGGACGCCGACGGCGGCCCGCTGGAGCCCGTGCCCACGCCCGAAAGCAAGAGTCCGACGCTGGCCTCCGTGTACGCACTTTCGAAGTACGACCAGGAACGGATGTGCCTCATGACCGGTCGTGCATACAACATTCCAGCCGTTGCCTTGCGTTTCTTCAACGCTTACGGTCCGAGACAAGCGCTTTCCAATCCTTATACGGGCGTGCTGGCGATCTTCGCCTCTCGCCTGCTCAATCGCGGCGCCCCGAAGATCTTCGAGGATGGTTTGCAGCAGCGCGACTTCGTCAGCGTGTACGACGTCGCCCGCGGTTGCCGCCTCGCGCTGCAATCGCCCCACGCCGCGGGCGAGGTGTTCAACATCGGCAGCGGCCGGCCGCAGACGGTGCAGGCCATCGCCGGGCGGCTGGCGCGCGTCATGGGCCGCGAGGAGATCGCGCCTGAGATCGTCGGCAAGTACCGCGTGGGCGACATCCGCCACTGCTTCGCCGACATCACCAAGGCCAGGCGCGTGCTCGGATACGAGCCCCGGGTGACGCTGGACGACGGCATGGCCGAACTGGCGGCCTGGCTCGAGGGGCAGGCCGCGGTCGACAAGGTGTCGCAGGCCAGCGCCGAGCTGGCCGCACGGGGACTCACCGTATGAACGAAGCCCCCACGCTCATCACCGGTGGCGCCGGCTTCATCGGCTGCAACCTGGCGCACCGGCTGCTGGGCGCGGGCCGCCGCGTGCGCATCCTGGACAACCTCTCGCGTCCCGGCGTGGAGCAGAACCTGCAGTGGCTGCGCGAGCAGTACGGCGACCAGGTCCAGGCGATGGTGGCCGACGTCCGCGACGCCGGCGCCGTTTCGCGCGCCGTGGGCGGTTGCGCGCAGGTCTTCCACTTCGCGGCGCAGGTCGCCGTCACCACCAGCCTGGACGATCCGCGCGAGGACTTCCTGGTCAATGCGCAGGGCACGCTCAACGTGCTGGAGGCCGCGCGCGCGCAGCGCGTGCCGCCGTCCGTGCTCCTGACCTCCACCAACAAGGTCTACGGCGACCTCTCCGACCTGGCCTTGCAGCAGGCCGGCCAGCACTACCTGCCCACCGATCTCGCGGTGCGGGCGCGCGGCGTTTCCGAGGCGCGTCCGCTGGACTTCCACAGTCCCTACGGCTGCTCCAAGGGCGCGGCCGACCAGTACGTGCTGGACTACGCGCGCAGCTACGGCCTGCGCACGCTGGTGTTCCGCATGAGCTGCATCTACGGCCCGCGCCAGTTCGGCACCGAGGACCAGGGCTGGGTGGCGCACTTCATCCTGCGCGCGCTGCGCGGCGAGTCGATCACGCTGTACGGCGACGGCCGCCAGGTGCGGGACGTGCTGCACGTGGACGACCTGGTCAACGCCTTCCTGCTGGCCGAGCAGAACGCGCAGGCGCTCGCCGGGCGCGCCTTCAACATCGGCGGCGGGCCGTCCAACGCGATCAGCCTGCTGGACCTGCTGGACCGCATCGAGGAGCTGCAGGGCCATCGCCCGGCGCTGGCCCTGGATGACTGGCGCACCGGCGACCAGCGCTACTACGTGAGCGACACGCGCGCCTTCGAGCAGGCCACCGGCTGGCACGCCAGGGTGGCCGCGCGCGACGGCATCGGGCGCCTCTACGACTGGATCTCGTCGCACCGTCGTCCCATGGCCGTGCCCGAACCCGCCGCCGCGGTCGCCGTCGCCGCCGCGGCCGCGGCCGCGCATTGAAAGGACGGCACGCGATGCAAGCCTGCGTGATCGCCTCGCCGCGCGAGGCCCGGCTGCAGGACGCGCCGCGGCCCGAGCCGGGACCGGGAGAAGTGCTGCTGCGGCTGGAAGGCTCAGGCGTCTGCGCATCCAGCCTGCCGCTGTGGGAAGGCCGCAGCTGGTTCGAGTACCCGCAGGCGCCGGGCGCGCCGGGGCACGAGGGCTGGGGCCGCATCGCCGCGCTCGGCGAAGGCGTGGGCGGGATCGCGGTCGGCGACCGGGTCGCGGCGCTTTCGTACCGCGCCCACGCCGAGTTCGATCTGGCCAGGGCCGATGCGGTCGTGCCGCTGCCCGCCTCGCTCGACGGCCAGGCCGTGCCGGGCGAGCCGCTGGGCTGCACGGTCAACATCTTCCGCCGCAGCGAGATCCGCGCGGGTCAGACCGTGGCCATCGTGGGCATCGGCTTCCTCGGCGCGCTGCTCACGCAGCTGGCCGTCGATGCCGGCGCCCGCGTGATCGCGATCTCGCGCCGGCCGTTCTCACTGGACTTCGCGCGACGGTGCGGCGCGCAGGAGACGGTGCCGATGGACGACCACCACCGCGTGATCGAGCGCGTCAAGGAACTCACCGAAGGCCGCTGGTGCGAGCGCGTCATCGAGGCAACGGGCCTGGAGTGGCCGCTGCAGCTGGCGAGCGAGATCACGGCCGAGCGCGGCCGCCTGGTCATCGCCGGCTACCACCAGGACGGCATGCGCCAGGTCAACGTGCAGCTGTGGAACTGGCGCGGCATCGACGTCATCAACGCGCACGAACGCGATCCGCGCCGGTACGTGGAAGGCATCCGCGGCGCGGTGGACCTGATGGCCCGAGGCGTGCTCGACCCGCGGCCGCTGTACACGCACCGGTTGCCGCTGGACCGGCTGGGCGAGGCCCTGGAGCTGACGCGGACGCGGCCGGACGGGTTCATGAAAGCGCTGGTGACGGCATGAGCGCCCTCCCTCGCCTCGGCTTCCTCGGCCTCGGCTGGATCGGCCGGCATCGCCTGCAGTCGCTCGTGGACGAGAAGGCCTGCGAGGTCGTCGTGCTCGCCGATTCCAGCGAGGATGCGCGCCGGGCCGCGCAGGCGATCGCGCCCGCAGCCACCACGGCCGCCACGCTCGACGAACTGCTGGCCTACGACCTCGACGGCGCCGTGATCGCCACCCCGAGCGCGCTGCACGCCGAGCAATCGCTCCGCGTGCTGGAACGCAAGCTCGCGGTGTTCTGCCAGAAGCCGCTGGCGCGCACCGCGCAGGAAACCCGCGCCATCGTCGACGCGGCCCGCCGCGCCGACCGCCTGCTCGGCTGCGACCTCTCGTACCGCCACACCGAGGCGATGCGGCGCATACGCAATGCCGTGGTCGAAGGCGAGCTCGGGGATGTCTATGCGATCGACCTGGTGTTCCACAACGCCTACGGCCCCAACCCCGGCTGGGCGCGCGACATGGCGCTGGCGGGCGGCGGCTGCGCCATCGACCTGGGCACGCACCTGGTGGACCTGGCGCTGTGGGTGCTGGGCTTCCCGCAGGTGCAGCTGGTCACCAGCCGGCTCTACTTCCACGGCCACTCGCTCGCGCCGGGGGAAGACGTCGTCGAGGACTACGCGGTCGCGCAGCTGGAGCTGGATGGAGGCGCGGTCGCGCGGCTGACCTGCTCGTGGAACCTGCCGATGGGCCGCGACGCGATCATCGAGGCGCATTTCCACGGCTCGCGCGGCGGCGCGTCGCTGCGCAACCGCGACGGCTCCTTCCACGACTTCGTGGCCGAGCGCTACCAGGGCACGCAGCGCTTCCCTCTGGCCGATCCGCCCGACGCCTGGGGCGGCCGGGCGGTGCTCGACTGGGCGCGGCGCCTGGGCGGCGGCGCTCGCTACGAGAGCGGTATCGAATCCGTGGTGCAGGTCGCCACGGCCATGGACGCGATCTATGGCCGGTGATCACCGGCCTTCGATCCTGCTGACCACCGACTGCGTCGGCGGCGTCTGGACCTACTCGACCGAGCTGGCCACGGCGCTGGCTGCGCGCGGCTTCCAGGTCCACCTGGCCTCGATGGGCGCGCCGCTTCAGGCGCACCAGCGCGAGACGGTCGAAGGCTGCGAGGGGATCGAGCTGCACGAGAGCGGGTTCGCGCTCGAATGGATGCCGGATCCCTGGCGAGAGGTGGACGCGGCGGGCGAGTGGCTGCTCGCACTCGAAGCACGGTTGCGGCCGGACCTCGTGCACCTGAACCAGTTCGCGTTCGGCGCGCTGCCCTTCCGCGCGCCCAAGCTGGTGGTGGGGCATTCGTGCGTACTGTCGTGGTGGCGCGCCGTCCACGGAGGCGATGCGCCGGCCGGATGGGACACGTACCGGCACCGCGTGCGGGCCGGGTTGCAAGGCGCCGACCTCGTCGCGGCGCCGACCGCTGCGATGCTGGCCTCGCTCACGGAGTTCCATGGCGTCCGCGGCGTGGTGCTGCCCAACGGGCGCGATCCCGCGCGGTTCCGCCCCGCGGCCAGGCAACCCTTCGTCTTCGCCGCCGGCCGCTTCTGGGACCCCGCCAAGAACCTTTCCGCGTTGCAAGCCGTGGCGCCGCACCTCGACTGGCCCGTCCACGTCGCGGGCTCCGATGAAGCAGGCAGCATGGGTGTGCGCTCACTGGGCGTCCTCTCCACGCGCGACGTGGCCCGGCAGATGGCGCAGGCGGCGATCTACGCCCTGCCCGCCCGCTACGAACCCTTCGGCCTCTCCGCCCTCGAAGCCGGCCTGGCCGGCTGCGCGCTGGTGCTGGGCGACATCGCGAGCTTGCGCGAGGTCTGGGGCGACGCCGCGGCGTACGTGCGACCCGACGACCACGACGCGCTGCGCGCCACGCTGCAGCGGCTGATCGACGACCCCGGCGAACGCGAACGCCTCGCGGCCGCGGCCCATCGCCGCGCCCTGGCGTTCGCCCCCGAAGCCATGGCCGACGCCTGGCAGTCCGCCTGCGCGCGGCTGGCGCCCGCCCTGGCGCTTCAACCCGAGGAAGCGCCGTGCGCGTAGTGCTGTTCTGCCATTCGCTGGTCTCCGACTGGAACCACGGCAACGCGCATTTCCTGCGCGGCATCTGCAGCGAGCTGCTGGCGCGCGGCCATGAAGTCGCGGTGCATGAACCGGCCGACGCCTGGAGCGTGAGCAACCTCGTGGCCGAGCACGGCGAAGCGCCGTTGCGCGCCTTCGCCCGGGCCTACGCGCAGCTGCGAAGCGAGCGCTACGCGCCGGAGTCGCTGGATCTCGACGCCGCCCTCGCCGGCGCCGACCTGGTGCTGGTGCACGAATGGAACGAGCACGCGCTGGTGCGCCGCATCGGGCTGCACCGCGCGGCGAATCCCCACTACAAGCTGCTGTTCCACGACACGCACCACCGCAGCGTGACCGAGCCGGACAGCATGGCGGCCTACGAGTTGCGCCACTACGACGGCGTGCTGGCCTTCGGCTCCGTCATCCGCGACCTGTACCGCCGCCACGGCTGGTGCGAGCGGGCCTGGACCTGGCACGAGGCGGCGGACACGCGGGTGTTCAAGCCTCTGGGGGCGCCGCGCGAAGGCGACCTGGTCTGGATCGGCAACTGGGGCGACGAGGAGCGCACCGCCGAACTGCACGAGTTCCTGCTCGAGCCGGTGAAGGCGCTCGCGCTGAAGGCGCGCGTGCACGGCGTGCGCTATCCGCGGCATGCGCTCGACAGCCTGCGGGAAGCGGGCATCGCCTACGGTGGCTGGCTGCCCAACTACGAAGCGCCCCAGGTGTTCGCGCGCCACGGCGTGACGGTCCACGTGCCGCGGCGACCCTACGTACGCGCCCTGCCCGGCATCCCCACCATCCGCGTGTTCGAGGCGCTGGCCTGCGGCATCCCGCTGGTGTCGGCGCCCTGGGACGACTGCGAGGGCCTGTTCGAGCCGGGCTCCGATTTCCTCGTCGCGCGCGACGGCCGCGAGATGCGCGGGCACCTGCGCGAGGTCCTGAACGAGCCCGCGCTGGCCCGCTCGCTGGCCGGACACGGGCTGCGCACGATCCACGCCCGCCACAGCTGCAGGCAGCGCGTGGACGAACTGCTGGCCATCCACGAAGAGCTGGTCGCGCCCGCGCGGAAAGCCTCGCCCGAAGTCAACGCCTGAAGAACAAGATGCACATCGCTTTTTTCGCCTCCAGCCTGGTGTCGGCGTACTGGAACGGCGCCGCCACCTACTACCGCGGCATCGTGCGGGCGCTGCACGGGCGCGGCCACCGCGTGACCTTCTACGAGCCGGACGCCTTCGACCGCCAGAAGCACCGCGACATGGCCGATCCGCCGTGGGCCCGCGTGGCCGTCTACTCCGCCCAGAGCGAGGCCGAGGTGCTGCGCACGGTGGAGCAGGCGCGCGGCGCCGACCTGGTAGTCAAGGCCAGTGGCGTGGGCGTGCACGACGCGCTGCTGGAGCGCGCGGTGCTGGACCTGCAAGGCCCGTCCACGACGGTCGTTTACTGGGACGTGGACGCGCCCGCCACGCTGGACCGCATGCACCAAGACCCGCATGACGCTCTCCGTCCGCTGGTGCCGCGCTACGACCTGGTGTTCACCTACGGCGGCGGCGAGCCGGTGTGCCGCGCGTACCTGGCGCTGGGCGCGCGCGACTGCGTGCCGATCTACAACGCGCTGGACCCGAGCACGCATTTCCCGGTCGCGCCCGATCCGCGCTTCACCGGGGACCTGGGCTTCCTGGGCAACCGGCTGCCCGACCGCGAGGCCCGCGTCGAGGACTTCTTCCTGCGCGCCGCCGCGGCCCTGCCCGGGCGCCGCTTCCTGCTGGGCGGCAGCGGGTGGGGCGACAAGCCGGTGCCGCCGAACGTGCACTACCTGGGCCACGTCTATACCGCCGACCACAACGCGTTCAACTGCACGCCACTGGCGGTGCTCAACATCAGCCGCGAGAGCATGGCCCGCTACGGCTTCTCGCCGGCCACGCGGGTGTTCGAGGCGGCGGGCGCGGCGGCCTGCCTGATCACCGACGCGTGGGAAGGCCTGGAGCAGTTCTTCGAGCCGGGCACCGAGATGCTGGTGGCGCGCGACGGCGAGGAAGTGGCGCGGCAACTGGAATCGCTGGACGCCCGGAAGGCGCGCGGCATCGGCCAGGCGGCGTATCGCCGCGTGCTGGCGGAGCACACCTACGACCATCGCGCGGCGCAGTTCGATGCGGTGCTGGACGGACGTGCGCTGGAGGTGGCGGCATGAGCGCGCTTTCCATCGTCATCCTCGGCCTTTCCATCACCTCGTCCTGGGGCAACGGCCACGCCACCACCTATCGCGGCCTGGTGCGCGAGCTCGACGCGGCCGGGCACGACGTCCTCTTCCTCGAGCGCGACCAGCCCTGGTACGCCGCGCACCGCGACCTGCCCGATCCGCCCTACGGCCGCACCGGGCTGTACGGCAGCGTCGAGGAACTGCAGGACCGCTTCGCCGAAGCCCTGCGCGCGGCCGACCTGGTGATCGTCGGCTCCTTCGTGCCGCAGGGCGCGCAGGTGGGCGACTGGGTGCAGCGCGAGGCGGGCGGCCTCACGGCGTTCTACGACATCGACACGCCCGTCACCCTGGCCAGGCTGGCGCGTGGCGAGCACGATTACCTGCGACCCGAGCAGATCGCGGGCTACGACCTGTACCTGTCGTTCACCGGCGGCCCCACGCTGCGCCGGCTGGAGCAGCACTTCGGCTCGCCGCGCGCGCGGGTGCTGTACTGCTCGGTGGACGCGCTCGTGTACCACCCCGACCCGCAGCCGGCCGCCTGGGACCTGGGCTACATGGGCACCTACAGCGACGACCGCCAGCCGGGCGTGGACGGCCTGCTGTTGCAGCCGGCGCGCACCTGGGCGGCGGGCCGGTTCATCGTCGCCGGTCCGCAATACCCGCAAGACATCGACTGGCCCGCCAACGTCGACTACCGGCCGCACCTCGCGCCCGTGGAGCACCGCGCCTTCTACAACCGCCAGCGCTTCACTCTCAACATCACCCGCGCCGACATGGTTCGCGCCGGCTGGTCGCCGAGCGTGCGGCTGTTCGAGGCCGCCGCGTGCGGCACGCCCATCGTCAGCGACCGCTGGGCGGGGCTGGAGACGCTGTTCGTGCCGGGCCGCGAGATCGTCATCGCCGAAAGCGCCGCGCACGTGCTGGCCGTGCTGCGCGACATGCCGGAGGAGCACCGCCTGCTCATGGCCGACCGGGCGCGCCGTCGCGTGCTGGCCGAGCACACGGCCGCGCACCGCGCCGCCCAGCTGGTCGGCTACGCGCTCGACCTCGACCTGGAGACCGCGCCATGAACGTCACCGTGATGGGCGCCGGCTACGTCGGCCTGGTGAGCGGGGCCTGCCTTGCCGAAGCCGGCAACGACGTGCTGTGCCTGGACCTCGATCCGCGGCGCATCGACCTGCTCGACGCCGGCCACATCCCGATCTACGAGCCGGGGCTGCAGGAGGTGGTCGACCGCAACCGCGCGGGCCGCCGGCTGGCGTTCGGCAGCGACGTGCAGAAGGCGGTCGCGCATGCGGAGGTGATCTTCATCGCGGTCGGCACGCCGCAGGCCGAGGACGGCAGCGCGGACCTGAGCCAGGTGCTGCAGGCGGCCGACAGCATCGGCCGCTGGATGCGCGGCTACAAGCTGGTGGTGACCAAGTCCACGGTGCCGGTGGGCACCGGCGAGCGCGTGCGCGGCGCCATCGCCGATGCGCTGCTGGCGCGCAACCTCCCCAACGGGCCGGACGCGTTCTCGGTCGCCTCCAACCCCGAGTTCCTCAAGGAAGGCGCGGCCGTCGACGACTTCATGAAGCCCGACCGCATCGTCATCGGCACCGAACCGGGCCCGCACGGCGAGCGTGCGCGCGACCTGCTGCAGCGGCTGTACGCGCCCTTCAACCGGGTGCAGGACCGCGTGCTGATGATGGACCTGAGCGCGGCCGAGCTGACCAAGTACGCGTCGAACGCGATGCTGGCCACGCGCATCAGCTTCATGAACGAGCTGGCCAACCTGGCGGGCGAGGCCGGCATCGACATCGAGCAGGTGCGCAAGGGCATGGGCGCCGATCCGCGCATCGGCTACAGCTTCCTCTACCCGGGCACGGGCTATGGCGGCAGCTGCTTTCCCAAGGACGTGCGCGCGCTGATCCGCACCGGCTGCGTCCACGGGCGCCACCTGCGGATCCTGGAGGCGGTCGAGGCCGTCAACGAGGCGCAAAAACACATCCTGGTGCAGAAGATCAACAGCCGCTACGGCAGCAACCTGCGCGGCATGCTGTTCGGGCTCTGGGGGCTGGCGTTCAAGCCGAACACCGACGACATGCGCGAGGCGCCGAGCCGCATCGTCATCAAGGCGCTGCTGGAGCGCGGCGCGCAGGTGATGGCGCACGACCCGGTGGCGATGCCGCAGGCCCGCTCGACGCTGGCGCACGACTTCTGCGGGCGCGTGGCGCTGCTCGACCGCCTGCGTTATGCCGACACCGCCATGGAATGCGCGCAGGACGCCGACGGCCTGGTGATCACCACCGACTGGCAGGCCTTCCGCAGCCCGAACTTCGAAGCGCTGCGGCAGGCGATGCGCCAGCCCGTCATCTTCGACGGGCGTAACCTGTACGAGCCCTCGCTGCGGCAGCTGGGCTTCGAGTACCACGCGATCGGCCGCTGACCCGACATGGAATTGACGACCCACCTGGACGACGCGCCCACCGCGGTGGACGTCGGCGAGCTGCGCCGGCGCATCGAGGCGCTCGGTCCCTGGTTCCACAACCTGCACCTGCCCGGCGGCGTGCAGACCGCGCCCGACCATTTCCTGGGCGGCGACTTCCCCGGCTTCAAGTGGCAGCAGATCGCGCCGCGCCTGCCGCGCGACCTGTCGGGCTGGCGCGTGCTCGACGTGGGCTGCAACGCGGGCTTCTACAGCTTCGAGCTGGCGCGCCGCGGCGCGAGCGTGCTGGCGATCGATGTCGAGGACCTCTATCTCGAGCAGGCGCGCTGGGCCGCCGGCGTGCTGGGCCTGGAGCGGCAGGTCGAGTTCCGGCGCATGGGCGTGTACGACGTCGCGGGCCTGGCCGAGAACTTCGACCTCGTCTGGTTCATGGGCGTCTTCTATCACCTGCGCTATCCGTTGCTGGCGCTCGACCTGCTGGCGCGGCGCACGCGCAAGCTGATGCTGTTCCAGACGCTCGCCATGCCGGGCGAGGAGGTCTACCCGGACACCGGCGACCATCCGATCGACGACCGCGAGCCGCTGCTCGATCCCGGCTGGCCCAAGATGGCCTTCATCGAGCACCGCTTCGCCGGCGACCCGACCAACTGGTGGGTGCCCAACCACGCGGGCATCGAAGCCATGCTGCGGTCCAGCGGCCTGCGCGTGCTGGAACGGCCGGCGGCCGAGATCTACCTGTGCGAGCCGCTGCCCGACCACGTCAACGCCAAGGCGCTGCGCCCCGACGGCATGGACTCGGCGCTGGCCGCGGTCAACGGCGCGGCCCAGTGAGGAGCACATGGCCATGACAGGCGATCGCTCGGGGCTGGCGGCCTGCGTCGGCCATTTCGTGCTGCCGGACGAAGTGCAGCTCGAGCTGCTGCGCACGGCGCTGTCGCGCGCCGACCGCGTGCGCGTCTTCATCACGCGCGCCCACCAGTCGCCTTCGGCGCGGCAGCCGTTCGGCTGGCGCGAGCGCGCCGACATGCTGGCGGCTTCGCTGGACAACGCACGGCTGTCGCGCATCGACTTCGAGCCCGTGCGCGAGCACTGGGATGCCCGGCGGACGATGCGCGCGGTGCAGGCCGGGCTGGCGCCGCACCATCCTGCCGGCACGCCGGTGAGCTGCCTGTGGTCGGGTCCCGAGCCCGAGCCGGAAGACCGCCCGCGGGGCTGGACCTTCGAGGAGCTGGGCGACACCGACGCGCGCAGCGAGCCGCGGCTGGACGCGCTCTATGCCGCGCACGAGCCCGAAGCCGCCTGGCGCGGCATCGAGGACGAGCTCGCGCCGGGCACGCGCGAGCGCGTGCGTGCGTGGCTGGGCACGCCCGAGTTCGCGCGGCTGCGCGAGGAATGGCGGCAGGTCGACCGCGAGAAGAAGGTGTGGTCGGCCGTGCCCTGGCCGGTGACGCTGGTGACGGTCGATGCCGTGGTGCGCTCGGGCGGCTCCGTTCTGCTGATCGAACGCGGCCGCCCGCCCGGCCGGGGGCTGCTGGCGCTGCCCGGCGGTTTCCTCGAACGCGAGGACACCGTGCTGCAGTCGGCGTTGCGCGAGCTGGTGGAGGAAACCGGGCTGCCGATGACCCACCTCGCGATGCGCGAGCGCCTGCGCGGCGTGAAGGTGTTCGACCATCCCGAGCGCAGCCAGCGCGGCCGCGTGGTGACGCACGCGCACTTCTTCGATCTCGGCGAGGCCGCGCCACCGCCGGTGCGCGGCGGTGACGACGCGGCCGTAGCGCGATGGGTGCCGATCGCGCAGCTCGCGGCCCTGGAAGCGCGCCTGCACGACGACCATTTCCACGTCATCGACGAGTTCCTCGGGCTCACGCGCGACCCGTAGAAGCGTCCAAAAGCGCGTTCGCGCACGCTTGTGGCTGAGCAGCAAACCCGCGCCGCTGCGTGCGTGTTGCAAGGCCGGGTTTTCAGGAGTAGAAGTGACACGTCTTCCGCTCGACGGAAGCACCGGGTGCAGCGGTTTTTCCTGCACGTGGGAGGTCACGCATGGACACTCTCGTGGGAATGCGCGGTGCGCACTGGCGGTCCACCGACTGGACCGCCGCGGCGGTCGCCGGCCTAGCGGCCGGCGCGGTATTGATGGTGCTCGACCTGATCTGGTCGGCACTCTTCCATCCCGACGGGCCCTGGCGCATCTCGCACATGATCGCGCCCATCGTCACCGGCTCCGCTCCACCGTCCGGCCAGGGTTACGCGTTCAGCGTAGGCGTGGTCGCCGTCGCCCTGACCACCCACTACGTGCTCGGCGTGGTGTTCGGCGTGGTGATGGCGATGGTGATGACCCAGCTGCGGCTGGACACGCGGCCCGACTTCGCGGTCGCGACCGGCGCCATCCTCGGGATGGTGCTCTACATCATCAATTTCGAAGTGCTGGCGACGCTGTTCTTCCCGTGGCTCATCGAGCTGCGCGGCTGGGAAACGCTCGCGGCGCACGGGGTGTTCGGCATCGTCGCCGCCCTGCTCTACTGGAAGTTCAACCGCAACGCAGTCGACGAGTCCTAGGAGGCCCAGTCATGGCGATCGCGATCGCGTTGGTCATCCTGGCGCTCGGCTCGGTCCTCTTCCATTTCCTGAGTCCCTGGTATTTCACGCCGATCGCGTCCAACTGGCACACCATCGACACCACCATCAGCATCACGTTCTGGGTGACGGGCGTGGTGTTCGTCGCCGTCAGCCTGTTCATGGCCTGGGCGCTGATCCGCTACCGGCACCGGCCGGGCTCGCGCGCGCAATACCAGCCCGAGAACAAGAAGCTCGAGGCCTGGCTGCTCGGCCTCACCGGCGTGGGCGTGGCGGCGATGCTGGCGCCGGGCCTGGTCGTGTGGGCCGACATCATCCACGTGCCGCCGGAGGCGCGGACCGTGGAGGTGATGGCGCAGCAATGGAACTGGGCCTACCGCCTGCCGGGACAGGACGGCAAGCTCGGCACGGTGCATTCGCGGTTCGTGACCGACGAGAACCCGTTCGGCATGAACCCGAACGATCCGCACGGCCGCGACGACGTGCTGCTCTCCAGCCCCGAGCTGCACGTTCCGCTGGGCCAGCCGGTCAAGATGCTGCTGCGGTCCAAGGACGTGCTGCACAACTTCGCGGTGGCGCAGCTGCGCGTGAAGATGGACCTGGTGCCGGGCCTGGTCACCTACACCTGGTTCACGCCCACCAAGGCCGGCTCGTACGACCTGCTGTGCGAGGAGCTGTGCGGCGTCGGCCACTTCGCGATGCGCGGCCGCATCGTGGTGGACGAAGCGCCGGCCTACCAGGCCTGGCTCGGGCAGCAGCGCACCTTCGCCCAGGCGCAGGAAAGGCCGCGCGGCGACGCGGTCGCGGGCAAGGCGCTGTACGCCACCTGCGCGGCCTGCCATGGCCAAGGCGGCGAAGGCAATGTCGCGCTGAACGCGCCCAAGCTCAGCGGCCAGGGCGCGTGGTACCTCGAGCGGCAGCTGCACCTGTTCAAGGCGGGCGCGCGCGGCGCGAGCGACAAGGACACGTTCGGCAAGACGATGGCGCCGATGGCGGCCACGCTCCCCGACGAGGCCGCGCTGGCCAACGTGCTGAGCTACATCGCCACCCTGCCCGACGCGCCCGCGGCGAGCACGATCAAGGGCGACGTCGCCAAGGGCCGCGAGCGCTACGCCACCTGCGCGGCCTGCCACGGCGCCGACGGGCGCGGCATCGCGGCCACCAACGCGCCGCGCCTGGCCGGCATGAACGACTGGTACCTGGCGCGGCAGCTGAAGAACTTCCGCGACGGCGTCCGCGGCGCCCATCCCCAGGACCTGCACGGCGGGCAGATGGCGCTGGTGGCCGGCATGCTGGCCGACGACGCGGCCATCGGCGACGTGCTCGCCTACCTCAACTCCCATCCCCGTTGACCCGCGGAGGACTTCATGGCGACCCACGTTGCGCACGACGAGACCGATTTCGCGCCGCCCGCCGAGGTCGCGGAGGTCCCGCTTTACCACCCGAAGACCTTCATCGGGAAGTACATCTGGAGCCAGGACGCCAAGATCATCGCGATCCAGTACGCGGTGACGGCCATCGGCATCGGCCTGGTGGCGCTGGTGTTCTCCTGGCTGATGCGGCTGCAGCTGGGCTTTCCCGGCCGCTTCGACTGGATCACGCCCACCACCTACCTGCAGCTGGTGAGCATGCACGGGATGATCATGGTGATCTACCTGCTGACCGCGCTGTTCCTCGGGGGCTTCGGCAACTACCTGATCCCGTTGATGGTGGGCGCGCGCGACATGGTGTTCCCCTACGTCAACATGCTCAGCTACTGGGTCTACCTGCTGGCCGTGCTGCTGCTGGTGGTGAGCTTCTTCGTGCCCGGCGGCCCGACCGGCGCGGGCTGGACGCTCTACCCCCCGCAGGCCATCCTGGACGGCACGCCGGGATCGCATTTCGGCATCCTGCTGATGCTGGTGTCGCTGGCGGTGTTCGTCATCGGCTTCACCATGGGCGGACTCAACTACGTGGTGACGGTGCTGCAGGCGCGCACGCGCGGCATGACGCTGATGCGGCTGCCGCTGACGGTGTGGGGCATCTTCATGGCCACCATCCTGGCGCTGCTGGCCTTCCCCGCCCTGTTCGTGAGCGCCATCATGATGTTCCTGGATCTCACGCTGGGCACCAGCTTCTTCATGCCCGCGCTGGTGTCCAAGGGCCAGCAGCTGAACTACTCGGGCGGCAACCCGCTGCTGTTCCAGCACCTGTTCTGGTTCTTCGGCCATCCCGAGGTCTACATCGTCGCGCTGCCGGCCTTCGGCATCGTCTCGGACCTGATCGCCACCCACGCGCGCAAGAACATCTTCGGCTACCGCATGATGGTCTGGGCCATCCTGATCATCGGCGGGCTGAGCTTCGTGGTGTGGGCCCACCACATGTACGTGAGCGGCATGCATCCGTACTTCGGCTTCTTCTTCGCGACCACCACGCTGCTGATCGCGATCCCGACCGCGATCAAGGTCTACAACTGGGTGCTGACGCTGTGGCGCGGGAACATCCGCCTGACGGTGCCGATGCTGTTCGCCATCGCCTTCGTCTTCACCTTCGTCAACGGCGGGCTGTCGGGCCTGTTCCTCGGCAACGTGGTGGTCGACCTGCCGCTGTCGGACACCATGTTCGTGGTGGCGCACTTCCACATGGTGATGGGCATCGCGCCGGTGCTGGTGGTGTTCGGCGCCATCTACCACTGGTACCCCAAGATCACCGGCCGGATGCTGGACGACACGCTGGGCAAGATCCATTTCTGGATCACGTTCATCGGCACCTACGCGATCTTCTATCCCATGCACTACCTGGGCTTCATGGGGATCCCGCGGCGCTACTACGCGATCGGCGGCACCAGCTTCATCCCCGACTCGGCCCACCTGCTCAACGTCTGGATCTCGCTCGCGGCCTTCGTGGTCGGCGCGGCGCAGATGGCGTTCCTCTACAACCTGGTGCACAGCTACTTCAAGGGCAAGCCGTCGGGCGGAAACCCCTGGCACTCGACCACGCTGGAATGGCAGACGCCGCAGACGCCGCCCACGCACGGCAACTTCGGCAAGGAGCTGCCGGTGGTCTACCGCTGGGCCTACGACTACGGCATCCCGGGCCTGAAGACCGACTTCATCCCGCAGAACGTGCCGCCCGCGGACGTGCCGGCGGAAGCCTGGGCCCGGACCCCGCACCACGAGGGCTGATGCCATGACGATCGCGCTGGCGTTCCTCACGGTGCTGATGGCGGTCATCGTCGTCTGGCTGCTGCGCCAGACGGTGAACGTGCAGCCCTGGCAGGCGCAACCGGCCGGAGTGGAGATCAGCGTTCCGACGCCGCGCCCCGCGATCCAGACCGCGTTGTGGGTGTTCCTGGCCGTAGCGACCTCGCTGTTCGTGCTGTTCGTCAGCGCGTACTCGATGCGGCTGGGCCTGGCGGACTGGACGCCGCTGCCGCGGCCGCGCCTTCTGACGCTGAACACCGCGCTGCTGGTGGGCGCCAGCCTGGCGATGCAGTGGGCGGTGCACGCCGCTCGCCGCGGCGAGCCCGCCGACCTGCGCCGGGGACTGGCCACCGGCGGCCTGCTCACCGCGGGTTTCCTGGCCGGGCAGCTGGCGGTGTGGATGCAGCTGGACGACGCCGGCTGGTTCGTCTCCACCAGCGCCGCCAGCGCGTTCTTCTACCTGTTCACCGCCGTGCATGGCCTGCACGTGCTGGGCGGCCTGGTGGCCTGGGCACGCGCGTGGAAGCGGGCCTGGCGCGACGCCGACCCGGCGCGCATCCGGCTGGCCGTGCAGCTGTGCGCGACCTACTGGCACTTCCTGCTGGTCGTGTGGGTGGCGCTGTATGCGCTGCTGGTGTCGGACGTGCTCGGGCTGGCGATCTGCTCCTCCACGCCCCTGTGACCGGAAGGACGCGACATGAAAACCCCGGAAGCCACGGTGATCACCGGCGCCACGCTGGAGCCGCACGCGCACGCGCCCGGCCGCGAGGGCTGGGCCAGCATCGTGCGGGACGCCTCATCGGACCAGCGCCTCTTCAAGGACGTGCCCTGGGGCAAGCCGATGATGTGGATCTTCCTGCTGAGCGACACCTTCATCTTCGGCACCTTCCTGATCTCGTACATGACGGTCCGCGCATCGACCACCGTGCCGTGGCCGAACCCGAGCGAGGTGTTCTCGCTGCACATGTTCGGCCAGAACGTACCGCTTCTGCTCATCGCCATCATGACGTTCGTGCTGATCACCAGCAGCGGCACCATGGCGCTGGCCGTCAACTACGGCTACCGGCGCGACCGCCGGCGCACCTTCGGCCTGCTGCTGGCCACGGCCGCGCTGGGCGCCACCTTCGTCGGCATGCAGGCCTTCGAGTGGTACAAGCTGATCTCCGAAGGCGTGCGGCCCTGGGGCAACCCCTGGGGCGCGGCCCAGTTCGGATCGGCCTTCTTCATGATCACCGGCTTCCACGGCACGCACGTGACGATCGGGGTGATCTTCCTCCTGATCGTCTCGACCAAGGTGCTGCGCGGCTCGCTGGACGAGCAGCGGCCCGGCTTCCTGACCGGGCGGCGCGGCAACTACGAGATCGTCGAGATCATGGGCCTGTACTGGCACTTCGTGGACCTGGTCTGGGTCTTCATCTTCGCGTTCTTCTACCTCTGGTAGCCGGGAGCCAAGCGCATGGAACACGCCGAACATCCACCGCCCAGCGCGGCGCCGACGGGCCAGCAGCATCCGCTGGGCATCTATTTCAAGATCTGGGCCCTGCTCTTCGTGCTGAGCATCGCCTCGTACCTGGTGGACTTCTTCCACGTGCAGGGCCTGCTGAGGTGGACGCTGATCGTCGCCTTCATGCTGCTCAAGGCCGGGCTGATCGTGTCCGTCTTCATGCACATGCTGTGGGAGCGGCTCGCGCTCTTCTACGCGATCGTGGTGCCGCCGCTGCTGCTGATCACCCTCCTGGGCATCGGCGCGCTGGAGGCCGACTACACGTTCCTGTCGCGCGGCACGTTCTTTGCCCCGACAGCGGAATCCGCACCACAACCTGGGAGTTGATCATCATGCTGACAAGGATCTACTGGCTGTTGCCCGACGTGGAGAGCGCCGAAGCGACCATGGACGACCTGCTGCTGGCGCGCGTGGAGTACCGCCACATGCATTTCGTCGGCAAGGAAGACACCGACATGGGCGACCTCAACCGGGCGAACGTGCTGCAGACCTCGGACGTGGTGCGATCCGCGCAGATGGGCCTGATCATCGGCGCCGCCCTGGGCGCGCTGCTCGGCGTGCTGATCGCGGTGTTCTATCCGATCGTCGGCGACGAGCCGCAGTGGGGCATCGCGATCGGCCTGGCCGTCGGTGGGGCCCTGTTCGGCATCTGGACGTCGACGCTGATCGGCGTATCCACGCCGAGCAAGCGGCTGCAGCGTTTCGCCAACGAGATCGAGAACGGGCAGATCCTGCTCATGGTCGACCTCAACCGCCTGCGCGTCGACGAGATCACGCAGCGCCTGCGCGGCCGGCACCCCGAGGCGCACTTCGAGGGGCGCGAGCCGGAGACGCCCGCCTTCCCCTAGGAGCGGTTGCGCATCAACGCCACGCGGCGACGGCCAGCAGCACCAGGCCGACGACCGCGATGGCCGCGTGCACCAGCACGATGGACACGGGCAGCTCGCGCTGCTTCGCGTGGAAGCTCAGGTTGAGGTACAGCCCGCCCAGCGCGGCCAGCACGAGGACGGCGAGGCCGAGCTTCGCGCCGCCCGGCAGCCCGGCCGTGGCCCAGGCGTAGATCACCAGCGTCAGTCCGCTGCCGGCCAGCAGGCCGTGCAGCATCGCCAGCCAGTCGGGCGGGCGCGGACGCCCCGTGAAACGCATGCCCGCCATCAACAGGCCGCCGGCACCCGTCAGGGCCAGCAGGACGACGGCGGTGCGAAGCATCAGTCCGGCTTCCATGGGTCTTCTCCTTTTCGTTGTCCGGAAGGGGGCGGCAGGGCTTCGAGCACGGCGGCCACGATGCGGTCGCAGCGCAGGCCGTCGAACGCGAACGCGTCCTCGGTGGCGAAGTCGATGTCGCGGGCCAGCGCTTCGCGCAGCTGGGCGCGGGCGCGGAAGAACCGCGTGCGCACCGTGGCTTCGGGGATGTGCAGCGCCTGGGCGACCTCCTGCGCGCTCATCTCCTCCAGCGCGCGCAGCACGAAGACGGTGCGGAACTGCTCGGGAAGCCGGTCGATGTGGCGCTCGACCACGCGCGCGAGTTCGGCGCGGCGGGCCGCGTCCTCCGGATCGTTCTGGTTGCCTGGACTGTCGGGCTGCATCGGGTATTCCTCCTGCGCTCCCTCCGCGAGCCCGAGCGCGCCGAACGGCACCACGACGCCGTGGCGCCGGCGCAGGCGGGACAGGGCCTGGTTCATGACGATGCGCACCAGCCAGGTGGACAGGCGCGACTCGGCGCGAAAGCCCGGCAGCGCGCGCCAGGCCTTCAGGTAGGCCTCCTGCACGGCGTCCTCGGCCTCGGCGTCGTCGCGCAGCACGCTGCGGGCGGTGCGGAACAGCAGGCGGTTGTGGCGCCGCATGATGGCTTCGAAGGCACGGGCATCGCCGGCGACGGCGAGCGCCACCAGCTCGCCCGGGTCTTCGGGCGCGGCCGCGCGGGGCGTGGGCGAGGGTTGCGGGCTCTTCGGCATCTTCCTTGTCTCTTCCCGGCTTTCTTCATTCTTGCTGACGTAGGACGCGCGGTGTTGCAGGCGCGTTCCCGCTTGACGCCGCGCACGGCGGGATGCACCCTCGCCGCTCCCCTGAAGTCCCCCACTGTGGAGCTCGACCCCCATGGACGACGAAACCCTCAACATCAGCATCCGCAAGTTCCTGAAGATGGTCGGCGTGAGCTCGCAGCGCGAGATCGAGCAGGCCGTCGCCCGTGCCCTGCAGGAGAGCGCGCTGTCCGGCAGCGAGGCCCTGCCGGCGCACATGACGCTGGAGGTGCCGGGCCTGAAACTCAAGGCGCAGTTCGACGGCGAGATCCGGCTGGAGTGATGGGCCGCACCGAACGCGACAAGATGGTCGCGGGCGAGCTCTACGACGCGCAGCACCCCGAGCTGGTCGCCGCGCGCGAACGTGCGCGGGACCTCTGCGCGCGGATCGCCTTGGCGACGGCCGATGTCCCGCGCCGCGAACTGGTCCGGCAACTGCTCGGTGCCGGCGGCGACACCGCCTTCATCACCCCGCCCTTCTTCTGCGACTACGGCGCGCAGATCGAACTGGGCGAAGGCGTGTACTTCAACTTCAACTGCGTGCTGCTGGACGTCTGCCGCATCCGCATCGGCGCGCGCACGCTCGTCGGGCCGGCGGTGCAGATCTACACGCCGCTGCATCCGATGGACGCCGAACTGCGGCGCAGGCAGGAATACGGCCGTCCGGTGGAGATCGGCGCCGACGTCTGGATCGGCGGCGGCGCCATCATCCTGCCCGGCGTGAACATCGGCGACCGCGCGGTGATCGGCGCGGGCAGCGTGGTGACGCGCGACGTGCCGGCCGACGTGTTCGCCGCGGGCAATCCATGCCGCGTGATGCGGCCGATCGCGGCGTCCCCCGACTAGCGCCCGGGCAGCGGCGGGCGGTTCTTGCGGTACGAGTTCTTGACCGCGATCCTGCCGTCGCGGAACGTGAAGAGGTCGCAGCCGTCGACCTCGACCCGCGTGCCGTCCGCCCGGGTGCCGGTGAACGTCCATTCGGACACGCCGCGGTCGCCGCAGACGAAGTGGCGCGGCGAGCGCCACTTCGCGTCGGGGAAGTCCCTCCAGACCTCGGAGAACGCGGCGCGAACCGCCTCCTGGCCTTCGTGGCGCCTGCCGCAGGCGTCCGGCCCCGCCGAAGCCTGGAACACGCAATCGTCCGTCATGAAGCGCATCAGCGCGTCGGCGTCGTGCCGGTCGAAGGCTTCGGCGAAGGCCTGCAGGTCGGCCACGGTGAGGCTCATGGTTCACCTCCGGGGTGCGCGTGAGAAGACGATTCTCGCGCGGCAGGCCATACTCCGGGCCACGTCCATGGCGCCCGACCGCAACCTGCTGAAACTGGCCATCCGCGAATCCTTCGCGGACATGCCCAGGCCCGCGCAGCTCGACCTCATCTCGCACCGCTGCTGCGAATGCGACGAGCTGGCCGCCGACCTGCATCCGCATGAAGCCCACCACCTGCCCGAGGTCGTGTTCGCGCGCCATGTGTGGGACCTGCCGCTGCTCTCCGACGACGGCAAGCGCTACTACCTGGCCGCCTGGCTGCTGCGGGCGCTGGAACCGGAAGATCCGGGCGCGGCCGACGCGGTGATCTACGCGCTGGACAGCGACCACCGCTGGTCGCCTTCGACGCCTTACTCCGGCGAGCAGTGGCTGGTGGTGGACCAGTGGCTGGAGGCCATCGCTGCCGACGAGGAGAGCCTGCGGGACGACGTCGAGCGCGTCAGGGGCAAGCTTCCGAAGTAGCCGGCCATCGCCGGCGGATTCAGTTCGCCGGCCCGCCCTTGCCTTCGTCGTCCACCGCCTTCTGCACCGTCCGGTAGAACGCCTCGCGCGCCTGGGTGGCCGTGCGATCGCTCGCGCCGCCGGCCCAGTTGGCGTTGGAGACGATCACGAGCCTGCGCTTCGGGTCGATGAAGATGCCCTGCCCGAAGATGCCGCGCGCCGCGTAGCTGCCGTCGTCGTAGGTCCACCACTGGTAGCCGTAGCCGCGGCCGGGCTGGCCGATGCCGGTGCGCGTGGTGGTGGCCTCGGCCAGCCAGCCGTCGGGCACGACGCCGTGCGCGCCGTCCAGGATGAAGAGGCCGACCCGCGCGTAGTCGCGGGCGGCGGCCTGCACGCAGCAGCCGCTGATCTCCTGCCCGGTGCGGCTGAGCAGCCAGGTGGCCTGCTGCTCCATGCCGCCGGGCGTCCAGATCTTCTCGGCCAGGTACTCCGAGATGGGACGCTTGATCGCGTTGCCGAGCAGGATGCCCACCAGGTTGGTCTCGCCCGTGCTGTAGTTCCAGACCGTGCCGGGCGGCGCCGCGCGCGGCAGGCGGCGCAGGTAGCTGACGATGGAGGGCACGCCTTCCTCGGGCTTGTGGTTGTTGAAGCGCGCCACGTCGGAGTTCGGGTCCGCGTAGCCCTCGTTCCAGCGCACGCCCGAGGTCATCGTGAGCAGCTGGCGGATGCTCACGTCGTCGTACGCCGAGCCTTTCATCTGCGGGATGTACTCGCTGACCTTGTCGTCCATGCTCCTGATGTGGCCGTCGCGCAGGGCCGCGCCCACCAGCGTGGAGGTGAGCGACTTGGCGACCGAGAAGCTGGTCCAGCGGCCGTCCTCGTCGAAGTCCAGCCCATAGCGTTCCAGCCGCAGCTTGCCGTCGTGCACGATCAGCAGCGCCGCGCTGCGCTGGCCCTGCATGTAGGCGTCCACGTCGATCGGCAGCTTCAGCGGCGGGCCGGGCGGCAGCGGCCTGGGGTTGGCGCTGGCCGGGATCACGCGCCACCTGGCCAGCAGCGGGATGCGGTCGAGCGCGCGGAAGGCGGCGTCGCGCTGCGGCTCGCTCCAGAACAGCAGGTCGCGGTTGGTGGGCACCGTGGCCAGCAGGCCTCGCGTTTCCTTGTCGAGGCTGAACCAGCCGGCCGTGGCGGCGACCGCGAGGGCGGCGAGCACGCCGATCGCAAGCTTGCGGATCTTCATGGCGCGGACGATAACGCCTGCCGCCGTGCGTCCGCCTGGAGGTTTGCCAGCGCCTCAGGCCGCCGCGGCCGCCGTGCGCGGCGCGAGCCTCGCCTCGCGGATCGGCAGGTGCACCAGCGCCGCTCCGACGGCCAGCACGATGTCCACGTACCAGACCCAGTCGTAGCTGCCGGTCGCCTGGAACACGGTGCCGCCCATCCAGGCGCCGAGGAAGCCGCCCACCTGGTGCGACAGCATCACGATGCCGAACAGCGTGGCCATGTTGGCCGGCCCGAAGAACTTGGCCACCAGGCCGGCCGTGGGCGGAACCGTCGACAGGAAGGTGACGCCCATCACCGCCGAGAACACCAGCACCACCGGCCCGCTCTTGGGCGCGAGCAGGAACACCAGCACGGCCAGTCCGCGCGCGGCGTAGACCAGCGACAGCAGCGACTTCATGCGCCAGCGGCCCACAGCCCAGCCCATGGCGATGCTGCCGACGATGTTGAACAGGCCGAGCAGCGCCAGCGACCAGCCGGCCCATTCGGGGCTGAGCCCGCATGCGGCCACCACGCCGGGCAGGTGCGTGGCCAGGAAGGCGACGTGGAAGCCGCAGACGAAGAAGCCGGCCGACAGCATCAGGTAGCTGGGGTTGCGCAGCGCCTGGCCGATCGCCTCGCGCGTGCCGAGCGGCCTGGCGGCGGCGCCCGCGCCCGCCACGTGTCGCGAATGGCCGCGCAGCGCCCAGGCGGCCGGCAGCGCGAGCAGCACCAGCAGCGCCAGCACCTGCATCGCCCCGACCCAGCCGACGCCCACCATCAGCGCGGCCGCGAGCGGCGCGAGCAGGAACTGGCCCGTCGATCCACCGGCGTTGACGATGCCCGTGGCGAGGCCGCGCTTCTCGGCCGGGATCAGGCGCGTGGCGGCCGCCATCAGCACCGCCGGGCCCGCCATGCCGGCGCCGCCCGCGGCCAGCACGCCGATGGCGATCACCAGGCCCAGCGTGCTGGTCATGTACGGCGTGAGGAAAGTGCCGAGCGCGACCAGCGCCGTGCCGGCGAGCAGCACGCGGCCGGTGCCGATCTTGTCGGCCACCGCGCCGGCGAACGGCTGGGTGATGCCCCACCACAGCTGGCCGAAGGCGAACGCCAGGCTGATGCTGGCCAGGCCCAGGCCGGTGGCGGTGTTCAGCGGCGAGAGGAACAGCCCCATCGTCTGTCGCACGCCCATGGTGAGCGCGAAGGTGCCGGCCGCGGCCAGCAGCACGGCCCAGACGGCCAGGCGGCGGGGTTCATTCATCGTCTTCTCCGAGGGGCGCGGGGTTGAGCAGATCGCTGCATTCGTCCAGCAGCGCATGCAGGGCCACGACCCGCTTGGGGCCGAGCATCGAATTGAGGTTCTCCTGCGCCACGCGCCAGCGGCGCTGCGCCTCCTGCCGCTTGTCGCGGCCGGCGTCGGTGGCCAGCACGCGGCGGCTGCGCGCGTCGTCGCCGGGCTCCATCACCAGCCAGCCGGCGCCGATGAGCGGCTGCAGGTTGCGGCTGAGCGTGGACGGGCTGACCTTCATCTCGCGCGCCAGGTCGACCGGGCGGACGGGGCCGAGCTTGCACACATAGGACAGCAGCGAGTACTGCGTGCCCTTGAGCCCGGTCTTGCCGACCTCGGCGTCGTAGTGCTGCGCGACGCGCCGCATCAGCTGGCGGAGCTTGAGGTTGGTGCAGCCTTGGGGCTTGACGGCGGCGTCCATGGCGGATTATTGTAGATGCAACCGTTGCATATGCAAGTCAATACGCCATGAGCTCACACCACACCCTCGAGGACTGGATCGCGCAGGAGCGCGAGCAGGCCGCCCGTTTCGATGCCGGCGCCGGCTGCGGCGTCGCCACGCCCGACCAGGTCGCCGGCATGAGCGGCCTGCAGATGCTGCAGGCCATGCTGGCCGGCCGCCTGCCCTACCCGCCCATCGCGCGCACGCTGGATTTCCAGCTGATCGAGGTCGACGACGGCCGCGCGGTGTTCCAGGGCACGCCCGGGCCGGCGCACCTGAATCCCATGGGCGGCATCCACGGCGGCTGGTACGCCACGCTGCTGGATTCGGCGCTCGGCTGCGCGGTGCACAGCAAGATGCCGCCGGGCCGCGGCTACACCACGGCCGAGCTCAGCGTGAACATCGTCCGCGCCATCGGCGCCAAGGCGCCGCGGGTGCGCGCGGAAGGCAAGGTGCTGCATGCGGGGCGGCAGCTGGCCACGGCGGAAGGCCGGCTGTATGGGCCGGACGGGACGCTGTACGCGCACGCGACGACGACCTGCCTGGTGTTCGAGCAGCGTTAGCGGAACCCGTCATTCCCGCGCAGGCGGGAATCCAGAGCTTCCGGCAGTCCGGGAAAGCGGACGCAATTGTCCTCGCCTTCGCGGGTGTGATGGCGTCCAAGCAGCCATAGCCTGACCTTCTACCTCTTCACACCGACTTCGGTCCTTCCCAATCGCTCCACAACCACTTGGAGGAGCGATGACAAAACTGTGCTGCGTCTTCGCGCTGGTGATTCTCGCCAGCGTTGGTTCTGGACAGGTTTCCGCCCAGCCTGCGCCGGGTGAGATCGTCGAATACCCCGACACCAGTCTCACTGCCTGCCCGACCCAGAACGAAAGGCTGTCCCACTTCTACTGGAGGCTCGACTCGCCGCCTCACACAGGTCCCACCTGGTGCGGCGCGGCGCAAGCGACGATCAACCATTGGAACGCGGTCGCGCCATTGCCTCCCTACATCCTGGAGGCGTGCAGCCCGGGACAGCACTGGAGGTACACCAGCGCCTGCGGCTCTCCTGACTTCTGTGAGGGAGGGCGGTGGTCGTTTCCTCCTCAACGCGAGATCACCATGGTATGCATCGGAATCGCCCCGCCGCCGCCGCCGGAGGATCCAGCGAATCCGCCCCTCGGCTGCATCACCGGCTCTGGAGGTTTCTCCCGGTGCCTTCGTGACGGAGGAGTGCTCCCCTCCAGAACGCCCCCTGGCACTCCGGCCGGCGGGGGCCTCAATCCCAACGCCGGTCCGCCTGGGGACGACTCGCACGCCGAAGCACCGCCGCAGGTGCTATCGGATGCACGTGGGAGCCACGGATCCTGCACGCGCGCCGAGGCGATCGGCAATCCCATCTTCGCGGGCACGGGCAACAAGTACCAGGAGGAACTCGACCACCCGTCGCCATCCGGCCTGCGGCTCGTGCGCTACTACAACTCCTCGCTGCCCGGCTGGACGCACAGCTACAGCATGCGGGTGCTGACGCGCGACAACCGCGCCGTCGCCATCCGTCCCACCGGGAGGTCCCATGCATTCACGGGCGCGGGGCCTGGAGAGTGGATCGGGGACGCCCACGTGCGCGACCAGCTGTTTCGGCTGGACGCGGCCGACCCCACGGGAGCGACCTGGAAGTACCTGGTGGCGGACGGAAGCACGGAGTACTACGACGCTGAGGGCCGAATCATGCGGATCGTCCGCCTCGGTGGCCGGACGTTCACGGCACAACACGAACAAGGCTTCTTGCGCCGCGTGACGGAGCCGTTCGGCCGCAGCCTTCGATTCGAGTACGACGAGCACGGTCGCCTGGCGTATGTGTGGACACCCGATGGCGGCACGGATGTCGCCTACATCTACGACGATCTCGGCCGCCTCTCCTGGGCCATTGCGGGCGGCGTAGGGCGCATCTACCTATACGAGGACAGCAACTATCCACTCGCGCTGACCGGGGTTCTCGAGAACTCACAGCCCCTTGCAAGCTGGTCCTACGACGCGCAAGGCCGGGCCGTGCGTTCCGAGTATGCCGGGGGCCGGCAGCGGCATCAGGTCGAGTACGCGGCCGATGGGTCCGTACGAGTCATCGATCCGCTGGGCACGGCGAGGGTGCAGCGATATGGCGCGGCAGGCGCGAGGCAGGTGTTTGCGGGCCAGAGCCAGCCCTGTGCGGATTGCATCGGCGATGCGGCCGACAAGGTTGTGGACGGCTCCAGCGGCCTTGTGCTCCAGAGCCGGGACTATCTCGGTGTGAACACATCCTTCGCCTACGATTCCCGAAAACTTCTCTCCTCGGTGACGCAGGCGCAGGGACTTCCGGAACAACGCCAAGTCCAGATCGAGTGGCACCCGACGCTTCACCTCCCCGTGCGCGTGGTCGAGCCGGGCAGAACCACGGAGTACGTCTACGACAGTCTCGGCAACACGATCGACAAGATCCTGACCGATACGCAGACCGGCCAGAGGAGAGCCTGGCGGTGGACATACAACGCGCAAGGCCTGCCCGAGTCGATGACCGACCCGCGCGGCGGCCTGTGGCGATACGGACATGATGCTCAGGGCAACCGCATCAGCGTCATCGATTCGGCGGGACAGGAGACACGCTATACGTTTGACCCAGCGGGCAACGTGGCGACCGAAAGCAAGCCTGGCCGCGCCTTGCGCACTTACGCCTGGGATTCGCGCCATCGTCTGACCAGCGAGACCGTCGGGGAAGAAACCATCGCCTACGGCTACGCCAACACATATTCCCAGGCCGATCTCCAGGCCGAGTACCGACCGGACGGCCATCAGATCGAATACACGTATGACGCTGGCCGGCGACTGATCGCCGCTACGGACAACCGCGGAACCAGCGTGCACTACACGCTCGATGCCGCCGGGAATCGCGTGAGGGAGGAGGTCCGGGATGCGAACGGACAACTCGCCGGCGTGACTGGACGGGTCATCAACGATCTGGGCCGCGTGGCCGCCCTGCAGGGCTCCCGGGGGCAGACCACCTCGCTGGCCTACGACCCGAACGGCGAAGCGATCAGCATCACCGACCCACTGAACCAGACCACGCGCCGATCCCTGGACGGCCTGCGTCGTCTCGCCGTCACCACATTCCCGGACAACGCATCGGCCAGGCAGGCCTGGAACCCGCTGGACCAGCTGACGCAGGTGACCGACCCGAAGGGTGTCGGCACGCGATACAGCTACAACGCCTTCGGGGAGGTCATGAGCGAGACCAGCCCGGACATCGGCACGCTCGCGTACAGGCGGGATGCGCTCGGCGACGTCGTCGGCATCGAGGATGCCAAAGGGCAGATCACGACCATTGACCGTGACCTTCTGGGCCGACCACGGGAGATCCGCCAAGCGGACGGAAAGACGGCTCTCCTCCAGTACAACGCCGCCGGAGACTTGCTGCGCCTGGAAGACAACTCGGGTTCCACTCAGTTCGAGCGTGATCAACACGGACGCGTCGTCTCCAAGACCCAGATCGTGAACGACAGCCGGACCAACCCCAGCCGGCACGCACTGGCCTACGACTACCGCGAAGGACGTCTTGCCTCCGTCGACTATCCGAGCGGCTTGAAGGTCTACTACAGGCGGGTTGCCGGCCGGATCGTTCGTATTGACGCACGGTTGCCGGGCTTTCTCCAGAGCGTCAAGCCATTCGTGATCGACCTGACGCACACCGCTCTGGGCCAGCCACGGTCCTGGCAATGGAGCAACGGCGACGCGGCTTCGCGCTACTTCGACGCGGACGGCCGCATGACGTACAACGACTTCGCCGAGTACATCTACGACGCGGCGGGCCGCATCACCGGCATCCATCAGAAGCTCTGGGTGCGCAGCGTGGAGGGAGGCACCGAAACGTTCACCCCAACCTTGCTGTCGTGGGTCGCGGGATACGACAGTCGTGACCGCGTGATCCGGTTCGAACGACCTGGGGCGAGCACCCAGTACAGCCACGACCCGAACGGAAACCGGCTGACCGCCGTCGATGTCGCCACGAGCGACATCGACCTGGAAGGGGAATTCGAAGAAGGTGGCCACACCCGAACGACACAGCAAGTGCTCCACATCGACCCCATCAGCAACCGCACGATGGGGCTGAAGCAGGCTACCCAGATCACCCGGGGCGGCAGGTCGGTTTCCGCCGCGGGCGCGGCGGTGACTTACACGCTGGACGCCAACGGTTCCCTCACGAGTGACGGCCTGCACGAGTTCGAGTACGACGGGGGGAATCGGCTGTCGAAGATGCGAACTACGCAGAACGGCGAACCGATGACGGTGCGCTACTTGCACAACGCCGCAGGGCAGCGGGTGTTCAGGAGCGAGCCGGCTTCCGAATTTGCGGTTCCGACGGCGGAAAGGCTGGGCGAAGGTTTTGTGGCCTGGCTCAAACAGAGATTCGCGTCGCTGTTCACTGCGCAGCAGGAGCAAGCGAGCATCGGCACGGTGTACCTCTACGGGGATGGCGAGCTGCCGCGCTGGGCCTTGCTCGGCGAGTACGACACCGGCAGTGCGTTCGGCAAAGGCAGAACCGAGTACATCTGGCTGCCGCTCGAAGACGGTTCAGCGATTCCAATGGGGTTCTATCGGAATGGGAAGCTGTACGCGGTGCATACGGATCACCTGGGCACGCCCAGGCTGGTGACGGATGAAGTGAAGCGGCCAGTGTGGCAGTGGCCGTACAGCGCGTTTGGAAACAACAAGCCGACCGGGCCCTTGGCCCAAATGGTTCCCGTCGCGAATGAGCCTCAGCTGAGGCGCTCGGAACCGATCGAGTTCGGGTTACGCTTTCCAGGGCAGCAGGAGGATGCCGAGGCGGGACTATCCAACAACCTGTTCCGCTGGTACCAAGCCGGAATTGGGCGATTCACGCAGCCGGATCCGATTGGGCTACCCGGTGGCCTGAATCGATATCTCTATGTCTCTGGCGACCCGTTGCGCTACATGGACCCGACTGGTCTGCAGGCAGCGATAGGAGCGAGACTCGGAACTGGAGTGGGATTTGCGCTAGGAGGCCCGCCAGGAGCGGTAGCTGGTGCCTTGCTAGGAGCGGGTTCAGGGGCCTTGATCGGCTATGGGCTCGACAGGATGTTCGCCAAGCCGGGAAATGAGTCCCGACCGGTGGACGCGCCGCCGGGCACAAAGCCAATAGATCAAACTGGACTGGGTCCTAGCGACGTCCATGACATCAAAGACGGTGTCGGAGCTGGCGCGCGAGATTGGACGGGCATAGCACCGAACGGCGATGTCATCACCAGCGGCCCCGATGGTCGCGCGGTGAATCATGGCCCTGCAGACCAGTACACGAATCGGCCCACTGGGCTCTGCCGATAGGAGGTTCCATGCCAACGCACGTTAGTTTGCGACTGAAACACCCCACGATGGACTTGGCGGGATTTGCCGCAGAGTTGAGGCTGCCTTCGATCCGAATCTGGACTGCAGGTGATGCTCGAATGACGCCCCAAGGCGACCCGTTGCGAGGAGTACAGCAAGAGTCGTATTGCGCTCTGAAAATCATCACCTCGTCTGGCACGATCACTGCCGCGATCAATGTGCTTCGGCAGGCCATGGCCAACTCAGCAAGGCTGCGATCTGATTTTTTTCTGCCTGATCTCAGCAAAACTTTGTACTGCACGCTGGAGTCGGACGGCGAGGTTCTTGAACTGACTGCGTTGAACTCGCTGGTGGATCTGAATGTCAGGCTGGAAATCGCCGGCTGCGGGGGCTTCTCCGGTACGCAATTCCCGCGCGACCAGCGCCCTGATCTGCCCATTGACGGGGGTACAGCATGAGTCTGATGAACACGCTCGGTACCGCATGCTGAATTCGGAAGACGAACTTCTTGAACTGGATAATCCGCCCATGCGACTCCTCCACACCATGCTGCGCGTCGGCGACCTCCAGCGGTCGATCGACTTCTACACCCGCGTGCTCGGCATGAAGCTGCTGCGCACCACCGAGCGGCCCGAGCAGAAGTACTCGCTGGCGTTCGTCGGCTACGGCACCAACCCGGACCACGCCGAGATCGAACTCACCTACAACCACGGCGTGTCCAGCTACGAGATGGGCACGGCCTACGGCCACATCGCGCTGGGCGTGCCCGACGTCTACGCGGCCTGCGACAGGATCCGCGCGGCCGGCGGCAGCATCACGCGCGAGCCGGGGCCGGTGAAGGGCGGCAACACCGTGATCGCCTTCGTCACCGATCCGGACGGCTACAAGATCGAGCTCATCCAGCGGGAATCGATGGCCTGACCGCATCCAGGTGCCGGATGCAGAACTCCCGCACCACCTGCTGCGCCGGATTGCGGTTGCCCGGATGCCAGGCCAGGAACAGTTCGGCGAACACGTCCTTGCGCCAGAGCGGCTTGAGCACCACATGGGCCAGGCCCAGCTCGCGAACGGACGCCGGCACGATGGCCACGCCGATGCCCGCGCGCACCAGCGCCATGATGGTGTGGGTCTGCGCGATGTGGTGCACGTAGCGGGGCCGCACGCCGGTCGCCGTGAACAGCGCGGCGATCTTGTCGTGGAAGTAGCGGCCCTCCTTCTCCGAATACATGATCAGCGGCTGGTCCTGCAGGTCCTGCAGGCGCACCCGCGTTTTCGAAGCCAGCGGATGGCGCCGGGGCACGGCGATCAGCATCGGCTCGCGCCAGACCGGATGCCACTCGAAGCCGTGCCCTGCCGCCAGCGGGCGCGCGATCGCCAGGTCCACGGCGCCGTCGTTCAGCGCCTGGATCTGCGCCGACGACACCATCTCGCTCAGCACGATGTCCATGCCCGGCAGGCTCTTCGCCGCCGCGCGCAACAGGCTCGGAACCAGCGCGTAGCCGGCCACCGCCGTGTAGCCGAGCACTACGCGACCTTCGGTGCCGCGGCCGATGCGCACGGCGTTGACGGCGGCCTGCTCCGACTGCCGCAGGATGGACCGCGCGTCCTGCAGGAAGGACTGGCCGGCCACGGTCAGCCGCACGCTTCGGCTGCTGCGCTCCAGCAGCAGCGTGCCCACCGCGTGCTCCAGCAGCTGGATCTGGCGGCTGAGCGGCGGCTGCGTCATGTGCAGGCGCACGGCGGCCCGGCCGAAGTGGAGTTCCTCGGCCACCGCGACGAAGCAGCGCAACTGGGACAGCTCGAACATCGATGCTCCGATTGAATGGATCGATTCACGATCAATCTTAGACTTTGATCGATCGGCTCCCTAGACTGCGTCGCACGCCGCCCGCGAACCGAGGCGGGACCCGCAGGAGACATCCCCCTTGAAAACGCCTTTCCGCCCCACCCGGCGCACCGGGCTCGCCCTGGCTTGCGCGATCGCGTTCGCCGCCGCGATGCCGGCCGCCGCGCAGACCGCGTGGCCCACGCGCGCCGTCACCATCGTCGTCCCCTTCCCGCCCGGCGGCGGCACCGACACCGGCGCCCGCATCCTCGCGGAGCAGCTGACCGCCCGCTGGGGCCAGCCGGTGGTGGTGGAGAACAAGGGCGGCGCGGCGGGGCAGATCGGCGCCGACCAGGTGGCGAAGGCGCGCGCCGACGGGCACACGCTGCTGATGGGCAACATCGGCACGCAGGCGATCAATCCGTCGCTCTACCCACGGCTGCCTTACGACGCCGACAAGGCCTTCGCGCCGGTGAGCCTGGTGGCCGAGCTGCCGCTCGCCCTGATGGTCAATCCCGGCGTGCCGGCCACGAGCGTTCGCGAGTTCATCGCTCTGGCCAAGGCCCAGCCCGGCAAGCTGAGCTACAGCAGCTCCGGCGCCGGCGGCGGACCGCACCTCGCGGCCGAGATGTTCAAGGACGCGACCGGCACCTACATCACCCACGTCCCGTACCGGGGCGGTGGCCCCGCCGTCGCGGACCTGCTCGCCGGCCACGTCCAGCTGTCGTTCCTGACGGTGTTCGAGGCCAGCGGCCACATCAAGGCCGGCAAGCTGCGCGCGCTGGCGGTCACCAGCGACAAGCGCGTGGGCGCCCTGCCCGACGTGCCCACGCTGGCCGAAGCGGCGTTGCCCGGCTTCAACAGCATCTCCTGGATCGGCCTGCTCGCGCCCGCCGGCACGCCGAAGGACGTGATCGAGAAGATCTCCACCGACGTCCGCGCGGTCATCGCCGTCGACGACGTGAAGTCGAAGTTCGCCGGCCTGGGCGCGGTTCCGGCGGGCAGCACGCCGGCCGAATTCGCCAGACTCATCGACAACGATCGCAAGCGCTACGCGCAGATCATCCGGGATCGCAAGATCACGGCGCAGTAAGGACCCCCGATGCGACAAGCCCTGCTGGCGGCGGCGCCGCTGCTCCCGATGCTGGAGAGCGCCCTGCGCGAAGAGTTCGAGCTGACGCAGCTGCCCGCGGGCGGTGAACGCGAAGCCTTCCTGGCGCAACACGGCCCGCGCTTCCAGGGCCTGGTCACGTCCGCGACCATCGGCGCCGACGCCGCGCTGATCGATCGCCTGCCCGCGCTGAAGGTGGTCTCCAGCTTCGGCGTCGGGCTCGAGCGGCTGGACCTGCAGGCGGCCGCGCGCCGGAACATCCCCGTGGGCTACACGCCCGACCTGCTGAGCGACTGCGTCGCCGACATGGCGTTCGGGCTCCTGCTGGACGTGGCGCGCCGCGTCAGCCAGGGCGACCGGTTCGTGCGCGCCGGCCGCTGGAAGGACGTGCCCGGCACGCCGCCGCCCTCGATGTTCCCGCTCGGACGCCGCGTCAGCGGCACGCGCCTGGGCATCGTCGGCCTGGGCCGCATCGGCCGCACCGTCGCCCGGCGCGCGAGCGGCTTCGACATGGAAGTGCGCTACACCAACCGCAACCCGGTGCAGGACGCCCCGTGGACCTGGGAAAAGGACCTGTGCGACCTCGCGCGCTGGGCGGACTTCCTGGTGGTGTGCGCGGCGGGCGGTCCCGAGACCCGCCACCTGGTCGACGCACGCGTGCTCGAAGCGCTCGGCGCCAAGGGCTTCCTGGTGAACATCGCCCGCGGCACCGTGGTCGACGAAGCCGCCCTGGTGCGCGCGCTGCGCGAAGGCCGCATCGCCGGCGCCGGGCTCGACGTGTTCGAACGCGAGCCGCAGGTGCCGGCCGAGCTGCTGGCGCTCGACAACGTGGTGCTGCTGCCGCACCTGTCCAGCGCGACCGCGCAGACGCGCGAGGCGATGGCCCGGCGCGTGGTGGAGAACCTGAGCAGCTTCTTCGCGACCGGCACCCTGGTGTCGCGGGCGCCGCTATAAACCGATCACAGACAAGGAGACGACCCCATGACCCTGACCCGCCGCCACGTCCTGGCCGCCACCGCGGCCGCCCTTGCCGCACCCGCCGTGATGGCGCAGCAGGCCTGGCCTTCGAAGACGATCCGCATCATCGTGCCGTACCCGCCCGGCGGCTCGTCGGACATCATCGCGCGCGCCATCCAGCCGCTGCTGCAGGACGCGCTGAAGCAGTCGGTGATCGTGGAGAACAAGGCCGGCGCCAACGGCAACCTCGGCACCGACTTCGTCGCCAAGTCCACGGCGGACGGGCACACCTTCGTGCTGTGCGACGTCGGCGCGCTCGCCATCACGCCCTCGGTCTACACCAAGCTGCCCTTCGATCCCTCGAAGGACCTGCGCGGCGTGACCATGCTGGCCTACTCGCCGCACCTGCTGGTGGTGCATCCCTCGGTGCCGGCCAACAACCTCAAGGAACTGGTCGCGCTTTCCAAGCAGAAGGACCTGAACTTCGCCGTCACCGCGACCGGCAGCGCGCCGCACCTGGCCGGCGTGGCGCTGCAGCGCGCGGTGGATGCGCGCTGGGCGTACGTGCCGTACAAGGGCGGCATCCAGGCCATCCAGGACACGGTGGGCGGCCAGACCCAGATCCTGATGAACGGCATGCTGGCCACCCTGCCCCACGTGCAGAGCGGCAAGCTCAAGCTGCTGGGCGTGTCCAAGCGCACCCGCATGCCGCTGATCGGCGACACGCCGACGCTGGCGGAACAGGGCGCGCCCGGCTTCGAGTCGGGCACCTGGCAGGGCGTGCTGGTCCCCAAGGCCACGCCGGACGCCGTGGTGCAGAAGCTCAACACCGCGCTGGTGGGCGCCATCCGCAGCGCGGACGTGCGGGCACGGCTCGCGGGCCAGGGCGCCGAAGTGGTGACCATGACCCCGCAGGAGCAGGACCAGTTCTTCGCCCAGGAGCGCAAGCGCTGGGCCCAGGTGGTCAACGACGCCAACATCAAGCTGGACTGATCGCCCCGGCGAGCTGATCCGCCGCGCCGCCTGAGCCGTCGCAGCCCGGCCGTCGATGCGCTGGGCCGGACCCGTCCTACCGTGGCGTTGAACGCGCGGCCATGCCCGCCGATGGCCTGTTCCGACAGGCGCGGCCGCGCGCATTGAATACCTTGGAAGCATCCCCCCAACAGGAGCTTCCATGGACACTCAGATGTTGCTGGCGGTGCTGGTGATCCTCGCGCTGGTCGCCGTCGCCTTCGTGCTTTACCAGCGCAAGTCGCGCAGCGACCGCCTGCGGCGCGACTTCGGGCCCGAGTACGGCCGTACCGTCGAGACGTTCGGCAGCCGCGAGAGGGCCGAGGCCGAGCTGCACGCCCGCCGCAAGCGGGTGGACCGGCTGAACATCGTTCCGCTGTCGCCCGCCGACGCGCAGCGCTTCAGCCAGGCCTGGCGATCGCTGCAGGCCCGCTTCGTGGACAACCCGCACGGCGCGCTGGCCGAGGCCGACGCCCTGGTGCGCGACCTGATGCACAAGCGCGGCTACCCGATGGCCGATTTCGAGAGCAGCGCGGCCGACATCTCGGTGAACCACCCGGGCGTGGTGGAGCACTACCGCGCCGCCCACGCCGTCGCCGAGAGCGATGCGCGCGGCGAGACCGACACCGAAGGCCTGCGCCAGGCGGTGATCCACTACCGCGCCCTGTTCGCCGAGCTGCTCGAGGTCGACGAGCCCGAGCGCCACGACCCCCGCCACCACCCCGACATGAGGACCCAATCATGAGCCGTGAAGAACATGACCGCATCGGAACCGCCGACCTCGTCGCGGGCGCCGAGAACCGCGAGATGCGCCCCGACGGACGCAACGAACACCTGCGCAAGGAGCAGATGCACGACCAGCAGCAGATGCGCGATCCGCAGATGCGGGATCCCCAGATGCACGGCGAGCGGCCGATGCCGCCGCAACAGCAGCAGCGCCAGCAGATGCCCGCCCAGGACATGCAGGCCCACGCCGCCGAGCCGCTGGCGGCCCTGTTCCCGCCGCAGGTGGCCCAGGAGTTCCGCCAGCGCTGGGACCAGGTGCAGATCGGCTTCGTCGACGACCCGCGCCGCGCGGTGCAGCAGGCCGACGAGCTGGTGGCCCACGTCATGAAGAGCCTGGCCACCACCTTCGCCGACCAGCGCTCGCGCCTGGAAGCCGGCCTGGGCCGCGAAGGCGATCCGGACACGGAGGACCTGCGGGTGGCCCTGCGCGGCTACCGGTCGTTCTTCCAGCGGCTGCTGTCGCTCTGACCTGATTGCGCTCCGGGTCCGCGATGCTGCACTAGCATCGCGGGCCATGGACCCGCACCCCGACTTCGACTTCATCGTGGTGGGCGCCGGCATCGCCGGCGCCTCCGTCGCGTTCTGGTTGGCGCCGCACGGCCGCGTGCTCGTGGTCGAGCGCGAGTCGCAACCCGGCTACCACTCCACCGGCCGCTCGGCGGCCCTGTTCATGGAGAGCTACGGCACGCCGCAGGTGCGCGCACTGACGCTCGCCAGCCGCTGCTTCCTGGAGTCGCCGCCGCCGGGCTTCACCGAGCATCCGGTGCTCTCGCCACGCGGCGCGATGATGGTCGCGACCCACGGCCAGGAGGCGCAGCTGCAGGCCCATTGGGACGTGCTGCGCCCGCTCTCGCCGCGCGGTCGGTTGCTGACACCCGCCGAGGCCTGCGAACTCACGCCGGTACTGCGCCGCGAGAAGGTGCTGGGCGGCGTGCACGAGCCCGACGCGGTGGACATGGACGTGCATGCCATCCACCAGGGCTACCTGCGCGGCGTGCGCCGATCGGGCGGGCGCCTCATGACCGATGCCGAAGTGCGCGCGCTGCGCCACGACGGCAAGGCATGGACCGTGGAGACCGCGGCCGGCGCGTTCCGCGCGCCGGTGGTGGTCAACGCCGCGGGGGCCTGGGCCGACGCCGTCGGCTCGCTCGCCGGCGCGCAGCCGCTGGGCCTGCAGCCGCGCCGCCGTTCCGCCTTCATCTTCGCGCCGCCGCCGGGCCTGGACGCCTCGCGCTGGCCGCTCACCTGCGGCGTCGCCGAGGACTGGTACTTCAAGCCCGACGCCGGGATGCTGCTCGGCTCGCCGGCCAACGTCGATCCGGTGATCCCGCACGACGTGCAGCCCGAGGAGCTGGACATCGCCCTCGCCATCGACCGCATCCAGTCCATGACCACGCTGGAGATCCGACGCCCCACGCGCACCTGGGCCGGCCTGCGCTCCTTCGTTCCGGACGGCGACCTGGTCGGCGGCTGGGATCCGCGCGCGCCTTCGTTCTTCCAGGTGGCCGCGCAAGGCGGCTACGGCATCCAGACCTCGCCGGCGATGGGCGAGGCCTGCGCGGCGCTCGTGCGCGGAGAACCGCTGCCGGCGCGCATCGCCGGCTTCGGGCTGACCGAGGCGATGCTTTCGCCGCGGCGGCTGGTCACGACGCGGTGATGGTGTCGGCGACGTCCGCTTCGGCCGTCTGCTCGCGCGGCAGCTCGTACAGCCAGAACGGAGCCACGTCCGGCCGCTTGCGCAGCAGCAGCGGCCGCGCCACGTTGTAGACCGGCACGCCGTTGATGGTGCGGCCCTCGGGCGTGCCCCGGTGCGCGTGGCCGTGGAAGACCGCGTCGACCGGGTAGCGCAGCAGCGGGTCTTCCAGCCGGCTGCTGCCCAGGAAGGGATAGATCTCCGCCGGCTCGCCCTGCACCGTGCTGGCCACCGGCGAGTAGTGCAGCAGCGCGATGCGGCGCGAGGTGCGCAGCTTGGCGAGCGCGGCCTCCAGCTTCATCGCCTCGTTCAGCGCCTCCTTCACGAACAGCTTGATCATCGGCTCGCCCCAGGCCCCCAGCGAGCCGCGGCCGAAGCCGCCCGCGAAGCCCTTGGTTCCCGCGATGCCCACGCCCTCGATCTCGCAGGCCTCGCCATCGAGCACGCGCACGCCGGCCTCGGTGAGGATCTCGCACACCTTCTCGGGCGTGCCGCTCTCGTAGTCGTGGTTGCCCAGCACGGCGACGATCGGGATCGAGACGCCGCTCAGTTCCTCGGCCAGCACGCCGGCTTCCTCGGCCGTGCCGTAGTCGGTGAGGTCGCCGCACAGCAGCAGCGCGTCGGCGGCATCGGAGGCCTGGGTGAAGAAGTCGCGCAGCTGGCCGGCGGAGTCCTTGCGGATGTGGATGTCGCCGACGGCGGCGAAGCGGATGGTGCTGGCGGATTTGGGCTTGGGCATGAAGGGGCGGACTTGTTGTTGGGGCACGTGGACGCAAGCGGATGCGGACATGCTGCCGCGCCAGCCGGTGCGGGGCCATGTCCATCCGCCGTCGCGATCTGTAGGCGCAGGCCGACGCTTGCTAAGGCTGCCCGGCGGGTGGTGCTCTCCGGCCCGGCGGTTACGCTGACTTGAATCTCGCCGGATTCACCGGGGAACACTGGAGTCGCATGACCACCACGCCGCTCGCTCCTTCGCTGGAGGAAGAGGTCCTGCCCGAGACCGCCGCGTTCTACCGTCGCGCCCTGGCGGTGCTGTCCGAGGCCGGCGTGCCCTTCCTCGTCGGCGGTGCGTTCGCGCACGCCTGCTACACCGGCATCCGCCGGTCCACCAAGGACCTGGACCTGTTCATCCGGCGCGAGGACTACGAACGCGTGGCCGCCCTGATGGCCGCCGAGGGCTGGCGATCGCAGCTGACCTATCCGCACTGGCTGGCCAAGGTCTACGCGGGCGACGACTTCATCGACCTGATCTTCAACTCGGGCAACGGCGTCACGCCGGTGGACGGCCGCTGGTTCCACGACAACCCCGAGGCCGACGTGCTGGGCGTGCCGGTGCGCGTGGCCAACATGGAGGACAGCCTGCTGTCCAAGGCCTTCATCATGGAGCGCGAGCGCTACGACGGCGCCGACATCGCTCACCTGCTGCAGGTCAACGCCGAGCGGCTGGACTGGCCTTCGCTGCTGGACCGCTTCGGCGCCAACTGGCGCGTGCTGCTGGCCCACCTGACGCTGTTCGGCTTCATCTATCCCGGCGAGCGCCATCGCATCCCGGCCTGGGTGATGAACGAGCTGCTCGGCCGCCTGGCCGCCGAGAACCACCAGCCGCCCGCGCAGGACCCGCACATCTGCGCCGGCACCCTGCTGTCGCGCGAGCAGTACCTGCACGACGTGGAGCAGCTGGGCTACGTGGACGGCCGGCTCACGCCCGCCAGCACCATGACGCCGGAAGACGTGGCGCAGTGGACCGAGGCGATCCCTTCGCGACAGGAACCGGAGCTGGCCGCGGCCGTGACGACGGGCCAGGCCGGCGTGGTGGTCAGCCGGGATATGCCCCAGCAGTGATGCGCGCGGTCGCGAGCAGCTTGACCAGCTGCTCCGGCTGCACCGGCTTGACCAGGTGGTGGTCGAAGCCCGCCGCCGCGGCCTCGCGCATGTCCTCGCGCCGGCCCCAGCCGGTGACCGCGATCAGCATCGCCGAGGGCCGCTTCTCCTTGATGCGGCGCGCCGCGGCGTAGCCGTCCATGCGCGGCATGCCGATGTCCAGCAGCACCACGTCGGGCGCGAACGAGACCGCCAGGTCGACCGCTTCCTGGCCGTCGACCGCCACGCGCACCTCGTGGCCCATCACCTCCAGCAGCACCGCCAGCGTCTGCGCGGCGTCGTGGTTGTCGTCGGCCACCAGCACGCGCAGCGGCTGCTGCTGCAACTCGCGCTCGACCGGCCGCGGCACCGGCGCGATGGCGTGCATCAGCGGCAGCCGCACCACGAACTCGCTGCCGCGGCCCGGGCCTTCCGAATGCGCCTCGACGGCGCCGCCGTGCATCTCCACCAGCCCGCGCACCAGCGACAGGCCGATGCCCAGGCCGCCCTGCGCCCGCTCGCGCGCGGGCACGGCCTGGGAGTACATGCGGAACAGGTTCGGCAGCATCGACGCCTCGATGCCCATGCCGGTGTCGCTCACCCGCACCACGGCCTGGTTGCCTTCGACGCCGGCCACCAGCCGCACCTCGCCGCCGCGGTCGGTGTACTTGGCGGCGTTGTTCAGCAGGTTGGCGAACACCTGGGCCAGGCGCGGCGCATCGCCCTCCACCAGCAGCGGCTCGTCGGGCAGCGTGGACTGGAAGCGATGGCCGTGCGCCTCCAGGATCGGCCGGCTGGTCTCGATTGCGCGCTCCAGCGGCTCGGCCAGGTCGACCCGGTCGCGACGCACCTCGAGCTTGCCGCGCGCGATGCGCGTCACGTCCAGCAGGTCGTCGAGCAGGCGCGACATCTGGTCGACCTGCCGCTCGATGATGCTGCGCGCCCAGGTGGACCGCGCGTCGTCGTCGCGGCAGACCCGGAGCACGTGCACCGCGTTGCGGATGGGCGCGAGCGGGTTGCGCAGCTCGTGCGCGAGCACCGCCATGAACTCGTCCTTGCGGCGGTCGGCCACGCGCATCGCGTGCTCGGCGCTGCGGCGGTCGTGCACGTCGATGCATGTGCCGATCCACTCGCGGATGACGCCGTCGGCGTCGGTGTTGGGGACGGCGCGCACCTCGAAGAAGCGCCAGCCGCCGCTGGGTGCGTGCCACAGGCGGCCGTCGGCGATGAACAGCGCCCGGTCGGCGCGCGCCGCCAGCCAGCCGCGCCACAGCGCCTGCAGGTCGTCGGGATGCACGGCCTTGTGCCAGCCCAGGCCCTGGTGCTCTTCCCAGGGCTGGCCGGTGTAGGCCGACCAGGTCGGCTGCGGGGCCGTGAAATGGCCGTCGCCATCCGTGATCCAGGCGACGTGCATCAGCGCCCGCGTCAGCGACTCGAAGCGCGCTTCGCTGGGGACGGGTGCTGGGACGGCGACCATGGATGCTGCCTCCTCGCGGCCGCGGCGCGGCCGAGCCGGATTATTGATGGCTCTGCTGGAGACCCTCAGGCCGGCAGTGCGAAACGCACGCACATTCGTGCAGGCTGCGTAACCTGACGTAGCGGACGGTAACCAAGGCGATGAACTCCTACGCGGCCGTGCGGACCGCAGCCGAACCGGATGGGGTGGAAGTTCTCTTCTTCCTGCCTGCCTTCAGCGCCACCAGGCTCTTGCCCAGCTGGCCTTCCAGCGTGCGAGCCAGCCGTTGCTGCAGCAGGGCCAGCACGGCGGACTCTTCCGGCTTGAGTGCGTTTTCGCTGCGCAGTTCCTTCTCGGCCTTGCGGCCGACTTGGAGAAGCAGCTCGCCTTCCGCGTACGCGGCGAACACTTCGGGATGCACGTAGCACTTGCGGCAGATCGCCGGCGTGTTGCCCAGCCGCGCGGCGACGCGCTCGACCGCGTCGCGCACGTTCTTCTTCATCGCCGCCTGGGTGTCGACCCGCTCGATCTCCTGCAGGGCCAGCGCGGCCATCACGGTGCCGGCCCAGGTGCGGAAGTCCTTGGCCGTGATGTCGCGGCCGCTGATCTCGCGCAGGTAGTCGTTGACGTCGGACGACGTCACCTCGCGCGGCTCGCCGTTCTCGTCGTGGTACTGGAAGAGGCGCTGGCCCGGCAGTTCCTGGCAGGCCCGCACCACCTTGGCGACGCGGCGGTTGCTGACCTGCAGGCGCCAGCTCTTGCCGCTCTTGCCCTTGAACTCGAAACGCAGCTGGGAGCCGTCCACCTCCACGTGGCGATCGCGCAGCGTGGTCAGGCCGTAGCTCTTGTTCTCGCGCGCGTAGTCGTCGTTGCCCACGCGGATCAGCGTGGTCTCCAGCAGGTGCACGACCGTGGCCAGCACCTTCTCGCGCGGCAAACCGCGCAGCGCCATGTGCTGGGCCACCCGCGCGCGCAGCCCGGGCAGGGCCTGCGCGAACTCGAGCATGTGGCCGTACTTGGTCTCTTCGCGCACTTCGCGGAAGCGCGGGTGGTAGCGGTACTGCTTGCGGCCGCGTGCGTCGCGCCCGGTGGCCTGCAGGTGGCCGTCGGGCGACGGGCAGATCCACACCTCGGTCCAGGCCGGCGGCACGGCCAGCTTGCGGATGCGTTGCAGCGTCGCCTCGTCGCGCACTTCCGACCCGTTGGGGCGCAGGTAGCTGAACCCATCCTTGGCCGGCTCCCGCCGCAGGCCGGCCTGCTCGTCCGTCACGTACCGCAGCCCGGCCGAGCGCGCCGCCTCGACCGGGTCGACGAGGGCAGACTCATCAATGCGCTCTTCCTTCATGGCGGACTGTGCGGGGTTGCACGGATGCTCGCGCGCCCGACTCTGCTGAGGCGTAGGACACGGGGCAGAGGGTTTGCCCGAGGCGGCGCCGACACCTGCTGTTGAGCTCAGCTATTCACATTCGGACCTCATAATCGGATTCCCACAAACATATCCCGCGCACACGCGTTTTGGCCGACAACAGTTCCAGCTCCAATGCGACCATCGAGCAGCGGCTCCAATTGCTGGTCGAAGCCGTCGTCGATTACGGCATCTTCCTGCTGGACACCAGCGGCCACATCGTCTCGTGGAACAGCGGGGCCCAGAAGCTCAAGGGCTGGACCCGCGAGGACATCCTCGGGCGGCACTTCTCCATCTTCTATCCGCGCGACGCCGTCGAGCGGGGCTGGCCCGACGAGGAATTGCGCCGCGCCACGGCCGACGGCCGCTTCGAGGACGAAGGCTGGCGCGTGCGCAAGGACGGCTCGCGCTTCTGGGCCAACGTGGTCATCACCGCGCTGCGCGACCCCGCCACCGGCGAGCTGACCGGCTTCGCCAAGGTGACGCGCGATCTCACCGAGCGCCGCCGCCACGAGGAAGAGCTCAGCGCCAGCGAGGAGCGCCTGCGCCTGCTGGTGGACAACATCTCCGACCACGCCGTCTTCATGCTGGACGAGCAGGGCCGCGTGCAGAGCTGGAACCGCGGCGCCGAGCTCATCAACGGCTACACGGGCGAGGAGATCCTGGGGCAGCACTTCAGCGTGTTCTTCTCGCCGCAGGACCGGCAGGCCGGCAAGCCCCAGCGCGAACTCGAGCTGGCACGCCTGCAGGGCCGCTTCGAGGACGAGGGCTGGCGCATTCGCAAGGACGGCAGCCGGTTCTGGGGCAAGGTGGTGGTCACCACGGTGTACGGCCAGAACGGCAAGCTGATCGGCTACGCCAAGGTCACCCAGGACCTGTCGACGCGGCAACGCCTCGAGGACCTGGAGCGCTCCACGCAGCGCACCAACGAATTCCTCGCGATGCTGGCGCACGAGCTGCGCAACCCGCTCGCGCCCATCCGCAACGCGGTGACCATCCTGCAGAGGATCGACGAACAGGTGCCGCCGCAGGTGCGGCGGCTGCGCGACATCGTCGACCGGCAGGTGTCGCAGCTCACCCGGCTGGTCGACGACCTGCTGGACGTGTCGCGGCTGGCCACCGGCAAGATCCGGCTGCGGCGCGAACTGGTGGACACCGGCGACATCGTGGCGCGCAGCATCGAGACCGCGCGCCCGCTGATCGACGCGCGCCGCCACGCGCTCAAGGTGCAGGCCACGCCCGATCGCCTGCTGGTCGACGGCGATCCGACCCGCCTCGCCCAGGTGCTGCAGAACCTGCTGGTCAATGCGGCCAAGTACACGCCGGAAGGCGGCGAGATCCGCGTGCAGACGCGGCGCGACGGCGCCTACGCGGAGATCCTGGTGCAGGACAACGGCCGCGGCATCGCGGCGAGCGAGCTGGAGCGCATCTTCGAGCTGTTCGCCCAGGGCGAAGGCGACCACCACTCCGGCGCCGGCGACAGCGGCCTGGGCGTGGGCCTGGCGCTGGCGCGCGCGCTGGTGCAGATGCACGGCGGCGGCATGAGCGCGCACAGCGAAGGCCAGGGCCACGGCGCCACCTTCAGCGTGCGGCTGCCGCTGGCGCCCATGCCCTCTTCGGCTTCCATCGCCTAGGGCCGTCCCGGGGCACGAGACGCCGGGGCCGGTGCTCAAATGCGCCGAGTTTCGAAGGAGCGTCCATGAACATCTCCGACACCGCCCCGTCGCGCGCCGAGCTGATGAGCGGCGACGACTACCGCGAGTCGCTGCGGCGTCTCAAGCCCACCGTGTACGTGGACGGCCGCCTGGTCGACAGCGTCGCCGACGACCCGGCCCTGCGCCCCGGCGTCAACGCCCTGGCCTACACCTACGACTTCGCGCGCAACCCCGATTTCGCGCCGGTCGCGCTGGCCGCGCAGGCATCGCGCAACCGGGTGGTCAACCGCATGCTGCACGTCAACGACTCCGCGGGCGACCTGCTGAACAAGCTGGAGGCCGTCCGGCTGCTCTGCCAGGAGACCGGCTGCGCCCAGCGCTACCTGGCGCACGACGCGCTGAACGCGCTGGCGCAGGCGACCGCGCGCATCGACGACGCGCGCGGCGGCAACGAGCACCGCGCCCGCTTCCAGGCGTACCTGGAGCGCTTCCAGGACGAAGACCTGACGCTGGGCATCGCGATGACCGACGCCAAGGGCGACCGCAGCAAGCGTCCGCACCAGCAGGCCAACCCCGACACCTACGTGCACGTGGTCGAGCGCAACGGGCAGGGCATCGTGATCAGCGGCACCAAGGCCATCGTCACCGGCGCGCCCTACATGCACGAGCTGCTCGTCATGCCCAGCCGCAACATGTCGGAGGCGGACCGCGACTTCGCGGTGTGCTGCGCGGTGCCGGTGGATGCGAAGGGCATCACGATGATCTCGCGCCCCGCCGGCCGGCCGGGCGAGAAGCTGGAGCATGGCGACGCGCTGTTCTCGCGCAAGTACGGCCAGGCCACCGCCGTGGTGGTGTTCGACCGCGTGTTCGTGCCCTGGGAGCGCGTTTTCTACGAAGGCGAGTGGGAGCACAGCCAGGTGCTCACCTACAGCTACGCCACGCATCACCGCCACAGCTGCATCGCCGCGCGCGCCGGCTTCGGCGACCTGCTGATCGGCGCCGGCGCCCTGATGTGCGAAGCGAACGGCTTCGACCCCGGCGAGAAGTCCAACCTGCGCGAACCGATGGTGGAGCTGATCAAGATCACCGAAGGCTTCTATGCCTGCGGCGTGGCGGCCAGCGTGTACGGCACGCGGGATCCGCACAGCGGCTCGTTCATGCCGGAGCCGGTGTTCAGCAACATCGGCAAGCTGCTGCTGGCCACGCAGATCTACGACATGCACCGGCTGGCGCACGAGGTGTCGGGCGGGCTGATCGTCGCCCTGCCCGGCCCCGACGAGGACCACAACCCCGCCACCAGCGCCACCCTGGCCGAGGTGCTGCGCGCCAATCCTTCGGTCCCGTACGACAAGCGCATCGAGGTCGCGCGCTTCCTCGAGGACCTCACCGCTTCGTACCAGGGCGGCTGGTACTCGCTGATCAGCCTGCACGGCGGCGGCTCCCCGGCGGCGATGAAGCAGGAGATCTGGCGCAACTATCCCGTGGGCAGCAAGGTGGAGCTGGTGGAGCGCCTGCTGGACCGCGGCGTGCTGGCCACGCAGGACGGCCGCGCCATCACCCGCAACCGCCAGCCCGGCCGCTGCTGCGACACGGGCTGCACCACGCCGGGCCAGCCGGTGATGGTGCCGCTGCCCGAGCCACGCAAGGCGTCGTAGCCGGCGGCAACGTCAGGCGGGCTGGAGTGACAGCCGCCACTGGGCCGGCCGGCTCGCGGCTTTGGGCGTGGACACCGGCGCCACCTCGAGCACCGCGTCCTCCAGCGCATAGGCCAGCGCCCGGCGCCGACCGTCCAGGGCGATCCGCTCGCCCGCTTCCAGCACGATGTCGCGCGGGTCGTGGTCCAGCGTGAGCCACAGGCTGCCGGACGTGCAGCCGACGGTGAGTTCACCCCGCGGGAGTTCAAGCAGCGTTCGCCGCAGCATCGCGACGCGGCCCGTAGCATCGTTCCTCATGTTCACCTCGCATGCAACCTGCGTATCAATATACTGAGCGCGCTCTCCCTTGACGAATGGTGATTCGGCATGCGTCACATGCAAGGAACGAATGCGAAAGAAAAGCCCGCGGACCCTCCGCCGCCGCGCTCGCGGCAGCTGCGGCTGGACCTGCTGCAGACCTTCGAGGCCGCCGCACGTCACCTGAGCTTCACGCGCGCGGGCGAGGAGCTCGCGCTCTCCCAGCCCGCCGTCACGCGCCAGATACAGCAGCTGGAGCAGTCGCTGGGCGCGCCGCTGTTCGAGCGCCGCCACCGTTCGCTGGCCCTCACGGACGCGGGGCGCGTGATGCAGCGGGCGGTGAACGACAGCCTGGAGCGGCTGCGCGACGCCGCGGCCCGCGTGCGTGCCGCATCGCCTTCGCGGCAGGTGGCGGTCACCTGCACGCCCGGCTTCGCCTCGTTCTGGCTGATCCCGCGGCTGTCGCGCTTCACGGCGACGCACCCGGACGTCGACGTGCGCATTTCCGCCACGCTGAACATCGTCGACCTGGACCGTGGCAATGTCGACCTGGCCGTGCGCTTCGTCCCGATCGCGGCCGGCCGCGGGCCGCGGCTGTTCGAGGAGGCGGTGCAGCCGATGTGCGCGCCGTCCCTGCTGCGCGATCCCAGGCGTCCGCTGAAGACGCCCGCCGACCTGCGGCACCACACGCTGCTGACACTGGACCTGAAGGACGCACCGCTCGCGGTCGACTGGGAGCCCTGGCTGCAGCTCATGGGCATCGACGAGGTGCAGATGGCGCACACCATGCGCTTCAGCGTCTACGTCGACGCGGTGGCGGCCGCCGCCGCGGGGCATGGCATCGTCATCGGCCGCCTGCCCCTGCTGGCCGACATGGTGCGCGAAGGCAAGCTGGTGGCGCCGTTCCGCACGCCGGCCGCCTCGCAGCGCGGCTACTTCATCACCCAGGCGCCCCGGGCGGCGAGCAACCCTGATGCGCAGGCCTTCGTCGCCTGGCTGCAGGCCGAGGCGGCCTGACGGCACGGATCGAGGCTCAGGCGGGAACCGGCGAGAACACCAGCGGCTGCACCTTGCCGCGCGCGCGCAGCTGGCCGCAGCCGCCGTCCACGTCCTGCCCGGCCGAGCGGCGCAGCTTGGTGAGCACGCCGCGGCGGTGCAGCTGTCGCGCCAGCTCGGCGGCCTTCTCCCACGCGGGCCGGCGGTACGGCAGGTCCGGCACGGTGTTGTACGGGATCATGTTGAGCACCGCGAATCGGCCGTGCAGCAGGCGCACGATGCCCTCGACCTCCTCGGGCGTGTCGTTCACGCCGTCCAGCAGCGTCCACTGCACCTGCAGCGGATAGCCGGTGGCGCGGGCGTACGCGTCGCCCGCTTCGACCAGCTCATCCGGCGTGAGTCGCGGCGCGCGCGGCAGCAGTTCATTGCGAAGGTCGGCGCGCGTGGTGTGCAGCGACAGCGCGAGCGCGGGCTTGACCGGTCCGCGCGGCAGGCGCTCGAAAACGCGCTCGTCGCCGACGGTGGAGAACACCAGCGACTTGTGGCCGATGTTGCCCACCGTGCCGAGGAAGTCGATCGCGTCCATCACGTGCGCCAGGTTGTGCGCCGGCTCGCCCATGCCCATGAACACGACCTTGCGCACCGGCCGAAGCGTGCGCGCCAGCGCGACCTGCGCCACGATCTCGGCGCTGCCGATCTGGCGCAGCAGGCCTTCGCGGCCCGTCATGCAGAAGCGGCAACCGACCGCGCAACCGATCTGCGTGGACACGCACAGGCCGCCGCGCGGCAGCAGCACGCTCTCGCAGGTCTGCCCGTCGGCCAGGCGCACCAGCAGGCGCACCGAACCGTCTTCGCCGGGATGCTGCGAGACCAGGCGCGCGAGGCCGGCGAGTTCGTCGGTGATGCCGGGCAGCTCGTCGCGCAGCCGTTGCGGCAGGAAGCTTTCGATCGCCCGCGGCCCGCTGTCCTGCGGCAGCCCGTGCGACCAGAGGCGCAGCACGCGGCGCTCGTGCGCGGGGCCGGCGCCGGCCGAGCGCAGGCGGTGGCGGATGTCTTCTAGGGAATTCACCCGGCGAGCTTACTGGCGCTTGGCCACCAGGGTCAGGATGTCGTAGCTGGCCACCAGCTCACCGTCCTGGTTCGTGACTTCCACGTCCCAGGCGACGACGCCCTGCCCCACGCCCTTGGCGTCCTTCTTGCGCTTGTCGATCTTGCGCTTGGCGGTCAGGCGGGCCTGGATGGTGTCGCCGATGCCGACCGGCTTGACGAAGCGCAGCGTGTCCAGCCCGTAGTTGGCCAGCACCGGCCCCGGCGCGGGCGAGACGAAGAGCCCCGCCGCCGCCGACAGCACGAAGTACCCGTGCGCGATGCGCTTGCCGAACGGGCTCTCCCTGGCCGCGATGTCGTCGAAGTGCATGTAGAAGTAGTCGCCCGACAGGCCGCCGAAAGCGACGATGTCCGCTTCGGTGACCGTGCGGCGGTGGGTCAGCAGCGAGTCGCCGATCCGCAGGTCCTCGAAGTGGCGGCGGAACGGATGGACCTCGCTCTCGCGCACCTTCGCGCCGCGCACGTGTTCACCGGTCACGGCCGCGAGCATGGTCGGCGAGCCCTGGACCGCCGCGCGCTGCAGGTAGTGCTTGACGGCGCGCAGGCCGCCCAGTTCCTCGCCACCGCCCGCGCGGCCGGGGCCGCCGTGCTTGAGCTGGGGCAGCGGCGAACCGTGGCCGGTGGATTCGGCGGCCGCCTCGCGGTCCAGCACCAGGATGCGGCCGTGCGTGGCCGCGGCGGCCGGCACGAAGCGCGCCGCGACGGCCGGATCTTTCGTCACCAGCGTGCCGACCAGGCTGCCCTTGCCCTTGGCCGCGAGGACCAGCGCCTCGTCCAGGTCCTCGTAGGCCATCAGCGTGCTGACCGGGCCGAAGGCCTCGATGTCGTGCACGCCGTCGTCGCCGGCCGGGTTCCTGGCCAGCAGCAGCGTGGGCGCGAAGAACGCGCCTTCGGCCACGCCTTCGCCGCGCGGCGCGAAGCCGTCCTTCTCGCCGAACACCAGCTCGGCGTTCTTCATCAGCGCCTGCACGCGGGCCGCGACGTCGCTGCGCTGGTCGAGCGAAGCGAGCGCGCCCATGCGCACTTCCTCCAGCGACGGATCGCCGACCACGACCTTGGCCAGGCGTGCCTTGAGGCGCTTGGCGACCTCGTCCACGTGCTTGCGCGGCACGATGGCGCGGCGGATGGCCGTGCACTTCTGGCCGGCCTTGACCGTCATCTCGCGCACGACCTCCTTGACGAAGAGGTCGAACTCCTCGTCGTCGGGCGTGACGTCGGGTGCCAGCACGGCCATGTTGAGCGAATCGGCCTCGGCGTTGAACGGGACCGAATGCCGGATGAGGTTGGGATGCACGCGCAGTTTGGCCGCCGTGTCGGCCGAGCCGGTGAAGGTGACCATGTCGGCGCCGTCCAGGCGATCGAGCAGGTCGCCCGTGGAACCGATCACGAGCTGCAGGCTGCCCTCGGGCAGCAGGCCCGACTCGACCATCAGCCGCACCGCCTTCTCGGTGAGGTAGCTGGTGGCGGTGGCGGGCTTGCCGATGCAGGGCACGCCGGCCAGGAAGCTGGGCGCGAACTTCTCGAGCAGGCCCCACACCGGGAAGTTGAAGGCGTTGATGTGCACCGCCAGCCCGCCGCGCGGCACCAGGATGTGGGTGCCCGCGAACGCGCCCTTCTTGCCCAGCGCGATCGCCGGGCCTTCGTGCACCACGTTGCCCGAGGGCAGCTCGTTCGCGCCCACGCCGGCGTACGCGAACAGCGTGCCGCTGCCGCCTTCGATGTCGATCCAGCTGTCGGTGCGCGTGGCGCCGGTGTGGGCCGAGACGGCGTAGAGCTCCTCCTTGCGTTCGGAGAGGAACCTGGCCAGCGCCTTGAGCCGCTCGGCGCGCTCCTGGAAATCGAGCTTGAGCAGGTTGGGGACGCCGACCTTGCGCGCGTGCTGCACGGCTTCGGCGAAGTCGAGCTTGTCGCCATGCGTGCTGGCGACCGGCTTGCCGTTGACGGCGCTGCGCAGCGCCTGAGCGGCCTCGCGGCCCTGCCAGCGGCCGGCCATGTAGCTTTGAAGAACGGGGGTGCTCATGAAGTCTCCTTGTCTTTTTCCCTCTGGTGCTGCCGGCCTTCGGGCCGCTGCACCGATTGCAGGCCACCCAGGAACATGTCCGCCACCACCGGCGCCATCGCCGCGTGGTCCAGCGCGCCGTCCGGCTTCATCCAGGTGAACATCCAGTTGACCATGCCGAACAGCAGCATGGTCAGCGGCTTGGCCAGGGCGGCCTCGTCCAGGTCGGGCCGCATCGCCGAGACGCGGGACGCGAAGGCCGCGACGACCTCGCGCTCGCGGTCCAGGATGCGGCGGCGGTCGGCCGGCTCGAGGAAGCGCACCTCGCTGGTCAGCACCCAGTGCTCGTCCTGCGCGTCGGCGTATTCCTCGACCAGGCGCGCGATCAGCGTGCGCAGCTCGCCGTCCTCGCGCGTGATGCGCTGCAGCCGCTCCACGTGGGTGTCGGCGATGGAGAACAGCAGCGCGTACTTGTCGCGGTAGTAGTGGTAGAGCGTGGCCTTGGACAGCCCGCAGGCCTCGGCCACCTGGTTCATCGACGTCGCCGAGTAGCCCTGCGTGGCGAAGAGGCGCGCCGCGCTGGCCAGGATGGCTTCGCGCTGGTCTTCGTATCCGGCGTGGCGGCCGCGGCCCATCGGTTATCGCTCGTCGAAGGAGAGGACGACGCGGTCGGTGGTCGGATGCGCCTGGCAGGTCAGCACGAAGCCGGCCGCCACTTCCTTCTTGTCCAGCGCGAAGTTGCGCTCCATGCGCACCTGCCCTTCCACCAGCTTGGCGCGGCATGTGCCGCACACGCCGGAGGTGCAGGAGAACGGCACTTCCATGCCGGCGGCCGAGGCGCAGTCCAGGATGCTGGGCTGGTCGCGGGTGAAGGTGATCTCGCGCTGCAGGCCGTCGCGGATGATGACCACCCTGGCCTGCTCGGCGTCGTCCGGGCTGGGCTGGTGCATCACCGCGCCCACCGCACCGGCCGCCGGCAGCGGCACGCCGAAGCGCTCGATGTGGATGCGGTCTTCCGGCACGCCCGCGGCCAGCAGCGCGGCCTCGGCCTCGTCGTTCATCTGGAACGGCCCGCAGACGAACACGTGGTCCACGCGCCCGGCCGGCACCACGGTGCGCAGGAAGTCGCCGATCTTGTCGCGGTTCATCACGCCCATGTTGATCGGCGCGTCCGTGTGCTCGTCGGAGAACACGTGGTGCAGCACCAGCCGCGTCATGTAGCGGTCCTTCAGGTCCTCGATCTCCTCCTTGAACATCGTGGACTTGAGGCTGCGGTTGCCGTAGATCAGGGTGAACTGGCTGCCCGGCTCGCGCGCCAGCACCGTCTTCATGATCGAGAGGATCGGCGTGATGCCGCTGCCGCCCGCGATGCCCACGTGGTGGCGCCGCGCCTGCGGGTCGATCGGCACGAAGAAGCGGCCCTGCGGCGCCATCACGTTGATGGTGTCGCCGGGCTGCAAGTGCTCGTTGATCCAGTTGGAGAAGACGCCGCCGCGCACCTTGCGCACGCCCACGCGCAGCTCGCCGTCGTCGACGCCGGCGCAGATCGAGTACGAGCGGCGCAGGTCCTCGCCGTCGATCTCCTTGCGCAGCGTGAGGTACTGGCCCTGGGTGAAGCCGAACACCGGCTGCAGGTCGGGCGGCACCTCGAAGGCGACGACCACCGCCTCCTGCGTGTCGGGCGTGATGGAGCGGACCTTCAGGGGATGGAAGAGCGGGGTGTTCATATCGGCTTGAAATGCTCGAACGGCTCGCGGCACGACAGGCAGCGGTGCAGCGCCTTGCAGGCGGTGGAACCGAAAGCGGACAGCTTCTCGGTGTGCAGGCTGCCGCAGTGCGGGCAGGCGACGGCGCTTTCGCGGCGGAAGAGGCGGATGGGGACGCCCTCGTCGGGCATCGCCGGTCCGGGCGGCGCGATGCCGTACTCGCGCAGCTTGCGGCGGCCCTCGTCGCTGATCCAGTCGGTGGTCCAGGCGGGCGCGCGGCGCAGCGTGGCGCGCGCGGGCGCCAGGCCCTCGGCCTGCATCGCCTCGAGCACGCTGCGCTCGATCACCTCGGTGGCCGGGCAGCCGGAATAGGTGGGCGTGAGCACGATCTCCAGCTCGGCGCCGTGGTCGATGACGTCGCGCACGATGCCCAGGTCGCGCAACGAGAGCGCCGGCACTTCCGGGTCGAGCACGGTGTCCAGCACGTCCCAGGCGCGGCGGACGCGATCCTGCGCGGCCATCACCATTCGCCGCCCGGGTAGGTGCGCTGCAGGTACTGCATCTCGGCCAGGATGTAGCCCATGTGCTCGCTGTGCTGGCCGCGCTTGCCGGCGGAGAGGAACTGGCCGGGCGCCGGGGCTTCCAGTCCCGCGTGCTGCAGCACGGCGCCCATCTCGGTGTCCCACTGCGGCTTGAGCTCGCTCCAGCGCGGGCCCAGGCCGCTGGCCGCCGCCTGCTCGTCCACGGCGTCGTCGGTGAAGAGCTCGGCCGAGTAGCGCCACAGCTGGTCCACCGCGGCGACCATGCGCCGGCGCGATTCCTCGGTGCCCTGCCCCAGGCGCACCACCCAGTCGGCGGCGTGCTGCTGGTGGTAGCGCGCTTCCTTGATCGCCTTCTCGGCGATGCCGGCGACCTCGGCGTCGGACGAGTCGCGCAGCCGTTGCCACAGCAGGCGGAAGAAGGTGGCCAGCATGGCGTTGCGCAGCACCGTGGCCGCGAAGTCGCCGCGCGGCAGCTCCACCAGCGTCACGTTGTGGAAGTCGCGCTCCTCGCGCAGGAACGCGAGCTGGTCCTCGTCCAGGCCCTGGCCCTCCAGCGAGCCGGCGTGGGTGAGCAGTGCGCGCGCCTGGCCCACGAGGTCCAGCGCCATGTTGGCCAGGGCGATGTCCTCCTCGAGCACGGGCGCGTGGCCGGTCCACTCGCCCAGGCGCTGGCCGAGGATGAGCGCGGTGTCGCCCACGCGCAGCAGGTACTGCACGGCGGGCGCGGGGCTGACGGTGACGGATGCGGAAGCCATGGCCGTGCTCACATGTGGTCCACGGAGCCGGGCAGCTTGTAGAAGGTCGGGTGCCGGTACACCTTGTCCTCCATCGGGTCGAAGTACATGTCCTTGTCCCCGGGATCGCTGGCCACGATGTGGTCGGAGCGCACCACCCACACGCTGTTGCCTTCCTGGCGCCGGGTGTAGACGTCGCGCGCCATCTGGATGGCCATCTTCGCGTCGGCGGCGTGCAGGCTGCCGCAATGCTTGTGGTCCAGGCCCGCCTTGGTCCGCACGAACACTTCCCACAGCGGCCATTCGGTATTCACGTTCTCGTCGCTCATGCGGCCTCCTTCATCGGCTGCTGTTTCGCGGCGTAGGCCAGCGCGGCCTCGCGCACCCATGCCCCCTCTTCCCACGCCTTCACGCGCGCGGCCAGGCGGTCCTTGTTGCACGGGCCGTTGCCCTGGATCACGTTCCAGAACTCGTCCCAGTCGATGGCGCCGAAGTCGTAGTGCTGGCGCTCCTCGTTCCACTTCAGGTCGGGATCGGGCGGCGTGACGCCCAGCACCTTGGCCTGCTCCACGGTGGCATCGACGAATCGCTGGCGCAGTTCGTCGTTGGACACCCGCTTGATGCCCCAGCGCATCGACTGCGCCGAGTTGGGCGACTGGTCGTCCGGCGGGCCGAACATCATGATGGACGGCCACCACCAGCGGTCGACCGCGTCCTGCACCATGGCCTTCTGCGCGTCGGTGCCCTTTTCCATCATGGTCAGCAGCGACTCGAAGCCCTGGCGCTGGTGGAAGCTCTCCTCGCGGCAGATGCGGATCATGGCGCGCGCGTACGGCCCGTACGAGCAGCGGCAGATCGGCACCTGGTTCATGATGGCCGCGCCGTCCACCAGCCAGCCGATCACGCCGACGTCGGCCCAGGTCAGCGTGGGGTAGTTGAAGATCGAGCTGTACTTGGCCTTGCCGCTGTGCAGCGCCTCGATCATCTGGTCGCGCGAGGTGCCCAGCGTCTCCGCGGCGGAATAGAGGTACAGCCCGTGGCCGCCCTCGTCCTGCACCTTGGCCAGCAGGATCGCCTTGCGCTTGAGCGTGGGCGCGCGCGAGATCCAGTTGCCCTCGGGCAGCATGCCCACGATCTCCGAATGCGCGTGCTGGCTGATCTGCCGCACCAGCGTCTTGCGGTAGTGGTCCGGCATCCAGTCCTTGGGTTCGATGAAGTCGCCGGCGTCGATGCGCTCGTCGAACCGTTCCTGCAACCGCATCTCGTCGGCCGAACGCAGCGGCTTGCCGCCCGCCTCGTCCTTGCCCATGGTGTCCATCGCCTGGGTGTACATCCCGTCTCCTTGCAGATTTGCGGATCGGCTTTAACCGACCGGTCGGTCGATAATAGCAAAGCGACGGGAAACCGCAAGCCGACAGCGGAAAATTGGGCGAATGACAGACGCCGCCCCCACCCTCGAACTCCTGCCGCGCGACCTGGCCCCGTACCGGGCCGGCAACACCGGCATCCCCTACGTGCACCGCTTCGACTCGGGACGGCCCGGGCCGCACGTGCTGGTCAACGCGCTCACCCACGGCAACGAGTTCTGCGGGATGGTCGCCGCGACGCACCTGCTCGACCGCGAGGTGCGGCCGCTGCGCGGCGTGCTCACCGTGAGCTTCGCCAATGTCGAGGCGTACGAGTCCTTCTCGCACGACGATCCGTTCGCGAGCCGGCAGCTGGTGCACAACCTGAACCGCATCTTTTCGCCGGAGTGGCTCGACGGCGGCGAGAGCAGCCCCGAGCTGCGCCGCGCGCGCGAACTCCGGCCGGTGCTCGCGGCGGCGGACCACATCCTGGACCTGCATTCGACCTCGCAGGCGGTCGAACCCTTCTGGGTCTATCCGGCCTTCGACCGCAATGCGCGTGCCGCCGCCGCCATCGGCGTGCCGGCGATCCATCTCGTGATGCCGGACGGCCTGGGCACCGGAACGCCCGTCATCCTGCACGGCCGCCACGGCGATCCGCAGTCGGACGGGGTCGCGCTCGTCGCCGAATGCGGCCAGCACTTCCTGCAGGCCACCGGCGAGCTCGCGGTCGAAGTGACCCTCAGATTCCTCGCGCACTTCGGGCTGATCGACGCGGACCCGGGCTGGGCGCCCCCCGCGCCGGCACGGCGCTACGAGATGCTGTCGACCGAGGTCGTGAAGGACGGCCGCGTGCGGTTCTCGCGGCCGGTCGTCGGCATGGAGTCGTTCGCGCTCGGTGAGCTGATCGCCACCGACGGCGAGCGCGAGATCCGCTCGCCGTGCGACGGCTGCACGATCTTCATGCCGACGCGCAAGGCCGTCGTCGGCCGCGAGCTCGTCTACCTCACGCGTCCGCTGCCCTGAGGCGCGGCATCCGCGCTCACCGGCCCACGAACTTGGGAGGCACCTTCTCGAGGAAGGTGCTGTAGCCGATCCGGTAGTCCTCGGTGTCGAAGCAGGCGTAGCCCTCTTCGATGTCGGCGGCGGTCAACGGCACCCCGTCGCGCAGCTTGGCGACGAACTTCTTGTGCCAGCGCGCCGACAGCGGCGCACCGGCGCACACGCGCTGCACCGTGGCTTCCACCTCGTCGTCGAATCCGGCGACGGGCACCACCCGGTTGACCATGCCCTTGGACAAGGCCTCGGCCGCACCGATGATCCGGCCTTCCAGGACGACCTCCAGCGCGCCGTTCGGTCCCACCAGGCGGACCAGCCCTTCCATCTCCGGATAGGCCAGGACGGCACCGAGCCGCGCGACCGGCACGCCGAAGCGGCTGTCCTCGCTGGCGATCCTCAGGTCGCAGAACGCCGCCATCTCGAGCGCACCGCCGACGCAGGCGCCCCGGATGGCCGCGACGGTCGGGATCGGACAGTCGCGCACCGCGTGGAAAGCCGCGTGCGTCTGTTCGGCGAAGCTGCGCGCCTGCGCGACGTCGGCGCGCACCTGCGAGAACTCCGAGATGTCCGCGCCGCTCCCGAACGCCTCGTCTCCCGCGCCGCGCAGCACGATGCAGCGCAACTGCTCGTCCTGGGAGAACTCCCGGAAGACGCGGGCGAGCTCGATCCACATGGCACGGGTGATGGCGTTGCGCCGCGCCGTGTTGTCCAGCCACACCGTGGCGCGGTGCTGCGCGTATTCGACCCGGACGGCTCCACTCATGCTTGCACCTCTTCTTCCTGGGCGGGCTGCCACGCGGCCCCCTTCGCCAGCAGTTGATCGATCTCGTCCGGCGAGAAGCCGAACGAGGACAGGACTTCGCGGGTCTGGGCGCCCAGCCGGGGAGCCGGACCCGTGTTGGGCTCGTTGACGCCGTCGAAATGCAGCGGCAATCCGATCATGTCGCGCCGTCCGTCGCCCACCGTTTCGGCACCGATCACCATGTCCATCGCGCGGGCCTGGGAATGGTCCAGGGCCTCCTGCACGCTGTTCACCGGGCTCGCCGGGACGCCGGCCTGCGACAACCGTTGCTCCCACTGGGCGCGGGTTCCGCCCGCCAGCGCCGCCGCCATGCAGTCGTGAAGCGCCTCGCGGTTGGCCTGCCTCGCCGCCGCATCGCGAAAGCGCGGGTCCCGCTGCCATTCGGGATGGCCGACGACTTCCGTGATGCGCACCCAGTTCGACTCGTTGGCGCCGCCCACCGCCAGGTCGCCGTCGTCGCAAGGGTAGGTCTGGTAGGGCGCGATGATCGGATGGGCCGTTCCCATGCGCTGCGGCACCGGGCGACCCGAGAAGTACAGCGCGGCATACCAGTAGAGCTGCTGCATGGAGGCCTGCAGGAGCGAGGTTTCCACCCACTGCCCCTTGCCCGTGCGCAGGCGGTGGATGTAGGCCGACAGCACCCCCATCGCACCGAGGATGCCCGCGTTCACGTCAGCGATCGAAACGCCCGGCTTCACGCCCGGTCGTCCGGCCTCCCCCGTCACGCTGATCAGGCCGCAGAACGCCTGCAGGATGAGATCGAAGCCGCCGCGATCGGCCAGCGGCCCCTTGCGGCCATACCCCGTGATCGAGCAGTAGATCAGCTTCGGATTGGTCTCGCGCAGCGCCATCGCGTCGAGGCCCAGCTTGGCCATGGTCCCCGGACGGAAGTTCTCGGTGACGACGTCGGCCTGCGCCGCCAGGCGCCGCAGGATCTCGCGGCCCTCGGGCTTCTTCAGGTCGACGGCGATGGACCGCTTGCCCCGGTTCAGGACCTCGAAGGACGGCGGCGTTCCGCCGATCGTGCTGGACGAGAAGCCACGCGAGTCGTCGCCGCCGGGAAACTTCTCGACCTTGATCACGTCCGCGCCCAGGTCGGCCAGCATCAGGCCGGCCACGGGGCCCGCCATCACCTGCGCGAGTTCCAGGACCTTGACGCCTTCGAGCGGCCGGCCCACGCGGCATTCGCCCATGTCCATCACTGCGCCTTGAGGTTGCTGTCCACGACCAGCCTGGTGGAAGAGGCGTGGTCCTTCCTGATCATGGCGTCGAACTCCTCCGCGGACTTCTGCGGCACGTCGCCTCCCAGCCCGGCCACCTTCTCCCTCAGGTCCGGCTGGGCCAGGACCGCGCGCACTTCCTTGTGGAGTTTCTGCACCACGTCCTCGGGCGTGCCGCGCGGCGTGAAGAGACCCAGCCACGTCATGTGCTCGTACCCGGACAGGCCGGCCTCGGCCGCGGCCGGCACGTTGGGCAGGCTGGGCCAGCGCTTGGCCGACGTCACGGCGAGCGCGCGCAGCTTGCCGGACTGGATGTGCGGCATGGCTGCGACCAGCGACGAGATCACCACCGGCACCTGGCCGCCGATGGCGTCGGTGATCGACGGGCCCGAGCCCCGGTAGGCGACGTGGACCAGCTTCACGTCGGCGGCCCGCTGCAGCAGCTCGCCCGCCACGTGGCTCGGAAGGCCGATGCCGGCGCTGCCGTAGGCGATCTTGCCCGGGTTGCCGCGGGCGGCGGCGAGCAGGTCCTGCAAGGTCTTGTAGGGCGACTCGGCGCCGACGGCGATCACCGACGGTCCTTCCATGAGCTGCGCGACACCGGTGAAGTCGTCGATCGCGTAGCCGGCATTGGCGAACAGCGAAGGATTGATGGTGTGGTTGTTGGCCGTGAGCAGCAAGGTGTACCCGTCCGCTCCGGACTTGAGCACGGCCTGGGTCGCCACGTTGCCGCCGGCGCCGGGCCGGTTCTCGACGAGCACGGGCTGCTTCAGGCGGGTCGACAGCTTGTCTCCCACCAGGCGCGCCACCGCATCGGCGCTGCCCCCCGGCGCGACGATCACCATGATCCGGATCGGCTTGGAAGGAAAGGTTTCGGCCTGCACGCCCAGCGTGCAGGCACAGATCGCGGCGGCCGCGAGGAGCCGCGCCCAGATCGGGCTGAATTGCATCTTGTCTCCTGGTCGATGGGACTCGAGGGGGTCCCTGGTGAATCGAATGGTAGGAAAGCCGGGGCATACTCTGAAATACAGTTTTCGGCTGCCGCTATCGCCAAAAACTATGGCCACCCCTTCCGATGGACGTACGACGACTTCGAAACTTCCTCACCGTCGCTGAACTCGGCAGCATCTCGCGTGCCGCCCAGACCCTGCACATCGCGCAGCCCGCGCTCAGCGCGCAGGTGCAGCAGCTCGAGCAAAGCGCCGGCTGCCAGCTGCTCAGCCGCAGTTCCCGCGGCGTGGTGCCGACCGAAGCCGGGCTGGAGTTCTGCCGGCGGGCCATCGCCGCGCTCAAGCACCTGGAGTCGCTGCAATCGCTCGGCAACGAGCTCACCAGCGCACCGGCCGGGCACGTCGTCGTCGGCATGCCGGTCAGCGTCGGCACGATGCTCTCGGTCCCGCTGGTCAGCGCGGCGCGCGAACGCTTCCCCGACATCACGCTGGGGATCGACGAGAGCCCGAGCGTGCAGCTCGGCGAGCTGCTGCTGCGCGGCAAGCTCGACGTCGCCGTCCTCTTCCGCGAGAACGTCATCAAGGGCATGCAGGCGACCGTCCTGGTCGAGGAGGACCTGTATGCGGTGGGCGTTCCGGACTGCGGCGCGCAGATCGCCCTGCGCACGCTGGCGCGCCGACCCATGGTGATCCCCGCGCGCCCCAACAGCCTGCGCAAGGTGCTGGATGCCGCCTGCGCCGCCGAGAAGATCGAACTGACGGTGCGGGCGGAAGTGACTTCGCCGCACACCATGCTCCAGCTCGCGATGGCGGGACTGGGCGCGACCGTGCTGCCCTGGTCCACGATCGCCGACCTGCCCGAGTCCGTCGTTCCCCGCGCACGCATCCACAAGCCGGCGCTGACCCGCGCCATCGCGGTGGCGATGGCCACGGATGCGCCGCTGTCACCCGCGCTGCGGGCGGTGCAGTCGCTGCTCCATGAAACGATGACGACCCTGGTGGCCACCGGCCGCTGGCGCGGCGCGCGCTGCACGGCCAAGGCCGCCGCGCCGGCCTCATCGCCAGCTAACGGAACCCTCACGAACGCCTAAGCGACGGTTCCTACAGTGCTTCCAACGGCAGCGCGCGGTGCGCTCCCGTTCCGAACCGAAGGAATGAACCATGAACCGTCGCCTCATCACCCTCAGCATCGCCGCCGCGGCGGCCGCCACTTTCGCCGGCGGCGCGTTCGCCGAATCGCCCGATCCGTCGGGCCAGTTCGCGCAGCAGGTCACGTCCACCAAGAGCCGCGCCGAAGTGGTGGCCGAGCTGCAGGAATACAAGCGCGCCGGCGTCAATCCCTGGTCCATGAGCTACAACCCGCTGCGCACGTTCAAGAGCACGACAACGCGCGAAGCCGTGGTGGCCCAGTTCCTGGATTCGCGCGACCAGGTCGCGGCCTTCAACGGCGAGGACAGCGGCTCGGCCTACCTGGCGCGCAACGGCCACCAGCCGTCGCCCGACGAGCACATGGCGCAGACCGCCACGCCGGCCGCCGCCCAGTGACCTGAGTTTCCCGTCGCATCCGTGGTCCCGCCTGCCATGCAGGGCGGGGCCATGGCCGAAAAATTCGGCGGCGGGCGAGGCGGAGCGCGGGTTTGTTGAGTTGGGCCGCGTGCTATGGTCCCCCGCCCATGGATACCGAACTTCTGCTTCCCCGAGTCGCCTACTTCTCGATGGAGATGGCGCTGGAGCCCGGAATGGGCACCTACAGCGGCGGACTGGGCGTGCTGGCCGGCGACCACATGCGCAGCGCGGCCGACCTGGCGATGCCCCTCGTGGGCGTGACCATGCTCAGCCGCCAGGGCTACTTCCGCCAGACCATCGAAGCCGGCGCGCAGGTCGAGCACGACGCCACCTGGGATCCCTCGAAGTTCGCCACCCGCCTGCCCGCCAAGGTGCCCGTGACCATCCGCGGACGCGAGGTGTGGGTCGGCGGCTGGCAGCACATGGTGGGCAGCCGCTGCGAGGACAGCAAGCCGGTGCCGGTGATCCTGCTGGACACCGACCTGCCCGAGAACCATCCCGACGACCGCAAGCTCACCGCCTTCCTGTATGGCGGCGACGAGGCCTATCGCCTGTGCCAGGAGACCGTGCTGGGCATCGGCGGCGTGCGCATGCTGGCCGCGCTGGGCCTGCAGATCCAGAAATACCACCTGAACGAAGGCCACGCCGCCCTGCTCACGCTGGAGCTGCTGCGCGAGCGGCTGGCCGCCGGCGAGCCGCGCGACAAGGCCACGGCCGCGGTGCAGGCGCACTGCGTCTTCACCACCCACACGCCGGTGCCGGCCGGCCACGACCAGTTCGACTACCCGCTGGCCACCGCCTGCCTCGGCCCCATGGTCAAGGAGCTGAACGTGCCGGAGCTCGCGGGCAAGGAGCGGCTGAACATGACGCACCTGGCGCTGCGCCTGTCCGGCTGGGTGAACGGCGTGGCCAAGCGGCACGCCGAGGTCTCGCGCACCATGTTCCCCGGCTACCAGGTGCATGCCATCACCAACGGCATCCATCCCTGGACCTGGGCCTCGGACGCGCACCGGCGCCTGTACGACCAGCACGTGCAGCACTGGTGCCACGAGCCCGAGCTGCTGCTGCACGCCGACCGCATCCCGGCCGACGAACTGCGCGCGGCGCATCGCGAGGCCAAGGGCACGCTGCTGTCCCTGCTGCAGCGCTCCGGCGGCAGGCGGTTCGATCCGGAACGCTTCACCATCGGCTTCGCGCGCCGCATGACGGACTACAAGCGGCCCTCGCTGCTGTTCAGCGACATGGACCGGCTGCTGCGCATCGCGAAGCGCTACCCGATCCAGATCGCGCTGGCCGGCAAGGCGCATCCGCGCGACGAGCTGGGCAAGCGCCACATCGCGCGGCTCCATGCCTGGGCCAACGATCTGGAAGGCAGCGTCCCGGTGGCCTACGTGCCCGACTACGGCATGGAGGCGGGACGCCTGCTGGTGTCCGGCGTGGACCTCTGGCTCAACACGCCGCAGCGACCCCTGGAGGCCTCGGGAACCAGCGGCATGAAGGCGGCCCTGAACGGCGTGCCCAACCTGAGCATCCTGGACGGCTGGTGGCTGGAAGGCTGCGAGGAAGGCCTGACCGGCTGGGCGATCGGCGAGGACGGGCCGCACGACGACGCGCTGGATTCGGCCGCGCTGTACGACAAGCTGGAGAACGTGGTGCTGCCGCTGTACTACGACAACCCGGAAGGCTGGCTGGCCGTGATGCGCGGGGCGATCTCGCACAACGGCTCGTTCTTCCACAGCCACCGGATGGTGCGCCGGTACATGCTGGAGGCGTACACGCGCTGACGGGCTGAGGGAGGGAGCCCGTCGTTATACTGCGACTACACGGCACCGCAGTATAACTCGACAAAACTGTTATACTGCGCGGCGATCCCACCGCAGGATAACCATGGCCGAGCCGCCGCGCCTCTTCACCGACCTGTCGCCCGCCGCGCAGACCAACTTCGCCGAGCTCTTCGAGCAGGCGCGGGCGGCCGCGTTCGACCGCTCGGTGCGCGACCTGCCCGGCTCCTTCAACCGCAAGACCGTCAAGGGCCGCGACTACTGGTACTGGCAGGTGCGCGACCTGACGGGCGTGAACCGGCAGGTTTACCTGGGACCGGACGACGAGCGCCTGGCACGGCTGATCCAGCTGCACGCCGGCGGCGCCCGCAACGCGGCCAGCGACATCGCCGCGCTGGCCAGCGCCTGCGCGGCGCTGGGCTGCATGACGGTGATCCAGCAGCACTTCGCGGTGATCAACCGCATGGCCGAGCACGGCTTCTTCCGCGCGGGCGGCGTCCTCATCGGCACCCACGCCTTCATCGCCATGGCCAACATGCTGGGCGTGCGCTGGACCAGCGGCTGGCGCACCAGCGACGTCGACTTCGCTCACCCGGGCCGCAACGTCTCGCTGGCGCTGGCCGAGAACGCCAAGGCCGACATGCACGACGCGATCACCTCGCTGGAGATGGGCCTGCTGCCGCAGCACACCCTGGCGGCCGAGCCCGCGTCGACCTACATGACGGCCCGCAAGGACATCCGCGTGGACCTGCTCACCACCGCGGGCCGCAAGGACGACGTCTATCTGTTCGAGCCGCTGAACGTCAGCCTGCAGCCGCTGAAGTTCATGGAGTTCTCGCTGGAGCACACCACGCAGACGGTGCTGCTGGCCGGCGAGCAGGCGGTGGTGGTCAACATCCCCTCGCCCATGCGCTACGCGCTGCACAAGCTGGTGATCATGGGCGAACGTGAAGAAGCCTTCCGCACCAAGATCGGCAAGGACGCCGGACAGGTGGCGGCGCTGGTCGAGTACGGCTTTGAGCGATCGCCTTCGGCGCTGAAGGCGGCGGCGCAAGACCTGATGGCGCGCGGGCCGGGCTGGAGGAGCCGGGCGAACGAGGGCGTGCGGCACGTGGCCGTGCACCATCCGGAGATCGCGGAGAGGCTGGGTGAAGTGTTGAAGCTGAACGCACCGGCCGCCGCGCGGAAGAAGGCTGCCGCGGCGCCCTCAGGGCGCTGAGCGCTCCACATCCGCGTTCAGCGCGCCTCTCCAAGACCGCACCCGGATCCGGTCGACGCCGACACCGATCAGGCCGGACGGCACCTCCGGCCGCCGGCCCGCTTCGACCTGGCCCGATCCGCACCAGCGCCCGCCGGACCACCAGGAAACCACCGCCACGCGCTCGGTGACGAGCAGGCCGATGTAGTCGAGTGCGCCCACTTCTCCCGTCCATCCGTCGAAGCGCGAGTCGTGGACGTCGAAGCTCACCGTGATCTCGCCATTGGCTGTGCTCACCAGGAGTCCGGCCGCGGCATCCGAGCCCTCCGGTGCGGGGACCTCGAGGACTTCGAAGATCGATCCGTCGTCGGCCGTCGCCGTGCGCAACAGCGCACGCCACTTGGGGAAGATGCTGAAGACCGGGTCGAGCTTGTGCTGCATGGGCCCCAAGCTACCGGGCCCTCGCGCCCGCGGGAACGTCCTTTGGTCAGCGCGCGGCGCGCGTCCGCCGCTCCGACGCGGCGGCCTTCTTGCCCGGCATCTCCAGCGGCAGCCGGCTCTCGGACTTCACTTCCTTCAGCACCACGCTCGACCGCACGTGCGTCACGCCCGGCATCCGGAACAGCGTCTCGTGCAAAAAGCTCTCGTAGCGCTTGATGTCCGGCACCAGCACCTTGATCACGTAATCGGCCTGGCCCGTGGTCGCGTAGCAGCTGACGATGCTCGGCTCGGCCGCGATCGACTGCTCGAAGCGGCGCACGTCGTCCTCGTTGTGGCGCGTGAGGTTCACCTCGGCCAGCACGCACAACGCCAGGCCGACCTTCTCGCGATCGACCAGCGCGGTGTAGCCGCGGATGATCCCGGCCGCTTCCATTTCCTTGACCCGCTTCCAGCACGGCGTGCTGGACAGGCCCGCGGCGGCGGCGAGCTGCTGAACGGTCTGGCGGGCGTCTCGCTGCAGTTCGGACAGCAGCAGCACGTCGTGGCGGTCGAGTTCGTCCATTCCTGAAATCCGGGTGAATCGAGAACGGCATTCTCTCCCGGCGCCGGATCAGAGGGAAAAGAGAAGCCTTTTCCCGCCCCCGGCGCCTATGCTCTTCCGACTCGGAGACAAGCATGACCGCCACCACCCTCGCCCGCCCCGACTACAAGCTCAGCGACAGCCTCTGGGCCCGCAGCGGCGCGATCTTCCTCACCGGCACCCAGGCCCTGGTGCGCCTGATGCTGATGCAACGCCAGCGCGACGCCGCCGCCGGCCTGAACTCGCAAGGCTTCATCAGCGGCTATCGCGGCTCGCCGCTGGGCATGGTGGACCAGGCCGTGTGGAAGGCCGGCAAGAAGTTCGATGAAGCCGGCCTGCGTTTCCTGCCCGCGATCAACGAGGAGCTCGGCGCCACCGCGGTGCTGGGCACGCAGCGCGTGGAGGCCGATCCCGAGCGCACCTGCGACGGCGTGTTCGCCATGTGGTACGGCAAGGGCCCGGGCGTGGACCGCGCCGGCGACGCGCTCAAGCACGGCAACGCCTACGGCGCCTCGCTGCACGGCGGCGTGCTGATGGTGGCGGGCGACGACCACGGCTGCGTGTCCTCGTCGATGCCGCACCAGAGCGACCAGGCCTTCCAGTCGTGGCACGCGCCCGTCGTGTCGCCCGGCTCGGTGGCCGAGTACCTGGAGTTCGGCCTGTACGGCTGGCAGCTCTCGCGCTTCTCCGGCAACTGGGTGGGCTTCACCGCGCTGTCCGAAGTCGTGGAAAGCGCTTCGACGGTGGACCTGGACCTGGTCAACGCGCGCATCGCCGCCTGGCAGGACGGCGACACGGTGCGCCAGCTCACCGGCTACACGCCGCCCGCGGGCGGCCTGCACTACCGCTGGCCCGACCTGCCCTCGCTGGTGATCGAGCAGCGGCTGCATGCCAAGCTGGACGCCGTGCGTGCCTTCGCGCGCATCAACAGCATCGACCGGCACGTGGTGCAGAGCGAGCGCGCCACCGTCGGCATCGTCACCGCCGGAAAGGCGCACTACGACTTCATGGAAGTGCTGCGCCGGCTGGACATCTCGCCCGAGACGCTGGCCCGGCACGGCGTGCGCATCTACAAGCTGGGCCTGACCTACCCGATCGAGCCGACCCGCATGACGGAGTTCGCGCGCGGCCTGCGCGAGCTGCTGGTGATCGAGGAGAAGGGCCCGGTGGTCGAGGAGCAGCTGCGCTCCATGTTCTACAACGCGGCCGAGCGGCCGGTGATCGTGGGCAAGTCCGATGCGCAGGGCCGGCCGCTGGTGTCCGCCCTCGGCGAGCTGCGGCCTTCGCGCCTGATCGAGATCGTCGCGAACTGGATCGCGGACCACTATCCCGACCTGGACCGCCGCCACCTGGTGCGCGACTTCACGTTGCCCGAGCTGCTGTCCAACGAGAGCGACAGCGTCAAGCGCCTGCCCTACTTCTGCGCCGGCTGCCCGCACAACACCAGCACCCGCGTGCCCGAGGGCTCGCATGCGCAGGCGGGCATCGGCTGCCACTTCATGGCCAGCTGGATGGACCGCGACACCGAGGGCCTGATCCAGATGGGCGGCGAAGGCGTGGACTGGGTGTCGCACGCCATGTTCACCAAGGTGCCGCACGTGTTCCAGAACCTGGGCGACGGCACCTACTACCACTCGGGCTACCTCGCGATCCGCCAGGCCGTGGCGGCGCGCGCGACCATCACCTACAAGATCCTGTTCAACGACGCCGTGGCCATGACGGGCGGGCAGCCGGTGGACGGCATCATCAGCGTGGACGGCATCGCGCGGCAGGTGGAGGCCGAGGGCGTCAAGCAGGTCGTGGTGATCTCCGACGACATCGCCAAGTACGACGCGATCCACGGGCGCTTCCCGGCCGGCACCGAGTTCCACGACCGCGACCAGCTCGACGCCGTGCAGCGCCGCCTGCGCGAGATGCCGGGCGTCACCGTGCTGATCTACGAGCAGACCTGCGCGGCCGAGAAGCGCCGCCGCCGCAAGAAGGGCGAGCTGGTGGACCCGGCGCGCCGCGTGTTCATCAACGACCGCGTGTGCGAAGGCTGCGGCGACTGCAGCGTGCAGAGCAACTGCGTGGCGGTGCTGCCGACCGAGACGCCGCTGGGCCGCAAGCGCAAGATCGACCAGAGCAGCTGCAACAAGGACTACTCCTGCGTGAAGGGCTTCTGCCCGAGTTTCGTGGGCGTGGTCGGCGGCAAGCTGAGGAAGCGCGCCGGCGCGCTGGCTTCCGGCGCGCCGCTCGCCGACTTCCAGCGCCAGGTCGCCGCCCTGGACCATCCCGCTCCCCACACCTGGACCGCGCCCTACGACCTGCTCGTCACCGGCGTAGGCGGCACCGGCGTCGTGACGGTGGGCGCGCTGATCTCCATGGCTGCGCACCTCGAAGGCAAGAGCGCCAGCGTGCTGGACTTCATGGGCTTCGCGCAGAAAGGCGGCTCGGTGCTGTCGTTCGTGCGCCTCGCCGACATCCCCTCGCGCCTGAACCAGGTGCGCATCGACACCCAGCAGGCCGACGCGCTGCTCGCCTGCGACCTGGTGGTCGGCGCCTCGCCCGATGCGCTGGCCACCGTGCGCCACGGCCGCACGCGCGTCCTGGCCAACACGCACGAGGTGCCGGTGGCCGAGAGCCTGCGCAACCCGGACGCCAGCCTCAAGGTGCCCGCGCTGCTGGAGAAGCTCCGCTTCGCGGCGGGCGACGACCGCGTCGAGACGCTGGACGCGCAAGCGCTGGCCGAAGCCTTCCTGGGCGACTCGATCGTCTCCAACATCCTGGCGCTGGGCCATGCGTGGCAGCGCGGCCTGGTGCCGGTGGGGCTGGACGCGCTGCTGCGCGCCATCGAGCTCAATGGCGTCGGCGTGGAGAACAACAAGCTCGCCTTCTCGCTGGGCCGCCTGGCCGCCGCCGACCCGCAGGCCGTGGCCGCCCTGCTGCGGGAGCCGCGGCAAGCTCAGTCGCAGCCGCTGCCGGCCCTGGACAGCCTCGATGCGATCTTCGCGCGCGCCATGGAGCACCTGGCCGGCTACCAGAGCCCGGCTTACGCGCGCCGCTTCGCCGAGTTCGTCGCGGACGTGCGCCGGCGCGAAATGGCGCTGGGCACCGATCCCTCGCTGCCCTTCACGCGGGCCGTGGCGCAGTCGCTGCTCAAGCTGATGGCCTACAAGGACGAGTACGAGGTCGCGCGGCTGTACACCGACGGCGAGTTCCTGAGGGCGATGCACCAGCAGTTCGAAGGCGACCCGGCGCTGGAGTTCTACATGGCCCCGCCCATCATCAGCCGTGCCAAGCCCGGCGAGCGTCCTCGCAAGGTGCGCCTGGGCGGCTGGATGCTGCCCGCGATGAAGCTGCTGGCGCACGGCCGGCGACTGCGCGGCACGCCGCTCGACGTCTTCGGCTACACGCAGGAGCGCCGGATGGAGCGCGCGCTGGTCGCCGAGTACAAGCGGCGCATCGAGGCGCTGCTGCCGGCGCTGGAAGCCGATCGCATGAAGGTCGCCACCGAGATCGCCCTGCTGCCGCTGTCGATGCGCGGCTTCGGCCCGGTCAAGGAAGCCAACGTGGCGGCGGCCCGCCTGCGCGAGGCGGAGCTGCTGCACCGGTTCGACCCGCAGGTCTATCCGCGCCCGCGGCAGGAGCCCAAGGCCGGCCAGCTGCGCGGCATCCGCGTGACGGCCGCCGCCTGAGGCCGCTTCAGCCCGACACGCGGTTGTAGCGCTCGATCTGGCAGTTCCAGGACGCCTCGCCTTCGGTCGCGCAGGGCGAGGCCGCGGTGGGCGGGGACATGTAGCCGGCGCAGCCGGCCAGGGACAGCAGCAGCAGGAGAGCGGCGAAACAGCGGGCCATTGTTCGCTCCTGGTTGGACAGGCGGACGACGACTGTACGCCCGCCCCCGCGAACGCGTTTGGCCGAGCTCGCGCGCTGCTCGGCGATGGGCGTGGCCGATACGTTCGAAATACAAACTGGTACCGCGCCGATGCCGCGCGAATACCACCGTCGCCCAGACTGCATCCAGCCAACGAGGCCGGCGATGCAGGAGCGAAGCAGCCGGTCCCGTCTGTCCACCCCTTCGCTCCGGAGAAGACCATGAACCAACGCATCGCATCCGCCCTCGCCTTCGCCTGCAGCGTGGCCGCCGCCACCCTCGCAGCGACCGCCATGTCGAGCAGCGCCTGGGCCGATGACATCACGATCGACACCACGCCGTTCGTCAGCCAGCGCAGCCGCGCCGAGGTCCGCGCCGAAGCGCTGGCCGACCGCGCGAAGCTGTCGAGCGCCGGCTACGAATGGATCGCCCAGCAGAGCGCTCCGCTGCCCACCAGCGGACTGACCCGTGCCCAGGCGAAAGCCGACTACGTCGCGGCCCGCGAAGAAGTGATGGCGCGCAATTCCGAAGGCGGCGGTGCTGCCCTGATGGGTGGCCGGCCCGCCGTCCGCGTGCTGCCCACCATGGCCGCCGCCCAGCACGCGCAGTGAGCCGGACGTCCGGCGTGGAAGCGCCCCTGTCGTCCCTGGGCCCGGTCGAGCATGCTCGGCCGGGCCCTTGGCATCCCGATCCCCGTCCCCCCGGCAAGTCCGCGGCGGCGACGCCCGACGCCCTGCGCCGCGCGGCCTCGGCCGTGGCGCATCCGTCCGATGCGCAGCTGTTCCCGGTGCTGGTGCGGGACCTGGCGGGGCTGCTGGACGTGGCGCTCGTGCTGGTCGCCGTCTACGCCGACGATGCGCGCTCCCGCCTGCGCACGCTGGCCGTCAGCCTGGATGGCCAGCCGCGCACCAACTTCGGTTTCCGCCAGGAAGACCTGGAGACCCGCGCCGGCTTCTTCGCGCGCGAACGCCTGGACTCGCTGGTGTCCGTTCCGCTGAACGACAGCGCGGGCGAGCCGCTCGGCCTGCTGCTGGCGATGGATCGCGGCCCGCTGGACCGCTGGCCCGCCGGCCACGCCGAGGCGCTGCTGGGCCTGTTCGGCATGCGCGCCTGCGCCGAGATCGAGCGCGAGCGGACCGAGGCGACGTTGCGCGCGGTCGCGCTGGCCGTCTCCGGGGCGGGCAGCGGCACGGTGTTCGATGAGCTGGTGCGCCTCCTGGCCACCATCCTGCATGTCGATATCGCGGTGGTCGCCCGCCACGATCCCGCGCACCCGGAGGGCCTGCGCGTGCTCGCGATGTACTGCGACGGGCAGATCCACCGCGATATCACCTACGCGATCGCCGGATCGCCCTGCGGCACGGTGCTGGGCCAGCACTTCCGCGTCTATCCCAAGGACCTGCGCGCGCTGTTTCCCGGCGATCGCGACATGGCCGAGCTGGGCTGCGAGGGCTATGCCGGGCATCCGCTGGCCGGGCTGGACGGCACGCCGATCGGCATCCTGTCGGTGGCCTCGCGCCGGCCGCTCACGCAGGTGGGACGGCTGCGCGCGACGCTCAAGATCTTCGCGGTCCGCGCGGCCGCCGAGGTCGAGCGGCTGCGCGCCAGCGAATCGCAGAAGCAGGCGATGGAAGACCTGCGCCAGCGTGAAGAGCAGTACCGCGCCATCTTCGAGAGTTCGCTCGACGGCCTGTTCCTCTGGAACGAGGACCTGCGCGTGGTCGACGCCAACCCGGCCGGGCTGGCGCTGTACGGCTACGGGCGCAAGGACGTCATCGGCCGGGGCTTCCCCTCGACCATGCCGCGCGATTACGTGCGGGCGCGCCAGGCGATGGTGCGCGACGCGCTGGAGGGCCACACGACGCACGTCGAGACCACGGTACTGCGCCCCAACGGCACGACGTTCGAGGCCGACCTGCGCGTGATGCCGTTCGTGCACCGCGGCCGGCCGCATGCCCTGGCGGTGGTGCGCGACATCAGCGAGCGGCGCGAGCGCGAGCGCGAACTGCAGCGCAGCGAGGAACAGTACCGCGCGATCTTCAACGCGTCGGTCGACGCGATGGTGCTGCGCGACGCGCAGTTCCGCATCGTCGACGTCAACGCGACCTACCAGGCGATGACGGGCTACTCGCGCGCCGAGGTGATCGGCCTGGACCGCGTGCTGGCCAATCCCGAGCAGGCCGGCTCCGCCATCCGCGCGCTGCACGTGCAGGCGCTGGCGGGCGCGACGGTCCGGCTGGACACGCAGCTGGTGCGGCGCGACGGCCACCGCTACGAGCTGGAGCTGCGCGGCGTGCCCATCCTGCACCGCGGACAGCCGCACGTGCTCTACATCGGCCGCGACGTCACCGACCGCGCGTCGGCCGAGCGCCGGCGCAACGAGCTGGAGCGACAGCTGCGCCAGGCCCAGAAGATGGAAGCGATCGGCCAGCTCACCGGCGGGCTCGCGCACGATTTCAACAACATCCTCACCAGCGTGCTCGGCTACATCGGCATGGCGCAGGAGCGCGACGGCGCGGCGGCCGATCCGGCGCTGGCCCGCCAGCTGGAGCAGGCGCGCCTCGCGGCCGAGCGGGCGCGCGAGCACGTGGCGCAGCTGCTGTCGTTCTCGCGGCCGCGGCGCGGCGAGCGCAAGCTGCTGGCGCCCGCGCAGCTGGCCGCCCAGGTGCTGCAGCTGCTGCGCCCCAACCTTCCCTCCTCCATCGCGGTGGACTGGGAACCGCCGCTCGACGGCGGCGCCGAGCTGCCGCCGGTGATCGCCGATCCGGTGCAGTTCGAGCAGGTGCTGCTCAACCTGTGCCTGAACGCGCGCGACGCCATCGGCGAGCAGGGCACGATCCGCCTGCGCACCTCCCACATCGCGGCGGTCGGGCATTGCGCCTCCTGCAGCGCGCGGCTGGACACGGTGAGCCGCTGGGTCGTGTTCGAGGTCACGGACGACGGCAGCGGCATGAGCCGCGAAGTCATCGACCGCATGTTCGAGCCGTTCTTCACCACCAAGGACGTGGGGCGCGGCACCGGCATGGGCCTGGCCATGGTCCACGGCATCGTGCACGACCATGGCGGCCACCTGCAGGTGCGCTCCACCCCGGGACGCGGCTCTACCTTCCGCGTGCTGCTGCCCGCCGGTGAACTGCCGGCCACGCAAGTGGAATCGTCCGCCTCCTCGACACCGCCGAGCGCGTGCGCCAAGCCGCTGCGCGGCCGCGTGCTGCTGGTCGAGGACGAGCCCAACGTCGGCGGCTTCATGCAGGAGCTGATGAGCGGCTGGGGCCTGCAGGTGGTGCTGGAACGCGATCCGCTGCGCGCCGCGCGCCGGCTGACGGCGCCGGACCAGCCCTTCGACCTGCTGCTGACCGACCAGACCATGCCCGGCATGACCGGCCTGGCGCTCGCGCGGCACGCGACGCACCAGCGGCCCGGACTGCCGGTGCTGCTGTACACGGGCAACGCCTCGGACATCGCGGAGCACGAACTCGCCGCATGCGGGGTCTCGCACCAGTTGCGCAAGCCTGTCGAGTCGAGTTCGTTGCGACGACTGCTGGCCGACCTGCTCGGCCCGCACGAAGCAGCCCGGCCTTGAACACAAGCGCCGGGGATGGTGGGCGTCCGCACGCGGTGTAACGCCCATGTAATGGATGCGCGCGCGCCGGAAGCTGCGCGCAGAATCCGGCCGCATGAACGACGCTCGCACGCGGCTGCTCGTGGTGGACGACGATCCGTCCATCCGTGCCATGCTGCGCGAGTACCTCGAAGGCCATGGCTACGCCGTCGCCGAAGCGGGCAACGGCATGCAGTTGCGTGCCGCCCTCGAGCACGAGCGGCCCGATGCGGTGCTGCTCGACATCTCGCTCCCGGGCGAGGACGGGCTGGTGCTGGCCCGCTTCCTGCGCGAGCACTACGACCTGGGGCTCATCATGGTCACCGCCTCGGCCGAGGTGGTGGATCGCGTGGTCGGCCTGGAGCTGGGCGCCGACGACTACATCGTCAAGCCGTTCGATCCGCGTGAGTTGCTGGCGCGCCTCAAGAGCGTGCTGCGCCGCGTGCACGCCCGGCACGTCGCGCCTTCGGCCCAGCCGCAGGCCCAGCAACAGCAGCAACCCCAGGCGGCGCGGCGCATGCCCTTCGGGCGCTGCGAGGTGGACCTGGACGCGCACCGCATGTTCGAGGCCGGCGGCGACGAGGTGACGCTCACGCCGATGGAGTACCAGTTGCTGGAGGCTTTCCTGGCCAACCCCAACCGCGTGCTCACGCGCGACCAGCTGCTGCTGCGCACGCGCAACCGCGAGTGGGAGCCGTTCGACCGCTCGATCGACATCCGCATCGGCCGCCTGCGCCGCAAGATCGAGTTCAATCCGGACGGCGACCCCCGCTGCATCCGCACCGTGCGCAACGCGGGCTACATGTACGTGCCCAACGGCAAGTAGCGCGGATGGGTCCTGCGATCGAAACCCGCCTGGTGCGCGTGCGTGGGCGCGTGCAGGGCGTGGGTTACCGCTACGCCTGCGTTCAGCAAGCCCGCGAACTGGGCCTCACGGGCTGGGTGCGCAACCGGATGGACGACTCGGTCGAGGCGATGCTGCAGGGGCCGCCGGAGGTGGTGGCGAGCATGTGCGAGTGGATGGACGACGGGGTCGAAAGCGCGCTGGTGGAGCGGATGGAGATCAACGAGGTGAAGCCGCCGTTTCCGAGGTTCGAGGCGTTCGATCAGCTGCCGACGGAGTGAGACCGTTTTCGGCCGATCCCAGAGCTTCGATGCTCTCACTAGTTGCGTTTGCGCTTGTGGTGAAGCGAATGAATGGCCCAACCAACCGCCAACCCAATGAGAAGTCCGCCGAATGCGCCCATCAGCAATGACATGCCCGTCGTGTCGTAGGAGTGTTTTCCCCAGAGGACAGCGCCACCTGCTGCAAACACCACACCCCAAACGGCCAGTCTGCGAAGCATCATTAACGTCCTAGTTTGGTGGTGCCGCGCCAGGGGTCATAGGTGACAACCGGATCAGCAGGATTGCTCGATCTCGCCTCTCCCCACTTGTGAATTCCGTTCGATTGTTGCGTGAACGTCCACTGGTCATCGTACTGTCGCTTCTCCAACTGATCCCGAACTACTGATTCCTGGTCACCACACCCAAGGTATGGGCTGCCAAGCCGTCCACCAGACACCAGATTCAGAGTGCTCGACACATTGTTGAAGTAAGGATTGGAATTCCTTGCTCCCTGGGAAGTCATGCTGGATACGGTGGAGTTGACCGTTTCCAAGATCTTCTGAATATCGGCCGGACTCAGCCCTTTCGGATCGATATAGCTCAAGGGGTTCCCCTCCACATAGGCGAAGCGATTCAAGCCGCCCCGAGCGCCGACAGGATCTGCCTGCGTGAATCGCCCGCCCTTCGAGTGATACCAGCGGAACAGGTTGTAGTTGAGTCCCGCGTCAGCGTCCTCGTACTGACCCGGGAACCTAAGCCCGAACTCGATCGGTTTGGTGGCACTTAGTTGAGTCGGAGGCTTACGCGCTTCGATCAAAGGCCCCGTCGGCTTGTTGTCCCCAAACGCGCTATACGGCCACTGCCAAACCGGCCGCCTCTGGTCATCCTTCACCACTCGCGGCGTTCCCAAGTGGTCCGTATGCACCGCATACAACTTTCCGCCCCGGAACATCCCCACTGGGATCGCCGACCCGTCCTCCAGCGGAAGCCAGATGTACTCCGTGCTGCCGCGCCCCTTGGCGGTGCCGTTGTCGTACTCGCCCAGCAGTGCCCATGGCGGGATCTCGCCATCGCCGTGGAGGTAGACGACGCCTAGGCTGCCGTTGGGCGCCTTCGCGGCCGTGAACAGCCAGCCGAAGCGGCGCTTGAGCCAGGCGACGAAGCCCTCGCCCAGAACCTCCGGATCCGGTGTCGCGTCATCCGCCGCAGGTTCGCTGCGGAAGACCCGCTGTCCGGCCGTGTTGTGCAGGTAGCGGATCGCCGCGGAGCCGTTGTGTTGCGGCGTACGCACTTTCTCCAGCCGGTTCGCGGCGTCGTACTCGAAGCTGCGCAGGCCGTCGCCGGTCATCGAACCGTTGGCGTCGATGGAGAACGTCACGGTCGCGCCGGCATTCGAAGGCGCCTTGCCGACCCGGACGAGTTCGGTCGTCTGCGTCATGCCCACAAGGCGATTGCTGGCCGCCTCGATGTCGAAAACCCGGCGAGTCGTTCTGCCGAGGTCGCCCTTGTCGAACTCGCCTTCCAGGTCCACGTCGCTGGAGACGCTTTCGGTCGCGGTGAGCCGGTTTCCGTTCGGGTCGTACGTGTACTGGGTGCCGGCCCCGGACCGCTCGAACCGGATCAGGCGATCACGGCGGTCATATCCCGCAAGCCATGACAGCGTCGCCTGGGAGAACGATTCAGGCTTCGAGTCAGTGCTGCGCACCCAGAGCTTCTGCGAGATGCCCGTGATCCGTCCCGCCGCGTCGTGGGTGTATTCGGCGAACTCGTTGCGCGTCATGCGGCCATCCAGGTCGAATGAACGCGAAGCCTCTTCACCATTGCTCCACTGCCATGATCTCGGCTGGCCGAGCGCCGTGTACCTCAGATCGAACATGAGCGGGACGGGATCTTCGAGAAAAAGACCCGGCAGCTGCACATCCAGAACGACGATGCGGCCCGCATAGCGCAGGTATCGAGCCCGCAGCCCGCTGGGGTAATCGACACTGGTGAGGCGTCCGCGCTCGTAGCCGTAGGCCAGCGTGTGCCGGCTGGGGTTCGCCGGGTTGTCATTGACGGTCTGCGTCTTGGAAACGACCCGGCCGTGATCGTCGTACGTGAACGAGACGGAACCTGATCTATCGTCCGTGCGTACGACGTCACCGGCGGTGTTGTACTGATGGAACGCGATTTCTCCGTCGGCACGGCGGATTTCCCGCGCGCGGCCAAGGAGATCGCGATCAATGGTCGTGACCTGGCCTTTGGCGTCCGTGGTCTCCATCAGGTTGCCTGCAGCATCCCGCCGGTGAACGACCGTATTGATGTCCGGGCTTGTCTCGTTCGCGATCTCGCCGAAGGCATCATGGACGTAAAGCGTCGCCACGCCTTTGGGATCCGTCAGCTGGGTCAACTGGTCCAATGAGTTCCAGACGTGCCCACTCGTCGCGTTGTCCTGTAACGTGGTGGCGGTGACGCGGCGCAAGCCGTCGAGCGTCCGGCGCGTCGTCTCGTTCAACGGGCTGGTGGTGCTGATCGGTTCGCCGTTCGCGTCGTACGCAAATGACGTGGTCTGTCCCTGTGCGCCCTGCAGGGCGGCCACCCTGCCGAAGCCGTCGATCACCCGCCCCGTCACCCGGGAAAGCTGGCCGAACTCGTCCCGGGCCTCCTCCCGCACGCGATTGCCTGCGGCGTCCAGCGTGTACTGGATGCTGTTGCCCAGGTTGTCGATCATGGACGTCAGCCGACGGGCGTTGTCGTACTCGTAGCTGATCTGATAGCCGTCCGGCCGTGTCACGCTATAAAGAAGTCCATCTCCCGCATATGCGTAGTGAGTGGTTTCGTCCCCCTCGCTGGCGCTGGTAAGCCGATGTCGCGCATCCCAGGCATAGGCGCGCATGGCGCGCCCAGGACTTTGCTCGGTCAGCACCTTGCCTGCGGCGTCGAACGTGTAGCGTGTCTCCTGCCCCGCCGGATCGATGACGCTGACACGATTGCCTTGTGGGTCGTGTCCGTACCGCCAGACACCACTGCGTGGATCGGTCATCGAATCGGCGAGTCCCAGCGGGTTGTACGTCCACCTCCACGTTCTCCGCTGGCCGGTCCGAACATCGGTCGCTGTCTTGCTGACCCTATTGCCCAGGCTGTCATAGCCGAACTCGGTGGTCCTGCCCGACTCGATCACGCGGACAGGCAAGCGGAGCGTCGGATGCCACTCCACCTGCACCTGGCGCTGCTCGGGCCTGCCTTGCGCCCGCGTGATCGAGGTAGGCAGGTTTCGCGGCTCGTAGCTGAAGGTCGTGGAGACACCAAGATGATCGCGGCTTTCCAGGACCAGGCCGCTGATGCCGTCCACGATCTGGTCGGCCGCGTCACCGACGCAATGGGCGCAGGATTGGCTCTGGCCGGCGAACACTCTTCTTGCACCCGCCGCGCCGTAGCGTTGCACGCGAGAAGTGCCCAGGGAATCAACGACCTGCACCGAGCCATCCGCCTCGAACGCCAACTGATGGCGCTGGACCCCGCCGGCCTGTTCCGACAGCACGGCTCGGCCTTGCGCGTCATAACTCCAGCGCGTGAACCCGTAGAAGTCGGAGGCGAAGGTGAGGGCCAACGGGTATTGCGCGCTCTCGTAGCGGTAGTGACGATGGCCCCACTCCGGATAGCTGACGGTCGTCAGGCGGCCTTTGTGGTCGTAGATGTACTCGATGCTCATGTCCTCGGGAGTGGACAAACGCTGCAAGCGGTTGTCCCCGTCGTACTCGAACAGCAGCCTGCGCCCGAACGGATCGGACACGATGCGAAGCAAGCCTTGCTCATGGTGCGCGGTGAACGTCTGGCCGCCAAGACGAACGATCCGCATGATCCGGCCCTCGGCGTCGTAGTACTCCGCAGTTCCATCCTGCACGAGGTACTTCCACGTCGAACCCGACGGCTCGTTGGCCTGCAGCCTGATCAACTGCCCGCGCGTGGCCGGATCTCCGGTCCACTCTCCAGGACCAGTGCCGGTGAATCCGTAGGCCTGGCCAGTGGGACGTAGAGCGACTGCGCGATTGTCGCGGGTCAGCACGCGCATGCCGTAGCTATGTGTCCAGCCGGGCAGCGAGGAGTTGTAGTAGCGCGTGAATCGCAGGCCGGAGGGCGTCGAGTAATCGAGGTCTTCCTGGTACTTGTTGCCTGTGCCGGCGAAGATGGGGTTGCCGATAGCCTCGGCTCGGGTACATGAACGTTGACCTGTGCCGACGTCCAGCAGCACTTGGGGCGGAATATCGGCTCGCGAGTCGTCGCCGGGCGGGCCGGCATTGGGATTGAGGCCACCGCCGACCGGGGTGCCGGACGGCGTATTCGAGGGGAGAACTCCTAGATCCGGAATGCACCTGAAAAAGCCCCCCGCACCGGTTATGCATCCGAGGGCCGGGCTCTCTGGAGACTCGGTCACGTTGCACACCATAGTGATATCACGCATTGGCGACCAATCATGGCGCCCCGTGGTGCCGTCGCAGGCAAGTTCACCTACTTTGCAGCCGCTCGACATTCGCCAGTACTGCCCCGCATGGCACTCCTCGAGTACCCAAGGCGTCAACCAGCCGCCCCGGTTGGCCGCTTCCACTATCGTTTCCGCAGGGCCACACCAGCTTGCTCCTCGGTAATGAGGAAGGTCTAAGGAGAAGTAGAAGTGGGAAAGAACCTGGTTCCGATCCGGGCAGGCTGTCAGGCTGGTGTCTGGATACTCGACGATCTCACCGGGTGCAGTTTGAGCCGATGACTTGTCAGAACCTATGCAAGCAAGAATGGCGAGCCCAATGCGGCAGCACAATTTCTTCATCACTTCCTCCGCGTTTTCGTGGAAGTGATTTGGAAGGCCGAAGGCCTATTAGAAGAGGCAGAAGGTCAGCCAAGTCCCGGTCAGAACTGCGTGGTTGGAGCACTGGATTCCCGCCTCCGCGGGAATGACGGGTCGCTTCTTCGTCATCCCCACTAGGCGGGGATCCAGGAGGCGCAGCGCTCAAACCAGGACGATCACGCCCTCGCCCCCCGCATACAACCGCGCCACCTGCTCCGCCCTGCGCTGCAGCACCGCCCGCTGGTTGATGTAGCCCTTGTCCGTGATCTCGCCCGCATCCGCGCTGGGCGGTTGCGCCAGCACCAGCGCGCGCACGGGGCACTGCGACGATCCGCCGCCCTCCTCGCGCAGCCTGCGCAGCGCCGAACCGATCCGGGTCGCCAGCTCGTCCGCAGGCAAGGCCGCCGCGGCCGGTGTGGGAAACACCAGCACCCCGATCTCGTGCCGGTCGTGCCCCGTGACCACCACGTCCTGCGCCAGCGGCGCGAGCGCGGACACCACCTTGACGCGCAGCGTTCCCACCGAAACCCAGGTGCCCGTGGTGAGCTTGAAGTCTTCCGCCACGCGGCCGTTGAACACCACGCCGCTTTCCGGATGCGCCTCGTCGGCCAGGAAGCCGGCGTCGCCGATGCAGTAGTAGCCCTCGGCGTCGAAGGCCTGCGCCGTGAGGTGCGGCGCATCGCGGTAGCCGGGGAAGATGCTGACGCCGCGCACGCGCAGTTCCAGCTTCTCGCCGTTGGGCACGAACTTCATCTCCAGCCCGGGCAGCATGCCGCCGATGACACCCGCCCGGTCCAGCCGCCAGTGCGCGCTGGTGATCGCGGGCGAGGTCTCGGTCGAGCCCCACGAGGTGGTGAGCCAGACGTCTTCGCCGCGCACCTTGCGCGCCAGCGCCTGCAGCCGCTCCCACGTGGCCTGCGGCAGCGCGGCGCCGGCGTAGAAGATCACGCGCAGCCGCGCGAAGACCTTGCGCGCGAGGTCCGGGTCGGCTTCCAGCAGCGGCAGCGCGACGTCGAAGCCGCGCGGCACGTTGAACCAGATGGTGGGCTGCACCTCGGCGAGGTTGGCCAGCGTCTTCTCGATCAGGCCCGGCGCGGGACGCCCCTCGTCGATGGCCAGCGTGCCGCCGTTGCGCAGCACCATGTGCAGGTTGTGGTTGGCCCCGAAGGTGTGGCTCCAGGGCAGCCAGTCCACCAGCACCGGCTTCTCCTTCTCGAGGAAGCGCCAGGCCTGCGCGATCATCTGCTGGTTGGCGCACAGCATGCGATGCGTGTTGATCACCACCTTGGGATGGCCGGTGGAGCCCGAGGTCAGCAGGTACTTGGCGTGCATGTCGGGCGTGATCGCCTCGTAGGCCTGGCGCACGCCGGGGCCTTCCTTCTTCTCGAGCAGCTCGCCGAACGGCAGCGCGCCGGGATGCTTCCCCGCCCCGCGGCCCAACACGACGGGACAGCGCAATCCGCTGCTGGCGATCGCGGGCCCGTACACGGCCGCATCCGACGCGTAGACCAGCGCCGGCCCGAGCGTGTTCAGGATGCCGTGAACCTTGCTGTAGTCCTGCGTGAGGCGGCAGTACGCGCTGGACACGGTGCACACGGGGATGCCCACGTGCATCGCCGCCAGCGCCAGCAGCAGGTGCTCGAGCGCGTTGTCCGAGAGCACGACCACCGGCGCGTGGGCCGGCAGCTTCATGTCCAGCAGCGACTGCGCGATGCGGCCCACGCGCTCGCGCGTCTCGCGCCAGGTCAGGCGCTGCCAGCCGCCGTCGGCCTGCCGCTCCGCGAAAGCGGGCGCGTCGGGCGTGTGCTCCGACCAGTGCTCCAGCCATTCGCCGATGCATCGCGCGTAGGGCTTGAGCGCCTGCGGCGAGCGCAGCACGAAGCAGCCGTCGTCCAGCGGCACGCGCACCGCGCGCGGCGGCGCCATCAGCGAGGGATCGTTCAGCCAGTCCAGCGGCATGTCTTCCATCCGATACAGCGATGGGGCACTGTACGGTCGGGACCCGCGGGCCGGTGATAGGGAAAGTCAGGCTTCGACGCGCGGGCCCGCGGCCATGCGTTCAGGATGCGCGCCGCGGTCGCGCGGGTTGTGGCGCGCCGGCGGCTGCGGCTGCGCATCGAGCGGCTCGGCCGAGGCCGAGATCGGCTCCAGCGTTTCGGCGTCGAGTTCCAGGCGGATCAACTTCACCACGGGTCCCGCCGGCAACTCGCGCGGGATGCGATGGCGATCGACGTACACGTTGCCCAGGCCCGCACCGCCGTCCTTGCTCCGGAACACGGGCAGCCAGTGCACGATGGAATTGGGCTTCAGCCGGAACTTGAGGCCGGGCGCTGCGCGCACCAGGGTGGCGACCGCGATGCTGGGATCCATGTCGGTCCAGCCATCGTCGTTGGGCGTGACCTGGACGATCTGGCCATCCAGCACCGCGCGGATCAACTCGGCGTTCGGGATGTTCATGTTCGGCATGCACTCGCGAAAGATTGGGAAACGAAGCATTGTGGGCAATCCGCGGCGAGGGGTCCCGCTGAGCCAGCCGCCCTCTATCCTGCGCGGGTGGAAATCCGGGTGGAACTCGACGCCGCCGCGCAGGCCGATCCCGCGGTGGTCTGGTTCGGCAGCCGCCGGCTGCCGGTGCTGGCCGTGCTCGACCGCTGGTGGGGCCCCGGCATGCGCTGGTGGAAAGTGGAGACGGACGACGGCCCGTACATCCTGCGGCGCTCGGAACACGACCGCCAGTGGGAACTGGCGGCGGTGCCGCGCGGCTGAGCTCAGGCCGCGACGGCTGCGGCGGCGAGCGCCGGCCGGCGGTCCCACCAGCGGCTGAAGAAGTGGTGCGCGACGGCGTTGGCCAGGGGTTCGACGACCGCGTAGGCGCTGGCGGCGATCCAGCTGCCGGTGAGCGCCCAGCCCACCGCGATGGCGACCACCAGGTGCGCCGCCGCCAGCGAGCCCGACAGCACCAGCGCCCGCCGACGCGGATCCAGGTCGGCGCGGCCCACGAACTTCTCGAGGTTGTGCGCCACCAGCGTGTTGACCGTGGGCTCGACGAATGCGAGCAGGCCGCCCAGCACGAAGGCGCCGGTGAACGTCCAGCCCAGCAGGACCGCGATGGCCAGGTGGATGACCGCGAAGGCGGCGGTCTTGGCGACGGATGAGTTGGCGGCGGCGGCACGGAAGCGCATGGAAGGATTGTGGGCGCGGATGCGGTCGAGCAGGATTGGACTTGCCGATGGCGGCGATTGCCTCGCCCCCGAAACGGCCGAGCTGGGCCATCATGGAGCCCTGAGCGAAGAGGACCCCGGATGACCCTGCCCAAGGTTGAGTTGCGATGCCCGTTCTGCCATGCGGTGCTGGCGCCGCACGTCACCGTGTGCCATCGCTGCCGCGCGGAGCGGCGCACGCGCAAGGGCATGTCACCGCTGCGCTTCCGGCTTTTCGCGGCGAGCTGGCTCGCCCTGGCGCTGCCGATCATGGCGGCCGCCTGCTACGTCGGCTTCGCGCCCTGGGGGGCGACGGGGCTGCCGCCCGCCTACGCGATGGCGCTCATCGGCGCCAGGCCGCCGGCGCAGGACGTGGCGCGCTGCCGCGTCGAAGTGATCGGGCCGGGCGGCGCCAAGTCGGTCCGGCTGATGGAGGGCGCGTGTGGCGCGGTTTTCACCGCCCCCGCCGCGCAGGAAGCCGCTGCCGAAACGCAGGCCTCGCTCACGCAGAGACGACTGGCGACCGCCCTGCACACCACGTTGTCCGTGCTCACGGGCCTGCTGCTCAGCGCGATGCTGCTTCCGCTGCTGCGCCTCGCCTTCCTGCGCAAGGCCAGCCCGAGCTGGGTGCGCCGGGCCGCGGCCTGATCAGCGCGCCGGTTTCAGCGCCGCTTCGGCCTGGCATTTCTGCTCGGCCTGCTGCAGCAGGCGGTTGAGCCGCTCGGCTTCCGCGGGCGGCAGCTCGCATTCGGCGTGGCCGTCCGACAACCCGCGTTCGGCCAGCACACTGCAGGAGGCGGCCCATCGCACGTCGTGCACCATCAGCGCGCCCTCGGCGCACAGGGCCAGCGTGGGGGCGTCGAACCGGGTGGCGTGCAACTCGCTCTTACTGCCGCCTTCGACGAACAGCGCAATGCCGAGCACGACCAGCGCCACGCCGCCGGCCGCGAGCAGGATCGCCGAGACGCGATGCCCGTCGAAGAAGGCGGGCCGGTGCAGCGTGATGCGCATGTGCGCATGCTAGGCCGATCCGACAACTTCCTTAAGCGGATGCTGCTCATCCGTTCCTACAATTGCCGCCCATGACTCATCAGGAGAGGAACGAATGAGCGGACTCACCGCCATCCGGATGGCCGCGCTGATCGCGATCGGCTATGGCTTGTGGGTGCTCTTCGGCGGGCCGGTGCGCTTCGGCGCGGGTGCGCAGGCCCTGAGCATGCATGTGAGCCTGACCAGCCCGGTGACCTGGCTGGTCGGCCTCATGGCGCTGATCATCGGTTGCTCGCTGTGGATGCGCTTCGCGTGGGCGTGGTGGCTGGGATTGGCCGCCGCGCTGTTCCAGCTCTGGCGCATCCTCTATCCGATGTTCGCCAAGGCCGGGCTGCCGCGCCTGCCCGGCGTGTACACGCTGCTGGTGCTGTTCCTGCTGCTGGTGTTCGTCATCCTGCTGTTCATGCCGAAGGCGCGCGCCGCCTGCAGTCGCTGACGGCGCGCGGGCCTGACGTCAGATGTGCAGCGCGTGCCCCAGCGCGCGCAGCGCGGTCTCCTGCACCGCCTCGCCCAGCGTGGGATGCGCGTGGATGATGCCGGCCACGTCTTCCAGCCGCGCGCCCATCTCGATCGCGTAGCAGAACGCCGCGGACAGCTCCGACACGCCCTGCCCCACCGCCTGCCAGCCCAGCACCTGGTGCGTGTCGGGCCGGGCCACCACGCGCACGAAGCCTTCGGTGCCTTCCATGCTGAGCGCGCGGCCATTCGCGGCGAAGGGGAACGAGGCCACCTTCACTTCCAGGCCGCGCGCCTCGGCTTCGTCCGGCGTGAGGCCGGCGACCACCAGTTCGGGATCGGTGAAGCAGACCGCGGGGATCGCCATCGGCTCGAACCGGCGGCGCCGCCCCGCGACGATCTCCGCCACCATCTCGCCCTGCGCCATGGCGCGATGCGCCAGCATCGGCTCGCCGGTGAGGTCGCCGATGGCCCAGACGTTTCGCATCGAGGTGCGGCACTGGTCGTCGACCTTCACCGCGCGGCCGGCCATGTCCAGCTGCAGCGACTCGAGGCCGAAGCCCGCGGTGCGCGGCACGCGGCCCACGGCCACCAGCACCTTGTGGGCGGGCAGCACGAACTCGTCGGCCTGGCTGCTGCGCACGCGCAGTCCGTCGCCGGAATCGGCCAGCCCCTCGGCCTTGCAGTTCAGGTGCAGCGTGATGCCCAGGCGGCGCAGCGAAGCCAGCACCGGCTGCGTGAGCTCCTCGTCGTAGCCGGGCAGGATGCGGCTCGCGGCTTCCACCACGGCCACGTCCGCGCCCAGCTTGCGCCAGGCGATGCCCAGCTCCAAGCCGATGTAGCCGGCGCCCACCACCACGAGGTGGCGCGGCGTTTCGGTGAGCGCCAGCGCCTCGGTGGACGTGATCACCGGCCCGCCCACCGGCAGGTTCGGCAGGTCCACGGCCACCGAGCCGGTGGCCAGCAGGAGGTGCTCGCACGTGATGCGCAAGGGCTCGCCTTCCTGCGTGGCGACGTCCACCGTCTTGCCGTCGACGACCGTCGCCCAGCCCTTGACCACCTGCACGCCGGCCTTGCGCAGCAGCGCGCCGACGCCGCCCGTCAGCTTGCCGACGATGCCGTCCTTCCAGCGCAGCGCCTGCGGCAGGTCGAGCGTGGGGTCCTGCACGCGGATGCCCAGCGGGTTGCCGCCCGAGAAGCGGTGCGCGCGTTCGAACTCGCCGGCTAGGTGGATCAGCGCCTTCGACGGGATGCAGCCCACGTTGAGGCAGGTGCCGCCCAGCGCTTCGCCTTCCACCAGCACGGTGGGGATGCCCAGCTGGCCCGCACGGATGGCCGCGACGTAGCCACCGGGACCGCCGCCGATCACCAAAAGCGTCTTGCTCAATGTCTTCATCGCCGGCTCACTCCACGAACAGCATCGCCGGCGTTTCCAGCAACGCACGTATGGCCTGGATGAATCGAGCGGCGTCCATGCCGTCGACCACGCGGTGGTCGAACGACGACGACAGGTTCATCAGCTGCCGCTTGACGATGGCGTCGCCGAGGTAGGTCGGCCGCGCCACGATGCGGTTGACGCCGATGATGGCCACTTCGGGATGGTTGATCACCGGCGTGGTGACGATGCCGCCCAGCGGGCCCAGGCTGCTGATGGTGATCGTCGAGCCCTGCAGCTCGTCGCGCCCGGCCTTGCCGGTGCGCGCCGCCTCGGCCAGGCGCGCGATCTCCTTCGCGAAGGTCCACGGGTCCATGGCCTCGGCATGCCGCAGCACCGGGACCATCAGGCCGGCGTCGGTCTGCGTCGCGATGCCGAGGTGCACGGGCTCATGGCGCGTGACGATGCCCGCGTCGTCGTCGAAGCGGGCGTTCATCTGCGGGAAGTCCTCCAGCGCGATCACCACGGCGCGCGCGATGAACGGCAGCACGGTGAGCTTGCCGCGCGCGGCGCCGTGGCGGTCGTTCAGGCGCGCGCGCAGCGTCTCCAGCTCGGTGACGTCGATCTCCTCGACGTAGCTGAAGTGCGGGATGCGGCGCTTGGCCTCCTGCATCTTCTGCGCGATCTTGCGGCGCAGGCCGATCACGGGCTGCTGGTGCTCGCCCTGCTTCTGCCGCAGGCGTGGGCCGGCCGCCGGCTGTGCCTGCCCGCGCGAGGCGAGGTACACGTCCAGGTCGGAGTGCTCGATGCGTCCCGCGGGACCGCTGCCGTGCACGAACTGCAGTTCGACGCCGAGTTCCCAGGCGCGTCTGCGGACGGCGGGAGACGCGATGGGCCGGTCGCCGGGAGCGCGCATCGGTGCCGGCGTGGCGACCGGTGGCGTCGTGGCTTGCTCCCGCTCGGGAAGGGCGACGGGACGCGGGCGCTCCGGGACGGGCGCGGGCGCGGCCGCCGGCGCGGCGGCGGCCTGCACGGTCTCCCGCGTCGCGGCCTTCACGTTGCCTTCCCCCGCCACCTCGATGCGCACCAGCTCCGCGCCGACCGCCATCAACTGACCCGGCTGTCCGCCGAGTTCCATCACCTTCCCCGCCACCGGCGACGGGATCTCCACCGTCGCCTTGTCGGTCATCACGTCGGCGACGACCTGGTCTTCCTTCACCTCGTCGCCCGGCTTCACGTGCCATTCGACGAGTTCCACTTCAGCGATGCCCTCGCCGATATCGGGCATCTTGATCGCGTAGATCCCCATGGTTCAGCCCTCCATCACGCGCTTGTAGGCCGCGGCGATGCGGTCCGGTCCCGGGAAGTACGCCCACTCCTGCGCATGCGGATATGGCGTGTCCCACCCCGTGACGCGCTCGATCGGCGCCTCCAGGTGGTAGAAGCAGTGCTCCTGCACCAGCGCCGACAGCTCGGCGCCGAAGCCGCTGGTGCGCGTGGCTTCATGCACGATCACGCAGCGGCCGGTCTTCCTGACCGACTCGATCACCGTGTCGAGGTCCATCGGCCAGATCGAACGCAGGTCGATGATCTCGGCGTCCACGCCGCTCTCGCGCGCGGCGCATTCGGCCACCCACGTCATGGTTCCGTAGGTGATCACCGTCAGCTGCGAGCCGGGGCGGAACACCGCGGCCGAATCCAGCGGCACGCGGTAGTAGCCCTCGGGCACGTTGCCGAGTTCATGCTTGCTCCAGGGCACCACCGGCCGGTCGTGGTGGCCGTCGAACGGCCCGTTGTACAGGCGCTTGGGCTCCAGGAAGATCACCGGGTCGTCGCATTCGATCGCGGAGATGAGCAGGCCCTTGGCGTCGTACGGGTTGCTCGGCATCACGGTGCGGATGCCGCAGACGTGCGTGAACAGCGCCTCCGGGCTCTGGCTGTGGGTCTGCCCGCCGTAGATGCCGCCGCCACAGGGCATGCGGATCGTGATCGGGCAGGTGAAGTCGCCGGCCGATCGGAACCGCAGGCGCGCGGCCTCCGAAACGATCTGGTCGCTGGCCGGATAGAAGTAGTCGGCGAACTGGATTTCCGCCACCGGCCGCAGCCCGTAGGCGCCCATGCCCACGGCCACGCCGACGATGCCGCCTTCGCTGATCGGCGTGTCGAAGCAGCGCGGCTTGCCGTACTTGGCCTGCAGGCCTTCGGTGACGCGGAACACGCCGCCGAAATAGCCCACGTCCTGGCCGAACACGACCACGTTGTCGTCGCGTCCCATCATCACGTCCATGGCCGATCGCAGGGCCTGGATCATGGTCATCGGCTTCATCGCGCCGGCGTCGGCGGCCAGCAGCTCATGTCTCGTCTTGGTCAGCATGCTCACACCCCCAGCTGCTGGCGTTGGGCCCGCAGGTGCGCGGGCATTTCGGCGTACACGTCCTCGAACATGGTCGCCGCGCTCGGGATGTGGCCGTCCAGCAGCGTGCCGTGGCTCTCGGCTTCCTTCTGCGCGGCCGCGACCTCGGCTTCGAGCTCGAGGCGGACCTGCTCGTGCTCCTGCTCGCTCCAGGCGCCCAGGCCGATCAGGTGCGACTTCAGCCGCTCGATCGGATCGCCGAGCGGGAATCGCTCCCAGTCGTCGGCCGGGCGGTACTTGGACGGATCGTCCGAAGTCGAATGCGCGCCGGCGCGGTACGTCACCCACTCGATCAGCGTCGGGCCCAGGTTGGCGCGCGCGCGTTCGGCCGCCCATTGCGAGGCCGCGTACACCGCGAGGAAGTCGTTGCCGTCCACGCGCAGAGAAGCGATGCCGCATCCGACCCCGCGCGCGGCGAAGGTAGTGGACTCGCCGCCCGCGATCGCCTGGAAGGTCGAGATCGCCCACTGGTTGTTGACCACGTTCAGGATGACCGGCGCGCGGTACACGTGCGCGAAGGTCAGCGCGGTGTGGAAGTCCGCTTCCGCGGTGGCACCGTCGCCGATCCAGGCCGAGGCGATGCGCGTGTCGCCCTTGATCGCCGACGCCATCGCCCAGCCGACCGCCTGGATGAACTGCGTGGCCAGGTTCCCCGAGATCGAGAAGAAGCCGGCGCGCTTGTACGAGTACATCACCGGCAGCTGACGGCCCTTCATCGGGTCGCGCTCGTTGCTCATGAGCTGGCACATCAGCTCGGCCATCGACACGTCATCGCGGCTGAGGAGCAGGCCCTGCTGGCGGTAGGTGGGGAAGCACATGTCGCCGGCGTCGAGGGCCGCGGCATGGGCGCAGGCGATCGCTTCCTCGCCCAGGCTCTGCATGTAGAACGAGATCTTGCGCTGCCGCTGCACGATGAGCATCCGCGAGTCGAAGAGGCGCGTCTTCATCATCGAGCGCAGGCCGCGGCGCAGCTGCGCGGTGGAGATCTCCGGTGCCCACGGGCCGACGGCGCGGCCCTCGCGGTCGAGCACGCGGATCAGCCCGTAGGCCAGGTCCTGGGTGTCGAAGTGGGTGGTGTCCACCGGGGGCCTGCGGACGGCGCCGGCCTCCGAGACGTGGAGGTACGAGAAGTCGGTCGCACAGCCGGGTCGCCCAGAAGGCTCCGGCACGTGCAGCCGCAAGGGCTGGGACGAGCTCATGCAATCGCTCCGCGCGCGGGTAGCGCGCCAAACAAGGTTTGCAAACGGAAGACAACGCCGGCGGGTGGGCCGGCGTCCTCCTCCTTCGGTCCCGCGCGGGTTGCGCGCGAGCCTGCTCAGTTTATTGCCGAAATGGAGCGAATTGGTGCGGGAGCGGCGTCAGCCGCGCAGCACGCGCGCGAGCGCGTCGCCCTGCAGCACCTCGATGTGGCGCGACTTGGCCAGGCGCGCGGCCTGCGGGCTGAGGTCGCCCAGCGCGACATAGACGCCGTGCGGCACGTCCTGCGCCTGCATCGCCTTGTCGAGCGCCTGCACCGCGTCCTCGCCGTGGCGGGCGGCCTTCCAGCGGCGGGCGGACACGAGGCGTGAGCCCTTCCCGCCGCGTTCCAGCAGGAAGTCGGCACCGCCCTGCCCGGCCTGCACCTGCCAGCCCTCGCGCGCGAAGCCGGCGCGCAACCTCTGCTCGAATTCGGGCCAGGCCATCTTCTGCGCGCCTTCGAGCAGCGACTGGACCTCCCCTTCGCTGGGAGCGCCCATCTGCTTCCAGAACGCGATGCCCGCGATCACGAAGAACGGGAACGCACCCATGCTCCCGACGAGCCGGTACTCGGGCGGCAGCAGCGCCTGCACCACGCCCACGAAGCCGATCGCGATCAGGAGGCTGATCCACCAGCGTGAACGCAGCAGCACCGCGAACAGCGAGTTCTCCGCCATGCGGAACTTCATCGCAGCGCTCCGGTGTCAGTGATGGTGGCCGTGCTCGCCGTGCACGTGGCGGTGCTCGATCTCCTCGGCCGAGGCGGCGCGCACGCCGGTCACCTTGAGCATGAACTTCAGCGCCTTGCCGGCCAGTGGGTGGTTGCCGTCGAGGTGGACGGTGTCGCCCTTGATCTTCATGACGTGGAAGACATGCGGCTGGCCGCCCTCGGTCGTGCCTTCGAGCTGGCCGCCGACCTTCACGCCGGCTGGGAATTCCGACTTGGGGATGGTGCGCACCAGGGACTCGTCGCGCACGCCGAAGGCGTCTTCTGGCTGGAGCGACAGCGTGGTCTGGAAACCGGGCTCCTTGCCGTCCAGGGCTTCCTCGATCTTCGGCAGGGTGTTGTCGTAGCCGCCGTGCAGGTAGGCCAGGGGTTCCTTGCTCTGTTCGAGCAGGCGGCCGAGGGGGTCGGCGACTTTGTAGGTGAGGGTGACGACGGTGTCTTTGGCGATTCGCATGGGGTGGGATTTTGCCTGCGGGCCCCCGGGACCAAAAAAAGGCGCCCGAGGGCGCCTTCCGTGGTTTCGTCCTGAATGCTATTGCGGCTCGAAGATCAGGACGCGGTTGTTGTCGCGATCGGAGACGTACAGCTTGCCGTCGTGGAAGGAAAGGCCCGTCGGGCTGAAGAACACCTTGCCGGAAGCGCCATCCGACACCCCGTTTCCATCCGAATCGTTCGGCTGGCTCTTGAGGAAGCTGCCTTGGCCAAGTACGACCTGTGGAGGGGCTCCGTTCGTTGTCGGCCAGGTGGTCCAGATCAAGACCCGGTGGTTTCCCGTATCCGCGACGGCAAGCCGGGACCCGTCCGAGGCGACGTGGGTCGGGGCTTTCAGACGCTGCGAGGCGGGCGTCGGCTGACCTCGATTGGGGAGCACCGAGAAGAAGTCGTCCTGGCCAAGAACCAGATGCGCGGGTTCACCTTCGCCGGTGATGGGATCGACCATCGTTGGGAAGGTGTTCCAGATCAGTACTCGGTTGTTCCCCGTATCGGCCACCGCGAGTCGCACGCCATCTGTCCAGACGCCCACCGGATGGTTCATCGTTCCACCATCGGCAGGCCCACTTCGATTCGGGGCACATTCGTCCGCCTTTCCTTGGCCAAGCAAGATGTCTATGGGGAGTGAAGTGTCCCCCGGGGGCGTGAAGTTGTCGTAGACCGCAACGCGGTTGTTTCCAGTATCGGCAACGACGGTCCGCGTGCCACTTGGAGTGATGGACACGCTCTGCGGTCCGTTCAGCCTCCGAGAGAAGCAGCCCGGAGCCGAGTCCGTGAAGTTGTCCTGACCGAACAAGGACAGCGGCTGTGTAGCCGATGAAGTCGGCAGGTTGAAGTAGAGGCTAACCCGGTTCGCCGACGGTTCCGCCACGGCCATCCGACCGACTCCCGTCGGATAAATGGAGACGTGAGCCGCCTGCGGATGCGAGCCCTGTTCGACGCGGGCAGACCCGACGGTGAAACCCGTCTGCCCCAGGACGAACGAGGCATCGTCCCCTGCGCCGCTGTCGGGCGCGAAGCCGATCACCCGGTTGTGTCCGGCGTCGGGCACGTAGATGTCTCCCCCGGCGCTGAACGCCACCCCGCCGCGCGGCGAGAGGATGTTCCTGATGGTCGGAGGCCCGCCGGCGCCCGAGGTGAGGCCGGGCTGGCCCAGCACGTCGGAGGCCGACTGGAAGGTCTTGAACTCAGGGACCGGCACAGCCGTGACGTCGATGATGAGCGCGTCGCTGTCCGTCAGCGGCGTCGGGGTGGTGGCGTCTTCCGTCACGACCTGCATGACGACTCTCTGAGCAGTACCGGGCGCGGTGAAGGTCAGCCCATCGAGCGCGGCGTTGATCTCCGCGATGGTGCCGGCGACCGTCACGCTGGCGGTGCCGTCCCCGGTGACGCTGGCGCCGCTGCCGGAAGCCACCGTCAAAACACCGGCGGTCACCGTCAATGACGTCGTCAGTGACGCACTGTCGGGATCATCGACCGCAAGCAGGGTGCCATTGACGAGATCGAACGTCAGCGTCGCGCCAGCGACCACGTTCACGGCGTTGCTGCCGAAGATGTTGAGCGGTGCCGATGGCGTAGGCGCCGGCGGCGGGGGCGGTGGGGGCGGTGGCGGAGTGGCCGGCCCAGGGGCCGGTGCGGGCGCCGGAGCCGGCGCCTCCCCGGCGGGGTCGCCCCCGCTGCCACCACCTCCCCCTCCGCAAGCACCCAATGCCGCCGCGGCAATCAAGGCAGCCATGGCGTTCAGTTTCAACTTCCTCATCGCTTCTCCTCAGAGTGGAGCGGCGAGTCTTCAAGGAGCGTCCACGCAATCCGTAGGAAGTGAGTCACTCGCTGATGGGCCGGAAGGCGCCCCGACGACACCGCAACCGCGAAGTCCGTTCCGCCCCCGACAGTCGATGACGTCCTACAGCGGCATCCCGGCCGCTGGCGGACAGTGGCCGGAGCAAGCTCACCCACTCCGTCCATGGCCAAAGAAGACCTCGCCTTCGAGCACCTCATCGGCACCACCCAGCAGAACCATGAAGCCCGCACCGCCGAGCGGCTGAGCCTGGCGAGGCAGCTGCCCAAACGCACCGTCGCGCTGGTACTGGCCGGCGGCCGGGGTTCGCGCCTCCGGGAGCTGACCGACAAGCGCGCCAAGCCGGCCGTCTACTTCGGCGGCAAGTTCCGGATCGTCGACTTCGCGCTGTCGAACTGCGTCAACTCGGGCATCCGCCGCATCGGCGTGCTGACCCAGTACAAGTCGCATTCGCTGCTGCGCCACCTGCAGCGCGGCTGGAACTTCCTGCGGGGCGACGCCAACGAGTTCATCGACCTGCTGCCGGCGCAGCAGCGCATCAACGAGGCCGACTGGTACCGCGGCACGGCCGATGCGATCTACCAGAACATCGACATCCTGCGCAGCTACGGGCCCGAATACATCCTGGTGCTCGCCGGCGACCACATCTACAAGCAGGACTACTCGCTGATGCTGCTCGACCACGTGGAGTCGGGGGCGCGCTGCACGGTCGGCTGCATCGAGGTGCCGCGCATGGAGGCGACCGCGCTCGGCGTGATGCACATCGACGAGCGCCGCTGGATCACCGACTTCCTGGAAAAGCCCAAGGACCCGCCCTGCATCCCCGGCAAGCCCGACCGGGCGCTGGGAAGCATGGGCATCTACATCTTCAACGCCGAGGACCTGTACCGGCTGCTCGCGGACGACTTCGCCGACCGCGCCTCGGAGCGCGACTTCGGCAAGAACGTGATCCCGGCGCTGGTGAAGACCGGCAAGGTGCTGGCCCATCCGCTGGGCCTGTCCAGCGTGCCCGCCAGCACGCGGAACAACCCGTACTGGCGCGACGTCGGCACCGTGGACGCTTTCTGGTCCGCCAACCTGGACCTGGCGTCCAACCTGCCCGAGCTCAACATCTACGACCGCGACTGGCCGATCTGGACCCACCAGGAGCAGCTGCCGCCAGCCAAGTTCGTGCCGGACGAGAACGGGCGCCACGGCGAGATCGGCAACGTGATGGTCTCGGGCGGATGCATCGTGTCGGGCTCGGACATCACGCACTCGGTGCTGTTCTCCAACGTCCGCATCCACTCGTGCTGCAAGATCCGCGAGGCGGTGATCATGCCGGGCTGCGAGATCGGCCGCGGCGCGCGCCTCTCCAAGGTGGTGATCGACCGCGGCTGCCGCATCCCCGACGGCCTGGTGATCGGCGAGGACGCGCGGAAGGACGCCGAACGCTTCTTCCGCACCGAGAGCGGCATCGTGCTGGTCACGCCGGAGATGCTGGAACAGCCGTGACTTCCCCGAGGCGGCGGGCCGGCGGGCGCGGGCAGAATGCCTGCTCCACCGCCGCCGCCTCGCCATGAGCACGCCGACCGCTTCTTCTCCCCTGCCCCCGTTCCGCGCCCTGGGCGACATCGTCCGCGAGCACGCCGCCGTCCGGCCCTGGCATGCGGCGCTGGTGCAGGGCGATCGCCGGATGACGTGGGGCGAGCTCGACGCCTTCGCCGACCGCGTGACGGCCGCGCTGCAGCGCGACGGCGTGCAGCCGCGCGAGAGCATCGCGATCAGCGGCGCCAACAGCCTCGAGTACGCGGCGCTCTTCATCGGCGGCGTGCGCGCCGGGGTCGCCGTGGCCCCGCTGCCGACGGGGGCCACGCCCGAGCAGCTGGCCGGCATGGTGGCCGACAGCGGCGCGCGCATCCTCTTCGCGGACGCGACGGTCCCGTCGCTCGAGGTGCCCACGCCGCGCATCGCGATGGATGGCCCGGGCCTGGACGACTGGCTGGCACCCGAAGGCGCGCGGCCGCAGCCGGTGACGGTCCAGCCCGACTGGCCGTTCAACATCATCTATTCCTCCGGCACGACCGGGACGCCCAAGGGCATCGTGCAGCCGCACGGCATGCGCTGGGCCCACATGGGCCGCGCCGAGGCGGGCGGCTACGGACCGCAGTCGGTGGCCATCCTCGCGACCTCGCTGTGCTCCAACACCACGCTGGTGTGCGCCTTCCCGGCGCTGTCGCGCGGCGGCACGCTGGCGCTGACCCAGGGCCGCTTCGATCCGCTCGCCTACCTGGAGCTGGCCGAGCGCGAACGCGCCACCCACACGATGCTGGTGCCGGTGCAGTACCAGCGGCTGATGGCGCATCCGGAGTTCGACCGCTTCGACCTCTCGGCCTTCGTCATGAAGTTCTGCACCAGCGCGCCGTTCTCCGCCGAGCTCAAGGCCGACATCCTCAGGCGCTGGCCCGGCGGGCTGATCGAGTACTACGGAATGACCGAGGGCGGCGGCACCTGCATGCTGCATGCGCACCTGTACCCGGAGAAGCTGCACACCGTCGGCAAGCCGGCCGAGGGCCACGACATCCGCCTCATCGACGAGGAAGGCAACGAGGTCGGGCGCGGCGAGCTCGGCGAGGTGGTGGGCCGCTCGCCGGCGATGATGACGGGCTATCACGGCCAGCCCGGCAAGACGCGCGAGGCCGAGTGGTACGACGCGCACGGCAACCGCTTCATCCGCACCGGCGATGTCGGCCGCTTCGACGACGAAGGTTTCCTGGTGCTGATGGACCGCCGCAAGGACATGGTGATCAGCGGCGGCTTCAACATCTATCCGAGCGACCTGGAGGCCGTGCTGCGCCAGCACCCCGGCGTGTCCGACGTGGCCGTGATCGGCGTGCCTTCCGCCGAATGGGGCGAGTCCCCCGCCGCCTGGGTGGTGCCCGCCGCCAGTGCGCCGCAGCCCGAGGCGCTGCGCCAGTGGGCCAACGAGCGGCTGGGCAAGACGCAGCGGCTGGCGGGCGTGCGCTACCTCGACGAGCTGCCGCGCAGCGACATCGGGAAGGTGCTCAAGCGGCAGCTGCGCGAGCGCTGGGGCGCCTGAGCCGCAACCTCATCCCCAACCCCACCGGCGCCATCACGATCGAGATCTTCTCCTTCGGCTCGCCGCCGCCTTCCGGGGCGACCTCCTCGATCTCGAAGTTGGCCAGCAGCATCGCCGCCACCAGCTTGATCTCGGCCAGCGCGAGGTAACGCCCCGGGCACATGCGCGGGCCCGCGCCGAACGGCATGGTGTGGCGCTTGGCCGAGGCCATCGCGTGGGCCGCGGCGCCCTCGGCGCGCCAGCGCAGCGGGTCGAACCGCTGGGGATCGGGGAAGGTGTTGCCGTCCAGGCCCGGGGGTCGCATCAGGCAGATGACGAACTGGCCGCGCCGCACCGCGACGCCGCCGACCTCGGTGTCGGCCAGCACCTGGTTCATGATGAACGGCGCCACCGGCTTCAGGCGCATGGTCTCGCCCGCGCAGGCCTCGACCACGTCCAGCTGGGCCAGCTGCTCGAGCGACCGCACGCCGGCCGCGCCGCCCAGCACCCGATCGACTTCCTCGCGCGCCGCGGCCGCGGCCTCCGGATGCCGGTGCAGGTGCCACATCATCCAGGCCAGTGTGTTGGCCGTGGTGTCCTCGCCCGCGAGCAGCATGGTGAGCACGTTGCCCGAGACGTCCTCGTCGCTGACGCCGCTTCCTTCGCGGTCGCGCGCGGCCACCAGCGCCTGGATCAGGTTCTCGGGCTTGTCGCGCAGCTCCGGCCGGGCCTGCAGCGCGGCCCGTGCCTTGGCGATGAAGCCCTGCACCGCGACGCGCAGCGCCTCCAGGTGCGGCGCGATCTCGCGGTCGCGCAAGCGGCGCAGCCAGCGCGGCGGGTCGACCGGCGACAGCAGCCGCTTGAACAGCGCCGGCATCACCACGTTGAGATGGCGCTGGATCGTGTCCTCGTCCCCGCTCTCCAGCGTGCGCAGGTCCTCGCCGAAGGCCAGCCCGGTCGTGACGTCGACCGTGTAGCGCATCAGGTCGGCCTGCAGGTCGATCACGGCGCCCTCGCGCGCGGCCTGCTCCCAGCGGCGCCGCAGCCGCTCGGTCACCTCGACCAGCGCCGGGAAGAACTGCCGGATGTGCACCGGGTCCAGCCCGGCCAGCACCATCGGCCGCTGGCGCCGCCAGGTGTCGCCGCTGGCCGTGAACAGGCCGAGGAAGCCCAGCTGGGCCGAGACCTTCTCCAGGCGCTCGCTGCGGCGGAAAACGTCGGGCCGCCGTCGCAGCACCTGGGCGATGTCGTCGGGCGAGGTGATCACCATGAAGCGGCGGTCGCGGATGCTGAACGCGAACGGCGCGCCGAATTCGCGCGCCCACTCTTCCAGCCGCAGGTGGAATCGATCGCGCTGCAGCTGCAGCGCGTTGCCCACCAGGGGCCAGGGCCGAGGGCCCGGCAGGGATTCGACGGTGCGGGTGGCCGCAAGGGTGGTGCTGCTGTCCATGCGGCCAGCGTCGCAGCGGGTCCCGCTCGATGCTCTAGGGTTTTCCCTCGACAACTGGAAAGTTCCCCGCGCGAGTGGCCGCGCGCGGCGGGGATTTCCCGCTCCCTCGAATCGATTTGCGCAAATACACTTTGCAGCGGGATCGAGAGGTCCTTTGGGAAGATGAGAGACTCATCTGTTATGCGCCCCCGGCTCCGGGGGCGCTTTTTTTTGGCCCGCCCGGCGATCAGCTGGTGCGGATCGGCACGAACAGCGTCTGCTCGCCGCGCTTGACCAGCAGGGCCACGCTCTTGCCGGACTTCTGCGCCGCCGAGCGCACCGCGTCGACCGAGTCGACCGGCGTGCCGTTGACCGCCACCACCACGTCGCCCGGCCGCACGCCCGCTCGCGCCGCCGCGCCGGTGACGTCCTCGACCACCACGCCGTTGCGGCCCTGGCCGAGCGCCAGGCCCAGCTTGCCCTTGTCGGCCGCCGTCTCGTCGCTGGCCTTGGCCTGGGCCTGGTCCTTCTGCGCGCCGCCCAGCCTGGCCGTCAGTTCGACCGGCTTGCCCTGGCGCCACACCTCCAGCTTGACGTCACGGCCGGGATTCAGCGGGGCGATGTACGCCGGCAGGTCGCCCGAGGCGACGACGGGCTGGCCGTCGATGGAGCGGACCACGTCGCCGGCCTTGATGCCGGCCTTCGCCGCCGGACCGCCGGGCTCGACCTGCGCGACCAGCGCGCCGGCCGGCGTGGGCAGCTTGAACGAATCGGCCAGCGCCTGGTTGACCTCCTGCACCACCACGCCGAGGCGCGCGTGGTCCACCTTGCCGTGCTGGACGATCTGCTGCTGGATGCGCGTGGCCAGGTCGATCGGGATCGAGAACGACACGCCCTGGTAGCCGCCCGAGCGGCTGTAGATCTGCGAGTTGATGCCCACCACCTCGCCCTGCGAGTTGAACAGCGGGCCGCCCGAGTTGCCGGGGTTGATCGCCACGTCGGTCTGCAGGAAGGCCACGCCGCTGCCGTCGGGCAGGGAGCGCGACTTGGCGCTCACCACGCCGGCCGTCACGGTGTTCTCGAAGCCGAACGGCGAGCCGATGGCCAGCACCCAGTCGCCGACGTTCAGGTTCTTCGTCGAACCGAGCTTGGCCACGGGCAGGTCCTTGGCGTCGATCTTGAGCACGGCGATGTCGGTGCGAGGGTCGCTGCCCAGCACCTTGGCGGTGAACTCGCGCCGGTCGGTCAGCTTGACGGTGACCTCGTTGGCGCCGTCCACCACGTGCGCGTTGGTCAGGATCAGGCCGTTCGCGTCGACGATGAAGCCGGAGCCGGAGCCGCGGATCGGCACCTCGCGCTCCATGCCCTGGCCGGGCTGGAACCGGCGGAAGAACTCCATGGGGTCGTCATCGTCGTCGTCGCCGGAGAGGTCGGCCGCGGCGGTCTTGCGGACGCCGGAGACGGTGATGTTGACGACGGCGGGGCCCTGCTCGCGCGTGATGCGGGCGAAGTCGGGCGTGCCCGAGGGGGCGGTGGCCGAGGGGCCCGTGGCGGTGGCGACGGCGGCGGGCACGGCCGCCTGCGCGACCGGAACGCGATGGACCATCTCGACGCCGGCCCCGCCGATGACGCCGGCGGCCACCAGGGCGAGCACGAAGGGCTTGGAACGGAATGGCTGGTTGTTCATGGCGGTCCTATGAGAAAGGTTCGGATGCCGCCAATGTGCGCCCCGGCGCTTAGGCCAGTCTTAAGGTCCGGCCGGGAACCCCACCTCCACCCTCAGCCCGTGCAGCCGCACCGACCGGCCCAGCCGCAACTGCGCGCCGTGGCGCCGCGCCACCGCGGCCACGATGGCCAGGCCCAGGCCGCTGCCCGGCACGTCGGCGTCGCCGGCGCCGCGGTGGAAGCGATCGAACACGCGCTCGTGGTCGGCCTCGGGGATGCCGTGCCCGCTGTCCTCCACCGCCAGCAGCACGCCGCCCTGCGGCGCGCGCTCGATAACGATGTCCACGCGGCCGCCCTCGGGCGTGTACTTCACCGCGTTGTCCACCAGGTTGCGCAGCAGCGTGCGCAAGCTTTCCGCTTCGCCGCGCACGGTCGCCCTCTCCATGCCGCCGGCTTCCAGGCCGATGTCGATGCGCCGCGCCTGCGCCAGCGGCAGCAGGTCGGTGACCACCTCGCGGCAGAGGTCCTCCAGCGGCACGTCGGACGTGGCGGCACGCTCCACGCTCTCTTCGCGCGCCAGCGCCAGCAGCTGGTGCACCAGCGCGATGGCGCGGGCGATGCCCTCCTCCAGCCGCGCCGCGGCGGCCTCGCGCGCCGGACCCGGTTCCTGGCGTTGCAGGGCCTGCGCCTGCAGCCGAAGCGCCGTGAGCGGCGAACGCAGTTCATGCGCGGCGTCGGCCACGAAGCGCTGCTGCGCCTGCATCGCCTCGCGCATGCGGGCGAACAGCTGGTCGAAGTCGCGCACCAGCGGCCGCAGCTCATCCGGAAGGCCCGCCTCGCCCAGCGGCGAGAGGTCGTCGGCCGGGCGCGCCGCCACGTGGCGCCGCAGGCGTTCCACCGGCGCGAGCGAGGACTCGATCACCGCCCACACGGCCAGCATCAGCAGCAGCCCCAGCAGCGCCACGGGCCAGACGGCGTCCAGCGCCAGCGAACGCGCGCGGCCGCGCCGCTCGTCCAGGTCCTGCGCGATCTGCACCGCGTGGCCTGGTCCCGCCAGCGTGTAGACGCGGTAGCGCACGCCGTCCACCACCGCGTCGGAGAAGCCGATCACCGCCGGCCCCGGCAGGCGCGCACGGCCGGCGCCGAACAGCAGCACGCCGTCCTCGCGCCAGATCTGCACGCTGATGTCCGGCTCGAAGCCGTCGGGACCGAACGGACCGTTGCCCTGGACCGAGCGCGCCATCGTCTGCAGGTGCGCGTCGAACAGCGCGTCGGCGTTGCGAAGGGCCGTGCGATAGGCGCTGGCCGCCTGCAGTCCGCTGGCCAGCGCCACGGCCGCCAGCATCAGGAGCAGCAGGCGCCGCCGCAGGGAGTGCGCGCCGCCCGCGCCGGCGTCACGCACGCGGGACCACATAGCCCAGGCCTCGCACCGTCTGGATCAGGCCGGCGCCGAGTTTCTTGCGCAGGCCGTGGATGTACACCTCGACCGCGTTGCTGCTGATGTCCTCCTTCCAGCCGTAGAGCTTCTGCTCCAGCTGGGCGCGCGAGAACACCACGCCGGGGCGCAGGAGCATCGGCTCGAGTACGGCCCATTCGCGCGAGGACAGGTTCACCGGCTTGCCGGCCAGCGTGGCCTCGCGCGTGGCCGGGTTGAGCTCGACCTCGCCGTGGCGGATCAGCGCCTCGCCGCGGCCGGCGCTGCGGCGCACCAGCGCGCGCAGGCGGGCCAGCAGTTCGGTGGTATCGAAGGGCTTGACCAGGTAGTCGTCGGCGCCGGCGTCCAGGCCCGCGACCCGGTCGGCCACCGCGTCGCGCGCCGTGGCCACCAGCACCGGCACCCGCTGGCCGCGCGAGCGCAGCGCCGTCAGCACCTCCAGGCCGCCGCGCCGCGGCAGGCCGAGGTCGAGCACGACGGCGTCGTAGGTCTCGGATGTGAGCGCGGAATCGGCCATGGCGCCGTCGCGCACCCAATCGACGGCCCAGTTCTCGGCGCGCAGCGCGTCCAGCACCGCCTCGCCGATCATGCGGTCGTCTTCCACCAGCAGCACGCGCATGTGACGGTCTCGTTTCTTCTCCACGCCGCTGTGCCGGCGCGCGGCGCTTGGACCCCCGCAAAGCGCCCAGGTTCCCCGATGCTGATCACGGGAAATCCCGGCCCGGTCGGGCCATCCATTTGTGCAAATCCATGGATAGACTGCAAGCGTCTACTCCTGAAAGCCCGGACTCATCAGAGAACACCGGTTGGCCCCTTCGGGGGCCTTTTTCATTCTTCGCCCGGTGGCCCGTTCGGGGGCCTCTTCGTCGTGTGGCACTTGCGCTGCCTATCATCGCGGAATGCCCACCCCCCGCCGGACGCCCAAGGCCTCGCCGCCCGAGACGCCGGAACTCTCCGATTCCGCCGTGCGCGTGCTGCGCCGCTTCCGCATCGTCGTCAACAGCGTCAAGTCGCACTTCCGGTCGGTGGAGAAGAAGGCGGGCATCTCCGGCGCGCAGGCCTGGGCGCTGAGCGTGATCCGCGACCATCCGCAGATCGGGGTCGGCGGCCTGGCGCAGGCGATGGACGTCCACCAATCCACCGCCAGCAACCTGCTGCGGCCCTTGCTGGAACAGGGCCTGGTGGTGGCCGACCGGGCCCAGGCCGACAAGCGCGCGGTGCGCCTGCAGCTGTCGCCCGCCGGCATGCGCGTGCTGAAGAAGACGCCGGGGCCGTTCACCGGCGTGCTGCCGCAGGCGCTGATGGAACTGGATGAGCGCACGCTGGCCCGGCTGGACCGCGACCTGGGCCGGCTGATCGAGGTGCTGGGCGCGGACGGCAAGGCGGGCGGCATCCCGCTGTGGGAATCCACACGCTGAGCCCGCATCGCCCCTGCCGCAGCGCTACCGTGCCGGCCGGTGCATGATTCGCCCTGGATATGAAGCAACCCTGCACGACCATGGAAACTCCCCACGAACACGACGAACCCGCCGCGGCGCCTTCGACCGCGGAGCCGCGCAACGCCTTCCTCGAGGAGAAGGCCTTCAAGTCCCGCACCGTCCTGCTGTTCGGCGAGGTCAGCGACCGCTCGGCGGCCGACATCGCGCGCCGGCTGATCGCGCTGGACGCGGAGTCGGACAAGCCGATCGACATGCTGGTGAGCTCGCCCGGCGGCCACCTGGAGTCGGGCGACGCCATCCACGACATCATCCGGTTCATCGGCGCGCCGGTGAACATGATCGGCACCGGCTGGGTGGGCAGCGCCGCTACCCACCTGTACCTGGCGGTGCCGCGCGAGCGCCGCTACTGCCTGCCCAACACCCGCTTCCTGATCCACCAGCCGAGCGGCGGCGCGGGCGGCCCGGCCAGCGACATCGCGATCCACGCGCGCGAGATCATCAAGGCGCGCGAGCGCATCGCCCAGACCATCGCGCGCGAGACCGGCAAGCCGCTGGACAGCGTGCTGCTGGACATCGAACGCGACCGCTGGCTGTCGGCCGAGGAAGCCATCGAGTACGGCCTCGTGGGCCGCATCATCTCGAACAAGTCGGAGCTGCGCCGCTAGCGCGCACCCTCCTTGCCGGACAGCTGCTCGCGCAGCTTGTCCTCCTGCTCGCGCAGTTCGGGCGTGAAGGCTTCGCCGAAGTCTTCCGCCTCGAACACGCGGCGGATCTCGATCTCCGAATCGCCCGGCATCGGGTTGGGGCAGCGCCTGACCCACTCGATCGCCTCTTCCATCGAGGCGCAGTTCCACATCCAGAAGCCGGCCACCAGGTCGTTCGGATCGCCGGCGAACGGCCCCTGGATCACCTTGCGGTCGCTGCCGGAAAAGCGAACCCGCGCGCCCTTGGCGCTGGGATGCAGGCCCTCGCCGCTCTGCATGATCCCGGCCTTGACCAGCTCCTCGTTGTAGCGGCCCATGGCGGCCAGCAGTTCCGTGTCGGGCATCGCGCCCGATTCGCTCCAGCGGGTGCCCTTGACGATGACCATGAATCGCATGTCGATCTCCTTCTTCGCGGATGGGGTTGGCGTGATGTTCCACCTGCACGACGAACCGTGAACGCGGTTTTCGACAAACGGGCATGAAAAAGCCGGGCCCACGGGGCCCGGCTTCGATGCCGATGCGGCGGAAGGCTCAGGAAGACGACTTCTTGGTGGCCTTGGCGTCGGCCTGGGCGCGCTTGATGTCGGCGTCGGCCTTGGACTTGGCGGCCTTGGCGTCCTTGTCGCAGGCCTTCTTCTCGTCGCCCTTCATGGCCTTGCACTTCTCGCGCGCGGCCTTGTAGTCGGCGTCGGCCTGTTTCTTCATGGCCTTCGGATCGCTGCCGGCGGCCATGGCCGTGCTGCCCGAGCCGCCCGAGGCGCCCGCGGACGCGCTGGGAGAGCTGCTGCCGGAACCCGTGCTGCCGGAGCTGCCGGAGGTGCCCGCGGAAGCGCTGGGCGAGCTGCTGGTCGAACCGGTGCTGCCGGAGCTGCCACTGGCCTTGGTGCTGCCCGAGGTGCCGGCGCTGGCGCCGGTGGAGCCCGACGTGCCCGCGCTGGTGCCGCTACCGGAGGTCTGGGCGATGGCGACGCCCAGGCTCAGTGCGGCGGCCAGGGCGATGAGGGTCTTGTTCAACATGCGAGGGTTCTCCTTGGGTAAAAGGGACAGGCCGGATGGCCAGCCTCCCAGTCAACGCGCGGCCGAGTGACCGGGTTGTAGGACCACTTCGACAGATTGGGTCATGGGCAGCCGAGCCGCTTGCGCGAGGGGTCCCGCACGGCTGGGCCGGCCTCCGGCGCGGCCCGCTCGCCATTCGCGGACGCGCGCGCTACCATGCCCAGCTCTACCGGGCGTCCGAGGAGGACACGGATGGGCTTCACGGGAACAAGGGGTGCGATCGCCGGCTATGCCGCCGCCGTGGTTCTCGCCGCGGCGGCGCTGGCGGTGCGCTGGCTGCTGGATCCCTGGCTGGGCGACAAGGCCCCGCTGGTGGCCGGCCTGGCCGCGGTGCTGCTCCTGGCCTGGAACGTCGGCCGGGGACCGGCGCTGCTCGCGCTGGCCGTGGGCGCCGCGGCCGCGGACTTCCTCTTCATCTCGCCGCGCGGCTCGTTCGCGGTGGCCTCGGCCCAGGACGAGGTGGTGCTCTGGCTGTTCCTGGCCGTGGGCTGCGTGGCCATCCTGCTGGTGGACAGCGTGCGCCAGGCGGGGCACGACGCCGCGCGGCGCGAGGAGTCGCTGCGCGATCGCGAGGCCACCCAGGCCTTCCTGCTTCGCCTGAGCGATGAACTGCGCCCGCTGGGTGACCCCGTCGAGATCAAGCGCGTGGCTGTCCGCGTGCTGGGCCGCTACATGGCGGCCAACCGCGCCTACTACGCCGAGGTGGAGTCCGACGGCGAGCACTGCTGGATCGACAACAGCTTCAACGACGGCGGCCCGAGCCTGGACGGCCGCTACCGCATGGACGCCTACGGCAAGGCGCGCTTCGACGCGCTGCGCGCCGGCCGCACCATCGTCTCCTACGACAGCTCCGCCGAACCCGAGACCACGCCGTCGGAGCGGCGCAACACCCAGGCGCTGGACATCGGCGCGCGCATCAACGTGCCGCTGGTGAAGGCCGGCCGGCTGGTCTGCATGTTCGCCGTCAACGACGCGCGGCCGCGCGCCTGGACCGCCGCCGAGGTCGAGGCCGTGCGCGAAACCGCCGAGCGCACCTGGGCGGCCGTGGAGCGCGCCCGCGCCGAGCAGGCCCTGCAGGCCGCCGAGCAGCGCGCGCAGCAGCAGCGCCGGCTGATGGAGACCGTGCTGTCGCACACGCCGGACAACAGCTACGTGTTCGCGCCCGACGGCCGCCTGCAGTACGCCAACCGCGCGGTGCTCGACCTGCTGGGCCTGCCGCTCGGCAAGGTGGTCGGCCGCACGCTGTCGGAGCTCGGCGTGGCGGCGGACGTCACCGACCCCGCGCAGCGCAACATCCAGGGCGTGGTGGACAGCGGGCACGCGATGAGCGCCGAGATCACCTACACCAGCGTGCACGGCCAGCTTCGCCATTACGAGTACACGCTGGCCCCGGTCTTCGACGGCAGCGGGCAGGTGGTGCAGGTGACCGGCACCGGCCGCGACATCACGGCGCGGCTGCGGCGCGAGGAACAGGCGCGCGCCACCGCCCGGCGCGACGCCTACCAGCTGCGGCTGGCCGACGCCCTGCGCACGCTGGCCTGCCCGATCGAGATCCAGGAGGCGGCGGTCCGCGTGCTGGGCGAGCACCTGGGCGCCAGCCGCTGCTTCTACTGCGAGATGGAAGCCGACGAGAACGGCTTCGTCGTGCACCGCGCCTACACCGCGCGCGGCGTGTCGTTCCGCATGGACCGCTTCCAGATCGCCGACTTCGGCGGCTTCATGCAGCGCGAGCTGCTGGCCGGGCGCACCACCGTGCTGGAGGACGGCTGCACCGACCTGCGCCTGAACCCCGCCCAGCACCGCCTGTTCCAGCGCATGCGGGTGGGCGGCGTGCTGGGCGTGCCGCTGATCAAGGGCGGCCGGCTGGTCAGCCTGCTGGGCATCAACCAGACCGGCCCGCGCCGCTGGACCGCGGAGGAGATCGCGCAGGCCGAGGACACGGCCGAACGCACCTGGGCGGCGGTGGAGCGGGCCCGCTCCGAACAGCAGCTGCGGGACGCGGGCCGGCGCAAGGACGAGTTCCTGGCGCTGCTGGCGCACGAGCTGCGCAACCCGCTGGCGCCGATCCGCTACGCCATCGACATCCTGGCCGCACCCGGGGTCTCGGCCGCGGAGGTGCAGACGGCCGCGCAGATGATGGCGCGGCAGATGGCGCAGATGGTGCGGCTGATCGACGACCTGCTGGATGCCAGCCGCATCAGCCGCGGCGCGATCGAGCTGCGCAAGCAGCGCATCGAGCTCGCGCCGGTGGTGCGCCAGGCCGCGGAGGCCGCGCGCGCCCTGGCCCAGGGCCGGCGGCAGAAACTGTCGGTCACGCTGCCGCCGCACGCGGTGTGGGTGGAGGCGGACGCGGCGCGCATCGCGCAGGTGGCCGGCAACCTGTTGAACAACGCGTCCAAGTTCACGGGCGAAGGCGGCGCGCTCGCGCTCACCCTGGAGCAGGAGGCCGGCCACGCGGTGCTGCGGGTGCGCGACGACGGCATCGGCATCGAGCCGCACCAGCAGGCGCGCATCTTCGATCTGTTCGTGCAGGCCGATACCTCGCTGGAGCGTCGCCAGGGCGGCCTGGGCATCGGCCTGACGCTGGTGCGCAGCCTGGTGGAGATGCACGGCGGCACGGTGGAGGTCTACAGCGAGGGCGCGGGCCACGGCAGCGAATTCACGGTGCGGCTGCCGCTGGCCGCCCCGCTGCCGCGCGAAGCGGCCCCCGCTTCTTCCGCGCCCGGCGGCGCGCGCACGCAGCGCCGCCGCGTGCTGGTGGTGGACGACAACCGCGACAGCGCCGCGATGCTGACCATGCTGCTCGGGCAATCGGGCCACGAGATCCAGATGGCCTACGACGGCATCGAAGCCCTGGAAGCGGCCCAGCGCTTCCGGCCCGACGTGATCCTGCTGGACATCGGCATGCCGAGGCTGAACGGCTACGACGCCTGCCGGCAGCTTCGCACCCTGCCCGGCTGCCGCACCGCCCTCATCGTCGCGATGACGGGCTGGGGCCAGCAGGAGGACCGCAAGCGCTCGGCCGAAGCCGGCTTCGACGCGCACCTGGTCAAGCCGCTCGATCCGCAGGCGCTGCGCGAGCTGCTCGCCTGCGTGCCCGCCGCGGAATCCGCCGACTAGCCGGCTAGTTCAGCGCTTCCACGATCGTCACGTTCGCCATCCCGCCGCCTTCGCACATCGTCTGCAGGCCCCAGCGGCCCTTGCGCTGGCGCAGCACGTTGAGCAGCGTGGTCATGAGCTTGGCACCGGAAGCCCCCAGCGGATGGCCGAGCGCGATGGCGCCGCCGTGCACGTTCAGCCGCGAAGGATCGGCGCCCGTCGCCTGCAGCCACGCGAGCGGGATCGGCGCGAAGGCTTCGTTGACCTCGTAGGCGTCGATGTCGGCCATCTTCATGCCGGCCTTGCGCAGCGCGGCCTGCGTCGCGGGGATCGGCGCCTCCAGCATCACCACCGGGTCGTGGCCCATCACCGAGAGATGGTGGATGCGCGCCAGCGGCTGGAGGTTGAAGGCCTTGACGGCCTTCTCGCTGGCCAGCATCACGCCCGCCGCGCCGTCGCAGATCTGGCTGGCGCTGGCCGCGGTGATCACGCCATCGGGCTGCAGCAGCTTGACGCCGGCGATCCCTTCCAGGGAAGCGTCGAAGCGGATGCCTTCGTCGACCGTGTGCGATTCAGCGGCCATGTCCTCGCCCTGCTTCCAGGCGCGCACCGGCAGGATCTCCGCCGCGAACGCGCCGGCCTCGGTGGCGGCCTTCGCGCGGCGGTGGCTCTCCAGCGCGTAGGCATCGAGCTGGTCCTTCGAGAGCCCGTACTTGCGCGCGATCATCTCGGCGCCCATGAACTGGCTGAACTCCACGTCCGGGTAGCGCTCGCGGATGCGCGGGCTCATGTAGAAGCCCAGGCCGTTCTTGCGCGGCAGTTCGCTGGGCGTGAACATGGGCACGCGCGACATGCTCTCCACGCCGGCGGCGATCACCAGGTCCTGCGTGCCCGACATCACCGCCTGCGCCGCGAACTGCAGCGCCTGCTGCGACGAGCCGCACTGGCGGTCGATCGAGGTGCCGGGCACCGACTCGGGCAGCTTCGACGCCAGCACCGCGTTGCGGGCGACGTTGGACGACTGCTCGCCGGCCTGGCTGACGCAGCCCATCAGCACGTCGTCCACCGCGGCCGGGTCGACGCCGCTGCGGTCCACCAGCTCGTTGAGCACCTCGGCGGCGAGGTCCACGGGATGCCAGCCGGACAGGCGGCCGTTGCGGCGGCCGCCGGCGGTGCGGGTGGCGGCGACGATGAAGGCTTCGGGCATGACGGACTCCTGGAATGTCGTGCGCCGATTCTGCCCAAGCGGCCGCGGCTATGCTCGAGAACCATGATCGTCCTGCACCACTGCGTCAGCGCCCGCTCGTTCCGTCCCTTGTGGACGCTGGAGGAACTCGGCGCGCCGTACGAGCTGCGCATGCTGCCGTTCCCGCCGCGCGTGCACGCCCGCACCTACCTGCAGGAGAACCCGCTGGGCACCATCCCGCTGCTGGTCGACGGCGATGCGCGCATGACGGAATCGGCCGCGATCTGCCAGTACCTGTGCGCGCGCCACGCGCCCACGCCGCTGCAGGTGGAGCCCGGCGAGCCGGACTTCGGCGCCTGGCTCAACTACCTGCATTTCGGCGAGGCCACGCTGACCTTCCCGCAGACGCTGGTGCTGCGCTATTCGCGCTTCGAACCGCAGGAGCGCCGCCAGCCGCAGGTGGCGCAGGACTACGCCAAGTGGTTCCTGGCGCGGCTGCGCGGGGTCGATGCGCGCCTGGGCGGACGCGAGTGGCTGGCGGCCGGGCGCTTCACGATCGCGGACGTGTCGGTGGGCTATGCCTTGCTGCTGGCGAGCCTGCTCGACCTGGCGCCGCAGTTCCCGCCGAACGTGCAGGCCTACTGGCAGCGGCTGCAGCGGCGCGAGGGCTACCTGCGCGCGATGCGCAAGCAGGACGATGCGGCCCGCGCGCAGGGCGTCTCGCCGGTTCCGCCGACCGAGGTGTCCGCGTAGAACGCCGCGCCACTGTCGCATGCGCGCCGCGCCTGGCCAGCGGCGCCCGGCGACAATGATCGCGATGCAATTGGACGAGTCCCTGCGCGAGTCGGTGCGGCGGCGCCTCGGCAGCTTCGAATCGCGGCGCGCCGAGCATTCGTCGCACCATGCCGCCGCCGTCGTGGTCGCCCTGGTCGAGGAAGGCCTGGGCGCCGTGGTCGACGGTCTTTCAGCGCCGTCGCGGTGGAGCCGCGAAGCCGCCCTCCTCCTCACCCGCCGGGCCGCGGGCATGACGCGCCACGCGGGCCAATGGGCGCTGCCGGGCGGTCGCATCGACGAAGGCGAATCCGCGCAAGAAGCGGCCCTGCGCGAGCTGCACGAGGAAGTCGGCTTGCGGCTGGAGCCCGCCGAAGTGCTGGGCACGCTGGACGACTACGTCACTCGATCGGGCTTCGTCATCACCCCGGTGGTGGTGTGGGCGGGCGCGGCCGCCGAGCTGGTGCCCAACCCGGCCGAGGTGGCCAGCATCCATCGCATCCGCATGCGCGAGTTCATGCGCGACGACGCGCCGCTGCTCGAGCCTTCGGAAGAAGCCGGCCGCCAGATCCTGCGCATGCCGGTGGGCAACCACTGGATCGCCGCGCCGACGGCGGCGGTGATCTACCAGTTCCGCGAAGTGGGCATCGCCGGCCGCGCCACGCGCGTGGCGCATTTCGACCAGCCGGTGTTCGCGCGGCGCTGAACGCTGCCGCTCGCTCCTGCCCGCGTGCGTGACTTTGTGTCGCCGCGATTGCGACCCGGCTCCGTATCGTCCACGGCCGTCCCTGACAGGACGCCACAAGGAGATACGAGATGCCCGCCCGTTTTTCTGCTTTGGTCGTTGGCCTTCTGCTGTTTGTGCAGAGCCCGTCGCACGCCGGCCCGCCCGCACCGGCGAGGGAAGCGATTTCATTCTCCGTTGCCGCCGCCGGGCAGGAGCTCCTCGCACTGCGGAAAGTGGAGGCGCTGCGCGAGCGCATCCGCAGGCACGGTGAAGCTCTGGTGGTCCTCGAGCTGCGATCGATGGGGAACGAGCGCCCGGTCGACGGCGCAGCGCCTCCCTCGTCCGAAGTGACAGCGGAGATCGCCGCGTTCAGGCAGCACATGCACGCCACGGCCAGGGACCAGTTCCGGATCAAGCGGGAGATGCCTTACCTGCCCATGGTCTCCATCCATCTGCGGGAGCCGGCGCTGGATGCGATTCTTTCTTCCCGACTGGTGCACAAGGTCCATGCGGTCCAGCCGCTTCGGCTCGGCCTGGCCGAGACTACGGTCCAGGTCCGCGCCACCGCCAGCCACCAGGCCGGCTACATGGGCACGGGTACCGCGATCGCCGTCATCGACACGGGCGTGGCGCGCTACCACCCCTTTCTGGTGGGGAAAGTCGTGCATGAACAGTGCTTCGGAACGCAAGGCACCATAGGCGCGCACACGTCCTGGTCGAACTGCCCGGGATTCGCGGAAAGCGCCAGCGGTCCCGGCAGCGCGGAGCCCTGCCTCCATGCCAACTGCGACCACGGAACCCAGGTGGCCGGAGTGGCGGCCGGCGCGCTGGCTGGAACGGAGAACCGTGGCGTTGCGCCTGGAGCGAACATCATCGCGATCCAGGCCTACTCGCTCGTCGACACCCCAGCCGGAACGACCGAGATACTCGCCTGGCCGGACGACCTGGTCATGGCGATGCAGCACGTCTATTCGCTTCGCAACAACCACACCATCGCCGCCGCGAACCTGAGCTGGGACGGCCCCGATCTGTACGACGACTACTGCGACGCCGACTCGATGTTCACGTCCACCATCCAGCTTCTGCGTGGTGCCGGCATCCTGTCGGTCATCTCGGCCGGCAATCGGTCCAGCAGCACCGGGATGTACGACCCCGCCTGCGTGTCCGGCGCGATATCGGTGGGCAGCGTTGGAGACACCGACGTGGTCAGCGGCTTCTCCAATGCCGCGGAGATGCTGGACCTGTTCGCTCCCGGGGAATCCGTCGCCACCTCCGGGCTCGATTCAGACAACTCGACGCCGATCTACGAGTCCGTGAGCGGCACATCGTTGGCTGCCCCTCACGTTGCGGGAGCGATTGCCATCCTGCGAGCGCAACAACCGAGTCGAACGCCCAACCAGATCGAAAGCCGGCTCAAGGCGGTCGGTCCGCTGATCACGGATGCGCGCAATGGCGGCGGAGTGACACGGCGGCGACTGGACGTGCTGGCCGCCGTCCAGATGCCCGAAAGGCCGCTCCTTCAAGCCGCCTTCAGCCGCTGCGACGGGCCCAGCTCGGTCTACGGCATCACCTGGCGGGAAGGCAATGGCGCGGCCGTGACGACCTGGGATGTGGACCTCTCGCAGAATGGCTCTTCCTGGAGCGACTGGTACAACGGCGCCGGCGAGGCCAAGTCACTGACGTTCGACGGCGGCTCGCGTCACCTTCGCGCTCGCGGCTACAACAGCATCGGCTGGGGGGAGTTCGCTTCCATCAGCGTGGCCGATGTCTGCAATCCTCCGCCGGCGCCCGTCGTGCGCAAGGAGTTCATCCAGTGCAACTCCGGCTACGCGGTCTACCAGATCAGCTGGGACCCTGCAGGAAACACGCCGGTGAGCGATTGGGATGTCGATATCGCCTCCACAGGTTCCGGTCCCTGGTCCGCCTGGTACGACGGGACCCAACGATCCAGGCAGATTTCGTTCGACGGAGGTACGCGCTACTTCCGGGTCCGCGGGAATGGAGTATCGGGATGGAGTCCCTTCTCCACGATCAGCGCCCTCGACAGCTGCACCGGCACGGGTCCCGGGCCCCAACCGGAGTCCGGCAACACGCTTCGGTAGGCAAGGCGATATCGCGCGTCAGACCACCATGCCAGGCAGGCGCTGCGTGATCAGCGCCCGCGCCTCGGCCATGATGCGCTCGATCAGCTCGGCGCAAGTGGGAACGTCGCGGATCAGGCCCGCCACCATGCCGCACGACCAGACGCCGGCATCCATTTCGCCCTTCTGCATGATCCTCGGATAGACGCCCGCCACCTCGCCGAAGATGTCGTCGAAGGTGACATTGGCGCCGAGCGCCTTTTCCTTTTCCAGCAAGCGCTCGGCCGCGGCGTTCTTCAGCACCCGCTCGGTGTTGCGCAGCGGGCGCATCACCAGCCGCGTGTCCAACTCGCTGGCCGCGACGATGGCGTCCTTCACGTTCTGGTGCACCGGTGCCTCCTTCGTGGCCAGGAAGCGCGTGCCCATGTTCATGCCGTCGGCGCCCAGCGCCAGCGCGGCCACCAGCGAGCGGCCGTCGGCCATGCCGCCGGAGGCGACGAAGGGGATCTTCAGTTCCTCGGCCGCGCGCGGCAGCAGGATGAAGTTGGGCACGTCGTCCTCGCCCGGATGGCCGCCGCATTCGAAGCCGTCGACGCTGACCGCGTCGCAGCCGATCGACTCGGCCTTGAGCGCGTGCCGGACCGACGTGCACTTGTGGATGATCTTGACGCCGGCTTCGTGCAGCGGCGGCAGCCACTTCTGCGGGTTGTTGCCGGCCGTCTCGACGATCTTCACGCCGCCGTCGAGGATGGCCTTCACGTAGCCGGGGTAGTCCGGCGGCTTGGTCGCCGGCAGGAAGGTGAGGTTGACGCCGAAGGGCTTGTCCGTCATTGCCTTGCAGCGGGCGATCTGGCGCGCCAGGTCCTCGGGCGTGCGCTGCGTCAGGCCGGTGATGATGCCCAGCCCGCCGGCGTTGGACACGGCCGCCGCCAGCTCGGCGAAGCCGACGAAATGCATGCCGCCCTGGATGATCGGGTAGCGGATGCCGAAGAGGTCGGTGATTCGGGTCTTCAATCGCTGCTCCTTCGCCGTCGCAAAAGCGGCGAGGCAATGTAGCAGGGCCCCGCCGTGCACGCGTGTCGCGTGCGCGGCGGGGCCCCGCGGGCCGGCAGCGATGCCGTTTACGGTGCGGCGAACTGCAGGTCGATCACCTGGTCGGCCGTGGAGACGTCCGCGTCCTCGGTGACGGCGGTGAAGCCTTCGGCCGTGCCCTGCACCTTGTACTTGCCGGCCACCGGGGTGTCGGCCGCGAAGGTCGGCGTGCTGCCGGCCGCGTAGGCCGCCTTCACCGGCGCGTCGGCGGGCAGGGTCAGCGTGTAGGTGGCATCGATCGCGTCCACCGGCAGGGCCTTGACCTGGATGGTCGGGCCGCCGGTGAGCTGCTGCGTCGCACGCACGTCGGCGGTGGTCACCAGCGAGGCCGTGCCGTTGCCGGACGAGGCCGTGCCGGTGATGTCGCGGAAGGTGGCGGCCACGGGCGGCAGGAACGCCGTCGCGGTGCCGTTCACGAGGGTCGTGGTCGTCGTCACCGGAACGCTGGTCAGCACGGCGGTGGCGCGGTCACCCGAGGTGATCACCACGTCGTAGTTGCCGGCGGCCAGGAACGGCAGCACGAACTTGCCGGTGGTGTCCGGCACGGTCGAGCGCATCACCACGCCGTTCTGCTGGGCCGACACGGTGGTGCCGTTGAGCGTCATCGTGGTCGACACGTAGCCCTGGATACCGGTCTGCACGCGCTTGGACAGCGACAGCACGGGCTTGAGGTTGTAGCCGCCGGCGCCGGTCGTGACGATGGAGCGGCAGGCGTCGAAGTCCAGCACCAGGTCGGCCAGGCCGTTGGCCTCGACATCGAACTTGGCCTTGAGCTTCAGGCCGCTCTGCTGCGCGCTCGGGGTCTTCAGCGCCACCTCGGTCCCGCCGGTCGGATGGACCGAGTTCGCGAGCGGGTTGGCGCCGCTATTCGCGGCGAGCACCAGGCGGATCTGGCTGTAGGTGCCGGCGGGGACGTCGGTCTGGCCGAGTTCTTCCAGACTTCCGTTGGTCAGCTCGAGCAGGTCCAGACGCTTGGGCGTGGCCAGCACGATCTCTTCCCAGCCGCCTTCCGAGTCGCCGGCTCCGTCGCTCTTGTGCATGCGCACGCGCTCGACGGTGACGTACACGTGGTCGTAGCCACAGCTCGGCGCGTCGGTCAGCGCCAGGCGGACGGTGCCCTCCGGGGCGGCCGCCGTGCCGCCGCCGCCACCGCCGCCGCAAGCGGCCAGCAGCACGGTGGAGGCCAGCGCAACCGCCGACACCAGGGAATTGCTCTTGTTCAATCGCATTCGCATCTCCTCTTTCAGGAGCCGCGATGCTCAGCCGTGGCGAGGGCCGAACCTGTATGAAGTCGTAAGAAACGGACGCGAAACCGGCGAGATCGCGCCCTTTTTCACGCTTCGTTGCGAACCGTTGGGAAAATTTCCCAACATCGGCCTCCTAGCGTTGCGCCGCGGACACGCCGGGTCCCCCACCGTAGCCCGCAGGCGGCCGAGGCGTTCCACCAGGTAACACCTGCACCGCGCAGTACTTGAACTCCGGGATCTTGCCGAACGGATCCAGCGCCGCATTCGTCATGAGGTTGGCGGCCGCCTCGTAGTACGCGAACGGGATGAACACCGCGCCGCCCGGCGTGCCGTCGTCGCGGCGCACGTGCAGCGCCACCTCGCCGCGCCGCGATCGCACCGTCACCACGTCGCCCGGCTGCAGGCCCAGCTTGCGCAGGTCCTCGCCGTTCATGGACGCGGTGGCCATCGGCTCGATGGCGTCCAGCACCGTCGCGCGCCGCGTCATGCTGCCGGTGTGCCAGTGCTCGAGCTGGCGGCCGGTGATCAGGACGAACGGGAAGTCGGCATCGGGCCGCTCGGCGGCCGGGATGATGTCGGCGGGCACCAGCTTCACGCGGCCGTCGGGCGTGGGGAAGCGCTCGGTGAACACGATGGGCTGGCCGGGATCGTCCTCCGACAGGCAGGGGTAGGTGACGCTCGATTCGCGCTGCAGCCGGTCCCAGGTGATGCCGTTGATGGCCGCGTGCATCGCCTGGCGCATCTCGTCGTACACGGCGGCCACGCCGCACTCCTCGCCCTCGTAGCGCCACCCCAGGCCCAGGCCGCGCGCCATCTCCTGGATGATCCAGAGGTCCGGCTTCGCATCGCCGGGCGGGTTCAGCGCGCGGCGGCCCAGCTGCACCATGCGGTCGGTGTTGCTCACCGTGCCGGTCTTCTCCGGCCAGGCCGAAGCCGGCAGCACCACGTCGGCCAGCCAGGCGGTCTCGGTCATGAAGATGTCCTGCACGACCAGGTGTTCCAGGCTGGCCAGCGCGTGGCGCGCATGGTTCAGGTCCGGGTCGCTCATCGCCGGGTTCTCGCCCATCACGTACATGCCGCGCACCTTGTGCGGATCGGCGTCGTCGGCCAGCGCCTTGTGCATGATCTCGACCACCGTGTAGCCGGGCTGGTCGTCCAGCGGCGTGCCCCAGAAGTCCTCGAACCAGGCACGCGCCTCGCGGTTGTCCACCCGCTGGTAGTTGGGCAGCATCATCGGGATCAGGCCGGCGTCGCTGGCGCCCTGCACGTTGTTCTGGCCGCGCAGCGGATGCAGGCCGCTGCCGGGCTTGCCGATCTGGCCGGTGACGCTGGCCAGCGCGATCAGGCAGCGCGCGTTGTCGGTGCCGTGCACGTGCTGGCTCACGCCCATGCCCCACAGGATCATCGCGCCCTTCGCCTTCGCGAAGGCGCGCGCGACATCGCGCAAGGTCTGCGCCGGCACGCCGCAGACCGGCTCCATCGCCTCGGGGCTGTAGCCGCGCACGTTCTCGCGCAGCGCCTCGTAGTTGCTCGCGCGCTCGCGCACGAACGCCTCGTCGGCCAGGCCTTCCTCGATCACGACGTGGATCAGCGCGTTGAGCACCGCCACGTCGGTGTCGGGCTTGAACTGCATCACGCGCCAGGCGTGGCGGCCGATGTCGGTGACGCGCGGGTCGGCCAGCACGATCTTCGCGCCGCGCCTGGCGGCGTTCTTCATCCAGGTCGCGGCGACCGGATGGTTGCCCGTGGGATTGGAGCCGATCACCAGGATCAGCTCGGCCTGGGCCACGTCGTTGACCTGGTTGCTCACCGCGCCCGAGCCCACGCCTTCCAGCAGCGCCGCCACGCTGGACGCATGGCACAGGCGCGTGCAGTGGTCCACGTTGTTGCTGCGGAAACCGGTGCGCACCAGCTTCTGGAACAGGTAGGCCTCCTCGTTGCTGCCCTTGGCCGAGCCGAAGCCGGCCAGCGCCTTGGGGCCGTGCGCGTCGCGAAGGTCGCGCAACCTGCCGGCAGCGAGCTCGAGGGCTTCCTCCCAGCTCGCTTCGCGGAACACCTCGCTCCAGTTCGCCGGATCGGGGGCTTGCGCCGGGTCCTTGGGCATGCCGGGCTTGCGGATCAGCGGCTTCGTCAGGCGCTGCTCGTGGTGCACGTAGTCGTGGCCGAAGCGGCCCTTGACGCACAGCCGGCCATGGTTGGCGGGGCCGTCGCGGCCTTCGACGGCGACGATCTTCTCGTCGCGGACCTTGTAGGTGACGAGGCAGCCGACGCCGCAGAACGGGCACACGGAATCGACTTCGCGGTCCACCACTTGCGAGCCGACCAGGGTCCTGGGCATCAGCGCGCCGGTGGGGCACGCCTGCACGCATTCGCCGCAGGCCACGCAGGTGCTCTCGCCCATCGCGTCGTCGAGGTCGAACACGATCTTGCTGTCCAGGCCGCGCCTGGCGTAACCGATGACGTCGTTGACCTGCTCCTCGCGGCAGGCGCGCACGCAGCGCGTGCACTGGATGCAGGCGTCCAGGTTGACGGCCATCGCGGGGTGCGAGAGGTCGGGCACGGGCGCTTCGCGCCGCAGCGCGGTCAGTTCGGCGCGCGGCGTGACGCCCAGGCGCCCGGCCCAGGCCGACAGCTCGCCGTGCTGCCCGGCCTCGCCCTGCGCGTCGTTCCACTTGAAGCCGCGCTCCGGCAGGTCGGCCAGCAGCATCTCGACGACCATGTTCTGGCTCTTGCGCGCTCGCTCGCTCCGCGCCTTCACCTCCATGCCGGGCGTGACCGCGCGGCAGCAGCTCGGGGCGAGCACGCGCTCGCCGGCCACTTCGACCACGCAGGCGCGGCAGTTGCCGTCGGGCCGCAGGCCTTCCTTGAAGCACAGGTGCGGGATGTCCACGCCGGCGCGCTGCGCGGCCTGCAGGACGGTGTCGCCCTGCAGGGCCTGCACCTTCACGCCGTCCAGCGTGAATTCAACGAGGGGCAGATCAGGAGATTTCATGCGGGAAGTACTTCTGCACGCAGCGGATCGGGTTGGGGGCGGCCTGGCCGAGGCCGCAGATCGAGGCGTCGGCCATCACCTGCGACAGGTCTTCGAGCGTGGCGCCGTCCCAGGCGGGCGCCTCCATCAGCCGGGCCGCCTTGGCGGTGCCGACGCGGCAGGGCGTGCACTGGCCGCAGCTCTCGTGCTCGAAGAAGCGCATCACGTTCAGCGCGGCGTCGCGCGCGCGGTCGCGGTGGCCCAGCACGATGACCGCCGCCGAGCCGATGAAGCAGCCGTGTGGCTGCAGCGTGTCGAAGTCCAGCGGCACGCCGGCCAGCGAGGCCGGCAGGATGCCGCCCGAGGCGCCGCCCGGCAGGTAGGCGTAGAGCTCGTGGCCGTCCTGCATGCCACCGCAATACTCGTCGACCAGCTCGCGCAGCGTGATGCCCGCGGGCGCGAGCTTGACGCCCGGCTGCTTCACGCGGCCGCTGACGCTGAACGAACGCAGGCCGCTGCGGCCGTTGCGGCCCGACGAGGCGAACCACTTCGGCCCGCGCTCGACGATGTCGCGCACCCAGTACAGCGTCTCGAAGTTGTGCTCCAGCGTGGGCCGCCCGAACAGGCCGACCTGCGCGATGTACGGCGGGCGCATGCGCGGTTCGCCGCGCTTGCCCTCGATGCTTTCGATCATCGCGGACTCCTCGCCGCAGATGTACGCGCCCGCGCCGCGCCGCAGCTCGATGCGCGGCAGCGGGCACGGCGGATCGGCGATGAGCCGCGCCAGTTCGCGCTGCAGCAGCGCACGGGCATCGTGGTATTCGTCGCGCAGGTAGATGTAGACGGCCTCCGTGCCGACCACCTGCGCGGCGACGAGCAGGCCTTCCAGGAAGCGGTGCGGATCGCGCTCCAGGTAGAAGCGGTCCTTGAAGGTGCCCGGCTCGCCCTCGTCGATGTTCACGGCGAAGAGGCGCGGCGCAGGCTGTTCGCGCACGATGCGCCACTTGCGGCCGGCGGGAAAGCCCGCGCCGCCCAGGCCGCGCAGGCCGGAGTCCTCCATCGCGCCCAGCAGCGAATCGGCGTCGATCCGGCCCGCGGCCAGCGCCGCGGGCAGCGCGTAGCCGCCGGCCGCGCGGTAGGCGTCGTAGCCGACCGCGTCGGGCGCCGGGTCGATCGCCTCCTTGCCGCCGCGCACGGCGGCCGCCACCTTCTCGGGCGTGGCCACCGGAACCGCGGCCTGGCCCACGGCGACGGCGGGCGCCTGCTCGCAGCGTCCGATGCAAGGCGCGGCGACGACCCGCACGTCCCGGCCCAGCAGCGCCGGCAGGCGTTCCATCAGCGCACCGGCGCCGGCCAGCTCGCAGGCCAGGCCGTCGCACACGCGCACGGTGAGCCCGGGCACGTTCGCGTCGGCCGGCACGATCTCGAAGTGGTGATAGAAGCTCGCGACCTCGAACACCTCGGCCATCGGGATGTTCATCTCGCGCGCCAGCGCCACCAGGTGCGGCTCGCGCAGGGCGACGAAGCGGTCGTTGAGGCGGTGCAGCTGCTCGATCAGCAGGTCGCGGCGATGGCCTTCGGGCGGCCTGGCGCCGAGGCAGTCCCGCACTTCACGGAGGGACTGGTCATCGGGCTGCCGCCCCTTGAGCTTGCCGTGGCGGCGAAGGCGCTGGCGAAGTTGCTCCTCGGTGGCCAGCGGAACCGCCGGCGCGCCCGGTCGGGTCGGGGTTGAATTCATCGACGCGCATTGTGCCTACACGCACCGCGTCGCCCCGCGCCTACGCTCGCGGCTGACTGAACGGAAGAACGACCATGGCCCTCCCCCACGCCCAGCTGATGGACATCGTCAACGTGGCGCCGCTCGGCGACGCGCTCTCGAACGCGGTGAGCACCAGCCTGATCAAGACCGAACGGCTGCAGCTGCTGCACATGGTGATGCGTGCCCACCAGGACCAGCCGCAGCACCACGTCAGCGACGAATGCACGATCCACTGCCTGGAAGGCGACGTCGAGGTGGTGATGCCGGCCGGCAACCGCCGCCTGCGCGCCGGCCAGCTGGTCGTGCTGCCCGCCGGCGAGAAGCATTCGCTGCGGGCCCGGGCCGACAGCGCGATCCTCGTCACCCTGATCCTGCGCAACGGCGATGCGGGGCACGGCGGCGGCGCCGGCGCGCGCACGCTGACGGGAGACGCGCCCGCGCGCTGAGGCGGCTCAGCGGCCGAAGTTGGCGGCCAGCACGCGCTGGCGCACGTAGCAGCCGCAGGCCTGGCGTTCCAGCCCCGGACGGTCGAGCACCCGGATGTGGCCGCGCGAATAGCGCACGTAGCCCTTTTCCTGCACCCGCATCGCGGCCTGGCTCACCGTCTCGCGGCGCACGCCCAGAAGGCGCGCCATCAGGTCGTGCGTCATCGCGAGTTCGGGCACCGGGCTGCGGTCCAGCACCAGCAGCAGCAGCGTGCACAGCTGGCGCTCGGGCGGATGGTGGCGGTTGCAGATGGCGATCTGCCAGGCCTGGCCCAGCAGCGCGGCGGCGTAGACCAGCAGCACGTCGCGCAACGTGGCGTCGGCCTGGAAGACCTCGCGCAGCAGCCGCCCGCTGATCTTGTAGGCATGCCCTCCCGCCAGCACCAGCGCCCCCGCGCCGTGGGCGCCGTTGAGGCAGGCGCCTATGCCCAGCATGCCCTCCCGGCCCACCAGGCCCACCTGGATGGTGGTGCCGTCCACGTCCGTGTGGACCAGACTCAGAACGCTGTCAATCGGAAAATAAGCAGTCCGGACCGGCTGCCCGGCCGTGGCGAGCAGTCCGCCGGCGGGGAGGTGGACCTTTTCGACGGCGTCCCCCAGTCGCGCCAGCACTTCCCTCGGAAGCTGCTCCAGCAGCCGATTGCCCGTGAAATCCAAGGATGTGCTGACCGGTGTCGCCGTTTGTTCTTGCATGTCGGCCTCCCGTGGGGTTGGGGTTGCAAGGGTAGTCTTTTGGCTGCAGGAATCAAGTGCAATCCTTACCACTTGATACAAATATGCACGTGGCTGCGTGAACACACGCACTGACGGACTTGACAGTCGGTTCGATCCTACAAGCCAGTTCCTCGGGAGAGACACATGCATTCGGACGAAACCACCTCGACCGAAACGCTGGCCCACCCCCTCGCGGCGGGGCCCCGTGCAGGCCGGCTCGCGCGACTGGCACGCGAGAGCCAGCGCAAGGACCAGTTCATCGCCACCATCGCGCATGAGCTGAGAAACATGATGGCGCCGCTGGACGCCGCGCTGGAGATCCTGGAGCACGGCCGCGACGACCCCCTGACCGTCGACCGCGCCCTGCCCGTGGCGCGACGGCAGGTGAAGCACCTGTGCCACCTGGTGGACGACCTGCTGGACGTAGGCCGCATCGTCAACGACCAGCTGGAGCTGGATCGCACCGTGCTGGAGCTCCAGCAGATCGTCGAGGAGACGGCCGCAGCGTGCCGCCCGATGTTCGTGGCCCGCCACCAGCAGCTGACCCTGCGGCTGGATCCGGCCGCGGCGCAGGTGCGCGGCGATGCCGTGCGCTGGGCCCAGATCGTCACCAACCTGCTGCACAACGCCTCGAAGTTCACGCCCGCGGGAGGCTTCGTGGAAATCCACCTCAAGCGCGACCCCGACGGCCGTACGGCCGAGTTGCGGGTTTGCGACAACGGTTGCGGCGTGGCCCCGTCGGAGCTCGAAGCCATCTTCGGGATCTTCCGCCACTCGCGCGACCGCGCGGGGATGGGGATCGGGCTGGCGGTGGTGCGGCGCCTGGTGGAGCTGCACGGCGGCACCATCCACGCGGAAAGCGCCGGGCCCAACCTGGGCGCGGCGTTCGTGGTGCGGGTGCCGCTGCTTCCGGAAGCGCCGCCGGCCTGCCCGGCGGCGATCCGGATCACTCGGCCTTGAAGCCGGAGGCCTTGATCGGCGCTTCCCAGCGCTTCAGGTGCGCGACCTGCGTCTTCATGAGCTCGGCCGAAGGCGCGTGGCTGGGCACCAGGCCGAACGAGTAGATCTTCTCCTGCACCTCGGGCGCGCGCAGCGCCTGGGCCACCGCGCGGTCGATGCGCTGGACCACCTCGGCGGACATGCCGGGCGGGCCGAACATGCCGAAGTACGCATCGGCCGTCATGTCGATGCCCGCTTCCTTCAGCGTGGGCACCTCGGGCAGCGCGCGCGTGCGCTGCTCGCCGGTGACGGCCAGGATGCGCACCTTGCCGGCCTTGTGGTGCTCCAGCGTCTCGGAGGCCGTGTCCACCATCAGCGGCACCTGGCCGCCGATCAGGTCCTGCGCCGCCGGCGCACCGCCCTTGTACGGGATGTGCTGGAGCGTCACGCCGGCCGCCTGCGACAGCAGCTGCCCCGCGAAGTGCGGCACGGTGCCGGCGCCCGAGGTGGCGTACTGGGCCTTGTTCGGGTTGGCCTTCATCCAGGCCAGCACCGCCTTGATGTCGCCGGCGGGCGCGGCCGGACCGGCGGTGATGGCGAAGTCGAACACGCTGAGCCGCGAGACCGGCGTGAAGTCCTTGATGGGGTCGTAGCCCAGGTTGCTGTACAGCCAGGGCGCGATCACCATCGCGCCGCTGGGCGACACCACCACCGTCTGGCCGTCGGGCGCGGCGCGCTTGAGCTCGCTCAGCACCACGCGGCCGGCGGCGCCGGGGCGGTTCTCCACGATCACGTTCTGGCCGAGCGCGGGACGCATCTTCTCGGCCAGGAGGCGCGCGATGATGTCGGCCGACCCGCCGGGCGGGAAGCCCACCAGGATCCTCATCGTCTTGTCCTGCGCGAAGGCGGCCGGCAAGGCCAGCGAGGCGGCCGCGGCGGCGGCGAAGTGGCGGCGTTTCATGGTTTGTCTCCTTTGGGATCGTTGAATCAGGCGGTCGCGCCTCGCGACTCGCCCAGCGCCTGCAGGACGCGGGCATTCTGTTCGGGCAGGCCCACGCTGATGCGCAGCCAGCGCGGCAGGCCGTAGGCCTCGAGCGTGCCGACGTGGATGCCCTGCCGCACCAGCGCGGCATGCGCGCCGGCGGCGTCGCCCAGCTCCACCATCAGGAAGTTGCCGGCCGAAGGCAGCCAGCGCAGGCCCAGCCGCTCGAAGCCCTGCGCGAGCTGCTCGCGGCCCTGCAGGTTGAACGCGTTGCTGCGCGCCTGGAAGTCGTCGTCGGCCAGCGCCGCGGTGGCGGCAGCCAGCGCGGGCGTGGTGATGTTGAAGCGCGGCCGCACGGCGTTGAGTCGTGCGATGAGCGCGGGCTGGGCGACGCCGTAGCCCACGCGCAGCCCGGCCAGGCCGTACGCCTTGGAGAACGTGCGCGCGACCAGCAGGTTGGGACAGCGCCGCACCCAGCCCATGCTGTCGTAGCGCTGCGCCGGCGTGAGGTACTCGGTGTAGGCCTCGTCGAGCAGCACGGTCGCGTGCGCCGGCACGCGCTCGATGAAGGCCAGCAGCTCGTCGCCCGTCAGGAAGCTGCCGGTCGGGTTGTTCGGATTGGCGACGAACACCAGCCGCGTGCGGTCGTTGATCGCGGCGAGCATCGCTTCGAGGTCGTGCCCGAAGTCGCGCGCCGGCACGACCACGTGCTTCGCATGCACCAGCTGCGCGGCCTGCGAATACACGATGAAGCCGTACTGCGAGGAGACCACGTGCTCGCCCGGCCCCACGAGCGCATGCGCGGCCATGGTGAGGATCTCGCTGGAGCCGCTGCCCAGCACGATGTGGGCGGCCGGCACGTCCAGCCGCGATGCCAGCGCGGCACGCAGCTGCACGCCGGCGGCGTCGGGGTAGCGGTCGGATCCGGCCAGGGCCTTCGCGGCGGCCTCGCGTGCGGCCGGCGGCATGCCCAGCGGGTTCTCGTTGGCGGCCAGGTGGAGGATGGGAGTGGAAGCGGCGATCATTTAATACATTCAATATATCGGCCGCCGGCCGTCGAGCGCATCGGGACGGACCCTGCCGCGGCCGCGGGCTTTCGTGGGAACATCACGCGCCATGACCGACCTCGCCCGCCTCCAGTCCGTCCTCGATCCGCTGTTCCCCGGCCTGATGGGCGTGAAGCTGCTCGAGGTGTCGGCCGACCGCGTGCTGGCCGAACTCGTGGTGCGGCCCGACCTCTGCACCACCGGCGGCACGCTGCACGGCGGCGCGTACATGGCCTTCGCCGACACGCTGGGCGCGGTCGGGACCTTCATGACGCTGCCCGCGGGCAAGGGCACCACGACCACCGACTCCAGCACCAAGTTCACCGCGGCCGCCAGGGCGGGCAGCACGATCCGCGGCGAATGCGTCGCGCTGCACCGCGGCCGCACCACCCAGGTCTGGCAGACCTCGATCCGCAACGAGGCCGGCAAGCTGTGCGCGGTGGTGACGCAGACGCAACTGGTGATCGACGCCAGAACCTGAGGGCGCAAGCAGCCCGTTCGGACTATCCCCGTAACGGGCGCCGTCCTACAGCAGAGCCAGGAGCCGCTTCCTACGATGGAACCTCATCCATCGCAAGGCAGGCATGATCATCAGCAGTACCCCCGCCGCAGGGACGAATGCGGCGCGCAGGACCACCCTCCTTCTCTCCATGGCGGTCCTGGCCGCGAGCCTGGCGGCTTGCGGTGGCGGCGGTGGTGATACGGCCAGCGGCACCTTCCCGACAGGAGCTTCCGTGAACGCGCAAGCAGCCTCGCCTGTTTCTTCCGCCGCCTTCACGGCCGACACCGCCGCGCCGGTGCATCCGGCCCAGCCGGGACTCCAACGACTGCTGGCGATCGGTGCGACGGCGTCCGGCCACGCGGTCGCCTGGCTCTCGCAGGACGGCGCGGGCAACGCCTCGGTGCAGCTTCGCCGCTTCGACACCCAGGGGCAGCCGCAAGGCTCCGACATCGCGGTGGGCGTGGACACGCTCGATGGCGGGCCGGCCGCCGCCGTGCTCGGAGACGGCAGCCTGGTGGTGGCCTCCGCGGTGGCCAGCCCGCTGTCGGTGGACCAGCCCTGGATCACGCGCTCGGCCATCCGCGTGCAGCGCTTCGATGCCGCCGGCAACGCGACCGTCGACGTGGACGCCGGCGCCGTGCAGCAGAACCGCATCGGCGCGACCACCATGCGCTACGTGGCCGACCCGGCGGTGATCCGCTGGGACCATGGCGGCTTCCTGGTCGGCTGGGCGCTGGTCGAGGAAGACGGCAATGGCCGCTCGCCGCAGTTCTGGGTGCAGCGCTTCGACCCCTCGGGCCAGCCGCTGGGCGCGCCGTCGATGGCAGCGCAGGGCGAGGTCGACGGCAGCTTCCGCCTCACCGCCTCGCCCAACGGCGGCTGGCTGCTCACCACCTTCCACCGCGTCATGGGCCGCGGCTTCATGCGCCACCATCCGTTCGAAGGCGCGAGCGCGCCGGCGCTGCCTTCGGGCGCGACGGGTTTCGCGGAAGGCAGCCTGCTCGTGCCGCTGCAGAACGGCGGCTCGGTGCTGCTGCAGCCGGCCCAGGTGTACGGCTCGTGGCAGTTGTACGGCGCGAACGGCCAGGCGCAGGGCAACGGCGCTTCGCTGCCCACCGTGCCGCGGGCCGCGGCCGCGCTGCGCGATGGCGGTTTCATCGTGTTCACCGGCAGCGAGACCCAGCTCGAGGGACGGCGCTTCGATGCCAACGGCCAGCCGCTGGGCGGCGCCTTCGCGGTCGACGCGGCGGCCAACCTGCAGGCGGCCTCGCTGGCGGACGGCAGCGTGGTGCTGGGCTGGACCGCCGAGCGAGGCACGGGCGATACCGACGTGATGGCGCAGCGCCTGCGCTGATCTCCCCACGCCGGCCCGGCAGCGCACCGCTGCCTAGAATCGCCGCTTCGGCCCGCCGCCCCGCGCGGCGCGGCGGTTCATTTCCCCCATGTCGCTCTATCGCCTGATCGGCCGCTTCCTGCGCCGCCACTGGGTCGCCTATTCGACGTCCGGCGTGATGCTCGTCGGCATCGCGCTGCTCCTCGTGTGGATCCCGCGGCAGGTCGGCCATGTCGTGGACGGGCTGGTCGCGGACCGGCTCACGTCCGCCCAGCTGCGCACCGAACTGCTCTGGCTGGTCGGCGCGGGCGCGGCCGTGTACCTGCTGCGCGTGGGCTGGCGGCTGCGGCTCTACGCGGCGGCCTACCGGCTGGGCGTGGAGCTGCGCCAGCGCCTCTACACGCGCCTGTCGCACCAGGGTCCGGCCTTCTACCAGGACCGCCGCACCGGCAACCTGATGGCGCTCGCCACCAACGACGTCGACGCGGTCGAGATGGCGGCCGGCGAAGCGATGCTGGCCGGCTTCGACGGCACGCTCACGCTCGTCCTGGTCGTCGGGATGATGGCGCTGGGCGTCGATGCGCGGCTGGCCGCCGTCGCGCTGCTGCCCTTCCCGCTGATGGCGCTGGCGTTCTGGTGGATCTCGCGCCACGTGCACGAGGCCGAGCGCCTGTCGCTCGACCGCTTCGGCGCGCTCAACGACCACGTGCAGGAAACGCTGGCCGGCGTGCGCACCGTGCGCGCGCTGGGCTTGCAGGCACGCAGCGGCAAGCAGTTCTCCGCGCTGGCGGCCGGTGCCGCGCAGGCCAGCTTCCAGGCCCAGAAATGGGAAGCCGCGTACGAGCCGGCCGTCGGCCTGACGCTGGGCGCGGCAACGGTGCTGACGCTGGGCGCCGGCGGCTGGCTGGTCTGGCGGAACGAGTTGAGCCTGGGCCAGCTCACCAGCTTCAGCCTCTACCTGGGCCAGCTGATCTGGCCGATGTTCGCGGCGGGCTGGGTGCTGTCGCTGCTGGAGCGCGGCAAGGCGGCGTGGTCGCGGCTGCAGCCGGTGCTGGACGCGCCGCTGACCGTGGACGACCACGGCACGATCGCGCGGGTCGAGCCCGGCACCATCGAATGGCGCGACGTGCGCTTCCGCTACCCCGGCGGCACGCGCGATGCGCTCGACGGCGTGTCCCTGCAGCTCGAACCCGGCCGCACGCTGGGCCTGGTGGGCGCCACCGGCGCCGGCAAGACCACGCTGCTGCGCCTGCTGCTGCGGCACCACGCGCCGCGCACCGGATCGCTGGGCTGGAACGGCCAGGACCTGCAGGCCTACACGCTGGACGCACTGCGCGCCGGCATCGCGTGGGTGCCGCAGGAAGCCTTCCTGTTCTCGGCCAGCGTGGCGGAGAACATCGCGCTCGCGCGGCCCGAGGCTTCGCGCGAGGAGATCGAGCAGGTCGCGAAGCTGGCCGCGGTGCACGACGACATACGGCGCCTGCCCGACGGCTACGACACACCCGTCGGCGAGCGCGGCGTCACGCTATCGGGCGGCCAGCGCCAGCGCGTGGCGATCGCCCGCGCTCTGCTGGCCGATGCGCCCCTGCTGCTGCTGGACGACGCGCTCTCGGCGGTGGACACCGAGACCGAGGCGCGCATCCTGGCGCACCTGCGGCAGGCGCGTGTCGGCCGCACCGTGATCATCGCCAGCCACCGGCTGAGCACCGTCGCCGACGCGGACAGCACGGTAGTGCTGCAGGGCGGCCACGTGCTCGAGCACGGCTCGCATGCCGAGCTGCTGTCCCGGGACGGCTGGTACGCGCGGCAGTGGCGCTACCAACAACTGCAGGCGAGCCTGGATGCCAGCTGACGCCCTCACCTCCCCCGCCCAGCCGGCGGAAGACCTGCCGCGCCGGGCGATCTTCGGCGACGCCGCCGCGCTGCTGGCGCGGGCGGCCGCGCCGGAGCGCCGGCACCTGTTCCACGCCATCGGCTGGCTGCTGCTCGCGGCCGGGCTGGAAGCGCTGGGGCCGCTGGCCGGCAAGTACCTGATCGACCAGTACCTGGTGCCGCGCCAGGCGAAGTGGATGGAGATCGCCGCGCTGCTCGGCGGCGCGCTGGCCGCCGGCTGGATCGCCAGCCTGCTGCGCTACGGCCAGATGGTTCGGCTGGCGGGCCTGGCGATGCGCTCGGTGCAACGCGTGCGCGAACAGGTGTACGGCCACGTGCTGCAGCTGCCGATGACGTTCTTCGACCGCGCCATCACCGGGCAGCTGGTCAGCCGAGTCACCAACGACACGGAAGCGGTCAAGACGCTCTACGTGCAGGTCCTGTTCGTCATGCTCGACAGCCTGATCGTGCTGGCGGGCGCGGTGCTGGCGATGCTGTGGCTGGACTGGCGGCTGATGCTGATCGTGGCGACGCTCGCGCCCGCGGTGGGCATCATCGTCGCGCTGTACCAGCGCATCTCCGGACCCGCGGTGGCGCGCACGCGGCAGCTGCGCAGCGAGCTCAACGCGCAGATGGCCGAGTCGATCGCCGGCATGCCGGTGCTGCAGGCGAGCAACGCGACGACGCGCTTCCGCGAACGGTTCAGCGCGCTCAACGAGGCCCACTACGCCTCGCGCCAGATCGAGCTGCGCGCCAACGCGTGGCTGCTGCGGCCGGTGCTGGACCTGCTCAACGTGTCCCTGCTGGCGGTGCTGATCTGGTCGTTCGGCCTGCGCAGCCAGGGCGGAGCGCTCGGCGCGGTGGAGGTCGGGATCCTCTATGCGTTCGTCAACTACATGTCGCGCGTGGTCGAGCCGCTGATCCAGATCACCATGCAGTTCGCGCAGCTGCAGCAGGCGCTGGTGGGCGCGGCGCGCGTGCATGCGTTGCTCAGGGAGTCGGAAGCGCCGCGGCCGGCCGGCGCCGCGCGCATCGGCGAAGGCGATATCCGCATCGAAGGGCTGGACTTCGCCTACCAGCCCGGGCATCCGGTGCTGCACGACCTGCACCTGCACATGGCGCCGGGCAGCTTCCACGGCATCGTGGGCCACACCGGCAGCGGCAAGACCACGCTGCTGTCGCTCCTGCTGCGCTTCTATCCGGCGCCGCACGGCACCATCCGCGTCGACGGCACGCCGGTCGAGGCCATCGCCGAGGACCACTTCCGCGACAGCATCGGCCTGGTGCCGCAGGACCCCTTCCTGCTGGCAGCCAGCGTGCGCGAGAACATCGCCATGGGCCGCGAGCTCAGCGACGAGCAGGTGGCGCAGGCCGCGCGCGCGGCGCGCCTGCACGAGTTCATCACCGGCCTCGAACAGGGCTACGACACGCCGCTGGGCGAAGGCGGAGCGCGCCTGTCGGTGGGACAGAAGCAGCTGCTCGCGATCGCGCGGGCGCTGGCCGGCCGGCCGCGCATCCTGTTCCTGGACGAAGCCACCTCGCACATCGACTCGGAGACCGAGCAGGCGGTGCAGCGCGCGCTGGCCGACCTGCGCGGCAAGGTGACGATCGTGGCGATCGCGCACCGCCTCTCCACCGTGCGCGACGCCGACCGCATCGTGGTGCTCAACCACGGCCGCATCGCGGAGCGCGGCACGCACGAGGAGCTGATGGCCACGCCCCAGGGCATCTACCAGCGCCTGTACCAGTTGCAGCAGCTGCAGGACGACGAGGACGAGGACGCGATGGCGGACGCCTGACGGTAGCGTGGCACGTCGCTTGCCCCTGTCGTCCAAGGAATGATGGCCAAGCCCAGCCCGCCCGAGACGCGCCTGCTTCGCAACCTGGTCCGCCTGAACGGCCGCGACCCGAGCGGCTTCGAGGCGAAGATCCTGCCCACGGGCATGGTGCAGGTCACCGCTCCGTCGGGGGCGGCGTTCTATCCGCTGGAGGGGTGGATCAGCCGCTTCGTGAGGCACCTGCACCAGGGGCTGTTCGATGCGCGTCGGCCGGCCACGCTCACCAGCGAGCATGCGGCCGCCAGCGGCGAGGGCGGCACCGGCTAGCGCGAGTGCCGCGCGAACGGATGGGCCTAGAATGAACCGGTCCCAAGCCACGCAGTCCCGACGTGCCCCGCAGTCCCACGACGCCCGCCGACCAGCGCATCCGCCAGGCGATGCAGGCCTGGCTGCAGTCGCGCGTCGACTTCGAACCGCACGCCAAGGTGCTCGAAGAGTCGCTCACGCGCTACTTCCAGAACCAGGGACCGCTGCCCTACCCCGAGATGGAAGCCGCCGAGAAGTCCCGCATCGCGGTGGCGCAGAGCTTCCACGCGCTGTGCGACGCCATACGCGAGCGCGGCGGCCCCTGAGCCGCTGTCGGCCGATCCTTACGCCGCAATCCGCCCTGAAGGTCCGCCACGACGCCCGCGTCCGTGCGAGGCTTGCGGCATGTACTACGTGATCGAAGGCGTTCGCTGGTCGCCGCAAGGCCGCATCTCGCACGTGCAGTGGTACCCGGTCCGCGTCCGGGACGACGCCATCGAGCATGGCGAATCCGAACTCGTCCCCGTGGTGAATGCGGCCCAGGCCTGCGATGAAACCGAAGTACGCGTTTACGTGGACGAAGGCCGCACCGGCAGCTACTTCAAGATGAAGGCCTGTCCGGAAGGCCTCGAAGCCGATTCGGAACCGTCGGGCCAGCCGCTGCGCGAACGGCTGGCGCACCTGCCGACGGTCTAGCAGCATCCGGCCGCAGGGTTGAGCCTGCGCAGCCACGGGTGTTTGCCCGCTATTGTTTGTGTAGCGCAGCGTGCGTACACTGCCCCTCCCGCGCGCCGGGCCACGGCGCCACCAGGGGGATAACAACAAAGCATGAGTTCCAAGGACAACGTCGCCATTTCCCAGCTGCTGGCGCTGCTGGAAGCCCGGTACGCCATCCGCGTGCTGTGGGCGCTGCGCGATGGACATCCGCAGACCTTCCGCCTGCTGCAGGACAGCGTGGGCGGAATCACCCCGAACACGCTCAACACCCGCATCAAGGAGATGCGCGAAGCCGGCCTCATCGGCCACGGGCCCGACGGCTACTGCGTCACGCCCGCGGGCGCCGACCTGCTCAAGCGCCTCTCGGACCTCCCGGCCTTCGCCGCCAAGTGGGTGGCGGGCCAGGGCCGCAAGAAGACCTCGCCATGAACCCTCTCGCTTCCTCCTTGCGGCCCGAGGCCGCGCTTCCGAACGACGCCGCGCAGGCCACGCTGGTGGGCCGCGCCTGGATCCAGGGCCAGGGCGCCGTGCTGGTGCGCATCACGCCCGAGGGCGTGTCCGATCTCTCGCGCCTGGCGCCGACCATGAGCGAGCTGCTCGAATTGCCCGACCCGGCCGCGGCCGTGCGCGCCTTCCACGCGCCGCGCGTGGCCGCGACGGACGCCGTGCTCGCCAACAGCGCATGGGACGCGCGCGATCCCGCGCTGCCCTGGTTGCTGGCGCCCTGCGACCTGCAGGCGATCAAGGCGGCGGGCGTCACCTTCGTGTCGTCGATGCTGGAACGCGTGATCGAGGAACAGGCGCGCGGCGACGCTTCGCGCGCCGAGAGCGTGCGCGCCGCGGTCGTGGCCGTCATCGGCGAGAACCTCGCGGCCGTGAAGCCCGGCTCGCCCGAGGCGCTGCGTTTGAAGGACGTGCTGATCGGGCAGGGCCTGTGGTCGCAGTACCTGGAAGTGGGCATCGGCCCCGACGCCGAGGTGTTCACCAAGTCGCAGCCCATGAGCGCGGTGGGCACCGGCGCCGAGGTCGGCCTGCATCCGCGCAGCGAATGGAACAACCCCGAGCCCGAGGTGGTGCTGGCGGTCGACAGCCGCGGCCAGGTGAAGGGCGCGTCGCTGGGCAACGACGTCAACCTGCGCGACTTCGAGGGCCGCAGCGCGCTGCTCCTGGGCAAGGCCAAGGACAACAACGGCAGCTGCGCGATCGGCCCTTTCATCCGGCTCTTCGACGACCACTTCGGCATCGATGCGCTGCGCCGCTGCGAGCTGGAAATGGAAGTGCGGGGAAGCGGCGGCTTCGTGATGAAGGGCTCGAGTTCTCTCGCGAAGATCAGCCGCGATCCGCTGGACCTGGTGGCGCAGGCGATCGGCAGCAACCACCAGTACCCCGACGGCTTCGTGCTGTTCCTCGGCACCATGTTCGCGCCGACGCAGGACCGTCACGGCCCGGGCCTGGGCTTCACGCATGAGGTGGGCGACGTCGTCACGGTGCGCACACCCACCCTCGGTACACTCGCCAATCGCGTCAACACCAGCGACCGCATCCCGCCCTGGACCTACGGCACCGGCGCGCTGATGCGGGACCTGGCCCGGCGGGGCCTGCTGGCTCCCGTCGCCAACTGAAGGACCCACGAACATGATCACCACCCCCTCCGGCCTGCAATACGAAGACACCACGCCGGGCACCGGCGCCGAAGCCAAGCCCGGCCAGCACGTGCACGTGCACTACACCGGATGGCTCTACGACAACGGCCGCCAGGGCGCCAAGTTCGATTCCAGCCTGGACCGCAACGACCCGTTCGCCTTCTCGCTGGGCGCGGGCATGGTCATCAAGGGCTGGGACGAAGGCGTGGCCGGCATGAAGGTCGGCGGCAAGCGCACGCTGATCATCCCGCCGCAGCTGGGTTACGGCGCGCGCGGCGCCGGCGGCGTGATCCCGCCGAACGCCACGCTGAAGTTCGACGTGGAGCTGCTCGAGGCGCACTGACGCGCCTCGCGGCGCAGGTCAGGCGCGCCTGCGCGCCGTGACCTCGATCTCGATCTTCATCCGCGGATCGAGCAGGCCGGCCTGGATCATCATCGCGGCCGGCCGCACCTCCCCGAAATGCTTCTTGAGCACCGGCCAGCAGGCCGGGAAGTCGGCGCGGTCGGGCAGCACGTAGTTCACCCGCACCACGTCGGCCAGGCTCGCCCCGGCCTCGGCCAGCGCCGCCGCGATGTTGGCCAGGCACTGCTCGCACTGGCCGGCGACGTCCTCCACGATGGTCATCGTCGAATAGTCGAAGCCGGTGGTCCCCGAGACGAACACCCACTCGCCGTCCACCACGGCGCGTGAATAGCCGATCTCGGCCTCGAACGCCGAGCCGGAGCCGATCAGCCGTCTTGCCATCGCACCCTCCTGGTCAAACCGGAACTGTACGGCCGCGGGCCGAGCTCATCGGCCGCACCGTCGCGCTGGGCGCGGTAGCCCGTTAGCACTAGCTCAGCCTTTTTTCAGCCGATTCCGCCATTTCCCCGACTTGAAAAGGGCTACCCTGCCCCAAGGTGCACCGCTGCTTTACGCGCAATCGAACCGTTTTCCACCAGAACCCGAGATGAACGCAGACGACAAGATCGAACCGACCCTGGACGGCGCGCCGGCCCCGGCCGACGTTTCGCCAGAGGAGCAGGAGGCGGCCGAGGCCGCCAACGAAGTGGACCTCGCCGCTTCCCTGTCGGAGCTGGAGACCCACCGCAACAGGAACGCCGAGCTCACCGAGCAGCTCATGCGCGCCCAGGCCGAGGTGCAGAACACCCGCCGCCGCGCCGACGAGGAGATGGCCAAGGCCCGCAAGTTCGCCATCGAGAGCTTCGCCGAGAGCCTGCTGGCCGTGGCCGACAGCCTGGAGGCCGGACTGGCCGTCAAGGACGCCACGCCCGAGCAGATCCGCGAAGGCGCCGAGGCCACGCTGCGCCAGCTCAAGACCGCGCTGGAGCGCAACAAGGTCGTGGAGATCAACCCGGCCGCCGGCGCCCGGTTCGACCCGCACCAGCACCAGGCCATCTCGATGGTGCCCGGAACCGGCCAGGAGGCGAACACCGTCGTCTCGGTGCTGCAGAAGGGCTACCTGATCGCCGAGCGCGTGCTGCGGCCGGCGCTCGTGACCGTGGCCGCGCCGGCTTGAAAAAATTCCGGGTTATCCACAACTAGCTTCAAGAGATCAGGGGCGCCGCCCCGGCGAAAGACAGGAGAGATAGACAAATGGGCAAGATCATCGGCATCGACCTGGGCACCACCAACTCGTGCGTGTCCATCATGGAGGGCAACACCCCCAAGGTCATCGAGAACAGCGAAGGCGCGCGCACCACGCCTTCCATCGTGGCCTACCAGGAGGACGGCGAGATCCTCGTGGGCGCCTCGGCCAAGCGCCAGGCGGTCACCAACCCGCGCAACACCCTGTACGCGGTCAAGCGCCTGATCGGCCGCAAGTTCGAGGAGAAGGAAGTCCAGAAGGACATCCACCTCATGCCCTACTCCATCTCCAAGGCCGACAACGGCGACGCCTGGGTGGAAGTGCGCGGCAAGAAGCTGGCGCCCCCGCAGGTCAGCGCCGAAGTGCTGCGCAAGATGAAGAAGACCGCCGAGGACTACCTGGGCGAAGCGGTCACCGAAGCGGTGATCACGGTGCCGGCGTACTTCAACGACGCCCAGCGCCAGGCCACCAAGGACGCCGGCCGCATCGCCGGCCTGGAAGTCAAGCGCATCATCAACGAGCCGACCGCGGCCGCGCTGGCGTTCGGGCTGGACAAGCAGGAAAAGGGCGACCGCAAGATCGCCGTCTACGACCTGGGCGGCGGCACGTTCGACATCTCGATCATCGAGATCGCCGACGTCGACGGCGAGAAGCAGTTCGAGGTGCTCTCCACCAACGGCGACACGTTCCTGGGCGGCGAGGACTTCGACCAGCGCATCATCGACTACATCATCGCGGAGTTCAAAAAGGACCAGGGCGTCGACCTGTCCAAGGACGTGCTCGCGCTGCAGCGCCTGAAGGAAGCCGCCGAGAAGGCCAAGATCGAGCTGTCCAACAGCTCGCAGACCGACATCAACCTGCCGTACATCACGGCGGACGCCAGCGGTCCCAAGCACCTGAACCTGAAGCTCACCCGCGCCAAGCTGGAAAGCCTGGTGGAGGACCTGATCGAGCGCACCATCGCTCCCTGCCGCACGGCCATCAAGGACGCCGGCGTGAGCGTGGGCGACATCCACGACGTGATCCTGGTGGGCGGCCAGACCCGCATGCCCAAGGTGCAGGAGAAGGTCAGGGAGTTCTTCGGCAAGGACGCGCGCAAGGACGTCAACCCCGATGAAGCCGTCGCCGTCGGCGCGGCCATCCAGGGTCAGGTGCTGGGCGGCGACCGCAAGGACGTGCTGCTGCTGGACGTCACCCCGCTGTCGCTGGGCATCGAGACCCTGGGCGGCGTGATGACCAAGATGATCGCCAAGAACACGACCATCCCGACCAAGTTCGCGCAGACCTTCTCCACCGCCGACGACAACCAGCCGGCCGTGACGATCAAGGTGTTCCAGGGCGAGCGCGAGATGGCCGCCGGCAACAAGCTGCTGGGCGAGTTCAACCTCGAAGGCATCCCGCCGGCGCCGCGCGGCCTGCCCCAGATCGAGGTCAGCTTCGACATCGACGCGAACGGCATCCTGCACGTGGGCGCCAAGGACAAGGCGACCGGCAAGGAGAACAAGATCACCATCAAGGCCAACTCGGGCATCTCCGAGGAGGAGATCCAGAAGATGGTGAAGGACGCCGAGCTGAACGCCGCCGAGGACAAGAAGAAGCTCGAGCTGGTGCAGGCCCGCAACCAGGGCGAGGCGCTGGTGCATTCGGTGCGCAAGAGCCTGGGCGAGTACGGCGAGAAGCTGGAAGCCGGCGAGAAGGAAAAGATCGAGGCCGCGCTCAAGGACGTCGAAGAGGCGCTCAAGGGCGAGGACAAGGCGCAGATCGAGGAAAAGACCAACTCGCTGATGACCGCCAGCCAGAAGCTGGGCGAGAAGATGTACGCCGACATGCAGGCGGCCCAGTCCGCCCAGGCGGCCGACGGCGCCGCCCCGGGCGCCGAGCCGCAGCAGCCCGGCGGCGCCGGTCCGGCCCGCGACGACGACAACGTCGTGGACGCCGAAGTCAAAGAGGTGAAGAAGGGCTGATCGCGGCGCGAAGCCGGAGCACGCGCGCCGCGTTGGTGGAGAGCCAACGCGGCGTTCTTGCTGATTGAAACCACGAGACACGATGGCCACGAAACGCGACTATTACGACGTCCTGGGAGTGCCCAAGAACGCCTCCGAGGACGAGATCAAGAAGTCTTATCGCAAGCTCGCGATGAAGTACCACCCCGACCGCAACCAGGGGGATGCGGCCAAGGAGGCGGAGGCCAAGTTCAAGGAGGCCAAGGAGGCGTACGAGATGCTCTCCGAGGCCGACAAGCGCGCGGCGTACGACCAGTACGGCCACGCGGGGGTCGACCCGAACATGCGCGGAGCGGGCGCGGGGCCGGAAGGCTTCGGCGGCTTCGCCGAGGCGTTCGGCGACATCTTCGGCGACATCTTCGGCCAGGGCCGCGGCGGCGCGGGCGCGCGCGGCGGCCGCCAGGTGTTCCGCGGCAGCGACCTGTCGTACGCGATGGAGGTCTCGCTGGAGGAAGCCGCGGCCGGCAAGGAAGCGCAGATCCGCATCCCGACCTGGGACCCGTGCGACACCTGCCACGGCAGCGGCGCCAAGCCGGGCACCCAGGCCAAGGCCTGCGGCACCTGCCACGGCGCGGGCGTGGTGCAGATGCGCCAGGGCTTCTTCTCGGTGCAGCAGACCTGCCCGACCTGCCGCGGCGCGGGCAAGATCATTCCCGAGCCGTGCCCCACCTGCCACGGCCAGGGCAAGGTCAAGAAGCAGAAGACGCTGGAGGTGAAGATCCCCGCCGGCATCGACGACGGCATGCGCATCCGCAGCGCGGGCAACGGCGAGCCGGGCCACAACGGCGGACCGCCGGGCGACCTGTTCATCGAGATCCGGCTGAAGAAGCACGCGATCTTCGAGCGTGACGGCGACGACCTGCACTGCGTGGTGCCGATCTCGTTCACGCGCGCGGCGCTCGGTGGCGAGATCGAGGTGCCGACGCTGGCGGGCAAGGCCGCCATCGACATCCCCGAGGGCACCCAGGCCGGCAAGCAGTTCCGCCTGCGCGGCAAGGGCATCAAGGGCGTGCGATCCAGCTACCCGGGCGACCTGTACTGCCACATCAGCGTGGAGACGCCGGTCAAGCTGAGCGAGCACCAGCGCAAGCTGCTCAAGGAACTGGACGAGTCCCTGCGCAAGGGCGGCGCCAAGCACTCGCCCAGCGAGGAAAGCTGGTCCGACAAGCTCAAGGGCTTCTTCAGCGCCTGACCTTCCCCTGTCAGGACTGACAGGGTTGCGGCTTCCGGCCTTGCCGGAAGCCGCAACTTTTGCTTACGACCTGTCCACGGAACGCGACAGTTGGATTGGCTTGACGAACGCGTCAATCCACAATTGAACCGATGTCGCTCAAGCTGTTCCGCTCGACGGGCTTCCATTCCATCCTCACGCCGGGGGAGGCGCGCCTCGCGCTGCACCCGGGCTGGGCGGTGGCCGCCGTCGGCGCCTGGACCGGCATCGCCTGCAACCCATGGCTGTGGCAGGGGCTGGCCGGCGCCGGTCCGCTGCTCGCGGGCGTGGCCGCCGCCGTCGGCATCGCCGGCGCGGTCGGCTTCTTCCTGAGCATCTTCGGCTGGCGCCGCACCTTCAAGCCGGCCGCCACCTTCGCGCTGCTGGGCTGCGCGCTGCTGTCGGGCGGCGTCTGGACCCAGTCGATCCCGCCCAGCGCCCTGGTGGACGACAGCACCCGCATCTCCGCCCTGCTCCCCGCCTGGGCCTCTCTCTTCCGCTGGCAGGTGCCCACGCTGCTGGTGCTGCTGGGCGCCCTGCCCGTGCTGTGGCTGTGGAACACGCAGCTGCGCCGCCTGTCCGGTCCCGCCCAGCTGCGGTCCAACCTGCTGGGCGTCTTCCTCTGGTTCTTCGTGGCCTCGGTCGGCTTCGCGCTGCTGGCCCGGGCGGCCACCGCCTGATCCCTTCGCTCAGAACAGCCGGCCCTGGCCGGCCGGCGACGGCGGACGGAACAGCGACTCGTCCATCTCCACCCGCTCGCGGTTGAACCCGAGCCGGCCCGCGGCCTTGCGGAAGCGCTGGCCGATCAGCTCGGCCCACGGCCCGCTGCCCTTCATCCGCGTGGCGAAGTCGGCGTCGTAGTCCTTGCCGCCGCGCATGTCCTGGATGCGCGCCATCACCCGTTCGGCCCGTTGCGGGTAGTGCGTCTCCAGCCATTGCCGGAACAGCGGGCTCACCTCCCAGGGCAGCCGGATCACGTGGTAGAAGGCCGACCGCGCGCCGGCCTCCCAGGCCGCTTCCAGCACCTGCTCCAGGTCGTCGGTGAGGAAGGGGATCTGCGGCGCCAGGCTGACGCCGCACGGAACACCCGCTTCGGACAAGGTGCGCAGCAGGCGAAGCCGCCGGTGCGGCGCGGCCGCGCGCGGCTCCAGCTTGCGGGCGAGGTCGGCGTCGAGCGTGGTGATCGTCACGTACACCGCGGCGAGCTTCCTGTGGGCCATCGGCGCGATCAGGTCTAGGTCGCGCTCCACGCCCGCGGACTTGGTCACCAGCGAGAACGCGTGATCGGTCTCCTTCAGCACCTCGATCACGGACCGCGTCAATCGCAGCTCGCGCTCCACCGGCTGGTAGCAATCGGTGGCGGTCCCGATCGCGATCATCTTCGGCTGGTAGTTGCGCCGCGAGATCTCGCGCCGCAGCACGTCGGCCACGCCGCGCTTGGCGACGATGCGCGTCTCGAAATCCAGCCCCGGCGAGAGGTTGAGATAGCTGTGCGTCGGGCGGGCGTAGCAGTAGATGCAGCCGTGCTCGCAGCCGCGGTACGGGTTGAGCGAGCGCTCGAAGTACACGTCGGGCGAATCGACGTCGCCGATCACGCTGCGGGGGTCTTCCCAGGTGATCTCGGTCTGCGGCGGGAGAGCGCCCTCCTCCGGCTCCCCCTCCCAGCCGTCGTCGAAGGCTTCGCGCGCGTCGCGCTCGAAACGGTGCGGGTGGCGCGTGGCGGTACCGCGGCCCTTGATCGCTTCAACGGGGATGCGGGTAGTGCTCATTGACCTGTATTTTCATACAGTCCTCGGGACAATGGAACCCGGCAATGAATTCTGGAATTTCAGTACTTCCTGAAACTTCCAGCCGTTCACGGCACAATCCCCGCATGCCTCTCCAGGACCACCTCCCCCCGCTCTCGCGCGAGTTCGTCTCCCATTTCGGCGAGATGGGCAGCCGCTGGGGCATCAACCGCACGGTGGGGCAAATCTACGCGCTGATCTTCATCTCGCAACGCGCGCTCAACGCCGACGAGATCGCCGAGGCGCTGGAGTTCTCCCGCTCCAACGTGAGCATGGGCCTGAAGGAACTGCAGTCGTGGCGCCTGGTGCGCCTGAAGCACCTTCCCGGCGACCGGCGCGAGTACTTCGAGTCGCCCGGCGACGTGTGGGAGATCTTCCGCGTGCTGGCCGAGGAGCGCCGCCGCCGCGAGATCGAGCCCACGCTGTCGATGCTGCGCGCCGCGCTGCTGCAGCAGCCCGTGAACGACGCCGACCGGCATGCGCAGGAGCGCATGCGCCAGATGCACGAACTGATCGACCGGCTGATGAACTGGTTCGACGACGTGCAGAAGCTCGCGCCCGAGACGGCGATGCAGCTCATGGGGATGGGCGCCACGGTCACCAGGGTGCTCGAGTTCAAGGACCGGGTGACGGGCAAGGGCTCGTCGCAAACCAAGAAAACGGAGTCATGACATGGACGCGCTCCTCCTCTCCCGAATCCAGTTCGCCGCCAACATCAGCTTCCACATCCTCTTTCCCACCATCAACATCGCGCTGGGCTGGTTCCTCGTGTACTTTCGCCTCCGCGGCAACCTGGCGCGAGGCACCGCCGAAGCGCGCAACTGGGAAGAGGCGTACTACCTGTGGACCAAGGTGTTCGCCCTCAGCTTCGCGCTGGGCGTGGTGTCGGGCATCACCATGAGCTTCCAGTTCGGCACCAACTGGCCCGGCTACATGGAAAAGGCCGGCAACATCGCCGGCCCGCTGCTCGGCTACGAGGTGCTGACCGCGTTCTTCCTGGAGGCGACCTTCCTCGGGATCATGCTGTTCGGGCGCAGCCGCGTGTCCGACCGCACGCACCTGTTCGCCTCGCTCATGGTCGCGGGCGGCACCACGCTGTCGGCGTTCTGGATCCTGAGCCTGAACTCCTGGATGCAGACGCCGACGGGCTTCCGCATGGTGGACGGCGTGGTCCATGCCGAGAGCTGGTTCCACATCGTCTTCAACCCGTCCTTCCCCTACCGGCTCGCGCACAAGCTGCTGGCGTCGACCCTGACCGCCTCGTTCCTGATCGCCGGCCTGTCGGCCTACCAGTTCCTGCGCCAGGCGAGCAACGGCGGCTCGCTCAAGGCGATGCGCACCGCGATCACCGTGGCCGCCATCGCGGTGCCGCTGCAGATCCTGGCAGGCGACATGCACGGCCTGAACACGCTGGAACACCAGCCGGCCAAGATCGCCGCCATCGAGGGCATCTGGAAGACCGAGAAGCGCGCGCCGCTGACGCTGTTCGGCATCCCGAACGAGAAGGAAGGCCGCACCGACTACGCGATCCAGGTGCCGGGGCTCGCCAGCCTGATCCTGGCCCACGACATCAACGCCGAACTGAAAGGCCTCGAGGCCTTCCCCGACGCGCATCCGCCGGTGTTCCCGGTGTTCTGGAGCTTCCGCGTGATGGTCGGCATGGGCGTGCTCATGCTGCTGGTGGCCTGGTGGGCGTTCTGGACGCAATGGCGCCAGCGGCGTGCCGTGGGCGAGCACCGGCAGCCCTTCACGCGCCTGCAGCTGCGCGTGCTGGCCGGCATGACCTTCTCGGGCTGGGTGGCCACGCTGGCCGGCTGGTGGGTGACCGAGATCGGCCGCCAGCCCTTCCTCGTGTACGGCGTGCTGCGCACCGCGGACGCCGTGGCAGACCACCCGCCCGCGATCGTGCTGACGACCCTCGTCGCGTATCTCGCCGTCTACGTCTTCCTGCTCGCTTCCTATGTGCTCGTGCTGATGTACATGAGCCGCCATCCCGCCATGCCCACGCCCGAGGCGCCGCAGAGTCCCAAGCCCGGCATGCCGATCGGCGGTCCCGCCTGAAGAAGAAGGAGCGAAGCGATGGAATACAACTGGACCACGATCCTGCCCCTGATCTTCATGGCAGTGATGGGGCTGTCGCTGCTCGCCTACGTCGTGCTGGACGGCTACGACCTCGGCGTGGGCATCCTGCTGCCGTTCGCCACCGATGCCGAGAAGGACATCATGGTCTCGAGCATCGGGCCCTTCTGGGACGCCAACGAGACCTGGCTGGTGCTGGGCATCGGCGTGCTGCTGGTCGCCTTCCCGTTCGCGCACAGCCTGGTGCTCACCCACCTGTACCTGCCGGTGGCGGTGATGCTCGTGGGCCTGATCCTGCGCGGCGTCTCGTTCGACTTCCGCGTGAAGGCGCGCGACGAGCACAAGAGCATGTGGAACCGGCTGTTCGCCGCCGGCTCGCTGATGGCGGCGATGGCGCAGGGCTGGATGCTCGGCGCCTATCTCACCGCGTTCGACACCGGCTTGTGGTCGCGCGCGTTCGCCGCCGGCATCGCGCTCACGCTGCCCACGGCCTACGCGATGCTGGGCGCGGGCTGGCTGATCATGAAGACCTGGGACGAGCTGCAGGCCAAGGCGGTGCGCTGGGCCCGCAAGGTGCTGTGGCCGATGGGGCTGGCCCTGCTGGGCATCTCGCTGGCCACGCCGATGATCAGCACCACGGTGCTGGAGCGCTGGTTCGCGATGCCGCAGTTCATCGGGCTGCTGCCGATCCCGGTCGCGTGCGCGGCGGCCTTCTACGCGGCGTGGCACGTCACGCGCCGGCCGAACGTGGTGGCCGCGGGCTACGGCTGGGTGGTGTTCGCGTCCACCGTGCTGCTGTTCGTCATGGCCTTCCTCGGCCTGGCGTACAGCCTGTACCCCTTCATCGTCATCGACCGCATGACGGTCTGGCAGGCCGCCAGCGCGCACGAGTCACTGGTGGTGATCTTCATCGGCGTGGCGATCACCCTCCCGGCGATCGTGGTCTACACGATCTTCATGTACCGGGTGTTCTGGGGGCGGGCCAGCGAGCTGAGTTACGGCGCGGGGAAGTGAAGCTCAGGCGGCGACCAGCCGCCGCTTCGCTTCCTCGTACTCGCGCTTGAGCTTGCCGACGAATTCCGCCGTGCTGCTGACTTCCTGCACGGCGCCGATGCCCTGGCCGGCGCCCCAGATGTCCTTCCAGGCCTTCTTGGAGCCTTCGCCGCCGCCGAAATCCATCTTGCTGGGATCGCTGACCGGCAGGTTCTCGGGATCGAGGCCGGCGTTGCGGATCGAAGGCGCCAGGTAGTTGCCGTGCACGCCCGTGAACAGGTTGGAGTACACGATGTCGTCGCTGCTGCTGCCGACGATGGCCGCCTTGTACGCATCGGACGCGCGGGCCTCGTGGGTGGCGATGAAGGCCGAGCCGATGTAGGCGAAGTCGGCGCCCATCGCCTGGGCCGCGAGCACCGCGCCGCCGGTGGCGATGGAACCCGACAGCGCCACCGGGCCGTCGAACCACTGGCGGATCTCCTGCACCAGCGCGAACGGGCTCTTGATGCCCGCATGGCCGCCGGCGCCGGCCGCCACCGCGATCAGGCCGTCGGCGCCCTTCTCGATCGCCTTGCGCGCGAAGGTGTTGTTGATGATGTCGTGCAGCACCACGCCGCCGTACGAGTGGATCGCGTCGTTCACGTCGGTGCGCGCGCCCAGCGAGGTGATGATCACCGGCACCCTGTACTTGACCACCATCTCCATGTCGTGCTCGAGCCGGTCGTTGCTCCGGTGCACGATCTGGTTGATGGCGAACGGCGCGGAAGGCCGGTCCGGATGCGCGCGGTCGTGGGCGGCCAGCGTCTCGGTGATCTCGTGCAGCCACTCGTCCAGCTGCGAAGCCGGACGCGCGTTGAGCGCCGGCATCGAGCCGACGATGCCGGCCTTGCACTGCTCGATGACGAGCCTGGGATTGCTGACGATGAACAGCGGCGAGCCGATCACCGGCAGGGCGAGCTTGCGCAGCGCGGGCGGGAGTTTCGACATGCTCGCTTTCTTCAGAACGCTTCGAGCGCCAGGCTGGTCACGCTGTCGGCGCCTTCCACGATGCTGTCGCGCAGGCCGGGCGCGCGCGACAGCAGGTGGTCGGCGTAGAAGCGCGCGGTGACGACCTTGGCGTCCATGAACGCCTTGTCCTCGCCCTTGGCGGCCAGGTCCTCGGCGACCAGCAGCGATCGCGCCAGTTGCCAGCCCGCGACCAGGTTGCCGGCCAGCATCAGGTAAGGCACCGAGCCGGCGAAGGCCGCGTTGGGGTTGCCCTTGGTCTGCCCCGCGATGAAGTCCACCACGTCCAGGAAGGCCTTGCGCGCGGCGGTGAGCCGGCGCGCCACGGCGCGCGCTGCGACGCTGTCACGGCGAGACAGTTCGGCTTCGGTCTTCTCGATCTGCGCCGCGATGGCCCGCGCGGCCTGGCCGCCGTCGCGGGCCGTCTTGCGCCCGACCAGGTCGTTGGCCTGGATGGCGGTGGTGCCTTCGTAGATGGTCAGGATCTTGGCGTCGCGGTAGTACTGGGCCGCGCCGGTCTCCTCGATGAAGCCCATGCCCCCGTGCACCTGCACGCCCAGCGAGGTCACCTCCAGGCTCATCTCGGTGGAGTAACCCTTCACGAGCGGCACCAGGAATTCGTAGAAGGCCTGGTTCTGCTTGCGCACCTCGGCATCGGGATGGTGGTGCGCGGCGTCGTACGCGGACGCGGCCACGGTGGCCATCGCGCGGCAGCCCTCGGTGTAGGCGCGCATCGTCATCAGCATGCGCTTGACGTCGGGGTGGTGGATGATCGGCGCGCTGGCGGCGATGGAGCCGTCCACCGGCCGCGACTGGACGCGGTCCTTCGCGTACGCCACGGCCTTCTGGTAGGCGCGCTCGGCGATCGCGATGCCCTGCACGCCCACGGCGTAGCGGGCGGCGTTCATCATGATGAACATGTACTCGAGGCCGCGGTTCTCCTGCCCCACCAGCCAGCCGATGGCGCCGCCGTGGTCGCCGTACTGCAGCACCGCGGTGGGCGAGGCCTTGATGCCCAGCTTGTGCTCGATGCTCACGCAATGCACGTCGTTGCGGGCGCCTTGCGTGCCGTCGGGGTTCACCATGAACTTGGGCACGACGAACAGGCTGATGCCCTTGACGCCTTCCGGCGCGCCGGCCACCCGCGCCAGCACCAGGTGGACGATGTTGTCCACCATGTCGTGCTCGCCGTAGGTGATGAAGATCTTGGTGCCGAAGATCCTGTAGGTGCCGTCGGGCTGGGGCTCGGCGCGCGTGCGCACCAGCGCGAGGTCGCTGCCCGCCTGCGGCTCGGTGAGGTTCATGGTGCCGGTCCAGTTGCCGCTCACCAGTTTCTCGAGATAGGTCGCCTGCAGCTGCTCCGAGCCGGCGGTCAGCAGGGCCTCGATGGCGCCATCCGTCAGCAGCGGGCACAGCGCGAAGCTGAGGTTGGCCGAGTTCAGCATCTCGACACAGGCCGCGCCGATGGTCTTGGGCAGGCCCTGGCCGCCATAGTTCACCGGATGCTGCAGGCCCTGCCAGCCGCCTTCGGTGTACTGGCGGTAGGCGTCCTTGAAGCCGGGCGTGGTGGCGACCTTGCCGTCGCTCCAGCTAGAGGGGTTCTTGTCGCCGGGCACGTTGAGCGGCGCGATCACCTCCTCGTTGAACCGGGCGCATTCCTCCAGCACCGCCTGGGCGGTGTCGAAGCCGGCTTCCTCGAAGCCGGGCATCTTCGCGATCTCGTCGATGCCCGCGAGGTGGCGGATGTCGAAGAGCATGTCCTTGACGGGGGCTCGGTAGCTCATGGTCGTCTCCAGAAATGGCAAGGCCCCGCTCACGGGGCCTTGCGTCGAACCTGCTTAAAGCGCTTTGACGAGTTCGGGCACGGCCGCGAACAGGTCGGCCTCGAGGCCGTAGTCGGCCACGCTGAAGATCGGCGCTTCGGGGTCCTTGTTGATCGCGACGATCACCTTGGAGTCCTTCATGCCGGCCAGGTGCTGGATGGCGCCCGAGATGCCCGCGGCGATGTACAGCTGCGGCGCGACGATCTTGCCGGTCTGGCCCACCTGCCAGTCGTTGGGCGCGTAGCCCGCATCGACCGCGGCGCGCGAGGCGCCCAGGGCGGCGCCCAGCTTGTCGGCCAGCGGCGTCATCACCTCATTGAACTTCTCGGCCGAACCGAGCGCGCGGCCACCGGAGACGATCACCTTCGCGGCGGTGAGCTCGGGCCGATCGCTCTTGGCGATCTCCTGGCCGACGAAGCTGCTCTTGCCGCTGTCGCCGACGGCATTGGTGGTTTCCACCGCGGCGCTGCCGCCGGTCGCGGCCGCCGGGTCGAAGCCCGTGGTGCGCACCGTGATCACCTTCTTCTCGTCGGCGCTCTGCACGATGGCGATGGCGTTGCCGGCGTAGATCGGGCGCTCGAAGGTGTCGGGCGCGTCGACCTTGGTGATGTCGCTGATCTGCGCGACGTCCAGCTTGGCGGCCACGCGCGGCGCGGTGTTCTTGCCGCTGGCGGTGGCCGGGAACAGGATGTGGCTGTAGTTGCCGGCCAGGGCCAGCACCTGCGCGGACAGGTTCTCGGCCAGCCCGTGCGCGAACTGCTCGCCGTCGGCGTGGATCACCTTGGCGACGCCTGCGATCTGCGCGGCGGCCTTGGCGGCTTCGCCGGCGTTGTGGCCGGCCACCAGCACGTGGACGTCGCCGCCGCAGGCCGCGGCAGCGGTCACGGTGTTCAGCGTGGCGCCCTTGATGTGCGCGTTGTCGTGTTCAGCAATAACCAGGGCAGCCATCTCAGATCACCTTCGCTTCGGTCTTCAGCTTTTGAACCAGGGTGGCCACGTCGGGCACCTTCACGCCGGCGCTGCGCTTGGGCGGCTCGGTCACTTTCAGCGTCTTCAGGCGCGGCTTGGCGTCCACGCCCAGGTCGGCCGGCGTCACCGTGTCCAGCTGCTTCTTCTTGGCCTTCATGATGTTGGGCAGCGTGACGTAACGCGGCTCGTTCAGGCGCAGGTCGGTGGTGACCACCGCGGGCAGCGTGATGGAGATCGTCTCCAGGCCGCCGTCGACTTCGCGCGTCACCTTGGCCTTGCCATCGGCGATCTCCACCTTGGAGGCGAACGTCGCCTGCGGCAGGTCGGCCAGCGCCGCCAGCATCTGGCCGGTCTGGTTGGCGTCGTCGTCGATCGCCTGCTTGCCCAGGATCACGAGGCCGGGCTGCTCCTTGTCGACCAGCGCCTTGAGCAGCTTGGCGACGGCCAGCGGCTGCAGTTCCTCGTCGGTCTGGACCAGGATGGCGCGGTCGGCGCCGATGGCCATGGCGGTGCGCAGGGTCTCCTGGCACTGCTGCACGCCGCAGGACACGGCGATGACCTCGGTGGCCACGCCCTTCTCCTTCAGGCGGACCGCTTCTTCTACCGCGATCTCGTCGAACGGGTTCATGCTCATCTTGACGTTGGCGATGTCCACACCCGTGTTGTCCGACTTGACCCGGACTTTCACGTTGTAGTCCACCACCCGCTTGACCGGGACGAGAACCTTCATGCAGGGAACTCCTAAAGGACGAATTGACGTTTACGTAAAGTCGAAAATTCTATGCCGCGGCGCGGCCTCGAGCTCGACAAAAAAGAACGACCGTTCGATTTTGATTATAGGGACGCGCCCGCGGCGATTTCTGGAGCGGCCACTCGAGACTGTCGTCCCCACGACAGTGGCGCTTACGCGCGCCTTTCCGGACTCGGGTAATTCAGGACCGGGGCGCTGCGCCCCCGCGCTTACATTGGTTGCAACCAATGCATGAAGGAGACTTTTTCATGACACGCATCCTGTTCCCGACCGCCGCCCTCGCCGCCGCCCTGGCGTGCGCACCGGCCGCCGCGCAGACGGTGCTGACGCTGTCCAGCTGGGTGCCGCCCACCCACTCGCTGAGCGTCGCGCAGAAGGAATGGTGCGACCTGGTCGCCAAGAACGCCAACGGCAAGATCCGCTGCAACGTGCTGCCGCGCGCGGTGGCCGCGCCGCCCGGCACGCTGGACGCGGTGCGCAACGGCTTGGCCGACGTCTCCTTCACGGTGCACGGCTACACGCCCGGCCGCTTCGTGCTCACGCAGATGGCCGAGTTCCCCTTCCTCGGCGATTCGGCCGAGCCGATCTCGGTGGCCTTCAACAAGGTCGCGTCCAGGTACCCCGAGTTCGCGGCCGAGCACCAGGGCATCAAGGTGCTGGCCTACTTCACCCACGGCCCCGGCATCGTCTTCAACACCAAGAAGCCGGTGACCAAGCTGGAGGACCTGCAGGGCCTGAAGTGGCGCGTGGGCGGCGGCATGGTCAACGAGATCTCCAAGGCCCTGGGCATGAACGTCACGCTCAAGCCCGCGCCGGAGTCGTACGAGCTGCTCACCGGCGGCGTGATGGACGGCACGCTGTTCCCGGCCGAGTCGATCGAGTCGTTCCGCATCGACAAGGTGATCAAGTACGCCACCACCTTCCCGGGCGGCCTGTACAACACCAGCTTCGTCTTCATGATGAACCAGGACCGCTACAACAAGCTGTCGCCCGACGAGAAGAAGGCGGTCGACGCCGCCTCCGGCGAGGTGGCCGCGCGCATCCTGGGCCGCAACTGGGACAAGGTCGACCGCCGCGCCTTCGGCCTGATGCAGGCCAACAACGTGCAGGTGACCAAGGCCGACGCCAAGTTCATCAACGACATCAAGACCAAGACCGCCCCGCTGGAGCAGAAGTGGGCGCAGGAAGCCAAGGCCAAGGGCCTGAAGGACCCGGCCAAGGTGCTGGCTGAGTTCCGCGCCGAGATCGACAAGGCGTCCAAGTAAGCCGCGCCTGGCGGCGCGACGCGGCGGCACCTTCGAACCGGGGTGCCGCTTTTCTTTTGTTTCGGATCACCGCATGAAACGAATCCTGGAGCTGCTGTGCGGACTGCTGTCCGGCGGCGCGCTGTTCGCCATCATGTCCCTGACGTTCTTCGACGTGCTCGGCCGCAAGTTCTTCTCCAACTCCATCACCGGCTCGCTGGAGCTCACCGAGCTGCTGATGGTGGTGGTCATCTTCGGAGCGCTGCCGCTGGTGTCGGAACGCGGCGAGCACGTGGAGTTCGATTCGCTCGACCCCTACCTGCCGCGCTGGGTGCGCCGCGCCCAGGCCTTCGTGGTGCACCTGCTCTGCGGCGTGGCGCTGATCGCGCTGGGCTGGCTGATGTGGCGCACCGGCGGTGAGTTCCTCGCCAGCGGCGAGACCACGGCGCAGCTGCAGATCCTGAAGGCGCCGTTCCTCTACGGCATGGGCGTGCTGTGCGCCGCCACCGGCGTGGTGCACCTGCTCATGATGGGCCAGCTGCCGAAGGAGCGCGAGGAACAGACCGAAGGAGTCGCGCTGTGACGGAGGCGCTGCTCGGCTTCGCCGCCATCTTCGCGCTGGCCCTCATCCGCGTGCCGCTGGCGTTCGCCATGGGCCTGGTCGGCTTCGTCGGCGTGGGCCTCACGCGCGGCTGGCATCCGGCCCTGGCCAGCGCGGCCCAGGTGGTCTACGAGACCGGCTTCGCCTACACGCTGTCGGTGATCCCGCTCTTCATCCTGATGGGCAACTTCGTCGCCCGCGCGGGACTGGCGCACGAGCTGTTCCAGGCGGCCTACGCCTTCATCGGCCACCGGCGCGGCGGGCTGGCCCACGCCACGGTGGCCGCCTGCGCCGGCTTCGGCGCGATCTGCGGATCGTCCATCGCCACCGCCGCCACCATGAGCCGGGTCGCCTATCCGTCGATGCGCAAGCTCGGCTACAGCGACGAGCTGTCCACCGGCGTGATGGCCGCGGGCGGCACGCTGGGCATCATGATCCCGCCGTCGACCATCATGGTGATCTACGGGATCATCACCCAGACCAACATCGGCAAGCTGTTCGCCGCCGGCATCCTGCCGGGCCTGCTGACGGCGCTGCTGCTGATGGGAGCCATCGCGGTGATGACCTCGCGCGACCCCGAGCACGCCCCCGCGGGCCGGCGCGCCACCTGGTCGGAGCGCTGGCGCGCGCTGCGCGGCATCTGGGGCGTGGCGGTGCTGGTGATCGTGGTGCTGGGCGGCATCTACGGCGGGTTCTTCACCGCCACCGAGGGCGCGGGCTTCGGTGCCTTCGGCGCCTTCCTGTTCGCGCTGGCGCGCCGCCGGCTCACCTGGTCGGTGCTGTTCCAGGTGCTGGTGGAGTCGGCCCGCACCACGGCGATGCTGTTCACGCTACTGATCGCCGCGACCATCTTCGCCAACTTCGTGAACTTCACGACGCTGCCGATGGACCTGATGGAGTGGATCACGCACCTGGGGCTGTCGCCCACCATGGTGGTGGTGGCCATGATGGCGATCTACGTGCTGCTGGGCACCGTGATGGAAGAGCTCACCATGGTGCTGCTGACCATCCCGCTGTTCTTCCCCATCGTCACCAACCTCGGCTTCGATCCGGTGTGGTTCGGCGTGCTGATCGTGATGATCGTGCAGATCGGCCTGATCTCGCCGCCCGTCGGCATGAACCTGTTCGTGCTGAACTCGCTGCTGCCCGGCGTCGGCCTGGGCCGCATCTTCCGCGGCTGCTGGCCGTTCGTGTGCGTGATGGTGGTGATGCTGGGCGTGCTGATCGCCTTCCCGCAGCTCAGCCTCTGGCTGCCATCGATGGTTCGCTGACGGGCGCGGGCGCCGGCTGGATGTGCACCACCCGCTGCGGGTAGGGGATGTCGATGCCCGCTTCCCGCAGCGACCGCAGCAGCGTGAGGTTCACTTCGGAGCGCACGTCGGCCTGCGTGGACGGCTTGCCGATCCAGTACTGCACGTGGAACTCCAGCCCGTCGGCGCCGAATCTCACCAGGCGCGCCACCGGGCGCGGCTCCTCCATCACCCCGGGCGCGCCCGCCGCGGCGGCGACCAGCAGCCTGCGCACCTCATCCGCATCGCTGCCGTAGCCCACCGCGATTTCGGTGGTGAGCTGCATCTTCGGATCCACGAGCGAGAGGTTCTCGATGCGTTCGCTGATCAGCTTCTCGTTCGGCACGATGGATTCGCGGCCGTTGACGGAGCGGATCAGCGTGTAGCGGGTCTTGATGTCGACCACCGTGCCTTCGAACGAATCCACCTTCACCACGTCGCCGATGCGCAGGCTGCGCTCGAACAGGATGACGAATCCGCTGACGTAGTTGGCCGCCAGCTTCTGCAGGCCGAAGCCCAGGCCCACGCCCAGCGCGCCGCCCAGCACCGACAGCGCCGTGATGTCCACGCCCACCGCGGACAGCGCGAACAGGAAGCCCACCACCAGCAGCGCCGCGCGCACCACGTTGGCCGCCACCTTGCGCAGCGACAGGTCGTGCACCGCCTGGCGCAGCACCTGGCGCTCGAGCACCGCGGAGATCCACAGCGCGCCGATCAGCACGGCGCCCGCCGACAGCGAGCCCTCCACCAGCGCCAGCAGGCTCGGGCGCGACTTGCCCATCGTGAAGTGGATGGTGTCCATCTCCGCGCGCACCGCGGGCAGGATGCCGATCACCCACAGCGCGGTGACGAGCCACGCCACCCAGGAGAAGATGCGCTCGGCCGCGCGCGCCAGCGCCGACATCGGGAACGCCACCGTGAGCACGCGCGCGATGAAGCGGATGCCCGCCAGCGCCATCAGCACCGGCACCGCCAGCCGCAGCAGCACCACCGGTTGCCACAGCTGCAGCGCCTTCATCGCCGCATAGGTCAGCGCCAGCGCCACCAGCGGGAACAGCAGGCCGTCGATGACCGCCTTCCCGAACCACACCGATTCGGCCGAGCGCCGCCGCGCCGCCGCCCAGCACAAACCGAACGCCACGGCCAGGCAGCCCAACAGGGCCGCCAGTTCGGCAGGCATCCCCGGATGGCCCAGATCGTGGACCAGTCTTTCCAACGGACTCATTTCTTCTCGACTCCCCGTCATTCCCGCGCAGGCGGGAATCCAGTGCTTCTTCTCATCCGCCCCAGTTCGGCTTGCGCTTCTCCGTGAACGCCGTGACGCCCTCCTGGGCGCAGCCGTCCATCATGTTCACCGCCATGGTCTGCGAGGCGAGCTGGTAGGCCGCCTCGATGCCCAGCTCGCGCTGGCGGTAGAACAGGTCCTTGCCCATGGCCAGCGCCTGGCGCGGCTTGGCGAGGATGCTGGCGAGCAGCGACTCGACCTCTTCGTCCAGCCGCTCGGTCGGCACGACGCGGTTCACCAGCCCGCGCTGGCGCGCCTCCTGCGCGTCGATGAAGTCGCCGGTGACCAGCATCTCCATCGCCTGCTTGGGGGCGACGTTGCGCAGCAGCGGCACGCTGGGCGTGCTGCAGAACAGGCCGAAGTTGACGCCGCTCACCGCGAACTTCGACTCGGTTGACGCCACCGCCAGGTCGCACTGCGCCACCAGCTGGCAGCCGGCCGCGGTGGCGATGCCCTGCACGCGGGCGATCACCGGCACCGGCAGCTTCTGGATCGTCAGCATCATCCGGCTGCAGCGGGTGAACAGCTGCTGGTAGTAGGCCAGCTCGGGCCGCGCCACCATTTCCTTCAGGTTGTGGCCGGGGCAGAACGCCTTGCCGGCGGCGGCGATCACCACCGCGCGCGCCGTGGCGTCGTCCGCCGCCTTGTCCAGCGCGGCCTGCAGCGCGTCCAGCATCTCCTCGCCCAGCGCGTTGAAGTTGCCGGGTCGGTTCAGGGTCAGCGTGATCACGCCGCGGGCGTCGCGCTCGTACACGACGGGCTCGGTCGCTTGTTCGCTCATGCGTTTCTCCAGGGGTTGCCGCTTGTTCAGAGGTCGGCCAGCACGCGCAGGTGCGCCTCGACGCTGCGGCCGAGCGCGTCGAGGTTGTAGCCGCCCTCCAGGCTGGACACGATGCGCCCGCGCGAATGCCTGCGGGCGATGTCCTTGATGCGCGAGGTGATCCAGACGTAGTCCTGCTCGACGAGGCCCAGCTGCCCCAGGTCGTCCTCGCGATGCGCGTCGAAGCCCGCGCTGATGAACACCATCTCGGGCCGGAACTCCTCCAGCCGTGGCATCCAGTGCGCCTCGATCAGCTCGCGGATCTCCATGCCGCGCGTGTACGCGGCCACCGGCAGGTTCAGCATGTTGTCCGCCTCCGGCGGGCCGCCCGAGTACGGATAGAACGGATGCTGGAAGAACCCCACCATCAGCACGCGCGGATCGTTCGACAGGATGTCCTCGGTGCCGTTGCCGTGGTGCACGTCGAAGTCCACGATCGCCACGCGCTTGAGGCCGTGGCGCTCCAGCGCGTAGCGCGCGGCGATGGCCACGTTGTTGAAGAAGCAGAAGCCCATGGCGCGGTCGCGGCAGGCGTGGTGGCCGGGCGGCCGCACCGAGCAGAAGGCGTTCTCCAGCTCGCCGGCGATCACCGCGTCGGTGGCGGCCAGCGCGGCGCCGGCCGCATGCAGCGCGGCGTCCCAGGTGTGCTCGTTGAGCACGGTGTCGGGGTCGATCGCGGCGTAGGCGGGGCCGCCCGCGGCGATCTCTTCTTCCAGGGCCTCGCCCAGGCCGCGGATGGACGCGACGTGCATGCGGTCGTGAGCGAGTTCGAGGTCGGCCTGCGAAGCGGACGGCGCCTCGCGGCGGTCCAGCGCGTCGGCCACGCCGGTGGCCAGCAGGCGGTCGTCGATGGCGTCCAGGCGTTCGGGGCATTCCGGATGGCCCGGACCCATCTCGTGCTTGCGGCACGAAGGGTGGCTGAAATACCCGGTCTTGTTCGCACTCATGGGATAGCCGCCGGAAAATTCGGATAACGTCGGGGCCTCAATGGAAGCACAACAAAAGCTCAAGGCCCTGCTGGACCAGCTTAACACGGTGATCGTGGGCAAACCGGAGCAGGTTCGCGATTGCGTGGCCTGCCTGCTGGCGGGCGGACACCTGCTGATCGAGGACGTTCCCGGCGTCGGCAAGACCACGCTGGCGCACGCGCTGGCCCGCTCGTTCGGGCTGCATTTTTCTCGCGTGCAGTTCACCGCCGACCTGATGCCCAGCGACCTGTCGGGCGTGTCGATCTACGAGCGCGGCAAGGAAGCGTTCGTCTTCCACCCCGGCCCCATCTTCGCCCAGGTGCTGCTGGCCGACGAGATCAACCGCGCCAGCCCCAAGACCCAGAGCGCGCTGCTCGAGGCGATGGAGGAGAAGCAGGTCACCATCGAGGGCGAGACGCGCGCCCTGCCCGCGCCGTTCTTCGTCATCGCCACGCAGAACCCGCATGACCAGCTGGGCACGTTCGCGCTGCCGGAGTCGCAGCTCGACCGCTTCCTGATGCGCATCTCGCTCGGCTACCCGGACCGCGCCGCCGAGCGCCAGCTGCTGGCCGGCGGCGACCGGCGCGACATGGTGGTCGGCATGAAGAGCTCGCTCTCCCCGCTCGACCTCGACTGGCTGCAGCGCCAGGTGCTGGCCGTGCACACCGCCGATCCCCTGCTCAACTACGTGCAGGACCTGGTGGCCGCGACGCGATCGGGCCGCTGGTTCCTGCAGGGCCTGTCGCCGCGCGCGGGCATCGCGCTGGTGCGCGCCGCCAGGGCCCAGGCCCTGCTGAGCGGCCGCGACTACGTGGCGCCCGACGACGTGCAGGCCATCCTGCCACAGACCATCGCGCACCGCCTGGTGCCCGTGGGCGACGCGGGCCGAGGCCCGGTCGAGCAGGTTCGCGCGATGCTGGACGCCGTGCCCCTGCCCTAGGGAATGACGCATGAGCACGCCTTCGGCGTCGATGACGAATGAAGCGCGCCCGGCGCGCCCCGCTTCGCCCCTGGTGCTGAATCCCTTCGCCGCCATCCGCCGCCGCTTCCGCAGCTGGTGGCAGGCGAGGCTGCCGCTCACCGACACGCTGGCGCTCACGCAGCGCAACGTCTACATCCTGCCCACGCGTCCCGGCCTGATGCTGGCGGCCACGCTGATCGTGCTGCTGGTCGCCTCGATCAACTACCAGCTGAACCTGGGTTACCTGCTCACCTTCCTGCTGGCGGGCAGCGCGCTGGCCGGCATGTACGTCTGCCACGCCACGCTGCGCGGCGTGCGGCTGACGCTGGCCGCGCCCGAGCCCGTGTTCGCCGGCAGCAGCGCACCGATCCGCATCGTCCTCACCAACGAGCGCAAGGCCACGCGCTACGGCATCGGCCTGGCCGTGCTGGACGACAGCCACGAGGACCGCTGGGCCTGGACCGACGTGCCCGGCCTGGGCAGCGCCACCGTCTCGGTGGCGTTCCAGCCGCAGCGCCGCGGCCTCGCCCGCGTGCCGCCGCTGACGGCCGAGACCCGATTCCCGCTGGGCACCTTCCGCGTCTGGACCGTGTGGCGGCCGGCCGCGCAGGTGCTGGTCTATCCCGCGCCCGAGGCGCTGCCGCCGCCGCTGCCCGAGGGCGAGCCGCGCGCCGGCCATTCGGGCGCCGCCCGCGTGCAGAGCAGCGGCGAGTTCGACGGCGTGCGCGCCTACCGCCGCGGCGACCCGATGAAGCTGGTGGTCTGGAAGAAGGCGGCCAAGTCGGACGAGCTGGTCAGCCGCGACACGCAGCAGGCCCAGCGCCGCGAGCTCTGGCTCGATTTCACGCACGCCGGCGCTGCCGACACCGAGGCCCGCCTGGCGCGCCTGGCCGCCTGGGTGCTGCAGGCCGACAAGCTGGGCGTGGACTACGGCCTGCGGCTGCCCGGCCAGCAGATCGCGCCGGATTCCGGCGAGGCCCATCGCCGCCGCTGCCTGGAGGCGCTGGCGCTGTGCTGATCGCCGACAAGCTCAAGTCGCTGCCGCGCGACGCGCGCGACACATTGTTCCTGCTGGCCGTCATCGCCTGGGTGCTGATGCCGCAGGTCGGCCGCGTGCCGTGGTGGTGCGCCGGCATGGTGGTCGCCATCCTGGCATGGCGCGGCGTGCTGGCCGTGCGCGGCGCGCCGCTGCCGCGCAGCGCCTGGGTGCTGGGCCTGCTGGCGCTGGCCATCGCGGCCACCGCGCTGACCCACCGCACCCTGCTCGGCCGCGACGCCGGCGTGACGCTGATCGTGGTGCTGCTGGCGCTCAAGACGCTGGAGCTGCGCGCACGGCGCGACGCCTTCGTGGTGTTCTTCCTCGGCTTCTTCACCATGCTCACCAACTTCTTCTTCTCGCAGTCGCTGCTGACCGCGGGAGCGATGCTCCTGGGCCTGCTGGGACTGCTGACGGCGGTGGTCAACGCCCACATGCCGGTGGGCCGTCCGCCGCTGGCGCACGCCGCGCGCACCGCCGGCGTGATGGCGCTGCTGGGCGCGCCGGTGATGGTGCTGCTCTTCATGCTGTTCCCGCGGCTCTCGCCGCTGTGGGGCATCCCGAACGACGCCATGTCCGGCCGCACCGGCCTGTCCTCGACCATGCAGGTGGGCAACGTGGCCCAGCTCGCGCTGGAGGAAGGCGTCGCCATGCGGGTGAAGTTCGAGGGCGAGGTGCCGCCGAACGAACACCTCTACTTCCGCGGGCCGGTGCTCTCCAGCTTCGACGGCCGCGAATGGCGCCCGCTGCTGTCGCGCCCCGGTGCCTACACCTCCAGCTGGATGCCGCGGACACCGGTCGAGGGCTTCGGTGCGCCGCTTCGCTACACGGTGACGATGGAGCCCAACAACCGGCCCTGGCTGCTGGTGCTGGACGCCGCCGTCAAGGCGCCCGAGGCACCCGGCCTCACGGTGGTAGGCGGCGGCGAGATGCAGTGGATCTCGACCCGCCCCGTGACCGACCTGCTGCGCTACACGGTCGAGAGCCACATCGACTACCGCGCCGGCGGCCGGGGCACCGCCGCCAGCCTGCCGCCGCAGTACGTCGAACTGCCGGCCGGCTACAACCCGCGCACGCTGCAGATGGCCAGGGAGTTGATGGCCGCGACGCCCGGCGGCGCCGCCGACAAGCCGGCGCTGGTGCGTGCCGCCCTGGAGCGGCTGCGCACCGGCGGCTACGTCTACACGCTGGAGCCCGGCCTCTACGGCGAGCACACGGCCGACGAGTTCTGGTTCGACCGCAAGCGCGGCTTCTGCGAGCACATCGCCTCGGCCTTCGTTGTGCTGATGCGCGCCATGGACATCCCCTCGCGCATCGTCACCGGCTACCAGGGCGGCGAGATCAACCGGGTCGACGGCTTCTGGACGCTGCGCCACGCCGATGCCCACGCCTGGGCCGAGGTCTGGCTGGCCGGCCGCGGCTGGGTGCGGGTCGATCCCACGGCCATGGTGCAGCCCGCCCGCATCGGCGCGCTGCAGCGGCTGCGCGCGCCCGAGAGCGCCTTCGCCAGCGCCGTCGGCAACGTCGTGAGCCCCAACCTGCTGGCGGAAGTCCGCCAGGCCTGGGAAGCGGTCAACAACCGCTGGAACCAGTGGGTGCTGAACTACACGCAGAGCAAGCAGCTGGACCTGATGAAGAAGCTGGGCTTCCGCTCGCCGAACTGGCAGGACCTGGCCTATGTGCTGATCTGCATCGTGGTCGCTTCCGCGCTGCTGGGCATCGCCTGGGCGCGCTGGGAGCGCGGCCGCCAGGATCCCTGGCTGCGGCTGCTGGCGCGCGTCCGCCAGAAGCTGGCCGCGGCCGGCGTGCCGCTGGCACCGAACGCCGGCCCGCGCCAGATGGCCGACGCGGTCACCAAGCGTTTCGGCGAGCCCGGCCGCCCGCTGGCAGACTGGCTGCTGCGGCTGGAAGCGCAACGCTACGCCCGCGACCCGAACGCCCCCCTCCCCGCGCTGCAGCGCGAACTGAACCGATTGCCCTGGCCCGCCCTCCGATGATCCGAGCCATCTCCCTGGCCGCCGTGCTGGCGGCCGTCGCCATTGCCGCCGTCGCGGCACCGGCCAAGAACTCCTCGCCCAAGAAGACCAAGGTGTCCGCACCGTCGCGCCAGGGCACGCCCTACGCCGGCCGCGAAGACGCGATGGCGTTCGCCGACCAGCTGGCCGAGCGCCACGGCCTCGACGCCGACTGGGCCCGCGCCGCGCTGCGCGAGGCGCGCATGCTCCCGGTGGTGGTGCGGCTGATGCAGCCCGCGCCGACGGGAACGCCCAAGAACTGGACCGTGTACCGCAGCCGCTTCATCGACCCGGTGCGCATCCAGGCCGGCGTGCGCTTCTGGCAGGAGAACCGCGAGGCGCTCGAGCGCGCCGAGCGCGACTACGGCGTGCCGCCCGAGGTCGTGGTCGGCATCGTCGGCGTGGAGACGATCTACGGCCAGCAGATGGGCAACTTCCGGGTGCTGGATGCGCTGGCCACGCTGGCGTTCGACTTCCCCGACTCGCATCCGCGCGCGGCCGAGCGCACCAAGTTCTTCCAGGGCGAACTCGAACATTTCCTCGTGCTGCAGCAGCGCCTGGGCGTGGACCCCGCGCGGCCGCTGGGCAGCTACGCGGGCGCGATGGGCATGCCCCAGTTCATGCCCAGCAGCTGGGTGCGCTGGGCGGTCGACTACGACGGCGACGGCCGCGTGGACCTGTGGCGCAGCCCCACCGACGTCATCGGCTCGGTGGCCAACTACTTCAAGGCCTTCGGCTGGCAGCCGGGCATGCCCACGCACTATCCGGTCGCCTTCGACGAGGAGCGGCTGGACAAGGACACGCTGCTGGCGCCCGACATCCTGCCCACCTTCAGCGTGCCCACCTTCCTGGCCCTGGGCGCGGTGCTGGACGAGACGGCGGTGAAGCATGCCGGCCCGCTGGCGCTGGTCGAACTGCAGAACGGCGCCGACGCGGCGCCCGTCTACGTGGCCGGCACCGAGAACTTCTACGTGATCACCCGCTACAACTGGTCCAGCTATTACGCGATGGCGGTGATCGAGCTCGGCCGAGAGGTCAAGCAGGCGCTGCCGCGCAACAACGGCTCATGAGCTTCACCCTCGCGAACTGGCAGCGCCTGTGGGGCGAGATGGGCGCCGCGCAAGCCAATGGCGGCCTGATGAACCAGCTGGTGGCCGCCTGGGGCGAGCGGCACCGCCACTACCACACGCTGCAGCACCTGCGCGAATGCCTCGCGCATTTCGAGGCGGCCTCGATGCTGGCGCGCCGGCCTGCCGAAGTGGAGCTGGCGATCTGGTTCCACGACGCGGTGTACGACCCGCGGCGCGATGACAACGAAGAACGCAGCGCCGACTGGGCGCGCGACAGCGTGCGGGCGGCCGGCTGCGACGGGCAGGTGGCCGATCGCGTGCATGCGCTGGTGATGGCGACGAAGACCCATGCCGTCGAGGGCGACGACCCGGACACGCGTCTGCTGCTGGACATCGACCTCGCGATCCTGGGTTCGGCGACTGCGCGGTTCGACGAGTACGAGCAGCAGGTGCGGCGCGAGTACGCGCATGTCTCCGACGGTGCGTGGCGCGAAGGTCGCGCCAAGGTGCTCCGGTCGTTCCTGGCGCGGCCGCGGATCTACGCGACCGATGCGTACCGCGATGCGCTGGAGACGCGGGCGCGCGAGAACCTCGCACGCTCGCTCGCCGCGCTCAGCGGTACTTCGCCGCCGTGATGAACTGGCTGAACGTCTCGCACCACACCAGCACGGTGTCGTACTTCTCGACGTCCGTCCCCGGCGGCAGCGGCACGATGAAGTTCCTGAAGGTCTTCACGTCGCCCACGCGCAGCATCTGCGCCTTGATCACCTGCACCTCATCCTCGGTCTCGACGAATCGCGGCGACAGGTAGAGCTTGTAGTCGGGCCCCGGCGCGATCTCGCCCAGCAGGCTCACCGCGTCGGGCCCGACGGTCACCCGGCCCTCGCCCCAGTGGAACGCGTCGCTGCCCTTGAGATCGCGCCGGAACTGCGCCGTGTGGCTCGCCCGCTCCGCCTTCGCCTGCACCTCGGCGGCGGTGGGCGCGGCCGGCGCGATGAGCAGCGGCAGCGCGTAGATGCCGGCGGCGAACCCCAGCAGGCCCACCAGGGCGTGCGAGATCACCAGGACGAAGACGGATCGCAGCTTCATGGCCGTGGGTCGGCAGCGCGCAAGGATCTTACGGCTTGCACCACGCGCGCGACCTGGACCGGCCGCGACTCGGCGAAGCCGCGCCGAAACAGGCGCATCCCGGGGTACCACGGCGAATCCTCGCGGTCCGGCAACCAGCGGAAATCGGGATTCGGCGGCAACAGCACGAAGGCCGGCGTTCCCAGTGCGCCCGCGAGGTGCGCCGTCGCCGTGTCGACGCTCACCACGAGATCGAGCTGCTCCACCATCGCCGCGCTGTCGCCGAAGTCGCGCCACTCGCGCGTGAGATCGACCAGCTGCTCCGGCGCCGGCTGCAAGTCGGTGTAGCGGCCCGCGTCGGCCTGCTGCAGGCTGAAGCACTGAACGCCGGGAAGGTCGAACAGCGGCGCGAGTTGGCTGAGGGCGACCGCGCGATTGCGGTTGTTCGCCTGGCGCCGCGTGCCGCTCCAGGCCAGACCGATCCTGAACCTGCCTTGCCACGGCGCAAGCCGGTCGCGCCAGCGCGCCACGCGGTCGGCCGGCGCGCGCAGGTAGCGCGGCGCGGCGGGGATGTCGTCCAGCGTGGCGGTGCCCAGGCGAGCCGGCAGGTCGAGCAGCGCGACATGCAGGTCGGCCTGCACGTCTCCCTCCGCGCGCAGGCATTGGACGCCGGGAAAGCTGCTCTCGACCAGCGGCACCAGCGACGCCGGCACCGCGCAGATCACGTGGGCGCCCAACGCCTGCAACCGGGGGAGGTAGCGCGCGAAATGGATCGCGTCGCCCAGGCCCTGTTCCGCGTAGACCAGCAATCGCCGGCCCGCGATCGGTTGATCGGGGCCGCGCCATTCCAGTTCGGGCCGCCAGAACGGCGGACGCGGCATCCGCGCGGTGTCGTTCCAGCGCTTCCCGTACCAGGACCAGCCCTCCTCCAGCCGGCCCGCGAGCAGCAGGCAGGACGCGAGGTCGAACTGCGCGCTGGCCAGCGTCGGCGAGAGGGCGAGCGCCCGTCGCAGTTCGCGCTCGGCCTCTTCCACCCGGTTCAGTTGCAGCAGCGTGCTGCCCAGCATGCGCACGCACTGCGGATGCTCGGGCGCGAGATCGACGGCGGCGCGGGCATGGGCCAGCGCGCGATCGAATTCGCCGACCCGCCACAGCACGCCGGCCAGGTGGACGTGGGCCTCGAAGAAGCCCGGTTCTCGCACCACGGCTTCGCGGTAGCGCTCCACCGCTTCGTCGAGCCGGCCCGACGCCTCCAGGCGCATGCCGTCGTGCAGCAGCGCGGCGCGGTCGAGCAGGCCGGCGGGCGCGAGGTTCAAAGCGTGGCGGGGACCAGGAAGTCGCGGCTGATGCGCATGCCCAGCTCGTTCACCCGGTCGAGGAACTGGGTCAGGAAGGCGTGCAGCCCGGTGGCCAGGATCTCGTCGATGCTGCCGTACTGCAGGTCGGCGCGCAGCTTGCCGGCGCGGCGCAGGGTCTCGGCCGACTGGTCGTTGGCCACCATGCCCAGGTTGTGCACCACCTCGTTCATGCTGGCGTGAAGCGAGCGCGGCATGTCGGCCCGCAGGATCAGCAGGTCGGCGACGCGCTCGGGCTTGATCACGTCGCGGTACACCTTGCGGTAGATCTCGAAGCCGGACACGCTGCGCAGGATCGCGCTCCAGTGATAGAAGTCGTACTCCTGGTCCTGCTCGGTGGCGGCGCCGAAGAAGTCGCTCTGCACCGCGTGGAACTTCACGTCGACCAGGCGAGCGGTGTTGTCGGCGCGCTCCAGGAAGGTGCCCAGGCGCATGAACTGCAGCGCCTCGTCCATCAGCATGGTCCCCACCGTCACGCCGCGCGACAGGTGCGAGCGGAACTTCACCCACTCGAAGAACTGGCCGGGGTCGCGCTCGAAGTCGCCGGCGCGCAGCATGCGGTTCACTTCCAGCCAGGTCTGGTTCTGCGTCTCCCAGGCTTCGGTAGTGAGCGAGCCGCGCACGGCGCGGGCGTTCTCGCGCGCGGCGCGCAGGCACGACACGATGGACGACGGATTGCTCTCGTCCTTGACCATGAACTCCATGACCCGAGAGGCCTCGATGTCGCCGTGCCTGGCGGTGTACGAGGGCACCAGCTCGCTGATGGACAGCAGGCCCTGCCAGCCGACCTGCGCCACGGCCGCCGATTGCGGCAGCAGCGAGGTCTGGTAGTTCACGTCCAGCATGCGGGCGGTGTTCTCCGCGCGCTCGGTGTAGCGGGCCATCCAGAACAGGTGATCGGCGGTGCGTGAAAGCATGGTCAGACCTCCAGCACCCAGGTGTCCTTGGTGCCGCCACCCTGGGACGAGTTGACCACCAGCGAACCTTCCTTGAGCGCCACGCGCGTGAGGCCGCCGGGCACCATCTGCACCTGCTTGCCCGACAGCACGAAGGGCCGCAGGTCGATGTGCCGCGGCGCCACGCCGCTGTCCACGAAGGTGGGGCAGGACGACAGGCTCAGCGTGGGCTGGGCGATGTAGCCGGACGGGTTGGCCACGATCGCCTGGCGGAAGTCCTCGATCTCCTGCTTCGTGGACGCCGGCCCGACCAGCATGCCGTAGCCGCCCGCGCCGTGGACCTCCTTGACCACCAGGTCCTTGAGGTTGGCCAGCACGTATTTCAGGTCGTCCGGGTTGCGGCACATGTACGTGGGCACGTTGGAGAGGATCGGCTTCTCGCCCAGGTAGAACTCGATCATCCTGGGCACGTACGGGTAGATCGACTTGTCGTCCGCCACGCCCGCACCGATCGCATTGCAGATCGTCACGTTGCCCGACTTGTAGGCGTCCACCAGGCCCGGGCAGCCGAGGGTGGAGTTGGTCCGGAACACCTCGGGGTCGAGGAAGTCGTCGTCCACCCGGCGGTAGATCACGTCCACCCGGCGCGGTCCGCGCGTGGTACGCATGTAGACGTAGCGGTCCTTGACGAACAGGTCCTGGCCCTCGACCAGCTCCACGCCCATCTGCTGCGCGAGGAACGCGTGCTCGAAGTAGGCGCTGTTGTACATGCCGGGCGTGAGCACGACGACGGTGGGATCGGGCGCGCCGGGCTGGGCCGAGGCACGCAGCGTCTCCAGCAGCAGGTCGGGGTAGTGCGCGACCGGTGCCACGCGGTACTGGCTGAACAGGTCGGGGAAGAGCCGCATCATCATCTTGCGGTCTTCCAGCATGTAGCTCACCCCGCTGGGCACGCGCAGGTTGTCCTCCAGCACGTAGTACTCGCCCTCGCCCTGCGCGTTGGGCGCGCGCACGATGTCGACGCCGGCGATGTGCGAGTAGACGTGGTGCGGCGCGTACACGCCGCGCATCACCTCGCGGTACTGGGCGTTGTTCAGCACCTGGTCGGCCGGGATCACGCCGGCATTGAGGATCTCCTGGTCGTGGTAGACGTCGTGCAGGAACCGGTTGAGCGCCGTCACGCGCTGGATCAGGCCCTTCTCCATCTCGGTCCACTCGTGCGCGGGGATGATGCGCGGGATCAGGTCGAACGGGATCAGGCGCTCGGTGCCGGCGCCGTCCTCGTCCTTGGCGCCGTACACGGCGAAGGTGATGCCCACGCGGCGGAAGATCATCTCCGCCTCTTCGCGCCGCGCCGCCATGGTGGCGGTCGGCTGGCGTTCCAGCCAGTTGGCGTAGCGCTGGTAGTGGTCGCGAACGCCCTGCATCTGGGTCTGGGTCATCCCGCCCATCGCCTGGGTCTGGAACTGCAGCGGGCCCGAATCGGGCAGCTGCCGGAACATCTCGTCGAATCTGTGCATGCGGCCTTCTCCGTCAACAAAGGATAGCAACAACCGGGCCCGCGGAGGGGCGCGGAGAGGGGCTCGAACGGGGAAGGCAGGCTCTTCAATGGGGCGCGGACGGCGCCGGTCGGTGATGCCAGTAGCGGCGGTTCGCGTCGCGCTCGCAGCGCATCGCTTCCGGCCGCGCCGACGACCACCAGGCGGCGCCGCAGCGGCCGGTCGCGACCACCTCGGCGCCGCGTTCGGCGTAGCGCGCCAGCACCGGGGCGGCCGGATGGCCGAAGCGGTTCCGATAGCCGGCCTGCACCAGCGCCCAGCGAGGCCGCACCGCCTCCAGGAACGCTTCGCTGGACGAGGTGCGGCTGCCGTGGTGCGGCACCAGCAGCACCTGCGCCCGCAGCGGCGCGCCGCGCTCGAGCAGGGCCCGCTCCTGCGGCAGCTCGATGTCGCCGGCCAGCAGCGCGGCCTGGCGGTCGTTGGAGACGCGCAGCACGCAGCTGGCGGCGTTGGCCTTGCGCGAAGGCGGCTCGTTCGGCGGCGGATGCAGCACCTCGAAGCGCACGCCGTCCCAGGTCCAGTGCTCGCCCGCCACGCAAGGCCGCGGCGGCCGGAGCAAGGCGAGCGGATGGCCCGGCTCCAGCGAAGCCAGCAGGTCGGCGCCCGGGTGCGCGGCCAGCACCGAGGCCGCGCCGCCCGCATGGTCGCTGTCGCGGTGGCTGATCAGCACCCGGTCCACCCGCTCGCCCAGCGCGCGCAGCAGCGGCACCAGCACGCGCTGGCCGGCGTCGGTCTCGCTGCTGAAGCGCGGGCCAGTGTCGTAGACCAGGGAATGGCCGGCAGTGCGCACCAGCACGGCGTTGCCCTGGCCAACGTCGGCGGCCAGCAGCTCGAATTCGCCGACGGCCGGCCGCGGCGGCTGCCACAGCAGCGCGGGCAGCAGCAGCGGCAGGCCGAGCGCGCGCACCGGCGCCGGCAGGCGCAACGCGAGCAGGAGGCCGCCGAGCACGCCGGCCGCACCGGCCCAGAGTGGCGGCGTCGCGCCGCTCCACACCGCGAACGGCCACGACGCCAGCGCCTGCAGCGCGAAGCCCATCGCCTGCACCGCCCAGGCGGCCAGGTCCCAAGACGGCGGCAGCAGCGTCCCGAGCAGCGCCAGCGGCGTGACGACCAGCGTGACCCAGGGGATCGCGGCCAGGTTGGCGACCAGCCCCACCAGCGACACCTGGCCGAACAGCAACAGCGACAGCGGCGCCAGGGCGAGCGTGACCACGGCCTGCTCGCGCACCAGCGCGGCCCCGCGCTGCACCAGGCTCGCGGGCCGCGGCCCTCCGGGGTCGGCCGCGAACAGCACGCCGACCGCGACGAAACTCAGCCAGAAGCCCGCCTGCATCAGCGCCCAGGGATCGGCCGTCACCACCACCGCGCAGGCGAACAGCCAGGTCACCAGCCAGGGCCAGCGCCGCCCCGACAACCGCAGCCAGGCCACCGCCGCCAGCATCAGCAGCGTGCGCTGCGCCGGCACGCCCCAGCCGCTGAAGAGCGCGTAGCCGGTGGCGAGCAGCAGGCCGCCGACCACCGCCGCGTGTTGCGCCGGCCACGCCAGGCACAGCCGCGCGCTGCGCCGCCACAGAGCGCCGACGGCGGCCGCCGCGAGCCAGGCGAACATCGTCACGTGCAGGCCCGAGATCGAGAGCAGGTGGGCGATGCCGGTGGCGCGGAACACGTCCCAGTCGGCGCGATCGATCGCCGCCTGGTCGCCCGTCACCAGCGCGGCGATCACGCCCGCCGCGGGGCGGTCGGCCAGCCGCACGAGGATCGCGTCTCGCACCGATTGCCGCGCCTGCTCCACCGGATGGCGCAGGGTCGCCTCGATTCGCCGCGGTTCGGGCTGGGACGGCCCCGCGCGCACGTAGCCGGTGGCCTGCAGGCCCTGCTCCCACAGCCAGAGCTCGTGGTCGAAGCCGTGCGGATTGGCGTGGCCGTGCGGCGCGCGCAGCCGCACCGCGAGCCGCCAGCGCTCGCCGGCGAAGAGCGCCGGCGCGGTGCGCTCCGGATCGGACGGGTACCAGGCCAGCGACAGCCGCGGCGGCAGCACCACCGGCCGGCCGGCGTCGGACGCCTGTTCCACCTCGAAGCGGAAGCGCAGCCCCAGCTCGCCCGATTGCGGCATCGCGGCGATCTTGCCGGTGACGAGGAGATCGCGGCCTTCCAGAGCAGGCGAAAGGGCGCGCGAAGCGAAGACCGCGGCGCGGGCGCCGCACGCGCCGAACGCGACGGTGGCCGCGAGGAGCAGGACGCCTGCGCCGCGGATGCGTTCGCGCCGCACCAGCACCGCCAGCAACACCAGGCCCGCGATCGCGAAGATCGACGCATACGCCTCGAACGGCCAAAGCTCCCGCTGCTGCAACTGCAGCACCGGCCCGAGCACCGCCCCCGCCAGCAGCGGCACCCACGCCCTCCCCTGCATCGAACCCTTGTCGCTCATGTCCGCTCCACAACGGCTCCACGCGGATGAGCGCCGACCCTCGTTGGAGGAGGCACCGCGCCCTCCCCTTCGCAGGCCCCGGACTTGCTAGCATCCCCGGCCATGTCCATCCACGCCGCGCTGAACCACGTCACCCGCTACCGATACGACCGTCCGGTGCGGCTGGGGCCCCAGGTGATCCGGCTGCGTCCCGCCCCGCATTGCCGCAGCCGCGTGCTCTCGTACTCGCTGCGCGTGGAGCCCGAGAAGCACTTCATCAACTGGCAGCAGGACCCGTTCGCCAACTACCAGGCCCGCCTGGTGTTCCCCGAGCCGACCCAGGCCTTCACCGTGACCGTGGACCTGGTCGTGGAGATGGCGGTCTACAACCCGTTCGATTTCTTCCTCGAGCCCAGCGCCGAAACGTTCCCGTTCAAGTACGCGCCCGACGTGGCGCAGGAACTGGCGCCCTACCTCGCCTGCGATCCGCTCACGCCCCGGGTCGGCCGCTACCTGGACAGGATCGACCGCACCGAGCGCCCCACGATCGACTTCCTGGTGGCGCTCAACCAGCAACTGCACCAGGACGTGCGCTACCTGATCCGCATGGAACCCGGCGTGCAGACGCCGGAGCAGACGCTGACCAACGCCAGCGGCTCGTGCCGCGACTCGGGCTGGCTGCTGGTGCAGCTGATGCGCAACCTGGGCCTGGCGGCGCGCTTCGTCTCGGGCTACCTGATCCAGCTAACGCCCGACGTGAAGTCGCTCGACGGCCCCAGCGGCACCTCGGTCGACTTCACCGACCTGCACGCCTGGTGCGAGGTCTACCTGCCCGGCGCCGGCTGGGTCGGCCTGGACCCGACCTCGGGCCTGCTGGCGGGCGAGGGCCACATCCCGCTGGCGTGCACGCCGCAACCCTCGGGGGCCGCGCCGATCGAAGGCCTGGTGGACGAGGCCGATGTCGAGTTCGACCACCACATGCAGGTCACGCGCATCCACGAATCGCCGCGCGTGACCAAGCCCTACTCCGACGAGCAATGGGAGGGCGTGCTGGCGCTGGGCGAGAAGGTCGACCGCGAACTGGTGGCCGGCGACGTGCGCCTGACCATGGGCGGCGAGCCCACCTTCGTCGCGACGCACGACCGCGACGCGCCCGAATGGAACACCGACGCGCTCGGCCCCAGCAAGCGCGGCTACGCCACCGAGCTGGTGGACAAGCTGCGCGGGCGCTACGGCCAGGGCGGTTTCCTGCATTTCGGCCAGGGCAAGTGGTACCCGGGCGAGCAGCTGCCGCGCTGGGCGCTGTCGATCTACTGGCGCGCCGACGGCCAGCCCTGCTGGCGCAACCCCGGGCTGTTCGCCGACGAGCGCCGGCCGCACGCGTACACCGGCGAGGACGCCGACCGCTTCATCCGCGCGCTGGCGCAACGGCTGAACGTGAGCGACCGCTACATCCAGGCCGCGCACGAGGACGTCTTCTACTACCTGTGGCGCGAGCGGCGCCTGCCGGCCAACGTCGATCCGTTCGACTCGCGGCTGGACGACGAACTGGAACGTGCGCGCCTGCGCCGCGTGTTCGAGCAGGGGCTCGATGCGGTGGTCGGCTACGTACTGCCGCTGCAGGCCAATGGCGCGGTGTGGTCCACCGGTCCCTGGTTCCTGCGCGACGAGCGGCTGTACCTGGTGCCCGGCGATTCGGCCATGGGCTACCGCTTGCCGCTGGATTCACTGCCGTGGGTCAGCAAGTCGGACTACCCGTACCTGGTCGAGCAGGACCCGATGGCGCCGCGCGATGCGTTCACGCCGCGCGTGCCGCAGGACGCGCTGGGCCGCTACGAGACGCCCGGCCACGCGCGCGCCACCGGCCAGCCCGAGCCGCGCGACTTCGCCGCGCCGGGCCGCTTCAAGTCGGACCGCGAAACCCCGCGCACCGCGCTGTGCGTGGAAGCACGCGATCCGCGCCGCGCCAACGGCCCGCGCGCCGAGGAGGCCGGCGAGAAGTCCGGCGTGCTCTACGTCTTCATGCCGCCGCTGGCCGACGCCCAGGACTACCTCGACCTGCTGGTGGCCGTGGAGGACACCGCGCAGGCGCTGGGCGTGCAGGTCGTGCTGGAGGGCTATCCGCCGCCGCGCGATGCGCGCCTGAAGCTGCTGCAGGTCACGCCCGATCCCGGCGTCATCGAGGTCAACATCCATCCCGCGCACGACTGGCGCGAGCTGGTGGAGCACACCGAGTTCCTCTACCAGGCCGCGTTCGAGACCCACCTGTCGGCCGAGAAGTTCATGACCGACGGGCGCCACACCGGCACCGGCGGCGGCAACCACTTCGTGCTGGGCGGCGCCACGCCGGCCGATTCGCCGTTCCTGCGCCGGCCCGAGCTGCTGGCCAGCCTGCTGCTGTACTGGCACAACCATCCCTCGCTGTCGTACCTGTTCTCCGGGCTCTTCATCGGCCCGACCTCGCAGGCGCCGCGCGTGGACGAGGCGCGCAACGACCAGCTGTACGAACTGGAGATCGCGCTGCGCGAGATCGAGCGCAACCGCCAGGTGCACGGCCATGACATGCCGCCCTGGGTGGTGGACCGGACCCTTCGCAACGTGCTCGTCGACGTCACCGGCAACACGCACCGCAGCGAGTTCTGCATCGACAAGCTCTACTCGCCCGACTCGGCCACCGGCCGCCTGGGCCTGCTGGAGCTGCGCGCTTTCGAGATGCCGCCGCACGCGCGAATGAGCGTGGTGCAGCAGCTGCTGCTGCGCGCGCTGGTGGCGCGCTTCTGGCGCGAGCCGTATCGCGCGCCGGTCACGCGCTGGGGCACGCAGCTGCACGACCGCTGGCTGCTGCCCATCTTCGTGCAGGCCGACTTGCACGACGTGCTGCTGGAGCTGCGCGAAGCGGGCTTCGCGTTCGATGCGGCGTGGTTCGCGCCGCACTTCGAGTTCCGCTTCCCCCGCGTGGGCCAGGTGAAGGCCGCGGGCATCGAGCTCACGCTGCGCAACGCGCTGGAGCCCTGGCACGTGATGGGCGAGGAAGGCGCGATCGGCGGCACGGTGCGCTACGTCGATTCCTCGCTGGAGCGCATCGAGGTGCGCGTGACGGGCCTGAACGACAGCCGCTACGTGGTCACGGTCAACGGCCGGCCGGTGCCGCTGCAGCCCACCGGCACGGCCGGCGAGCATGTGTGCGGCGTGCGCTACCGCGCCTGGAATCCGCCCTCGGCGCTGCATCCGACGATCGGCGTGCATGCGCCGCTGACGTTCGACATCGTCGACACCTGGATGGGACGATCGCTCGGCGGTTGCCGCTACCACGTGGCGCATCCGGGCGGGCGCAACTACCTCACCTTCCCGGTCAACGCCTACGAGGCCGAGAGCCGCCGCCTGGCGCGCTTCTCGCGCACGGGGCACACGCCGGGGCGGATGCAGGTGCCGGCGGCGACGATCGCACAGCCGGGCAGCCGCGAGTTTCCCTTCACGCTCGACCTGCGATCCCCGCCGCGCTGAGCGCCGGACGAATACGGAAGCACTGGATTCCCGCCTCCGCGGGAATGACGGGCGCGCTCGCCTAATCGCCAGCTAAGTCTTCGCCCGCCCCCTCACACCCAGCTAAGTTTTCGCTAAGCGTCACCTCACGCGGGCTCCCTACAGTTGCTTCCACGGGCAGACAACAAAGAGCCCGCGACAAGAGAAAGCTCTCATCGTCCCAACCTGAAAGGAAACACCATGAACCGCATCGCCGCCACCCTCCTCGCCGTGTCCGCCGCCGCCTTCGGTGGCCAGGTCCTCGCCGAATCCCCGAACGCCGTGCCCGAGCAGGCCTTCAACTCCGCCAAGACCCGCGCCGAAGTGCAGGCCGAGCTGGCCCAGTACAAGCAAGCCGGCGTGAACCCCTGGGCGACCTCTTACAACCAGCTGCGCGGCTTCAAGAGCGCCACCACCCGTGACGCCGTGACGGCCGAGTACGTCGCCTCGCGCGACCAGGTCGCCGCCTTCACCGGCGAAGACAGCGGCGCCGCCTACCTGTCGGCCAACCAGCGCGTGCAGCCGTCGGGCACCAACCTGGCCGGCCAGGCCGACGCGATCGTCCGCTAAGCCACCGCGCCACCACGCCGGCCGCCGCCGGCGTGCCCAGCCGCACAAGGCTCCCCTCGCGTTCCGGCGCGACGGGAGCCTTCTTTTTTTCGTTGCAATGAAGAGAAGGCGTCCGACGCTCATCCGTGCCGCGGTTTGACATCCTTGCGGGCGTGCTGGAGCTCCTCGTCATCCTGGCGTCCGTGTCGATCGCGCTGCTCGTCGTCAACTTCGGCGCCAGCGAGCGCCGCGTGCAGCAGGAGATCAAGCACCTCTACCCGGTGGACGACCCGCAGTTCCAGCGCGCGATGGCGATGCTGATGGGCCCGACCATCGTCGAGGGCAACCGCGTGCAGGAGCTGATCAACGGCGACCGCATCTTCCCGGCGATGCTCGAAGCCATCCGCGGCGCCAGGCGCACGGTGCTGTTCGAGACCTTCATCTACTGGTCGGGCGAGATCGGCAACGAGTTCGCCGAGGCGCTGTCGGAGCGCTCGCGCTCGGGCGTCCAGGTGCACGTGCTGCTCGACTGGGTGGGCAGCACCAAGGTCGACCGCGAGCTGGTGAAGAGGATGCGCGAGGCCGGCGTGCAGGTGCGCATGTTCCATCCTCTGCGCTGGTACAACCTCGGCCGCATGAACAACCGCACCCACCGCAAGCTGCTGATCGTGGACGGGCGCATCGGCTTCACCGGCGGCGTGGGCATCGCGCCGCAGTGGTGCGGCGACGCGCAGGACCCGGAGCACTGGCGCGATTCGCACTTCCGCATCGAAGGCCCGGTGGTCGCGCAGATGCAGAGCGTGATGCTCTCCAACTGGAGCCGCACCACCGGCTGCGTGCTGCACGGCCAGGAGTACTTCCCGCCGCTGGAGCCGGCGGGCGATACGCCCGCGCAGATGTTCTCCAGCTCGCCCTCGAACGGCAGCGAATCGATGCTGATGATGATGCTGCTGGCCATCACCGCCTCGACCCGGACCATCGACATCGCCAGCGCCTACTTCGTGCCGGACGAGGTGGCGCTCAAGTCGCTCTGCTCCGCCGTGCACCGCGGCGTGCGCGTGCGTGTCATCACGCCCGGCCCGCACACCGACCAGGACACGGTGCGCCACGCCTCGCGCGGCCTGTGGGGCCCGCTGCTGGAAGCGGGCGTGGAGATGTACGAGTACCAGCCCACGATGTTCCACTGCAAGATGCTCATCGTGGACGGGCTGATGGCGTCGCTGGGCTCGACCAACTTCGACCCGCGCTCCTTCCACCTGAACGACGAGGCCAACCTGAACGTCTACGACGCCGACTTCGCCCGGCGCATGACCGAGGTGTTCGAGGCCGACCTTCGCCGCAGCAAGCGCATCACCCTCGAGGCCTGGCGGGGCCGGCCGGCGAAGGAGAAGCTGCACGAGCGAATCTCGGCCATGCTCGCGCCCATCCTGTAGGCGCCGCACGGCCCGCTAGACTGCGGGCACCCATGAGCGCCCCCACCGCCCTGCGCCTCGTCGCCGACGACCTGTCCGGCGCGGCCGAGTGCGCCGCCGTGCTGGCCATGGCGACCGGGCGGCCGGCGCCGCTGCTGTTCGGCGGCGCCGTCCCGGACGCCGGCAGCTACGCGGTGGACACCGACGGACGCGAGTCCGAGGCGGCGACGGCCGCGCAAGGGACCGCGATCGCGGTGCGGCGCGCGCTGCGGCCGTCCCCCGGCGAGCGCGTGCTGGTCTACAAGAAGATCGACTCCACCTTGCGCGGCCACATCGCGCAGGAGCTCGAGGCGCTGCTGGCCGAGCCGGGCCTGTTCGACGCCGCGGTGGTCTGCCCGGTGCTGCCCGAGCAGGGGCGCACGCTGCGCGGCGGCGTGCTGCACGTGCGCGGCGAGCCGCTCAAGGACCTGCACCGGCTGCTGCGAAAGGCGGATGAGCGCGCGGCGCTGATCGATGCCGGCGGCAGCATCGACGAGGCGCTCGCCCGGGGCGCGCGCCTGCTGGCCGTCGACGCGGAGAACGGCACCGAACTCGACCGGATCGCCGCCGCCCTCCTGCGCAGCGAACGGCGGCTGCTGGCGGTCGGTTCCGCGGGGCTGGCCAAGGCGCTCGCGCGCCGGATCTTCGGAACAAGCGTGCCGGACTTCGACCTTCGCCGAGCAGGCGACGGCCCGACGGTCGGGGTGGTCGGCAGCTTCTCCCCCGTGGCCGCGTCCCAGCTGGACGAGGTCGCCCGCGACGGCCGTGCCGCCGTGGTCTGCCTCGCGCCCGAGGACTGGCTGGACGCGGCGCGCGCGGCCGACGCCGTGGGTCAGGCCCGTGCCCTCACCCGGGAAGGCCGCCCCGTCATCCTCACGATGCAGGGCGCGCCGGTCCCCGGCTCATCGAGCCGCGCACTGGTGCAGGCCATGGCCGCCGCCGCCGAGCCGCTGCTGCGCAGCGCGTCCACCCTGGTGCTCACCGGGGGCGACACCGCCCGCGCCGTGCTGGACCGGCTGCACATCGACCAGCTGCAGGTGCTGGGCGAACTCGAGCCCGGCATCTGCCTCGGCCGGTCCGATCGCAGCGATGCCCCTTACATCGTCACCAAGGCCGGCGCCTTCGGTGACCCGGGCGCGCTGCTGCGCGTCCTGCGCCGGTTCGACCCCCCACTGATTCGACAAGAAGGAAGCGCCTGACATGGATCGCAAGCCCGTCATCGCCATCACCATGGGCGACCCCACCGGCGTCGGCCCCGAGATCGTCGCCAAGAGCCTCGCGCGCGAGGCCGTGCAGCAGAGCGTGAACGCACTGGTCGTCGGCGACGCCGACCGCCTGCGCGAAGGCGCGCGGCTCACCAAGACCCCCGTCGAAGTGCGCGCCATCGATCGCGCGGCCGACGCGCGCTACGAACCCGGCGTGATCGACTGCCTGGCCGTCGGCGAACTGCCGGCCGGCCTGCCCTTCGGAAAGCTCTCGCCCGACGCGGGCGCGGCTGCCTACCGCTACGTGGCCGCGGCGGTGAAGCTGGCCCTGTCCGGGGAAGCGCACGCGATCTGCACCGCGCCCCTGAACAAGGAAGCGCTGCACGCCGCCGGCCACCGCTACCCGGGCCACACCGAGCTGCTGGCCGAGCTCACGGACACGCGCGAGGTGTCGATGCTGCTGATGGCGCCGCGCCTGCGCGTCATCCATGTCACCACGCACATCGGGCTGCTCGACGCGGTCGAGAAGATCGAGCCCGGCCTGGTGGAGCGCACCATCGCGCGCGGCCACGAGCTGCTGCGCCGGTCCGGCATCGCCTCGCCGCGCATCTGCGTGTGCGGCATCAACCCGCACGCCGGCGAGAACGGCCTGTTCGGCCGCGGCGAGGAGGCGAGCAAGATCCAGCCCGCCGTCGACGCCTGCCGCGCGCGCGGCTGGGACGTGCAGGGCCCGCTGCCGGCCGACACGCTGTTCTTCCGCGCCACGCGCGGCGACTTCGACCTCGTGGTGGCCATGTACCACGACCAGGGCCACGGCCCGGTCAAGGTGCTGGGCCTGGACGCGGGCGTCAACGTCACCGTCGGCCTGCCCTTCGTGCGCACCTCGGTCGACCACGGCACGGCCTTCGACATCGCCGGCAAGGGCGTCGCCGACGAGCGCAGCCTGGTCGAGGCGCTGCGGCAGGCCGTCGAGCTTTCTCCCGCGGTGCGCTGAACGGGGGACAATCCCGCCCGTGGAGCCCCCGATCGATCCGCTGACTGGCGCGGACCTCCCCGAAAGCCCCGCGCGGCTCGCCGCCGCGCTGGCGCCGCCGGCCGCGTCCGGGCACTTCGACGAGCTGCGCGGCGGCGTCTCTCCCGGCGACGGCCGGCGCGGGCCGCTCGCGCCTTCGTGGTCCGCGTTCTTCGAGCACCTCGGCCCCCCCGGCTTCGCCGACCTGGACAGCCGCCAGCACGACCTGGCGCGCCAGGTGCGCGACAACGGCATCACCTACAACGTCTACGCCGACGCCGGCGGGCCGCAGCGGCCCTGGTCGCTGGACCTGTTCCCGCTGGTCATCACGCCGGAGAGCTGGCGCGGCATCGAGGCCGGCCTGCTGCAGCGCGTGCGCCTGCTCGACAGCATCCTGGCCGACGTGTACGGCCCGCAGCAGGTGCTGGCCCGCAACCTCCTGCCGCCCGCGCTGGTGCAAGGCCACCCCGGCTACCTGCGAGCGATGCACGGCGTGCGACCGGCCGGCGACACCTTCCTGCACATCGCCGCCTTCGACCTGGCGCGCGATCCGCGCGGCGAATGGTGGGTGGTGTCGCAGCGCACCCAGGCGCCCTCGGGCCTGGGCTACCTGCTGGAGAACCGGCTGATCCTCTCGCGCCTGTTCCCGCAGGCCTTCGGCGCGCTGCGCGTTCAGCGGCTGGCCGCCACCTACCGCGCGCTGTTCGAAGGCCTGCGCGCGATGAGCGGCGCGGGCGAGCAGGCGCGCATCGTGCTGCTCACGCCGGGTCCGTACAACGAGACCTATTTCGAGCACGCGTACCTGGCGCGCTACCTGGGCCTGACGCTGGTCGAGGGCAGCGACCTCACGGTGCGCGAGCAGCGCCTGTACCTCAAGACGCTGCGCGGCCTGGAGCCGGTGCACGGCCTGCTCAAGCGCATGGACGACGAGTTCCTCGATCCGCTGGAGCTGCGTCCCGATTCGCGGCTGGGCGTGCCGGGGCTGCTGCAGGCGATCCGCGCGGGCAACGTGCTGGTGGCCAACGCGCCCGGCTCGGGCTTCCTGGAGTCGCCCGCCCTGCTCGGCTTCCTGCCGGCGCTGTCGCGCGAGCTGCTGGGCGAGGAGCTCGCGCTGCCTTCGATCCCCAGCTGGTGGTGCGGTGAGCGCGCGGCGATGGAAGCCGTGCTGCCGCAACTGGCCTCCGGCGTGATCAAGCCGACCTACGGCGGCGGCGGCGCGGGCGCCGTGCTGGGCCGCGACCTGATGCCGCGCGAGCTGGACGAATGGGCCGGCCGCATCGTGCGCGAGCCCGTCGACCACACGGTGCAGGCCTACCACCGCCTCTCGCAGATGCCGACCTGGAAAGACGGCCGCATCACGCCGCGCTCGCTGATCCTGCGCGTGTTCGCGGTGTCCGACGGACCGCAGTCGTGGCGCATCCTGCCCGGCGGGCTGACGCGCATCGCGGGCGAGACGCAGGAGATCGCTTCGATGCAGCGCGGCGGCAGCAGCGCCGACACCTGGGTGATGACGCACGGGCCGGTCGACACCACCAGCCTGCTGCGCCACAGCCACCCGGCCGGTGAAGTGCAGCTGCGCGGCCGCACGGTCACCAGCCGGGCGGCGGAGAACCTGTTCTGGCTGGGCCGCTACACCGAGCGCACCGAGAACACCGCGCGCCTGGCGCGGCTGGTGCTGCAGTCCCTCATCGGCGAGGACAACGACCTGCTGCCGCTGCTGGCGTGGCTGGGCGAACTGTCCGCCGACCACGGGCTGGTGCTGCCCAACGTGCCCGCGCCGACGGTGTCGCGCCGCGTGTTCGAGCGCTCGCTGGTCGCCACGCTGGCCGACACCGAGCGCGCCACCAGCGTGGGCTTCAACCTCGGCGCGCTGCGCGGCGCGGCCTCGGCGGTGCGCGACCGGCTGTCGCAGGAGCACTGGAACCTGATCGTCCGCGCCGAGCAGAGCTTCCTGTCCGGCTGTGCTCGCGGCGCGGCCGATGGCGAGTACTCACCGGTCGAAGCGCTGCGCGTGCTGGAGACGCTCTCCAGCCAGACCGCCGCCATGACCGGCGCGCAGACCGACCGCATGATGCGCGACGACGGCTGGCGGCTGCTGTCGGTCGGCCGGCACCTGGAGCGGCTGGGCTTCCTCTCCTCCGCGCTGGCGGCCGCCTTCGAGACCGATGCGGTGCACCACGAGGGCGGCTACGAGGCGGTGATCGCGCTGTTCGACAGCACCATCACCTTCCACGCGCAGTACCAGCAGCGCCGCGACATCGCGCCGCTGCTGGACCTGCTGGTCATCGACCGCGACAACCCGCGCTCGCTGGCCTGGGTCGTGCAGACGCTGCGCGGCCGGCTCGCTCGGCTGGAAGGCTCGGCGCCCGGCCAGGTGCCCGGCATCGCACTGGCCGTGCCCGACCCGCAGGCCTGGACGCTGGAGGTGCTGTGCCTGCGCGACGCCGAAGGCCGCCATGCGAATGCGCTGGAGGTCTTCCGCCAGTGCGCCGCCGCGGCCTACCAGCTGTCCGATGCGCTGGGCGCGCGCTACTTCTCCCACTCGGTCGACGCACGGTTCAGCGTCGGCGCCTGATCACTTTTTTTGATGCTGCTGCACGTCGTCCACGAGACCCTCTACGACTACGCGCCCGCGGTGCGCACCGCGCAGCACATGGCGCACCTGCGGCCGTGGGAGCGCGACGGCCAGCAACTGCTGCGGCACGAGCTGCGCATCGCGCCCGAGCCGGCGCAGCGCAGCGAATCCATGGACGTGTTCGGCAACATGCGCTGCTTCTTCGGTCTGCCCGCCACGCACGAGGAGCTGCGGGTGGTGGCCGACAGCGTGGTTTCGACCGCGCCGCATGAACTGCCGGAGACCAGCCTGTCGTGGGAAGACGCGCGCGAGCGGCTGCGCTTCCACCGCGGCGCCGAGTACGACCCCGCAGCCGAGTTCGGCTTCGCCTCGCCCTACGTGCCGCGGCATGCCGACTTCGCGGCCTACGCGCGTTCGAGCTTCACGGCGGGCCGGCCGCTGATCGAGGCGGCGCGCGAGCTCACGTCGCGCATCCACGAGGATTTCGAGTACGTCTCGCAGGCCACTGATGCCAGCACGCCGGCGCTGGAGGCGCTCGAACTGCGCCGCGGCGTCTGCCAGGACTTCGCGCACGTGATGCTGGGCTGCCTTCGCAGCCTGGGCCTGCCGGCACGCTACGTCAGCGGCTACCTGCTGACCGAGCCGCCGCCGGGGCAGGCGCGGCTCGTGGGGAGCGATGCTTCGCATGCGTGGGTGTCGGTGTATTTGCCGTCGGAGAGTGGGCGCGGGCGTTGGGCGGATCTGGATCCGACGAACGATCGGGCGGCGGGGGAGGACTATGTGCGGCTGGCGGTGGGCCGCGACTACTCCGATGTCTCGCCGATGCGGGGGGTGATCCACGGCGGCGCGCATCACACGCTGAAGGTGGCCGTGACGGTGACACCGCTGCGGGACAACGAGGCGTTTCCTACAATCCCGACCCCATAACCAAGGACTCCCGATGAGCGTCTACGACAAGCTGAAGGAACTCGGCATCACCCTGCCGCCCGTGGCCACGCCGGCCGCCGCGTACGTGCCGTTCGTGCGCACCGGCAACCTGGTGTTCCTCTCCGGCCACACGGCCAAGCGCGAGGGCAAGCCCTGGGTCGGCCAGCTGGGCAAGACCATGAACACCGAGGAAGGCAAGCAGGCCGCGCGGTCCATCGCCGTCGACCTGATGGGCACGCTGCAGGCAGCCGTCGGCGGCGACCTGAACAAGGTGCGCCGCATCGTGAAGGTGATGAGCCTGGTGAACTCCTCGCCCGACTTCATCGAGCACCACTTGGTCACCAACGGCGCCAGCGAGCTGCTGGGCCAGGTGTTCGGCGAGAAGGGCAAGCACGCCCGCAGCGCCTTCGGCGTGGCGCAGATCCCGACGGGGTCGTGCGTGGAGATCGAGCTGATCGCCGAAGTGGAGTAATCGGCCCCCGCGGCGCCTCGGGCGCCGCGTTCCATCCTCAAGCGCGTCCGCGCACCATGGACAGCACCTTGCCCACGTCCATCGTGCGTGCCTGCTCCTGCATCTGCGGCAGGTAGCGGCCCTGCAGGCCCTGCGCCTGGCTGGAGATGCCGGCGAACGCCTCCTGCAGCATCTGCGTGGAGAGCGCGCGCCCGCCGGCGTAGTAACGCTTGGCGACGTGCCCCAGCGCGTAGGTCGCCACGAAACTCATGCCGGAACTCACTGCCTGCCGGCCGAGGCCGCCCGCCAGGCCGCCGCCGATGCGGCCGAGCAGCCCGCCCAGCAGCTTGCGGCCGGCCTGTTCGAGGTACTGGGACGTCAGGCCCACGCCCACCGTGGCCAGGAAATCCTTGACATGGCCTGAATCGAGTTCGTAGCCGTACGCCTGGCCGATCCGGTAGACCAGGCGCATCTGCAGCGGAATGATGGCCATCGTCGACAGCGTCTCCGGCAGCAGTTCCAGCGCGCCGTTGGTGATGGCGGCGTTCAGGATCGCCTGGTCGAGCTCCTGTTCGGCCACCTTCGGCGTGCGCGCACCCGCGCCGCCGGCCGGAGTCGCGGGCGCGGGCACCGGCCCGGCGGCGGCACCGTTGGCCGGCACGGGGATGGGGCCGTCGATCGGGGCGGCGGCGACGGCTTCTGCGCTCTCGGTGAACTGTTGCGCCTGGCCGGCATCCAGGCCGAGCGTGTGGCGCAGCTCGGCCAGGAACCTCTGCTCGGGGACGGACTGCACCCCGTCGGCATCGCAGACGCACACCGCCATCTCGTAGGCCAGCTGCCGCGCTTCCGCGGAGCGCAGGGCCGCGGCGGCACTGGCCGCGTCCACCCGCTTCATCAGCACGTCCTGCACCAGCGTGGGCAGATGCACCGCATCGGACTGCGCCAGCGCGTCGGCGATGCGCTTGACTTCGGCACGCTCGCGGTCGTGCTTGGCCCCATCGGCGAAGGCGGCCATGAGACTGAGGGAGAGGATGGCTTGCGTTTCGGACTGCGTCATGGAAGCGGGCTCCTTATCGGATGAGCGATATGGAGTCGGGGACGCGGCATCGGGTTCCGTGAAACCCCGAACCGGGACGCGAACCGGCTTCAGTCCTTGTTACGCCGGTGCTTCTCCGGCGGCAACGCGTACGTGCCGACCGCATGCGCGATCGGCTCGTCGATGGCTTCGGAGTAGAGCCACACCTCGCCCACCGCGAGCGTGCGTCCCACCTTCATCAACCGGCAGTCGCCGATCACGTTGCGGTCGCCGGGCGGCTTGCGCATGAAGTTGAAGCTCAGGCTGGTGGTGACCGACAGCGGCTCCAGGCCGATCTCGCCCATGATGGCCACGTAGAGTGCAACGTCCGCCGTGGCCATCATCACCGGCCCCGACACCGTGCCGCCGGGGCGCAGTTCGTCCGCCCCGACTTCATGCAGCACGCGGGCGGCGCGGTGGCCGACCTCCAGCACCCGCACCTTGGTCTGCGGGAACTCGTGCGCCAGCAGCGCCGCGATCTCTTCCAGGGTCGCCTTGATGTTGTTGTCGCTCATTCCACCCGCTCCACCGTGGTCGGTTCGAAAGTGAAGTTGCCCGGCTTGCCCTTGCTCGCGCGCCCGCCCAGCGCGTTGTTCAGCGAACGGATCTCCAGCGTCTCGTCGCGCTCCTTGCCGCGGAAGGTGCCCTTGATGACGATGCTGCGCACGTAGGCGGCGGCACCGGCCAGCGTTTCCTTCTTGTCCAGGTCGATCAGCAGCAGGCCGCGGCCGCCGTTGGCCTGCTGGCGCAACTCGCCGATCGGGAAGGTGAGGATGCGGCGCGCCGAGGAGACGCAGGCCACGTGCGTGGCGGGCGCCTGCGGCGGCACGTTGGCGGGCGAAGGCCGGCAGATCGTCTCGCCGGGCGCGCAGCTGATGAACGACTTGCCGCCGCGCTGGCGCGACATCATGTTCTCCACGGTGGCGATGAAGCCGTAGCCGCCGCTGTTCGACAGCAGCAGCCACGCGCTTGCCGCGCCCGCGAAGTAGTGCACCAGCTGCGTGCCCGCTTCGAGGTCGATGTAGGTGGTGACGGGCTGCCCGTCGCCGCGCGCGCCGGGCAGCGTGGATACCGGGATCGAGTACACCCGCCCGTTGCTGCCGAAGGCCAGCAGCGTGTCCACCGTGCGGCATTCGAACGTGCCGTACAGGCCGTCGCCGGACTTGAAGGCGAAGCTGCCCGCCTCGTGGCCGTGGCCCTGGCGGGCCCGCACCCAGCCTTTCTCCGAGACGACCACCGTGACCGGCTCGTCCACCACGCGCACTTCGGCCACCGCGCGCTTCTCGGCCTGGATCAGCGTGCGGCGCGCATCGGCGAACTGCTTCGCGTCCTGCTCGATCTCCTTGACCATCAGGCGGCGCAGCGCGGCCGGGCTGCCGAGGATCTCCTCCAGCTTCTTCTGCTCCTCGCGCAGGTTCTTCAGTTCCTGCTCGATGCGGATGGCTTCCAGGCGCGCCAGCTGGCGCAGCCGGATCTCGAGGATGTCCTCGGCCTGCCGGTCCGAGAGCTTGAAGCGGTCGATGAGCGCCTGCTTGGGCTCGTCGCTGCCGCGGATGATGGCGATCACCTCGTCGATGTTCAGCAGCACCAGCTGCCGGCCCTCGAGGATGTGGATGCGGTCCAGCACCTTGTCCAGGCGATGGCGCGAACGGCGCTCGATGGTGCGCTGGCGGAACTCGACCCACTCGGTGAGCATCTGCCGCAGCGACTTCTGCACCGGCCGGCCGTCCAGCCCCACCATGGTGAGGTTGATCGGCGCCGACGACTCCAGGCTGGTGTGCGCCAGCAGCGTGGTGATCAGCTCGCTCTGCTCGATGCGGCTGGTCTTGGGCTCGAACACCAGGCGCACCGGCGCGTCCTTGCTCGACTCGTCGCGCACCGCGTCCAGCACCGAGAGGACCGTCTGCTTGAGTTGCAGCTGCTCCTGCAGCAGCGCCTTCTTGCCGGCCTTGACCTTGGGGTTGGTGAGCTCCTCGATCTCCTCCAGCACCTTCTGCGAGCTGACGCCCGGCGGCAGCTCGTGCACCACCATCTGCCACTGGCCGCGCGCGAGTTCCTCGATCTTCCAGCGCGCGCGCACCTTGAGCGAGCCGCGCCCGCCGCGGTAGGCCTCGGCGATGTCGGCCGCGCTGCTGATGATTTGGCCGCCGCCCGGGTAGTCGGGGCCGGGCACCAGCGCGAACAGCTCGTCGTCGGAGAGCTTGGGGTTCTTCACCAGCGCCACGCAGGCATCGGCCACCTCGCGCAGGTTGTGGCTGGGGATCTCGGTGGCCAGGCCGACCGCGATGCCGCTGGCGCCGTTGAGCAGGGTGAACGGCAGGCGCGCGGGCAGCTGCGTCGGTTCCTGGAAGGCGCCGTCGTAGTTGGGCACGAAGTCGACCGTGCCCTCGTCGATCTCCTCCAGCAGCAGGTTGGTGATGCGGGCCAGGCGCGCCTCGGTGTAGCGCATGGCCGCGGCGCCGTCGCCGTCGCGGCTGCCGAAGTTGCCCTGGCCGTCGATCAGCGGATAGCGCTGGCTGAAGTCCTGCGCCATGCGCACCAGCGCGTCGTACGCGGCCTGGTCGCCGTGCGGGTGGAAACGGCCGAGCACGTCGCCGACCACGCGCGCGCTCTTGACCGGCTTGGCGCCCGCGCCGCCGCCGAAGCCCAGGCCCATGCGCCACATCGAATAGAGGATGCGGCGCTGCACCGGCTTCTGGCCGTCGCTGACGTCGGGCAGCGCGCGGCCCTTGACCACGCTCAGCGCGTATTCCAGGTAGGCCCGCTGGGCGTAGGCGCCCAAATCCAGGCCGGTGTCGTCGCCGCCGTCGGCGGGGGTGATCAGTTCTTCTTGGTCCATAGGAAATCTAGGGCTGCGCGGGCTCGGCCGGCGCGGAAGGCAGGTTGCCGCGGCCGGCGGCGCCGCCGGGCAATTCCATGCGCACGCGCGAAGGCGAGCGCGCGGCGCGCACGGTGGCGGGCGGCTTGAGCATCCCGTACAGCTGCATCACGGTGCGCACGTAGTTCTGCGTCTCGGGGTAGTCGGGGATGCGGCGGCCGGCGCGCATCACCGCGCCCTCGCCCGCGTTGTAAGCGGCCAGCGCGAGTTCGAGCTCGCCGGGGAACAGGTCCAGCAGGTAGCGCAGGTAGCGCGCGCCGGTACGGATGTTGGTGCGCGGATCGGCCAGCTTCTTGTCCAGCGGCGATTTCGCGTCGGCGGCGAGGCCGTAGCGCTGCGCGGTGGCGGGCATCACCTGCATCAGGCCGATGGCGCCCTTGGGCGAGACGGCTGCCGCGTCGAAGCCCGATTCGGTGGCGATCAGCGCCTGCAGCAGTTCGTAGTCGATGCCGTGGGCCTTCGACGCCTCGCGCAGGTGGTGCTTGACCACCTTGTACGCGGGCGACACCTCGAAGAAGGCGATCAGCCGCGCGCTGCGGGTCGGCACGGCCACCGCGCGCGGCGTGTCGGGCTGCTTCGGCAGGCCGTCGGCGGTGTCGAAGGACTGGTTGCCGCGGAAGAAGAGCTCGTAGCGCTCGTCCTGCTTCTCGGAGGCGAAGTGCGCGACGCCCTTGGCGTCGACGTAGCCCCAGACGTCGGCCTGGGCGGCCGTCATCGACAACAACATCGTCATCCCCGCGAAGGCGGGGATCCAGGGGGCGCGGCGCAAAACCCCGGAAGCACTGGATTCCCGCCTTCGCGGGAATGACGGGAACCGCAGCCTCATGCCGCCGCCTCCAGCGCCACCCCGCGCCGCTGCACGAACTCCGACTTCAGCATGGACATCACCACCAGCGACTCGAACCCGCCCCCGCTGCGCACCGCCTCGCGCAGCACGCCCTCGACCACGAAGCCCTCGCCGTCGTAAAGCGATTTCGCCCGCGGGTTGTTGGTCCTCACGTCCAGCCAGAAGCGGTGCGCGCCCAGGTCGTCGAACGCCACCTTCTTGGCCACTTGCAGCGCGGCACGCCCGAAGCCTCGGCCCTTGTCGCGCACCACCATTCGCTTGAGTTCCAGCGACTGGTGCGGGCTCTTGCAGCCGATCAGGATCAGGAAGCCCACCGCGTCCAGCCCCTCGCCGGCTTCGATGATGAAGTGCCGGAAATCCGGGAACCGGATGGCGGCCTCGTGCTGCGTGCGCTCCCACGGCGTGATGAACGGCAGGTTGACCGGGTCGCTCTCGATGGAGAGCACGAACTCCAGGTCGCTCTGCATCGTGGGGCGCAAGCGCACGCGGTTCATCCGGTCACCCGCATCAGATGTCGATCTCGACCGCGTCCCCGTGCAGTTCCATCAGCTCGCGCCGGGCCGCGGCCTCGCCCTTGCCCATCAGCTTGGTGATCAGGCCCTCGGTGCCGCTGAAATCCAGCTTGCCCAGGCGCACCGGCAGCAGGCGGCGGGTGTCGGGGTTGAGCGTGGTCTCCCACAGCTGCTCCGCGCTCATCTCGCCCAGGCCCTTGAAGCGGCTGATGCTCCAGGAGCCTTCCTTGACGCCTTCCTTGCGCAGCTTGTCCAGGATGTGGGTGAGCTCGCCCTCGTCCAGCGCGTATTCCTTGCCGGCCGGCTTCTTGCCGCGCGCCGGCACGTCGACGCGGAACAGCGGCGGGCGCGCCACGTACACATGGCCGGCGTCGATCAGCTTGGGGAAGTGGCGGAAGAACAGCGTGAGCAGCAGCACCTGGATGTGCGAGCCGTCGACGTCGGCATCGGACAGGATGCAGACCTTGCCGTAGCGCAGGCCGGAGAGGTCGGGCTCGTCGTTCGGGCCGTGCGGGTCGACGCCGATGGCCACCGCGATGTCGTGGATCTCGGTGTTGGCGAAGAGGCGGTCGCGCTCCACTTCCCAGGTGTTGAGCACCTTGCCACGCAGCGGCAGGACGGCCTGGCTTTCCTTGTCGCGGCCCATCTTGGCGCTGCCGCCGGCGGAGTCGCCCTCGACCAGGAACACCTCGTTGTGGCTGATGTCCTTGCTCTCGCAGTCGGTCAGCTTGCCGGGCAGCACGGCGACGCCGGAGCCCTTGCGCTTCTCGACCTTCTGGCCGGCCTTCTGGCGGGTCTGAGCCGCCTTGATGGCGAGCTCGGCCAGCTTCTTGCCGTACTCGACGTGCTGGTTGAGCCACAGCTCCAGCGCCGGGCGCACGAAGCTGGAGACCAGCCGCACCGCGTCGCGCGAATTGAGCCGCTCCTTGATCTGGCCCTGGAACTGCGGGTCCAGCACCTTGGCCGAGAGCACGTACGAGGCGCGCGCGAAGACGTCCTCGGGCAGCAGCTTGACGCCCTTGGGCAGCAGCGAATGCAGCTCGATGAAGCTCTTGACCGCGTTGAACAGGCCGTCGCGCAGGCCGCTCTCGTGGGTGCCGCCGGCGCTGGTGGGGATCAGGTTGACGTAGCTCTCGCGCACCGGCGCGCCGTCCTCGGTGAAGCCCACGCACCAGGCCGCGCCCTCGCCCTCGGCGAAGGTCTCGTTGTTCTCGGCGTAGCCCTCGCCCTCGAACAGCGGGATCACCGGGTCGGCCGGCAGGGTCTGCATGAGGTAGTCGCGCAGGCCGCCCTTGTACTGCCAGCTCTGGCTGTCGCGCGTCTTCTCGTTGACCAGGTAGACGGCCACGCCGGGCATCAGCACGGCCTTGCTGCGCAGCAGGTGGGCCAGCTCGGCCATCGGCAGCTGGGACGACTCGAAGTACCTGGCGTCGGGCCAGACGCGCACCGTGGTGCCCTGGCGGCGGTCGCCTTCGGCGGCCTTGCGGACCTTGAGCTCTTCGACCACGTCGCCGCCGGAGAACGCCAGGGTGGCGACCTGGCCTTCGCGATGGCTGGTGACTTCCATGCGCCTTGCCAGCGCGTTGGTGACCGAGACGCCGACGCCGTGCAGGCCGCCGGAGAAGCTGTAGGCGCCGCCCTTGCCCTTGTCGAACTTGCCGCCGGCGTGCAGGCGGGTGAACACCAGCTCGATGACCGGCGCCTTCTCCTCGGGATGCAGGCCGAACGGGATGCCGCGGCCGTCGTCCTCGATGCTCACCGAGCCGTCGGCGTGCAGCGTGACCTTGATGCGCTTGCCGTGCCCGGCCAGCGCCTCGTCGGCGGCGTTGTCCAGCACCTCCTGGACGATGTGCAGCGGGTTGTCCGTGCGGGTGTACATGCCCGGACGCTGCTTGACCGGTTCCAGGCCCTTGAGGACTCGGATGGAACCTTCGGAATACTCGGGGGCGAGGGAGGATCGCGTGGCCATTTGGGGGCGGATTGTAGTCGTCCGCTGTCGCGCGGCTGTATGAAATCACAGGGTCGCCCGATTGATGCCGCCAACGCATCAGTCGCCGGGCAAATGAGCATCGCGGATCGCGACCCGCGGCGGGCGAAGGTCACCCCGATTCGCTACATTCGCCCGATGCTTTCGTCCGACCGTCTTTCCCTGCGCCAGGTGCTGATCTGCGGCGCCGCCGTCGTCACCCTCTCGATGGGCATCCGCCACGGCTTCGGCCTGTGGCTGCAGCCGATCACCCAGGCCCAGGGCTGGACGCGGGAGACCTTCGCCTTCGCGCTCGCCATCCAGAACCTGGCGTGGGGCGTGTTCGGCATCTTCGCAGGGATGATGGCCGACCGCTTCGGCGCGGCGCGGGTGCTGATCGTCGGCGCCCTGCTCTACGCGCTGGGGCTGGCGGGGATGGCGCTGTCGACCACGCCGCTGCTGTTCGCGCTGACGGCCGGCGTGCTGATCGGCGCGGCCCAGGCCGGCACCACCTACGCGGTGATCTACGGCGTGATCGGCCGGCAGGTCGATCCGGCGCGGCGCTCCTGGGCGATGGGCATGGCGGCGGCGGCCGGCTCGTTCGGCCAGTTCATGATGGTCCCGGTCGAGGGCTTCCTGATCAGCGGCATCGGCTGGCAGCAGTCGCTGCTGGCGCTGGCGGCGCTGTCGCTGCTGATCGTGCCGCTGGCCTTCGGCCTGCGCGAGCCCGGCTTCGGCGGCGGCACCGCGCCGCATCGCGAGCAGACCATCGGCCAGGCGCTGCGCGAGGCGTTCAAGTACCCCAGCTTCCAGCTGCTGATGGCCGGCTACTTCGTGTGCGGCTTCCAGGTGGTGTTCATCGGGGTGCACATGCCCAGCTACCTGAAGGACAAGGGCCTGTCGCCGCAGGTGGCCAGCTACGCGCTGGCGCTGATCGGCCTGTTCAACATCTTCGGCACCTACATCGCCGGCACGCTGGGGCAGAAGCTGGCCAAGCGCAAGATCCTGGCCTTCATCTACCTGGCCCGCGCGGTGGCGATCGCCGTCTTCCTCTGGGCGCCGCTGACGCCGATGTCGGTGTACGTGTTCTCCGCCGTGATGGGCCTGCTGTGGCTGTCCACCGTGCCGCCGACCAATGCCACGGTGGCGCAGATCTTCGGCGTGGCCCACCTGTCGATGCTGGGCGGCTTCGTGTTCTTCAGCCACCAGGTCGGCTCGTTCATGGGCGTCTGGCTGGGCGGCCTGCTGTACGACCGCACGGGCAGCTACGACATCGTCTGGTACCTCGCCATCGCGCTGGGCGTGTTCGCGGCCATCGTGAACCTGCCGGTGCGCGAAGCCCCGATCCGCCGCTCGCCCGCGGCGCAGCCGGCATGAGGATCGCCGCCTGGGGCGCCGCGGCGCTGGCCCTGGCCGGCGTGTTCGCGCTGTATACCCGGCCGGAGATCGCCGTGATGCTGGCGGAGCAGCTCTGGGCCTGCTTCGGGGCCTGACGCTCATGGAAGCCCGGATAGCCGGGCTGGCCCGGATGGCGCAACATCCGGCCCCATGAAGACCTACGTGATCACCGGCGCGTCCGACGGCATCGGCGCCGAGCTGGCCCGCCGGCTGGCCGCGCGGCACCGGGGCGCCGCCTCGCTGGTGCTGGCCGCGCGCAATCGCGACAAGCTGGTGGAGGTGGCGGCGCAGTGCCACGAGACCGGCGCCGACGCGATCGTGGTGCCGACCGACGTCACGCGCGAGGAGGACTGCCGCGCCCTGATCGAGACCGCCGCGCGCAGCTTCGGCGGCATCGACTGCCTCGTGAACAACGCCGGCATGTCGGCCCACGCCCTGTTCGAGGAGGTCGCGCCGGGCGACCTGGGCTGGTACCAGGACCTGATGACGGTCAACCTGTGGGGCAGCGTGTGGTGCACCCACGCGGCACTGCCGCACCTGAAGGCCACGCGCGGACAGATCGTGGCGGTGTCGTCGCTGGCGGGCCTGGTGGGCGTGCCGGGGCGCACGGCCTACAGCGCCACCAAGTTCGCCATGACCGGCTTCTTCGAGGCCCTTCGCACCGAGCTCAAGCCTTCGGGCGTCGCCGTCACCATCGCCTATCCCGGCGTGGTCGCCACCGAGATCCGCCGGCGCGGCTTCAACGCGCTGGGCCAGGCGGCGGGCCGCAGCGGCCTGAAGGAAGAAAACGCGATGCCGGTGCAGGAGTGCGCCGAGCTGATCCTCGACGGCCTGGACGACCGCCGGCGCGAGGTCGTGATGACCGCCAAGGGCAAGCTGGGCCGCCTGATCAAGCTGGTGGCGCCCGGCGTGGTGGAGAACATGGCCCTGGCGGCGCTGGCCGACCAGGAACGGCCGGGCGCCGCCGCCGCGGCCCGCGCGGGAGATTGAGGTGCACGGAACGGAAGCCCCTTCGCCCTGGGTGCAGCGCTGGTCGCCGCTGGTGCCGGCGGGCGCCGCGGTGCTGGACCTCGCCTGCGGCCGCGGGCGCCACATGCGCTGGTTCGCGCAGCGCGGCCACGCGGTCACCGGCGTGGACCGCGACCCGGAAGCGATCGCGGCCGTGGCCGGCGTCGGCCGCGCGATCCAGGCGGACATCGAGAACGGCCCCTGGCCGCTGGCCGGCGAAACCTTCGGCGCCGTGGTCGTCACCAATTACCTGTGGCGGCCGCTGTGGCCGCGGATCCTGGAAAGCGTCGCGCCCGGCGGCGTGCTGGTCTACGAGACCTTCGCCGAGGGCAACGAGGAGGTCGGCAAGCCTTCGCGGCCGGACTTTCTGCTCAGGAACGGCGAGCTTCTGGAGGTCTGCAGGGACCTGCGCATCGTGGCGTACGAGGACGGCTTCCTCGAGGACCCGCCGCGCTTCGTGCAGAGGATCGCCGCCGTACGGCCGAGCCCCGGGAACGGAAGGGCTCGCCACGGGCTCCAGATAGAATCCGCAATCCCCCACCGAACCCGACAATGACCCCGATTACAGGCAGCATCGTGGCCCTGGCGACCCCGATGCACGACGACGGCAGCGTGGACTACCCCACCCTGCGCAAGCTGATCGACTGGCACATCGCCGAGGGCACGGACTGCATCGGCGTGGTCGGCACCACCGGCGAATCGCCCACCGTGGACGTGCAGGAGCACCAGGAGATCATCCGAGTCTCGGTCGAACAGGCCCGCGGGCGCGTGCCCATCATGGCCGGCTGCGGCGCCAACTCCACGGCCGAGGCGATCGAGCTCGCCAGGTTCGCCAAGAAGGTCGGCGCCGACTGCCAGCTGCAGGTCGTGCCCTACTACAACAAGCCCACGCAGGAAGGCCAGTACCGGCACTTCAAGGCCATCGCCGAGGCGGTGGGCGACCTGCCCATGGTGCTCTACAACGTGCCCGGCCGCACGGTCGCCGATATGCAGCACGACACCGTGCTGCGGCTGGCCGAAGTGCCCGGCATCGTCGGCATCAAGGAAGCCACCGGCAACATCGAGCGCGCCCAGTGGCTGCTGCGCGATGCGCCCAAGGGCTTCTCCATCTATTCGGGCGACGATCCCACCGCCGTGGCGCTGATGCTGTGCGGCGGCCACGGCAACGTGAGCGTCACCGCCAACGTGGCGCCGCGCCTGATGCACCAGCTGTGCGTGGCCGCCATCAAGGGCGACGCGCGCGCGGCGATGGACATCCAGAACCGCCTGCTGCCGCTGCACAAGCAGCTGTTCGTCGAAGCCAACCCCATCCCCGTGAAGTGGGCCATGACGCGCATGGGCCTGTGCGGCCCGGCGCTGCGTCTGCCCATGACCCCGCTGCAGCCGGCGTTCCACGCCCAGGTCGAGGCGGCGCTGCGCTCGGCCGGCGTGATGGCCTGACCCCAAGAAGGATCCGCTGACGTGAACCGATTCGCAAAGCTCGGCGTGCTGGCCGCCTGCGCCGCCCTGGCCGCCTGCTCGGTCCTCGAGAACGACCGCATCGACTACAAGTCGGCCACCAAGGGCCAGACGCTCGACGTGCCGCCCGACCTCACCCAGCTGTCGCGCGACTCGCGCTACCAGGTGCCCGGCGGCGGCCCCGTCACGGCCAGTTCGTACCAGATCGGCCAGTCGGCCCCCACCCTGCCCACCGCCGCCACCACCGTGGGCGACGTGCGCATCGAGCGCGCGGGCGACAAGCGCTGGCTGGTGGTCAACCGCCCGGCCGACCAGCTGTGGGGTCCGGTGCGCGACTTCTGGCAGGAGAGCGGCTTCCTGCTGTCGCTGGACCAGGCCAACCTCGGCATCATGGAGACCGACTGGGCCGAGAACCGCGCCAAGATCCCGCAGGACTTCATCCGCAACTCGCTGGGCAAGCTGCTCGATTCGGCCTATTCCACCGGCGAGCGCGACCGCTTCCGCACCCGCTTCGAGCGCTCGCCCAGCGGCGCCACCGAGATCTACATCAGCCACCGCGGGATGATCGAGGTGTACAGCAACACCCAGAAGGACCAGACCGTCTGGCAGCCGCGCCCGGCCGATCCCGAGCTGGAAACCGAGTTCCTGCGCCGCCTGATGGTCAAGCTGGGCGTGCCGCAGGAGCAGTCGCGCGCCGCCACGGCCGCGGGCGCCACCCGCACCACCTCGCGCGTGGCCAACGTCAACAACACGCCCGTGGTGCAGATCGACGAAGGCTTCGATCGCGCCTGGCGCCGCGTAGGCCTGGCGCTGGATCGCACCGGCTTCACCGTGGAGGACCGCGACCGCAGCCAGGGCACCTACTTCGTGCGCTACGTGCCGCCCAATCCGGACAAGAAGGACCCCGGCTTCTTCGGCCGCATGTTCAGCTTCATGGGCAGCGAGAAGACGGAGTCGCCGCTGAAGTACCGCATCGCGGTGCGCAGCCAGGGCGAATCGACCACCGTGTCCGTGCTGGACGCACAGGGCGCGCCGGAGGCTTCGGCCAACGCGCAGCGCATCGTCCAGGTCATCGCGGACGATCTCAAGTAAGGCAGTGTGATCCGATTCAAGAGCCTGGGCAGCGGTAGCACCGGCAACGCTACCGTCATCCAGGCGCGCGGCGGCGCCGGCGGTGCCACCCACCTGCTGGTCGACTGCGGTCTCGGCATCCGCGCGCTGGACAAGCGCCTGGCGCAGGCCGGCATGCTGGCCGAGCAGATCGACGCCATCTTCATCACCCACGAGCACGCCGACCACATCGGCTGCGCGCGGTCGCTCGCGGCGCGCGAGCGCATCCCCGTCTACATGAGCGAAGGCACCTGGCTGGGCCTGGGCCAGCCGGATTTCGACGGCCTGCTGCGCATCGCGTGCGACTCGGTGGACATCGAGGTCGGCGGCCTTCAGGTGCGGCCCTTCACGGTGCCGCACGACGCGCGCGAGCCGCTGCAGCTGACGTGCACCGACGGCGCCTCGCGCATGGGCGTGCTCACCGACCTGGGCCACGCCACGCCGCACGTCATCGAGCATCTCTCGGGCTGCGCCACGCTGCTGCTGGAGTGCAACCACGACACGGAGATGCTGCAGGCCGGCCCGTATCCGTACTTCCTCAAGCGCCGCGTGGGCGGCGACTGGGGCCACCTGGCCAACGAAGCCGCGGCCGCCATCGCGCAGGCGGTGCTGCCGCACGGCCTGCGCCGCGTCGTGGCCGCGCACCTGAGCGAGCAGAACAACCGGCCCGAGCTGGCGCGTGCCGCGCTCGTCGCCGCGCTGGGCGAAGCCGTGGAGATCCACGTGGCTGACGGGCCGACGGGGAGCGGCTGGCTGGACGCCTGAGCGGCGAACGACGCGCGCAAAACAAAAAGCCGCCCGAGGGCGGCTTTTGTTTTTGCAGCAGCGGACTGCTTACTTGCTGGCGGCGGAAGCGGCCGGAGCGGCAGCCGGGGCCGGAGCGGAAGCAGCGGCAGCGGCGGCGGCAGCAGCGCCCGCGGCAACGTCGGAAGCGGCGGCGGCCGGAGCGGAAGCAGCGGCGGCGGGCGCTTCGGCGGGAGCGGGAGCCGGGGCGGGCGCAGGAGCGGCGGCGGGGGCCGGCGCGGGAGCGGGGGCCGGGGCTTCGGTCTTGCTGCAGGCGGCCAGGGCGACGGCGGCAATCATGGACGCCAGGACGAGCGATTTCTTCATTTCAGATCCTCTGGGAAGGGAGACGGTTTCCGTGGTTGCCGCGCCGCGGAAGTGCCGCGCAGGCCGAGCAGCAAGGGGCTCCAGCTCTTCCTGCTCAGCCGAAAATTATAGGCCGACGACCCGACGCGCGGCGTCAGCTCAGAGCCCGAGCGTCGTGGCGGGAAACGCCGGCGAACTCTTCAGCAGCCATTCGTCGAGCACTTCGCGCAGTGCGACGCGGCGGTCAGCCTCGCCGCCGCTGACACCGGTGCAGCGCTCGGGGTCGAGCCGGCGCATCACCCAACGCGGGGTCCAGATCGCGCTGGGCAGCTCGAGCGGATCGGCCGCCTTGCAGCCGCGCGCCTCGACGATGTGCGACCAGGTCCGGCGCCAGTCGACGAAACGGGCGTGCAGGCGCACCACCTCGTCATAGCGCCGCGCCAGCAGCACGCAGCGGCGGCCGCCCTGCGACCAGGCGTTCAGCGACTCGGCCACCGCGCGCTCGCCCAGCGGCCAGTCGGCGAAGCTCGCATCGGACAGGATGATCTCGCGCCAGCCTTCGCGGGCGGCGGCGGCCAGCGCGTCGCGCACGAGCTGCGCGAACGCGTCGCGTCCTTCGAAGCGGCCTTGCGGCGGGGCCGTGTCGTTCATCGCTCCTCCTCGTGCATCCAGCCCGCCTCGCACCACGAGGCCAGCAGTTCCAGCGCCTCGTCGCTGGCGCGGGCGAGGTCGGCGGTGTCCAGCCGGCGCTCGTCGGCCAGCTTGCGCATCAGCCGCGCGTCGGGGCCCGAGGCCCGCCAGCTCTCGCCGTTGATGAAGAGGTGGCGGCCGTCGTAGAGCATGCGCGTGCGGCGGTCGAGCTGCAGCGGGCGGGAGCCGCGCGGCACCGGGCCGGCGTCGAACCACACGTTGGGCTTGGGTTCGCTGAGGTATTCGCCGAGGGCGCGGGCCAGCGCATGCGGGTCCTTGAGCGCTGCCTTCAACGCGTCCTGCGCGAAGCGCTCCAGTTCCGCCGGGATGGCGCCCGCCTCGCGCACGGCGCACTGGCTGGCGTCGCGGTACATCGCCTCGCCGGCCGCCTCGGCCGCGTCCTCCGACAGGCGCAGCAGCAGCTCGCGCGCCAGCTCGCCGCGGCGCGGCGCCCGGAAGCCGATCGAGTAGGTCTGGCACTCGCCTTCCGCGATGCCGTCGTGCGCGTAGCGCGGCGGCAGGTACAGCATGTCGCCGGGCTCGAGCACGTACTCCTCCTGCGGCTCGAAGTTCTCCAGGATCTTCAGCGGCACGCCCTCGCGCAGCGTCAGGTCCTGCTGCTTGCCGAAGCGCCAGCGGCGCCGGCCCTGCGCCTGCAGCAGGAAAACGTCGTAGCTGTCGAAGTGCGGGCCGACGCCGCCGCCGTCGCTGGCCCAGCTGACCATCAGGTCGTCCAGCCGCGCCTCGGGCACGAAGCGGAAGCGCTGCAGCAGTTCATGGGCGGCATCGACATGCAGGTCCACGCCCTGCACCAGCAGCGTCCAACGCGGACGCGCCAGCGGCGGCAGCGCGCGCCGGGCGAAGGGACCGCGGCGCATCGACCAGCGGCCGTCGTCCCGCTGTTCCACCAGGCGCGACTCGACCTCGTCGCGCGCGGCCAGCGCGAACAGCTCGCCGCGGTCGGCGACGGGCCGCATGCCGGGCACGGCGCCGCGCACCAGCAGCGGCTTGCGCTGCCAGTGGCGTTTCATGAATTGGCGAGGAGAGAGGCCGCCGAGCAGCGGCGTGGGCAGGTGGACGTCCATGGGTCTCGGTGAACTGCGAGAATTCTTCCATGGAAGTCACTCCGCAATGCGTGGTCGCGCTGACCTGGACCCTGAAGGACACCCTCGGCGAGGAGCTCGACGTGCTCGCCGAGCCGGTGGAGTTCCTGGTCGGCGGCGACGACCTGCTCGCCCGCATCGAAGAGGCGCTGCAAGGCCACGAGCCCGGCGACCGGCTCGATCTGCACCTGGAGCCGGAGGATGCCTTCGGCGACTACGACGAACGCCTCGTGTTCCTGGAGCCGCGCGAGCGGTTCCCGCAGGAGCTGGAGGAAGGCATGACGTTCGAAGGGCTGCCCGCGGGCAGCAACGAGCAGGCGCCCAGGGACCTGCTGTACACGGTCACCGAGATCTACCCGGAGCACGTGGTGCTCGACGGCAACCACCCGCTGGCGGGCATCGCGCTGCGGCTGCACCTGAAGGTGGAAGCCGTTCGCGAAGCGACGGAAGAAGAGATCGGCCGCGGCACCGCGGGGACCGGCTTCTTCCGCGTGCAGCCGCAGGCGCCGGGCGGCACCTCGCTGCACTAGGCCGTTCGCTTACGAGCGGTAGATCACGCCGTTCTCGACGCGCACCCGGTCGCCCACGCGCAGGTCGCCCAGCGCGCCGACCTCGTAGGTGCGCCACGCGCCCTGGTCGGTCTGGACCGTCACGCGGTACGCGGGACCCGCGGCGCCGGCCGCGGCGGTGTTGGCCTGGTTCTGGCCCACGCGGTTGCCCACGGCCGCGCCGCCGGCCGCGCCCAGGACGGTCGCCGCCGTGCGGTTGTCACCGCTGTTGATGTGCTTGCCGGCCAGGTTGCCGACCACGGCGCCGATGATGCCGCCCACAACCGCGTTGCGTGCGCTCGGGTTGGTGGCGCTGGTCGCGCCCATCTGCACCTGCTGGATGTCGGTCACGCGGCCGTTCTCGGTCGCGGCCACCGGCGCAGACTGCACCGTGCCGCTGGAGCTCGGATAGGTGGACGGCGCCGATGAGACGCTCGGATAGACCGGCGTGCTCGGGTAGCTGCTGGCCATCGGCTGGGTCGGGTTGCTGCCGCAGGCGGCCAGCAGGGCGGCCGCGGCGGTCATGCCGGCGACGGATGCGAATCGCTTGTTCATGGGGACTCTCCTTCGTATGCGAAACACGGCGCAGCCAACGCAAGGCGCGCCCCGTGTTTCCCATTACAGGCAGTCCCGCTGCTCCTGGGTCCCCGCCATAGCCGCGTTGAGGTGTAGGAGCCCTCGGGAGAGGGTGTAGGACCTTCCTGTCGGGCGGTCCGTTGCCCCGAAGCGACTCAGCTTTTGCCGGTCGAACCGTAGCCGTTGGCGCCGCGCTCGGTGGGCGGGAACTCGGCCACCACGTTGAACTGCGCCTGCACCACCGGCACCACCACCAGCTGGGCCAGCCGCTCCATCGGCTGCAGCGTGAAGGCGGTATCGCTGCGGTTCCAGCAGCTGACCATCAGCTGGCCCTGGTAGTCGCTGTCGATCAGCCCGACCAGGTTGCCCAGCACGATGCCGTGCTTGTGCCCCAGCCCGGAGCGCGGAAGGATCATCGCCGCGTAGCCCGGGTCCTTGAGCCAGATGGCGATGCCCGTGGGCACCAGTTTCCATTCGTTGGGGCCCAGCTCGATCGGCCCGTCGATGCAGGCGCGCAGGTCGAGCCCGGCGCTGCCGGGCGTGGCGTACGTGGGAAGTTGATCCGCCATGCGCGGATCGAGGATCTTGACGTCGACTTTCATTGGGGTTTCTTCAGGCGGCGCGCGATCTCGGCGACCAGGGTGCGCGCCAGTTGCAGCTTGGGCGCGCGCGGCAGCTCGGTGGCGCCCTGCTCGTCCACGAGCAGCAGCTGGTTGTCGTCCTGGCCGAAGGTGAGCGGGCCGATGTTGCCGGCCAGCAGCGGGATGCCCTTGCGCTCGCGCTTGGCCTTGGCATGCGCCAGCAGGTCGTGGCTCTCGGCGGCGAAGCCGACGCAGAACAGGTCGCGGCTCTTCGCGCGATCGCTCTTCGCGACGGTCGCGAGGATGTCGGGGTTCTCGGTGAAGGCGACGGTCGGGGCCTGGCCGGTGCCGTCCTTCTTGATCTTCTGGTCGCTCTCGCTGGCGGGACGCCAGTCGGCGACGGCCGCCGTGGCGATGAAGACGTCGGCCCGCGGCACCGCGGCCAGCGTGGCGTCCAGCATCTGCCGCGCCGACTTCACGTCCACCCGCGTCACCCCGCGCGGCGTGGCCAGCTGCACCGGCCCGGCCACCAGCGTGACGTCGGCGCCGGCCGCGCGCGCGGCGCGGGCGATGGCGAATCCCATCTTGCCGGACGAGTGGTTGGTGATGCCGCGGATCGGGTCCAGCGCCTCGAAGGTCGGCCCCGCCGTGATCACCACGCGGCGGCCGGCCAGCGGCTTGGGCTGCAGGAAGGCGGTGATGTCCTCCAGCAGTTCGGCCGGCTCCAGCATGCGGCCGTCTCCGGTCTCGCCGCAGGCCTGGAAGCCGCTGCCCACGCCCAGGATGGTGGCGCCGTCGCGGGCCAGCTGCTCCATGTTGCGCTGGGTGGCCGGGTGGGCCCACATCTCGCGGTTCATCGCCGGCGCCAGCAGCAGCGGCACCCGGTCGATCGGGCGGGCCAGGCACATCAGGCTGAGCAGCTCGTCGGCGCGGCCGTGCACCAGGCGCGCCATGAAGTCCGCGCTGCACGGCGCGATGACGATGGCGTCGGCTTCGCGCGACAGGTTGATGTGCGGCATGGTGTTCGGCTCGCGCGCGTCCCACTGCGAGGTGTAGACCGGCCGGCCCGAGAGCGCCTGCATGGTCACCGGCGTGATGAATTGCTCCGCCGCCTCGGTCATCACCACCTGCACGGTGGCGCCTTCCTTGACGAACGCGCGGCACAACTCCGCGGCCTTGTAGCAGGCGATGCCGCCGGTGAGGCCGAGGACGAGGTGCTTGCCCTGCAGGTCGTTCATGCGCGGCAATGTAGCAAACACCGGGGCGGACTACTCCACGCAGGGTCTGCGGCGCAAGGGCGCCCGTATAATCGCGCATTACCACCTCCCGGAAGCGCCTGCTTCCGAACGACATGACCAAATTCGTCTTCGTCACCGGCGGTGTGGTGTCCTCCCTGGGCAAGGGAATCGCCTCAGCCTCCCTCGCTGCGATCCTGGAATCGCGGGGCCTCAAAGTCACTCTCATCAAGCTGGATCCGTACATCAACGTGGATCCGGGCACGATGTCGCCGTTCCAGCACGGCGAGGTGTTCGTCACCGACGACGGCGCCGAGACCGACCTGGACCTGGGCCACTACGAACGCTTCGTGACCACCCGCATGGGCAAGGTCAACAACTTCACCACCGGCAAGATCTACCAGTCGGTGCTGGAGAAGGAACGCCGCGGCGACTACCTGGGCAAGACCGTGCAGGTCATCCCCCACGTCACCAACGAGATCCAGGAATTCATCAAGCGCGGCGCGCGCTTCGGCGAGCCGAACGCGGCCGACGTCGCCATCGTCGAGATCGGCGGCACCGTGGGCGACATCGAGTCCCTGCCCTTCCTGGAAGCCGCCCGCCAGATGAGCCTGCGCCTGGGCGCCAACCAGACGGCCTTCGTGCACCTGACGTACGTGCCCTGGATCGCCGCCGCCGGCGAGCTCAAGACCAAGCCCACCCAGCACACCGTGCAGAAGCTGCGCGAGATCGGCATCCAGGCCGACGCGCTGCTGTGCCGCGCCGACCGCAAGATCCCCGACGAGGAACGCGCCAAGATCTCGCTGTTCACCAACGTCGCCGAATGGGGCGTGATCTCCATGTGGGACGTGAACACGATCTACAAGGTGCCGCGCATGCTGCACGAGCAGGGGCTGGACGGCCTGATCTGCGACAAGCTGCGCCTGAACACGCCGCCCGCCAGCCTCAAGCGCTGGGACGACCTGGTGTACGAGACCGAGCATCCGCAGGGCGAGGTCACCATCGCCATGGTCGGCAAGTACGTCGACCTGTCGGACAGCTACAAGTCGCTCAACGAAGCGCTGCGCCACGCGGGCATGAAGAACCACGTGCGCGTGAAGATCGAGTACCTCGACTCCGAGACGCTCAATCCGGAAAGCGTGCGCCAACTGGCCAAGTTCGACGCCGTGCTGGTGCCCGGCGGCTTCGGCAAGCGCGGCATCGAGGGCAAGATCGAGGCGGCGCGCTTCGCCCGCGAGAACCAGCAGCCCTACCTGGGCATCTGCCTGGGCATGCAGGTCGCCACCATCGAGTACGCGCGCCACGTGGCCGGCCTGAAGGACGCCAACAGCACCGAGTTCGAGGCCGACACGCCGCACCCGGTCATCGCCCTCATCACCGAGTGGCAGGGCGCCGACGGCACCATCAACAAGCGCGACGCCAGCTCCGACCTGGGCGGCACCATGCGCCTGGGCGCGCAGAGCTCCGACGTCGCCAAGGGCACGCTGGCACACAAGATCTACGGCGACGTGGTCAACGAGCGGCATCGCCACCGCTACGAGGCCAACGTCCACTACCTGGACAAGCTGCGCTCGGCCGGCCTGGTGATCTCCGCCCTCACCCAGCGCGAGCACCTGACCGAGATCGTGGAGTTGCCCCAGGACGTGCACCCCTGGTTCATGGGCGTGCAGTTCCACCCCGAGTTCAAGTCCACTCCCTGGGACGGACACCCCCTCTTCAACGCCTTCATCAAGGCCGCGCTGGAACACCAGTCCGCGGCCGGGAAGAAGCTCAAAGTGGTCGCCTGACATGAAACTCTGCGGCTTCGACGTGGGCCTGGACAGGCCCTTTTTCTTGATCGCCGGCCCCTGCGTGGTCGAATCCGAGCAGCTGCAGATGGACGTGGCCGGCCAGCTCAAGGAGATCACCTCCTCGCTGGGCATCCCGTTCATCTTCAAGAGCAGCTACGACAAGGCCAACCGCTCCTCCGGCACCAGCTTCCGCGGTCCCGGCATGGAGAAGGGGCTGGAGATCCTGGCCAAGGTGAAGAGGCAGTTGCAGGTGCCCGTCATCACCGACGTGCACACCGAGGCCGAGGTGCCGCAGGTGGCGAAGGTGGTCGACGTGCTGCAGACGCCCGCCTTCCTGTGCCGCCAGACTGACTTCATCCGCGCCGTGGCGCAGTCGGGCAAGCCGGTCAACATCAAGAAGGGCCAGTTCCTCGCGCCCGGCGACATGAAGAACGTCATCGACAAGGCCCGCGCCGCCGCGCGCGAGAAGGGCCTGCCCGAGGACAGCTTCATGGCCTGCGAGCGCGGCGCGAGCTTCGGCTACAACAACCTGGTCTCGGACATGCGCTCGCTGGCGATCATGCGCGAGACCGGCGCGCCGGTGGTGTTCGACGCCACGCACTCGGTGCAGCTGCCCGGCGGCCAGGGCACCAGCTCCGGCGGTCAGCGCGAGATGGTGCCGGTGCTGGCGCGCGCCGCGGTGGCGGTGGGCGTCGGCGGCCTCTTCATGGAGACGCACCCCGACCCGGCCAAGGCCCTGTCCGACGGCCCCAACGCGGTGCCGCTCAAGCACATGAAGGCCCTGCTCGAGACGCTGGTCGCGATCGACCTCGTGACCAAGAAGAACGGCTACCTGGAGAACGACTTTGCCTAGCGCCTACATCATCGCCAACGTCGACGTCACCGACCCGCAGCAGTACGAGGAGTACAAGAAGTTCTCCACGAAGGCCTTCCAGGCCCACGGCGTGGAGGTCTGCGCCCGGGGCGGCCAGGTGGAAGTGCTGGAAGGCGACTGGCAGCCCAAGCGCGTCGTCATCCTCAAGTTCCCGAGCATGGAGAAGGCGCGCGCCTTCTACGACTCCACCGAATACGAAGCTGCCAAGAAGGCTCGCCAGGGCGCGGCCGTGATGCGCATGGTCGTGGTGGAAGGCCTCTGACGCACAACCGAATCAACCACTTCGAAGAAACGAGAAACCTGCAATGAGCGCCATCGTTGACATCGTCGGCCGCGAGATCCTGGACTCGCGCGGCAACCCCACCGTGGAATGCGACGTCCTGCTGGAGTCGGGCACCATGGGCCGCGCGGCCGTGCCGTCCGGCGCGTCCACCGGTTCGCGCGAAGCCATCGAGCTGCGCGACGGCGACAAGAGCCGCTACCTGGGCAAGGGCGTGCTCAAGGCCGTCGAGCACATCAACACCGAGATCTCCGAGTCGGTGCTGGGCCTGGACGCCTCCGAGCAGGCCTTCCTGGACAAGACGCTGATCGACCTGGACGGCACCGAGAACAAGAGCAAGCTGGGCGCCAACGCCATGCTGGCCGTGTCGATGGCCGTGGCCCGCGCGGCGGCCGAGGAATCAGGCCTGCCCCTGTACCGCTACTTCGGCGGCATGAACGGCTGCCAGCTGCCGGTGCCGATGATGAACGTGGTCAACGGCGGCGCCCACGCCAACAACAACCTCGACCTGCAGGAGCTGATGATCATCCCCGTGGGGGCGCCCAGCTTCCGCGAGGCGCTGCGCTACGGCGCCGAGGTGTTCCACGCGCTCAAGAAGATCATCCACGACAAGGGCATGAGCGTGGCGGTGGGGGACGAAGGCGGCTTCGCGCCCAACGTCGAGAACCACGAGGCCGCCATCGGCATGATCCTGCAGGCCATCGAGGCCGCCGGCTACAAGCCGGGCGAGCAGATCGCCCTGGGCCTGGACTGCGCCGCCAGCGAGTTCCACAAGGAAGGCCTGTACGACCTGTCCGGCTCCGAAGGCCGCAAGCTCGCCGCCGGCGAGTGGATCGACACGCTGGAATCCTGGGTCGGCAAGTACCCGATCATCAGCATCGAGGACGGCATGGGCGAAGGCGACTGGGACGGCTGGAAGCAGCTGACCGAGCGCCTGGGCTCGCGCGTGCAGCTGGTGGGCGACGACCTGTTCGTCACCAACACCAGGATCCTGAAGGAAGGCATCGAGAAGAAGATCGCCAACTCCATCCTGATCAAGATCAACCAGATCGGCACGCTGACCGAGACCTTCGCCGCCATCGAGATGGCCAAGCGCGCCAACTACACGGCCGTGATCAGCCACCGCTCGGGCGAGACCGAGGACAGCACCATCTCCGACATCGCGGTGGGCACCAACGCCGGCCAGATCAAGACCGGCTCGCTGTCGCGCTCGGACCGCATGGCCAAGTACAACCAGCTGCTGCGCATCGAGGAAGACCTGGGCGACATCGCCCAGTACCCCGGCCGCGCGGCGTTCTACAACCTGCGCTAGGCCACGCCCTTGGGCTCACGCTTTGTCCCCGTCCTGCTCGTAGCCCTGCTGCTCGTGGTCCACGGGCAGCTGTGGTTCGGCCGGGGCAGCGTGGGCAACGTGGGCGAGATGCAGCGCAAGCTGCAGCAGCAGAAGGCGGCCAACGCCCAGGCGCAGCAGGCCAACGAGCGGCTGGCCAACGAAGTGCGCGACCTGAAGGAAGGCGTGGAGATGGTCGAGGAGAAGGCGCGCGCCGAGCTGGGCATGGTCAAGCCCAACGAAATCTTCGTCAACGTCGTCACGCCCAAGTGAGGCGCGGCCGCGCAAGTGAGGCGCGGCCCCGCGCCGCGGCCCGCATGAAGATCGCCCTGCTCGGTGCCGAGAGCACCGGCAAGACCACCCTCTCCCACTCCCTCGCCGATCGCCTGCGCGATCGCGGCCGGCGCGTGGAAACCGTCGGCGAGGTGCTGCGCGAATGGTGCGTGCGCGAGGGCCGCGAGCCGCGCCCCGAGGAACAGCTGCCGATCGCGCAGGAGCAGGAGCGCCGCGTCGACGCCGCCGCGGCCCGGGCCGACATCGTCGTCGCCGACACCACCGCGCTGATGGTGGCGATCCACGGTGCGATGCTGTTCGACGACCATGCGCTGTACCGGTTCGCCCTGGAACGCCAGCGCGGCTACGACCTCACGCTGCTGACCGGCCTGGACATCCCCTGGGTCGCCGACGGATTGCATCGCGACGGCCCGCATGCGCGTGAACCCGTGGATGCGCTGGTGCGCGAACACCTCGCCAAGGCCGGCGTGCCCTATCGCGTGGTCTACGGCAGCGGCGAGGACCGCGTGCGCAACGCGCTGGCGCCGGTGCTGGAGCTGCTCGGCGAGCGGCCCGCCAGCGGCGACGACGAAAAGCGCTGGAACTGGGTGTGCGAGAAGTGCAGCGACCCGGAATGCGAGCACCGGCTGTTCACCGGGCTCGCCGGCCTGCGCTGACCTACTGGACCGCCGAAGTCACCGGCGGCTGGTCGCCCGGCGACGTGAACAGCTGCGCCGCGTCCACCGCGTCGAACCGGTACTGCTGCCCGCAGAAGTCGCAGCCCACCTCGATCTGCCCCTGCTCCGCGATGATGCTGTCGGCCTCTTCCCGGCCCAGCCCGCGGATCATGCCGGCCACGCGGTCGCGGCTGCAGGTGCAGGCGAAGCGCGGGGTCTGCGGCGGGAAGCGCAGCAGCTGCTCTTCCCAGAACAGGCGGCGCAACAGCGTCTCCGCGTCCAGCTCCAGCAGCTCGTCGCGCGTGAGCGTGGAGGCCAGCGTGGCGATACGGTTGTAGTGCTCGTTCAGGCCGATCTCGTCCTCGTTGGCCTCGCTCACCATCGAGCCTTCGAGATTCTTCTCCCCCTGCACCGGCAGCCGCTGGATCAGCAGCCCCGCCGCCACCTTGCCGTCGGCTGCCAGCACCAGCGTGGTGTCCAGCTGCTCGGACTGCAGCATGTAGTGCTGCAGCACCTCGGACAGGCGGCCCAGCTTCTCGCGGTGGTCGCCATGCAGCGAGACCACGCCCTGGTAAGGCTGCTGGCCCGGGAACTTGTCGCGCGGGTCCAGCGTGATGGCGCAGCGGCCGTGGTTGCGGGCGTTGACCAGCTCGGGCAGGCGGTCGCCCACCTGCACCTCGCCGATCACCTTGGCGGTGGCCCGCAGCGTCAGGTCGTGCTGCACCTCGGCCACCGCGACCTTGACCGGCCCGTCGCCGAAGATCTGCAGCACCAGCGCGCCGTTGAACTTGATGTTGGACTGCATCAGCACGCCGGCGGCGGCCATCTCGCCCAGCAGCTCTGCCACGGGAGGCGGCCAGGCGCCGGTCGTGCTGTTGGCCTGGCGCCGCGCCAGGATCTCGGTCCAGGCGTCGGTCAGGCGCACCAGGGCGCCGCGCACCGGCAGGCCGTCGAAGAGGAACTTGTGGAGCTCGGACATGGAATGGGCGGGCCCAAAGCTGGAACAGATGGCGGTCAGCCGATCTTCTTCAAGCCCTTGTCGAACCGTCGCGAGTTCTCCACGTAGTGCAGCGCGGTCGCCGCCAGCTTCCTGGCGGCCTCGTCGTCCAGCGTGCGGACGACCTTGGCCGGCGCGCCGATGATCAGCGAGTTGTCCGGGAACTCCTTGCCCTCGGTGACCACGCTGCCGGCGCCGACGATGCAGTTGCGGCCGATGCGCGCGTCGTTGAGGATCACGGCCTGGATGCCGATGAGCGTGTTGTCGCCGATGGTGCAGCCATGCAGCATCACCTGGTGGCCGATGGTGACGTCGCGGCCGATGGTGAGCGGCTTGCCCGGGTCGGCATGCAGCACCGACAGGTCCTGGACGTTGCTGTTGTCGCCGACGCGGATGGCCTCGCTGTCGCCGCGGATCACCGTGCCGAACCACACGCTGGCGTTTTCGCCGAGTTCGACCGAGCCGATCACCTGCGCCGTTTCCGCGACCCATGCGCCCTGGCCGAGCTTGGGGGAGATGCCGTCGAGTTCGTAGAGGGCCATGGACAATACCGTTCAAATGAAGACCGTTGGATTGTAGGGATGGCCCTGAGGACCCTGGCCTTGCAGGCGCTGTGCGCCGCGCGGCCCGACGACAAGGTGGCGCTGGCCCAGGCGCTGCACCGCGACGCGCAAGGCCTCGCGATCGAGCCCGGGCGGCCGTCGCCCGGAGCGCCCCTTCCGGGCCGGCCCGGGAAGCCCGAGCTCGTGCACCCCGCCCGCGTGCCGCGCCGCTCGCCGGCCAAGCCCGAAGGCCTGGCGGCGCTGCTGCACGCCATCGCCCACATCGAGTTCAACGCCATCAACCTCGCGCTGGACGCCGCATGGCGCTTCGACGGCATGCCGCGCGAGTTCCACCTCGACTGGCTGCGCGTCGCGGCCGAGGAAGCGTTCCATTTCTCGCTGCTGCAGGAACACCTGGCCTTCCTCGGCCACGCCTACGGCGACTTCGCCGCGCACGACAACCTGTGGCAGATGTGCGAGAAGACCGCCGGCGACGTCGTGGCCCGCATGGCCCTGGTGCCGCGCACGCTGGAGGCGCGCGGTCTCGATGCCACGCCGCAGATCCAGCAGAAGCTGCGCCAGGTGGGCACGCCGCCGGCGCTGCGCGCGGTCGACATCCTGGACGTGATCCTGCGCGACGAGGTCGGGCACGTGGCCATCGGCAACCACTGGTACCGCCTGCTGTGCGAGCGCGAAGGGCTGGACCCGATCGCGCACTACGGCGTGCTCGCGCAGCGCCATGCCGCGCCGCGGCTGATGCCGCCGTTCAACGAGAGCGCGAGGAGGCGGGCCGGGTTCTCGGAGGAAGAGCTCGCCTGGCTCAGCGGGGAGACGCGTCCCTAGGCGGCCCCGGCAGCAACCGGAACGCCGCCGTCGCCGCCACCAGCTGCAGCGCGATCGAGCCCAGCACCGCCTGGTAGGTCTCCATGCCCAGGCGCGGGGCGGCCTCGGCCACCAGGCCGGTCACCCACTGCATCAGCGCCACGCCCAGGAACAGCGCCATGGTGAACACGGCCATCGCACGCCCCGTCATCCGCGACGGATAGGCGCTGCGCACGTCGGAGTACTGCAGCACGACGTAGCCGGCCACGAGGCTCATCACGGTGCTCACGATCACATCGCCGGCCGCCTGGCGCAGGAAAGCCATCGCGCCGAACATGGCGGCCACCACCAGCGTGCCGACGATGATCCAGCGGCGGCGCAGCCGGTCGCCCGGGTCGAGCCGGCCGAACAGCGGCGGGCCCAGCATGCCGACCACCGACACCAGCAGCGCCACGTTGCCCGCCTGCACCAGGCTGAAGCCGTGGCGCTCCACCAGCAAGGGACCCAGCCAGAGGCCGCGCAGCGCCAGGAACGAGGCGTAGGTGAAGGTGGCCAGCACCACGATGCCCCAGGTGTGGCGCAGCGCGAACAGCTCGCCGTAGCCGCGCAGCGCCGCCAGCATGCCCGGCGGCGGCGCCTCGTGGTGGGTGTCCGCCGACTCGCTCACCAGCAGCAGGATGGCGCCCCAGGCCAGCGCGGCCAGCACGGCCAGCGTGAAGAAGCCGGCGCGCCACGAAGCCTGCTCGACGATCCAGGCCAGCGGCGTTCCCGTGAGCAGCAGGCCCACCGAGCCGATGCCCAGCGCGGCGCCGTTCACGGCCGCGAAGCGCTCGGCCTCGAACCGGCGCGAGATGAACACCGTGCAGGCCAGGAAGGCCGGCGCGCAACCCACGCCGATGAGGAACTGCCCCACCAGCAGCTGCGGAAAGCCGCCCGCCGTGGCCGCGACCAGCGAACCGGCGATGGTGAGCGGGAACACCGTGAGCACGGTTCGCCGCGGTCCCCACACGTCGATGCCCATGCCCATGAACAGCTGCAGGCCACCGAAGGCGAAGTGGAAGACGCCGGCGAACACGCCCAGCTGGCCGGGCGTGAGCCCCAGCTCCTTCTGCAGCGGCGGCGCCAGGATGGCGGCCACGGTGCGGAAGGCCTGGCTGAGCGCGAAGCCGCAGATCAGGGCCAGCAGCATGGCCCAAGCGGAGCGGGTGCGGGAGGAGGCGGCGGCGGTGGAGTCCAAGGCCCGGCGACTGTAGCCGAGGCGGCCACTAGAGCAAGTACGTCAGCAGCAAAGCCCCGCTCGCGGCCGAGACGGCGGCCGTCGTGATCCATCCCAGCACGTTCAGCCAGCGCCGGTTCACCTGCTCGCCCATGATGCGGCGGTTGTTCGTCATCAGCATGATCAGCAGCAGGAGCGGCGGCACCGAGAAGCCCTGGACGATGCCGGACCACACCAGCGCCCTCATCGGGTTGAAGCCCAGGAAATTGAGGCCCACGGCCGCCAGGGTGACGAGCGCGATCGCGCCGTAGAACATCTTCGCCTCATGCCAGCGCGCGTGCAGGCTGTGCTTCCAGCCGAACGACTGCGCCACGTCGTAGGCCGCGCCCGCGGTCATCACCGGCACCGCGAGGAAGCCCACGCCCACCAGACCGGCCGCGAACAGGAGGCCGGCCCACTCGCCCGCGATCGGCTTCAGTGCCTCGGCCGCCTGCGCCGCCGTCTCGATGTCGGTCTTGCCGGCCGCGTGCAGCGTGGCCCCGGTGGCCAGGATGATGAAGTACATGATCAGGTTGGAGAACAGCATCCCGAGCAGGATGTCGCGGCGGCTCTCGCGCAGCTCCGACCGGCTCGCTCCCTGGCGCTGCTGCACCGTGGTGCGGCCGCGCGCGATCTCCTCTTCCACCTCCTGGTTCGACTGCCAGGTGTAGAGGTAGGCCGACAGCGTGGTGCCGATGACCGCCACCACGAGCGACAGGAACTCGCGGTTGAACTGGATGCGCGGTACCACCGTGCCGTGCAGAGTGGCCGCCCAGTCCGGCCGGGCCAGCAGCGCGGCGGCGACATAGGAGAGCAAGGCCAGCGCCAGCCAGCGGAAGGTGTTGCGGATCACGCGGTAGGGCGCGAAGCATTGCAGCGCGAACACGATGGCCGCGATGCCCACGACCAGCCAGGGCACGGGCACCGGCACGAACATGTTGAGCGCCGCCGCCATGCCGCCCAGGTCGGCCGCCGCCTCGATCACATTGCCCGCCACCACGCCGACCAGCAGCGGGTACAGCACCCAGCGCGGGTAGAAGTCGTGGATCGCCTGGAACAGCGCCCGCCCCGACACCATGCCCAGCCGCGAGGCCAGGTAGACCACCGCGAACATCATCGGCATCGTGACCGGCGCCATCCAGAGGAAGGCATAGCCGAACTTGGCGCCGGCGCTGGCGTAGGTGCCGATCGCGGACGGGTCGTCGTCGGCCGCGCCGGTGATCAGGCCCAGCCCGAGGGCGCGGGCCGCGCCGCGGGCACCGCCGCCCGCCCCTGTCCCGTGTTCGGCCGGCTCGCGCGATTCGGCCTGGCCGCGCGCCGGCGACCTCGTGTTCGGCAAGGATGCTGCTCCCGGAAAAGGGGCCACCCTAGGCCGCTCATGCGACCGCAGGTGTCAGGCATTGCCGAATCCGGGCGTAGTCGGGCCCGGGCGCCGCGCTCAATCGGCCGGCTCGGCGCCGGAGAGCAGGGCCACGAAACGGTCTGCCCCGACGTTGCCGCCCGAGAGCGTGACGCCCACGCGCAGGCCGCGGAAGCGGTCGCGGTGGTGCATCAGCGCCGCCAGCGCGCAGGCGCCGGAAGGCTCGAGCACGACTTTGAGACGCTCGAAGGCGAAGCGCATGGCTTCGACCACGACGGGGTCGGGCACCGTGAGCACGTCCTCCACCAGCGCCTGGATCACCTCGAACGGGTGCTTGCCCACGGCCGTGGTCTGCTGGCCGTCGCAGATGGTGCGCGGCACGTCGATGCTGACGATGCGGCCCTCCTTCAGCGAGCGGCGCATGTCGTCGCCGCGCTCCGGCTCGGCGCCGAAGATGCGGATGCCGGGCAAGAGGTGGTGCGCCGCGACCGCGCAGCCGGAGAGGAATCCGCCGCCGCCCGCGCAGACGATCAGCGCGTCGAGCGCGCCCACGTCCTGCACCAGCTCCAGCGCCGCCGTGCCCTGCCCCGCCATCACGCGCAGGTCGTCGAAGGGCGGGATCAGGTTGGCGCCCTGCTCCTGCACCAGCCGCGCCGCGATGGCCGCGCGGTCTTCCCTGTAGCGGTCGTACACCACCACCTCGGCGCCGTAGCCGCGCGTGGCCTGCATCTTGAGCGCCGGCGCGTCGTGCGGCATGACGATGGTGGCGCGGCAGCCATGCAGGCGCGCGGCCAGCGCCACCGCCTGGGCGTGGTTGCCGGAGGAGAACGCGACCACGCCGCGGGCGCGCTCGGCATCGGTCAGCGAGTTCACCGCGTTGTAGCCGCCGCGGAACTTGAAGGCGCCCATGCGCTGCAGGTTCTCGGCCTTGAGGAAGGCCCGCGCGCCCAGCACGTCGTCCAGCGTGCGCGAGGTGAGCACCGGTGTGCGGTGCGCGACGCCTTCGAGGCGGCGGGCGGCGGCTTCTACATCGGCGAACTGCAGCATGGTCGTGTCCTCACTCGCTCCGGATGTTGGCGGCCTTGATGATGCGGGCGTTGTTGTCCGACTCGGTGGCGATCTGCCTGGCGAACTCGGCCGCGCTGCCGCCGGTGGGCACGTTGTCGCTGGCGACGAGGCGCGCCCGCAGGTCCGGATGCGCCAGCGCCTTGTTCACTTCGGCATTGACCCGCTCGATCACCGCGGGTGGCGTGCTGGCGGGCGCGAACAGGCCGAACAGCGAGTCCATGTTGGCCGCGGGGAAGCCCAGCTCCTCGAGCGTGGGGGCATTCGGGAAGGCCTCGAGCCGCTTGGGCGCGCCGACGGCCAGCACGCGCAGCTTGCCCGACTTCACGTGCTGCGCCACCGCCGGGCCGGCATTGGTCGAGAGCACCTCGAACTGGCCGCTGAGCGCGTCGGTGACCTGCTGGCCGCCGCCCTTGTACGGGATGTGGGTGATATCCACCTTCGCGCCGGCCTTGAGCTGCTCCAGCATCACGTGGCCGAGCGAGGCCGGGCCCGAGGTCGCCCAGCGCACGCTGCCCGGCTTGGCCTTGGCGGTGGCCAGCAGCTCCTTCATGTCCCTGGCCTGCGTGGCGCTGGTGGCCAGCAGCAGCACGGGCGAGTACATGACGCTCGCCACCGGCACGATGTCGCGGGCCGGGTCGAACGGCGACTTGCCCAGGTGCGGGTTGAGCGCGACCGGGCTGATCGCCGCGAAGCCGAAGGTGTGGCCGTCGGTGGACTTGGCCACCGCGTCCACGCCGATGCTGCCGCTGGCGCCGGCCTTGTTCTCGATCACCACCGACTGGCCGAGAGCGGCCGCCATGCGCTCGCCGAGCGCGCGCGCCACGACGTCGCTGACGCCGCCGGGCGGATAGGCGACCACGATGCGGACGGGACGGGACGGCCAGCCGGCCTGCGCGAACGCGGCGGGCAGTGCGAGGGTGGCGAGCGCGGCGGCGACGGCGCCGCGGCGGGTCAGGCGGGAAGCGGACATGACGGGTTCTCGGGGACTACGGGGGAGAAAGCGCACGAGGTTATCAGCCCCGCGGATGGTGCTGGCCGTGCAGCTGGCGCAGCCGTTCGCGCGCCACGTGGGTGTAGATGGTGGTGGTGGAGATGTCGGCGTGGCCCAGCAGCATCTGCACCGCGCGCAGGTCGGCGCCGTGGTTCAGCAGGTGGGTGGCGAAGGCGTGGCGCAGCGTGTGCGGCGACAGCGGCGCGGTGATGCCGGCGGCCTTCGCGTACTTGCGCACCAGCACCCAGAACATCGCGCGCGTCATGCCATGGCCGCGCGCCGTGACGAACAGGTCGTCGGTCTGCTGGCCGCCCAGGATCTCGGCGCGCGCCTGCGCCATGTAGCGCGCGATCCAGTCGCGGGCGTGCTGGCCGAACGGAACCAGCCGCTCCTTGCCGCCCTTGCCCATCACGCGCACCACGTGGTCGGCCATGCTGAGGTGGATCACCTTGAGCGTCACCAGCTCGCTGACGCGCAGCCCGCTGGCGTAGATGAGCTCCAGCATCGTGCGGTCGCGCAGGCCCAGCGGCGTGTCCACGTCGGGCGCGGCGAGCAGAGCCTCGACCTGCGACTCGGTCAGTGTCTTGGGCATGCGCGGCGCGCGCTTGGCCGGCTCCAGCTGCAGCGTCGGGTCTTCGGTGATGCGGCGCTCGCGCAGGGCCCAGCGGAAGTAGCGCTTGAAAACGGTGAGCCGCCGGTTGGCCGTGCTGGCCTTGGTGGCGGAATGGCGCGCGGCGAAGTAGGCCTGCAGGTCGTGCCTGGCGGTGGCCTCGAGGCTGCCGCCGCGCGCCTGCAGCCAGCGCGCGTACAGCGTCAGGTCGCGCCGGTAGGCGGCCAGCGTGTTGCGCGACAGGCCCTCCTCGAGCCAGAGCGCGTCGATGAAGTCGTCGACGGAAGCGAACAAGCCGCCCGGGGGCGGCTTGTTGCGGTTTGCGGTCGCGGCGGGCATTCGCTGCGCGCGGCCGGTCTCAGTCGAGCTTGAGCTTGGCGCTGTCGACGACCTTCTTGTACACGTCGTACTCCGCCTTGATCTGCTGGGCGAACTGCTCGGGCGTGTTGGCGATGACCAGCGAACCGGTGTCCTCGATGCGCTTGCGCACCGCGGGCTCCTGCAGCGCCTTGACGGCGGCGGCATGGACCTTCTCGACCACTTCCTTGGGCAGGCCCTTGGGACCGAGGATGCCGTAGTAGGCCATGCGGTTCACCGGCTCCAGGCCCACTTCCTTGAAGGTGGGCACGTTCGGCAGTTCCTTCAGGCGCTGGGGCGCGGCCACCACGATCGGCACCAGGCGGCCGTCCTTGATGAAGGGCAGCGCGGACGGCAGGTTGTCGAAGATCATCGGCACCTGGCCGGCCACCGTGTCGTTCAGCGCCGGGCCCGCGCCGCGGTACGGGATGTGGATCACGAAGGTGCCCGACATCGCCTTGAACAGCTCCATCTGCAGGTGGCCGATGCCGCCGGTGCCGGAGGAGGAGTAGGAGTACTTGCCCGGGCTCTTCTTCAGTTCCGCGATGAAGGACTTGTAGTCCTTGGCCGGGAAGTTGGGGTTCACCGCGATGATGTTGGGCGTGGCCGCGATGTTGATGATCGGGGTGAAGTCCGTGGTCGGGTTGTACGGGATCTTCGGGTTGATCGCCGGGTTGGCCGCGGTGGTGGACACGGTGGCCACGCCGAGCGAGTAGCCGTCGGGCGTGGCACGCATCGTCTCGGTGGCGCCGATGACGCCGCCGCCGCCGGCCTTGTTCTCCACGATGACGTTCTGGCCCAGGTTCTTGCCCAGGGGCTCGGACATCACGCGCGCGATGATGTCGGTGGTGCCGCCCGGCGCGAACGGCACGACCAGCTTGACCGGCTTGTTCGGATAACCCTGGGCCAGCACGGGACCCGCGGCGGCTGCCGACAGGGCAGCGGCGGCGAGAGCGATCCAGTCACGGCGTTGCATTGATCTCTCCTTGTGTTTCGTCAGCGATGAAACAGTGGATCGTACCCAAGTCCGCCTGACGCTAGCCTGTGGACGCGCATAAGGGTGAACCCGCAGCGGCTATGCTCGAACGGTGGAGTTCGCCCGCCTTCTCTTCCCCGATTTTTCGCTCATCGCGACCGGTTACCTGATCTGCCGATACACCGCCCTCGACCGCACCGTGTGGGAGCAGGTCGAGAGCCTCGTCTACTACGTTCTTTTTCCGGTCCTGCTGTTCCAGTCCATCGTGCGCGCGCCGCTCGACCTGGACGCCGCCTCCGGACTGATAGGCGCGGGACTGCTGCTCGGCATCTCGGGCATCGCGATGGCCTACGCCATCCCCCACCTGCCCGGGCTGCGCCGCCTCGTCGACCGGCGCGAGCACGCGGCGGCGGCGCAGATCGCGTTCCGCTTCAACTCCTTCATCGGCCTGGCCCTGGCCGAGCGGCTGGCCGGCGCTCAGGGCCTGCAGCTGATCGCCGTGCTGATCGGCGTGTGCGTGCCGCTGTTCAACATCGGCGCGGTGTGGCCGATGGCGCGGCATGCCAAGACCGGCTTCCTGGCGGCGCTGGCGCGCAATCCGCTGATCATCGCGACCGGCACGGCGCTGACGGCCAACCTGCTCGGACTCTCGGTGCCGACCTGGCTGGAACCGACGGTCAACCGCATCGGCGGCAGCTCGCTGGCCCTGGGCCTGATGGCGGCCGGCGCGGGCATGCAGTTCGGCAGCCTGGCGCAGGCCCGCACGCTCACCGTGTCGGTGCTCGCGATCCGGCACCTGCTGCTGCCGCTGGTGGCGGCGGGGCTGGTGATGCTGTTCAAGCTCGATGCGGCGCAGGCCGCGGTGCTGCTCGCGTTCTCGGCCCTGCCCACCGCTTCCAGCGCCTACGTGCTGGCTTCGCGGATGGGCTACAACGGGTCGTACGTGGCGGGCCTGGTGACGCTGTCGACGCTGCTGGGCGTGCCGAGCCTGACGTTCGCGCTGGGGGTGTTGCGCTAGGGAGGGAAACTTCCGCGGCGGCTAGCGTGTCTCAGCAGCCAACGCCCACGCCACGTGCTCGCGCACCAGCTCGCTCGGATGATCCTGGACCCGCCGCAACGCCTCCCGCAACTGCGCATCGTCCCGCGCCCGCAGGGCGTTGCCCGCCGCCACGGCGATGTTGCGCAGCCAGCGCTCGTGGCCGATGCGGCGGATCGGCGAGCCCTCGGTGCGGCGCAGGAACTCCGCCTCGCTCCAATCGAGGAGGCTCGCCAGCGTGGACCCCGTGAAGCCCGCGCGCTCGTCGAAGTCCGGCAACGGGCTGCGGCGCGCGTACTTGTTCCAGGGGCAGACCAGCTGGCAGTCGTCGCAGCCGTAGATGCGGTTGCCGATGAGCGGACGCAGCTCCATCGGGATCGGACCGGCGTGCTCGATCGTCAGGTACGAGATGCAGCGCCGCGCATCCAGCCGCTGCTCGCCGACGATCGCGGCCGTGGGGCAGACGTCGATGCAGGCGCGGCAGCTGCCGCAATGGGCGGTCACCGGCTCGCTGGCCGGCAGCTCCAGGTCGACGTAGATCTCGCCCAGGAAGAACATCGAGCCGGCCTCGCGGCTGAGGATCAGCGTGTGCTTGCCGCGCCAGCCCTGCCCGCTGCGCGCCGCCAGTTCCGCCTCCAGCACGGGCGCCGAATCGGTGAACGCGCGATGGCCGAAGGGGCCGATCTCGGCCGCGATGCGCTCGGACAGTTTCTGCAGGCGCCCGCGCACCACCTTGTGGTAATCGCGGCCGCGGGCATAGACCGAGACGGCGCCCTTGAGCGGCCGGCGCAGCCGCTCCCATTCGATCGCCTGCCAGCCTTCGGGCGTCGCACCCGGCAGGTAGTCCATGCGCGCGGTGATCACCGAGAGCGTGCCGGGCACCAGTTCCGCGGGCCGCGCGCGCCTGAGGCCGTGGGCCTGCATGTAGGCCATGTCGCCGTGGAAGCCTCTTTCGAGCCATTCCAGAAGGCCCGGTTCGGCCGAAGACAGGTCCACGCCCGCCACGCCGATTTGGGAGAATCCGAGCTCGCGGCCCCACTGGCCGATGGATGCCACCAGCGAAGGACCGTCGATCTGACCGCTACGCCCACTCACCCGCCGATTGTAGGAAGCGGCCCACCGCCGGGCCGCCAGGCCTCGCTGCGCTGGGCGAGCGAGGACGACACCCGCGCCTTCGCCGAGCGCCTGGCCGCCCGGCCCGCGCTGGGGCGGGCCTTCATCGCGCTGCACGGCGACCTGGGCGCGGGCAAGACCACGTTCGTGCGGCACCTGCTGCGCGCGCTGGGCGTGGCCGGGCGCATCAAGAGCCCGACCTACACCCTGGTCGAGCCGCACGAGGCGCGCTCGTTCCCGGTCTGGCACTTCGACTTCTACCGCTTCGACGACCCGCGCGAATGGGAAGACGCGGGCTTTCGCGACGTCTTCGACCAGCCCGGCCTGAAGCTGGCCGAATGGCCCGAGAAGGCCGCCGGCCTGCTGCCCGCGGCCGACCTCACGCTGCATCTCTCGGTGGATCAGGACGGCGCGCGCAGCGTCCGCGTCGATCCGGGCTCCGACATCGGACGGGAGCTCGTTTCGTGAAGCGCCGCGGACTGCTGCGCGGCGGGACGCTCGTGCTGCTGCTGGGCGCGGCGCAGATCGCGCGCGGCGCCACCATCCTCGCGGTGCGCGTGTGGCCGGCGCCGGACTACTCGCGCGTCACCATCGAGTCGGATTCGCTGCTCGTCTCCCGGCAGATCGTCGTCACCAGCCCGCCGCGGCTGGCGGTGGACATCGAGGGCATCGATCTCAATCCGGCGCTGCGCGAACTGGTGGCCAAGGTGCAGGCCGACGATCCGTACATCGCCGGCATCCGCGTCGGCCAGAACGCGCCGGGCGTGGTGCGGCTGGTGATCGACCTCAAGCAGCAGGCGCTGCCGCAGGTGTTCACGCTGCCGCCGGTCGCGGCCTACCAGCACCGGCTGGTGCTGGACCTGCATCCGATGCAGCCGCCCGATCCGCTGGAGGAGCTGATCGCGCAGCGCCTGCGCGACAGCGTCGGTTCGGCGCCGCCCGCGGGTGATCCGCTCGGCGACCTGATCGCCCGGCAGAGCGAGCCCGGGATGCGCGGCCGCAGCGACGCCGGCCCGCCCATGCCGCCCGCGGTCGCGGCCAAGACCGACCGGCTGATCATCATCGCGCTCGATCCCGGCCACGGCGGCGAGGACCCGGGCGCCATCGGCCCCAACGGCACGCGCGAGAAGGACGTGGTGCTGCAGGTGGCGCACCGCCTGCGCGACCGCATCAACGCCACCAGCATCAACGGCAGCCCGATGCGAGCCTTCCTCACGCGGGACGCCGACTTCTTCGTGCCGCTGCACGTGCGCGTGCAGAAGGCCCGGCGGGTGCAGGCCGACCTCTTCGTCAGCATCCACGCCGACGCCTTCATCACGCCCACGGCGCGCGGCGCCAGCGTGTTCGCGCTGAGCCACAGCGGCGCCTCCAGTTCAGCCGCGCGCTGGATGGCCGACAAGGAGAACCGCGCCGACCTCGTCGGCGGCGTGAACGTGCGTTCGCAGGACCAGCACGTGGCGCGCGCGCTGCTGGACATGAGCACCACGGCCCAGATCAACGACAGCCTGAAGCTCGGCGGCGTGCTACTGGGCGAGATCGGCAACGTCGGCCGCCTGCACAAGAAAAGCGTCGAACAGGCGGGCTTCGCGGTGCTCAAGGCGCCCGACATCCCCAGCGTGCTGGTGGAAACCGCGTTCATCAGCAACCCGGACGAGGAAGCCAAGCTGCGCAGCGACGCCTACCAGGAGCAGCTGGCTGATGCATTGATGCGCGGCATCACGCGCTACTTCGCCGCCAACCCGCCGCTGGCGCGCAACCGCCCCGTCTGACTCGTCCTTCAGCGATTGCGCTGGCACGAGGGCACGGGGGGTGCCGACAGCCCCTGTCTTGGCCTTCCTACAGTGCCCCGACGGGCTGTTTTCCACAATTGCTGGCACAGGCAGGCCGCGCCTTCCGCGGTCGTGAAGACACAAAAGGTGAACGTATGAAGACCATCCTCGCGGCCATCGCCGCTGTCACGATGATCGGCCTCACGGGCTGCGGCTCCATGGATCGCCAGACCGCCGGCACGCTCGGCGGCGCCGCGGTCGGCGGCGTGGTGGGCAACTCTGTGTTCGGCGGCCCGCTGGGCACGCTGGGCGGCGCGGCCGCCGGCGGCTACATCGGCAACAAGGCCACCGAACCCAATCGTTGAACGTTCACAAAGAAATCGCTGCGCGATTCCTTTGTGGTTCCAGCATGTGTGAGAAGGACCGGCGAAGCCGGATCCTTCTCACAAGGGAGACCGCGCTGCATGTTATTCCGCACGGTCCGGAGGGCGGCTCCGCCGCCTGAAAGGTTCGCCTCGCGCAGACGAGGCGTTTTCCGCGCAGCGGCTCCTGGATGGCGCGGAATAACATGCAGCGGCATCCCCCTTTTGAAGGCGATCCGGCTTTGCCGGTCGCCTACACACTGATCAGACCAAATTGAAATCGCGCAGCGATTTCAATTTGCTCAGATTGGGTAGATCAGCGAGTTGAGGACCATCTCGCTGTCGTAGACGCAGCGTCGGCTGCGAAGACGAAGACCCTCCTCCGTGCGGACGATCTCGTCGATGTAGCGGCCGACGTTGTAGACCTCGCTGGAATCACCCGGCCGGGTGCGGAAGACCGCGTAGTTCGACTGGGCCCGAACCAGGCCCCTTGCGTCACCGTCCAGAACCGGCAGCACCCGGGCCGGGCCCACCACGTGGCGCGTGTAGTACGGCCGGTGGAAGATGGTCTGGGTCACGCCGTACACGCGGTCCTTCATCATCCCGCGGCTCTCGAGCGCGATCAGCGCGAGCGGCAGGCCGCGGTCGAAGTTCTCGCGCGCCTGCACGACGTACTGGCCGTCCTCCAGGAAGAAACCGGGCCAGTCGTCGAAACGGCGCTCGTCGAGCGCGGCGGCGTAGTCGGCGTTGAGCTGGTTGATCTCCAGCTGCAGCATCAGCGTTTCGCTCGTCCCGCTCATACGCCCATCACCTTGCGCCAGTAGGCGTACATCGAGCGGATCAGCGTCTCGGTGACCATGTGCTCGGTGCCGCCGGTGCCGGTGCCGCCCAGCTCGCAAAGCGTGCTGCCCTCCTCGCCCCACTGGCGGAAGCCGTCCTGGCTGAACTCGATCACCTCGCCGTCGTCGGCGCTGACGAAGCCCGCCGGGCCGAACAGGTTGGCCTGGCGCAGGCGGCGACGCGTCATCTCGGGCGTGTCGTCGGCGAAGCCGAAGTGGGTCCAGACGAAATCGAACTCGCCCTCGCCGCGCGGCACGATGTGGCGCGTGGAGAGCGAGTTGACCTGCTGCTGGATGATCAGGCTGGGGAACAGCGTGATCATGGTGACGGTGGGCATGATCTCGGCGCCGGGATTCGAAGGATCGGGCACCTTCCACCAGGGCTCGGGCACCACGTCCAGCAGGCGGTCGTCGTTCAGCACCATGTTGGCCTTGAACGAGGTCACGCCCTCCGTCACCGTCTTGTTCTCGCCGCCGTCGTTGCGGCGCGAGATCATCACGGCGTGGCGGCCGTGGTCGTCCATCACCATGCGGCTCTTCTGGTCGGCGCGCCACAGCCCGAAGGTGACGAACCAGGTGTGGAGCAGGCCCGGGTGGTACGGGTCCTTGATGTTCTCCATCATGAGCTTCCAGTTGCCCGGGATGCGCTGGCGGTTGTAGCCCAGCAGCGTGAGCGGGCGACCCTTGAAGATGCGGTCCAGCCACGGCATCACCTTGGGGCCGAGGTAGTCCGCGAGCGGCTCGGCCTCCTGGCTGAAGGTGGCGAACACCAGGCCGTGCAGCACCTCCACGCGCAGCCGCGTGAGGCCGTTGGCCTTGAGGTCGAAGTCGGCCGGCATGCCGCCGTTGACGCACTCGCCCTCCTTCACGCCGTCCTTGAACGGCAGGCCCGCCAGCTCGCCATTGAGCTTGTAGGTCCACTGGTGGTAGGGGCAGACGAAGCTGCGCGCGTTGCCGTGCGGCTGCTGGCAGAAGCGCACGCCGCGGTGGGCGCAGCGGTTCTCGACGACGCGGATGCCGGGGTCGGTGCCGCGATCCCTGGGCGCGACGCGGTCGCGCACCATGATCACCTGGCGCTCGCCGACCCAGCTGAGCCTGTAGTCGCCGACGTTGGGGATCTCGACTTCCAGGCCGACGTAGCACCAGTGGCGGCCGTAGAAGACCTTGTCGAGTTCCTGCTGGTAGAGCTGGGCGTCGGTGTAGGCCCAGAAAGGGACGCGGCTGGACTCGGGGCGGGTCCAGCGCGACAGGGTTTCGGGGGCGTTCATGGCGGCGGGCCTCCTTCGGGTTCGCCGTCAAATGATAAGCGTACTTATCGTTGGGCCGCCGCCCCCGTCGCGCTCAGTGTTTCGCCTTGTGGTCGGCGATGGCCTTGGCCAGGTCCTGGTACTCCTCGCAGCCCTTGCCGCCGCAGATCTTCTCCAGCTCGGCCAGGTGCTTCTCGGCCTCGGCGGGCTTGCCGTCCATCAGCCAGGCCTCGCCGATGTATTCGTGCGCGCCCTTGTGCCGCGGGTCCAGGCGCAGCGCGGCCTGGTAGTGGCCGATCGCCTTGTGCAGGTCGGGATTGGCGCGCTTGCGGTACGAGTAGCCGAGCAGGTTCTGCACGTCGGCGTTGAGCGGGTCTTCGCGCTCGGCGGCGTTGAGCTCGCGCAGCGCCGCGCTCCAGTCCTTGGCATCGATGGCCTTGCGCGCGCTGGCCAGGCGCTCGGCCGCGCTGGGCGTGCGCACGGCGGGATTGCTGCCGGGCGTGTCGGCGGCCTGCGCCAGGGTGGTCGCCACGACGAACGCCAGGGCGGCAAGGACGGGCATCAGCTTCATGGGAGAACTCCGTAATTGAGGAGCCTCAATTACGGCCCAGTGCCCGCCCCGGATGCTAGGTCACCGGTGTCAGCTTGGCGACCGACAGCGCCAGCCACTTCACGCCGTGCCGGTTGAACTTCACCTGCGCCCGCGCGTCGTCGCCCTGCCCCTCGATCGACACCACCGTACCTTCGCCGAACTTGGTGTGGAACACCTGCAGGCCCGGCCGCAGCCCGTGCGAGGGCGCGGCCTTCTGCACCGGCACCGGCGGGCTGGCGAACTTCTCGCTGCTCCAGCCTCCACCGCCGCCACCGCCGGCCGGCCGGGTCGAGCCGTAGCCCGCGCCGAAGCCGAACGCCGAGCCGCCGAAGTTCTGGTTCTTCGGCGTGAGCCACTTGAGCGCGTGCTCGGGCAGCTCGTCGAAGAAGCGGCTGCGGACGTTGTAGCGGGTCTGGCCGTGCAGCAGGCGCGTCTGCGAATGGCTGAGGTACAGGCGCTTGCGCGCCCGCGTGATCGCCACGTACGCCAGCCGGCGCTCCTCCTCCAGGCCGTCGTGGTCGGACAGCGAACGCTCGCTGGGGAACAGGCCTTCCTCCAGCCCGGTGACGAACACCACGTCGAACTCCAGGCCCTTGGCCGAGTGCACGGTCATCAGCTGCACCGCGTCCTGGCCGGCCTGCGCCTGGTTGTCGCCGGACTCGAGGGCGGCGTGCGTGAGGAAAGCCGCCAGCGGCGACAGCGTCTCGCCGGTCTCGGCGTCGGGCGGCACGTAGTCGGGCGCGGGCTCGTTCAGCAGCGGCTGGTTCGGGTCCAGGCCCTGGCTCACCGGCGACTGCGAGAGTTCATCGACGGGCAGCGCCACCGCGTCGCGGCCGAAGCCCTCCTGCATCACGAAGCTCTCGGCCGCGCTGGCCAGTTCGTCCAGGTTCTCGATGCGCTCGGCGCCCTCGCGCTCGGCGCGGTAGTGCTCGACCAGGCCCGAGTGCTGCAGCACCAGCTCGATGATCTCGCGCAGGCTGAGGTTCTGCGTCTGCTCGCGCAGCACGTCGATCTTCGCAACGAACGCGCCCAGGTTCGCACCGGCCTTGCCGGTGGTGGCGCTCACCGCGTCGTGCAGCGAGCAGCCGGCCGCGCGCGCCCCGTCCTGCAGCTGCTCGATGCTGCGCGCGCCGATGCCGCGCGGCGGGAAGTTCACCACCCGCAGGAAGCTGGTGTCGTCGTTCGGGTTCTCCAGCAGCCGCAGGTAGGCGAGCGCGTGCTTGATCTCGGCGCGCTCGAAGAAGCGCAGGCCGCCGTACACGCGGTAGGGCACGCCGGCGTTGAAGAGCGCCGTCTCGATCACCCGGCTCTGCGCGTTGCTGCGATAGAGCACCGCGATCTCGCGCCGCAGGGTGCCGCCTTCCGGGCCGTCGCCGCGCACCAGGTGGCGCATCTCCTCGAGCAGCCACTGCGCCTCGGCGAGGTCGGTGGGTGCTTCGTACACCCGCACCGGCTCGCCCGGTCCCTGGTCGGTGCGCAGGTTCTTGCCCAGCCGACCCTTGTTGTGGCTGATCAGCGCGTTGGCCGAATCGAGGATGTTGCTGTAGCTGCGGTAGTTGCGCTCCAGCTTGATCTGGTGGCGCACGTCGAACTCGCGCACGAAGTCGGCCATGTTGCCCACGCGCGCGCCGCGGAAGGCATAGATGCTCTGGTCGTCGTCGCCCACCGCCAGCACGGAGTTGCCGGCGCCAACCGTGCCGTCCGGGTTGAAGGCGAAGATCTTGATCCAGGCGTACTGCAGCCGGTTGGTGTCCTGGAACTCGTCGATCAGGATGTGGCGGAAGCGCCGCTGGTAGTGCGCGCGGATCGCGTCGTTGTCGCGCAGCAGTTCGTAGCTGCGCAGCATCAGCTCGCCGAAGTCCACCACGCCCTCGCGAGCGCACTGCTCCTCGTACAGCTGGTACAGCTCGACGCGGCGCCGGTCCTCCTCGGTGCGCGCCTGCACGTCGCGCGGGCGCAGGCCGTCCTCCTTGCAGCCGGAGATGAACCACTGCGTCTCCTTGGCCGGGAAGCGCTCCTCGTCCACGTTGAACTGCTTCATCACCCGCTTGATGGCCGACAGCTGGTCCTGCGTGTCCAGGATCTGGAAGCTCTGCGGCAGGTTGGCCAGCTTCCAGTGCGCGCGCAGGAACCGGTTGCACAGGCCGTGGAAGGTGCCGATCCACATGCCGCGCACGTTCACCGGCAGCATGGCGGACAGGCGGGTCATCATTTCCTTGGCCGCCTTGTTGGTGAAGGTGACGGCCATCACGCCGCCGGGCGAGACCTGTCCGGTGGACAGCAGCCAGGCGATGCGGGTGGTCAGGACACGGGTCTTGCCGGAACCGGCGCCGGCGAGGATGAGCGCGTGCTCGTTGGGGAGAGTGACCGCCGCGAGCTGCTCGGGGTTGAGGTTTTGCAGCAGCGGCGACTGCGCCTCGACTTCTGGGAACATGCGACATTGTAAAAAGCCGCCCGGAAAGCAAATGTCACCACGCGCCCTGTTCCTGCCCATGCTCGCCGCGCTGCTTGCGACCGCGACGGCGGCCCAGGCGGAATCGTCCTGCTCCAGCGACGGCCGGCCGCAGCCGGTGGCTCTGCTGGAGCGCTTCATCAGCGCGGATTGCGACAACTGCTGGCAGCGCGCCACCGAGCAGCCGAAGAAGGGGGAACTGGCGATCGACTGGATCGTCCCCGGCGCGCGCGGCGACGACGCGCCGCTCTCGGCCGCGGCCACGCGCGACGCGCTGGAGCGCCTGCACTCGCTCAAGCGCAAGCCGCCCTCGCCCGTCGACACCATGCGGTCGGCCCGGCGCGACGGTGCCGGCACCCTGCGCGTGGCCCAGGGCCCCGCGTTCAACGGCTACATCGGCGCTTCGATCGAGTCCCCGGACGCGGGCCGCGGCCCGTCCACCGCCTGGCTGGCGCTGGTGGAGGCGCTGCCCGCCGGCACGGAAGGCTCGCCGGTCGAGCGCAACCTGGTTCGCAACCTGCTGGTGGTGCCCTGGCCGGCCGCGCCGGGCGCGCGCTTCGAAGCTCGGCCGATGGCGATCCCGGAAGGCGCGAATCCCGAACGCCTGCGCGTCGTGGGCTGGCTGGCCGATTCACGGGGAGTGATCAGGGCCATATCGGAATCGAGATGCGAGCCCGAGGAGGGCAGGCGTTAGAATTGCGCACCGGGCCCAAGCATTTGGGACCCGGTTTTTTTTGGCCCTTCGCGGCCGGGCCGGGCCCAGTCCAAGCGTCCACTCGTTCTTCAACGATTCCTCTCCAGGAGCTTGGTCAATGGAAATCTTCGACTACGAAAAAGTCCTTCTGCTGCCGCGCAAGTGCCGCGTGGAAAGTCGTTCCGAGTGCGACACCAGCGTCGAGCTGGGCGGCCGCACCTTCCGCATCCCCGTCGTCCCCGCCAACATGAAGACGGTGGTGGACGAGAAGATCTGCCTCTGGCTCGCCCAGAACGGCTACTTCTACGTGATGCACCGCTTCGACCTGGACAACCTGAAGTTCGTCCGGTGGATGAAGGAGCACGACGCGTACGCCTCGATCTCGCTGGGCGTGAAGCAGCCCGACTACGAGACGGTGGACCAGCTGGCCACCGAGGGCCTGGCGCCCGACTACGTGACGATCGACATCGCGCACGGCCATGCCGACAGCGTGAAGAACATGATCACGCACCTCAAGCAGAAGCTGCCCAGCACCTTCATCATCGCCGGCAACGTGGGCACGCCCGAGGCGATCATCGACCTGGAGAACTGGGGCGCCGACGCCACCAAGGTCGGCATCGGTCCGGGCAAGGTGTGCATCACGCGCATGAAGACCGGCTTCGGCACGGGCGGCTGGCAGCTGTCGGCGCTCAAGTGGTGCGCGCGCGTCGCCACCAAGCCCATCATTGCGGACGGCGGCATCCGCGAGCACGGCGACATCGCCAAGAGCGTGCGCTTCGGCGCCACCATGGTGATGATCGGCTCCATGCTCGCCGGCCACGAGGAATCGCCCGGCCAGACCGTGGACGAAGGCGGCCGCCTGTTCAAGGAGTACTACGGCAGCGCGTCGGACTTCAACAAGGGCGAGTACAAGCACGTCGAGGGCAAGCGCATCCTCGAGCCGGTCAAGGGCAAGCTGGCCGACACCCTGCGCGAGATGCAGGAAGACATCCAGAGCTCCATCAGCTACGCCGGTGGGAAGCGGCTGATGGACATCCGGAAGGTCAATTACGTGATCCTGGGCGGGGACAACGCGGGCGAACACCTGCTGATGTAACTGCCATTCCCGTCATCCCCGCGAAGGCGGGGATCCAGGGCTTCCCTCTTCGAGGCCCGTAAAGGGAGGCAGTCCCGTGCCGTGCCAGGGCGAGGGAGGCCTCCTGCCTACATGTCCCCCGCGCGCCTGAACGGCGCTGGCTCCTCCTTTACTTCCGGCAGGAGGCCTCCCTCACCCTGTCCCTACGCCGCGTTGAATCGAACACCGCCTCGAATGCCGCACAAAAGCGACCACGGCGCCGCGGCCGCCCAGGGCGGCCGTGGAAGCTCGATTGAGTTCACAACACCGCACTGCTTCGAAGGCCGCCCTAGGCGGCCCCGGCGCGATGGCCGCTTTGGGGCGGCCTTTCACGCGGAGGTCGATCTCGCACCGGCCCAGGGACAGGGTGGGGAGGGTCTTCTGCCGGAAGTAAAGGAGGAGCATGCGCCGTCCAGGCGCGCGGGGGACATGGAGGCAGAAGACCCTCCCCGCCCTGGCCCGGAACGACTGCGGTCAATGACGGACGAGGTTTGCTCTAGCGCCAGATTAACTCCAGCGCCAGCTGCTGCAACGGATGCCCCGGCTGCGCCAGGGCTTCCAGGACGCTGAAGTGCTGCAGCCCCGGCAGGGCTTCGCAGACTTCCACCACCTCTTCGCCCCATGCATCGCGGATCAGCTGGTTCTGCCGGATGAACTCGGGGCTTTCGTCGCCGCCGCACACCGCGTACAGCGTGGCGGTGCCCGGCGCCCGCATCAGCGCGGGGCTGCAGCGCAGCGCGTCGGCCGGCGTGAGGCGCAGCGTCTCCTGCAGGAAGGGCGTGCGCTGGATCGGATGCAGGTCGTGCAGGCCCGAGAGTGTCAGGCCCTTCATGGCGATGCCGGCCGGCAGGTCGGGATCGAACTTCTGCCAGTCGCACGTGAGCATCATGGCCGTGAGGTGCCCGCCCGCCGAATGGCCCATCACCGTCAGCTGGCGCGGATCGCCGCCGTAGTCCGGCGCGTGCTTCCAGGCCCAGGCCACCGCCCGAGCCACCTGCAGCGCGATCTGCGGGATGGTCACCGCGGGGCAGAGGTCGTAGTTGGGCACCATCACGCAGGCGCCGGCCTCCTGGAACGGCGCGGCCACGAACGAGTGGTCGCTCTTGTCCAGCGAACGCCAGTAGCCGCCGTGGATGAACACCACCGTCTGCGCCAGCGCGCGCGGCGCGGGGAACACGTCGAGGCGCTCCCCCGGCGAGTCGCCGTAGGGAACGTCCAGCACGCATTCGTGGTCCTTTCGGGCCTGCCGCGAAGCGCCGGCCCAGTGTTCGAAGTGCTTCGCATGCTCCGGGACCAGGGCCCGGTTGTTGTACATGCGGTCGTGCCATGCGCCGTCGTGCTCTTCCATGCCGTCCTTGACCTTTCGTGGGTTGGATGTATTCTGTATACGGAGTACACGTTCCGCGCCGCCCATGGCTCCCAAGCTCGTCCGCCTCGAATCCGCACCCGACCTGGTCGAGCAGGTCTACCGGCGTTTGCTGGACGCGATCAGCGAAGGCGCCCTGGCGCCGGGGCAACGCATCACCCAGGAAGATATCGCAGAGCAGCTGGCGGTCTCCCGCCAGCCCGTGCTGCAGGCGCTGCGCCTCTTGAAGAAGGACGGCTTCGTGCAGGACGCGCCCGGCCGCGGCCTCCTGGTCGCGCCCCTGGACGCCACCTGGACGCTCAACGTCTACCAGGTGCGCGGCGCGCTCGATGCGCTGGCCGCGCGCCTGGCGGCGGAGCAGCGCTTCCAGCTCGACCCCAAGCTGATCGAGCAGGGTCGCAAGGCCGCGCGCGGCCGCAACGTCAAGGCCATGATCGACGCCGACGCGGCCTTCCACGACGCGATCTACGCCGCCTCCGGCAACCCGCTCATCGAACAGAGCGCGCACCAGCACTGGGGGCACCTGCGCCGCGTGATGGGCGCGGTGCTGCAGCAGTCGGGCCAGCGCGAACCCGTGTGGGATGAGCACGAGGCCATCGCCGAGGCCATCGCCGCCGGCGATGCCGACACCGCCGCGCGCCTGATGCAGGAACACGCCCGGCAGGCGGCGCACAACCTCGCCCAGCACCTGCCCGACCTCCTCAACGCCTCCCCTTCCGTCCAGACCCGATAGGAGACAAGCCATGCAACTGACGAAACAGCAACTCGAGCAGTTCGACCGCGAGGGTTACCTGTTCTTTCCCAGCCTGTTCACACCGCAGGAAACGCAGACCCTGCTGGATGCCGTGCCCGAGCTGTACAGCCGGCGCGAGGCCTACAACGTGCGCGAGAAAGGCGGCGACGCCGTGCGCACCAACTTCGCGGCGCACCTGGTGAGCGAGCCCTTCGCGCGCCTGGCGCGGCATCCGCGCATGGTGCAGCCGGTGGTGGACCTGTTCGGCGAAGAGGTCTACATGCACCAGTTCAAGATCAACGGCAAGATGGCCTTCGAGGGCGACGTCTGGCAGTGGCACCAGGACTACGGCACCTGGCTCAACGACGACCTGATGCCCACCGAGCGCGCGATGAACGTCGCGATCTTCCTGGACGACGTCAACGAGTACAACGGCCCGCTGATGTTCATCCCGGGCAGCCACAAGAAGGGCGTGGTCGAAGCGAAGCACGACCTCACGACGACCAGCTATCCGCTGTGGACCGTCGATGACAAGCTGATCGCGCAACTGGTCGACCGCGCCGGCGGCAAGAACGGCGGCATCGTCAGCCCGAAAGGCCCGGCCGGTTCCATGATCCTGTTCCACAGCTGCCTGCTGCATGCGTCCAGCAGCAACCTGTCGCCCTGGAACCGCGTGAGCGTGTATCTCAGCCTGTGCGCCGTCTCCAACCACATCCGGCGCTTCAAGCGGCCCGAGTACATCGCGCACCGCGACTTCGCGCCCATCCAGCCCCTGCCCGACGACTGCCTGCTCAAGCCCTACCCGGTGGAAACGCCCTGGAAGAACGGCCTGCCCGCCAGCGCGCTGCAGACCAGCATCGTTCCGATCGACGAATTGAAGAAGGCCGCCTGATGAACCTGTTCGCCAAACTCCAGCAACGCCAGGCCGAAGGCCGGCCCATCCGCATCGGCCTGATCGGCGCCGGCAAGTTCGGCTCGATGTACCTGGCCCAGGTGCCGCGCACGCCCGGCGTGCACCTGGCCGGCATCGCCGACCTGTCGCCCGCCAACGCGAAAGCGAACCTCGCGCGCGTGGGCTGGGAGCCCGGCCGCACCGAAGCGTCATCGCTCGACGCCGCGCTCAAGGCCGGCACCACGCACGTGGGCGAGGACTGGAAGGCGCTGGTGCGCCATCCGCAGATCGACGTCATCGTCGAATGCACCGGCCATCCGATTTCCGCGGTGGACCACTGCCTGGAGGCTTTCGCCAACGGCAAGCACGTGGTCAACGTCACGGTGGAAGCCGACGCGTTCTGCGGCCCGCTGCTGGCGCGCAAGGCGGCCGAGGCCGGCGTCGTCTATTCGCTGGCGTTCGGCGACCAGCCGGCGCTGATCTGCGACCTGGTGGACTGGGCGCGCACCTGCGGCTTCCCGGTCGTGGCCGCGGGGCGCGGCCACAAGTGGCTGCCGCACTTCTGCGAGTCCACGCCCGAGACGGTGTGGGGCAACTACGGCCTGACGCCCGAGCAGGCCAAGCGCGGCGGCCTGAACCCGAAGATGTTCAACAGCTTCCTGGACGGCTCCAAGCCTTCCATCGAAAGCACCGCCGTCTCCAACGCCACCGGCCTGGCCGTGCCGAGCGACGGCCTGCTCTACCCGCCCGCGAGCGTGGAGGACATTCCGTACGTCACGCGTCCGCGCAGCGAAGGCGGCGTGCTCGAGCGCAAGGGCATGGTGGAGGTGGTCTCGTCGCTGGAAGCCGATGGCCGCAAGATCCCCTACGACATCCGCATGGGCGTGTGGGTCACGGTGGAAGCCGAGACCGAGTACATCAAGAACTGCTTCGAGGAGTACAACGCCCACACCGATCCGAGCGGGCGCTACTTCACGCTGTACAAGCGCTGGCACCTGATCGGCCTGGAGGTGGGCGTGTCGGTCGCGTCGGTGGCGCTGCGCGGCGAGCCCACGGGCGTGGCCACGGCCTGGAACGCCGACGTGGTCGCCACCGCCAAGCGCGACCTGCAGCCCGGCGAGATGCTGGACGGCGAAGGCGGCTACACGGTGTGGGGCAAGCTGCTGCCGGCCGAGAAGTCGGTGCGCCTGGGCGGCCTGCCGCTCGGCCTGGCGCACGACGTGAAGGTGGTGCGGCCGGTCAAGAAGGGGCAGAGCCTCTCCTGGGCCGACGTCGCGATGGACACCAGCACGCACGCGTTCAAGGTGCGCAAGCAGATGGAAGACCTGTTCGCGCCGCGGGTGCTCAAGGCCGCATGACGACGCGCATGAAAGTCGCGCTGCTCGGCACCGGCCGCATGGGCCTGCCGATGGCGCGCCGGCTGTGCCAGGCCGGCCACGAGGTCAGCGTTTGGAACCGCACGCGCGAGAAGGCCGAGCCGCTCGCGGCCGACGGCGCGCGCATCTGCGACACGGCCGCGCAAGCGGTCGAGCAGGCCGACATCACGGTGGGCATGCTGGAGAGCGGTCCCATCGTGCATGACGTGCTCTTCGAGCAGGGTGCGTCGCGCGCGATGAAGCGCGGCAGCCTGTTCATCGACATGGCCTCGATCCAGCCGCGCGAAGCGCGCGACCACGCGGCGCGCCTGGCCGGGCTGGGCGTGGGCTGCCTCGACGCGCCGGTCTCGGGCGGCACCGTCGGCGCGGAGAACGGCACGCTGGTCGTCATGGTCGGCGGCGAGGCCGCGGACTTCGAGCGCGCGGCCCCTGTCTTCCAGGTGTTCGGCCGAGCCACGCACGTGGGCCCGCACGGCACGGGCCAGCTCACCAAGCTGGCCAACCAGATGATCGTGGGCATCACCATCGGCGCCGTGGCCGAGTCGCTGCTGCTGTGCGCCAAGGGCGGCGCCGACATGGGCAAGGTGCGCGAAGCCATCACCGGCGGTTTCGCCGACAGCCGCATCCTGCAGCTGCACGGCCAGCGCATGGTCGAGCGCGACTTCGCGCCGCGCGCGCGAATGTCGGTGCAGGCCAAGGACATGCGCAATGCCCTGGCCACGGCGAAGGAGCTCGGCTTCGAGGCGCCGATCACCCAGCTCTTCGAGCAGCTTTACGCGCAGGGTCTGGAACACGGCCTGACCGACCTCGACCACTCCGGACTTTTCGTCGAGCTCGCGAGACGCAACGGCATGAGTTAGAATATCGGTCGTTGTGGGGGGGTAGCTCAGCTGGGAGAGCGTCGCGTTCGCAATGCGAAGGTCGGGAGTTCGATCCTCCTCCTCTCCACCACAACACCGTTTACGAAACGCCGCGTCGCGCGGCGTTTCTCCAGAACAGTGGGTTCTTAGCTCAGTTGGTAGAGCAGCGGACTCTTAATCCGTAGGTCGTAGGTTCGAATCCTACAGGACCCACCACTCTTCAAAGCCTCGTCGTCACCAGGGCAGCGCTACAGGATCTGTAGCAGCATGAGTCGCCATGACGGTCGATCCCCCCATCCGCCTCGCGCATCCGGCCGATGCCCACGACATCGCGGCGATGTCGCGCGAGCTGATCGAGCATGGCCTGCCCTGGACCTGGCCTCCGGCGCGCGTGCAGAGGGCGATCAGCAGTCCCGAGACCAACGTCGCCGTCGTGCGGGAGCACGGTGAGCTCATCGCCTTCGGCGTCATGGAATACCTGGAAACGGACGCCTACCTCGTGCTGTTCGCGGTCGCCCCGGCCCATCAGCGCCGGGGCATCGGCAGCGCCGTCCTGCGATGGCTCGAAGCATCGGCGGCCGCCGCCGGCGCCCAGCGGATCCGCCTGCACGCGCGGCGCGACAACCTGGCCGGGCGCTCCTTCTACAACGAGCACGGCTATCACGAGGTCGTGATCCAGCCGGGGCGGTACGCCGCCGCCCTCGATGGCATCCGGCTCGAGAAGTGGCTACGCCCGCAAGCGCTCATCCCGTGACGCCGAACCGACGATCGAGCTCAGGTCCACGACATACATCTGCCGATCGCCCTCGTGCACGGAATCGATGCACGCCCGGGTGCCGTCACGGCTCCAGCGCGGGTGCAGGTCGCACCGGTTCTCCTTGCTCAGCCCCGGGTCGGCGTAGAAGCTTCCCACGTCGTGCCGGATCCCGGTCTCCATGTCGTAGAGGAAGAGCGTCCTCTCGTGCGTGGCGGGATCGGGGTAGGTATCGCTCAGCAGCCAGCGGCCGTCGACCGGCGAGAAGGTCATGTGGCCGTTCTCTCCCAGCACGTGGGTACCCACCGCCCGCACCGCCCCCCCTTGGGCGTCCTCGTACAGCTGGTAGTGGATCTCGCCGGCATGCGGTCCCCAGACGATGATCTCGCGGTCGTTGCGCCAGAGCGGGTGCGAGATCTGGTACTCGGACTTCTCGTAGTCGAACGTGCCCACCGCCGAAGGATCGAAATCCTCCGCCAGCTGCGGCAGCGGATGGTCCGAACACTCCAGCAGGCGCAGGTTCCTGCCATCCGGATCCATGGTGATGAGCCGGTGCAGGAAACAGGTCTCGTCCTCGACCCGCTCCGTCCAGCGGTGCAGGAACAGCACGCGCGAAGAGGAAGGATTGACCTCGATGTGGCTCACCCAGTGGATGGCCTTGTCCATCGACGCGCGGGGATGGAACTCGCGCAGCTGGCGGTACGACACCAGCAACCGCGATTCCCCGGTGGCGAGGTCCATGCCATGGAGACCATCGTCGGCGGGGGCCGGGGGCAGCTCGAAGGGACCGCCCTCCTCGCTATAGCCGATCGTCTCGTGCGTGACGTAGAGGCGCCGGTAGTCCACGCAGATCGCATAGCGGCTGTCGGGAGCCACGACGTACACGGGCAGCGGCAGTTCCCTGCGCTTACCGGTTCGCACGTCGACGATCACGCTGCGAAAGCCCGGATAACGGCCGCTGCGATCGTCCCGCCTCTGGTTGTAGATCGCCTTCAGGCCTTCCGCGCCGTCCAGCCACTGCAGCTGGCTCCCCATCTGCCAGTTCCACGCGCGGGTCTCGCCGATGCGGTGGAAGCGCCGGTCCTGCGCCAGGTCGAAGTAGCCGACGCCCGCGACGCATTCCGGCGACAACCGCGCATCCCGCCACGGCACCTGCTGCGCGAGAAGGTAGCGGCCGCTGCGGTCCCAGTTGCTCTTGTTGTAGTAGCCGAAGAAGTGGTGGTGGCCGCCGCCGTCATCGACGCGGCGCATCGGGCACGGAGACGAAACGATGGACGAAGGGGGCATCGTCATTCCGCGGCCAGGTCGGCCTTCTGGATCACGCGGTCCCAGCGCTGCTTCTCCGCCGCGATGAACTTCGCGGCCGCCTCGCGGCTGCTGGCCACCGGCATCATGCCCTGGGCCGCGAGCGCCTCCACGAACTCCGGGCTGCGGATGATCTTGCGGATGTCGGCACTGAGCTTGTCAGCGATCGCATCCGGCACCTTCGCGCCGACGGCGATCGTCGTCCAGGAGGTCGCCTCGAAGCCGGGCAGGCCGGCTTCCGCCACCGTGGGAACGTCGGGCAACGCGCCGCTGCGCGTCTTGCCGGTGACGGCTAGCGCCTTGAGCTTGCCGTTGCGCACGTGCGCCAGCGTGGTGGGCGGGTTCTCGAACATCAGCTGGATCTGGCCGCCCAGCAGGTCGTTCATGGCCGCGGCGCTGCCCCGGTACGGCACGTGCGTCATCGGCGCATCGGCGCTGACCTTGAACAGTTCGCCGATCATGTGCACGGAGGAGCCCACGCCGGCCGAGCCGAAGTTGAGCGCGCCGGGCTGCTTGCGGGCGAGCGCCGCCAGCTCCTGCACGTTGCCCGCGGGCAGTCCGGGATTCGCGACGATCACGTGCGGCATCTCCGCCAGCACGGTCAGCACCTTGAAGTCGGTCGAGGGGTTGTACGGCAGCTTCCTGTAGACGCCGTAGGTGGCATGCAGGCCGATCGAGCCGAGCATGAGCGTGTAGCCGTCGGGAGGCGCGTCCACGACGGACTTGCCGCCGATGTGGCCGCCCGCGCCGGGCCGGTTGTCCACCACCACCGGCTGCTTGTACAGGCGGCCCAGCCGCTCCGCCAGCATGCGCGCCTGCACGTCGGAGCTGCCGCCGGCCGTGAAGGGCACGACGATCTTCAGCCCCTTGCCGGGGAAATCCTGCTGGGCGAGTGCGGCGGGCGCGAGCGCCACGGCAAATGCGGACGCGCTCGCGAGGACGAGGTGGCGGCGAGAGAAGAAAGAGGCCATGGAGAGCTCCGGCTGCAAGGTCCTGGGACCGATGCGTTCGAGTCTACGAACCGGGTCGCCGCGCGAAAAATTCATTCTTGCGGCAACCCTATACGGAATTGGCATACATTGCCTTCATGCCCAGGCCGCTGAAGTTCCGCCAGATCGAAGCCTTCCGGGCCGTCATGAGGACGGGCACCACCACGGCCGCGGCCACGCTGCTGAACACCACGCAGCCGTCCGTCAGCCGGCTGCTCGCGCAGGTGGCGTCGGCGACGGGCCTCAAGCTGTTCGAGCCGGAGCGCGGCCGGCTCAAGCCGACGCCCGAGGCCAAGGACCTGTTCGACGTGGTCGAGCGCAACTTCCTGGGCCTGGACCGGATCGAGCAGCGGGTGGCCGTGCTGCGCACGGCCGGCGCGGGCACGCTGCGGGTGGGCTGCACCCCCGCGATCTCGCTGAGCCTGATGCCTTCGGTGGTGGCCGAGTTCTGCCGCCGGCATCCGGAAGTGCGGATGAGCGTGCAGACGCATTCCGGCCTGCAGCTGTGGGATGGCCTGCAGCATGGCGCCTTCGACCTGGTGCTGTCGACGATGGTTGCCGGCAGCATCGAAGCCAAGGTGGCGACCCTGCATCGCGGCCGCGCGGTCTGCGTGATGAACGCCCGCCATCCGCTGGCGGCGCTGTCCCGCCTGAACGCGCGCGACCTGCGCGGCCAGGTGCTGCTGACGCTGCCGCAGGACGACGAGTTCCAGGCCCAGGTCCAGCGGATCCTGGACGCCCAGGGCGTCCAGCCGGCCTCCACCATCGAGACGACCTACTCCTTCACCATCTGCCGGATGGCCGCGGAGGGCGCCGGCATCGGGATCGTGAATCCCTACGTGGCCTCGGTGTTCGCGCGCGACGTGCGGGTGGTGCCGCTCAGCCCCGCCCTGCCGGTCGAGATCGTGCGCGGGTATCCGCCCCAGTTCGCGCCGTCGAGGAGCACGGAAGCGTTCCTGGCCGTGTTCGAGGCGCAGCTGAAGAAGCTGGGCCGGGACTAGGGCAGGTACCGCCCGCTCCACGCCGCGATCATGTTCGCCGCGTAGATCGCGTCGCTGCGCCGGCGCAGCAGGTGGTCGGCATCGTCCAGCGAGACGAAGCTCTTGGGATGCTTCGCATAGACGAAGAGCCCCGTGGCATTGCCGATGGCCACCGTCTCGTCCACGGGCGAGTGCAGGATCAGCAGGGCACGCCCGAGATGGCCGACCTTCTCGCGCAGGTTCTGCTCCGCCGCGTCGGCGAGGAACTCGCGGCGGATGCGGAACGGCCGGCCCGCCAGCTGCACCAGCGCCTCGCCGCGCGCCTCGATCTCGGCCACGTGCTCACGGAACAGGCCGGTGACATGGCCCGGATCGCTGGGCGCCCCGATGGTGGCGACGGCCCGCACCTCGGGCAGCGAGGCCGCCGCGGCCAGGACGGCGGCGCCGCCCAGGCTGTGCCCGATCAGCAGGACCGGCGCCGCGTGCTCGCGGCGCAGCCAGCCCGCGGCCGCGACCAGGTCGCCGACGTTCGAGGAAAAGTTGGTGTTGGCGAACTCGCCTTCACTGTGGCCCAGGCCCGTGAAGTCGAAGCGCAGCACGGCGATGCCGTGGTTCACCAGCGCCTGCGAGATCTGGCCGGCGGCGAAGATGTCCTTGCCGCAGGTGAAGCAATGCGCGAACAGCGCGCAGGCGCGCGCGGGTCCGTCCGGCGAATCGAGCCTCGCCGCCAGCATGGCGCCGTGCGCGCCCGCAAAGGAAGCCTGGTGGGACTGCATGGCCGGTGACCTGTCGTTTGACCATAGCACCGCGCGTGGTCAGCAATGAACCGTTGCCATGGCCGGGCAACCGGGCCCGGTCAGTCGTGCAGCAATCGTTCCGCGAGCTCGCGCACGATAGCCAGCGACGGCGGCTCCGCGCGTCCCGCCAGGGTCACCAGGCCGAAGCGCGCCTTGCCGGTCATCGCCGGCTTCAAGGGCAGCTCCACGAGGTCGGGCGCCGAGGCGCGGATGGCGAGCAGCACCGCATCGCTCTCGCGCACGACCTCCACGAGGCTGGCGATCTCCTCGCACCGCAAGGTGACGCACTCGTTCGGATGCGCAGCCGGGCCGTAGAGCTCGACCAGCAGGCGCGCCACCTCGTCGCTCAGGGGCGTCGACGCGATCGGGAACTTGCGCACCGCGGCGAACCGCAACACGCCGGTCGAGCGCAGCAAGGGATGGCCCTTGCGGCACATGAAGAGCCCGCGCATCTCGGACAGCGTCTCCACCCGCAGGTCCGGCGCGGGCGAAAGAGAGCGCGCATCGATGACCAGCGCATCGAGTTCGCGCTCGCGCAGGCCCTGCACCAGCCGGTCCGTGCTGCCCCGGCTGATCGTCAGGTGCATCGCGGGATGGTGCCGGGCCATCTCGAGCAGCAGCGGCGTCATCAGCATCGCGCCCGGCCCCGAGCCCATGCCGACGCGCAGGCTGCCGGCGCGGCCTTCGCGCATGCGGCGGGCGCCGGTTTCCAGCTCGTCCACTTCGAACACGATCTGCCGCGCCCGCTCCAGCACGTCGCGCCCGAACGGCGTGAGTTCGCTGCGGCGGCCGACGCGGTCGAACAGCGCCTGGCCCATTTCGTCCTCGAGCGCACGGATGCTGCGGCTCAGCGCCGGCTGCGTGAGGAACAGGGCTTCGGCGGCCCGGCTGAACGAGCCGCTCTCGACCAGCGCGATGAGGTGGCGAAGCTGCACCAGCGTCATGGCGGATGTGATGTATGCATCCGACTCATGCTAGCACTTACAACAACGCATTGGACGTTATGAATCCGGCTTCCTAGGATGCGTCGCGAGGCGCCTTTCTTGCGCCCGAGGAGACAAAGATGAACAGGATCGTGCAACGCTCCGTCGCGCTGCTCGCCGGCGTGCTGCTGGCGGCCGCCGCGGCGGCGGACACCTGGCCCGCCAAGCCGGTCAACCTCATGGTCCCGTACCCGCCGGGCGGCCCTTCGGACGCCATCGGCCGCATCTTCAGCACGCCGCTGGGCAAGGAGCTCGGGCAACCGGTGCTGGTGGAGAACCTCGGCGGCGTCAGCGGCGCGATCGCGGCGCAGAAGGTGCTGTCCGCGCCCGCCGACGGCTACTACATCTTCCAGGGCTCGCCCAACGAAGTGATCCTGTCGCCGCTGGCCAACTCCTCGGTGCGCCTCAAGGCCGAGGACTTCCGCCTGGTGGCTCCGATCGCGGACGCCGTGATGGTGGTCCTGACGCGCAAGGACCTGCCGGCGAACAACATCGACGAGCTGATCGCCCTCGCCCGCAAATCCGCCGACAAGCCCCTCAGCTACGGCAGCGTGGGCGTCGGCTCGCTCTACCACTTCATCGTCGAGAACATGCAGCAGGTGACGGGCATCAAGGCCACGCACATCCCCTACAAGGGCAACGCGCCGCTGCTGCAGGACATCGGCGGCGGACAGGTCGACTTCGCCGTGCTGGTCTACAGCCAGGCGATGGGCGCCATGGCCGACCAGGGCCGGCTCAAGGTGATCGGCCAGCTGGGCGCGCAGCGCTCCGAACTGCTCAGGAACGTGCCCAGCGTCAGCGAAGGCCAGCTGCTGAAGAACTTCAACTACAAGACCTGGACCGGCTTCATGGTCCCGAAGAACACGCCCGAGCCGGTGGTGCAGCGCCTGCACGCCGCCATCGGCAGGACGCTGAAGGACCCGTCCGTCATCTCGCAACTGACGCTGCAGACGCAGGTGCCGTCGTCGCCGATGTCGCTGCCGGAGGCTTCGAAGTTCTTCGAGGCCGAGATGGCGCGCTACCGCGCCGTCGCCAGGTCGATCAACCTCCAGCCGCAGTGACGCTCCCATGACCTACCTGCTCCACGCGCTGAACGAACGGGCCGGCGAGTTCATCCGGCTGCGGCGCGACATCCACCGCCACCCCGAGCTCGCCTTCGAGGAACACCGGACAGCGGCCCTGGTCGCCGACAAGCTGGAAGGCTGGGGCTACGAAGTGGAGCGGGGGGTCGGCGGCACGGGTGTCGTCGGCCGCCTCGTCCGGGGCCACGGCACCCGGCGCCTGGGCATCCGGGCCGACATGGACGCGCTGCCGATCCATGAGGCGAGCGGACAGGAATGGGCCAGCACGCGCGCCGGCGTCATGCACGCCTGCGGGCACGACGGGCATACGGCCATGCTGCTGGCGGCGGCCCGGCACCTGGCCGACCAAGGCGATTTCAGCGGCACGCTCCATCTCGTCTTCCAGCCCGCGGAGGAAGGCGGCGCGGGCGCCGCTCGCATGATCGAGGACGGCCTCTTCGACCGCTATCCCTGCGACGCGATCTTCGCCATGCACAACATGCCCGGCATCGCGCAGGGGCACATGGCGATGCGCGAGGGCGCCATGATGGCGTCGAGCGACTACGCGAGCATCGTCCTCAAGGGCGTCGGCGGACACGGCGCCATGCCGCACAAGGCGACCGACCCGCTGGTGGCCGCGGCCAGCATCGTCATGGCGCTGCAGACGATCGTGTCGCGCAACGTCGATCCGCTGCAGCCGGCCGTGGTGACGGTCGGTGCCCTGAACGCGGGCCAGGCCAACAACGTCATCCCGGCAACGGCCCGGCTCGAATTGAGCGTCCGCTCGCTGGACCGCAACGTGCGGGCGGTGCTCGAGGAGCGCATCCGTGACCTGGTGGATCTGCAGGCGCGCAGCTTCGGCGTGCAGGCCGGGATCGAGTGGCGCCGCGGCTACTCGGTGCTGGTGAACACCGTGGCCGAAACGGAGTTCGCGCGCCAGGTGGCCCTCGAACTGCTGGGGGCCGATCGCGTCAACCCGCAAGCCGAACCGCTGACCGGGAGCGAGGACTTCGCGTTCATGCTGGAGCGCGTGCCGGGGAGCTACGTGCTGATCGGCAACGGCGACGAGGCGTCGGGGGCGGCCTCGGCCTGCATGGTCCACAACCCCGGGTACGACTTCAACGACGGCAACATCGCCGTGGGCGCCGCGTTCTGGGTGCTGCTCGCGCAACGGTTCCTCGCCGGCGAGCGGCCCTGAGTTCGTCGCGATCATTCTGGCAAGGAACGCCCGGTCTTTCGCCGGAACAGTTGGAACAGCCGGGTTCCAACGGTAGACTTGCCCACGTGAACACGACCTGGCCCCGCTCAGCATCGATCCGCGCCTCGCAGCAGCGGACCGAAGCACTTTCCTGAGCCCGGCGATTCGACTCCTTCCCTCCAGAGCGCAATCCTGAATCGCCGGGCCCCTCGCCCGCGCGATCCGTGCCGCGCGCCGCGCGCGCAGCCGTCCCAGGAGTGCTCCCTTGCATGTCATCTCCCCCGCGGGTCGAGCGATCGCCCGCACCCCCTTCGAGTGGCCGGCCGCCCGCCCGGCGCCGCGGCAGCGCATGGCCGGGGCGCGGCCCGTCGTGGTCTTCGTGGATCGTTCGCCCGAGGCGGCCAACGCGGTCTGGCGTGGCGCCCTGGTCGCGCGCGACCGCGGCCTTCCCTTGCACCTGGCCGCCCTGCAGCCGCTGCACGCCAACCTGGCCAAGGCCACCGCGATGGCGGAGGCGTTCGCCGAGGAAGTGCGCGGCAAGCTGCCCCTGGAGGTCTCTTCCGGGTGCATCGCCGGCGCGTTCGAGCATGAAGGCCTGGAGGCCGCGCGCGACGCCTCGCTGCTGGTCGTGCCGGCCCGGCCCGACCAGCCGGTGCTGCGGATGCTGCGCCGGACCGGCCGCCCGGTGCTGGTGGTGCGCGTGCCCGCGCGCGCGAGCTACACGCGCGTGCTGGCGGCGGTGGAACTCGGCCTCGACGCCTGTTCGCTGATCGCCGCCGCGCACGCCCTCTCGCGCGACCCCGCGATGGCGGTGATGCACGTGCTCGACATCCCGCCGGAAGAGACCGTGCAGCGGGAACGCGACGCCCTCCGCGCGCGCTACGTGTTGAAGGACCTCATCGCCGCCGCCGGGGCCCAGGACGACGGCGCGGAGCCGCTCATCGCCTTCGGCGATCCGCGCCTGCGGGTGCTGCACCAGCGGACCGCCACCCGGGCCGAGCTGCTGGTCATCGGCAAGCGGCCCCGGCTCGCGCTCGCCGACGCGCTGCGCGGCGGCGTCGCGCAATGCGTGCTGAGCGCCGCGGGATCCGACACGCTGCTGCTGCCGACGCCGCCGCGCGCGCCGGACGCGTCCTGGGCACTGCCGGACTTCGCCGGGAGCCGGCCATGAACGCGACGCTCCACGAAGCGATTCCGCGCGGCGTCCTGGACGACATCCCTCCGGTCGACAAGCCGACCCACCTGCCGCTGCGGCAACGATGGCGCGCGGCGCTGCCGCTGCCGCAACCGCCGGAGCCCGCCCGGCTGTCGTGCGCACGCCGGTTCATCGTGCTGGTGGAGCCCGGGGGCGGCGAGATCCGCGCGGCCTGCGAGCGCACCCTGGCCCAGGGCCGCGCGGCGCTCGCGCAGGCCATGCCGCCCGGCACGGCGCTCGCCTTCGGCGAGGCCGAGGCGCACCGTTTCGTGGATGCGATCAGCGGAATGCCGATGGAGCCGCTGATGTTCGTCCGCGTCGACGCCCCGCTCGCCCGATGGCAGCCGCTGGCGCAGGACCTGCGTTCACGCGGCGCGCGGCTGCAGGAGGTGGAGTTGCAGCGGCAACGCACCGTGTTGCGTGCCCAGGCCTCGCTCGGCCGCCTGCTCGGCTTCAGCGATGCCGCCGCCACCGCGACGGAAGGCGACGTGCACGTTTCCATGTGGCTGGCGCGGTACGAACCCGCCGTCGGAACGAGGTCGTGATGGAAGGACTTCACCTGACCGCCGATCTCGCCGGCTGCCGCTGCGATCCCGCGCTGCTCACGGACGCCGCGCGACTGGCCGACCTGTGCACCACGCTCACCGTCGCGGCGGGCCTGACCGTCGTGGCCGACCGATGGCATCGCTTCCCGGACCATGGAGGTTCGCCCGGTGGCGTGACGGGCATGCTGCTGCTGGCCGAGTCGCACCTGGCCGTGCACACCTGGCCGGAACTCGGGGGCATCACGCTGGACGTATACGTCTGCAATTTCAGCGAGGACAACTCGGACAAGGCGCGGCGGCTGATGTCCGGCCTGGAGGACGCATTCCAGCCCGGGCGCTCGCGCCGCCAGCATCTCCATCGGGGCAGACCGGGCGCGGACTCCGATGGGGACGAGGTCGTGCTCGAAGACCTGAACGACCACAGCGTCTACGGCTTCCGGTTCCAGCGGCGGCTGCTGTCCACGCGGACCCGGCACCAGCAGCTGGAGCTGCTGGAGTCGGCGCAGCTCGGTCGCACCCTGCGGCTGGACGGCCGCTTCATGACGTCCGAGAAGGACGAGTTCTTCTATCACGAGGCCCTGGTGCACCCGGCGGCGCTGGTCCATCCGTTCCCGGAGCGGGCCCTGATCCTCGGCGGCGGCGACGGCGGCGCGGCCGAAGAGCTGCTCAAGCACGGCTCGGTGGAAGGCATCACCCTGGTGGACCTGGATGCCGAGGTGATCGAGGTCGCGCGGCGCGAGCTCGCCGGCATCCATCGCGGCGCGCTCGACGATCCTCGGGTGCGCATCCTCTGCGAGGACGGGGAGCTGTTCGTAGCCACGGCCGAGGACAGCTTCGACCTGGTGCTGCTGGACCTCACCGATCCGGAAACGCCGGCCGGCCCCCTGTACACCCAGGCCTTCATGTCGCGCCTCAAGCGCATCCTGGCGCCGGGGGGCGCGGTGGTGATCCACCTGGGCGCGCCGTTCTTCGAAGGCGAGCAGGTCCGCGCGCTGGTCCGATCGCTTCGGGACACCTTCCGGATCGTGTCGCCCTACGGCCTCCACATCCCGCTGTACGGCGCGTACTGGGGCATGGCGGTCGCGTCGGACGACCTGGACCCGTCGTCGCTGTCCGCCCTGGAACTCGCGGACCGCTTGCGGCGCCGGGCGATCACCGACCTGCGCTACTACAACCCCTCGGTGCACGCGGGCCTGTTCGCCCTGCCCAACTTCTATCGCGAATTGACATGACCTACTCCGAGATCCTGGTGACGGGCACCCTCACGACCGCCGGCAACAACGCCGCCCGCCGGGCCGCATTGCTCGCGCGCCAGCATGGATGGGCCTTGCGCGTCCTGCACGTGGAACGCGATGCGAAGCTCCTGCCCGCCGCGCAGGCCGGGGTGGAACAGCTGTGCGGCCAGTTGCGCGATCGGCTCGGCATCAGCGCCACCGCCGAAGTGGCTGCCGGCGACCTGCTCAAGCACCTGGTGCAGCGCACGCGCGAATCGAACCTGGTGGTGATGGGATCGTCGCGCGACGACCCGCTCACGGGAAAGATCGGCGGCGTGCCCGTGGACCGGCTCATCCGCCTTTGCCGCACGCCCACGCTCATCGTCAAGCGCACGGTCGACGCCGCTTTCGCGCAGGGTGCCGCGGAGGCTCGCGGCGATGGGCGCTACTCCAGGGTGCTCGCTTGCGTGGACCTCGAGCCGCTCGCGCCCGCGACGATCGCCGCCGCCCAGGGCATCGCCCCGGGCGCGCAGCTGGAAGCATTCCACGCGGTCGCCTCGGGAGCTCCCCGTGTGCGTCCGCCCGCGGGCGCACACGGGGAGAACCCGAACGCGCTGGGCCACGCCCGTTCGGCGCTGAAAGACGTGCTGGCCGCCGCCGGCGCCGATGCCACCACCGCCGCTTCCGTCGGCTTCGGCGACCCCGCGGACGCGGTGCTGGGCAGACAGCGTGCCCTGGGCGCCGACCTGGTCGTGATCGGCAAGCGCCAGCGCGGCCTGCTCGCCGACTTCTTCCTGGGCCACGTGACCCGCCAGGTCCTCGCGGGCAGCGCGGCCGACGTCCTGGTCCTGCCGGCCCCGCGGACCCCGACCGGACGCTAGTGGCTGGACAGCGCCTTGCCCAGCTTGACCACGCCCGAGGCCAGGGCGCGTGAGTTTCCGAAGAGTTCCGCGATCTGGTAGGTGACGAAGAAGAGCGCCGGATAGAAATACTGCGGCGCGGAATTCGACCAGCCTCGAACCCGGCCCGTCAGGCGTCCTCCCACGAGCAGCCGGTTCCCCGCGGCACTCACAGTGCCGCCGATCAGCCCGCCGACGACAAGGTCGCTGAGAAAGTGCAGTCCCAGGTAGAGACGCGGCAAGGCGATCGCGACCGTCACGTAGGCGAACGCCAGCAGCCCCAGCCTTCGGCTCACGAAGACCAGTCCCACGGCCAATGCGAAGAACAAGGTCGCGTGATCGCTCGGAAAGGAGCTGAGCCCATCGAGCGCCTTCACGGCCACGCCGTAAGGCAGCGTCCAGCCGAGCGCCTCGGTATGCAGGGGGCGCTCCCGATAGGGCAGCAGCAGGATCATCACGCGCGCCACGGCCAGCGCCGCGACGCAGCTGGCCAGGGTGGCGATCACGTGATCCCGCGCCGCGTCGGCCACCGCCTGCGGCCCTCGCCGGAACCATGCCCACCAGAGCAGGACCATCAGCAGGCCGCCCTTGAAAAGGTCGTTGGCCGAGAGGAAGGCGACCGACTCGTCGAACGCCCAGGAGCGCCGGGCGAATCCGTTGAAGAAGGTCGAAACGGGAAAGTCGAGCGCATTGAGCGCGTGCAGCGCAGACATGCAGTTCCCTTCACATGAGCTTCACGCCGACGTGACGATCTCTCGCGCCGAGAATGTCTCTGCCTCAAGCACCCAGGCCATAGGTGTTCCCCCGGCAGAAGAACGTTCGCGTGCGAACGCATCCGTGCCGCGGCGAGTTGCCGGCCGCGCAGCCGCGGGCCACCTGCTGCCGAGCAGGAGCCGAGGGGCGCTCAGTCCTTCAACACCCGCGCCTTGATGCCGCGTCCCTTGATGCGCCCCTCGTTCAGGCGCGCCGCCACCTCCTGCGCGATGCCACGCTCCACCGCGACATAGGTGGCGAACTCGTTGATGTCGATCTTGCCCACCTGCTCGCGCGTGTAGCCGAGGTCGGCCGTCAGCGCGCCCAGCACGTCGCCCGGGCGGATCTTGTCCTTGCGACCGGCCTGCAGGTGGATGGTGGCCATGGCCGGCAGCAGGCGGCCGCTCGCCGCCGGCGTGAGTTCCGCCAGATCGTGCCAGGCCGACTCCCGTCCCTGCAACTGCTCGATGCGGCCGACGGCGCCCATCTCGTCGAGGCTGGCCAGGCTGAGCGCCAGGCCGGTCTCGCCGGCGCGGCCGGTGCGGCCGATCCGGTGCACGTGCACTTCCGGATCGACCGGTACGTCCACGTTGATGACGGCGGCGAGGCCGGCGACGTCCAGGCCGCGCGCGGCCACGTCGGTGGCGACCAGCACCGAGCAGCTGCCGTTCGCGAAGCGCACCAGCACCTGGTCGCGGTCGCGCTGCTCCAGCTCGCCGTGCAGCGCGAGGGCGCTGTAGCCCTGCGCCTGCAGCAGCTCCACCAGCTCGCGGCAACGCGCCCGGGTGTTGCAGAAGGCGAGCGTGCTGGCCGGACGGAAGTGGTCCAGCAGGCGCGCCACCTCGGCCAGCCGCCGGGCCCCGGAAACCTCGTACCAGCGCTGCTCGATCTGCTCGCCGCCGTGCTGCGCCTCGACCTTCACCATCACCGGTTCGCGCATGAACTGCGCGGCGAGCTTCGCGATGCCTTCCGGATAGGTCGCCGAGAACAGCAGGGTCTGCCGCTGCGCCGGGCACTGTCGCGCCACCTTGGCGATGTCGTCGACGAACCCCATGTCCAGCATGCGGTCCGCTTCGTCGAGCACCAGGGTGTTGAGGGCGTCGAGCTGCAGGTTGCCGCGGTCCAGGTGGTCCAGCACGCGGCCCGGCGTGCCGACCACGATGTGCGCCCCGTGCCCCAGGCTGGTGGTCTGGCCCCGCAACGGCACGCCGCCGGACAGCGTGATGACCTTGACGTTGTCCTCGGCGCGGGCGAGGCGGCGGATCTCGGTGGTGACCTGGTCCGCCAGCTCGCGCGTCGGGCACAGCACCAGGGTCTGCACGGCGAAGCGGCGCACGTTGAGGTTCGCCAGCAGGGCCAGCGCGAACGCCGCGGTCTTGCCGCTGCCCGTCTTGGCCTGGGCGATCAGGTCCTTGCCGAGGAGAGCGGGCGGCAGGCTGGCCGCCTGGATCGCCGTCATCTCGAGGTAGCCGAGCCGGTGCAGGTTGGCCAGCGTGGCGGGAGGAAGAGGAAGCGTGTCGAAGCTCGTAGTGAGTGCTTGGGGCATCGGCCGATCATTCCACAGCGCTCCGGCGGACAATGCGCCTTCCCCTCATCCGCGAAGAATCCAGTGAGTCACTCCCCTGCCTGGCCCGGCAAGATCATGGCGCTGCTGCGCGCCGGCAACCCATCGGCGGCCATCGCCCAGATCCGGGTCGCGCCCAGCATGCGCGACCTGCGCGCCCTCGAGAAAGAGATCGCCGCCGCCCGGCTGGCGGGCAAGTGGCGCGACGTCGACGCGGCCATCACCGAAAGCCTGCAGGCGCTCTCCGCGCCTCGGCTGCACCGGTCGCCATGAGCGACGCGAGCTTCGCGTCGCTGGGGCTGTCCGCGCCGCTCTTGCAGGCCTGCGCCGACGTGGGCTACGCGGCCCCCACCGCCATCCAGGTCGAGGCGATCCCGCTCCTGCTGGGCGGCCGAGACCTGCTCGGCCTGGCGCCGACCGGCTCGGGCAAGACCGCCGCGTTCGCGCTGCCCCTGCTGCAGAGGTTCATCGCCGGACGACAGCACGCTTACCGGCGGGTGAAGGCCCTGGTGCTGGTGCCCACCCGCGAACTGGCGGCGCAGGTGGGAGAGACCTTCCGCAAGCTGGGCACCTCCTGCCCGCGTGAGCTCAAGGTCGCGGTGGTCCACGGCGGGGTTTCCATCAACCCGCAGATGATGGCGCTGCGCGGCGGCGCGGACGTGGTGGTGGCCACGCCGGGCCGCCTGCTCGACCTGCTGGACAAGAACGCGGTGCGGCTCGACGCCGTCGAGGCGCTGGTGCTCGACGAGGCCGACCGCCTGCTGGACCTGGGCTTCGCCGCCGAACGCGAGCGCGTGCTGGCCGCGCTGCCCGCCCGCCGGCAGAACCTGCTGTTCTCCGCGACTTTCCCGCCGCAGGTGCAGGTGCTCGCCGATGGCCTGCTGCGCGACCCGGTGCGCATCGAAGCGGCCGCCGAACCGCGCGCCGAACCCGCCATCGTCCAGCGGGTGATCGCCGTGGACACGCCGCGCCGCACCGAGCTGCTGCGCCACCTGGTGAAGGAGGAGGGATGGCGGCGCGTGCTGGTGTTCGTGGCCACCCGCTATGCCACGGAACACGTCGCGCGCAAGCTGTTCGACCGGGGCCTGCGTGCCGTGCCGCTGCACGGGGACCTGAGCCAGTCGCGCCGCACCGAGGTGCTGCAGGCGTTCAAGGACGGCCACTGGGACGTGCTGGTCACCACCGACCTCGCGGCCCGCGGCATCGACATCGCCGGGCTGGAGGTGGTGGTCAACTACGACCTGCCGCGCTCGGCGGACGACTACGTGCACCGGATCGGCCGCACGGGCCGCGCGGGCGCCGAGGGACTCGCCGTGAGTTTCACGAGCGCCGCGACGGAGGCGCATTTCCGGCTGATCGAGAAACGGACCCGGAAGCAACTGCCGCGCGAGCGGGTGGCGGGCTTCGAGCCGGTCGAGGTGGCGCCACCGCCCACCGAGGCCGCGGCCGGGACCGGCGGCGTGAAGGGAAAGCGGCCGAGCAAGAAGGACAAGTTGCGGGCGGCCGCCGCCCTGGCGGCGCTCAAGCCGCCGCCGTCGCGCCCGAGCTGATCACCGGCCTGCCAAGGACAGCATCGACGAGCGCACCCAGTCCTTGTATTCCTCGAACGCGCAGAAAGGCGCATCGTCGAGCTCGGCGGCTCGGATGACCTCTTCCGGCGTGGCGCCGGCCTTGAGCCCCGCGTACATGTAGGCCACCGCGGAGGACCTGGGGCCCACGCGGCAGGAGACCAGCGTCGGTCGCGGCAGCGAATCGAGCGCCGCGACATGCTGCCGCGCGAGGTCCAGGTTGAGCACACGGGGAGGATCGCTCACCACGCGGGCGCTGTGCTCGACGGCCTCCTGGACCTGCGCGTAGGACATGCCTCCGGGCATCGAGGCGAACTCGTCGCCGACGATGAACAGCCAGGACCGCACGCCTTGATCCCTCGCATAGGCGATGGGGTCGTCGATGCGGGATCGGTTGAACCTGAGGTCGTCGGGCAAGCGGAAGTCAGCCATTGCGGTCCCTTTCGAAGTGGCGCGTCGGATGCGCTCGCCTTGATGATGCGCCGGTGGACGGAATAAATCAGCCGCCGCGAACGTTCATGTGCTCAGTGCTAATCCGGAGCTCCACACATGACCGACGCCGTGAACAGCAGTGCAGCAGCACACAGATGGCAGGCCGCCTTGAAGAAACGCGCGGAACTCCAGGACCTGCTCCACGGCGTCGATTCGCTCGTGCAGGACGGGAGCATCAAGCTCAGTTCCGTTGACGAGGTGAGGAAACTGCTGGCCGCCGCCCAGAAGGAAGTGGACCGGCTGCAGCCCTTGGTCAAACGGTAGGGACCCTCGGCCGCTTCCTGCCACGGCCACTCGCCTCCCGCGCTCCCGCCGCCGCGGCGCGCAGCAGCCGCTGGAAGGTCGGGCATTCCGAATGGCTGGGCGCGGGGCAGACCGCCGCATGCCGCAGGCTCTTGCTCACGGCCTGCAGGCGCCGGACGGTCGCGTCGATCTCGTCCGCCTTCGCGGCCAGCATCGAACGGTCCAGGCTCGGCCGGCCCTCCGGCGAGAACATCGAGCGGATGTCGTCGAGCGCGAAGCCGGCCGAGCGCGCCAGGGCGATCAGCGCCAGCTGGTCGAGCACGGACGGCGCGAAACGCCGCCGCAGGCCTTCGCGGCCGACCGAGGCGATGAGTCCCTTCTCCTCGTAGAAACGCAGCGTCGAAGCCGGCACGCCGGAACGCTTCGCGACTTCCGCGATATCCATGGCAACCCCTTGACTTCAAGTCCACTTGAATTTCTATCCTGCCAGAACCAATCAAGGAGAAACCCATGACCCTGACACTCGAATCGCTGGCGCGCGAATGCCGCAACCTGCTCCTGGCGGACCCGTCGCCCGCCGGGCGCGCCCAGGTCGCCGCCCTGCTCGGCGGCGCTCTGCTCGACGGTGAGTTCGTGCGCGCGCAGTTCGCCGGCGGCATGCCGGAACGCAGGATCCTCTACGAGGACCGCGACCTCGGCTTCTGCATCCTCGGCCACGAGTACCACGACGCCAAGGAAGGCGGTCCGCACGACCACGGCCCGTCCTGGGCGATCTACGGCCAGGCCGAAGGCGAAACGGTGATGACCGATTTCGATGTCGTGCAGCCGGCCGCCGCCGGCACGGTCGGCAAGGTGCGCCGCGGCCGCAGCTACGCGCTGCGCCCCGGCGATGCGCACCTCTACAACGAGGGCGCGATCCACGCACCGAGCCGCAGCGGACCGACGCGGCTGATCCGGATCGAAGGGACCAACCTGGAGAAGGTGGCGCGCGGCAAGTACGAGGTGGTGGCCGGTTGAACCGCACCGGCTTGAACGAAAAGGCTGCGCGAAGAGCCGATTCGTTCAAGCCCGCGAGGGGCGGGATCCGAAGAATCGGTGGGCATCCGACCTCACCGAAGCCCACCCATGACCCCCATCGCTCTTCGCCTCTCCTTCGCGGCCCTTGCGGCCGGCGCCCTGCTCGGCTGCGGCACGCCGCCGAAAGACCTGGACGTCTCGCTCGAGAAGCCCTCGGCCGCCGGCGTGTACCGCGTGGCGCTGGTGCCGCCCGCGCAGGCGCCGGCCATCAACCAGATGCACAGCTGGAAGGTGAGGCTGGCCGCCGCCGACGGCACGCCGGTGCACGGAGCCCGGTTCGCCGTGGACGGCGGCATGCCGCAGCACGGCCATGGCCTGCCGACGCAGCCGCGTGTCACGCGCGAGCTGGCCGACGGGACCTACCAGCTCGATGGCATGAAGTTCAGCATGACCGGCTGGTGGGAAGTGAAGCTCGCCATCGAAGGTCCGCAAGGTGCGGACAAGGTGACCTTCAATACGGTGGTCGACCGCCCGACGGTGCGGCCGTGAGCACGCACGGTCTCGCGAGGGTGATGGCGGCGCTGGCCGCCGTCGCCGTCACCGCCGGTGCGGCCCAGACGCTGGGCAGGTCTCCCCTGCGCGACCGCTGGTCGCCGCAGGAGATCGCCACCCTGGCTTCCATGCGGCTGAAGGAAGCCGGCCCGCGGCCGGCGGACCCTTCCAATGCGTATGAGCAAAGGACCGACGCGGCGGCGCTGGGACGTGCCCTCTTCAACGACACGCGCCTGAGCAGCAACGGCCAGGTGGCTTGCGCGAGTTGCCACTCGGCCGACCAGCAGTTCCAGGACGGCAAGCCGTTCGGCCAGGGCATCGGCACCGGAAAGCGCCGCACGATGCCGCTGATGGGCGCCGCGCACTCGCCTTTCCTCTTCTGGGACGGCCGCAAGGACAGCGCCTGGTCGCAAGCGCTCGGTCCGTTCGAGGACGCGGTGGAGCACGGCGCCAACCGGGTGCGCCTGGTGAAGCTCGTGCAGGCGCACTACAAGGGTCCGTACCAGGCCGTCTTCGGCGCCATGCCGGAGTTCGGCCCACTTCCCGACGACGCTTCGCCCGCCGGCACGCCCGCCGAGCAGGCCGCCTGGGCGGCCCTGCCCGAGGCCGGCCGCGAAGCCGTGAACCGGGTCTTCGCGAACATGGGCAAGTCCATCGCGGCCTTCGAGCGGAACATCGCGTACGGCGAGTCGCGCTTCGACCGCTACGCCGAGGCCACGCTCGCCGGCGACGGACTAGGCCAGGACGTGCTGTCGCCGCAGGAGGTGCGCGGGCTGCGCCTGTTCCTCGGCAGCGGCCAGTGCGTCACCTGCCACAACGGGCCCCTGCTCACCGACCACGCGTTCCACAACACCGGCATCCCGCCGATCGACCGCACCCGGCCCGACCGCGGCCGCGCCGAGGGCCTGCGCAAGCTGTTGCGGGACGAGTTCAACTGCCTGGGGCGGTACAGCGACGCCAAACCCGAACAGTGCGGTGAGCTCCAGTTCCTGGCGACCGACGACCCGGGCCGGCTGGCGGCCTTCCGCACGCCCGGCCTGCGCAACGTCGCGGAGCGGCCGCCCTACATGCATGCGGGCCAGTTCACATCGCTGGAGCAGGTGGTGGGGCACTACGCGAAGTCGCCGCGGGCCGTGCTCGGCCACAGCGAACTGGCGCAGCCCGGCGAGAAGCACGCCGAGCGGCAGCCCATCCGTCTTTCGTCCGACGACATCCGGGACCTGGCGGCGTTCCTCGGAACGCTGACGGGGCCTGTCGTCGTTCAAGCCAGGTGACGCGGCTCCCGGGCGTGCGCGCTCAACGGGCCGCGCATCTGCAGCACCGAGGGCGGAAGCCCGAACATCGTGCGGGCCGTCCGGGACAGGTGCGCCGAGTCCGCGAACCCGGCCGCGTGCGCGGCAGCCGACAGCGTCTCGCCCTCCATGAGCAGGGTCCACACCTGCAGGAGCCGGCGCCACAGGACGTAGGTGCGCAAGGGCATGCCGGTCTGCTCCACGAAGAGGTGGCGGAACCGCTCGGGCGAGAGGTTCGCCGCCCTGGCCACCTCGGGCAGCGAAACGCCTTCGTTCATCCGCCGGCGGATGAACTCGATGGCCGCGAGGACGCGCGGGTCGGACGGCTCCCGTGGCGCGGCGCCGGACAGCTCGCGGACCAGCTCCATGCACACGGCCTTCACCGCGTCATGGCTCTTCTCGACACGCCACGCTCTCTGCAGCCGCTCGGCAGCGGCGGCCACGGTGTCCGCGGGGAGGATCTCGGGCGCGCCGGCGATGCGGGTGGCGAGCGCCTTGCCTTCGGGCGTCTCGGGCTCGATGAAGAGCACCAGGCTGATGTCGCAGCCGTTCACGTCGATGCTGTGGACGGCGCGGGACGGCACCAGGGCCGCCGCGCACGCCTGCCACTCACCCTGGCGGCCGAGCTGCACGCGCAGGCCCGCGGGTGCGCCCATGACGAGCTGGATGGCGTAGTGGGAGTGCGGCTCGATCGGGGCGCCGCCGCCTTCGCCGATGAAGCCGGCGACGCCGTGCCAGGCGACGAAGTCCCCTCGGTAGCTGCGGCCGGGTGCGGTGCTCATGGGTGGAACGGCTTTTCGCCAGTCTACTGACTGGAATAGCCGCTCCGTTCAAGCCGGCGGGGCCTCGGACCCGAAGAATCCGGTGGCCAGCAAACTCCATGGGAGCCCTCCGACATGAACCCGATCCTCCAGTCGCTCGTCTTCCTCGCTGCCATCGTGGCGGGGCACGCCGCCCAGGCCGGCATGGGTCTCGCGGAGCTTCCCGCCGGCGCGGCCTCCGGGCCGGTGACCGTCTTCTATCCCTCGCAGGCGCCGGAAGGCAGGGTGCTCCGCGCCGGGTTCGCGTTCGACGCCGCGGCCGAAGGGCTGCCCTCCCCGGGAAACCGCCGCCTGGTGGTCATCTCGCACGGCTCTCCGTCGTCGCCGTGGGTGCACGTCGACCTTGCGCGCGCACTGGTGGCCGCCGGCTTCACCGTCGCCCTGCCGGAGCACGAGGGCGACAACGCCCGCAGCCACGGCGAATCGGGGCCGGTCAGCTGGAAGCGCAGGCCGCTCGAGGTGAGCGCGGCCATCGACCGTCTCGCGCAGGAGCTTCGATGGAGCCAGGCGCTCGACTTCGATGCGGTGGGCATGTTCGGCATGTCCGCGGGGGGACACACGGCGCTGACGCTGGCGGGCGGACGATGGTCGCCCTCCCGCCTGCTCGCCCACTGCCAGGAGCACCTGGAGAGCGACTTCCACACCTGCGCCGGGCCCTCGTTCGCCCTGGACGGCGGGCTTCTCGACGGAATGAAGAAAACCCTGACGCGGATGGTGCTCGGCACGAAGCTGGCCGACACCGCCTCGTACGGCCATGTCGATCCACGCATCACCGCGATCGTCGCCGGCGTCCCCTTCGCCGCGGACTTCGATCCCGAGTCCCTGCGCCATCCCGGCGCGGCGCTGGCCATCGTCTCGGCACGCGCCGACCGCTGGCTCGTGCCGCGGTTCCACAGTGACCTGGTGCTCGGCCAGTGCGAGCGCTGCGTGCACCTGCTGGGTTTCCCGACGGGCAGCCACGGTGCCTTGCTGAGTCCGCTGCCGCCGGACCTGTCCGGCGCGGTGGGATCGCTGGTGGCGGATCCGCCGGAGTTCCGCCGTGAGGCCGAGGTGGCGCGGCTGAACGGCGCGGTGACCGGGTTCTTCCGGCGGCAGCTGGGGCGTTCGTCGCCCGAGTGAGCCGCCGAAGAACGCCTACTCGCGGACGTTCGCGAACTTCACCAGCTCGGCGTACTTCGCGCTGTCCTCTCGCATGATGCGAGCCAGGTCTTCCTTGCCCGTGCCGGGGATCGAGCCGCCCTCCTCCAGCCGCCGGCGCATGGCCGGGTCCGCGAGCCCGGACTGCAGCGCCTCCCGCAGCTTCTGGACGATGGGCGCGGGCAGGTCCTTCGGTGCGGCCAGGGCGAACCAGCCCGTGAGCTCGTAGCCTTTCAGCTGCGGATGCTCGCCGAGGGCCGGCACCTGCGGCAGCGTCGGGAAGCGCTTGGCCGACGTGATGCCCAGCGGAACGATGCGCCCGCCCTGGATGAACGGCGCTGCCGCGGTGGGCGACATGATCGCGAAGTCCAGCGTGCCGCCGACCAGGTCGTTGGTGAGCGGGGCCGTGCCGCGGTAGGGGATGTGGGTCAGGAAGATGCCGGCGCGCTGCTTCACGAGCTCGCCCGCGAAATGCAGCGTGGAGCCGATGCCGGAACTGCCGTAGCTGTACTTGCCCGGGCTGCGCTTGACCAGGGCGATGAACTCGTCGAGGTTCTTCACGCCCGCCCTGGGGGCGGCCACCAGCAGCACGGGCGCCGTGGCGATCAGGGCGATCGGCGCCAGGTCCTTCTGCGGGTCGTAGCGCTGCGCCGGATTCACCAGCGCGGTCGCGGCCATCTCGTTGCTGGAGCCGGCCAGCAGCGTGTAGCCGTCGCCGCGGCTGCTCACCGTGCGCTGCGCCGCCACGACGCCCGCCGCGCCCGCCAGGTTCTCGACGACCACCGTGCCACCCAGCCTGGCCGACAGGATGTCCGCGGCCACGCGGGCGGCCATGTCCACCGAGCCGCCCGGCGCGTAGCCGACCAGCAGCTTGATGGGCTTGTTCGGATAGGCGTCCTGCGCGAAGGCCGGCGCGGCGAGGGAGAAGGCCGTCGCGCCCAGGGCACCCAGCGCGGCGCGGCGCGAGACGGAAGAAGGATCACGGTCCATGGCGATTCGATTCAGAGGGGAGGAGGAAGAACTAGGCCTGCGGCGCGAGGAACCGGCGGACCAGCTGCACCCAGTAGCTGGCCGCGATCGGCAGGATCGCGTCGTTGAAGTCGTAGCCGGGGTTGTGGACCATGCAGCCGCCGGTGCGGTGGTGCTCGCCCACGCCGTTGCCGACGATCAGGTAGCTGCCCGGGCAGTGCTCGAGCATGAAGGAGAAGTCCTCGCTGCCGGTGAGCGGCGCCAGCTCGGGCAGCAGGCCGTCCTCGCCCAGCCAGTCGAGCGCGACCTGCCTCGCATAGCGCGTGGATTCCACGTCGTTGACCAGGGCTGGATAGCGCCAGTGGTAGTCCACTTGCGCCGCCACGCCGAGCGTGGCGGCCTGCGCCTGCACCAGCTGCGTGATGCGCTCGCGCAGCATGGCGCGGATCTCGGGGCGGTACGCACGCACCGTCAGGCGCATCAGCACGCTGCCCGGGATCACGTTCGGCGCATCGCCGCCATGGATGGCGCCAACCGACACCACCGCCATCTCGCGCGGGTCGACGTTGCGCGACACGATGGTCTGCAGCGCCACGATGATGTGGGCCGCGGCCACCACCGGGTCGGCCGCCAGGTGCGGCGCGGAGCCGTGGCCGCCGCGGCCGCTCACCGTCACGGTGACGGAGTCGGAGGAGGCCATGAACGGGCCTTCCTTGAAGCCGAGCTTGCCGGCCGGAAATCCCGGCATGTTGTGCAGCGCGAAGACCGCGTCGCACGGGAAGCGCTCGAACAGCCCCTCCTCCACCATGCGGCGGCCACCGCCCAGGCCTTCCTCGGCCGGCTGGAAGATCAGGTTCAGCGTGCCGTCGAAGCTGCGCTCGCGCGCGATGACGCGCGCCGCCGCCAGCAGGATGCTGGTGTGGCCGTCGTGGCCGCAGGCGTGCATCTTGCCGGGCACCTGGCTGGCGTACGGCAGGCCCGTGGTCTCCTGGATCGGCAGCGCGTCCATGTCGGCGCGCAGGCCCAGGCGGCGCGTGCCCTGGCCCAGCCGCAGCGTGCCCACCACGCCGGTGCCGGCCAGGCCGCGGTGCACCTCGTACCCCCACTCGGACAGGCGCGCGGCCACCAGGTCGCTGGTGAGGTGCTCCTCGTAGGCGAGCTCGGGGTGGGAATGGATCCGGTGCCTCAGCGTGACCATCTCGGGCGCGACGTCGCGCACGGCGGGCAGCACCTTCTCGAAGGCTTCGGCGGTTTCGATTTCGAACGACATGGCGGTTTCCTTCGCACCAGTCTAGGAACTCCGCGCCCGCAACGACAGACAGGCGCTCCCGTTCGCCGTCGGGCAGCGCCTGTCGCTTTCGGATAATCGCCGGCCATGAAGCTGCATCAGCTGCGCTACCTGGCCGCCGTCGCCTCGGAGGGCGGCATCCGCGCCGGCGCCAGGGCGCTGGGCGTCACGCAGGCCACCGTCACCCAGGGCCTGCGCGAGCTGGAGGCCCATGCGCAGGTGGCGCTGTTCACGCGGCACGGCGGCGGCATCGCCTTCACGCCTGCGGGCCAGGAACTGCTGGAGCATGCGCACCGCGTGCTGGCCCAGCTGCGCCAGGCCGAGGACACGCTGGCCCGCTTTCGCGACGCGGGCGCGCAGCAGCGGCTGACGCTGGCCATCACGCCCTGGGTGGCGCAGACGCTGCTGCCGCGCGTGCTTCCCTCCTTCCGCGAGGAGCTGCCGCACGTGCAGCTGGAGATGTTCGACGGGCTGTCGGCGCTCAGCTATCCGCGGCTGCGCGAAGGCAGCCTGGACCTGATGATCGGCCGCATCGGCCCGCAGGAGGCCATGCACGGGCTGCAGGCGCAGCCGCTATTCCGCTACGACATGACGGTGGTGGCACGCCGCGGCCACCCCTGCGCCGAGGCCCGGTCGATGGCCGAGCTGCTGGGGCACGACTGGGTGCTGAACTTCACGCCGGGCGAAAGCGCCAGCCTGCTGGAGAACCTGTTCGGCCAGCACGGGCTGGCGCCGCCCGTGCACCGCATCCAGCTGGCGCACTCGGCCTCGCTGATGCTGGGCCTGGTGCGCAAGACCGACATGCTCACCTTCTGTCCCTGGCCGCTGGTGGAAACCGACGCCCTGCGCCACACGCTGGTGACGGTGCAGGTGCGCGAGCGCTTCCGCAGCAACGTGGTCGGCCTCGTGCGACGGGCACAGGAAGCCCCTTCGCATGCGGCGGCCCGCTTCATCGCCCATTTCCTGGGCCAGCTGCCGGCCTGGCTGGCTTCGGACGACCCGGAGCTGCGCCGGGTGCTGCATTCGGTGGATCTCGTCGAGGCTGCCGGGTAGCCCGCGGCCGCGGATGTCGATCCGCTACCCTGTCGTCCGTCGTGTGTCCGAGGGCCATCCTCTGCTCACCAGGAGAAACCGCATGACCACCCAGACCGTCCGACTCCACCGCGTGCTGCGCTGCCCGCCCGAGCGCGTGTACCGCGCCTTCGTCGAGCCCGCCGCCTTCGAACGCTGGCTGCCGCCGTTCGGCTTCACGGGCAAGGTCCACGGCATGGAGCCCCTGGTCGGCGGCAAGTGGCGGATGTCGTTCACGAATTTCGGCAAGGGACGGTCCCATTCCTTCGGCGGCAAGTACCTGGAGCTGGTGCCCGGCAAGCGCATCGCCTACGACGCCGCCTTCGACGACCCCAACCTGCCCGGCACCATGACCACCACGGTCGTGCTCACCGCGGTGTCCTGCGGCACCGACATGCAGGTCACGCAGGACGGCATCCCGGCCGTGATCCCGGCGGAGATGTGCTACCTCGGCTGGCAGGAGTCGCTGGTCTCGCTGGCCCAGCTGGTCGAGCCCGAGATCCCCGGCTGAGCCGTTACGCCACGGCCGAGAAGCGGGGCCGGCGCACGCCGTCGACCTCGATGCTCTCGAAGAACATCGCGTGCGGCCGCACCCACAGGCCGCGCTCGCCGTACAGCGCGCGGTAGAGCACCAGCGGCTCCAGCGTTTCGCTGTGGCGCACGGCGCCGAGCACTTCGTACTCGCCGCCCTTGTAGTGGCGGTAGCGTCCGGTCGGGGTGGGCGGAAGGGGTGCGAGATCGCTCATGGCTGCAGTGTAGGAAGACTGAGAATCCCGGCATGAGCGAGTACGAGGTCAAGCTCGCCGTGCCAGCCGCGGCCCGGCAGGGCTTGCTGCGCGAGCTGTCGGGCGCGGGGGTCGAGACCGTCCCGCTGCACGCGATCTACTTCGACACGCCCAGCTCCGCCCTCGCCGGCCGGCAGGTGTCGCTGCGCGTGCGGCGCGAAGGAGACGAGTGGTTCCAGACGCTCAAGGCGCCGGGCGATTCGACGCTCGATCGCTTCGAAGACAACGTCCCCCTCGGGCCCGCCACCTCGCGCAAGGCGCCGCCTCGCGCGGACCTGGGCCGGCACACCGATGCACGCGCCGCGGACTTCATCCGTCCCGCGTCGGACGGGGCCGAGGACGACGCCCTCCAGCCCGTGTTCGAAGTGAAGGTCGAGCGCCGCGTGCGCCGCATCGAACACGGCGGCTCCGTGGTCGAGCTCGCGTTCGACGAAGGCGAGCTGCTGGCGAACGGCCGCAAGGCGCCGGTGTGCGAACTCGAACTCGAATTGCTCGAAGGCGACCGGCAGGCGCTGCTGATGCTGGCCCGGCGCTGGCGCATGCAGTGGGACCTGTGGCTGTCCACCAGCAGCAAGGCCCAGCGTGGGCAGCGGCTGGCCGCGGGCGAGCGGTTCGGCGAGCCGGCCATCGCGCGACCGCCCGTGTTCGCTCACGAGACACCGACGCGCGGCGAGTTCCTGGGCGCCGTGCTCGACGCCTGCCTGCGGCAGGTGCTGGCCAACGCGGGCGAGATCGCCGCCGGCAGCCGCGTCGACGAGCACATCCACCAGCTTCGGGTCGGCTTGCGGCGGCTGCGCACGGCGCTGAGGGAACTGCCCGCGCTGCGGGACGCGGGCGAAGCGGTCGAGCCCGCGCTGCTCGGCGTGTTCCACACGCTGGGCGAGTGGCGCGATCGCAGCCACGTCCTGCGAACCATCGAGCCGAAGATCGAGGCCGCGGGCGCGCGGCCGGTGCGCTTCCCCGCCGGCTTCCATGAAGGGCGCGACCCGGCGGTGATGGTGCACGCGCCCACTTTCCAGGACGCGCTGCTGCGCCTGCTGTCCCTGGCGGAGACCGTCCGCGGGGACGACCGCCAGGGCGTGCGCGCGCTGGTCTCGGCGCGCCTGGACCGGCTGCACCGGCAGGTCTGCGAAGACGGTGCGCGCTTCACGAAGCTGGCCGCGGAGCGGCAGCACCGCGTGCGCAAGCGCCTCAAGCGGTTGCGCTACCTGGGCGAGTTCGTCGCGCCGCTCTATCCGGAGAAAGCCGTCGAGCGCTACCTGAAGGCGCTCAAGCCGGCGCAGGACGCGCTCGGCGAATACAACGACGAAGTGATGGCCGCTTCGTTCTACCGCGAGCTCGCCGGCGACCAGCCGGAGGCTCGATTCGCGGTGGACCTGCTGGAGGCGCGCCGGCCCATGCAAGCCAAGGCCTGCCGCAAGGCGCTGGAGCGGCTGGCGGACGCCCGGCCGTTCTGGCGCAAGGCCTGACCGGGCGGGGCCGCTTTCAGAAGTCGCGTCGCGTGCCGCGCGGGACCAGGCCCGAGTGCAGGCCGGCGCTCGTGGGGCGCACCGGCTCGGAGCGAAGCCAGGGCTGGCGATCGATCCAGGCAGCCACGGCCCTCAGGAAGCCCCTGACGGCGGTGAATCGGAGGGTGGATCGGAGGACGTTCACGGGGCACCTCCCAGTGCGTGACAGCGCGCCTCCATCTTGCGATCGGCCGGCCCGCGAAGGGTAGGAATGTGGCTCGACCTTGCCAAATGGCCGTGCTTGTGTGGCGCGCTCGATACGCCGGGCGCCTTAGCACAGGTCCGGCCGCCCCCATTTCACAGATCGCGTGGAGAAGGCTGTGGAAAACCGTCGGACACCCGTGCCGGCGTCAGTTCCGGCGCGGCCTGCCACGGGTTGCTGAATCCGTGAGCACCCCCCTCCGCACCTGGAACTTGCCCGTTCGGGCGTGGCGCGGGCGACACAAGCGGGTCAGGAACCGACCACGCGCGACATCACTTCCACCGCTTTCGAGGCATCGGCGCCGCGCCACGCCACGATCTGGTCCGGCCGGATCAGGGCCAGCGGCGCTTCATAGAGCTCGCGCAGGGAATCGGCGGGCAGGCGCAGCACGCGCAGGTCCAGGCCTCGCTTCGCGGCGGCCGTTTCGAATGGCGTGGTGTCCGGCTCCTGCGCGCCCAGCGCGAGCAGCGTCCACTCCGGCCCGAACAGGTCGAAGAGCGAGCGCCCGTCGTCCATCCACGCATGCGGCGGGCGGCCGCCGGGACACGCGGTCTGCTGGTACTGGTTGGGCTCGTCCGGCGGCGGACGGGTGCCATCCGGAACGATGACCGGCGAGCCGTCGTAGCGGCCGCCGAAGGTGACGCCCGGGATGTTGAACTCCAGCTTCGCGTGCGCGTCCAGGTACTCGGACGCGCGCCGCCGCTCCCGTTCACCCGCGGTCGAGTCCTCGTCGAGCAGCGGGCCGGCGGTGAAGAGTCCGACCGAATCGGCGAAGCGGCGCGCATAGGCGGTGTTGCGTTCGGCGACCGGCTTGCGCTCGGCCTCGTAGCTTTCCAGCAGCGAGTGCGGCGCGACGCCTTTCAGCACGGCCGCGAGCTTCCAGCCGAGGTTGACCGCGTCCTCGACCGCGGTGTTGTAGCCGAGGCCGCCGGTCGGCGTGAACAGGTGCGCCGCGTCGCCGCCGATCAGCACGCGGCCGCGGCCGAAGGCCTGTGCGACCAGCGCATGGCCGGCGAGCCAGGTGCCCATCGAGAGGATCTCGATCGGCACCTCGCGGCCCACCGCTTCGGCGAAAACTCGGCGCGCATCGTCCTCGGTCCACCGGTCCGCGTCCTCGCCCGGCCGCAGCGCGGCATGGAAGGCGAACTCCGAGACGCCGTCCACCGCGGCCATGAAGGCACGCCGCTCGTGGTTGACCGACACGTACATCCAGGCCTGGGGATGCGGCAGCGCCGAGAGGAAGGCCGGGGCCTTGAGGTAGACCGCGAACATCTTGCCGCCCATGAACTCGCGCTGCACGCCGGTGACGCCACCCCACTGGATGCCGAGGGCGCGGCGCACCATGCTTCGCGCGCCGTCGGCGCCGACCAGGAACTTCGACCGCACCCGCACCGGCTCGCCATCGTTCGGGCGCACCATGGCCTCGACGCCGGCGCCCGTGTCCTCGAAGGAGTCCAGCGTCCAGCCGTACCGCAGGTCCGCCGACGGCTGGAGGCGGGCCTGCCGCAGCAGCACCTGTTCGACGTACTTCTGCGAGACCCGGTGCGGCAGCTCTGCCGCGCTCCACGAGCCCGTCATCGTGCGGATGCGCTCGACCGCCTGCGCCGCGGTGGGCAGCCGGATGCGCGCGAGCTCGTGGCCCGTGTAGCGGGTGAAGTAGGCGATGTCCGTCGGATGGTCGGGCGGCAGGCCGAGCGCGCGCACCTCGTGCGCGAAGCCCAGGCGACGGAAGTGCTCCATCGTTCGCGCCTGGGTGGCGTTGGCCTGCGGGTTGAAGGCCGTGCCCGGCTTGGCGTCCACGAGCAGCGCGCGCACGCCGCGGCGTCCGAGCTCGTTGGCCAGCATCAGGCCGCAGGGGCCGCCTCCCGCGATGAGGACGTCGGTCTCGAGGGTCATGGCTGGGATTCTCACGCCAGCACCTCGCGGCCGAGACGGGCACCACGTCCGTCATTCATGTAAGGCGCTGGAGGAGACGGCCTACCTGCTGCGCAGCCCCGCGAACGCGCGGCGCTTGCTGGCGGCCATGCACGACCTGGAGATCAAGCGCATCAACGAGCTGATCGAGAGCACCGCGCCCGAGCCGTTCACCGGCATCGGAAAACCCGAGCCGCTGAAGCACGCGCTGTCAGGCTACTGGTCGCGCCGGATCACCGACGAACACCGGATGGTCTGCAAGCCCGAGCGCGACGCCCTGCTCATCGCCCAGCTCCGCTACCACTACTAGCGGTTCAACCGGCCAGGGCCGCCTGGGCATCGCGGCACCAGGCGATGAAGCCCTTCATCTCGGTGGTCTTGTCGAACACGGCGTCGGCGCCGGCGCGGCGGGCGTTGTCGCGCACGGGTTCGCGCGTGTAGTTGGTCAGGAGCACGGCACGCTGGTGGGCCGAGCGGCCCTGGCATTTGCGCAGCACGTCGAAGCCGTGGCCATCGGCCAGGAACAGGTCGATGACGGCCAGCTCCCAGCCATTGTCATGGCGGGACAGCCAGTCCACCGCCTCGGCCGAAGTCGTGGCCACGTGCACCACCTCCGTGCCCGGCACGAGCGCGAGCATCTGCCGCAACAGCTCCTGCGTCACGGCATGGTCCTCCACCAACAAGATCCTCATGAACTGCACATCCCCAATGCACCGCCATTGTGCGGACGACTCGCGCCGGTGCGTGTAGGAAGGGTTCGCCGCTTGGGGCGGAACGCGCAGCGCCCCGCTTAATGCCCAGCAAAGAGTGGCTCCTTATACTGGCCCGTTTTGCTCAACGAACCGGCGCTCCATGGCCTCACAGCTGCTGATCCGCACCTCGCTCCTGTCTCTCGCGCTCCTTCTCGCCGCCTGTGGCAAGTCGCAGCAGACGCAGGCCGGCCCTCCCGGCGGCGGCATGCCCGCGCCTGAAGTGGGCGTCGTCACCGTGCAGCCGCAGGACATCGGCCTCGTCACCGAACTGCCCGGCCGCCTCGAAGCGTCGCGCGTGGCGCAGGTGCGCGCGCGCGCCGCGGGCATCGTGCAGGAGCGGCTGTTCCGCGAAGGCAGCGACGTGAAAGCCGGCCAGTCCCTGTTCCGCATCGACTCCGCGCCCTACCAGGCGGCGGCCGCCAGCGCGCAAGCCACGCTGGCGCGGGCCCAGGCCAACGTGGCGCAGGCCAAGGGACTGGCCGAGCGCTACCGCCCGCTGGTGGAAGCCAACGCGATCAGCAAGCAGGAATACGTCAACGCGGTCGCCGCCCAGAAGGCGGCCGAAGCCGAAGTGGCCGCCGCCGAGGCCTCGGTGCGCACGGCGCAGATCAACCTCAACTACGCGCTGGTGACCGCGCCGATCTCCGGCCGCATCGGCCGCGCACTGGTGACCGAGGGCGCGCTGGTCGGCCAGGGCGAGCCCACGCCGCTGGCCACCATCCAGGTGATCCATCCCCTGTACGTGAACATCACGCAGTCGGCCAACGAGGTGCTGAACCTGCGCCGCGCGATGCAGGAGGGCAAGCTCAAGCGCGCCGGCGACGGCACGCCGGTCAAGGTGCTGCTGGAAGACGGCACCCCCTACAACCAGCCGGGCCGCCTGCTGTTCGCCGACCTGCAGGTCGATCCCACCAGCGGCCAGGTGGCGCTGCGCGCCGAGGTGCCCAACCCCGGCGGCATGCTGCTGCCCGGCATGTACGTGCGGGTGCAGATCGAGCAGGCCAAGGCCAGCAACGCCATCCTGCTGCCGCAGCAGGCGGTCACCCGCACCCAGCAGGGCGACAGCGTGCTGGTGGTGGGCGAAGGCGGCAAGACGGCGCCCCGGCAGATCAGGATCAACGGCAGCCAGGAAGGCCAGTGGGTGGTGGTCGACGGCCTGAAGGCCGGCGAGCAGGTCGTCGTCGACGGCTTCCAGAAGCTGCAGATGATGCCGCCGGGCACGCCGGTCAAGCCGGTGCCCTGGAACAACGGCAAGCCCGCCGCGCCCGCCGCCCGGCCCGCGTCCGCGGCTTCGGCCGCCTCGGCGCCGCGCACTTAAGGAAGGCGCCGCCGCATGGCCAAGTTCTTCATCGACCGGCCCATCTTCGCCTGGGTCATCGCGCTGTTCCTGATCGTGCTGGGCGCGGTCGCCATCCGCACCCTGCCGATCTCGCAGTACCCGCCGGTGGCGCCCCCCGCCATCGTGGTGTCGGCCACCTACCCCGGCGCCTCGGCCCGCACGCTGGAGGAAAGCGTCATCTCCGTGATCGAGCAGGAGATGAACGGCTCGCCCGGCCTGATCTACATGGAGTCGGTGGCGCAGGCCAACGGCCTGGGCCAGATCACCATCACCTTCGAGCCCGGCACCAACGCCGACCTGGCGCAGGTGGACGTGCAGAATCGCCTGTCGCGCGCCGCGCCGCGCCTGCCCGCCTCGGTGACGCAGCAGGGCGTGCGCGTGGAGAAGTCGCGCGCCAACTTCCTGCTGTTCACCATCCTGTCGTCCGACGACCCCAACTGGACGCCGGTGGACCTGGGCGACTACGCCTCGCGCAACGTGCTGCCCGAGATCCAGCGCATCCCCGGCGTGGGCCAGGCCCAGCTGTTCGGCACCGAAGCCGCGATGCGCGTCTGGATCGACCCGGAGAAGCTGGTCGGCTTCAACATGTCGGCCGCCGAGGTCAACGCGGCGATCCGCGCGCAGAACGCGCAGGTGTCGGCCGGCAGCATCGGCGACCTGCCCAACATCACCGGCCAGGGCGTCGCCGCCACGGTGATCGTGGGCGGGCAGCTGGGCTCGGTCGAGCAGTTCCAGAACATCGTGCTGCGCGCCAACACCGACGGCTCGACCGTGCGGCTGAAGGACGTGGCGCGGGTCGAGCTCAACGCCCAGACCTTCTCGACGTCGGCGCGCCTGAACGGCAAGCCTTCCACCGGCATCGGCGTGCAGCTCTCGCCGACCGGCAACGCGCTGGCCACCGCCGATGCCATCCGCAAGCGCATGGGCGAACTGGCGCCCTACTTCCCGGCGGGCATGAAGTGGGAGATCCCGTACGACAGCTCGCGCTTCGTGCGCATCTCCATCTCGCAGGTGGTGGAGACGCTGCTGGAAGCGGTCGCGCTGGTGTTCCTGGTGATGTTCCTGTTCCTGCAGAACTGGCGCTACACCATCATCCCGACCCTGGTGGTGCCGGTGGCGCTGCTGGGCACCTTCGCGACCCTGCTGGCGCTGGGCTTCTCGATCAACGTGCTCACCATGTTCGGCATGGTGCTGGTGATCGGCATCGTGGTGGACGACGCCATCGTGGTGGTGGAGAACGTCGAACGCATCATGAGCGAGGAGGGATTGCCGCCTCGCGAGGCGACACGCAAGGCGATGGGCCAGATCCAGGGCGCCATCGTCGGCGTGACGGTGGTGCTGATCTCGGTGTTCGTGCCGCTGGCCTTCTTCGCCGGCTCCACCGGCAACATCTACCGCCAGTTCTCGGCGGTGATGGTGGCCTCGATCGCGTTCTCCGCCTTCATGGCGCTGTCGCTCACGCCCGCGCTGTGCGCCACGCTGCTCAAGCCGGTGGAAGCCGGCCACCACGTGGAAAAGCGCGGCTTCTTCGGCTGGTTCAACCGCAGCTTCCGGCGCACCGCGCACGGCTACGAAGGCTTCGTGGCGCGCATGCTGCGCCGCGCGCCGTGGTACCTGATCCTGTACGGCGCCATCGGCGCGGTGGTGGCGCTGATCTACACGCGCCTGCCCACCTCGTTCCTGCCGCAGGAGGACCAGGGCTACATCATCGTGAACGTGCAGCTGCCGCCCGGCGCCACGCTGGAGCGCACCACGCGCGTGATGGAGCAGGTCGAAGGCTTCATGCTCAAGCAGCCCGAGGTGCAGAGCATGGTCGGCGTGCTGGGCTTCTCGTTTTCCGGCCAGGGCCAGAACGCCGGCCTGGCGTTCGTCACGCTCAAGAACTGGGACGAGCGCAAGGGCGAGCAGCACGCCGCCGGCGCCATCGCGGGCCGCGCGTTCGGCGCGCTCTCGAGCATCCGCGACGCGTTCATCTTCCCGCTCAGCCCGCCGCCCATCCCGGAGCTGGGCACCGCGTCGGGCTTCAGCTTCCGGCTGCAGGACCGGGGCGGCAACGGCCACGAGAAGCTGATCGCCGCGCGCAACCAGCTGCTGGGCCTGGCCGCCAAGAGCCCGGTGCTGACGCAGGTCCGCCCCGACGGCCTGGAGGACGCGCCGCAGCTGGAACTGGACGTCGACCGCGACAAGGCGCAGGCCCTGGGCGTGAGCTTCGAGGCGATCAACAGCGTGCTGTCCACCTCGCTCGGCTCGTCGTACATCAACGACTTCCCGAACCGCGGCCGCCTGCAGCGCGTGATCGTGCAGGCCGACGCGCCGGCGCGCATGCAGCCGGAAGACCTGCTGCGCCTGAACGCGGTCGGCAACCAGGGCCGCCCGGTGCCGCTGTCGGCCTTCGCCACCACCCGCTGGGTGACCGGCGCGATGCAGACCGTCCGCTACAACGGCTATCCGTCGATGCGCATCTCCGGCTCGGCCGCGCCCGGCTACAGCAGCGGCGCCGCGATGAACGAGATGGAGCGCCTGGCTTCCCAGCTGCCGCCCGGCTTCGCCTTCGAGTGGACCGGCCAGTCGCGCGAGGAGAAGCTCGCCGGGGCCCAGGCGCTGATCCTGTACGGCTTCGCCATCCTGGCGGTGTTCCTCTGCCTCGCGGCGCTGTACGAGAGCTGGTCGATCCCGCTGTCGGTGATCCTGGTGGTGCCGCTGGGCGTGCTGGGCGTGCTGGTGGCCACGCTGCTGCGCGGCTACGCCAACGACGTGTACTTCCAGGTGGGACTGATCACCATCATCGGCCTGTCGGCCAAGAACGCCATCCTGATCATCGAGTTCGCCAAGGACCTGCAGGCCCAGGGCAAGAGCGTGATCGAGGCGGCGCTGACGGCGGCGCACCTGCGGTTCCGGCCGATCATCATGACCTCGATGGCGTTCGGCCTGGGCGTGCTGCCGCTGGTCCTGGCCAGCGGCGCGGGCGCGGCCAGCCAGCGCGCCATCGGCACCGGCGTGCTGGGCGGCATCCTCACCGGCACGGCGCTGGCCGTGTTCTTCGTGCCCATCTTCTTCGTGGTGGTGCGCGGCATCTTCCACGGCAGCGAACGGCAACGGAAGCTGTACACGCACGAGTTCGACCCCGAGATGCCGCGCGGCGCCACGGCGGGGGACCAGGTATGACCACCATGCATCTGCGCAAGCTGGCCCTCGCGCCGCTGGCGGCCGCCGTGCTGGCGGGCTGCTCGTTCATCCCGACCTACGAGCGGCCGGCCGCGCCGGTCGCGGGCGCCTTCCCCTACCCCAGCGCCACCGAGGGCACGCCCCCGGCGGCGCTGGACTGGCAGCGCTTCTTCACCGACGAACGCCTGCGCGGGCTGGTCACCACCGCGCTGTCGGACAACCGCGACCTGCGCGTGGCCGTGCTCAACATCGAGCAGGCGCGCGCGCAGTACGACATCCGGCGCGCCGACCGCTATCCGTCCGTGGGCGCGGGCCTCAACGCCAGCCGCGCGCCCAATCCGACCAACGGCGAGCAGATCACCAGCTTCCAGGCCGGCCTCGCGTTCACGTCGTGGGAGATCGACTTCTTCGGCCGCATCGCCAGCCTGTCGCAGGCCGCGCTCGCGCAGTACCTGGCGACCGAGGAAGGCCGCAAGGCCGCGCAGATCGCGCTCGTGAGCTCGGTCGCCACCACCTGGCTGTCGCTGGTCGCCGACGAGGAGCTGCTGGCCCTCACGCGCCAGACGATGGACACGCGCGCCGAGTCGTACCGGCTGGTGAAGCTGCGCTTCGACAACGGCGTGTCGTCCGAGCTGGACCTGCGCGCGGCGGAGTCGCTGTCGGAGACCGCGCGCGCGGCGCTCGCGCAGGCGCAACGCCAGCGCGCGGCGGACCTCAACGCCCTCTCGCTGCTCGTGGGGCAACCGCTGCCGCCGGACTACCAGACCGGCACCACCATGGCCGCGGTGCAGCTGGCGGACGTGCCGGCCGGCGTGCCGTCCGACGTGCTGGTGGCGCGTCCCGACGTGCGCCAGGCCGAGCAGCAGCTGATCGCGGCCAACGCCAACATCGGCGCGGCGCGCGCGGCTTTCTTCCCGCGCATCACGCTCACCGCGCAGGCGGGCCGCGCGAGCACGCAGCTGTCGGGGCTGTTCGACGGCGGCGGCTCCTGGGCCTACACCATCGCGCCTTCGCTGCTGCTGCCGATCTTCGACGCGGGCCGCAACCAGGCCGGCCTGGCCTCGGCCAACGTCTCGCGCGACATCGCGGTGGCGCAGTACGAGCGCGCCATCCAGTCGGCCTTCCGCGAGGTGTCCGACGCGCTGGCCGGCCGCGCCACGCTCACCGAGCAGCTGGATGCCCAGGGCAAGGCCGCGCAGGCCGAGGCGGTGCGCGTGAAGCTCTCGCAGATGCGCTTCGACGCCGGCGTGTCCAGCACGCTGGACCTGCTGGATTCGCAGCGCTCGCTGTTCGCCGCGCAGCAGGCGGAGATCCAGACGCGGCTCGCGCGTTTGCAGAACCAGGTGTTGCTTTACCGCGCCCTGGGCGGCGGCTGGACCGAGCCGCCGAAGGCCGCCGCGCGCTGATCTCCGCCCTTGTTGACTAGACTCCCCTGCACAACCACAGGGGGGAAACGTCATGGAAGAAACGCAGGCGCGCGAGCGCCTCTCCACCGCGCGCTGGTTCCGCGAAGGGCTGCGCAGCGGCTGGCTGCTGCAGTCGCGCGTCGCGGGACACCAGCCGTCGCCGTGGCAGCTGGCGCTGGTGGTCGGCGCCGTGCTGCTGCTGGAACTGGGCCTGGCCCGGCTGGAGATCGCCGGCCCCGCGCGGTTCGACCTGCGCAGTTGGCTGATCCCGTCATGGAGCACCGGCCTGGCCGCACTGCTGGTGTGGGCGGCCTTGTGGGGACGGCCAGCGGGCGCCGGGCGCCCGCACGGCGTCGCCACCTGGTTCACGCTGTCGTTCGCCTCGTCGGTGCCGCTGCTGCTGGCCGGCGCGGCGCTGAACATCGCCGAGGGCCACGACGCGATGCCCGCGCTGCTGCAGTCGCCGATCACGGCCTGGGCGGTGTTCCTCGCGCTCATCGCCTGGGGCACGCTGGTGCAGCTGTGGCTGGGCGTGCAGTTCGGGCTGCGCCGCGGGCGGCTGGCTTCGCTCACGGTCGCCATGCTCTGCCTGTCGCTGGTGAGCATCTGGTACCTGAACGACCGCCCCTGGGAAGCCGTCGCCGAGCGCGGCGAGCGCCGCCCGCGCCTCGCCCTCAGCCAGGAAACCTTCGAGCGCCAGCAGGAGGTCTGGGACCAGGCCGTGGATTCGCTGGCGCCGCAGCGCGAAGGCGTGGTGGACGTGTACGGCCTGGTATTCGCGCCCTACGCCTCCGAGGACGTGTTCCTGCGCGAGAGCGCCATGGTGGCGGACGTGCTGGCCGAGCGCTTCGACGCCAAGGGCCGCGTGCTGCGGCTGATGAACCACGCGACCACGGCCGACTCGCTGCCGTGGGCCACGCCGCTGAACCTGCGGCGCGCCGTCGCGGCGCTGGCCGAACGCATGGACCGCGAACACGACCTGCTCGTGGTCTATCTCACCTCGCACGGCGCCAGCAACTTCCGCCTGGCCGCGGAGCACTGGCCGCTGCAGGTGCCCTGGCTCACGCCGGACGACCTGCGCGAGGCGCTGGACGAAGCCGGCATCCGCCACCGCGTGATCGCCGTCTCGGCCTGCTATTCAGGCGGATGGGTCCAGCCGCTGGCCGGCGACACCACGCTGGTGATGACGGCGGCCGACCCGGACCACACGTCGTATGGCTGCGGGCGCAAGTCCGAGCTCACCTTCTTCGGCCGCGCGATGTTCGACGAGCAGTTGCGCGAGACGCATTCGTTCGAGGAGGCTTTCGCCGCGGCGGTGCCGGTGATCCGCCGGCGCGAGGAGGAAGCGGGCAAGCCCGACGGCTTCTCCAACCCGCAGATCAGCATGGGTCCGCGGATCAAGCCGGTGCTGGACGCTCTCGCGAAGCGCCTGGACGGCGTGGCGCCGGTGGCCGCGCAGTGAGTCAGCGGCGCCGTTGCGGCGCCGAGAAGGTATTGGTGCCGTCGCGCGGCGGCAGGTGACGGAACATGATGCGACCCTTGTTCAGGTCGTAAGGCGAAAGTTCCAGCGTCACGTAGTCGCCCGCGATGATGCGGATGTGGTTCTTGCGCATCTTGCCGCCGCTGTACGCCACCAGGGTGTGGCCGTTCTCCAGCACGACGCGGTAGCGCGAATCGGGCAGAACTTCCTCCACCCGTCCGCGCATTTCGATCAGTTCTTCCTTGGCCATGGGATTCCGTGTCCTCCCGAGCTTGCATGGGGTTGCCCCGCCACCGCACATGCCGCCCCGGTGATGCTCGACATTGTAGGCGGCCGCATGCGGGCTCGTCGCGCGGAGGACATGCGGCCTTGCGGTAGGAGCGGTCCTACAGGCAGTTGAGCCACCCATCCCTAGAATGGCCTGCTCTTCCGCCCCCACAATCCCTTCCCCCAAAACAATGACTCAACAAAGCCAAGCCGTGCTGGGCCTGCTCACCCAGCACGAAGAGCAGATCGTGTCCGAATGGCTGCAGGAGGCCGGCTCCGCCTCGTCGCGGATGACCGAAGCTCAGCGCCGCACCATGCAGGGCGAGGCGGTGGAAATCGTGCGCACGGTGCGTTCCGCGCTGCAGGCCGGCGCCGATCCGGAAGACTTCCGCGCCCCGCCGTGGACGCCCCTGCGCGAGGTGCTGGAAGGACTGTCGCGCTCGCGCGCGGCGCAGGGCCAGAGCGCCGGCGACACCAGCGTGTTCGTGCTGGCGTTCAAGCGGCCCATGTTCACGGCCCTGCAGCGCTACGTGCCCGACGCCAGGGACCAGCTGGCCGCCGTGTGGACCGTGTCGGTGCTGGTGGACAAGATGGCGCAGTGGACCGTGACCACCTACCAGCAGACCCGCGAGGACATCATCCAGCGCCAGCAGCAGGACCTGCTGGAGCTGTCCACCCCCGTGATCAAGCTGTGGGAAGGCGTGCTGGCCGTGCCGATGATCGGCACGCTCGACTCCAGCCGCACGCAGATGGTGATGGAGACGCTGCTGCAGAAGATCGTGGAGACCGGCGCGACGCTGGCCATCATCGACATCACCGGCGTGCCCACCGTCGACACGCTGGTGGCCCAGCACCTGCTCAAGACCGTCAGCGCCATCCGCCTGATGGGCGCCGAATGCGTGATCAGCGGCATCCGCCCGCAGATCGCCCAGACCATCGTGCACCTGGGCATCGAGCTGGAAGGCATCGCCTCCAAGGCGACCCTGGCCGACGCCCTCTCGCTCGCGCTGCGCCAGCGCGGCTACGTGATCACCAAGGCGGCCTGAGCCCATGTACCGCATCCCGATCCTGCAGATGGGCACGACGCTGCTGGTCACCATCCAGGTGGACATGGAAGACCAGATGGCGCTGGCACTGCAGGACGACCTAGCCAACAAGATCTCCACCAGCGGCGCCAAGGGCGTGCTGATCGACATCAGCGCGCTGGAGATCGTCGACTCCTTCGTCGGCCGCATGCTGGCCGGCATCTCGGGCATCTCCCGCATCCTGGACGCCACCACCGTGGTGGTCGGGATGCAGCCCGCGGTGGCCATCACCCTCGTCGAGCTGGGCCTGTCCCTGCAAGGCGTGCGTACGGCGCTCAACGTCGAGCGCGGCATGGAACTCCTGGCGCAGTCGGGCAAGGAGAGCGAACTTGTCGTCGTCCGTTGAAACGCTCCAGGGCACGCTTCCCGTACGGACCGAAGAGGACATCGTCGCCAGCCGGCAGAAGGTGCGCGCGCTGACGCAGCAGCTGAAGTTCTCGCTGGTCGACCAGACCAAGATGATCACCGCGGCCAGCGAACTGTCGCGCAACACCGTCGTGCACGGCGGCGGCGGCCAGATGCGCTGGGAAGTGCTCGAGCAGGGCCTCAAGCGCGGCCTGCGCCTGCACTTCGAGGACACCGGCCCCGGCATCCCCGACGTGCAGCTGGCCCTCACCGACGGCTGGACCTCCGGCGGCGGCATGGGCCTGGGCCTGCCCGGCAGCAAGCGCCTGGTGCACGAGTTCGACCTGCAGTCGACGCCCGGCCAGGGCACCCATGTGAGCATCACGCGGTGGAAGTGATGCCGGTGGAACTGATCAGCGGCAGCCTGCACGCCGAATTCCCGATGGGGGACGCCAGCCGCGTGGGCGAGGCGCGCCGCCACGCGGCCCGGCTCGCGCTCGAATGCGGCCTGCCCGAACTCGAGGCCGGCCGCCTCGCAATCATCGTCACCGAACTGGCCACCAACCTCATTCGCCACGCGGTCCGCGGGCGGCTGCTGATCGGCGGCCGTCCGATGCAGCGCGAGGTCGAGGTGCTGGCCGTGGACCACGGGCCCGGCATCCCCGACGTCGAGCGCTGCCTCGCCGACGGCTATTCCACCGGCGGCACGCCGGGCACCGGCCTGGGCGCGGTGCTGCGGCTGGCCAGCGACTTCGACCTGCATTCCAGCCAGCCCGACGGCACGCTGGTGCTGGCGCGCGTGCGTGCCGAGGCGGCCACCCCCGCTCCCTCGGGGATCTGCATGGCCGGGATCTCGGTCCCCAAGCCCGGCGAGCGCGTCTGCGGCGATGCCTGGGCCATCGCGCTGGACGGCCCGCGCGCTTCGCTGCTGGTGGCCGACGGCCTGGGCCACGGGCCGGATGCCGCGGAAGCATCCGCCGCCGCGGTCGAGGCGTTCCGCGCCGAGCCGTTCGCGCCGCTTCGACGCCAGATCGAGCGCATCCACGCCCGGCTGCGCTCCACCCGCGGGGCCGCCGTCAGCCTGATGCTGGCCGACGACGAGCTCGGAACCATCCGCACCGTGGGGGCCGGCAACGTCGTCGGCCGCCTGGTCACGGGCATCGACGACCGCACGCTGCTCACCCAGCACGGCACGGCGGGCGTGAACATGCGCAGCCCGGAAGAGATCACCGTGCCCTGGCCGGACCACGCCCTGCTGGTGGTGTGCAGCGACGGCGTGGAGACGCGCTGGAAGCCCGAGCTGCTGCGCCCGGTGCTGGGCCGGGATCCGGCGCTTGCGGCGGCCGTGCTGCTGCGGGAACATGGCCGCGGGCGCGACGACGCCACGGTGGCGGTGCTGCGCAGGAAGGACTGACAGACATGGCCGGTACGCCGACCGATCCCGCCGAACTCGCCCGCGCGCTCGAGCAGGCCAGGGCCGAGGCGCACAGCCTGCGCGAGGAGCTCGAGGAGACCAACCGCGGCGTGCTGGCGCTCTACGCCGAGCTCGACACGCAGGCCGACCAGCTGCGCGAGGCCACCGCGCTCAAGAGCCGGTTCCTGGCCTACATGAGCCATGAGTTCCGCACGCCGATCAACGCCATCCGCAGCGTGACGCGCCTCCTGGCCGACCGCATCGACGGGCCGCTCACCGAAGAGCAGGCCAAGCAGGTGGGCTTCATCCAGTCGGCCGCCGTCGAGTTCGCCGAGATGGTGGACGACCTGCTCGACCTGGCCAAGGTGGAGGCCGGCCGGGTGGAGATCTCGCCCGCCTGGTTCGAGATGGTCGACCTGTTCTCGGCGCTGCGCGGCATGTTCAAGCCGGTGCTCACCAACCCGGACGTGAACCTGGTGTTCGAGGAGCCGCACGGCGTGCCCAAGCTCTACACGGACGACCGCAAGCTCTCGCAGATCCTGCGCAACTTCATCTCCAACGCGCTGAAGTTCACGCCCAAGGGCGAGGTGCGCGTCGGCGCCGTCTGCGAGGGCGACACCGTCACCTTCTCGGTGACGGACACCGGCATCGGCATCGACCCGAAGTTCCACCACACGATCTTCGAGGACTTCGCCCAGGTGAAGTCGCCGCTGCAGAAGCGCCTGCGCGGCACCGGCCTCGGCCTCGCGCTGTCCAAGCGGCTGGCCGGCGTGCTCGGCGGCACGGTGGCGCTGCAGAGCGCGCCCGGCGCAGGGTCGACGTTCTCGCTCACAATCCCGGTGCGGCTCGAAACGCCGACCGACTCCGATGGATAGCTCCGCCGCCATCCAGAGCACGATCGATCGCGGCGCCCACACGGTGCTGGTGGTCGACGACAACCCGGCGACGCGCTATTCCACCAGTCGCGTGATCCGGGCCGCTGGCTTCAAGGTCACCGAGGCCGGCAGCGGCGGCGAAGCACTGGAACTTTCCGAACAGGGCGTCTCCGCGGTGGTGCTGGACGTGCACCTGCCCGACATGGACGGCTTCCAGGTGTGCCGCGTGATCCGCTCGCGCCCGGCCACCGAGCTGCTTCCGGTGGTGCACCTGTCGGCCGCCTACGTGAAGAACGAGGACCACGTCACCGGCCTGAACGCCGGCGCCGACGGCTACATGGTCCACCCGGTCGAGCCCGCGGTGCTGATCGCCACGCTGCAGGCGCTGATCCGCGCGAGGACGGCCGAGGAAGAGCTGCGCCGCAGCGAGCGGCGCTTCCGCGCGATCTACGACGAGGCCCACGGCGGCATCGCGCTGGTCGACCCCAAGGGCTGCTTCGTCGACGTCAATCCCGCCCTGCTGCGGATGCTCGGACGCGCGCGCGAGGACGTCCTGGGCCGCGGCGTGGCCAGCCTGGCCCCGCCGGAATTCCGCGAGCGGATCGAGAAGCAGTTCACCGCCGCGGCCGACCAGGCCTGGCGCGGCGAGTTCCCGCTGCAGGACGCCCGCGGCGACCTGGTGCACACGCAATGGAGCCTGTCGGCGCCGGTGGGTCCCAGCCTGCGAGTGGCCACCGCTATCGACGTGTCGGAGCGCCACGACCTGGAGCAGCGCCGGCACGAGCTGCTGGAGCGCGAGCAGGCCGCGCGCGTGCAGGCGGAGCGCCACAGCCGCACCAAGGACGACTTCATCGCCGTGCTGTCGCACGAGCTGCGCACGCCGCTCAACGCCATCGTCGGCTGGGTCCACATCCTCAAGCGGCGCGGCGTCACGCCGGAGGGCCTCAAGGGCCTGGATGCGATCGAGCGCAACGTCAAGACGCAGGCCCGCATCATCTCGGACATCCTGGACGTCTCGCGCATCAACTCCGGCAAGCTGCAGCTCGACCGGCAGTGGCTCGATCCGGCGGAGCTGGTGCTGGGCTCGCTCGCTTCGCTGTCGTCCACCACCGACGAGCGGGGCATCGTGGTCGAGACCGAAGTGGAAGGTGCCCACGCGCGCGCCTTCCTCGACGCCGCGCGCTACCAGCAGATCCTCTGGAACCTGATGACCAACGCGGTCAAGTTCTCGCCCGAGGGCGGCCGCGTGCAGGTCACGCTGGCGCGCCGCGGCGATCGCCTGCTGCTGCAGGTGCGCGACTTCGGCGCCGGCATCACGCCGGAGTTCCTGCCGCACCTGTTCGACCGCTTCACCCAGAGCGACTCGCCCGGCAACCGCCGCCACGGCGGCCTGGGCCTGGGCCTGTCCATCGTCAAGCACCTGGTGGACCTGCACGGCGGCCAGGTCGGCGCCGTCAGCGCCGGTCCGGGTCACGGCACGCTGATGTGGGTGGACCTGCCGGCCGTCGGCGGTCCCGCGGCCGGCGCGCCGCCCGCGCCCGAAGCCGCGGGCGAAGAGGAGATCGCCGAAACCGGCCACACGCTCGACGGCATCCAGGTGCTGGTGGTCGAGGACGACCCCGAGGCGCGCGAGATGATGGCCATCGTCCTGGGCGACCGCGGCGCCACGGTGCGCATGGCCGCCGACTACGACGGCGCGCTGGCCGAGATGCGGCTGGCGCCGCCCCACGTGCTGGTGAGCGACATCGGCCTGCCCGGCCAGGACGGCTACGAGCTGGCCCGCGCGGTGCGCGCGCTCGATCGCGAAGGCGCGCGGCTGCCGCTGATCGCCCTGACCGCCTTCGCCCGGCCCGAGGACCAGCGCAAGTCGATGGAAGCCGGCTTCGACGTCCACCTGGCCAAGCCGCTCAAGCCGCATCTCCTGCTCGGGGCGATCGCGCAACTCCTGCCCGCTCCCGGCCCGCACGGGTGATCAAGCGCGTCCTACAGGGGACGCCGCAGAGCCTGCCTAGGATCAGCCCCAACTGAAACATTCGGGGATCCGATCCATGTCCGGCAACACCAGCAGGAACACGACCGGGGCGAAGGTCGAGCACATCGACGTCACGTACGACTGGGAGTTGTGCGTGTGGGCCCGCCACTTCAACACCAGCCAGAAGAGCGTCAAGGAGGCCGTGGCCGCCGTCGGCAGCCGCGCCGACCACGTGCGCGAGCACCTGGCGATGAAGCGCCAGCAGGCCGGCGAGCGGCCGAGTTCCCGCTGAGCTCCCACACCCGTCCGGCATGCGCGCATGAGCCACGAGGTCCCCAACCGCGGGCGCGTGCCGCCCGGCATCGAGGACGCCAGCGAGGCGGCCTGGCGGGACTACGAGGCGTGCTGCGCCGCGCTGGACGAGCGGCTCGATCGGCTGCGCGCCGCCGCGGCGATCCAGGCGAGGCAGCTGATCCGCCGGGCCTCCGGGGGCCGCGTGCCGCTGCGCGCCGCGATCACCGTCGACGGCGTGCTGCGACTGGCGCGCGCCCACGGGCGCGTGTGCCCGCTGCCGGGCCCGTGGCGCTGCCTGCACCTCCTGCTGCCCGCGGGGGCGCCGGCGCCGATCGCGGCCCGGGCCTGGGACCGCACGCCGGATTTCGACAAGCAGCAGCGCCTGCGCCAGCAGATCGAATGGGCCGCGCGGAGCGGCGCCCTCACCCGCCTGCACGACTGCCTGGCGGCGCTGCGCGAACAGGACTGGCACCGGCTTCCGGTGCTGCGGTGGCCGGCGCTGGGCGCTCGCGACTGAAATTCGTCATACCCGCGAGGGCGGGAATCCAGTGCGTCCGCCTTCAGCGGCCTGCCAGGAAGCCCTGGATCCCCGCCACCGCGGGGATGACGTTCATTCCTGGGCGCTGCCCGAAGCCTCGATCGCGTTGGGATGCGCCTGGGGCGCCGGCGGCGCCAGCACGCCGTGCACCGCCACGCCGATGGCGGCCCCCGCGAACTGGGCCATGACGAAGCCCGGCACGCCGGCGGGTGCGATGCCGGCGAACGTGTCGCTGAACATCCGCCCCCACGCCGCCGCCGGGTTGGCGAACGACGTCGAAGCGGTGAACCAGTACGCCGCGCCGATGTACGCCGCCACCATCGCCGCGGCGCGCCCGGCCGGCGCGCGCAGGATCACCAGCAGCAGGCCCGCCGTGGCGACGGCTTCCGCGATCCACTGGCCCGCTCCCCAGCGCACCCTGGCGGACAGCTGCAGCAGCGGCAGGTCGAACATCGCATGGGCCAGGACGGCGCCCGCGAAGGCCCCGGCCAGCTGCGCCAGCACGTAGGGCGCGAGGTCCCTCGCGGCCAGTTCGCCGCGCCACGCCATGGCCGCGCTCACGGCGGGATTGAAGTGCGCGCCGCTCACCGGGCCGAACACCTCGATCAGCACGTACAGGCCGCCGACCGTGGCCAGCGTGTTGGCCAGCAGCGCGACGGCGGTGTTGCCGCCGGCGAGCCGCTCGCCCATCACGCCGGAACCGATCACCACCGCCAGCAGGAGCGCGGTGCCCAGGGCCTCGGCCAGCAGGCGGCGCGGAAGGTCGATGCGCAGGTTCATGCGGTCTTCGGCCGGTCCAGCCCGCATCCGGCGCCCTCGCAGCAGTTCTCGGTGAGGTAGTCCAGGACCAGGTTCATGCGGTCCACGGCCGCGCGGTAGATCAGGTGGCGGCTGGCGCGCTCCTGCGTGACCAGGCCGGCATGGGTGAGCTCCTTGAGGTGGAACGACACCACGCTGGGGGACACGGCGAGGCCTTCGGCCATCACCCCGGGCGTCAGGCCCTGGGGCCCGTTCACCACCAGCGCGCGGAAGATCCGCAGCCGCACCGGCTGGGCGAGCGCGGCGAGCGCCTTGACGATTTCGTGTTCTTCCATATTTCAACGATAAATGAAATGTCGATGGGCGGCAACCCAGCCCGACCGTGCCGCCACCGCCGAGCAGGCCTGCCTGACAAGCGCTCGCGGCATCGGCGCACGGCGCGGCGCGGGGCGCGGGCCTAGGCTGAGGCATGGCCTGGAACCGCCGCGGCTCGCGCATGCTCGTGGCCGCCACGCTCGCCGTGGCGGCGGCCTGCGCCTGGGCGCAAGCCCAGCAGCCCTCCCCGCCGGCCACGCTGCCCGGCGTGACGATCAGCGGCAGCAAGGCCACGGCCGACCCCGTCGAGAAGTCGTACCGCCGGATGGTCCGCGGCATGGACCTGTTCGAGCGCCGCCGCGCGCTCTCGCCGCAAGGCGAACTGCGCTTCAAGCTGCTGCCGCGCAAGCCGGGCGTGAGCCTGGACCGGCTCGAGCTGCTGGTGCTGGGCAGGACCGTGGAGACGCCGATCCCGGTCGCGCCGGACCGCACCTTCGTGCTGCGGCGCGATCCCAAGGCGCTGGACGAGAACGCGATGGTCACGCCCGACCGCAAGGCGCTCACCATGACGTGGCGCGCCGAGGTGCGCACGCCGGGCCTGCCGCCCGACACGCGGCGGCTGGGCGACTTGCGGCTCGAGTGCCAGGTGGGCATGGAAGCGGGCCTGTACTCCAACAGCCCTTCATTCATCACGCGCATCTTCAGCGAGCTGTCCACCACGCCGGCCTACTGCGAGAACCCGGAGAACCGCTACCTGTTCTTCGCCGACCGCCCGATCTTCGGGGTCACGCTGGTCTCGGGCGAGCGGCGCGAGATGCTCCCCGCAAGCCGCCTGTACGCGGCGGCCATCAACGAGTCCAACCTGGCGGCCGAGCTTCCGTATTGCGACTGCGAAGTGCTGCTCGATCGCACCTACTTCCTGCCGCTGGGCGACCGCAGCTGGCCGGACGATGCGCTGGTCGTGTTCGACTTCATGGAGGACGGCGGTGCGCCTCGCTAGCGTCCTCCTCTGGACGACAGCGGCGGCCCTGGGCGGATGCGCGGGCCCCGGCCCGCTCTCGACCGCGGAGAGCACGCCGCGCTTTCGCGATCCGCAGCTGTCCGTGCAGGAAGCCTCGCAGTGGCTCGCACCGGGCCGCACCACGCGCCAGGAGGTGCTCGATCGGCTCGGGCCCGGCGAGGCGCTGCGCTTCGACACCGGCTACGAGGTGCGCGTGTGGCGTGCCAAGGGTGCGCGCGACGAGCGTGCCACGCCGGAACTGGTGGTGCTGTTCGATCCCGCCGGCGTGGTGCGCAAGGTGCGCGCGCGCCCGGCCTACACGGCCGCGCGGTGATCGCCGCGCCCCACGGCGCGGGCAGCGGGTGCTACGCTCGTCCGCGCGATTTTTCGCACCCCCCACGACACCAAGGAGCTCATCGATGCGCATCCTCTTCGCCGCCGACGGCAGCAAGTACACCAAGAAGGCGCTGGCCTTCCTTGCCAACCATGAATCCCTGGCCGGGGAAGACGGCGAAGTGGTGGTGCTGAACGTGCAGCCGCAGATGCCGCCCCGGGTGCGCTCCATGGTCGGCGCCGAAGCGGTGGCGAGCTACCACGAGGAGGAAGCCGCCAAGGTGATCGAGCCGATCCGCAAGTTCCTCGAGCGCAAGGGCATCCGCGCGCGCTGCGAGTGGAAGAGCGGCGAGGTCTCGGCCCAGATCGTTACCGCCGCCACCCGCACGCGGTCGCACATGATCGTCATGGGCACGCACGGCTACGGCGTGCTCGGCCGCGCCGTGATGGGCAGCGTGGCGACGCGCGTGCTGGCGGAGGCGGAGATCCCGGTGCTGCTGGTCAAATAGGTCCGCGCCGAGGCGGACTTCGGTCTTTCTCGCTTCCTCCCTCGCGAGCCAAGATGCCCGCGCGAGGAGGAAGCCATGAAGAAGCAACCGTTCCGGCTGGAAGCACACCAGGATCCGCGGCCCGACCTGCTGGTCGAGCGCGGACCGCATGGCAGGGGCGTCGGCCCCTGGGTGCCGGCCGTCAAGCACACCCTGCTGGCCAAGTACATCGGCGCGGCCTACGCCGCCATGAACCGATGGCCGCAGCGGGTGTTCATCGATCCGTTCTGCGGCCCCGGCAGGATCCTGGTCAGCGGCGAATCCGACACCCGCGACGGCGGATCGGTGGTCGCCTGGCGGCAATCGCAGAGCTGCGATGCACCCTACACGCGGATGCTGATCGGCGATATCGATCCCGATCGATTGGGGGCCTGTCGCTCGCGCCTTGATTCTCTCGGCGCGCCCGTGCAGGCGTTCGAAGGGCGGGCGGACGACACCGTGCGCTCGATGGTCGGGTCGGTTCCGAAAAGCGCCTTGTGCCTGGCCTACCTGGACCCGTACAACCTCTCGCTGCTGTCCTTCGACATGATCCGCGCGCTCGCCGAACTGCCAAGGATCGATTTCGCGTCCATTTCTCCACGATGGACCTGCTGCGCAATGTCGATGCCGAACTCGATCCGGAACGCGCCAGGTTCGACCAGGTGGCTCCGGGATGGCGCGAGGCGCTGCAAGGCGTGAGCAAGGCCAGCCTGCCGGTGGCGTTCCTCAACTACTGGATCGAGCTGGTCAAGGGACTCGGCTTCGAGTTCAGTACCCAGATGATCCTGGTGAGCAACCTCCGGGGGCACGAGATCTACCGCCTGGTGTTCTTCGCCCGCCACGACCTGCCGACGCGGCTGTGGAGCGACGTGGCCAGGGACCCCACGCCCGACCTCTTCTCCTGAAAGATCGCCTCAGGCCGCCAGCGGCATCTGGCGGATGCGAAGGGCGCTGGGCCACTCGGCCATCAGCGCGCCCTTCCGATCGGTGATCGAGTGCCGCTCCCCCGCCGCATCCATCGGCCTGGCACCCAGCTGCTTCATGAACGCCCGAACACCCGCGGCTCGGCATTGATCCAGGACGGCCTGGGCCCAGACGAGTTCCATGGCCCGTGCACCCGGGCCGCTCTCGCCGCCGACGATGACCCAGTGGATGCCTGAGAGGTCGAGTGTCCCCAGGTCTTCGAGCAGAGGCTCGACCGAGAGGAACCGGACCGCCGATCGGACCTTGCGCAGTGCCGCGATCCGCGGCACGCCGTACTTGCGGTCTTCCACCGAGACGCCCAGCCAGACGTTCTTCGGCACCGGACGCGAAGCGAAGTACGAGGCGAGCCGCCCGGCGCGCTTGGTCAGCACCTGGTAGGTGTGCCGCGGCGTCTCCCGGCACACGGCCAGCACGCGGTCGATGTATTCGTCTTCCACTTCCTCGTGGAAGAGGTCGCTCATGGAGTTGACGAAGTAGGTCGTCGGACGCTTGCGTCGCCGGGGCTGGTCGAGCCGGTCGGGATGAAGCGTGACCTCGAAGCCGGACTCATAGCCCGGCGCGCCCATGGCCTGCAACCGCCGGGACATCGCCTCGGCATAGCAGTGCTTGCAGCCGGGGCTCAGCTTGGTGCAACCCGTGACCGGGTTCCAGGTGTGCTCGGTCCACTCGATGTTCGATTCCGCCATGGAGCTCTCCCGCAAGCGACGATGGCCGACGATTGTGCGGACGCGCAGCCCATTCCCACAGGACCGGCGGCTGCGCGACGTGGACGAGCGCTACTTGTAGAACGCCTCCACCTTCCCCTTGAGCTTGATCATCAGCGGCTGGCCCTTGCGGTCCACGGTCTTGCCGGCGGGCACGCGGATCCAGCCTTCGCTGACGCAGTACTCCTCGACGTCGGCGCGTTCCTTGCCGTTGAAGCGGATGCCGACGTCGTGCTCGAAGACGGCGGCGACGTAGTGCGGGCTGCGCGGGTCGATCGACAGGTGGTCGGGCAATTCGGGGCGGGGTTGGTTGTCTTCCATGGGGCGCTATTCTGCGATGCCCGGCGCCCTTCCCCGCCGCCGGCCGGACAACGGGAGCCCCGACCATGACAGACAGTCCCAGGAAAACCGCCCTCATCACCGGCTCGGCCACGGGCGTCGGCGCCGCCACGGCGCTGCAGCTGGCCCAGCGCGGCTGGGACGTGGTGGTGAACTACTCGCGCAGCGGACAGGAAGCGCAGGAGACGGCGGCGGCCTGCCGCGCCGCCGGCGCCGACGTGCTGGTGGTGCAGGCCGACGTGTCGCAGGACGCCGACTGCCGCCGGCTGGTCGACGAGACCGTGGCCCGCTGGGGCCGCCTGGACGCGCTGGTGAACAACGCCGGCACCTCGGTGTTCGGCGACGAGGCGAAATGGGACGCGCTCGATGCCGAGGTGTTCCAGCGCATCATGGGCGTGAACGCGGTGGGCACCTTCCAGATGGTGCGCGCCGCCGTGCCGCACCTGAAGGCGGCGCAGGGCTCGATCGTCAACGTGTCGTCGGTGGCGGGGGTGCTGGGCATCGGCTCCTCCCTCCCCTACATCGCGTCCAAGGGGGCGATCAACTCGATGACGCTGCACCTGGCGCGCTCGCTGGCGCCGGAGATCCGCGTCAACGCGGTGTGCCCGGGCTTCATCACTTCGCGCTGGTTCGCGCGCGGGCTCGGCGAGGCCGCCGCCGACAAGGCGCGGCAGACCTACGAGTCCACGGTGCCGCTGGCGCGCGCCAGCACGCCGGAGGACGTGGCCGAGGCGATCGTGTGGCTGGTGGCCGGCGCGCGCACGGTGACGGGCGAACTGGTGCTGCTGGACGGCGGCACGCACCTCGGCGGCGACGGGCGCCGGCGCTGAACGTCGCGCTAGCGGCGCTCAGTGCGCCCCTACCCCTTCGTGCTCCGCGAGCAGCTGCCGCACCTCCTCGTCGGAGGTCTGCGGGAAGTCGCGGTACCAGAGGCTGACGGCGCGGAAGGGCTCGGGCTGCGCGGGGCACACCACCTTGTCGGCCAGGGTGGCCAGCGTCTCGCAGCTGTCGCGCGCGCCCACCGGCACCGCGACGCAGATCTGCCGGGGTTCGTGCCGGCGCAGCGCCTGCACGGCCGCTTCCATGGTGGCGCCGGTGGCCAGGCCGTCGTCGACCACGACGATGCTGCGGCCGCGCAGCGCCGGCGGCGGCCGGCGGCCGCGGTACAGCACTTCGCGCCGTTGCAGCTCTTCCATCTCGTCGGCCGCGATCTCCTCGATCGCCTGGTCCGACGGCCGCATGCCGGGCAGCACCTTCATCACCCGCACGCCGCCGGAAGCGATCGCGCCCATGGCGAATTCGGGATGGCCGGGATAACCGAGCTTGCGCACGATGAACACATCCAGCGGCGCATTCAGCGCGTTCGCGACCTCGTGCGCGACCGGCACGCCGCCACGCGGCAGGCCCAGCACCAGCAGGCCAGGCGCGTCTCGCAGGTCGGACAGCTGCGCGGCCAGCGCGCGGCCGGCGTGCGAGCGGTCCCTGTACGGCAGGTCTTCCCAGCTCATGCGTGCTGCTCCGCCCAGGCCAGGTGGCGGCTGAACCAGGCCGCGGCATGGTCGGCCGCGATCTCCAGCGTGCCCGGCTCCTCGAACAGGTGGGTGGCATGCGGCACCACCGCCAGGCTGCGGTGGCATTTCATGCGGTCCAGCGCGGCCGAATTGAGGTCCACCACCTCGTGGTCCGCCTCGCCCACGATCAGCAGCGTGGGCGCCGTCACCGCTTCCAGCGCGGCGGCGCCGGCCAGGTCGGGCCGCCCGCCGCGCGAGACCACCGCGCCGATGCGGTCGCCCAGGCGCGCCGCCGCCACCAGGGCCGCGGCGCTGCCGGTGCTGGCGCCGAAATAGCCGATGACCGGATGCGGCGTGCCCGAGTGGCTTACCGCCCAGTCGGTGGCCTGCTGCAGGCGCCGCGTGAGCAGCGCGATGTCGAAGCGGTGCTGGCGCGTGTGCAGGTCCACCTCCTGCTCCGACCCGGTGAGCAGGTCGAACAGCAGCGTGCCGATGCCGCTCTGGTGCAGCCGCGCGGCCACGCGCCGGTTGCGCGCGCTGTGCCGGCCGCTGCCGCTGCCGTGCGCGAACAGGACCAGGGCGCTGGTGCCGTCCGGCCGGACCAGGTCGCCGAGCAGGTGGTCGTCGTCGGTGGGGATGCGGACTTCGCGTTCCGCATGCGATGCGATGGGCATGGGGTGCTGCCTCCTCTATGCACGCAGTCTGGCCAGCCGGCGGCGGCTTGCCGTCGGCTACGCGCCGCAGACCACGTAGGAGCGCTCGCACCCAGCTCGGCGCCGGACGCGTCGGTCCTCGCTCAGCAGGTCCAGAACAGCTTGGGATCGAGCTGGCCGGTACTGGTGAGGTACTTCAGCTGTTTCAGCCGCGTGAACGGCCGGGCCTGGAACAGCTCGGCGTCCATGCCGATGCGGTCGAACACCTTGCGAAGCTGGGCGGCGCCCTTGCGCGCGTCCCAGCTGCAGCGGAAGCCCGGCAGCTGCCCGTGGATCTTGGCGAAGCTCACCTTGTAGCTGCGGTTGTCGCCGCCCGCGGGGCCGAACGAGAGCTCGCAGCCCGGGTAGACGTCGGCCACGATCTGCGCAATCTCGCGCACCTGGTAGTTGTCCGCGTCGTGGCCGACGTTGAACACCTCGCCGTGCACCGCGTCGCGCGGCGCCTCCAGCGCGCAGGCGATCGCCTCGCAGATGTCCAGCACGTGCACCAGCGGCCGCCACGGCGTGCCATCGCTGGTCATCACGATCTTGCCGGTCGTCGCCGCGATGCCGCACAGGTTGTTCAGCACGATGTCGAAGCGCATGCGCGGCGAGGCGCCGTACGCCGTCGCGTTGCGCAGGAAGGTGGGCGTGAAGTTCGGGCCGGCCATCGCCGACACGTCACGCTCGACCAGCGTCTTGCACACCGCATAGGCGGTCTGCGGGTTGGTCGGCGAAGTCTCCGTCATCGGCTCCGCGCCGTCGGCCACCCCGTACACGCTGCACGACGACGTGTAGACGAAGCGCTTGACGCCCGCCTCGCGCGCCAGCTCGGCCAGCCGCACCGAGGCGCGGTGGTTGATCTGGTGCGTGAGGTCAGGATCGTTCTCGCCGAGGGGATCGTTGGACAGCTCGGCCAGGTGGACCACGGCGTCCACGCCCTGCAGGTCCGCGGCCTCGATGCGCCGGATGTCGCGGTTGATGGTGCGTGGGAATCCCGGCACCAGCGACTGGTCGCTGAACAACCAGCCGTCCCGGTAGAAGCCGGTGTCCAGCCCGACCAGTTCGTGGCCGCGCGCCTGCAGCCAAGGCGCCAGCAGGCAGCCGATGTAACCCTCCACGCCCGTGACGAGCAGCTTCATGCGATCTCCCTTTGCGTTTGCGGTTGCGGATCCTTCGAGTTCATGCCGAAGCGTTCGACCTGTTCGCGCCAGAGGCGGTCGCACAGGCGGCCGGGCGGCAGTTCGACGTCGGCGAAGGTGAGCACGGCGTCCTTGGGCCGGTCGCGCTTGAGGCGGCAGCCCTCGGCCAGGCCGATGGGCAGCAGGTCCTCGGCGCGCGCCGTGGCCGAGTTCTCGGCCAGCCCGTACGTCATGTAGCCTCCGAGGCCGTCGATGGTCTCGCCGGCGCGCAGGTCCTTCTTGGCCGTGGCGACCACCTCGACGAGGGGCGCGCCCAGCGGCGCCAGCGCGGCATCGCGGAACAGCACCGCGCGCGCCACCGTGTTGGGCACCTCGAAATGGCACAGGTGGTAGGGCGTGTAGAAGCAGTACAGCGGCCCCGCGCCCAGCTTGTAGAGGTTGAGGTAGTGCTTCTGCTGCGGATGGTCGTGCGTGCCCAGCACGTACACGCCGGGGCCGGGCATGGCGCCCACGACGTAGTCGACGATGCCGGGGCCGTCCAGCAGCGCCTCCAGCGGGTACAGCTCGGCCACCTGCTGTATCGGCGTTCCCGCCGCGACCGTCGGGCCGAACATGCCGCGCTTGCCGACGCCCATGCCCGTTCCGTTGGCGACGATGGCGTTCTCGAACGAGATCTTGGTGCCGTCGGCGAACGAGGTCACCATGGCCGGGTTCTGCCCCCACTGCTTCGCGAAGCCCTCCTGCGTGGTCGGGTTGCGATAGGGGTCGTGCAGGCCCTTGATGTTGCCGCACAGCACCGGCTTGACGCCGATGCCTCGCACGAAGCGGTAGAGGTTCATCATCACGCCGGGCTGGTCGCCGTCGGCGCTGGTGATCACCACGCCGGCGCGATCGGCGTAGGTCTTGAGGATGGGGCCGACCGTGCCGTCCACCTCCGCGTTCATCAGCACCACGTGCTTGCCGTGCTGGATCGCCTCCAGCGCCACGTGCGCCGCGTGCTCGATGGTGCCCGTCACTTCCACGATGGCATCGATGCCGCCCGCGCGGCACAGCAGCAGCGCGTCGTCGGTGACGGCGGGCACGCCCGCTTCGATCGCCTGCTCCAGCTGGGCCACGCTCTCGACCGTGCGCATCTCCGTGAGCCCGGCCTCGCGATAGGCGCGGCGCGCGGTCTCCAGCGTGCGGTTGGCGATGGCCGCCACGCGCATGCCGGGCACCGACAGCGCGATCTGCAGCGCCACGCCGCGCGCCATGAAGCCCGCGCCCACCAGGCCGATGCGCACCGGGCGCCCTTCGGCGGCGCGTTTCTGCAGGGCGGTGTCGACCAGGATCATTGCGCCTCCTTCACATGGGCCGGCCAGTGGCGGTCCTTGTCGGACATGTCGAGCACGGGCACCGGCCACTCGATGCCGAACGCGGGGTCGTCCCAGCGCGCCCCGCCTTCCGACGCCGGCGTGTAGAACTCCGACACCTGGTAGGTGACGGCCGCGTCGTCGCTGAGCGTGACGAAGCCGTGGGCGAAGCCCTTGGGCACCAGCAGCGCCCGGCCGTTGGCCTCGGACAGCTCGACGCCGATCCACCGGCAGTAGGTGGGCGACTTCGGCCGCAGGTCGACGATGCAGTCCCAGATCGCGCCGCCCACGCAGCGCACCAGCTTGTCCTCGCCGTGCGGGGCGTGCTGGTAGTGCATGCCGCGCAGCGTGCCCTTCTTCCGGGTGAGCGACATGTTGGTCTGCACCATGTGGGTGGGCAGGCCATGGGCCTCGAATTCGCGGGCGCAGTAGGTGCGGGCGAACCAGCCGCGCGCATCCTCGCGGCGCTCCAGGTCGATGACGACCGCGCCGTCCAGTTCGGTGGGCGTGAAGATCATGGATGCTCCCTCACCAGACTTTCCACGGGGCCTTGCCCGAGGACCACAGGCCCTCCAGCGTCTGCTTGTCGCGCAGCGTGTCCATGGGCTGCCAGAAGCCCTCGTGCCGGAAGGCCGCCAGCTCGCCCTCGGCGGCCAGCCGCTCCATCGGTCCGCGCTCCCACACGGTGTCGTCGCTCTCGATCAGGTCGATCACCTCGCGGTTCAGCACGAAGAAGCCGCCGTTGATCCAGGCACCGTCGCCGCCGGGCTTTTCCTTGAAGCTGGGCACGCGGGCGCTGTCGGCGTGCAGCGTGAAGGCGCCGAAGCGGCCGGGCGGCTGCACCGCCGTCACCGTGGCCATCGTGCCCTGGGCCTGGTGGAACGCGACCAGGGCGGTGATGTCCACGTCGCCCACGCCGTCGCCGTAGGTGCAGCAGAACGGGCCCTCGTTGAGGTAGCGCGCAGCGCGGCGCAGGCGCCCGCCGGTCATGGTCTCGAGGCCCGTGTCCACCAGCGTGACGCGCCAGGGCTCGGTGGCCGTGCGCAGCAGCGTCGTGGTGTTCTCGCGCATGTCGAACCTCACGTCGGCGCCGTCCAGCGCGTAGTCGCGGAAGAACTGCTTGATGACGTGGCCCTTGTAGCCGCAGCAGATCACGAAGTCGTTCAGTCCGTGGGCCAGGTAGATCTTCATGATGTGCCAGAGGATCGGCCGCCCGCCGATCTCGACCATCGGCTTGGGCCGGATGGAGCTTTCTTCGCTGATGCGGGTGCCGTACCCGCCCGCCAGGATCACCACCTGCATGAGGACCTCCCTGCCTGTGATCGCGTCACCCTTGCGCGCCACGCTCCATTACGCGGGCCGAACGGCTGAGGCTTTGTCGGACAAGTGCCATGGGCCGCGTCATCTGCGCGACGACGGCCGCGCGATGGCCGAGCTGCCCACCCGCCCCTCGGGGCCGGCGTCACAATCCGGGGCTGCCTCATGCAATCGCGTCATTTCGCCCAGCTCGTCCTGCTGTCCGCCGTCTGGGGCGGTTCGTTCCCGTTGATCCGCATCGCCGCGCCCGCCTTCGGGCCGCTGCCCATGGCCTGCGTGCGCTGCGCGCTCGCGGCCGGAGTGCTTAGCTTGCTGATGCGGGTGCTCAAGGAGCAATGGCCCGAAAGAGTGCACTGGCTCAGCCTGACGCTGCTCGGCCTGCTGACCGTGGTGGCCCCGTTCGTCCTGTTCAACTGGGCGGGGCTGGTGATCCCGGCCGGCTACTCCGCCGTGCTCAACGCGACGGCCCCGCTGTTCGGGGTGGTCGCCGGCGCGCTGTCCGGCGAGGAGCGCCTGACGGTCCGCAAGCTGGCCGGCTGCGCGGCCGGGCTGATGGGCGTCGGCCTGCTGGTGCGGCTCGGGCCGGTCGAAGTCGACACGCGCGTGGTGCTGGCCGTGCTGGCCTGCGTGGCGGCCTCGGCCAGCTACGGCTTCGGCGCGGTGCTGATGAAGCGGGCGACCCTGAGGCACCGGGCGCTGCCCGCGTCGGCGGCGGTGCACATCGCCGCCGCGCTGGTGCTGCTGCTGCCGGCCACCGCGGCCGCGCCGGACGTGCGCATCGACCCGCGCGCGGCCGCCGCGCTGGCGGTGCTGGGCATGTTCACTTCCGGCTTCATGTACTGGATCAGCATGCGGCTGATGCGCGAGATCCCGGCCAGCGCGGCCACCTCTTCCGCGTTCATGATCCCGCTCTTCGGCGTGACGTGGGGCGGGCTCTTCCTGGGCGAGCCGTTCACCGGCGGCATGGTGCCCGGCGTCCTGCTGGTGCTGGTGGCCTGCGCCCTCGTGACCGGTTTCGATCCGTTGGGCTGGCGGCGCGCGCGCTGACTTCCACGGCGCCTGCGCCTTCCTAGAATCTGCCGATGCCGACTGCCCAGCAGCCCCACGACGAACTCGAACGCGTCGACGCCGCCGTTCGCAGCTCCGGGGTCGGCGTGTGGCTCAATCCGCTGCCGCTGGGCGAGCTGGTGTGGAACGACAACACCAAGTCGCACTTCCACCTGGGTCCCGACGCGCGGCCCACCATCGAGCTGTTCTTCGAGCGCATCCACCCGGACGACCGCGAGCGCGTGCGCGATGCGGTCAACCGCGCCGTCGAAGGCGGCCTGCCCTACGACGAGGTGTTCCGCACCGTCGGCCCGGACGGCGAGCACAAGTGGATCCACGCCGTGGGTCGCGCCAGCCTGGGCGCCGACGGGCGCGCCTACCAGTTCGACGGCATCACGCTGGACATCACGCCGCAGATTGCCGCCCAGCAGCGGCTGCGCGACTTCGCCGACACCGCGCCGACGATGCTGTGGGTGACCGAGCCGGACGGCGTGTGCAGCTTCCTCTCGCGCGGCTGGACGCAGTTCACCGGCCAGCCGGAAACGGCGGGCCTGGGCTTCGGCTGGCTGGAGATGGTGCATCCCGACGACCGCGGCAACGCGGGCGTGGCGTTCCGCGACGCCAACGCGCGCCAGGCCGGCTTCGCGCTGGAACACCGGTTGCGCCGCTCGGACGGCGGCTGGAGCTGGGTGATCGACTCGGGCCGTCCGCGCTTCGGGCCCGCGGGCGAATTCCTCGGCTTCGTCGGGTCGGTCACGGACATCCACGACCGCCGCGCGGCCGAAAACGCGCTGCGCCGCTCCAGCGAGCGCTATCGCCGCCTGCTCGACTCCATCGACCAGGGCTTCTGCGTGGTCGAGGTCCTGCTGGACGACTCCGGCCGGCCCATGGACTACCGCTTCGTGGAGACCAACCCCGTCTTCGAGATGCAGACCGGCCTGGTCCAGCCGCTCGGCCGCACCGCGCGCGAACTGGTGCCGGGCCTGGAGGATTTCTGGGTCCAGACCTACGGGCAGGTGGCGCTCACCGGCCAACCGCAGCGCTTCAGCCACGGCTCCGAGGCCATGGGCCGCTGGTTCGACGTGTACGCCACGCCGATCGGCGAACCCGGCGAGCGGCAGGTCGCCGTGCTGTTCCAGGACGTCACCGCCGAGGCCATGCGCGAGCGGCGGCTGCGCGAGAGCGAGGAGCGCTATCGCGCCTTCGTGGCCAACAGCACCGAAGGCATCTGGCGCATGGAGTTCCAGCCGCCGGTGGACACGGCGCTGCCGCGGGAGGAGCAGGTCGATGCGCTGCTTCGCACCGGCCGCTTCGCCGAATGCAACGAGGTCTTCGCGCGCATGTACGGGCTGGCCTCGCCCGCCGACGTGATCGGCCGCGGGCTCGACATGGTGATGGACCCCGCGCATCCGCAGGTGCGCGAGTACCTGATGTCGCTGGTGCGGTCCGGCTACCGCGCCGACGACGTGCAGTCGCTGGAGCACGACCGCGAGGGAAGGCCGCTGTGGTTCGCCAACAGCCTCTCGGGCGTGGTGGAGGACGGCCTTCTCGTGCGCGCCTGGGGCACGCAGCGCGACATCACCGACCGCAAGGCCGCGGAGGCCGCGCTCAAGGAGGCCGACCGCCGCAAGGACGAATTCCTGGCCACGCTGGCCCACGAGCTGCGCAATCCGCTGGCGCCGATCAGGAGCTCCGCCGAGCTGATGCGGCTGGCGGCGCCGCAGGACGCCCTGCTGCAGCGGCACACCGACCTGATCAGCCGCCAGGTCCAGCACCTGGCCCGGATGATCGACGACCTGATGGACGTCAGCCGCATCAGCCTGGGCAAGCTGGAACTGCGGCTAGCGCCCATGGACCTGCGCGACGTGGTGCATGCGGCGGTGGAGAACGCGCAGGCCGCGCTGCAGGCCGGCCGGCACGAGTTGCGGATCGGGATGCCCGATGAACCGGTGCGGATGGTGGGCGACGAGGTGCGCCTGGTGCAGGTGCTGCTCAACCTCTTGACCAACGCCGCGCGCTACTCGGACGACGGCCGGCCGGTCACGCTGTCGGTCGCGCGCGAGGACGGCCAAGCGGTGCTGCGCGTGCGCGACCAGGGCGTGGGCATCGCGCCCGACCAGCTGCAGCGGGTGTTCGAGATGTTCTACCAGGGCGGCCAGGCCGGCGGCGGGCTGGGCATCGGCCTGTCGCTGGTGCAGCGCCTGGCGCAGCTGCACGGCGGCGCGGTCGAGGCGCGCAGCCAGGGCCTGGGCCACGGCAGCGAATTCGTGGTGCGGCTGCCGCTGGCGCAGGCCGAGCCGGCCGCCCCCGCGGCGGCCGCGAAACCGCAGCCTTCGGCGCCGCCGGCGCGTCGCCGCGTGCTGATCGTCGACGACAACCGCGATGCGGCCGACACGCTGGCCGAGGTGATGGAGATGCTGGGCTACGAAGTGGGCACGGCCTACGACGGCGTCGAAGGCCTGGCACGCGCCGAGGCGATGCGGCCCGACGCGGCGGTGCTCGACCTGGGCATGCCGCGCCTGGACGGCTTCGGCGCCTGCCGCGCGCTGCGCCAGACCGAATGGGGCCGCGGCATCGCCTTGCTGGCGCTCTCCGGCTGGGGGCAGGCCACCGACATGCAGCGCGCGGTCGAGGCCGGCTTCGACGGCCACCTGGTCAAGCCGGTGTCGCCCGATGCCCTGATGGAGAAGATCGAAGAGACGCTGGCGAAGCGGGCCGCCCGTCCGGGCTGAGCCCTCCGCCTCTCAGCGCAGCGCCGCGGCTTCGCGCGCGAGCTGGGTGATGCGCGCCCAGTCGCCGGCTTCCACCGCGTCCTTGGGCGTGAGCCACGAACCGCCGACACAGGCCACGTTGGGCAGCGAGAGGAACTCGCGCGCGTTGGCCGCGGTGATCCCGCCCGTCGGGCAGAACCGCACGTCGTGGAACGGACCGAAGAAGGCCTTGAGCATGGGCGCGCCGCCCGCCTGCATCGCCGGAAAGAACTTCAGCTCGTTCCAGCCGTCCTGCTGCGCCAGCAGGATCTCGCTGCCGGTGGCCACGCCGGGCAGCAGCGGCAGGCCCGCCTCGCGGCAGGCGTTGCCGATGGCCGAGGTGTAGCCGGGGCTCACCGCGAAACGCGCCCCGGCCTTCGCGGCCGCCTGCGCATCCGCCGCCGACCGCACCGTGCCCGCGCCCGCCACGGCGTCCGGCACCTGCTCGGCGATCGCCTCGATGCAGCGCAGCGCCGCCGGCGTGCGCAGCGTCACTTCCAGCATGCGGATGCCGCCTTCCACCAGCGCGCGCGCCAGCGGCACGGCCTGGGCCACGTCGTCCAGCACGATCACCGGGATCACCGCCGCGTCGCGCATCACGTCCAGCGGCGCCAGCGCCGCGCCCTTGTTCCTCGTCGTCACAGCCACGTGCAGCCCCCTTCTTCCGCTTCCGTCGAATTGCGGCGCATGGACGCGAACAGCTCGCGTCCCAGCTTCACGCCGTTGGCGTCGCGCTGCGCCTGCTCCAGCCGCGCCGGTTCGCGCCGCATCCATTCCTCGTGCGGCACCAGCGCCTGCAGCTTGCCTTCGACCGCGTCCAGCCGCACGCGGTCGCCGTCGCGCAGCAGCGCCAGCGGACCGCCCGCGGCCGCCTCGGGCGACACGTGGATGGCGGCCGGCACCTTGCCCGACGCGCCGCTCATGCGGCCGTCGGTGACCAGCGCGACGCACAAGCCCTTGCCCTGCAGCACCGCCAGCGGCGGAGTGAGCTTGTGCAGCTCGGGCATGCCGTTGGCCTGCGGGCCCTGCCAGCGCACCACGCAGATCAGGCCGCCGCCGTTGTCGCGGCAGGCCTGCTCCAGCTCGCCAGACTGGAACGACTTCTGCAGCGCCTCCTGCGAATCGAAGATGCGCGCGGGCGCCTCGATCACGTGCCGGTCCTGCGGCACGGCCGAGACCTTGATGACGCTGCGGCCCAGGTTGCCGGTCAGCAGCTTGAGGCCGCCGGTGGGGCTGAAGGGCTCGCTCGCCGGGCGCACCACCGAGGTGTCGCGCGAGGCGCCGATGTCCTGCCACGCGAGCTTGCCTTCCTTCGCGGCGGAGGGCAGGCGCGTGTACTCGCGCAGGCCGCCTTCGCGCACGGTGACCACGTCCTCGTGCATCAGGCCGGCGTCGAGCAGCTCGCGGATCACGTAGCCCGGGCCGCCGGCTTCCTGGAAGGCGTTCACGTCGGCTTGGCCGTTCGGATAGACGCGCGCCAGCAGCGGCACCACCGAGGACAGCGCCGAGAAATCGTCCCAGTCGATGCGGATGCCGGCCGAGCGCGCCACCGCCACCCAGTGGATCAGGTGGTTGGTCGAGCCGCCGGTGGCCAGCAGCGCAGCCATCGCGTTGACGATGCAGCGCTCGTCGACCTGCCGGCCGATGGGCGTGAAACGGCGGGCCTTGACGATGCCCAGCACCGTGCGGACCGCCTCGCGCGTGAGTTCCTCGCGCAGCTCGTTGCCCGGGTTCACGAAGGCGGCGCCGGGCACGTGCAGGCCCATCGCCTCCATCAGCATCTGGTTGCTGTTGGCGGTGCCGTAGAAGGTGCAGGTGCCTTGCGAGTGGTAGGCCTTCTGCTCGGCTTCCAGCAGCGCCTCGCGGCCGACTTGGCCTTGCGCGGCGAGCTCGCGGACCTTGGCCTTCTCGGAATTGGAGAGGCCGCTGGTCATCGGCCCGCCCGGCACGAACACCGTGGGCAGGTGGCCGAAATGCAGCGCGCCGATCAGGAGGCCCGGCACGATCTTGTCGCAGATGCCCAGCAGCAGCGCGGCGTCGAACACGTCGTGGCTGAGCGAGACGGCGGTGCTCATGGCGATCACGTCGCGCGAGAACAGCGACAGCTCCATCGCGGGCGTTCCCTGCGTCACGCCGTCGCACATCGCGGGCACGCCGCCCGCCACCTGGGCGGTGGCGCCCTGGCGGTGCGCCTCGTCCTTCAGGATCGCCGGGAAGCCGGCGTACGGTGCGTGCGCGGACAGCACGTCGTTGTAGGCGGTGACGATGCCCAGGTTGGGCGCGCGCTCCACCACCACCTTGAGCTTGTCGTTGGGGGGCAGCGCGGCGAACGCATGGGCCACGTTGGCGCAGCCCAGCCGGTCGCTGCCGCGGTCGCGCGCCGCCATCTCGTCCACGCGGCGCAGGTAGTCGGCGCGGGTGCCGGCGCTGCGTTCGCGGATGCGGTCGGTGACCCGGGCCAGCACGGAGTTCAGTTGCATGGGGATACGGGGAGGAATCGGGGGGAACGGACCATCCTACCCGCAAGGAATGGCCCGACGGCGGCCGCGGTGACGAACCGGTTACGAACCGGCGTTGCGGCGGCGCCGCGCCGGTGCCTACAACGCGATGCCGCGGCTGGACCGGCGCGCAGGAGCGCCGCTACAGTTTCGAACCATGAGCCGAATGGCCCCGATCCCCGCGAACCTGCCGAGCTGGCACGGACTCGCCCCCGTCCGCGATCCTGTCCCGATGCTGCACAAGACGATGGCCGAATGGGGCGGCCACGACGACTTCTGGATCTTCGGCTACGGCTCGCTCATCTGGCGGCCCGACTTCGACTACGCCGAGCGCCGCCCGGCCCGCGTGCAGGGCTGGCACCGCGCACTGAAGATGTGGAGCCGCGTCAACCGCGGAACGCCCGAATGCCCGGGCCTGGTCTTCGGCCTGCTCACCGGCGGCAGCTGCCAGGGCGTGGTGTTCCGCATCCAGAAGGCGGCCGGCCAGGAAGTGCTGACCCAGCTGTGGGCCCGCGAAATGCCCACCGGCGTCTACGACCCGCGCTGGCTGGCGTGCCACACGCCGACCGGAACCGTGAAGGCCCTGGCCTTCACGCTGCCGCGCAAGAGCCCGAACTTCACGGGGGTGCTGTCGGAGGACCAGTACCGGCGCATCTTCACGGAAGCCTGCGGCCGGTACGGCACGACGCTGGAGTACTGCGAGAAGACGCTGGACGAGCTCCGGCGGCACAACATCCATGACCGGCATCTGGAGAAGCTGCTGAAGCTGGCGAAGCGCCAGCATTGAGCCGCCCTACTGGGGCACGTGCACGTACCCCATGAACCCGACCGACAGCACGCGGTCACCCACCTTCGTGTAGGAGGCCACGCCTAGCGAGTGGTAGTTCGACGCGAACGCCGCGAACGAACCGAGGGACAACACCCGCGCGATCGTGCTGCGCTCCGCCATCGCTTCCTTGACCTTGAGCCGGTGACGCTCGGGCGAAGGGTTGAACACGAACGCCGCCGCCACGACGGCCGCGGTGATGACGATGGGGGCGAAGGTGGATCTGGACTTGGCCATGGGCGCCATTGTCGTGCGGTTCAGCTGGAATGCCTGGGCAATTCGTAGCGCAGCTCCGCGAATCCGGAGCCGACCTGGCGCACCGAGAGCAACCGCCACGGCGGGCTCGTGACCCGGCGCGGGAACAGCGGCTTGCCCTTGCCCAGCGTGACCGATGCGACCTGGACGATCGCCTCGTCCAGCAGGCCCGCGTCGTGGAACTGCGCCGCCAGTTCACCGCCGCCCACGATCCAGAGGTTCTTTCCGCCCGCGGCCTGCGCCATCGCGGCGTGGACCGGCCGCACGTCGCCCTGGACGAAGCGGAGATCCGCGCGGGCCACCTGCGGCAGGCGCCGGTGCGTGAACACCCAGGTGGGCTGCGCGTACGGCCACGCGGAGCCGGTCTCTTCCGCGACCTGGGTCGCATGGCGAAGCATCCATTCGTAGGTGGAGGCGCCCATCGCCAGCGCACCGACTTCGGCGATGAACCCGGGATAGCTCGTGTCGTTGACGTTGCCGAGCGGGAACAGCCAGTCCAGCGAGTCCTCCTCGGTGGCGATGAAGCCGTCGAGGCTCGTGGCGGTGAAGTACTGGGTCTTCACACGCGAACCAGTCCGCGGAAGCCGCGCGCGGCGTAGTACGACTGCGCGCCGTTGTGATAGACGAACACCTTGCCATAGCGCCGGTCGCAGAAGAGCGAGCCACCCAGCGCCCTGACGTCGGCCGGCGTCTTGATCCAGCTGGAGGTCTTGGCGTCGAACTCGCCGAGTTGCTGCAGCTCGCGGTACTGCTCTTCCGTCAGCAGTTCGATGCCCATCTCGGCCGCCGCTTCGAGAGCGCTGCCTTGAGGCTTGTTCTCCTTGCGGGAGTCGAGCGCTTCGCGGTCGTAGCAGAGGCTCCTGCGCCCGGACGGGCTCTCGGCGGAGCAGTCGCAGAAGGTGAAGCCGGACTTCTCGTCGCCGCCGATCACGTCCGGTTCGCCGCCCGAACTCTCCATCGCGTGGAGCGATTTCAGGGCCGCAGGGCTGGCTTCGAGCCTGGCCTGCACCTTGGTCCATGCGATCCCCTTGTGCCGGGGCATGTTCCCCTCGAAGCGGGCCTTCAGGGTTTGCAGGAGCTTTTCTCGTTCTTGCGCTTTCATGGTCGGTCCGATGTGTGCGGACCGCCATTCTGCTAGGCCAGCGCCGCCACCACCGCGTCACCCATCTGGCGCGTGCCGACGCGCTCGCACCCCGGCTGGTGGATGTCCCCGGTGCGCAGCCCCTTCGCCAGCACGGACCGCACCGCCGCTTCCACCTTCGCGGCCTCGGCTTCCAGCCCGAAGGACAGCCGCAGCATGAGGGCCACCGACAGGATGGCCGCGAGCGGGTTGGCCAGGTTGCGGCCGGCGATGTCGGGCGCGGTGCCGTGCACCGGCTCGTAAAGGCCGAACCGGCCCTGCCCCATCGACGCCGAGGGCAGCATGCCGATCGAGCCGGTGAGCATCGCCGCCGCGTCGGACAGGATGTCGCCGAAGATGTTGCCGGTGACCATCACGTCGAACTGCAGCGGCGCGCGCACCAGCTGCATGGCCGCCGCGTCGACGAACTGGTGCGTGAGTTCCACGTCGGGGTAGTCGCGGCCCACGCGCGTGACCACCTCGCGCCAGAGCTGGCTCACCTCCAGCACATTGGCCTTGTCGACCGAACACAGCCTGCGGCGGCGCGTGCGCGCGGTGCGGAACGCGACGTGCGCGATGCGCTCCACCTCGCCGACGCTGTAGCTCATGGTGTTGAAGCCGGTGCGCTGCGCGCCTTCGCCGCGGAAGCCGCGCGGCTCGCCGAAGTACACGTCGCCGGTCAGCTCGCGCAGGATCAGCACGTCCAGGCCCTGGATCACCTCGGGCTTCAGCGTGGAGGCGCCGATCAGCTCGGGCAGCAGCACCGCGGGGCGGAAATTGGCGAACAGGCCCAGCTTCTTGCGCAGCCGCAGCAGGCTGGCGCCCGGCCGCATGGCGTAAGGGATCTCCTCGTCGCCGGGCATGCCCGCCGCGCCGAACAGGATGGCGTCGGCACGGCCCGCGATTTCGGCCGTGGCGCCAGGCAGCGGGTCTCCCGCGCTGTCGATGCCGGCCTGGCCGATCGGGGCCTCCACCAGTTCCAGCGGGCGCGACTGGCCCAGCACGGCCTTGAGCACCTTCACCGCCTCGGCGGTCACTTCGGGGCCGATGCCGTCGCCGGCGAGCACTGCGACTTTCATGCGTTCATCCTTTTCTCGTGGTCCTCGATGGCGGGCAGCAGCCCCATCGTGTAGTCGATCTCGTCCAGGCCTTCCAGCAGGCAGTGCCGCGCGAAGCCGTCGATGTGGAACCCGTGCTGCGGCAGGCCCGGCGCCTCGACCACCTGCCGCTCCAGGTCCACCTTCATGCGCGCGCCGGGCCGTTGCCGCAACGCCGACTGGATCGCGCGCACGGCCTCGGCCGGCAGGACGACCGGCAGCAGCCCGTTCTTCAATGCGTTGCCGAAGAAGATGTCGCCGAAGCTCGGTGCAATCACGGCGCGGAAGCCGCCATCCACCAGCGCCCACACCGCGTGCTCGCGCGAGGAGCCGCAGCCGAAGTTGTCGCCGGCGACCAGGATGCGCGCGCCGGCGTAGCCGGGGTCGTTCAGCACGAACTCCGGCCTCTGCCGGCCCTCGGCGTCGCGGCGTGCGTCCAGGAACAGCCAGGCCCCGAAGTCGTTGGCGCGCGGCTTCTGGATGAACCGGGCCGGGATCACCTGGTCGGTGTCGATGTTGGCGGACTCCATCGGCGCCGCCACGGCGTCCACGATGCGCAGGGGTTCCATGCTCAGGCTCCGGCGAGTTCGCGCACGTCGGTGATGCGGCCGCTGACCGCTGCTGCTGCGGCCATCGCGGGGCTCATCAGGTGGGTGCGTGAACCCGGTCCCTGGCGCCCGCGGAAATTGCGATTGGAGGTGGATGCGCAGCGCTGCCCCGGCGCCACCTGGTCGCCGTTGGTGCCCAGGCACATCGAGCAGCCGGCGTGGCGCCACTGGAAGCCGGCCTCGATGAACACGCGGTCCAGCCCTTCGGCTTCGGCCTGCCGCCGCACCAGACCCGAGCCCGGGACGACCCAGGCCTCGACGCCCTCGGCCACGCGGCGACCGCGCACCACGCCCGCGGCGCTGCGCAGGTCCTCGATGCGCCCGTTGGTGCAGGAGCCGATGAACACGCGGTCCACCGGCAGCCCTGCCAGCGGCTGCCCGGCCCGCAGGCCCATGTAGTCGAGCGAGCGCTGCCATTCCTCGCGCCGCTCCGGCGCCACGCTGCCCGCCTCGGGCACGCGACCGGACACGGGCGCCGCGTCCTGCGGGCTGTTGCCCCAGGTCACCATCGGTTCGATGCCCGCGGCGTCGATCGCCACTTCGCGGTCGAACACGGCGCCCTCGTCGGAGCACAGGGCCCGCCAGCCGGCGACGGCGCGGTCCCACGCCGCGCCTTGCGGCGCGTAGGGCCGGCCGCGAAGCCATTCGAACGTCACTTCGTCGGGCGCGATCATCCCCGCGCGCGCACCGGCCTCGATGCTCATGTTGCACACCGTCATGCGGCCTTCCATGCTCAGCGCGCGGATCGCCTCGCCCGCGTACTCGATGGCGTGCCCGGTGGCGCCGGCCGCACCGATGCGCGCGATGACGGCCAGGATCAGGTCCTTGGCCGTGACGCCCGGGCGCAGCCGTCCGTCCACGGTGATGCGCAGCGTCTTCGGCTTGCGCTGCCACAGCGTCTGCGTGGCCAGCACATGCCCCACTTCCGAAGCGCCGATGCCGAAGGCCAGCGCCCCCAGCGCGCCGTGCGTCGACGTGTGGCTGTCGCCGCACACCAGCAGCATGCCGGGCAGAGTGAGGCCCTGCTCCGGGCCGACGACGTGCACGATGCCCTGGCGCGCATCGTCCAGGCCGAAGAAGCGGATGCCGGCGGCGCGGCTGTCGTCATGCAGCGCATCGGCCATGGCCCGCTTCTCCGGGTCGGCCACGTCGCCCAGGTTGCGCGACTGCGTCGGCACGTAGTGGTCGGGCGTGGCGAAGGCCAGGTCGGGCCGGCGCACCTTCAGGCCGCGCTGGCGCAGCATCTCGAAAGCGGGCGCCGAGCCGTCCTGCACCAGGTGGCGGTCGACGTACAGCAGGCACTGGCCGTCCTCGCGGACGGTGACGACGTGGCGCGACCAGACCTTGTCGAACAGCGATTCAGGCGAGGTCATTCGATGCGGGCACCCGAAGCCTTGACGATGCTCTCGTAGCGCTTGATCTCGGAGGCGATGAAGTTGCCGAAGTCCTCCGGCGTGCCGCCGCCGATCTCGGCGCCGAAGTCGACCATGCGCTTCTGGAAGTCGGGCGACTTGAGCACCGCGTTGGCTTCGGCGTTGAGCTTGTCGAGCACCGGCCGCGGCAGCCCGGCGGGCGCCATCAGCCCGTACCAGGACGACGCGTAGATGCCCGGCAGCCCTTCCTCGTCGAAGGTGGGCACGTTGGGCAGCGCGGGATTGCGCTTCTTCGACGCGACCGCCAGCGCGCGCATCTTGCCGCCGGCGATGAAGGGCAGGCAGGTGGTGGTGTCCAGCATCAGCGAGACGTGGCCGGCCACCACGTCGGCCTCGGCCGGCGCCGTGCCCTTGTACGGAACGTGCAGCAGGTCGACCTTGGCGACCTGCATGAATTGCACGGCGGCCAGGTGCTGCGAGGAACCGACGCCGCCCGATGCGTAGTTGAGCTTGCCGGGGTTGGCCTTGGCGAAGTCCACCACGTCCTTCACCGTCTTGAACGGCGAGTTCGCGGGCACCACCAGGATGTTGGGCACCGACGAGACGTAGACGATGGGCGTGAAGTCCTTCAGCGGGTCGAAGCCGAGCCGGCCGTGCAGGTGCACGTTCACCGCGTTCGGGCTGATGGAGCCCATCAGCAGGTTGTAGCCGTCCGCCTTCATGCGCGCGGCCACCTCGGTCCCGATGTTGCCGCCCGCGCCGCCGCGGTTGTCGATCACGATGGGTTGTCCGAGCCGTTGCGCCAGCGGCTCGGAGATCATCCGCGCCGTGGTGTCGACCCCGCCGCCCGGAGGCCAAGGGACCATGAGCTTGATCGGCTGGTGGGGATAGGCGCTTTGGGCCCAGGCACCGGCGGCCGCGGCGAGCAGGAGCCCCGCGAGGCAGGCATGCAGTTTTTTCAGCATCGTCGTCTCCATGCGGTCTGTCGCCGCTGGTCCGGATGCTATGGACGGTGCCCGGGCCGGGCAACGACAATTAAGGCATGGGTGGCATGAAGAAACCTCATGCCTGCCCGCTCCCCATGAGCCGACGCCTGCCCCCTCTCAACGCCGTCCGCGCCTTCGAGGCCGCGGCGCGAGCGGGCAACTTCACGCGCGCCGCGCAGGAGCTCTTCGTCACGCAGGGCGCGGTCAGCCGCCACGTGGCGACGCTGGAAGACTGGCTGAAGGTGCGCCTCTTCGACCGCGCTCGCCACGGCATCCAGCTCACGCCGCAGGGGCAGGCCTACTACGCGGCGGTCCGCGCGGGGCTGGAGCAGATCGAGCACGGCACCCGGCAGATCCAGCGAAGCCCGGACGAGAAGCGCCTGCGCATCAAGGTGCCGCCCACTTTCGCCATCCGCTGGTTCATGCCGCGCCTGGCCCGCTTCCACGCGAAGCATCCCGACGTCGACGTGCAGATCACCACCAGCCACCAGCGCGCCGACTTCGACCGCGAGGACGTGGACGTCAGCATCCACTCCGAGCCCACGCCGCCGCAGGGCGGCGGGTACACGCGGCTGTTCGGCGAGACGCTGCTGCCGGTGTGCTCGCCGGAACTGCTGCGCAAGGGGCCGCCGCTGCGCAAGCCGTCGGACCTCTCGAAGCACGTCCTGCTCTGCTCCATGAACCGTCCGAACGACTGGCCCACCTGGCTGAAGGCGGCGGGCGCGAAAGGCGTCGACGGCAACGGCGGCCTGAAGTTCGAGAACGCCGCCCTCGCCTACCAGGCCGCGGCGGAGCAGTTGGGCGTGATCGTCGCGCTGCTGCCGTTCGTGCGCGAGGACCTGGCCGCCGGCCGGCTGGTCGATCCATTTGGCTTGCACGTGGAGACGCCGGGCGCCTACTGGCTGGCCCGGCGTCCGGACGCCGAGCCGCCGGCGCGCGTGCGGGCGTTCGAGGAGTGGATCGTCGCGGAGGCGCAGGTTTCGGGCCCCTGAGGGCTGCCGGGGCGGCGAGAATCAAGCTCTGCCGCATCTACCCCGGAGGAACAGCCCCCATGCCCATCCAATTCCAAGGCCGCGTCGCCATCGTCACCGGCGCCGGCGGCGGCCTCGGCCGCTCGCATGCGCTCGCCCTCGCGGCCCGCGGCGCCAAGGTGGTCGTCAACGACCTCGCGTCCGCCGACAAGGTCGTCGCCGAGATTCGCGCGGCCGGTGGCCAGGCCCTTCCCAGCGCCGCCTCGGTCACCGACCCCGACGCGGTACAGGCCATGGTGAAGGACGCGATGGACGCCTGGGGCCGGGTGGACATCCTGGTCAACAACGCCGGCATCCTGCGGGACAAGACCTTCGCCAAGATGGACATCGCGGATTTCCGGCTGGTGATGGACGTGCACCTGATGGGCGCGGTGCATTGCACGAAAGCCGTCTGGGACATCATGCGCGAGCAGCGCTACGGCCGCATCGTGATGACGACCTCGTCGTCGGGGCTGTACGGCAACTTCGGCCAGTCCAACTACGGCGCCGCCAAGATGGCGCTGGTGGGCCTGATGAACACGCTCGCGCTCGAAGGCGAGAAGCACGGCATCCGCGTCAACTGCCTTGCGCCCACGGCGCACACGCAGATGACGGAGGGGTTGATGCCGGCCGAAGTCCTGGAGCAGCTGCGCCCCGAGGCGGTCACGCCGGGGCTGCTCTACCTGGCGAGCGAAGAGGCGCCGACCAAGGCGGTGCTCTGCGCCGGCGCCGGCACTTTCGAGCGCGCGCACATCACGCTGACGCAGGGCGTGCACGTCGGCACGGATGCCGATGCGCCGGAGCGCGTGGCGCAGGCGTTCGAGAAGATTTCGGATCGAGGCGGGGAGATGGTGCCGGGGAGTGGGGCGGCGCAGGGGACGAATGAGATCGGGAAGGCCACCGAGCGTCGAGTGTGAGCCAGGGCTGACCGATCAGCCGCCAGGCGTGCCTGGAACCGCCTCGTAATGCGACACCACCGGAAACGGCTCATAGAAATGGTGCAGCAGCCGCTTCCACTCCTGGTACTGCGCCGACTTCCGGAAACCGACCTCGTGCGCTTCCAGCGTCTCCCAGCGCACGAGCAGCACGTACTCACCCGGCCGCTCGATGCAGCGCTGGAGCTCGTGCGAGAGATAACCCGGCATCGCCGAGATGATGCGCTGGGCCTCGAGGAACGCAGCTTCGAATGCGGCCGACTGGCCGGCGCGAACTTGGAGCGGGGCAACCTCGAGGATCATGGGGGCGAGCCTACACCGCGCCCGATCAATAACGCTTCAGCGGCCGCGAGCGCCTCGAGCGTGTCGACATCCACGGACACGCCCTCGTCCTCGACCACCAACTCCCGCACGCTCCGCGCCCGCACGATCGACGCCGCCCCCATCGGCCCCGACAGCGCCATCAGCGCGAACCCGCATCCCTTCGTGAACCCCACCGGATGCCCGCGCTGCCCCCGATGCACGGGCACGACGATCTCCGCGCCGTCCTCGCGCATCGCGCTCGCCACCGCACGCAAGGTGCCGGGTCGCACCAGCGGCAGGTCGCCGGGCAGCACCAGCCAGCCGTCCGCATCGCTCGTCGCCTTCACCGCCGCCGCGATCGAATCGCCCATGCCCGGATGCCCCGCATCCTCGACATGGAACGGCAGCCCGCTTTCGCGCACCGCGGCCAGCGTCCAGTCGAGCACCGGCCTGCCCGCGAGCAGCGCCTTCAGCTTGGACCCCTGGCCGCCCGATGCGAGGAAGCGCTCGCCTCTGCCCGAGGCGAGCACCAGCACCACCGGTCCGGAAGCGGGCGCCTTCGTCATCAGGCCAGCTTGAACGGCAGCTCGCGCGGGGCCGGCTTGCCGGTGGCGCGCGCGATGGCGTTGGCGAAGGCCGGGGCGAGCGGCGGGACACCCGGTTCGCCCATGCCGGTGGGCGGATCGGCGCTGGGGACGATGTGCACCGCGATCTTCGGCATGTCGGTGATGCGGGCCACCGGGTAGTCGCCGAAGTTGGACTGCTCGACCACGCCGTCCTTGAGCGTGATGGCGTTGCCCGGCAGGCAGGTGGACAGGCCCATGAGCGCGGCGCCCTGCACCTGCGCTTCCACGCTGAGCGGGTTGACCGCCAGGTTGCAGTGCACGCCGGCCGTGACCGCATGCAGCTTGGGCACGCCCTTGCTGTCCACCGAGGCCTCGACCACGTACGCGACCACCGAGCTGAACGACTCGTGCATCGCCACGCCCCACTGGCGGCCGGCGGCGAGCTGGCGCTTGCCGTAGCCGGATTTGTCCACGGCCAGCTTCAGCGCCGCGGCATGGCGCGGATGCTTGTCGCCCATCAGCTTCATCCGGTACGCCACGGGATCCTGCTTCGTCGCGCGCGCCACCTCGTCGATCAGCGTCTCCATCACGTACGCCGTGTGGGTCGAGCCCACGCTGCGCCACCACAGCACCGGCACGTTGACCTCCGGGTGGTGGACGGCCAGCCGCATCGGCAGCGCGTACGGGTCCTTCATGCCTTCCACCATGGTGCCGTCGACGCCGTCCTTGACCATGAAGTCCTCGAACGGCGAACCCTTCAGGATCGACTGGCCGACGATGACGTGGTCCCAGCCCAGGATGTTGCCCTGCGCGTCGTAGCCGATCTCGGCGCGGTGCAGGTGCATCGGCCGGTAGTAGCCGCCCTTGATGTCGTCCTCGCGGCTCCACAGCGTGCGCACGGGCGCGTTGATGCCCGCGACGCGCGCGGCCTTGGCGACCTGGCAGGCCTCGACCACGTAGTCGCTGGTGGGGATGGCGCGCCGGCCGAAGCCGCCGCCGGCCATCTGCGTGTTCACCTTCACCGCCTCGGGCTTGACCCCCAGCGTGCGCGCGGCCGCGGCCGCGTCCAGGCCCGGCATCTGCGTGCCCATCCACAGCTCGGCCTTGCCGCCGTCGAACGCCACGGTGCAGTTGAGCGGCTCCATGGGCGCATGGACGAGGTACGGGAACACGAACTCGGCGCGCAGCTTGTTCGGCGCGGACGCGAGCTTGGCCGCGACCTCCTCCTTGAAGTGCAGCTTGCCCGGTTGGCTCGCCAGTTCGCGGTACTGCGCGAGCTGCCTGCCCGAATCGACCTTCTCCACCGACGACGCGTCCCACTCCAGCTTGAGCGCATCGCGCGCCTGCCTGGCGGGCCAGTAGCCGTCGGCGATGACGGCCACGCCTTCACCGCCGCGGTCCACCGGCACGCGCAGCACGGCGCGCACGCCCTTCACCGCCTTGGCGGCGCCGTCGTCCACCGACTTGAGCTTCGCGCCGAACACCGGCGGCCGCGCCACCACGGCCGTGACCATGCCCGGCAGGCGCATGTCGATGCCGTACGACTGCTGGCCGCTGGACTTGGCCCGCGCGTCCAGGCGCTGGGTCGGCTTGCCGATGATGCGGAACTGCTTCGGGTCCTTGAGCTGCACCTTCTGCGGCACCGGCTGCTGCATGGCGGCGGCAGCCAACTCGCCGTAGGTGGCGCGCTTGCCGCCCGGGCCGACGACCACGCCGCGCTCGGTCTTGAGCGCCGCCGGCTCCGCCTTCCACTGCTGCGCGGCGGCGTTCACGAGCATGGCGCGGGTACGGGCGCCCAGCTCGCGGTACTGCGTGAAGGAATTCTTGATCGAGTTGGAACCGCCCGTGAGGTGCATGCCGAACGCCGGGTCGGCGTAGGCCGCGTTGGCGTCGCCGTGCACGCTGCGCACCTTGGACCAGTCGGCGTCCAGCTCTTCGGCCAGCACCATGGGCAGGCCGGTCTGCACGCCCTGGCCGAACTCCAGGCGGTTGATGGTGATGGTGGTGGTGCCGTCGGCATCGATGCGCACGAAGGCGGAAGGCTGCTGGAAGGCCTTGAGGCCGTCCGGCTGCGCGGCCTGCTGCGCGCCGGCGGCCAGCGGGAACAGGCCCAGGGCGAAGCCGGACGCGGCGCCCAGCTTCAGGAAGGCGCGGCGCTCCAGGGTGGCGCCCTCTTCTTCGGGGCGGGCGCGGCGCGAGATGACCCTTTGCAGGTCGGCGGCGACGGTGGGATCGAAGTGCATGGCGTGCTCCTTCCTGTTCAGGCCAGGTTGGCGGCCGCGTCGTGGATCGCGGCGCGCACGCGGGCGTAGGTGCCGCAGCGGCAGATGTTGCCGGCCATGGCCTGGTCGATGTCGGCGTCGGTCGGCTTGCGCTTGGTCTTGAGAAGCGCGGTGGCGCTCATCACCTGGCCGCTCTGGCAGTAGCCGCACTGGGCGACGTCGTGCTTGACCCAGGCGGCCTGCACGGCCTTGCCGACGCGGTCGGCGCCGATGGCTTCGATGGTGGTGATCTTCTGGCCGGCCGCCGCGGAGATCGGCGTGACGCAGGAGCGGATGGCCGAGCCGTTCATGTGGACGGTGCAGGCGCCGCACATCGCCGCACCGCAGCCGAACTTGGTGCCGGTCATGCCCAGCGTGTCGCGCAGGGCCCAGAGGATGGGCGTGGAAGGGTCGGCGTCGACCGCGAGGTCCTTGCCGTTGACGTTGAGGGTGGCCATGGGGAGTTCCTCCTGGGAGATGGGTCGAGGTGTACCGCGGGCCGCTTTTTACTCCCGCGCCGCGACAGCCGTCTTAGCTGGTTCTTAGCCCGGTAGCGCACAGGGGCTCCTGCGCCAGAATAGTGCCCATGAGCAGCACCTCCGACCGCATCGCCGACCTGCGCAAGAGCTACGAGCGCGCCGAGCTGGGCGAGGACGCCAGCCATGCCGATCCGCTGCGCCAGTTCGACCAGTGGCTGACCGAGGCGATCAGCGCGCAGGTCCCCGAGCCCAACGCGATGACGCTCGCCACCGTGGGCAGCGACCTGCGTCCCAGCACGCGCGTGGTGCTGATCAAGGGCTACGACGAGCGCGGCATCGTCTGGTACACCAACTACGAGAGCCGCAAGGGCCGCGAACTGGCCGGCAACCCGTTCGCCGCGCTGCAGTTCCATTGGGTGGAACTCGAGCGCGTGGTGCGCATCGAAGGCCGGGTGGAGAAGACCAGCGACGCCGAGAGCGACGCCTACTTCCACTCGCGCCCGCTGGATTCGCGCATCGGCGCCTGGGCCAGTCCGCAGAGCGAGGTGATCGCCAGCCGCACCGTGCTGGTCACCAACGCGGCGAAGTACGGCGCGCAGTTCCTGCTCAAGCCGCCGCGCCCGCCGCACTGGGGCGGCTATCGCCTGGTGCCCGAGCAGTGGCAGTTCTGGCAGGGGCGCAAGAGCCGGCTGCACGACCGGCTGCGCTATTCGCGCGAAGGCGCGGGCTGGCTGCGCGAGCGGCTGGCGCCTTGAATCGATCCACGGAGTCGCCACGATGAACACAACGAAACTCTCGCGCCGTGCCCTCGTGCTCGGGGCCGCCGCCCTCGCCGCTTGCGGCGTGCACGCCCAGGCGAAGAAGCCAGGCATCCCGGTCGAGGTCTGGAAGGACCCCGAGTGCGGCTGCTGCAAGGACTGGGTGTCGCACCTCGAATCCAACGGCTTCACCGTCAAGGTCCACGAGGACGGCAACAACGCGGTGCGCAGCCAACTCGGCATAGCCCCCAGGTACGGCTCCTGCCACACCGGCGTGGTGGCCGGCTACGCGCTCGAAGGCCATGTGCCCGCGCGCGAGATCCATCGCCTGCTCAAGGAGAAGCCCGCGGCCATCGGCCTGGCCGTGCCAGGCATGCCGGTGGGCTCGCCGGGCATGGACGGCGAGGTGTACGGCGGCCGTCGCGATCCCTACGACGTGCTGCTGCTGGCACGCGGTGGCGGCGCGCGCGTGTACCAGCGCTACGAGGGCAACCGCAAGTCGGCATGATCACGCGCCGCGAGTGCCTGGCGCTCGCGCTGCCGGTGGGCGCCGCCGGCTGTGCGAGCAGTGCGCCGTCCGCGTCTTCCGCGGGGCTCACGGTCGTCGATCTGGTCGCGTCGCCGTCCACCGCTTTCCTGCGCGGTGATTCGCATCCGGCGATGGACGTGTGGTCCTACGGCGGCGGCGTTCCCGGTCCCACGATCCGCGCAACGCAAGGCAGCCGCCTGCGCGTCAACTTCCACAACCGGTTGCCGGCCGAGACCACCGTGCACTGGCACGGCCTGCGCGTGCCGAACGCGATGGACGGCGTGCCGCATCTCACGCAACCGCCGGTGCCGCCGGGCGGACGCTTCACCTACGAGTTCGACCTGCCCGATGCCGGCACCTACTGGTACCACTCGCACCTGCGCAGCAGCGAGCAGGTGGAGCGCGGCCTGTACGGCGCGCTGGTCGTCGAGGAGCGCCGACCGCCGGAGGTGGACCGCGAACTCACCTGGGTGCTGGACGACTGGCGCCTGACGCGCGAAGGCCGCCTGGCCGAAGGCTTCGCCGCGCCGCACGACGTCGCGCACGCGGGCCGCATCGGCAACCTCGTCACGGTGAACGGCCGCGCGCCGCAGGACCTGCGCGTGCGGCGCGGCGAGCGCATCCGGCTGCGGCTGGTCAATGCGGCCAACGCGCGCATCTTCGGCCTGCAGTTCGACGGCCACCAGCCGCAGGTGATCGCCATCGACGGCCAGCCCGTCGCGCCGCATGCGCCGGAGCGCGGCACGGTCGTGCTCGCGCCGGGCATGCGCACCGACCTGCTCATCGATGCGGTCGGCCGACCCGGCGAGAGCCACGCGGTCGGCGACGTGTTCTATCCGCGCGCGGCCTACGACCTGCTGCGGCTGGTGTACGAAGACGCGGTGCTTCGCGAGTCTCCGCCGGCTGGAGCTCGAACGCTCGCGGCCAATCCGCTGCCCGAGCCCGATCTGGCGGCCGCGCAGCTGCACGAGCTGCGCTTCGAGGGCGGGATGATGGGCGGCCTGCACCGCGCCCAGCTGGACGGCCGCACGGTCGAGTTCATGTCGCTGCTGCGCGCCGGCAAGGCCTGGGCCGTCAACGGCGTGGTGGCCGATTCGCACGTGCATGAGCCGGTGCTCACGCTTCGTCGCGGGCAGTCGGTGCGCCTGGCCTTCGCCAACGACACGCGCTGGCACCACCCGATGCACCTGCACGGTCACGCCTTCCGCGTGATTTCGCGCAATGGCCGGCCAACCCGACATCGGGAATGGCAGGACACGGTGCTGATGGCACCGGATGAGCGCGTCGAAGTCGCGTTCGTCGCCGACAACCCGGGCGACTGGATGCTCCACTGCCACATCCTGGAGCACCAGGACGGCGGGATGATGGCCGTGGTGCGCGTCACCTGAACAAGCTGCGGCGGAGCACAATCGCGCGCATGCTGCTGCTGCCCCTGCCGGGCGCGGAAAGCCTGGCCGCGCCGCTGGCGCCGCTGCTGGGCGCCACGACCGCGCCTCCCGAGTTCCGGCGTTTTCCCGATGGCGAGTCCTACTGGCGCATCGCCTGCGAAGTCGACGGTGACGACGCCGTCGTGCTCGCCGCCCTGCGCGACCCCGATGCGCAAGCGCTGGGCCTGCTCTACGTGGCCGACACGCTGCGCGAGCTGGGCGCGCGCCGCATCGTGCTGGCCGCGCCCTACCTGCCCTACATGCGCCAGGACGCGCGGTTCCGCTCCGGCGAGGCCGTCACCTCGCGCAGCTTCGGCCGCTTCGTCTCGCAGGCCTTCGACGGCGTGGTGACGGTCGACCCGCACCTGCACCGCTACCACTCGCTCGACCAGGTCTATTCGATCCCTTCGCGCGTGGTGCGCAGCGCGCCGGCCATCGCGCAATGGCTGAGGCGGAATGTCGAGCGGCCGATCGTGGTCGGCCCCGACGCCGAGAGCGAGCAGTGGGCGCGCGACGTCGCCGAGCGCGCCGGCTGCCCCTGGCAGGTGCTCACCAAGACGCGCCACGGCGACCGGCACGTGGACGTCACCTCGCCCGACGCCGACGGGGCGGCCGGCCGCACGCCGGTGCTGGTGGACGACATCGCGTCGAGCGGCCACACCCTGGCGGAAGCGGCGCGCCACGTGCGCGAAGTTTTCGGCGTCGCGCCGGTCTGCATCGCGGTCCACGCCCTGTTCGCGCCGGAAGCCAAGCCCCTGCTGCGCGAGGCAGGCGCGGCGCGGGTGCTCAGCTGCAACACGGTGCCGGACGAGTCGAACGCGATCGATGTGCTGCCGCTGTTCGCGGAAGGGGTGCGGGAGTTGTTGGAGCGCGACTGAAGCTTACGGCGGCATCCAGCCGCGATGACTCGCCTCCTGCCACTTGGAAGTTCGCGTCCTCTACAACAGTCGGCCCTTAGCTTCGGCCGCTGCCATGTACGCCCTTCAACTCATGCATATCGGAGAGGACTTGGGTGTTTGCCTTCCGGAGGACCTGCTAGCTCGCCTCAAGCTCCAAGAGGGCGATCAGGTCTTCCTCCTTGAGTTGCCCGGAGGGCTGTTCCTGACGGCGAGAGATTCGGAGATCGAAGCGCAGCTGAAAGCCGCGGCAGAGATCATGGAGAAGCGGCGAGTCGCTTTGCGCGAATTGGCCAAGCCAGGGCACGCAACGTCCGCCTGACCCGCTCCACCCGTGCGCCGGCTTCAACGCCAGGACGCGCCGGATTGGAGCGTCATCCCCGCGCAGGCGGGGATCCAGTCCGCCCGCCTTCAGACGAACCGCTAGGAAGCTCTGGATTCCCGCCTTCGCGGGAATGACGACGGAGGGGACTCAAGCGTGAGCAGCTTCAACCCACGCCAAGATTGCTTCAGCGCCCGGCGACGCGCGCCAGCGTCCTGCGCAGGGTCTCGGGCTCGACCGGCTTGGTGAGGTGCTCGTCGAAGCCGGCCTGCTCGGTCTGCACGCGGTCGTGCTCGGTGCCGCGGCCCGTGAGCGCCACCAGCCGCGTGGACCGCAGCGCGGGATCGGCGCGCAGGCGGCGGCAGACCTCGAGCCCGTCGAGCACCGGCAGGCCCAGGTCCAGCAGGACCGCGTCGGGACGGAACCGGCGCACCAGGTCCAGGCCGCTGCCGCCGTCGGCCGCCGCGCGCACGTCGTGGCCCTGCAGCTCGAGCAGGTCGACCAGGGTGGCGCGGCCGTCGTCGTTGTCCTCCACCACCGCCACGCGCAAGGGCGCGGGCGCGCGCTCGCCGGACTCGGGCGCGGCAGCCGCCACGGCCGGCACCTCCGCCCGCCACGGCAGCCGCACGCTGAAGGTGGTTCCCTGTCCCAGGCCCTGGCTGGCCACCGTGACCTGCCCGCCGTGCAGCTCCACCAGCGTGCGCACGAGCGAGAGGCCGATGCCCAGGCCACCGCGGGCGCGGCCGGCGGTGTGCTCCAGCTGCGTGAACATCTGGAACACGCGCGCCTGGTCGGCGGGCGGGATGCCCACGCCGGTGTCGGTGACGTCGATCCGCACCTGGTCGCCCTCGACCTGCGCCGCCAGCGTGATGCGCCCGCCTTCCGGCGTGTACTTGGTGGCGTTGCCCAGCAGGTTGCCGAACACCTGCACCAGCCGCGTGCCGTCCACGTCCACGTAGACGTCCGAAGGCGGCAACTGAACCGAGAGCGAGTGGCCGGCCTCCTCGATCGCGGGCCGAGCGGCCTCCACCGCTTCGGCCAGCAGGTCCGCCAGCGGCTGCGGCCGGTGCTGCAGCCGGATCAGCCCGCGATTGATGCGCGAGAGGTCCAGCAGGTCGTCGATCAGCCGAGCCATCTGCGAGACCTGCCGGTCGATCACGTCCCTGGCGCGCGCCTGCCGCTGCGGATCGTCCAGCCGGCGCAGCATCGCGATGGCGTACTTGATCGGCGCCAGCGGGTTGCGCAGCTCGTGCGCCAGGGTGGCCAGGAACTCGTCCTTGCGCCGGTCCTGGTCGCGCAGCACGGCGGCGTCGCGCACGCGCTCGATGTGGGCCCAGCAACGCTCGACCACCTCGCCGATCAGCGCGATCTCCTGCTCGGTCCAGTCGCGCGGCGTGGCCTGGTGCACCGCCATCATCGCGACCAGGCGGCCCTCCTTCACGAGGCCGGCGCACACGATCGCCTTGATGCCGATGGCGTTGAACATGCGGCCGCCGCCTTCGTCGCCCAGCTCGGCATCGACGTCGCGCACCACCAGGTGCTGCCCGCGCCCCAGGTTGTACGTGGCCTGCGGCCCGAACAGCTCCAGCGAATAGACGCCCGCGCTGCTGGGCACGCCCGGCATGCTCCAGTCGTTGCGGATGGTGAAGCGGTCGCCGTCGGCCTCGACGTCGGCGTACGCGCAGCGCGTCGCGCCCAGGGACTCGCCCAGCAGCCGAGCGGTCACGCTCATCACCTCGCTGGCTTCGGTCAGCGTGCGCGTGGCCTGGCCCAGCTGGTCCAGGAAACGGAAGCGCAGCTCGCTCTCCCGCAGCGCCGTCTGCGCCTGCCGGCTGGCGGTGACGTCGATGCACACGCCGACCCATTCGCGCACCGCGCCGCCCTCGATCACGGGCGTGCCGTGGGCCTGCATGAAGCGGTACTCGCCGTCACGGCGGCGCAGGCGATAGACCTGCTCGAACGTGCGGCGCGCCGCGGTGGCGGCCTGCCAGGCCTGGACCATGGCGAGCCGGTCGGCCGGATGCACCGCGTCGGTCCAGCCCCAGCCGGAATAGGCCTCGAAGTCCTGGCCGGTGAACGCGGCCCAGGACGGGTTCAGGTCGACCGCGGTGCCGTCGGGGGCGGTGAACCAGACGACGGTGGAGGTGTTGGCGGCGAGGGTCTCGAGCCTATGGTGGCCGTTGTTTTCCGGCTCATCCGGACGCTGCGGGGGCATGGGGGATCATGCCATGCACCCTGCTAGAAATCGGCCCGCAGACCGACGCGCAGGCTGCGCCCCGGCAGAGGCACGCGCCCCGGCGCCGACTGCGTGAGGATCGACGTCGGGCTGAAGGCCAGGCGGTCCGCGATGTTGTCCACCTTGGCGTACCAGAGCAGTTCGGCCTGCCCTGCCCGCGCCTTGTACGTCACCGACGAGTTCCACAGCGTGTAGCCGGCCACCGGCGAGTCGCCCTCGGGCACGCGCGATTGCCGCGCCCAGTGGTCGAAGCCCAGCCGCGCGCCCCAGTCGCCCGACGCCCACGCGAGCGTGGCGCCGACCCGCACCGGCGCGATGCGCGGCAGCGGCTGGCCCAGCGTGAGGTTGTCGGCGCGCACGAGGTCGCCGCGCAGTTCCAGGTCGAGCGTGTGCGCCCCCGCGAGCAGCCGCGCCGATCCTTCCGCCTCCAGGCCACGCAGGCGTGCAGCCACGGGGCTGTAGGCGAACTCGGGCAGCAGCTCGTCGCCGTCACCGCGAAGCTGCCCCGTCGACAGCAGCGCGATGTAGTCGCTGAAGCGGTTCTGGAACACGCCGACCTTGGCCCGGTGGGGGCCATCGTTCCACTGCAGCCCGGCGTCCAGGCTGGTCGAGCGCTCCAGGCCCAGCGCCGGGTTGCCGACCTCGAAGGCGCCGGTCGCGACGTGCGGGCCGTCGGCGAACAGCTCGTAGTCCTTGGGCGCGCGCTGGGTGCGGCTCAGGTTGCCGGTCAGCTGCCAGGTGCGGGTGAGGTTCCACACCGCGCCGAGCGAAGCGCTGGCGGGCCGGAACCGGCGGCGCGCCGCTTCGGATTCCACGTCCACGCGTTCGGTGCGCGCGCCGAAGCTGAGCTTGCCCCAGCCGGTCGGCAGTTCCTCGTAGACGAACAGCGCGCGCTGGCGCGTGTCCGACGAAGGCAGGAAGGCTTCTGCGCCCTCGGCCGACAGGCCGGCGTCGTCCCACTGGAAACCGACCACGCCTTCCAGCGGCCCGATGCGCGCATGGCGGGCTTCCAGCCGCAGGTCGCTGCCCCTGGTGCGGAACACCGTGCCCGGCACGCCGGCTTCGGATTCGGTGTGGCGGTAGTCGGTGTGCGACGCCTGGGCCTTGACGGACTGCAGCGGCCCGCGCAGGCCGCGCAGCTCGCCCTGCAAGGCGACGCGGCGCGAGCGCTGGTCCAGCCGCACCTCGTCCTCCGCGACCGAGCCGTACCCGGTGCCGAAGTCGCTCACCGAAGCGCCGACATAGCCGCGGTCGAAGAACAGCGAGCCGCCCACGGCGCCGCCGCCCGTGTGCCCGTCCGAGTTGCACAGGCGCCGCGCGAGGACGGTCGCCTCGCCCTGCGTGCACGGCAGTCCGGCGGGCACGCGCGTATCGCCGAAGCGGCGGCCGGACGCGTCCACGTGCAGGCCGAGCCGGTCGGTGCCGCCTTCGACCAGCACCGCGCCGTTGCGCTCGCGGTTGCCGCTCGCGTGGCCGACATCGGCGCGGCCGGTGACGCCCTGCAGCGGCGCGGTCGGGATGCGGCCGTCGATCAGGTTGACCACGCCGCCGACGGCGTTGCCGCCGTACAGCAGCGCGCCGGGGCCGCGCAGCACCTCGATGCGGTCGACCGCGATCGGGTCCAGCGACACCGCGTGGTCGAAGCTCAGGCCCGACACGTCGCGCAGCGCGCCGCCGTTTTCCAGGATGCGGATGCGGTCGCCGTCGAGGCCGCGCACGATGGGCCGGCTGGCGGCCGGACCGAACCAGGTGCTGGACACGCCGGGCATGCCGCCGAGCGTTTCGCCCAGCGTGCCCTGCCGGCGCAAGAGCAGCTCGTTGCCCGACAGGCTGGACACGGGCGCCGCGCCCTGGGTCGCGCCCAGCGGATTGGCGGTGACGGTGACGGGCGCCAGGGCGCGCTCCTGGGCGGACGCGCCCGCGCCTGCGAGCAGGCAGGCCGCGGCACAGGCGCCGCGGCGGAAAGGAATCTTCATGAACGGATCTCCGTGATCGGACCGGAACGAAGCGGCGCGCCGGCTTCGAAGCCGGCGGTCGCTCGGGGGACGTGGATCAGCGGAGGGCGGGCGGGCCGCGCGCGTCGAACAGCGCCGCCTCGCGGGCGACGACGTCGCGCTCGAGGCGGCGGAACAGGAAGGGGACCAGCAGCAGCGGGAGCGCCAGCACCGGCATGGCGGGCAGCGCGTCCGAATGGGTGAGCTGGTCGAACAGGCGGCAGCTGGAATCGTCGCCGTGCACCGCGAACAGGTCGGCGACGCCGCGGGCCTGCGCCTGGGCGTGCGGCGCCTGGACTTGCGCGTGGGGCGTTTGCGTCTGCGGGCCGTGCACGATGCGGTGCATGTGGCCGAGCGCCGGCGCGACCAGCAAGGCCAGCGCCAGCCACCACAGCAGCAGCGATCGATTGCGGATCACGCGCGCGGCCCCGTCCTCGTCAGGCCTTGGCCAGCTCGGCGAAGGTCTTGCGGAACTTGGCGACCTTGGGCCCCGCCACCGCCACGCAGTAGCCCTGGTGGGGGTTCTTCTCGAAGAAGTCCTGGTGGTACTCCTCGGCCGGCCAGTAGTTGGACAGCGGCTTCACCTCGGTGACGATGGGCTTGCCGAACAGCTTGTCCTGGCTCATCTCGCGGATCATGTCGTCGGCCACCTGCTTCTGTTCGTCGGTGGTGAAGTAGATGCCGCTGCGGTACTGGTCGCCCACGTCGTTGCCCTGGCGGTTGAGCTGGGTCGGGTCGTGGATGACGAAGAAGATCTCCAGGATCTGCCGCAGGGTGATCTGCGCCGGGTCGTAGGTGAGCTTCACCACCTCGTTGTGGCCGGTGGTGCCGGTGCACACCTGCTCGTAGCTCGGCCGCTGCGCGCTGCCGTTGCTGTAGCCCGACTCGACGTCGGCCACGCCCTTGACCTTGACGTAGACCGCCTCGGTGCACCAGAAGCAGCCGCCGCCCAGCACGATGGTTTGCAGATCGCTCATTGCAGGCTCCACATAGAGCCCGCGACTTTAGCGCGCCGCGCACGGTAGGGAGTGGCATGCCAACGGGGCAGTAGCATCGCGGCCATGCTGCCGGGTGAACTCAAGCCGATCCTCGCCGCGCTGGTGATGCCGCCGGCGGGGCCCTTGCTGCTCGCCCTGCTCGGCCTGCTACTGGTAGCGCGGCGCCGGCTGCGCACCGGACTCGCGGTGGCGACGCTGGCCGTCGTGGGCCTGTGGTTCCTCAGCTGCCATGCGGTGGCCGTGTGGCTGGCGCAGTCGCTGCTGCCGCCGATGGAACCGGTGCGGCCCGACCAACTGGCGCGCGTGCAGGCCATCGTGGTGCTTGGCGGCGGCGTCGAGGCGCAGGCGCCGGAATACGGCGTGGCGCAGCCCTCCACCTTCACGCTACGGCGGCTGCGCTACGGCGCGACGCTGGCGCGGCGCAGCGGCAAGCCGCTGGCTTTCGGCGGCGGCGTCGGGTGGTCGTCCAGCGGCACCGAGAACCCGCCCGAGGCGCAGACCGCCGAGCGCACGCTGCAGGAGTTCGGCGTGCGCCTGCGCTGGAGCGATTCGCGCTCGCGCGACACGATCGAGAACGCCCGCGAGCTGCGCAAGTTGCTGGCGGCCGACGGCGTGAACCGCATCGCGCTGGTCACCGACGCCTGGCACATGCCGCGGTCGGTGCTGGAGTTCGGGCGCGCCGGGTTCGAGGTGGTGCCGGCACCCACGGGGTTCCCGGTGCCCAGGAACCGCCCCTTGATCGAATGGCTGCCCTCCGGCGAAGGCCTGGGCCTGTCGCGGCACGTGCTGCGCGAGGCCTTGGGCCTCTGGGTCGCCAGGCCATGAGCGGTCGGCTTGACGCTTCCTCCGGCCGGCAGCTATATTACTAACCAGTCAGTCAGTAACTCATGGCCCTGGACAAACTCATCGGTAAACGGCAAGCGGCGGTGGCGGAAGAAGCGCCCAGCGGCAAGCGCGAGCGGCGCAAGGAAGCCCGCCCCGGCGAGCTCCTGGACGCGGCGCTGGACCTCTTCGTCGAGAAGGGCTTCGCGGCCACCCGGGCCGAGGAAGTCGCGGCGCGCGCCGGCGTTTCCAAGGGCACGCTGTTCCTCTACTTCCCGAGCAAGGAGGAGCTGTTCAAGGCCGTGGTGCGCGAGAACATCTCCGGCCGCTTCGCCGAGTGGAACGACGAGTTCGAGGCGTTCGAGGGCACGGCCGCCGACATGGTGCGCTACTGCCTGAAGGTGTGGTGGGAGCGGATCGGCGCCACCCGCGCCTCCGGCATCACCAAGCTGATGATCAGCGAGGCCCGCAACTTCCCCGAGCTGGCGGCCTTCTACCAGCAGGAGGTGATCCGGCCCGGCACGCTGCTGATCCGGCGCATCCTGCAGCGGGGCATGGACAGCGGCGAGTTCCGCCCGCTCGACCTGGACTACGCGGTGTTCTCGCTGGTCGCGCCCATGATCTTCCTGATGATGATGAAGCACTCGCTGGGCGCCTGCGCGCCGCAGGACTATCCGCTCGATCCGGAACGCTACGTGCAGTCGCAGTGCGAGACCCTGCTCATGGGCCTGTGCGTCCGCCCCCAGGCCGGCTCCTAGAATCTCGGGGTTTGACCCGATTTTTCCGAGCCCGCCTCCTCCCCGACCCGACCATGATCCCGCAGCCCTCCCTCGAACAACTCCGCTTCAACATGATCGAGCAGCAGATCCGTCCCTGGGACGTGCTCGACCCGCAGATCCTGGACCTGCTGTCCGTGCTCCGCCGCGAGGAGTTCGTCCCGCCCGCGCACCGCGGCCTGGCCTTCGTGGACATGGAGATCCCGCTGCGCGGCACGCCCGAGGACGCACAGCGCCTCGGCCAGATCATGCTGGCGCCCAAGGTGGAAGCCCGCCTGGTGCACGACCTCAAGCTGCAGCCGCACGAGAAGGTGCTGGAGGTGGGCGCCGGCTCCGGCTACATGGCCGCCCTGATGGCCGGCCGCGCCCAGCGCGTGATCTCGCTGGAGATCGAGCCCGAGCTGGTGAAGATGGCCCGCGACAACCTGCAGCGCGCCGGCGTGCGCAACGCCGAGGTGCGCCAGGCCGACGGCGCCCAGGGCCTGGCGGCCGAAGGCCCGTTCGACGCCATCCTGCTCAGCGGCTCGGTGGCCGAGGTGCCCGACGCCCTGCTCAAGCAGCTGAAGATCGGCGGCCGCCTGGCCACCATCGTGGGCGACGAGCCCGTGATGCGCGCCAACTTCATCACCCGCACCGGCGAGACCCACTACACCACGGCGCAGCCCTGGGACACGGTGGCGCCGCGCCTCTTGAATTTCCCCCAGCGTTCGCGCTTCCAGTTCTGAGCATGATCGACCAGGTCCGCCCCCAAGACCTCGAAGCCTGGATCGCCGCGCAGGGCGGCAACGGCGTGGTGCTGGACGTGCGCGAGGTGCCGGAGCTGCGCGCCGCCAGCGTGCAGCCGCAAGGCTTCGAGCTGGTCGCGATCCCGATGAACGAGATCCCGGCGCGGCTCGCCGAGCTCGATCCCGACCAGCCGATCGCTTGCCTTTGCCACCACGGCGGCCGCAGCCAGCGCGTCGCCATGTTTCTCGCGCACAACGGTTATTCGAAGCTGGCCAACCTGGCCGGCGGCATCGACGCCTGGTCGCGTGAACGCGACCCCTCGGTTCCGCGATACTGATGACCTTCGCACTGGCCATGAGCAGAAAGAGCAAGGACGCACGAATGACATCCCCTCGGCTTCTTCCCCTGGTCATGGCCCTCGGAGCGGCGCTGGCCGCCGCCCCCGCCGGCGCGCAAAGCCTTCTGCAGCTGTACGAGGCGGCGCGCGCCAACGACGCCGTCTGGCAGGCGGCCCGCGCCCAGTACGACGCCAACCTGGCCCGCGCCGAGCAGGCCCGCGCGGGCGTCCTGCCCACGGCCAACCTGTCTTCCACCATCGGCCGCTCGGACTTCGAGAACACCAACCCCGCCACCGACCGCAACTTCGGCACCCAGACGGCCACGCTGGCCGCCCAGCAGCCGCTGTACCGGCCGGCCAACTGGGCCACCTGGGAGCAGGGCAAGCTGCAGGCGGAACTGGCCAAGGCGCAGCTCACCGCCGCCAGCCAGGACCTGATCGTGCGGGTCAGCCAGGCCTACTTCGACGTGCTGGCCGCGCAGGACACGCTGGCCTTCGTGGGCGCGCAGAAGTCGGCGGTGTCCGAGCAGCTGGCCTCGGCCAAGCGCAACTTCGAGGTCGGCACCGCCACCATCACCGACACGCGCGAGGCGCAGGCGCGCTTCGACCTGGTCACCGCGCAGGAGATCCAGGCCGAGAACGACCTGCGCGTGCGCAAGCTCGCGCTGGACACGCTGACCGGCCTCACGGGCTCGTCGCCCGTCCCGCTGGCCGCGCCGCTGAACGTGCCCCCGCCCGATCCGGCCAGCCCCGACGCGTGGGTGTCGCAGGGCGAGGCGGCCAGTCCCGTCATCCAGCAGGCCAGGACGACCCTCGACATCGCCGAGTGGGAGACCGAGAAGGCCAAGGCCGGCCACAAGCCCACGCTGGACCTGACGGCCAGCTACGGCATCCAGCGCAACGTCAACGGCAGCGCGACGACCGTCGTGGACAGCCGCAGCAACGTCGGCCAGGTCGGCGTCACGTTCAACCTGCCGCTGTTCGCCGGCTTCTCCACGCAGAACCGCATCCGCGAGACGCTGTCCCTGGAAGAGCGCGCCCGCGCCGACCTGGAAGCCGCGCGCCGCAACGTCGCGCAGGCCACCCGCACGGCGTACTTCGGCGTCCTCTCCGGCCAGGGCCAGGTGCGCGCGCTGGAGGCCGCCGAGGCTTCGAGCCAGCTCGCGCTGGATGCCAACCGCCTGGGCTACCAGGTCGGCGTGCGCATCAACATCGACGTGCTGAACGCCCAGAGCCAGCTGTTCCAGACCAAGCGCGACCTGGCGCAGGCCCGCTACAACGTGCTGCTCGGCCAGCTGCGCCTGCGGCAGGCCAACGGCACGCTGGTTCCGGAGGACCTGGCGCGGTTGAACGCGCTGGTGGCGAAGTAATCAGCTGTCATTCCCGCGGAGGCGGGAATCCAGACCCCCCGTCTTCTTCGGCGCTCGCAAGGAAGCACTGGATCCCCGCCTCCGCGGGGATGACGGATCAACCGCGGGCGAGCAGGTCGACGTACGCGCCGTCGATGAGCTGACCAGGCTCGACGCCCAGCGCCGCCATCAGTTCGTGCGCCTCGCGCACGCCCGCGTCCGAAGCCTCGTTCTCCCCGAGCACGACTTCCAGTTCCAGGAAATCGCCCAGCCCTTCCACGCGATCGAGGTGGATGCGCGTGCGGCCCGCGAGGAACAGCGTGCGGTGCTTGCGAACGCGCCCCGCCGCTCCATAGGCCAGCGTGAGCGATTCGCGCAGCGTGTCCGGCTCGGGGGTCGGCGAGCGCAGGTAGAACGATTCCTTGGGGCCCTGCTGGTCCGGGCGCCGGTAGAAGATCAACTCGCCCGATGTCGCCGAGAACGCGCGCAGCTTCAGCCGGCCGTTGGCGCAGCGGAAGAAGGTGTCGTCCTGGAGGATCTCGATCGGTCCCTCGGTCGCGAGCGCCGCGGCCTTGGGCACCAGCGCCTGCACGCTCCCGATGCGGGCCTTGATCTCGATGTTGCGGGCCATCCCCCGGAACCTACTCGTTCGCCGCCTTGCGCCGCTCCAGGTCGATCAGGCCGTGCCGCTGCACGCGCTCGGAGATGCGCTCGCGCAGGCGCCAGCGCGCCGCGTCGCTGAGCATCCTGCCCGCCCAGCGGTAGACGTTGAACTCGCGCACCGTGCTGCGCAGGTTGGCCATGCGTTCGCGCTGTTCGGCGGGCGGCATGGTCAGCGAGCGGTGGATGGCGTCGGCGACTTCCTCGACGTGGTACGGGTTGACGATCAGCGCCTCGGGCATGTCGCGCGCGGCGCCCGCGAAGCGGCTGAGCACCAGCACGCCCTGCTCGTCGTCGCGCGCGGCCACGAACTCCTTGCACACCAGGTTCATGCCGTCGTGGAGGCTGGTGACCAGGCACACGTCGGCGGCGCGGTACAGGCGGTTGACCTGCTCGTGCTCGTGGTGCTGCGCGAGCAGCCGCACCACGTCGTGGCCGCCGCTGGCGAAGCGCTGGTTGATGCGCTTGGTGACCTGCTCGATGCGCTGCGCGAAGGCCTGGTACTCCTCCAGCGCCGCGCGCGTGGGCGCGGCCACCTGCACGAAGGTGAACCGGCCGCGCCACTCGGGGCGCTTTTCCAGCAGGCGCTCCACGGCGTACAGGCGCTCCAGGATGCCCTTCGTGTAGTCGAAGCGGTCCACGCCCACGGCGATGCGGTGGTGGCCCGGGATGTCGTGCAGCTCGCACACCTGGCGGCGGGCTTCGGCGGGTGACGGCCACTCGGTCATCGTGGCGCGCGTGGGCCACTCGATCGAGATGGGGTAGCTCTCGATGAAGGTCTGGTCGCCCTTGTGCGAGATGGTCGAGTGCTCGTGCTCGATGCGCGCCTCGAGGTAGCGGTCGACCGCCTCGATGAAGTTCTTGCAGTGGAAGCGCGTGTGGAAGCCCATGATGGTGCTGCCCAGCAGGCCCTCCAGGATCTCCTGGCGCCAGGGGCAGATGCCGAACGACTCGGGGTTGGGCCAGGGGATGTGCCAGAAGGTCAGGATGGTGGCGCGCGGCAACTTGGCGCGAACCATGGCCGGCAGCAGCGCGAAGTGGTAGTCCTGCACCAGCACCACCGGGTCTTCGCCGCGCGCTTCGGCGACCACCGCGTCGGCGAAGCGCTGGTTGATCATGCGGTAGTACTGCCAATCGGATTCGCGGAACACCGGCCGCACGTGGGCCACGTGGCACAGCGGCCACATGCCTTCGTTGGCGAAGCCGTAGTAGTAGCCCTGCTCTTCCTCCGGCGTGAGCCAGACGCGGCGCAGCTGGTATTCCTCATGGCCGGGCGGCAGCGCTACGCGGTCGTGCCGGTCCACCGCGTTGCGGTCGGCGGTGCCGCTGCCGTGGGCGATCCAGGTGCCCGAGCAGGCGCGCATCACCGGCTCGACGGCCGTGACCAGGCCGCTGGCCGGCCGGCGCACGAACACGCGGCCGTCCTCGCCGCGCTCGTGGATGTAGGGCTCGCGATTGGAGACCACGATGACCTGGTCGCCGCGCAACTGCGAGCGCAGCAGCGATTGCAGTCGCGGCGCGTCCCAGCCCGCTTCGTGGCCTTGATAGCGGCGGTACTCGTCCTCCAGGTCGCGCAGGCGCGCGCGCAGCTCCTGCGCCACCGGTTCGAGCTCGGGCGCGCCGCCGCCGAGCGGTCGCACCAGGCCTTCGCCGCGCAGCAGCGCACGGGTGCCTTTCACCCAGCCGCGCCAGCTGAGCTGCGCGACCGCCATGGTGACGAGCGCGATGATCACGCCCACGCCGGCGAGCAGCGCGATCAGGTAGCGGCGCGTATCCTGGCTGCGCCGGTCGATGAAGCTCAGGTCGTGCAGCAGCACGAGCTGCCCCACCGGCCCCGACTCGGCCGTGACCGCGTGCGTGCTGACGTGCACCGGACCGCCCTGCACGCGCAGGCGCGGATTGACCTCCGCGCCCAGGCGCTCGGCTTCGGCGCAGGTCAGTTCCTTGGGGTAGCTGGCCGTGCGGGTGAGCAGCTGGCCGGTGGTGGAACACCACCCCATGGCCACCATGCGCTCGTCTTCGGTGGCGCGGTTGAACAGGTGCTGCAGCTTGCGACCCTTGGGATCTTCGAGCGCCTCGGCGATGGACTCCGACAGCGTGTTGGCCATCAGGCTGCCTCGCATGTTCATGTCACGCGCGAACCAGCGCAGCGTGAGGCTGTCCATGAGCGGCAGCGCGAAATAGGCGGCCGCCGTCAGGACCACGATCAAGGGAACGAGGAAACGAAGCTGGAGATTGAAGGCTTTCATCGATGGGTGTCGGTGGCGCACCTTGCTCCGCGGGAGCTGCACGTGGTGAAGGCCTGCAACGCAGGCCCGCGATCCGTCTTGGACCGCCGGGGAACCGCAGAGTTCTGCGGCCGCGCTTAATTTAACCGCTTCGCGAGCCCATCAAGGGCGATCGCAACTCATCGGTACATCAAAGCACGCGGCGCAGGGCTTCGAAGAACAGCTCGGACTGCAGCCGCTCGCCCTGGATCTGCGCGGCCGTGCGCTGCACCAGTCCGGCGTCGGCGACGGGCGCGAGCGGCCGGCCGCTGGACTGCGCGATCACCTGGTGCAGGCAAGCGCGCTCCAGGTAGTAGAGGTCGTCGTACGCGTAGTCGACGCGATCGCCGCAGACGATCACGCCATGGTTGGCCAGGAAAGCGACGTCGCGGCCTTCCATCGCGTGCGCGATGCGCTCGCCCTCGCGCTCGTCCAGCGCCAGGCCGTTGTAGCGGCGGTCGACGGCCACGCGGCCGTGGTAGCGCATCGCGTTCTGCGACAGCGTGGTGTCGAGCCCGCGGTCGGACGTGAGCGTGAGCGCGGTCGCGTAAGGCATGTGCGTGTGCAGCACGCAGGCCTTGCGCGCGATGCGATGCACCGCGGCATGGATGAACATCGCCGTGGGCTCGACCTCGTGGCGTCCCGCGAGCTTCCTGCCCTGCTCGTCGATCATGACGATGTCGTCGGCGCGCACCTCCTGCCAGAGCAGCCCGCGCGGGTTGAGCAGGAAGCGGCCCGAACGGTCGGGCAGCTCCAGGCTGAAGTGGTTGCAGACGCCTTCGGCGAGGCCGTGGTGGGCCGCGGCGCGCAGCGCGAGCGCAAGGTCCTCGCGCAGGCCGCGGACGGCGGCCGAATCGAAATCCTGCTGGTGCATGGCAATGCGCTCGGTCATGGTCGCCCAAGTGTGCGGGCTGGCCATGCCGAGCGCAACCGTTTCAGCCTTCGGCGCTTACTTGCTGCAGGTCGCCTTGCTCCAGTAGCTGGGCGTCCACTCGGGCGGCGAGTTCACGTTCCACACCGAGGAGCTCAGGGTCGTGGCCGTGTAGGCCTGGCCCAGGCGCATCACCTTGGCGCCGGCCATGTAGCGCGTGGTCGTGTTCCAGGTCGAGAACGTGCTGCAGGCCGGTGCCGCCGGCGCGGGCGCGGGCGCGGGCGCGGGCGCGGGTGCCGGCGCCGGCGCGGGTGAAGG
>JAEWIF010000013.1 GCA_023387335.1 Pseudomonadota bacterium | reverse complement strand
GTCCACCAGCGCGCGGCGGCCACGAGCCCGGCGCCCGCGAGCAGCCCCACGCCGAGCACCACCGCCTGGCGCGGCCAGCTGCTGGCCGGCGCCGGCGCGGGATCGCCGAACACCTCGCGCGCGGCCTGGTCCACGATCGGCCGCGTGACCACGGGCTCGCTCTGGCCGAAGGCGCCCAGCATCGCGCGGTCGCACAGCAGGTTGATCCGGCGCGGCACGCCGCCGCTCTTCTTGTGGATGCGCTCCAGCGCGCGGCGGTCGAACGGCATCGCGCGCGCCAGGCCGGCGACTTCCAGCCGGTGCCGCACGTACTGCTGGGTCTCGGCGCGCGTCAGCGCGTCCAGGTGGTAGCGCGCGATCACGCGCTGCGCCAGCTGCTCCAGGCTGGGCTGGGCGAGCAGCTCGCGCAGCTCGGGCTGGCCGATCAGCACGATCTGCAGCAGCTTGCGCTCGGAGGTTTCCAGGTTGGTCAGCAGGCGCAGCTGCTCCAGCACGTCGGCCGAGAGGTTCTGCGCCTCGTCGATGATCAGCACGCTGTTGCGGCCTTCCGCGTGCGACCGCAGCAGGAAGGCGTTGAGCGGATCGAGGTAGTCCTTGACGGTGGGCGCGATGCCTTCGGCGCGGCGCGGCACCTCGATGCGGAACTCCTCGCACACCGACTGCAGCAGCTCGGTGACCGTCAGCTTGGGATTGAAGATGTAGGCGACGTTGCAGTTGTCCGGGATCTGCTCCAGGAAACCGCGGCAGACGGTGGTCTTGCCGGTGCCGATCTCGCCGGTGAGCAGCACGAAGCCGCCCCCGCCGCCCAGGCCGTAGAGCAGGTGCGCGAGCGCCTCGCGGTGGCGCTCGCTCATGAACAGGTAGCGCGGGTCCGGCGCGATCGAGAACGGCTCGTGCGACAGCCCGAAATACGGCGCGTACATGGCCGGAAGGATAACTGCGCCGACGGGCGCGCGGCTCAGGCGGGCGCGAGAACGGTGCGGCGCGCCCGCCGCACGTTGAACGCGCTGGCGATCAGCAGCGCCTGCATCGCCACCAGGCCGAGCCAGACGCCGGTGTAGTGGCCGCGGTCCATCAGGCTGCCGAACACCAGCGGCGCCGCCGCCTGGCCGATGTCCAGGCCCGAATAGACGATGCCGAACACCCGGCCGCTGGCGTTCTCGGGCGTCGAGCGCTTGACCAGCAGGTCGCGCGAGGGCCCGGCGATGCCGCTGGCGAAGCCCATGGCACCGAACAGCGCGGGGATCGCCAGCGCCGGCACCGGCGCCACCCCGATCGCCAGCGCCACCAGCGCGGCCATGCCGAAGCCCATGGCGACCACGCGCTCGCACTTGGCCGGGTCGGAAGCCAGGAAGCCGCCGACCACCATGCCGCCCGCGCTGCAGACCATGTAGATGGTCAGGCAGGCCGCGACCAGGCCGACCGGCACGCCGTGCAACTGGCGCGCGGCTTCCGGCGCGAAGGCCTGGATCACGCTCAGCACGACGGCATAGACGAAGAAGAACGCGAAGCACATCCACACGGCCGGGATGCGCAGGAAATCGAAGGTGGCGTCCGCCGCCTTGGCGGCGCCGTGGGCCGGCGCCGCGGCGCGCGGCAGTTCGAGCCGCGAGCGCTGCAGCCACAGCACCAGCAGCACGCCCCACGCCAGCGCACCGGCGGCGCCCAGCGCGACGCGCCAGGAGAACGCGATGGCCAGCGGCACCAGCAGCGCCGGCGCCAGCGCCCAGCCCAGGCTGCCGGTGATGCCGTGGAAGCTGTAGGCGTGGCCCAGGCGCGGCGCGCTCACCTTGCGGTTGAGCAGCGTGTAGTCGACCGGGTGGAACACGCCGTTGCCCACGCCGGCGACGACCGCGAACGCGGCCATCATCCAGTAGCTGGTGCTGCTCGCGAAGCCGAAGGCCGCCGCGCCCAGCAGCGCGAGGCCGCCGAACAGGACCGGTCGCGGTCCGTGCCGGTCCACGAGGAATCCCGAGGCCGCCTGCACCGCGCAGGAGACGACGAAGAAGATCGTCATCAGGAACCCCAGCTCGACGTAGCCGACTGCGAAGGCTTCCTTCAGCCAGGGAAACAGGGGCGCCAGCAGGAGCTGGCTGAAGTGGCTGATCAGGTGGGCCAGGCCCACGAGGCCGATCACGCCGGCGTCCTGTCGAAGCGGAGGAAGCGGCACGGAGCCGGCGGTACTGGTAGCCATGTCGGGAATCGTAGCGACGGGCGTCGCTTACCGGAATGCGACGGTTCGCCAGCTTTCTGCGGATTCCCGCCAAAATGCGGGCATGCCCCGCCCTGCCCCTTCGACGGCCCTGAGCGCCACCGACGGCGACGCCTTCCGGCCGACGCCGGCGCGCCCGGTGCGGCTGCGGTCCCGCTCGCTGCCCGCCGACACCCACTTCGAACCGCACCACCATGCCTGGGCGCAGCTGGCCTACTGCTCGACCGGCGTGCTGCAGGTCAGCGCCGAGCAGGACCGCGGCGCCGCCGACGAGGTCACCTACATCGTCCCGCCCTCGCGCGCGGTGTGGATCGCGCCCGGCGCCCGCCACTACGTGCACGTGCTGGAGACCGCGCAGTTCCGCACCCTGTACCTGCACGCTTCGGCCACGCCGCCGGGCTGGACAGGCTGCCGCGTGCTGCGGGTGTCGGCGCTGCTGCGCGAGCTGGTCGAGGCGCTGGAAGCGCCCACCCTGCCCCGCGAGCGCGAGCGCCTGGTCGGCGCGCTGGTGCTGGACGAACTGCGCCATGCCGACCCGCAGGCCCTGGGCGTGCCGCTGCCCGCCCCCGGCGGCGACAAGCGCCTGCGCGCGTTGTGCGAGGCGGTGCTGCGGGCGCCCGGCCAGCGCGGCAGCCTGGCCGAGTGGGCGGCCGACGTGGGCGCCAGCGAGCGCACGCTGGCGCGCCTGTTCCGCGCCGAGCTGCGCACCGGCTACCAGCAGTGGCGCCAGCAGGCCGTGCTGGCCCACGCCCTGCCGTTGCTGGCCCGCGGCGTTCCCGTGCAGCAGGTCGCGGCGGCCACCGGCTACGCCAGCGAGAGCGCCTTCAGCGCGATGTTCAAGGCCGCCATGGGCCAGCCGCCCCGCCATTTCCAGAGCCGCGCGGCCGGTTAACCAATCCATTACAAGGCTCAGCCGTTGTCCTACAGGACGGTTGGGCTTGGACCGACTGCTGAGCTCGCGTCCCAGCGCTTCAATGGACCTGTACGCCACCCATCGAGGGCGTGCATGCAGGAAGGACGATGGAGATGAGCCAACACCAGGAACGCAAGGAGCAGACCTCCCCTGCGGGCCCCGCGCCCGCGGACCAGGCGCCGGGCCGCCGTTCCGGCGAAGGCGCGGCCAGCGCGATGGAGCAGCTGATCACCCAGGATCGGCAGCGCCAGCAGGAAGGCCGCATCCCGCCGGACGGGGAGCGCTGAAAGCAACTGGATTCCCGCCGTCGCGGGAATGACGAGAATCCGGCGATGCGAAGCGCCGGCCTCCTCATGTTCCGCCGCGCCGGCGGCGGCCTCGAGCTGCTGCTGGCCCACCCGGGCGGCCCGTTCTGGTCCCGCAAGGACGAAGGCGCCTGGTCCCTCCCCAAGGGCGAACTGCTCGAATCCGAAGACCCCCTGGCGGCGGCCTGCCGCGAGTTCGAGGAGGAAACCGGCTGCGCGCCGGCCGGCCCCTTCCTCGACCTGGGCGAGGTGCGCCTCAAGAGCGGCAAGCGGGTGCAGGCCTGGGCCTTCGAAGGCGATTTCGACCCCGCCCAGCTACGCTGCAACCTGTTCGAGATGGAGTGGCCGCCGCGCTCCGGCCAGATGAAACAGTTCCCCGAAGTCGATCGGGTGGAGTGGTTCGATCCGGACACCGCGCGGCGCAAGCTGCTGCCCGCGCAGGCGCCCTTCGTCGACCGGCTTCAGCGCGTCGCCGACACGGTCTGACGCAGCAGCGGCTCCAGCGCCGCGTAGTCCACCGGCTTGGTCAGGTGGTGGTCGAAGCCCGATTCCTGCGACCTGCGCCGGTCCTGCTCGGTGCCCCACCCGGTGATCGCCACCAGCAGGGTCCGCGCGAAACGCGGCTCCTGCCGCAGGCGCCGCGCGACCTCGTAGCCGCTCATGCCCGGCAGGCCGATGTCCAGCAGGATCACGTCGGGCCCGAAGTCCAGCGCTCCCTCCAGCACGTGCGACCCGTCGTGCAGCATGCGCGTGCTGCAGCCGGCCATCTCCAGCACCAGCGACAGCGTTTCGGCCGCATCCACGTTGTCGTCCACCACCAGCACCTTCAGGTTCACCGTGGGCGCGCCCGCGGACCCGGTGTCCGGCTGGGCCTCCGGCAGCGCCGTGGCCGGCAGGCAGGGCAGGCGCACGGTGAATCGGCTGCCCAGGCCGGCGCCGGCGCTCTCGGCCACCACCGTGCCGTCGTGCAGCTCGACCAGGCTGCGCACCAGGTACAGGCCGATGCCCAGCCCGCCCTGGGCGCGGTCCAGCGTGCTGCGCACCTGCGCGAACAGCGAGAAGATGTTCTCCAGCATCTCGCGCGGGATGCCCTCGCCGTTGTCCTCGATCTCGATCACGGCTTCATCGCCCTCGCGCCTCACGCGAAGACCGACCTTGCCGCCCGGCGGCGTGTACTTGGCCGCGTTGTTCAGCAGGTTGCCCAGGGCCTGCGCGAGCCGCGTGGGATCGCCCATCAGCTCGATGTCCTCGTCGGGCAGGTCCACCGTCAGCGCATGGCCGCCGGCGGCGACGGCCGGGCGGCTGATCTCGATGGCGCTGTCCAGCACCGGGCGCAGGTGGATGCGCGAGACCTCCAGCCGGATCTTTCCGCTGTTGATGCGCGAGATGTCCAGCAGGTCGTCGATCAGCCGGATCATGTGCACGAGCTGGCGTTCCATCATGGCGCGGGCGCGCTCGGACGGCGGGCCGTTGGCCCGGTCCTTCTTCAGGATCTCCAGGCCGGTGCGGATCGGCGCGAGCGGGTTGCGCAGCTCGTGCGCCAGCGTGGCCAGGAATTCGTCCTTGGCGCGGTTGGCCTCCTGCAGCACGCGCTCGGCCTCCTTGCGCTCGGTCACCTCCACCACCGAGCCGGCCATGCGGAACGGCTGGCCGGTGGGGTCCCACAGCGCCGCGCCGGCCACGAAGAACCAGCGCCAGCGGCCGCCGCGGTCGCGCAGCCGGCATTCGACCTGGTAGGGGGCGCGCTGGCGCAGGTGGGCGCGCATCGCGGCGGACACGACGTCGCGGTCGTCCGGGTGCAGCACCGAGCGGATCGACTCGGGCTTGTCGGGGAATTCCTCGTCGGTGTAGCCCAGCAGCGCCTTGAACCGCGGCGAATAGAACATGGTGCCGGCCGGCATGTCCCAGTCCCACAGGCCCGCGCTGGAGCCGCGCACCGCCAGCTGGTAGCGCGCCTCGCTCGCGCGCAGCGCCTGGTTGGCGCCTTCCAGCGTCTGCGCCCGGCGCTGCAGCTCGTCGAGCATGGCGTTGAAGGCGTCGACCAGCTCGCCCACCTCGTCGTCGCTGCTGCGGGTGGCGCGCAGGTCGCCGGTCTCGCCGCGCAGGATCTTGCGGGCCACCTCGCTGATGCCCAGGATCGGCGCCGTCAGCGCGCGCTGCAGCCGGTTGGACAGCAGCAGCGCCGCGGCCAGGCTGCCGCCCATGATCAGCGCCAGCAGCCCCAGGTACTCGAGGGCCTGCCGCAGCCGCTCGTGCCGCATCTGCACCCACACGGTGCCGACCCGCTCGCGATTGAGCAGCACCGGACGCCAGGCGGTTGCCCAGTCTCCCTCCACCGTGAGGCCATAGGACTGCGGATGCCGCGGGAGTTCCACCGGAGCGGCGTCGGGATTGCGGTAGCTGGCGAACAACGCGCCGCGCTCGTCGTACAGCGCCGCCGCCACCACGCTCTGCTTGGCGCGCAGCACCGAGAGGTTCTCGGCGGCCACGCGCGGGTCGGAGAACGCCAGCGCCGGCGCGGTGGCCAGGGCCACCACGTCGGCCTGCGTCGCCAGGTCCTCGCGGATGTCCTCGAGCTCGCGCCGCAGGTCCACCACCACCAGCGCGATCGCGGCCAGCAGCAGCGCCAGCAGCGTCGTGGTCGCCAGGATGGCGTTGAGCTTGCTGCGCAGGGAGCGGCGCGAGGCGATCTTCATCTGCTGCGTCCCTCCACCGCCTGCGCCACTTCCAGCAGGCGTGCGCTCAGGCGCAGGCCGCGCGCATCGGCCTGCGGCAGCGACGCCGTGAAGCGCACGCGGCCGCCCACGATCACGAAATTGAGCACCCCGCCGAGGCGGTGGCCGTTCTCCTGCTCGGTGACCACCAGCAGCGGCCCGGCGGTCGACGCCAGCTCGCGCACGCGCGACTCGCGGGCCGCGCCCACCAGCAGCACGTGGGCGCCCACAGGCGCCTCGCCTTCGCGAAGGCGGCGAACGACGAGGGGACGGCCCCTGACGCCCCGGCCGGTCGCGGCGAACTGCTCCAGGTCGTCCGCCACCGCCTCGTTGCCGGCGACCGCGATCACCAGCGGGGCGTCCGGCGCCTGGAAGCTGCCGGGCGGCCACTCCACCAGTCCGACGATGCGATGCAGGTAGGCCGCCTTGACCGCGCTCTCGCTTTCCGGGGACGGCGCCGCCGCCGCTGCCAGTCCCTGCCACGCGCAGCAGGCGAGCAGCAGCCACAGCCGCCGGTACGTGAGCAGGATGTGCCGCAGCGCCACGGCCGGCGATGTGGCAAGGATCGGTTCCATGGTCCCCTCGAAAGCGGCGATATTAGGCGCCGGGTTTCACGCCTTCGTCGCCAGCCCAGCAAATGTCGGCGCCGTCCTACGTCGCCGCTTCGCGCAGGGCGTGCCGCGCGATCGTGCGAGTGTTGTAAATGCGCCGCCGCAACGCGGCCCGCGAGTTCTTCACGCTTCCCGTCGCGCGGTGCTCGCAGCTACACTTTCAGGAGCAGCGGCACACGCCGCGAAGCGCCGCGCGACATTGATGGCCAGAACCGCCGAACCCAGCCACTACGACCTCCTCGGGATCCCCAGCAGCGCGGGGAACGAGACGCTGCGCAAGGCCTATCGCCTGGCCGCGCGCCGCCACCATCCGGACCTGCTGCCGCAGGACCCCGGCGCGCAGCAACGCATGGCGGCGATCAACGAGGCCTACGCGGTGCTCTCGCACCCGCAGCGGCGCGCCAGCTACGACCAGTGGCTGCGTGCCCGCGACGCGCGCAACCGCGCGGAAGCCGCGGTGGCCGCGGCGCAGCCGACGCGCTTTGCTTCCGGGTGGCCCTGGGGCCTGGTGGCGGCGACCATGGCGATCGCGCTGGGGACGGTGGGCACGGTGCTCTATCGCACCGCCCTGCCGACGCTGGCGGTGGCCGCGCAGGCGCAGGCCGCACCGGCCAAGTTCAGCGGCCGTTAACCGAAGAAGCCGCGCGCGAGATGGCGCGCGAAGTTCTCCGTCCATTCATGGTTGCTGGCGTCGTACTGGGCGGCGGCGCGGTGCGTGACCACGTGCACCCGGCGCAGCGGCGTGGACTCGTCGTCGTTGGCCGCGGCTTCGAACACCTGGGCCCTGAAGGCTTCGGGATCGCGGCCGCTGGCGCGGATGGCGGCCTCGAAGGCCTGGGCTTCGGGCGGGGACATGGGCGTGCGCTGGACGAGCATGAGAACTACACCTGCCTTTCCACTGCCTCAACGCGACCGCAGCCGCGCCGGCGCACAGGGTTTACGCGCGCGCCGCTCGCTCGGCCATCAAGCACCCGTATTGACGACCAGCCGGCCGCGCACCTGCCCCGCGATCAAGCGCTGCGCGTGCACGATCGCCTGGTCCAGCGGGATCTCGGTGGTGATCGCTTCGAGCCGCGCCGGGTCGAGGTCGCGGGCCAGCCGCGACCAAGCCTGCTCGCGCAGCGGCATCGGCGCCATCACGCTCTCCACGCCCAGCAGGCTGATGCCGCGCAGGATGAACGGCGCCACCGTGGCCGGCAGGTCCATGCCCTGGGCGAGGCCGCAGGCGGCCACCGCGCCGTAGTAGCGCGTCTGCGCGCAGGCATTGGCCAGCGTGTGGCTGCCGACGGCGTCGACCACGGCGGCCCAGCGCTCCTTCTGCAGCGGCTTGCCGGGTGAGGCGAGTTCGGCGCGATCGATGACGGCGCTGGCGCCCAGGTCGCGCAGGAATTTCTCCTCGGCGGCCTTGCCCGTGGCCGCGGTGACGCGATGGCCCAGCCTGGACAACACGGACACCGCGATGGAACCCACGCCGCCGGTCGCACCCGTCACGAGCACGTCGCCGTCGCCGGGCTTCAGGCCGTGGCGCTCCAGCGCCAGCACGCACAGCATGGCCGTGTAGCCCGCCGTGCCGATGGCCATCGCCTGCCGCGCGGTGAACTGCGCGGGCAGCCGCACCAGCCAGTCGCCCTTCAGCCGGGCGCGGCCGGCCAGGCAGCCCTTGTGCGCTTCGCCGACGCCGAAACCGTTGAGCACGACCTGGTCGCCGGGCTTCCACTTCGGCGACGAGCTTTCGACCACGCGGCCCGCGCCGTCGATGCCGGCCACCATCGGCCAGTTGCGCGCGATGGGCGAGCGGTTGGTGATCGCCAGCGCGTCCTTGTAGTTGAGCGTGGAATACGCCACCTCGACGGTGACGTCGCCTTCGGGCAGGAACTCGTCGCCGACCTCCCGCAACGAGGCGCTGAATTCGGGCGCCTTGTCCAGCACGAGGGCCTTGAACATGGCGCCGGGCCTCACTTGGGGTCGACGTCGGTGACGTCGCGCACCGGCACGCGCACGCGCTGGGGCACGAAGCCGGGCGTCGGGCGCACGCGTTCAGCCGTCGAAGCCCAGCCGCGGCGGCGTGCGGCCAGCAGGAACGACCACACGGGCCGGCCGCCCAGGCGGACCCAGCCGCTGTGGAGCAGGAACAGGACAGCGCCAACGAAGCCGACGAGCAGCACGCCGGCGGCGGCCACCAGGCCGGCGGCCAGGGCGAACAGGCGCAACAGGAAAGCGATCAGAGCGGGCATTCGCGTTTCGAGCAGTGGATGTGGATGAATCGAAGCCCAGTTTCGCCCGGGTGGCGAACAGGGGCAAGCGGCGGGCCGCTTGCCCCTTCCGGTCGTCGGAATCCCGCGATCAGGCGGGGGTTTCCTCGCGTGGCTCGGCCTTGGCCGGGCCGAAGTGGAAGACGCCGGGCTCGCGCACCGGGTCCACTTCCACCGGGATCACGCTCTTGGGCGGGAAACGCCCTTCGAGGATGAGCCTCGACAGCGGGTTCTCGATGCGCTGCTGGATCGCACGCTTGAGCGGCCGCGCGCCGAACACCGGATCGAAGCCGACCTTGGCCAGCTCCTCCAGCGCCGCCGGCGACACCTGCAGCGTGAGGTCCATCTTCGCGAGGCGCTGCTCCAGCACCTTGAGCTGGATCTGCGCGATGCGGGCGATGTGGTCCGCGCCCAGGCCGTGGAACACCACCGTCTCGTCGATGCGGTTGAGGAACTCGGGCCGGAAGTGGTTCTTCAGCTCGTCCCAGATGGCTTCCTTGACGTCTTCGTACGGCCGCCCGGCCATCGCCTGGATCATGTGCGAGCCGATGTTGCTGGTCATCACGATCACCGTGTTCTTGAAGTCCACGGTGCGGCCCTGCCCGTCGGTCAGCCGGCCATCGTCCAGCACCTGCAGCAGCACGTTGAACACGTCGTGGTGGGCCTTCTCGACCTCGTCGAGCAGGATCACGCTGTAGGGCTTGCGGCGCACCGCTTCCGTCAGGTAGCCGCCCTCCTCGTAGCCCACGTAGCCGGGCGGCGCGCCGATCAGGCGGGCCACCGAGTGCTTTTCCATGAACTCGCTCATGTCGACGCGGATCAGGTGGTCCTCGCTGTCGAACAGGAAGTTGGCCAGCGCCTTGCACAGCTCGGTCTTGCCCACGCCGGTGGGGCCGAGGAACAGGAACGAGCCGGTCGGCCGGTTCGGGTCGGACAGGCCCGAGCGCGAGCGGCGGATGGCGTTGGCCACCGCGCTGATCGCCTCGTCCTGGCCCACCACGCGCTGGTGCAGCCGGTCTTCCATCTGCAGCAGCTTCTCGCGCTCGCCCTGCATCAGCTTGGACACCGGGATGCCGGTGGCGCGGGCCACGACCTCCGCGATCTCCTCGGCGCCGACCTGGGTGCGCAGCAGCTGCGGCCGGCCGGACTTGGCCTTGCCGTTCTCGGCGTCCTGCGCCTCCTTGAGCTTGCGCTCCAGCTCCGGCAGCTTGCCGTACTGCAGCTCGGCCACCTTGTTGAAGTCGGCCTTGCGCTTGAACTCCTCGATCTGGAAGCGCACGCGGTCGATCTCTTCCTTGACCTGGGCACTGCCCTGGGCCGTGGCCTTCTCGGACTTCCAGATCTCCTCGAGGTCGGCGATCTCCTTGCCGAGCCGGCCGATCTCGTCCTCGATCAGGGAGAGGCGCTTCTGCGAGGCCTCGTCCTTCTCCTTGCGCACGGCCTCGCGCTCGATCTGCAGCTGGATCATGCGGCGGTCCAGGCGGTCGATGGCCTCGGGCTTGGAGTCGATCTCGATCTTGATCTTGGAGGCGGCCTCGTCGATCAGGTCGATGGCCTTGTCCGGCAGGAAGCGGTCGGTGATGTAGCGGTGCGAGAGCTCGGCCGCGGCCACGATGGCCGGGTCGGTGATCTCCACGCCGTGGTGCACCTCGTACTTCTCCTGCAGGCCGCGCAGGATGGCGATGGTGGCCTCCACGCTCGGTTCGCCCACCAGGATCTTCTGGAAGCGGCGCTCCAGCGCGGCGTCCTTCTCGATGTACTTGCGGTACTCGTCGAGCGTGGTCGCCCCCACGCAGTGCAGCTCGCCGCGCGCCAGCGCCGGCTTGAGCATGTTGCCCGCGTCCAGCGCGCCCTCGGCCTTGCCCGCGCCCACCATGGTGTGCAGTTCGTCGATGAAGACGATGGTCTGGCCCTCGTCCTTGGCCAGTTCGTTGAGCACGTTCTTCAGGCGCTCCTCGAACTCGCCGCGGTACTTGGCGCCGGCCAGCAGCGCCGCCATGTCCAGCGACAGCACGCGCTTGTTCTTCAGGGTCTCGGGCACCTCGCCGGCGACGATGCGCTGCGCGAGGCCTTCGACGATGGCGGTCTTGCCGACGCCGGGCTCGCCGATCAGCACGGGGTTGTTCTTGGTGCGACGCTGCAGCACCTGGATGGCGCGCCGGATCTCCTCGTCGCGGCCGATCACCGGGTCCAGCTTGCCCTGGCGGGCGCGCTCGGTGAGGTCGATGGTGTATTTCTTCAGCGCCTCGCGCTTGCCCTCCGCTTCCGCGCTGGCCACGTTCTGGCCGCCGCGCACGGCGTCCACCGCCGCCTCGAACGACTTGCGGGTGAGGCCGTTCTCGCGCGCGATGCGCCCGATGTCCGCCTTGCTGTCGGCCAGCGCCAGCAGGAACAGTTCGCTGGCGATGAACTGGTCGCCGCGCTTGAGGCCTTCCTTCTCGGCGGCCTGCAGCAGCGTGACCAGCTCGCGCCCGACCTGGACCTGTTCCTGGCCCTGCACCTGAGGTCTCTTGTGCATGGCCGATTCGGCGGCGGCCTGCAGTCCGGGCACGTTGACGCCGGCGCGCTGCAGCAGCGCGGTGGGGCCGTCCTCCTGGCGCAGCATGGCCACCAGCAGGTGCTCGGGTTCGATGTACGCGTGGTCGTTGCCCAGGGCCAGGCTCTGGGCCTCCGCCAGGGCCTCCTGGAACTTGGTGGTGAGCTTGTCGAGTCGCATGGGATGAATCTCTCCGTTCCATGCAAGCTTAGGCTTGGCCCCAGGTTTTCAAGGGTTACCGGCGGTGAAGCGCTCATCGGTGCGCTCGCCCGGGCTTCTAGAATCCCGTCATGCAGATCCACCAGCTGTCGGTGACCTACCAGTCCGAACAGGACCGCCTCCTGCTGCGCGTCAGCAGCACCGGCGGCGAGGAGATGCGCCTGTGGCTCACCCGCCGCCTGATGGTGGCCTTGTGGCCGCTGCTGAACAAGCTGCAGACCGAGCAACTGCTGCGCCACGAAGCCGGCGGCGCCGCGCTCGCCGACACCGACGAGGAACTGCGGCGCATGCTCACCGAGTTCCGCAAGGAGGAGTTCCTGCAGAAGGCCGACTTCGACACGCCTTACGAGGACAAGCCCAACCTGCCGCTCGGCAGCGACCCGCTGGTGGTGACCGACGTGGACGCCGCGCCGCTGGCCAACGGCCGCCTGCGCCTGTCGTTCAACGAGCGCGCCACGGTGGCCGGCGGCGACAAGCCGCGCGGCTTCCAGGTCGAGATGGACCAGCGGCTGACCCAGGGCTTCCTGCACCTGCTGGAACAGGCCCTGGCCCGCTCGCAGTGGCGGGAACCCTTCGCCGCGCCGACCCAGCGCGTGGCCGAAGGCGGCGAGGCCGACGCGCTCGGCGAACGGCCGCGCTACCTCAACTAGGAATTTCCAGCCCTGCTCATTCCGAGGTGATGCCGCGCGACTTGATCAGCTGCGCCCAGCGGTCGGCGTCAGGTGACGTCGGGAAACGCGCGGCATGGAGGCCTGCCCGTCAGTTCGCATGCTAACCATGATGGAACCGTCCAGGCGCGAGGCACAATCCACGCATCCCTAGCCGAGCCTGCACTCCACCGAGCCGTGCCCCCGTCCAAGAAGCCCCGCGCACCCCTCTCACGCCTGTACGCCCGACCCGGCTTCCTGCTGCGGCGGGCGCACCAGATCTCCGCCGCGGTGTTCGAGGACGAATGCCGCGAGCTGCAGCTCACGCCCGCGCAGTTCGGCGTGCTGACGGTGCTGCAGGCGCATCCGGGGCTCGGCCAGTCCAGCCTGGCGCGCGCGCTCGGCTTCGACAAGGTGACGGTGCTGCGCGTGCTGCGCGGCCTGGAGGCGCGCGGGCTGGTGGAGCGCGAGTCCACGGCCGGCCGCCGCAACGTGTCGGTGCAGCTCACCGAGGTCGGCACGCAGATGCTGGAGAACGCCCAGCGCCCCGCCGAGCGCGCCTACCGCCGCCTGATGTCGCCGCTGGACCGCGAGCAGCAGACGCAACTGCTGCAACTGCTGCAGCTGCTGACAGGCGAGTTGGAAGACGAGGCCCGCGCGGCCTTCGTGCCGCCGGCGCAGGAGAGCTGACTCAGCCGGCGTTGCCGGCGCGGATGCCCCAGCGCGCCAGGGCCGCGTCGTCGCTGACGCGCGCATCGACCCACTGCTCGCCCTGCGGCGTGCGCTCCTTCTTCCAGAACGGCGCCTGCGTCTTCAGGTAGTCCATCAGGAATTCGCAGGCCTGGAAGCTCTGGCCGCGGTGGGACGAGGTGACGGCGGCCAGCACGATCTGGTCGCCCGGCATCAGGAGGCCCACGCGGTGCACGACGCGCGCGGAGAAGATGTCGAAGCGGCGCTGGGCCTCGTCGATCATGGCCTCGATCGCCTTCTCGGTCATGCCGGGGTAGTGCTCCAGCTCCATCGAGAGCACCTCGCCCTCGGCGCCGCGCACGGTGCCGACGAAGCTGCACACGGCGCCGACGCGATGGTCGTGGCGGCGCAGCGCCTCGAGTTCCGCCGCGACGTCGAAGTCGGCGGTCTGGATCGCCACGCGCGGGCCGGCCATCTCAGCCTCCGGTGACGGGCGGGAAGAACGCGACTTCCGCGCCTTCGCGCAGCGGCGCGTCGCCGTCGGCCATCACCTGGTCGAGCGCCATGCGCACCGCCTTGCCGGCGCCGAGCGCCTGCGCGTAGGGCTCGCCCAGCGCGATGAGCTCGTCGCGCAGCGCGACCAAGCTGCCGGCCGCGGTCTGCCGCTCCTCGGCGCCGCGGCCCATGGATTCGCGCACGGACGCGAAATAACGCAGTTGCACCTTCATGCGAGCAGCTCCGCCAGGGGAAGGAATCGCACGGTGTCGCCGCGCGCGATGGACTGGTTGGCCGGGTTGTCGACGAAGCCGTCGCACCAGACGGTGGAGGTCAGCACGCCCGAGCTCTGGTTGGGGAACAGCTCGAGGCCGCCCTCGGCGTTGCGGCGCACGCGCAGGAATTCGCGGCGCTTGTCGGCCTTCCAGTCGAAGTCGGCGCGCAGCGAGAGCACGGCGGGCGCGAGTTCGGTCGCTCCCTGAAGCTTCAGCAGGAACGGCCGCACCAGCAGCAGGAAGGTGATGAAACTGGACACCGGGTTGCCCGGCAGGCCGAGGAAATGCGCGTCCGCGACGCGGCCGTACGCGAACGGCTTGCCCGGCTTCATGGCGATCTGCCACAGGTCCAGCGAGCCGAGCTGCTGCACGGCCGGCTTGATGTGGTCCTCCTCGCCGACCGAGACGCCGCCGCTGGTGAGGATGACGTCGTGGTCGCGGGCCGCCGTGCGCAGCGCCTCGATGGTCGCCTGCCGGTCGTCGGGCACGATGCCCAGGTCGCCCACCTCGCAGCCACAGCGCGCCAGCAGCTGGCGCAGGAAGAAGCGGTTGGAGTTGTAGATGGCGCCCGGCGGCATGCGCTCCGGCGGCACGGTGCCGGGCATCACCAGCTCGTCGCCGGTGGAGAACAGCGCCACCCTGGGCCGGCGCGCCACCGGCACCGTGCCGCTGCCGATGCCCGCGGCGAGACCGCAGGCGGCGGGGTCGAGCCGACGGCCGCGCCGCAGGATGACGGCGCCGCGGCTGACGTCCTCGCCCGCGCGGCGGATCCACTGGCCCGGGCTGGGCACGGTCTGGATGCGCACCGCCGATTCACCCACCGGCTCGGCGTATTCCTGCATCACGATGGCGTCGGCGCCCTCGGGCACCGGGGCGCCGGTGAAGATGCGCGCCACCGTGCCGGGCTGCAGCGGCTGGGCCGGGTGGCCTGCCGCGATGCGCTGGCTGACCGGCAGCACCACGCCCTCGTCGGGGATCTCGGAACGCCGCACCGCGTAGCCGTCCATCGAGCTGTTGTCCTGCGGCGGGACATGCAGCGCCGACACCAGGTCCTGCGCCAGCACGCGGCCGTCGGCGTCGAAGGTGGCGACGCGCTCTTCGCCCGCCAGCGGCCGGGCCTGGCCCAGCAGCTCGGCCAGGGCCTCGTCCAGCGGTCGCAGCGGGGGGCGCGAGCTCACGAATACATCTCCGGGTCGTACTCGAAACGGTGGCCATTCTCGACCAGCCACTGCGCCAGCGCATCGGGATCGTTCAGGTCCAGCACGGGCCGCAGGGTTGCTTCGGGCAGCCGCGCGGGCGCGTCGGTGGCGATGGCCACGATGAAGTCGTCGTCGGGATAGCGCGCGGGCTTCTCGGACTCGGCGCGCCAGACCTCGACCTTGAGCAGGTTGCTCTGCTTGAAGCCTTCCACGATGACCCAGTCCACGCCGTCGTACAGCTCGGCGATCAGCTGGTGCACGGTGAGCTGGGCCTCCTGCTCGAATTCACGCATCAGGGCCAGCCGGCGATTCGACGCGACCACGACCTCGAAAGCGCCCGCATCGCGGTGGCGGTGCGTGTCCTTGCCCGGCGTGTCGATGTCGAAGCTGTGGTGCGCATGCTTGACCACCGAGACGCGCAGGCCTCGCAGCTTGAGCGCGGGGATGAGCCGCTCGATCAGCGTGGTCTTGCCCGAGCCGGAGTAACCGGCGAATCCGACGACTTTCATCTGGGATCAGCCGCAGTGCGCGGCGATGTACGACTTGACCTGGGCGGCGTCGGCCGGCAGCACCTGCACGCGGCGCGGCAGCTTCTCGATGCCCTCGAAGCGGGCCGGCCGCTCCGGCTCGCGACCCAGGGCCTCGACGATGGTGGCGGCGAACTTCACCGGCAGCGCGGTCTCCAGCACGATCATCGGAACGCCCGCGCGCAGGTGCTGGCGCGCGACCTTCAGGCCGTCGGCCGTGTGGGTGTCCACCATCACGTGCAGGCGCTCCCAGGTGTCGCGGATGGTGGCCACGCGGTCGGCGTGCGTGCTCTTGCCGCTGATGAAGCCGAAGCGCTCCCGCGCCTGCCGGAAGGCGGGGTCGCCGCTGAGGTCGAAGCGGCCGTTCTTCGCGAGTTCACCGTCGAACAGCGAGCGCGTGCGGGCGCCGTCGCGGCCGAGCAGGTCGAACACGAAGCGCTCGAAGTTGCTGGCCTTGCTGATGTCCATCGACGGGCTGGAGGTCTCGTGCGTGTCGGCGCCCGAACGCACGCGGTACACGCCGGTGCGGAAGAACTCGTCGAGCACGTCGTTCTCGTTGGTGGCCAGCACCAGCGCCTGGATCGGCAGGCCCATCATGCGGGCCACGTGGCCGGCGCAGATGTTGCCGAAGTTGCCCGACGGCACGGCGAAGCTGACCTTGTCGCCCTCCCCGCGCGTCGCGTGGAAATACCCGGCGAAGTAATAGACCACCTGCGCGACCAGTCGCGCCCAGTTGATCGAGTTGACGGTGCCGATGCGGTACTTGCGCTTGAAGTCCAGGTCGTTGCTGACCGCCTTGACGATGTCCTGGCAGTCGTCGAACACGCCGGTGATCGCCAGGTTGTGGATGTTGGCGTCCTGCAGGCTGAACATCTGGGCCTGCTGGAACGGGCTCATGCGCCCTTCCGGCGACGTCATGAAGACGCGCACGCCCTTCTTGCCGCGCATCGCGTATTCGGCGGCGCTGCCGGTGTCGCCGGAGGTGGCGCCCAGGATGTTCAGCTCCTCGCCGCGGCGGGCCAGCTCGTACTCGAACAGGTTGCCGAGCAGCTGCATCGCCATGTCCTTGAAGGCCAGCGTGGGGCCGTTCGACAGCGCTTCGAGGTACAGGTCGCCCTCGAGCTTCTTCAGCGGAACGATTTCCTTGCTGCCGAACACCTGCGCCGTGTACGTCTTCGCGCAGATCGCGCGCAGGTCGGCGGCGGGGATGTCGTCGATGTAGAGCGACAGGATCTCGAAGGCGAGCTCGTGGTAGGGCAGCGCGCGCCACTTATGCAGCGTGGCCGCATCGACCTGCGGATAGCGCTCGGGCAGGTACAGCCCGCCGTCGGGCGCCAGGCCCTCCAGCAGGATCTCGCAGAAATGCTTGCGGTCGGGATGGCCCCGCGTCGAGAGGTACAGCATGGGCGGCGGGCTTTAAGCCAGTTCTTCCTTGCGGATGCGCACGATGGGCGCCAGCACGGTGGGCAGCTGCTGGATCTGGGCCAGCACCTCGTTCATCGTGCCTTCGCGCACGGTGTGGGTCAGGATGATCAGGTCGGTCTGCTTCTCGCCCTCGCCCGCTTCGCGCTGCAGCATGGCGTCGACGGAGATGCCCGCGCCGGCCAGGAGGCCGGTGACCTGGGCCAGCACGCCGGCCTGGTCGGCCACGCGCAGGCGCAGGTAGTAGCTGGTGACGACCTCGTCCATCGACAGCACCGGCTCGGCGCTCATCTGGTCGGGCTGGAACGCGAGGTGCGGCACGCGATGCGCGGTATCGGCGGTGTGCAGGCGGGTGATGTCCACCAGGTCGGCGATGACGGCGCTGGCGGTGGGCTCGCTGCCCGCGCCCTTGCCGTAGTAGAGCGTGGTGCCGACGGCGTCGCCGCGCACCACCACCGCGTTCATCGCGCCTTCCACGTTGGCGAGCAGGCGCTTGGTCGGCACCAGGCTCGGGTGCACGCGCAGCTCGATGCCCTGCGGCACGCGCTTGGTGATGCCCAGCAGCTTGATGCGGTAGCCCAGCTGCTCGGCGTAGCGGATGTCCTGCGCGCCCAGCTTGGTGATGCCTTCGACGTAGGCCTTGTCGAACTGCACCGGGATGCCGAACGCGATGGCGCTCATGATCGTGGCCTTGTGGGCCGCGTCCACGCCTTCGATGTCGAAGGTCGGGTCGGCCTCGGCGTAGCCCAGGCGCTGCGCTTCCTTCAGCACCACGTCGAAATCCAGGCCCTTGTCCCGCATCTCCGACAGGATGAAGTTGGTGGTGCCGTTGATGATGCCGACGACCCATTCGAGGCGGTTGGCGGTCAGGCCTTCGCGCAGCGCCTTGATGATGGGGATGCCGCCGGCGACGGCCGCTTCGAAGGCGACCATCACGCCGCGCTGGTGGGCCGCAGCGAAGATCTCGGTGCCGTGCACCGCCAGCAGCGCCTTGTTGGCGGTGACCACGTGCTTGCCCGCCGCGATGGCCTCCATCACCAGCTGGCGCGCGATGCCGTAGCCGCCGATCAGCTCGACGACGATGTCGATGTCGGGATTGGCGATGACCTCGCGGGCGTCCTTGACCACCTTGGCGTGAGTGCCGACGGCGGCCTGCGCGCGCGCGGTGTCGAGGTCCGCGACCATGGCGATCTCGATGCCGCGGCCGGCGCGGCGCTGGATCTCTTCCTGGTTGCGATGGAGGACGTTGAAGACGCCGCTGCCGACGGTGCCGATGCCGAGCAGGCCGACCTGGATGGCTTTCATTTGGAATTTCGCTTGCGGTAGTGCTCTAGGAACTTCGCGATGCGGCCGATGGCCTCGCGAAGGTCGTCCTCGTGGGGAAGGAAGACGATGCGGAAATGGTTGTTGTCCGGGTAGTTGAAGCCCGAGCCCTGCACCAGCATCACGCGCGTTTCCTGCAGCAGCTCGAGGAAGAACTGGCGGTCGTCGGCGATCGGGTAGGTGTCGGGATCGAGCTTGGCGAACATGTACAGCGCGGCCTGCGGCTTGACGCAGGTGACGCCGGGGATGGCGGTGATCAGTTCGTAGGCCAGGTCGCGCTGGCGGCGCAGGCGCCCGCCAGGGGCGATCAGCTCGTTGATGCTCTGGTAGCCGCCCAGCGCGGTCTGGATCGCGTACTGGCCGGGCACGTTGGCGCACAGGCGCATGTTCGAGAGCATGGTCAGGCCCTCGATGTAGTCGGAGGCCGGCTTCTTGTCGCCCGACACCACCATCCAGCCGGCGCGGTAGCCGCACGAGCGGTAGCTCTTGGACAGCGAGTTGAAGGTGAGCGTGAGCACGTCGTCGGACAGGCTGCCGATGGCGGTGTGCTTCACGCCGTCGTACAGCACCTTGTCGTACACCTCGTCGGCCAGGATCACCAGGCCGTGCTGGCGGGCGATGCCGACGATGGCCTTGAGCAGGTCGTCCGAGTACAGCGCGCCGGTCGGGTTGTTCGGGTTGATGACGACGATGCCCTTGGTCCGGGACGTGATCTTGGAACGCAGGTCGTTCAGGTCCGGCATCCAGCCGTTGGACTCGTCGCAGCGGTAGTGCACCGGCGTGCCGCCCGACAGGCTTGTGGCCGCGGTCCACAGCGGGTAGTCGGGCGAAGGCAGCAGCAGTTCGTCGCCGTCGTCGAGCAGCGCGTTGGTGGCCATGGCGATCAGCTCGCTGGCGCCGTTGCCCAGGTACACGTCGTCCAGCGTGACGCCCTGGATGCCCTGCTGCTGGGTGTAGTGCATCACCGCCTTGCGCGCCGCGAAGATGCCCTTGCTGTCCGAGTAGCCCGCCGAGTTCGGCAGGTTGCGGATCATGTCCTGCTGGATCTCCTCGGGGGCGTCGAAACCGAACACGGCGAGGTTGCCGATGTTCAGCTTGATCACCTTGTGGCCCTCTTCCTCCATCTGGCGGGCCGCGTCCATGATCGGCCCGCGGATGTCGTAGAGCACGTTGGCCAGCTTGGCGGACTTATGGACGGTTCTCAAAACCCCTCCTGCGACGGCGTGTCAAGGGTGAAAACCTATAATTTGACCATAGATCGGATGGGCTGCCGACGCATCGCGGCCCGTGTTCCCGCCCACCGAATTTCCCTTTCATTCATGAAGCTGCAACCCGACCAGTTCGACGTGCAGGCCATCACCGGCTACGGCCCCGGCTGGGTGGGCGTAGGCACCGGCGCCACGGCCGAGAAGATCGACCACAGCGTGATCCTGAGCTCGAGCGGCGAGCGCATCGACTGGAACGCCGGCACGTTCGAGGAGCTGGGCCCCGAGCATTTCGCCCGGCTGGCGCAGATGAAGGCCGAGGTGGTGGTGTTCGGCAGCGGCGAGCGCATCCGTTTTCCGCGCCCGGCGTGGCTGCGTCCGCTGGCCGAGCGCGGCATCGGGCTGGAGACCATGGACACGGCCGCGGCCTGCCGCACCTACAACATCCTCGCCCAGGAAGGCCGCCGCGTAGTCGTGGCCCTGCTGCTGGAACAGCCCCGCTGACCGGCGCGGTCCGGCCCTTTCGGGTAAAATCGGGTGTTGCCGCCGCCCCCCGCGCGCGCCCGGTAACGGGCTCATTCCTGTCACACGAGTACAAAATCCATGGCGATCGTTGTCAACAAGCCCATTCCCGAATTCGAAGCGAACGCCACGGGCGGCCTGAAGGTCAGCAATACGTCCCACCTCGGCCAGATCCTGGTGTTGTACTTCTACCCCAAGGACAACACGCCCGGCTGCACCACCGAGGCCATGCAGTTCCGCGACAAGTACAAGGACTTCGTCAAGGCCGGCGCCACCGTCTTCGGCGTGTCGCGCGACAACATGAAGTCGCACGACGACTTCAAGGCCAAGCTCGAGCTGCCCTTCGAGCTGATCGCCGACACCGAAGAGAAGATGTGCCACATGTTCGGCGTGGTGAAGAACAAGATCATGTACGGCAAGAAGGTCAAGGGCATCGAGCGCAGCACCTTCCTGATCGGCGCCGACGGCATCCTCAAGCAGGAGTGGCGCGGCCTGAAGGTGCCCGGCCACGTCGACGAGGTGCTCAAGGCCGTCAAGCTGCTGAAGAAGGCCGCCTGACGTCCGGGACGTCTGGCGGCAAGAAGGCCGCCTGACGTCGGTGACGTCTGGCAGCAACAAGCGCCAGGCACCGGTAGTCGCTTCACGGCCCTTGTGCATAATGGGCTCATGCAGTTGATTCCGGCGCGACGCGTCGACACCGCATCCGAAGAACAAGCCGCCCGGCTCGCCAGGCGGCTTTTTCGTTTCATGACCCCACGTATTTCCGGGAACGTCCTGCCCTATGCCGCTGCCCCCCGCCCCCACGAAACGCGCCGCCCTGCTTCCGGCCGAGGCCTACGACGCCCCGGCCCGCTCTTCGCACAAGGCAGCTCGAAAATCGGAGGCCGCCGGCGCGGAAAACCCGCTGGCTGAACGGCCGCAGGTCGAAGACTTCGACCCGCGCGGCGGCGGCGAGCGCGAGCACCCCGCCGCTTTCCTCGACGAGACCCCGGTGGCCGAGCGGCCGCAGCCGCAGGCCCGCAAGCGCGTCGCCCCCGTCGCCGAGCCGTCCGCGCGCCGCAAGGCCAAGAGCGCGGGCCCGACCAAGCTGTTCGTGCTGGACACCAACGTGCTGATGCACGACCCGATGTGCCTGTTCCGCTTCGAGGAACACGACATCTTCCTGCCGATGATCGTGCTGGAGGAACTGGACGGCCACAAGAAAGGCACGACCGAGGTCGCGCGCAACGCCCGCCAGGCCAGCCGCTCGCTGGACGCCCTGGCCGGCGCGCAGGGCGCCGACATCAGCGCGGGCCTGAAGCTCGAGACCACCGGCCACACCGAAGCGGGCGGCTGCCTCTTCTTCCAGACCCAGGCGCTGGCCAACCACCTGCCGCCCAGCCTGCCGCAGGGCAAGGCCGACAACCAGATCCTGGGCGTGGTGCAGGCGCTGCGCGAGCAGTACGCGCCGCGCGAGGTGGTGCTGGTCTCCAAGGACATCAACATGCGGGTCAAGGCCCGCGCGCTGGGCCTGGCGACCGAGGACTACCGCAACGACAAGACGCTGGACGACCTGGAGCTGATGTACTCCGGCGCCCTGGCGCTGCCGCCGGACTTCTGGGCCAAGCACGGCAAGACCGTGGAGAGCTGGCAGAGCGGCCAGACCACCTTCTACCGCGTGACCGGGCCGATCGTGCCCAGCCTGCAGATCAACCAGTTCGTGTACTTCGAGGCGCCGGGCGAGCCGAGCCTCTACGCGCGCGTGACCGAGATCCGCGGCAAGACCGCCGTGCTGCGCACGCTCAAGGATTACGGCCACCTGAAGAACGCGGTCTGGGGCGTGACCACGCGCAACCGCGAGCAGAACTTCGCGATGAACCTGCTGATGGACCCGGAGGTCGACTTCGTCACGCTGACCGGCACGGCCGGCACCGGCAAGACGCTGATGGCGCTGGCGGCCGGCCTTACGCAGGTGCTGGACGATCGCCGCTACACCGAGATCATCATGACCCGCGCGACGGTGAGCGTCGGCGAGGACATCGGCTTCCTGCCCGGCACGGAAGAGGAAAAGATGGGCCCGTGGATGGGCGCGCTGGACGACAACCTGGAAGTGCTCGGCAAGACCGACACCGGCGCCGGCGAATGGGGCCGCGCGGCCACCAACGAGCTCATCCGCAGCCGCATCAAGATCAAGAGCATGAACTTCATGCGCGGCCGCACCTTCCTGAACAAGTACGTCATCATCGACGAGGCGCAGAACCTCACGCCCAAGCAGATGAAGACGCTGATCACGCGCGCGGGCCCCGGCACCAAGATCATCTGCATGGGCAACCTGGCGCAGATCGACACACCCTACCTCACCGAGGGCTCTTCCGGCCTCACCTTCGCGGTGGACAAGTTCAAGGGCTGGCCGCACAGCGGGCACATCACGCTGGCGCGCGGCGAGCGCTCGCGGCTGGCGGACTTCGCCAGCGAGGTGCTCTAGCGCCGGCGCCCGCTGCAGCCTCATCCGTAGCGTCTGGTTGCGCCGTTGCCCGCGACGGCGGCTGTCGCGCTAATCTGGCGCAGCGATGAAAACGTACCCGACCCGACGATGCCTGGCCGCCGCCCTGCTGGCGGCCAGCGGCACGTGCTGGGCGACCCTGGGCGAGCCGATGGCGGCATCCATGGTCGCGGCCGGCGAATCGGCGCAGAGCCCGAGCGGCGCGCGCTACACCGTGATGGCGAGCCGGCTCGACTCCGGCACGGAAGTGCGCGAGTACGCCAATGCCGATGGCGTCGTGTTCGCGGTGTCGTGGAACGGCCCCTTCCTGCCCGACCTGCGTTCGCTCCTCGGCTCGCACTTCTCCGCGCTCGAACGGCATGCGGCCGGCGCCGGGCGCGCTTCGGCCGTCAGCATCCACACCCCCGAGCTCACCCTGCTGTCCGGCGGCAGGATGGGTGCCTTCCGCGGCCGCGCCTGGCTGCCGCGCCAGCTTCCCGCGGGCATGGACCCGCGCGCCCTGCCATGAACCGCGCCTCGCTCCTTTCCAGGGCCCTGGGCGGGCTGGCGGCCGGTGCGCTGGTGCTGCTCGCCAGTTGCGGCGGCGGAGGTGGTGGTGGCCGGCCGACGGCGCTGCAAAGCGCCGCCAACGCGGGCATCGACAACGCCGCGAGCCCGCTCGTGGCGGGCACGAACGTCCTGCGGATCACGGTCGATCGCGGCACCGACGGCAGCGCCATCAACACCCCGTTCGTCACGGTGCGCGTCTGCCAGCCGGGCACGGCCACCTGCGTGGACATCGACCACGTGGTGCTGGACACCGGCTCCTCGGGCCTGCGCGTCGCGGCCTCGGCCCTGCCCGCGGGCATGGCGCTCGCGCCCGTCACCAACGGCGGCGGCCAGGCGGTCGGCCAGTGCGCGCAGTTCGCCAGCGGCTTCTCGTGGGGTTCGGTGCGCTTCGCCGACGTGCGCATGGGCGGCGAGGTCGCGAGCAACCTGCCGATCCAGGTGGTGAACGACTCCGCGCTGCCCTATTCGCAGGTGCCGGCTTCCTGCTCGGCGACCGGCGCCGACATCGGCGCGGGCCGCGGCGCCAACGGCATCCTGGGCGTGGGCTTCTTCCGCGAGGACTGCGGCGCCGCTTGCGACCTCGGCCCGACGGGCGCGCCCAACTTCTACTACGGCTGCAACGCCGGCGGCGGCTGCTCGCCCAGCCGGCTGACGCTGGCCTCGCAGGTGAGCAATCCTGTGATGGCCTTCGCCAACAACAACAACGGCGTGGCGCTCGTGCTGCCCGCCGTGCCGTCGGGCGGCGCGGGCCAGGCCAGCGGGTCGCTGCTGCTGGGCGTGGGCACGCAGTCGAACAACCAACTGGGAACCGCGACGGCGTTCGCGGCCAATGCGCAAGGGTTCATCACGACCACGTACCAGGGCGTGGAATTCCGGTCCAGCTTCCTGGACAGCGGCTCCAACGGCATGTTCTTCAACGATGCCGCCCTGCCCTCGTGCGGCGACTTCTACTGCCCGAGCACCTCGCCCCTGCCGCTGAGCGCGGTCAACACGTCCGCGGCGGGTGTCACGGCGCAGGTCGACTTCTTCATCGACGACGTGCAGTTGATCCGGACCAACGCGGCCGCCGCCCACATCGGCGGCACCACCAGCATCCCGGACAGCTTCGACTACGGCCTGCCGTTCTTCTTCGGCCGCTCGGTGTTCGTGGGATTCGCCGCGCCCAACGGCCCCGGGCCGTTCTGGGCCTACTGAAGCACGCGAGGGCGCGCGGTCAGAAGTCCTCGCCGCCGCCGCTGGCCAGCGACTCGAACTTGGTCAGGTTCTTCAGGAAGGCGAGCTTCACGGTGCCCGTGGGGCCGTTACGCTGCTTGCTGATGATCACCTCGGAGACGCCGGGCTCCTTGGAGTCCTTGTTGTAGTAGTCGTCGCGGTAGATGAACATGATCACGTCCGCGTCCTGCTCGATGGCGCCGGATTCGCGCAGGTCCGACATCATCGGGCGCTTGTCGGTGCGCTGTTCCACCGCGCGCGAAAGCTGCGACAGCGCGATCAGCGGGCAGCCCAGCTCCTTGGCCAGCATCTTCAGGCCGCGCGAAATTTCGCCGACCGCGGTGGCCCGGTTCTCGTCGCTCATGCCCGAGGACACGCTCATCAGCTGCAGGTAGTCCACCACGATCAGGCCCAGCTTGCCGCCGCAGGTGCGCGCCAGGCGGCGGGCGTTGGCGCGCAGTTCGCTCACGGTGAGGCCGGGCGTCTCGTCGATGAACAGCTGGATGTTGCGCAGCTTCTCGATGGCCTCCGTCAGCCGCGGCCACTCGTCGTCGTTCAGCTTGCCGGTGCGCAGGTGCCCCTGGTCGATGCGGCCGATCGAGCCGACGATACGGATCGCCAGCTGCGCGGCGCCCATCTCCATCGAGAACACCGCCACGGGCAGCTGCTCGTTCAGCGCCACGTGTTCGGCGATGTTGATCGCCAGCGAGGTCTTGCCCATCGAGGGGCGCGCCGCCAGGATGATCAGGTCGCCGGCCTGCATGCCCGACGTCATCCGGTCGAAGTCGTAGAAGCCGGTCGGCACGCCCGTGATGTCGTTCGGGTTGTCGGCCATCTCCTGGACGCGATCCAGCAGCTGCACCACCAGGCTGTCCATGCCCTGGAAGCCCTGCTTCATCCGCGAGCCTTCCTCGCCGATGTTGAAGATCTTCTGCTCGGCCTCGTCCAGGATCTGGTCGACCGCCTTGCCCTGCGGGCTGAAGGCGGCGGTGGCGATCTCGTCGGAGGCCGACACCAGCTTGCGCAGGATGGAGCGCTCGCGAACGATCTCGCCGTAGCGGCGGATGTTGCTCGCGCTGGGCACGTACTGCGCCAGCGAGTTCAGGTAGGCCAGGCCGCCGATTTCCTCGGCCTTGCCCAGGCTTTGCAGGTGCTCGTAGACCGTGATCACGTCGGCCGGGCGGCTGGCGTTCACCAGCGACGAGACGGCCTGGAAGATCAGCTTGTGCTCGTAGCGGTAGAAGTCGCCTTCGGAGAGCACGTCGCCCACACGGTCCCAGGCGCCGTTGTCGATCAACAGGCCGCCCAGCACGCTGGACTCCGCTTCCACCGAGTGCGGCGGCACGCGAAGTTGCGCCAGCTGGCGGTCACGGGGAAATTCGTCTTGGACGGGGGTGAGGACGGCAGACATGGGGATGAGTTCGGCGGCAGACGATGGTACGCCGCATGACCCGGCGGGCCATGGGACAACGCTGTGGAAAACCGGTGGGTTTTCCGTGGATTCGCGGGGACAAAAAGAAAAAGACCGGCGCGAGGCCGGTCTTCTTCGTGCGGGCGCGGTGAGGCTCAGGCCGTTTCGCCGTAAACCGTGACGTTGATGTCCACGACCACGTCGGTGTGCAGCGCGACGCTGACGGTGGACTCGCCCACCGTCTTGATCGGGCCGTTCGGCATGCGGACCTGGGACTTGTTCACCTTGTAGCCCTGCTTGCCCAGTTCCTCGGCGACGTCGAAGTTGGTGACCGAGCCGAACAGGCGGCCGTCCACGCCGGCCTTCTGCGTCAGCTTGAGCGTGGTGCCGGAGAGCTTTTCGCCCTGGGCTTGCGCTTCGGTCAGCTTGGCGGCGGCGGCCTTTTCCAGTTCGGCGCGCTTGGCTTCGAATTCGGCCTTGTTCGCTTCGGTGGCGCGGCGGGCGCGGCCCGAGGGGATCAGGAAGTTGCGGGCGTAACCGTCCTTGACCTTGACGATCTCACCGAGGTTGCCCAGGTTGACGACCTTGTCCAGAAGAATGACTTGCATGGTCTGGTGCTCCTCAGATGCGGTGCTGGTCGCTGTACGGGACCAGGGCCAGGAAGCGCGCGCGCTTGATGGCGGTGTTGAGCTGGCGCTGGTAGATCGCACGGGTGCCGGTCAGGCGCGCCGGGATGATCTTGCCGTTCTCGGAGATGAAGTCGCGCAGGGTGTCGACGTCCTTGTAGTCGATCTCTTCGACGCCGGCGACGGTGAAGCGGCAGAAGCGCTTGCGCTTGAACAGCAGCGACTGGGTGTTGCGCTTCGGGCGCTTGTCCTTGTTGAATTTCTTGAACGTGGCCATGGTGTGCCTCTTTCTCTATATCTGAACAGGTTCGAACGACTGGATGTGCAGTACGGGGTGCTTGCCGTTGCGTGGCGTGGCCAGGAATCCCTTGAAGGCCCAGGCGCTGCCGACCGGTTGGCGGACGATGCTCTCCGCCACGCTGCCGATCGCCAGGGCCCGGATCGCCGCCTTGACCTGCCGCGCCTGCCCGGCTTCGAGGACCTCGGACTCGTGTTCGAGCCGGAAGTCCAGGGCCGGGAGCCCCGCCGGGGTATAGCGCAGGGCGCTGGTCTCGGCGATGCGGGCGGACAGCAGGACCTGGTTCACCGGGCGGGCCGCAACGGCACGCGCCTTACGACTGGTACTCCGCCTGCTGGGCCTTGCGCGCTTCCTCGCGCTCGACGGTCTTCATCATGGAAGACGGGCCGGTGTCGGCCTTCTTCTTCTGCACCGTCAGGTGGCGCAGCACGGCGTCGTTGAAGCGGAAGGCGTGCTCGAGCTCGCCCATCACGTTCTGGTCGGCCTCGATGTTCACGCACAGGTAGTGCGCCTTGGCGAGCTTGTTGATCTGGTAGGCCAGCTGGCGGCGGCCCCAGTCCTCGACACGGTGCACCTTGCCGCCGCCGGCGGTGATCATGCCCTTGTAGCGCTCCAGCATGGCCGGAACCTGTTCGCTCTGGTCCGGGTGGATCAGCAGCACGATTTCGTAATGACGCATGGACTCTCCTTGTGGATGAAGCCACCCGCAGCGTCGCGGCCCGGCTGGGCCAAAGCGGTGTGGCAAGGCGAAAAGCCCACGATTATAGCGCCCTCGGGCGCGGCGCCCCTCAGCGGTCGTTCAGGGCGTCATCCAGCGGGGCGAACCGGTCCGGGCCGATGGCATCGCGGATCCTGGGCGCCAGGGCCAGCAGGTCCTCGTAGCTGCCGGCCGCCTCCACCGCCAGGTTCAGGCGGAATCCGCGCAGGCCCAGGCTGGCCGTGAGCTTGGTGGCGATCGGATAGGCCTCGGCGTACCGCTCCTTCGAGCTGCGCTTCTTGTGGCGCTGGGCCGCCTCCTGCGCCGCGCGCTCGGCCGCCGTCGCCTGCGGGTTCGGGTCCCGCACCAGGCCCAGCTCGAACAGCCGGTCCAGCTCCGGCTGCGCGATGCCGGCGACGTCCATGGCCGCCTGCAGGTCCCGCAGGGACCGCTTGCCGTCCACCAGGATCAGCGCGGCGCGCTGGCGTGGTGTGAGGGGGATGGACTTGTCCTGGATCACCCGCAAGCCCAGGTCGGTCTTCGCAACCAGCATGTTGTCGCCTCCGCCTAGTGTCGAAAGTTAGGGTGGCACAGCCGTGGTGCACGCCGCTTAGGGCGTTTACTTAACTCCCGCTCAGGTCCAACCCTGAGAAGCTGGCCGGTGGGCGCCCCGCCAGGCCCAGCTGACCAGCACCGTGACCAGGATGCCGGCCGGCACGCCGAAGACGCCGGCGGAGATCGGCTGGATGTCGAACCAGAGATTGCCGCCCGGCGGCAAGGCGAAGAACGCGCGCACCGCCTGCGTGTTCGCCGCCATGTAGTACAGCGTCAGCCCCAGGCCCGCGCCCATGCCGGCGACCGCGCCGGCCGCATTGGCGCCGCGCCAGAAGATGCCCAGCACCATCGCCGGCACCAGCGCCGAGGCGGCCAGCGAGAACGAAGCCGCCACCAGCGGCAGGATGTCGGCGGCCTTGACCGAGGCCGCCGCGGCCGCCATCAGCGCCACCGCCAGCAGCGCGAACTTCGACAGGATGACCCGGTGTTCCGGGCTGATGTCGCGCCGGATCTCCGCGCAGTAGATGTCGCGCACCACCGCGTTGCTGATGGTCAGCAGCAGGCCGTCGGCGGTCGAGAGCGCGGCAGCCAGCCCGCCGGCCGCCACCAGCCCCGAGATCACGTACGGCAGTCCGCCGAGTTCGGGCGTGGCCAGCATGATGATGTCGGCCCCCAGGCGGATCTCGCCCCATTGCAGGATGCGGTCGCCGTTGACGTCCTCCACCGACAGCAGCGAGGTGTCGACCCGCGACCACTGGGCGATCCACGAAGGCAGCGCGTCGAAGCTGCTGCCCACCAGGTTGTTCATCACCTCGAACTTCACCAGCACCGCCAGCGCCGGCACGCTGATGTACAGCAGCACGATGAAGAGCAGCGACCACGCGACCGACTTGCGCGCCTCGCTGACCGTCGGCGTCGTGTAGTAGCGCGTGAGCAGGTGCGGCAGACCCGCGGTCCCCACCATCAGGCAGAACATCAGCGCGAGGAAGTTCAGGCGCGAGCTGTCGAACACGCCGCGCGCCGCGCCGTCGCCCGACGGGTCGCCCGCGAAGGGCTGCGCGTGCCGCGGCAAGCCGCCGAGCGGGCGGGCCCGCTCGTAGTTCTCCTGCATCGCGCGGGTCCACTGCTCGCGCGCGCTGTGCTCGTCGCGCGGGATGGCCGCCAGCGCGCGATTGGCCTGCACCACCTGGGCCGAATCGGCGTCCTGCGCCTTGAGCCGGCGCACGCGCGCCTGCGCGGCGGCGCGGTCCTCGTGCAGGGCGGCCGGGATGTCGCGCAGCTTGCGCTCGTACTCGCGGGCGCGCTGCAGGTGGATCCGCGCGACCTCCTGCTCCTTCGGGTCCTGCTCGAGCTGCCGCTCGCGCTCGCTGATCTTGTGGATCTGCGCGCCGTAGACCAGCGGCGCGAGCGGGCTGCCCAGCTGCTTGTACGAAAGCCAGGACACCGGGATGAGGAAGGCCAGCAGCAGCACCACGTACTGCGCCACCTGGGTCCACGTGATCGCCCGCATGCCGCCGAGGAAAGAACACAGCAGCACGCCACCCAGGCCCAGCAGGATGCCGATCTCGAACTGCACGCCGGTGAGGCGCGACGCGATCAGTCCGATGCCGTAGATCTGCGCCACGACGTACGTGAAAGAGCACAGCACCGCGGCCAGCGCAGCGATCACGCGCGGCCAGCGGCCGCCGTAGCGCACGCCGAAGTAGTCGGGCACGGTATGCAGGTTGAGCTTGCGCAGGTGCGGCGCGATCAGCAGCGCCACCAGGCAGAAGCCGCCGGTCCAGCCCAGCAGGTAGGCCATGCCGCCCGCCTGCGCCTGCGTGCCGGCGAAGCCCTGCAGGTACAGGCCGCCGGCCAGGCTGATGAACGAGGCGGCGCTCATCCAGTCGGCGGCGGCGGCCATGCCGTTGTACATGGCCGGGATGCGCCGGCCGGCGACGTAGTACTCCTCGGGATCGCTGGTGCGGCGCGTGATGCCGATGAAGGCATACGCCATCACGCTGGCGAAGATGAAGATCGGCCCCAGCCAGAAGCGCGACAGCCCCTGCTGCTCGGCCCAGGCCAGCAGCAGCAGCACCGAGACGAGCCCCAGCACGTACGCGGCCAGCAGCCGATGCAGCCGCCGCTTGTAGCGGGTGTATGCCGCGGGTTCAGTCATCGTCGTTGAAGGGCGGCCACTCTTCGGGTTCGAGCCGGTCCATCGCCCACGCATACACCGCCACGATGGCGATGAAGACCAGCAAGGCGCCCTGCGCCGCCATCCAGTAGAAGAACGGCCAGGGCCCGACGTTGAACTGCAGCGAGGGGGCGAACCAGCAGAGCACGAAGCTCACCAGCGCCCAGATCGCCAGCAGGCCCGCCTTGAGCGCGAGCACGCGCGCATCGATCTTCTGGTGGGCCCCGGAACTCATCCGGGAATCTTCGCACCGCGGGCCCGCGGTGCGCCTAGGGATTCCCTGCAGGTTCGCGCCGTGCGCCGCCTCAGCGCGCGGCCAGCTGCTGCCAGGTGCCGATCACGCTGTCGGGGTTGAGCGAGATCGAGGCGATGCCTTCGTCGGCCAGCCACTGCGCGAAGTCCGGGTGGTCGCTGGGCCCCTGGCCGCAGATGCCGACGTACTTGCCCTTCTTCAGGCAGGCGGCGATGGCGCGCGAGAGCATCGCCTTCACCGCCGGGTCGCGCTCGTCGAAGTCGGCGGCCAGCAGCTCCAGGCCCGAGTCGCGGTCCAGGCCCAGCGTGAGCTGCGTGAGGTCGTTCGAGCCGATCGAGAAGCCGTCGAAGAACTCGAGGAACTCCTCGGCCAGGATGGCGTTGCTCGGCACCTCGCACATCATGATCACCTTGAGCTCGTCCTGGCCTCGCTTGAGGCCGTGCTGGGCCAGCATCTGCGTCACGCGGTCGGCCTGGCCGAGCGTGCGCACGAAGGGCACCATCACCTGCACGTTGGTCAGGCCCATGTCGGTGCGCACGCGGCGGATCGCCTCGCACTCCATGGCGAAGGCCTCGGCGAACTCGCCGCTGACGTAGCGCGCCGCGCCGCGGAAGCCGAGCATCGGGTTCTCTTCCTCGGGCTCGTAGCGGCTGCCGCCGATCAGCTTGCGGTACTCGTTGCTCTTGAAGTCCGACAGGCGAACGATCACCGGCTTGGGCCAGAAGGCCGCGGCGATGGTGGCCACGCCCTCGGCGACCTTGTCCACGTAGAAAGCGCGCGGCGACGCGTGGCCACGTGCCACCGACTCGACGGCCTTCTTCAGGTCCTGGTCGACGTTCGGGTAGTCGAGGATCGCCTTCGGGTGCACGCCGATGTTGTTGTTGATGATGAACTCCAGGCGCGCCAGGCCGACGCCTTCGTTCGGCAGCTGGGCGAAGTCGAACGCCAGCTGCGGGTTGCCCACGTTCATCATGATCTTGGTGGCGATGGGCGGCATCTCGCCGCGCTGCACCTCGCTCACCTCGGTCTCGAGCAGGCCGTCGTAGATGAAGCCGGTGTCGCCCTCGGCGCAGCTCACGGTGACCAGCGTGCCGTCCTTCAGCGTCGAGGTGGCGTCGCCGCAGCCCACCACGGCCGGGATGCCCAGTTCGCGCGCGATGATGGCCGCGTGGCAGGTGCGCCCGCCGCGGTTGGTGACGATGGCGCTGGCGCGCTTCATCACCGGTTCCCAGTTCGGGTCGGTCATGTCGGTGACCAGCACGTCGCCCGCCTCGACCCGGTCCATCTCGGAGATGCTGTGCACCAGCCGCACCGGGCCGGTGCCGATCTTCTGGCCGATGGCTCGGCCCTCGGCCAGCACCGCGCCCTTGCCCTTGAGCTTGTAGCGCATCTCGGACTTGCCCTGCTGCTGGCTCTTCACCGTCTCCGGCCGCGCCTGCAGGATGTAGAGCTGCCCGTCCACGCCGTCCTTGCCCCACTCGATGTCCATCGGCCGGCCGTAGTGCTTCTCGATGACCAGCGCGTACCTGGCGAGCTCCTCGACTTCCTTGTCGGTGAGCGAATAGCGGTTGCGCTGCTCCAGCGGCACGTCGGTGGTCTTGACCAGCTTGCCGCTGGCGGCCTTCTCCTCGTCGCTGCTGAACACCATCTGGATCAGCTTGGAACCGAGGTTGCGGCGGATCACCGCGCGCTTGCCGGCCTCGAGCATCGGCTTGTGCACGTAGAACTCGTCCGGGTTCACGGCGCCCTGCACCACCGTCTCGCCCAGGCCGTAGCTGGACGTGATGAAGACCACGTCGGGGAAGCCCGACTCGGTGTCGATGGTGAACATCACGCCGGCCGCGCCGAGGTCGCTGCGCACCATGCGCTGCACGCCCGCCGACAGCGCGACGTCGGCATGGGCGAAGCCCTTGTGTACGCGGTAGCTGATCGCCCGGTCGTTGTAGAGCGAGGCGAACACTTCCTTCATCTTGTGCAGCACGTCCTCGATGCCGACCACGTTCAGGAAGGTCTCCTGCTGGCCCGCGAACGAGGCATCGGGCAGGTCCTCGGCGGTGGCGGACGAGCGCACCGCGAAGCTGGCCTTGGCGTCGCCGCCGCTGAGCTTCTCGAACGCCGCGCGGATCTCGCGCTCGAGGTCGGCCGGGAACGGCTGCGCCTCGAGCCAGCCGCGGATCTCGGCGCCGGCGGCCGCGAGCGCGCGCACGTCGTCGGTGTCCAGCGTGGACAGGCGCTTGTGGATGCGGTCGGCCAGCCCGTCGTGGGCGAGGAACTGGCGGAAGGCGTGGGCGGTGGTGGCGAAGCCCGTCGGGACGCGCACGCCCTGGGGCAGCTGCGAGATCATTTCGCCGAGGCTGGCGTTCTTGCCGCCGACCGCCTCGACGTCGGTCATTCTCAGGTTCTCAAACGGTACGACCAGGGCGGTCGCGCTGAAGAGTGCAGACATGGGGAAACTCCAGAAGTTGAAACCGGGTCTGCGCTGAAGCAGCGCGCGCCGTCCTGTCCGCAAAGTCGGCTTTGTGCTTGTTCGAATGGGCCGGAAAGCGTCATCACAGGGGGCAGATAATTGCCGGCCATTGTAGGCACGCGGGCCTTTCCATGGCCTTGCACCCGTCTGAAAGCACCATCCCGATGGCGTCCCAGCACTCGCGCACCGTCTTCTTCATCTCTGACGGCACCGGCATCACGGCCGAGACGTTCGGCAACGCCATCCTGGCCCAGTTCGAGTTCAAGCCGCGCCACGTGCGGCTGCCGTTCATCGACACGGTCGACAAGGCCCACCAGGTGGTGCGGCAGGTGAACCACGTGGCCGAGATGGAGGGGCGCCGGCCGGTCGTGTTCACGACCCTGGTGAACGTGGAGATCCTCCAGGTCATCGAGGACGGCTGCAAGGGGATGCTGCTCGACATGTTCGGCACCTTCGTGCGGCCGCTGGAGATCGAGCTGGGCATGAAGTCCAACCACCGCGTGGGCCGCTTCTCCGACGTGAGCAAGAGCAAGGAGTACCACGACCGCATCGAGGCCATCAACTTCAGCCTGGCGCACGACGACGGCCAGAGCAACCGGGACCTCGACTCGGCCGACGTCATCCTGGTCGGCGTCAGCCGCAGCGGCAAGACGCCGACTTCGCTCTACCTGGCCATGCAGCACGGCCTGAAGGCGGCCAACTACCCGCTGATCCCGGAGGACTTCGAGCGCCAGCAGCTGCCGAGCGCGCTGGTGCCGCATCGCAAGAAGATCTTCGGGCTGACCATCCAGCCCGAGCGGCTCTCGGAGATCCGCAACGAGCGGCGGCCCAAGTCGCGCTACGCCGCGCTGGAGAACTGCCGGATGGAGGTGGCCGAGGCGGAGGCCATGATGAGGCGCGCCGGCATCCGCTGGCTGTCGACGACGACCAAGTCGATCGAAGAGATCGCCACCACGATCCTGCAGGAGATCCGGCCCGAGCGGCTCGAGTATTGAGGCGGTCAATAGCCTCAGGCCATGAGCTGGATTGAGTCAATGAATTGGCTTAATCGGAGCCCTGGCCTTAACCTCTGGGTTCACCAAAGCGTTTTTGGCAAACCTAGAAGGAAAGCATTGATGTCCCTGATCAATACCCAGATCCCCGCGTTCCAGGCCACGGCCTACCACAAGGGCAAGTTCGTCCCGGTCAGCCAGGACAACTTCAAGGGCAAGTGGTCCGTGGTGGTCTTCTACCCGGCCGACTTCACCTTCGTCTGCCCGACCGAACTGGGCGACCTGGCCGACAACTACGCCGAGTTCCAGAAGCTGGGCGCCGAGGTCTACGGCGTGTCGACCGACACCCACTTCACCCACAAGGCCTGGCACGACACGTCCGACACCATCAAGAAGGTGCAGTACCCGCTGGTGGGCGACCCCAGCCACCAGCTGGCCACGTTCTTCCAGGTGCTGATCACCGAGGGCGAGGACACCGGCCTGGCGCTGCGCGGCACCTTCATCATCGATCCGGAAGGCCGCATCAAGACCATCGAGGTGCACGACAACGGCATCGGCCGTGACGCCAAGGAAACCCTGCGCCGCCTGAAGGCCGCCCAGTACGTGGCCGCGCACCCGGGCGAAGTCTGCCCCGCCAAGTGGGAGCAAGGCGCCGAGACGCTGAAGCCCTCGCTCGACCTGGTCGGCAAGATCTAAGCGAAAAGAGCGAAAGCCCTCAGCCACCGCGGACGGCTCTGCCGCCGCGGCTGCCAAGGCCCGGGCGCACCCGCCCCCGGGCCTTTTTCTTTCCTGCAGTACACGAAGAAGGATTCCCATGCTCGATGCCAACCTGAAAGCCCAGCTCGCCGCCTACCTGGAGCGCATGACGCAGCCGGTGGAGATCGTCGCGTCGCTCGACGACACCCAGGCTTCGAGCGACATGCAGGCGCTGCTCAAGGACATCGCCGACGCCTCGCCCCGCGTCACCGTCACCGAAACGCGCGGCGGCCCGCACCGCACGCCCTCGTTCCAGATCACCCGCCCCGGCGAGAACCACGGCCCGCGCTTCGCCGGCCTGCCGATGGGCCATGAATTCACCTCCCTGGTGCTGGCGCTGCTGCAGGTCGGCGGCTACCCGCCCAAGGTGGAGCAGGCGCTGCTGGAGCAGATCCGCGCGCTGGACGGCGACTTCGACTTCGAGATCTACGTCTCGCTGACCTGCCACAACTGCCCGGACGTGGTGCAGGCGCTCAACCTCATGGCGGTGCAGAACCCGCGCATCAAGGCCACCATGATCGAGGGCGGCCTGTTCCAGGACGAGATCAAGGAACGCGAGATCATGGGCGTGCCCACGGTCTTCCTGAACGGCACCATGTTCGGCAACGGCCGCATGAGCCTGGAGGAGATCATCGCCAGGATCGACACCTCGGGCACCGAGCGAGAAGCCAAGAAGATCGCCGCCAAGGACCCGTTCGACGTGCTGATCGTCGGCGGCGGCCCCGCCGGCGCCGCCGCCGCGGTGTACGCCGCGCGCAAGGGCATCCGCACCGGCATCGCGTCGGAGCGCTTCGGCGGCCAGGTGCTGGACACGCTGGGCATCGAGAACTTCATCTCGATCAAGGAGACCGAGGGCCCGAAGTTCGCGCTGGCGCTCGAGGAGCACGTTCGCAACTACGACGTGGACATCATGAACCTGCAGCGCGCCAAGGCGCTCAGGCGGGGCAGCGACCTGATCGAGGTGGAGCTGGAGAACGGCGCCTCGCTGAAGGCCCGATCGGTCGTCATCTCCACCGGCGCCCGCTGGCGCAACATCGGCGTGCCGGGCGAGAAGGAGTTCAGGAACAAGGGCGTGGCCTACTGCCCGCACTGCGACGGCCCGCTGTTCAAGGGCAAGCGCGTGGCGGTGATCGGCGGCGGCAACTCCGGCGTGGAGGCGGCCATCGACCTGGCCGGCCTCGTGGCGCACGTGACGCTGGTGGAGTTCGACACCAAGCTGCGCGCGGACGAGGTGCTGCAGCGCAAGCTGCGCTCGCTGCCGAACGTCGAGGTGATCATGAACGCGCAGACCACCGAAATCACCGGCGAGCAGAAGGTGAACGGCCTGAAGTACAAGGACCGCGCGACCGGCGAGGAAAAGCGCGTGGACCTCGAAGGCGTGTTCGTGCAGATCGGCCTGGTGCCCAACACCGAATGGCTGAAGGGCTCGCTGGAGCTGTCCCGGCACGGCGAGATCGTGGTCGATGCGAAGGGACAGACCTCGGTGCCGGGCGTGTTCGCCGCGGGCGACGCGACCACCGTGCCGTTCAAGCAGATCATCATCGCCGCCGGTGACGGCGCCAAGGCCGCGCTGGGCGCGTTCGACCACCTGATCCGCAGCTCGGCTCCGGTGCCGGCCTGATGTTCTTCGGGAGCGGAAATCGGGAGAGAATCACTCTCCACTTTCCGCTCCTGGAGAACAACAAATGCAAGGCGATCCCGGCGTCATCCAGCACCTGCAGGCGCAGCTCAAGAACGAGCTGACCGCCACCAACCAGTACTTCCTGCATTACCGGATCCTCAAGCACTGGGGCTTCGACAAGCTCGCGAAGAAGGAGTACGAGGAGTCCATCGGCGAGATGAAGCACGCCGACAAGTTGATGGAGCGCATCCTGTTCCTGGACGCGCTGCCCAACCTGCAGGACCTGGGCAAGCTGATGGTCGGCGAGACCGTGCCGGAGATCCTCGAATGCGACCTGCGCAGCGAGCGCGGCGCGCAGGCCGCGGTCAAGGAAGGCATCGCGCATTGCGAGACGGTGCGCGACTACATCTCGCGCGAGATCCTCGAGCGCATCCTCGAGGACACCGAGGAACACATCGACTACCTCGAGACCCAGCTCGACCTGCTGGGCAAGGTCGGCCTGCAGAACTACCTGCAGTCGGCGATGGGCGAGCCCGGCTGATCTTCGCTTGATCGCCCACTGAATGCGAGTCATTCGCATTCAGCGCTACAATCCCGGCCGAACCCCGGCCAGCCAAGCCTGTGCGCCCACTCGCGGCGCGCTCCCAGCCAGCCTCCCCGAAAAAAGCGCCCGCCACAGCGGGCACGACAACTGGAGGCCAGCTTGGCTGCTAAAGAAACTTCGCTCCCGCAATCCCCTGCCCTGCTGCCGCTTGGCGCGCTGCTGTTCGCGGCGTCCGCCGGCGCCTGGGCGCAATCCGCGCCCGCGCCCGCCCCCGAGAGCCGCAGCCTGGCGCCCGTGACCGTCAAGGAGAAGGCCGAGGCGCCCGAAGGCAAGGAGGCGTTGCGCGCCACCACGACCAACATCGGCCGCGGCACCCAGCAGTTGCGCGACATCCCGCAGTCGATCACCGTCGTGACCGAGAAGCTGATGGACGACCGCAACCTCGACACCGTGAAGGAAGCGCTGCGCAACACCGCCGGCATCAGCTTCCTGGCGGCCGAGGGCGGCGAGGAGGACATCCGCCTGCGCGGCTTCTCGCTGGCCGGCACCGGCGACATCTTCCTGGACGGCATGCGCGACCCCGCGTTCTACGACCGCGACACCTTCAACCTGGACCGCATGGAAGTGCTGCGCGGTTCGGCCTCGATGCTGTTCGGCCGCGGTTCCACCGGCGGCGCCGTCAACCAGGTGAGCAAGGTGCCGCGCCTGATCAACGAGCACGAGGTGGCCACCACGGTCGGCAGCCACGGCTACGGCCGCGTCACCGGCGACTTCAATTTCCACACCGGCGAGGACGCGGCGCTGCGCCTGAACCTGATGCGCACCCGCGCCGACAACAACGGCTCGGGCAGCAGCATCGACAAGTACGGCGCGGCCGGCTCCTTCCGCTGGGGCATCGGGCAGCGCGACGAGTTCATGGCCAGCCTGTACTGGCTGGACAACAACAACGGCATCAACTACGGCCTGCCGTGGATCCGCCCGCGCGCCACCGATACCAGCGCTTCCAACACGATCATCCCGGGCCTGGCGCCGACGAACTACTACGGCATGGCCAGCGACCGCAACGACGGCGGCGCCAGGATCGCTTCGTTCAGCCACATCCACCGCTTCGACCTCGGCGGCGAGCTGCGCACCCAGGTTCGCAAGGGCCAGTTCGAGCGCGACCTGCGCGCGAGCGCCATCCGCTTCGCGCCGGCGGCGCAGCAGCCGGGCGGCGTGCTGGCGGACCTCTCCAACTTCGGCCCGAGGACGGTGTTCACCCGCGGCACCAGCCTGAAGATCCAGGACGTCGACACGCTGCACGTGCAGAGCGACTACACCGGCAAGTTCCAGGCGCTGGGCCTGCAGCACGAACTGCAGACCGGCGTGGATGCCGCGCGCGAGGAAAAGACCGTGTTCGCGGCCCGCTCCGCGGCGCAGGGCGGCGTGAATCTGGTCAAGCCGACCACGCTGGCCGGCACGCCGGATGACGGCGCTTCCATCGACGAATCGAGCCGCGTGCTGCGACTGGGCAACCAGTTCGTGGCCAAGGGCTGGGGCGCTTACGTGCAGGACCTGGTGCAGGTGGCGCCGCACTGGAAGGTGCTGGGCGGCCTGCGCTACGACAGCCTGGACGGCCAGTACGACCAGTTCAACCTGCCGAACAACGCCGCCGGTCCGGAGACCGCGCTGCACTACGCGCAGAAGATCTCCGAAGTGAGCAAGCGCGTGGGCCTGCTGTACCAGCCGACCGAGCTGAGCTCGTTCCACTTCTCCTACGGCACCTCGTTCAACACCTCGGGCGACACCTATTCGTACAACGCGCAGAGCGCCAACACGGCGCCCGAGCAGAGCGAGAACATCGAGATCGGCGCCAAGCTGGACTCGGCCGACAAGCGCTTCTCGACCCGCCTGGCCGTCTTCCGCTCCACCAAGAAGAACGAGCGCAACACCGACCCGGACACCGCCGCCGACCGGCTGCTGCTCTCGGGCAAGCGCCACACCGCCGGCGTGGAGATCGACGCGGTCGGCCGCCTCACGCCCAAGTGGGAGGTGTACGGCTCGTACATGTGGATGCCGGTCGCCAAGGTCGACGAGGCGGCTTCCACCGTCACCACCGCCGGCAACCGAGTCGGTGACCGTCCCGGCCTGACGCCCAGGCACAGCGGCACCGTGTGGACCACCTACCAGCTGACGCCGCAGTGGCGCGTGGGCAGCGGCCTGAACTTCCGCAGCAAGCAAGCGCCGGCCGACGTGACCGCGCCCGCCTGGGAGGCGCCCGGCTTCACGACGGTCGACCTGATGGCCGAGTACGCGATCAGCTCCTCGATGATGCTCAAGGCCAACCTCGCCAACGTCACCGACAAGCTGTACGCCGAGTCGCTCTACCGCGGCCACTACATCCCCGGCGCAGGCCGCCTGCTGCAGGTGTCGCTGACCGCGAAGTTCTAGTCCCCTTCACTCACGCACAGCCGCCGCCATGCTCCTGACCCTGCCCGGCCTGCTCGACGCCGACGACCTCTCGCGCGCCCGCCGCCTGCTGGCGCAAGCCCCCTGGGCGGATGGGCGCAAAGGCGCCGGCTCGCAGGCGGTGCAGGCCAAGAACAACGAGCAGCTGCCGAACGACTGCGAGGCCGCGCGCGAGATCGGCGCGATGGTCTTGCGCGCACTCGACCGCTCGCCGCAGTTCCTGTCGGCCTGCCTGCCGCGCAAGGTGTTCCCGCCGCGCATCAACCGCTACTCGGGCGAGACCAACGCGTACGGCCGGCACGTGGACGGCGCCATCCGCTTCGGCGAGAACGGCCAGCGTGTGCGCACCGACATCTCCTGCACCGTCTTCCTGTCCGATCCCGAGGACTACGACGGCGGCGAGCTGGCGGTCTACGAGGCGGGCGACGAACGCCGCTTCAAGCTGCCGGCCGGCCACGCCGTGCTCTACCCGGGAACGCACGTGCACGAGGTGCGGCCGGTCACGCGCGGGGCGCGGATGGCGGCGTTCTTCTGGATCGAGAGCCTGGTGCGCCGCGACGAGCAGCGGCGGCTGCTGCACGAGTTCGACAACGCGCTGACCTCGGTGCGCCAGACGGCCGGCGAAAGCCCGGCCACGGTCGAGCTGATGGGCACGTACCACAACCTCCTGCGGATGTGGGCCGACACCTGATCGGTTGCCCCGGCCGGCATCATTGATATTGCAAATGCGATCGATTCGCATTTATACTGGCGGCCAGTCACCGATTCCTCAACCGCCAGCCAAACCCTCTCCGCCATGATCGTCTGCGTCTGCCATCGCGTCTCCGACCGGGACATCGCCCGCCACGTGCGTGCCGGCATGGACTTCAGCGACATCCAGCTGGAGCTGGGCGTGGCGACCCAGTGCGGGCAGTGCGAGAGCTGCGCCCGCGACGTGGTCGCCCAGTGCAGCGCCACCGCCCCGGTCGCCGCCATCCAGCTCGCCGAACGCATCACGGAGAGCCCGGCATGGAATTCGTCGTCACCCTGGGCGCGAGCCTGATCCTGGTCGTCGGCGCCGCCTGCTGGGCCCTGCGCGGCCGGCCGCCGCGACGGGGTTCCTAAACTATGGGCGCCACCGCCGCCACCGCCTCTTCCGTGCCTGAGTTCCGTACGAGTCGCAACACCGCGATCGCCGCCGGCGTGGTCCTGTTCCACGTCGCCGCGTTGTGGGCCCTGCAGTCGGGCCTGATCCGCCGCGCGGCCGAAGTCATCGTGCCGGTCGAGATCCTGGCGCAGATCGTCGAGCCGCCCCCGCCCGCTCCGAAGATCGAGCCGCCGGCCCCCAAGCCCGAACCGCCCGCGCCCGCCCCGCCGCCCAAGCCGGCGCCCGTGCGCAAGGTCCAGCCGCCCGCGCCGCCGAAACCGGTCGCCGTGCCCTCGCCGGCCCCGATTCCCGACACGGCCCCCGTCGGCGTGACCACGCCCCAGCCGCCCGCGCCGCCGATCGCCGCGCCCGTGGCCGAGGCGCCGCCCGCGCCTCCTGCGCCACCTGCCCCCCCGAAGGTCGAGCTGCCGTCCAGCGCTGCCGACTACCTGCGGAATCCAGCCCTGACCTACCCAGCCATGAGCAGGCGGCTGCAAGAACAAGGCAAGGTGCTTGTTTCAGTACTGATTGGCGCCGATGGGAATCCCAAGCAGGTGAAGCTCAAGCAGACCAGCGGGTTCGATCGCCTGGACCGCGCAGCTCTGGAGTACGCGATGAAGTGCCGCTATGTCCCTGGCAAGGTTGGCGGCGTAGCGCAAGACATGTGGTACGACGCCCCGATCAATTTCGTTTTGGAGTAAGAACAGAAGATGGATACCCAGTTCGGCCTCATGCAGCTCTGGCAGCAGGGCGACATCGTCACCAAGGGCGTGTTCCTGCTGCTGCTCGGGATGTCGCTGTCCTCGTGGATGGTGATCATCATCAAGGCCATCGACCTGCGCCGCTACGCCTCGCAGGCGCGCCGCATCGAGAGCTTCTGGCACGCGGCCGACTTCGCCGACGGCCTGAACAAGCTGGGCACCGATCCCGCCAACCCGTTCCGCACGCTGGCGCTGGAAGGCCGCGAGGCCGCCGCGCACCACAACGCACAGACGCAGCTGCACGACTCGCTGGACGCGAGCGAATGGCTCACCCGCAGCCTGCGCAACTCGATCGACGAATCCACCGCGCGCCTGCAGTCGGGCCTGGCGGTGCTGGCCTCGGTGGGCTCGACGGCCCCCTTCGTCGGCCTGTTCGGCACCGTCTGGGGCATCTACCACGCGCTGATCGCCATCAGCGCCGCCGGCCAGGCCACCATCGACAAGGTGGCCGGCCCGATCGGCGAGGCGCTGATCATGACGGCGCTGGGCCTGGCGGTCGCCATCCCCGCGGTGCTGGGCTACAACGCCCTCGTTCGCGGCAACAAGTCGGTGCTGTTCAAGCTCAACCGCTTCGCCCACGACCTGCACGCCCATCTCGTGACCGGCGCGCGCGTGTCGGCCGGCAGCGCGGCCACGCGCGTCGTGCCGATGAAGAAGGGAGTCTGACGTGGCGTTCGGCACCCAGGACGAGACCGACGAGGTCATGAACGAGATCAACATGACGCCCCTGGTGGACGTCATGCTGGTCCTGCTGATCATCTTCATCATCACCGTGCCGGTGATGAAGCACTCGGTGAACGTCGACCTGCCGCGTGCCACCAACCAGCCCCAGGACACCAAGCCGCAGACCATCCGCCTCTCGGTGGACGCCTCCGGCAACTACTGGTGGAACGAGGCCCAGGTCAGCGACGCCGACCTGCCCCGGCTCTTGCGCGCCGAAGCCGCGCGCGATCCGCAGCCCGAGCTGCACCTGCGCGGCGACAAGGAAGTCCGCTACGAGCGCGTGGCCCAGGCGATGGCCGCGGCGCAGCAGGCGGGCCTGCGCAAGATCGGCTTCATCACCGAACCCAAGGCGACGCCATGAGCGACCGAGGCGGGGACCCGCACTCCCGCGAGCCGTCCCGCCCGGACACGGGCGGCGCGCCGTCGCAGCCGCCGGCCCGTCCGCCCCTGCTGGAGAGCAGCGCCCTCTTCCAGGGACATCGCGCGGTGGAGATCCACCACAACGGAGAGCTCTACCGGCTGCAGGCCACCCGCACCGGAAAGCTCATCCTCACGAAGTAAGGGCGTTCAGAGCCCGATCGCGGCGATGCCCGCGCGGGCGATCTGCGCATCCTCGGTCGACTTCACGCCGCTGACGCCGACGGCTCCCAGGCACTGGCCGTCCTTCATGATCGGCACGCCGCCTTCCAACAGGCCCTCGAGCTGCGGCGCGCTCAGGAAGGACACGCGGCCGCCGTTGATCATCTCCTCGTACAGGCGGCTCTCGCGGCGGCCCAGCGCGGCCGTGCGGGCCTTGGCAGGCGCGATGTGGGCGGAGATCGGCGCGGCGCCGTCCAGGCGCTGCAGCCAGAGCAGGTGGCCGCCGTCGTCGACGATGGCGATGGACACGGCCCACTGGTTCTTCACGGCTTCGGCTTCGGCGGCGGCGGCGACCTTCTTGATGTCGGCCAGTTCAAGGAAATGCTTGGTCTTCATGCTTGTTGCTGCAGGGAAAAGAAGAACCCGAGCATAACGGCGCCCGTCCGTGGGGCCTTTTAAGAAGAATGGTTGGGGAACCCGCCTAGAATCCGCCCGTCTAACGACCGTTCGGAGCAAAGGAGCCTTGGTATGAACGAACAAGTCACCACCCCCTACGGCTACGGCGCCCATGCGCTGCCGTCGGTGCAGGAGCGCGACCGCGTCCTGCGCAACACCTACTGGCTGCTCGCGCTGTCGATGATCCCGACGGTGCTGGGCGCCTGGCTGGGCGTCGCCACGGGCATCACCCGCGCGATGTCGCCGGGCGTGGGCCTGGTCGTGTTCCTCGTCGGCGCCTTCGGCTTCATGTTCGCCATCGAGAAGTTCAAGAACTCCGCGGCCGGCGTGCCGATCCTGCTGGCGTTCACCTTCTTCATGGGACTGATGCTCTCCCGCCTGGTGGGCATCGTGCTGGGCTTCTCCAACGGCGCCGGCCTGATCATGACGGCCTTCGCCGGCACGGGCGCCATCTTCCTGGGCATGGCGACGATGTCCACCATCGTCAAGCGCGACCTGTCGGGCATGGCGAAATTCATGTTCATCGGCGCCATCCTGGTGCTGGTGGCGGGCATCGCCAACGTGTTCCTGCAAAGCAGCGCGCTGATGATCACGCTGTCGGTGCTGGTGATCGGCATCTTCTCGTTCTTCATCCTGTACGACCTGAAGCGAGTGCGTGACGGCGAGGAGACCAACTACATCACCGCCACGCTGGGCGTGTACCTGAGCCTGTACAACATCTTCCAGAGCCTGCTGGCCATCTTCGGCCTGGGCGGCAACTCGGACTGATCGGCTCGCAGCAAAGACAAAGGGCGCCTCACGGCGCCCTTTTCTTTTGGCCGGCCCCGTTCGCTCAGTCGTCGCGATCAAACACCGCGATGCTCTCCACGTGCGCCGTGTGCGGGAACATGTTCACCACGCCCGCCGCCGTGCATCGGTAACCCGCCTGGTGCACCAGCAGGCCGGCGTCGCGCGCCAGCGTGGCCGGGTTGCAGCTCACGTACACGATGCGCCGCGGCGCGCTCCAGCCTGCCGCGAGTTCGGGCTGCTGGTGCAGGTCCGCCAGCGCCTTGGCCAGCGCGAACGCGCCCTCGCGCGGCGGATCCACCAGCCAGCGATCGGCCACGCCGTCTTGCGCCAGCTGCTGCGGCGTCATCTCGAACAGGTTGCGCGACGCGAAGGTCGTGGGCGCCAGCGCCCGCTGCGCCGCGTTGCGCGCCAGGTTCTCGCGCGAGCGCGCCACCAGCGTCTCGCTGCCTTCGATGCCCAGCACCTCGCGCGCCCGAGTGGCCAGCGGCAGCGTGAAGTTGCCGAGGCCGCAGAACCAGTCGATGACGCGGTCCTGCGGCTGCACGTCCAGCAGTTGCAGCGCGGTGCCCACCAGCACGCGGTTGATGTGCGGGTTGACCTGGGTGAAGTCGGTCGGCCGGAACGGCATCGCGATGCCGAATTCCGGCAGCGCGTAGGCCAGCTCGGGGCCGCCCTCGTCCAGCAGCTTCACGGTGTCCGGACCCTTGGGCTGCAGCCACCATTGCACGCCGGGGTGCGCCTTCGCGAACGCGCGCAGCTTGCCGATGTCGCCCGCGCTCAGCGGCTCCAGGTGGCGCAGCACCAGCGCCGTGACCTCGTCGCCGCAGGCCAGCTCGATCTGCGGACAGGTCTCGATCGCTTCCATCGAGCCGATCAGCTCGCGCAGCGGCAACAGCAGGTCGCTGACGTGCTGCGGCACGACATGGCATTCGCGGATGTCGGCCACGTAGCGGCTCTTGCGCTCGTGGAAGCCGACCAGCACCGTGCCCTTCTTGCGCACGTGCCGCACCGAGAAGCGGGCGCGCCAGCGGTAGTTCCACGAAGGCCCTTCGATCGGCCGCATCACGCGCTCGGGTTTCACCTTGGCCAGGTGCCAGAGGTTGTCCTCCAGCACGCGCTGCTTGACCGCCACCTGGGCCGTGGGGTGCAGGTGCTGCATCTTGCAGCCGCCGCAGGCACCCTCGTGCAGCCCGAAATGCGGGCAGCGCGGCCGCACGCGTTGCGACGACTCGCGGTGGATCTCGGTGAGCTTCGCCTGCTCCCAGTTGTTCTTGCGGCGCGTCACCTGCGCGCTGACCAGCTCGGTCGGCAGCGCGCCGTCGATGAAGACCACCTTGCCGTCGGCGCGCCGGGCCACGCCCTGCGCCTCGATATCCAGCGCATCCACCGCCAGCCAGCCCTCGGGCAGTTGCGGCGCCGCGCTCTCGTTCTCTCCTGTCATCCCCCGATTGTCTCAGGCGATACTGCCCTGCCCGACGGAAAGGACGCCGCCATGGACATCCGCATCTGCATCGACGTGCCCGACCTCGAGCGCGCGATCGCCTTCTACACGGACGGGCTGGGCCTGCGGCTGGGGCGGCGGCTGGGCGACGACTGGGCCGAACTGCTGGGCGCGGGCAGCGCGGTGGACCTGCTGACGAATCCGGCGGACACGGCACCCCTGGGCGAATCGCACGCGCAGCGGCGCGACTACGCGCGTCACTGGACCCCGGTGCACCTGGACTTCGCGGTGGACGACGTCGAATCGGCCTTGCAGCGCCTGCTGAAGCTGGGTGCCACGCTGGAGCGACCGGTGCAGGAACGCCGCTGGGGCCGAATGGCCAACCTGGCCGATCCCTTCGGCCACGGCATCGACCTGCTGGAATTCCGCGGCCGCGGCTACGACGAGATCCTGCAGCCTTCCGCCTGATCGCGCGTCAGCGCCACGCGTCCAGGTACTCGCGCCAGTGCGGCTCGGCGCCGGTCAGTTCGGCCAGCGAGTTCTTCACCAGTGCGATCTCCTGGTCGTATTCGGCCTCGGTGAGGCCGCCGCGCATCTTCTGGTAGCGGCAGTACAGCAGGTAGGTGTTCATCACGTCCGTCTCGCAGTAGCGGCGGATCTCCTCCAGCTTGCCTTCGCGGTAGGCCTGGAACACCTGCGAGCCGTCCATCCCCAGCTTGCCCGGGAAGCCGCACAGCTTGGCCACGGCGTCCATCGGCGCACTGGCGCGCGGCTGGTACATCGCCAGCAGGTCCATCAGGTCCAGGTGCCGCATGTGGTAGCGGCCGATGTAGTTGTTCCACTTGAACTCGCGGTCGTCGTCGCCCAGGTCCCAGTACTTGTCGGCGACGACGCCGTGGCGCAGGCCGCGGTAGTGCAGCACGGGCAGGTCGAAACCGCCGCCGTTCCAGCTGACCAGCTGGGGGACGTGCTTGTCGATGCTGTTGAAGAAGTTCTGCACCACGCGGCCTTCGCTGGCGTCGTCGCGGTCCACGAACGAGTGCACGCGCAGCCCCTCGGCGTTGCGGAACACGCAGCTGATGACCAGCACGCGCTGCAGGTGCAGCGGCGCGAAGTCGCTCTGCCCCTTGACCTTGCGCTCCTCGACCCAGGCTTCGTAGACCTGCTGGTCGCTGTGCTCGGCGGGCGCGTCGCGCAGCAGGCGCAGGCCGGCAACGTCGGGGATGGATTCAATATCGAAGACTAGGACAGGCCAACTCATCGGCCGCACTTTATCCGAGGAGGCGGCTCAGAAGAGCGCTTCGCGGTTGATGCCGTTGCGCGTCATCTGGCGCTTGAGCTTGAGCAGCGCCTCGTTCTGGATCTGCCGCACGCGCTCGCGCGTGAGGCCCAGGCGCTCGCTCAGGACCTCCAGCGTTTCGGGCTCGCGGTCCTTCAGGCCGAAGCGGCCCTCGAGCACTTCCTTCTCGCGCTGCGACAACGTGTCGATCCAGGTGGTGAGCAGGCGCTCGACCTCGTGGTTCTGGGCCACGCCGGTCGGGTCGGCCGCGAGTTCGTCGGCCAGCGAATCGGCCAGCGTGTGCTCGTCTTCCGAGCGGTCGAGCGCGGCGTCCAGCGAACGCGGCGCCTCGGCCATGGCCAGCAGGTCGGCCACTTCCTGCACGTTGCGGCCGAGCAGCGCGGCCACGTCCTCCACCCGCACGCCGTCGCCGCCGATGCCCGCGCGCGCGGCCTGGAAGGCGGGATCGTTCTCCAGCGTGCGGCGCGCCCGCAGCACCTGCTGCAGTTCGCGCACCACGTGCACGGGCAGGCGGATGACCCGGCCCTGGTTCATCACCGCGCGTTCGACCGACTGGCGGATCCACCAGGTCGCATAGGTCGAGAAGCGGAAGCCGCGCTCGGGCTCGAACTTGTCGATGGCGTGCATCAGGCCGAGGTTGCCCTCCTCGATCAGGTCGGACAGCGGCACCCCGCGGCCGAGATACCCCTTGGCGATGCTGACCACCAGCCGCAGGTTGTGCTCGATCATGGATTGCCGGGCCTCGAAGTCGCCGGCACGCGCACGCGTGGCGGTCTCGAACTCCTGCTCGGCGGTGAAGAGCTCCGTGCGGCGCACGTCGCGCAGGTAGAGCGTCAGCGTGTCGCTGGACTCGCCGGCCACGTCGGCCTGCAGTTCGCGGCCGTTGGTGACCGGAGGCTCCGGTTCCTGTTGCCCATCCGCAGGCTCGGGGGGCACGCCTTGTCCCATCGCGCCCGGATCAGGTGTGGTGCCCTTTCCGTTGCGCTTGGCCATGGCCTACCTCGGCGGCAACAAGCGGGCGGGATCGACCGGCTTGCCCTGGCGGCGGATTTCGAAATGCAGCTTCACGCGATCAGTGTCGCTCGAACCCATCTCGGCAATCTTCTGACCCTTGCGCACCGACTGGTCTTCCTTGACCAACAGCGTCTGGTTGTGCGCATACGCGGTGAGATAGGTGTTGTTGTGCTTGAGGATGATCAGGTTGCCGTAGCCGCGCAGGCCCGCACCCGCGTACACCACGCGGCCATCGGCCGCGGCGTGCACCGGATCGCCGGCCTTGCCGCCGATGTCCAGGCCCTTGTTGCGGACCTCGTCGAACGTGCCCACCACGGCGTTGTTGCCGGGAGCGGGCCAAGACCAGGCGACCTCCTCGCCGGCCGGCACCGGAGGCAGCGGATCGGCCGCCGGGCCTGGGGCCGCGGCCGTCACCGTGCTGCGCGGCGCGCTGGCGGTGGGCGTGGGCGCCGACGCGGCGGCGACGGGCGCGGAGGCCGGAGCGACCGGCGCCGAAGCCGCCGGGCTCGTTACCGGCGCGGTGGCCACGGTGGACGAAGACACCGGACGCGACACCACGGTTTCCGGCGGCGGGATCACGCGCAGCACCTGGCCGACCTCGATCACGTTCGGGTTGTCCATGCCGTTCCAGCGCGCGAGGTCGCGCCAGTTCTGGCCGCTGTCCAGGCCGATGCGGATCAGCGTGTCGCCGGGACGCACCGTGTAGTAGCCGGGCTTGCCCGCGTTCTCGGCGCCCGGCAGCGGCTTCACGTCGGGGGCGGGGGCGACCGCCACGCCGGTGTACGGCACGCGTGCGCCGTTGCTTCGATCTTCCACCGGCGCGGGTGCGCGCCCGCGCGAGGCGCAGCCTGCCAGCACCAATGCAGCCAGCAACAGCACTGCTCCCTTTCCCGCGCGTGCGGCCATTCCCTTCATCGTGTCTTTTTCCTTCAAGCGATGCCAGATTTTAGGGGGACGAAATGCACCGTCTCAAGAATGCTGCGCCGCAGTTCGCGCGGCGTCTTCTCGAGGAGCACGAGCGACTGCTTTCCGCCCGGCACGACGGTGGGCGCGATGATCCGTCCGCCGATCGCGAGCTGATCGATCCAGGCCTGCGGCACCGCCTCGCCTCCGGCCGCCGCGATGATGCCCGCGTACGGCGCGCCCTTGGCGAATCCTTCCATGCCGTCGCCGAAGAGCAGGTGCACGTTGGGCAGGCGCAGCGGGCGCAGGTTGTCGCGCGCCTTGTCGTGCAGGCCGCGCAGGCGCTCGATGCTGTACACCTCCGTCGCCACCTGCGACAGCACCGCGGCCTGGTAGCCGCAGCCGGTGCCGATCTCGAGGATGCGGCCGAGGCGCGCGCCGGGCGTGGTCGCGCCGAGCAGCAACTCGACCATCCGCGCCACCACGCTGGGCTTGGAGATGGTCTGGCCCAGGCCGATCGGCAGGCTGGTGTCCTCGTAGGCCTGGTTGGCCAGCGCGGTGTCGACGAAGCGATGCCGCTCGACGCGGCCCAGCGCCGACAGCACGCGCGGGTCCTGCACGCCCTGCGCCGCGATCTTCTCCACCATGCGCGTGCGGACCGCTTCCGAAACCAGGCCCACGCCTTGCGGAGGCGGCGCCAACGCAGGCGTGCCCGGGCGCGCGACGGAGGCGCGTTGAGCCGGTTGCGGGGATGCCGAGGGCGGAGCCAGCCGCGCGGGAAAACCGGGGCGGCGCGTCATCTCGGACCGCCGGCCAGGCGGCCCATGCGCGAGGACCAGTCGGCCAGCGCGTCGTGGTCGGTGAGGTCCACCTTCAGCGGCGTGACCGACACGCGTCCGTGGGCGGTGGCGTGGAAATCCGTGCCTTGCGCACCGTCCTTGGGCAGGCCGGCGCCGCCGATCCAGTACATGGTCTGGCCGTGCGGGCTGGGCTGCGGGATCACCTTCTCGGCCGCGTGGCGCCGGCCGAGGCGGCACACCTCGAAGGGCCCGAGCTCGCCGACGGCGCGATTGGGGATGTTCACGTTCAGCAGGAACGGACGCTCGGCTTCCAGGCCCTGCTCCAGCACGCGCTGCACGAGCTCGCGCGCCTTCTTCGCGGCGGCGTCCAGGTGGCCCCAGCCTTTCTCGACCTGCGAGAACGCGATCGCCGGGATGCCGAACAGGTAACCCTCCATCGCGGCGCCCACGGTGCCCGAGTAGATGGTGTCGTCGCCCATGTTGGCGCCGTTGTTGATGCCGCTGACCACGAGGTCGGGACGCCAGTCGAGGAAGCCGGTCAGCGCGATGTGCACGCAGTCGGCCGGCGTGCCGTTCACGTAGCGGAAGCCGTTGGCGCCTTCCTGCACGTACAGCGGCGAATGCAGCGTGAGCGCGTTGGACTTGGCGCTGTTGTTGTGTTCCGGGGCGACCACCTCGACATCGGCGAGGTCGCGGATGGCTTCGTGCAGCGCCACCAGGCCCGGAGCCTGGTAGCCGTCGTCGTTGGACAGGAGGATCTTCATGCGGACAGCCTGTTGCCGATTGTAGGGGTGGGGTCGCGGCTGGGACTGCGGGCGGCGGCGTCCTGCCTATGATGGGCCGTTTGCGTAAGGAGGAAGACCCATGCAAGCCTGGCTTTGCGAGAACCCCGTCGGCGTCGACGCGCTGCAGTGGAAGGAACTGCCCACGCCCCAGCCGAAGGCCGGCGAGGTGCTGGTGCGCATCGAGGCGGCGAGCCTGAACTTCCCCGACCTGCTGATCGTGCAGAACAAGTACCAGCACAAGCCCTCCCTGCCCTTCGTGCCGGGCTCGGAGTACGCGGGGGTGGTCGAGGCCGTGGGCGAAGGCGTCACGCACCTGAAGGCGGGCCAGAGCGTCGCCTGCCTGTCGGGCACAGGCGGCTTCGGCACGCACACCATCGCGCCGGCCGCGGGGTGCATCCCGCTGCCGCCGGGCTTCCCGGCGGTGGACGCGGCCGCGTTCATCATGACGTACGGAACTTCGCACCACGCTCTGCTCGATCGCGCGCAGCTCAAGGCAGGCGAGACGCTGCTGGTGCTCGGCGCCGCGGGCGGCGTGGGCACGGCAGCGATCCAGATCGCCAAGGCGGTCGGCGCGCGCGTGATCGCGGCGGCTTCATCCGACGAGAAATGCGCGCTGTGCAAGTCGATCGGCGCGGATGCGACGATCAACTACAGCCAGGGCAACCTGCGCGACGCCATCAAGGCCGCGACCGACGGCAAGGGCCCCGATGTCATCTACGACCCGGTGGGCGGCGACTTCGCCGAGCCGGCGTTCCGATCCATCGCCTGGCGCGGCCGCTACCTGGTGGTGGGCTTCGCTTCCGGCCCCATCCCTTCGCTGCCGCTGAACCTGCCGCTGCTCAAGGGCGCTTCGATCGTCGGCGTCTTCTGGGGCGATTTCGCGCGCCGCGAGCCCAAGGCCAACGCCGCGATGATGGGCGAGCTGGCGCAGTGGTACGCGCAAGGGAAGATCAAGCCGGTGATCGACCGCACGATGCCGATGGCGCAGCTCAAGGAGGCTTACGCGCACATGGGGTCGCGCGGGGTGAAGGGGAAGCTGGTGATGGTGAACGGCTGAGGGGCCGACCGCCGAAAAGAAAAAAGCCGGCGGTTGCCGGCTTTTTCATGGGTGTCTGGGGTGGCTGATGGGACTCGAACCCACGACGACCAGAATCACAATCTGGGACTCTACCAACTGAGCTACAGCCACCGTCGAAGACCGCGATTATAGCCCGCGCCGCGCGCGGGCTCGGCATCAACGTTGCGCCGTGCTGGTCTCGGGGGCCGGCTTGGGCGCCAGGATCTGCACCTTGAAGCGATCGCGCAGCAGCTCGTAGTAGGCCAGCGCCTCGGCCGAAGTCCACAGGCGCGTGTACTGGCCGACTTCCTGCTGAGCCGCCTGGGCGGCGGGAGCCTCGCGGGTCAGGGCCTTGTTGACCTTCACCACCGCATAGCCCTCGGCGCCCAGGTCCACGCCCGTGAACTGGGGCAGCTTGGCCGGATCGGCGCGCAGCGCGGCTTCGACCACCTGCTGCGGCTGCTTGGCGGGGTCGATGCGCGAGACGACGACGCTGCCCGGCAAGCCGGCCGACGCGGGATTGGCCTTCCACGCTTCCAGCTTCTCCATGCCTTCCTTCTTCGCCATCTCGGCGGCGCGGGTCGCGACCAGGCGCTTGCGCACGTCGTCCTGCACTTCCGCCAGCGGGCGGGTGCGGGCCGGGCTGTACTGCACGATGCGGGCCGAGGCCAGCTGGCCCGGGCCGATCTCGACGGCTTCGGTGTTGCGCTTCTTCTCCACGCTCTCGGCCGAGAAGACCGCGCCCAGGAAGCGGGGGTTGGCCAGCGGGCCGGTGGCGCCGGGCGGCGGCGTGCGGGCGACGTTGGCGGCGGTCTGCACTTCCACCTTGAAGCGCTCGGCCACGGACTTGAAGCCGTCGGCCGCCTCGTACACCGCGTTGCTGAACGCGTCGGCCGATTCGGCGAACTTGCGCTGCGCCTGTTCCTTGCGGACCTGCGCTTCCAGTTCGGGACGCATCTGCTCGAAGCTGCGCTGCTGCGGCGTGCGCACGTCGGTGACCTGCACCACGTGCCAGCCGAACTCGGTCTCGACCAGGTCGGTCTCGCCCTTCTTCAGGCGGAACACCGCGTCCTCCAGCGCCTTGCTGGCGTAGCCGCCGCGCGCGGCCCATTCCAGGTCGCCACCGTTGGCCGCGGACACCGGGTCGTCCGAATTCTTCTTGGCCATCTCGGCGAACGACTGCGGCGACTTGCGGACGGTGTCCAGCAGCGTCTCGGCCTTCGCCTTGGCCTTCTCGCGCTCGGCGGCCGGCGCGCCCTTGGGCACCTGCACCAGGATGTGGCTGGAGCGGCGCTCTTCCTGGCGCGCGAGCTGCGCGAGGTTCTGTTCGTAGTAGGTCTTGAGGTCCGCCTCGTTGACGGCGATGCCCTTCTGCACCGCGGCCTGGTCGAGCACCACGTACTCGATCGAGGCCTGCTCGGGCGCCTGGAACAGCTGCGGGTTGTCCTTGTAGAAGGACTCGATCTCCGCGGGCGTGGGATTCACCTTGGCTTGATAGTTGGCGGCGTCGAAGCGGCCGACCTGCACCTCACGGCGCTCGAAGAACGCATCCAGCGACACGCCCGCCTGCGCCGGCGTGGTCAGGCCGGTGCCCACCACGCCGAGCAGCACCTGGCGATGCGCGATGTCGCTGCGGACCTGCTCTTCGTACATCTGCGGGGTCAGGCCCTGGCGGCCGAGCACCGCCTTGTACGCGTCCATGTCGAGGCGGCCGTCGGGGCCGCGCAGCGAAGCGATGACCTCGTTGCCCTGCAGTTCGCGCGCCAGGCGCTGGTCGCTGGCGGTGAGGCGGCCCTTGGCCGCGGCGGCGGCCAGCACGCGGTCGCGCACCATCTGCTCCAGCGTGGCGTAGCGCGCCTGCGGCGTGTCGAGCAGCTTGATGTCGACGTTGGGCGCCTGCTCACGCATGCGGTCGATGCGCCGCTTGTGCTCGTTGTCCCACTGCTGCTCCGTGATCGCCTGGCCATCGACCTTGGCGACGGTGGCGCCGCGCTCGTGGTAGCGGTTGTAGCCCTCCAGGCCGAACAGCACGAACGAGGGCACGATCAGCACGAACAGTGCGACCTGCATGATCTTGTTGTGCTTGCGGACGAAATCAAACATGCGCGACTCTCAATCAATAAGCGCGGGGCGCCCTAGAAATGCGAAAGGCGAACCTTGCGTTCGCCTTCGCTGGGGTTTGGTGGGTGCTGACGGGATCGAACCGCCGACCTACGCCTTGTAAGGGCGCCGCTCTACCAGCTGAGCTAAGCACCCCACCGGCAAACCGCCATCAGTTCAGCGCATCCTTGAGCGCCTTGCCGGGACGGAACTTGGGCACCTTGGCAGCCTTGATTTTAATCTGCGCGCCCGTGCGGGGATTGCGACCGCTGCGGGCGGCGCGCTTGCCGACCGCGAAGGTGCCGAAGCCCACCAGCGACACGGAGCCGCCTTTCTTCAGCGTCGTCTTGACGGCGCCGATCATCGATTCCAGCGCACGCGTCGCAGCCGCCTTGGAGATGTCGGCGTGCTTCGCGATGTGCTCGATCAGTTCGGTTTTGTTCACAGGTGCCCCTCGTTGAGAGATTGATTGGTATTGGACGGTCGGTCTTCTAAAAAATTTTTGTCTCCCGCCCCTGAAGCCTCGCCGTCGCGAGGCCGTTGCCAGGAGGATGGGAGACTTCAGCGCGGCCTTGGGCCACTGCAGGCGATTAAAGCCACGGTGTTTCACCATGTCAATAAGGCTCGCAGGTTTACAACAGCCGGGCGCGCATTCTAGGCCGCGCGCCAAGCGTGGTGCGGCTTGCGGGCCGGTGGCCGCACAAACTATGTCACGCCGGGGGCCGGCGCGACATGCCTCAAATGGCTGATTCGATCGCCTTGCCCAGGTCGCTCGTGGAGGCCTTGCCGCCGATGTCCGGCGTGCGCGGCGCACCGGACTTGGGATCCAGCACCTTCTCGATGGCGCGCAGGATCGCGTCGTGCGCGTCCTTGTGGCCCAGGAACTCCAGCATCATCGCGCCGCACCAGATCTGGCCGATCGGGTTGGCGATGTTCTTGCCGTAGATGTCCGGCGCCGAGCCGTGCACCGGTTCGAACAGCGAGGGGAACTTGCGGTCCGGGTTCAGGTTGGCGCTGGGCGCGATGCCGATGGTGCCGGTGCACGCCGGGCCCAGGTCGCTGAGGATGTCGCCGAACAGGTTGCTGGCCACCACCACGTCGAAGAAGTCCGGGCGCTGCACGAAGTGCGCGGTGAGGATGTCGATGTGGAACTTGTCGGTCTTCACGCCCGGGTAGGCCTTGGCCATCTCGGCCACGCGCTCGTCCCAGTACGGCATGGTGATCGCGATGCCGTTGGACTTGGTCGCGCTGGTCAGGTGCTTCTTGGGGCGCGACTGCGCCAGCTCGTAGGCGAACTTCAGCACGCGGTCCACGCCCACGCGCGACATCACCGTCTCCTGCATGACGATCTCGCGCTCGGTGCCGGGATACATGCGGCCGCCGATGGACGAGTACTCGCCCTCGGTGTTCTCGCGCACGATGTACATGTCGATCTCGCCCGGCTCGCGCTTGCTGCCGTCCTTGCGCACCACGGGCGCGACGATGCCGGGCATCAGGCGCGCGGGACGCAGGTTGACGTACTGGTCGAACTCGCGGCGGAACAGCAGCAGCGACTGCCACAGCGACACGTGGTCGGGGATCTTGTCGGGCCAGCCCACCGCGCCGTAGTAGATGGCGTCGTGGCCGCCGATCTGCTCCTTCCAGTTCTCCGGCAGGTACTTGCCGTGCTTCTCGCAGTATTCCCAGTTGCCCCATTCGAACACGTCGAACTGCAGGTCGATGCCGAACTTGCGCGCGGCCGCGTCGACCACGCGCATGCCCTCGGGCATGACTTCCTTGCCGATGCCGTCGCCGGCGATGACTGCGATGCGTTTCTTGCTCATGGGGTGCTCCTGAAGAAGGCGAGGGTTTCGTCGAGCAGAAGGGCCGGGGCCTCCTCCGCGATGTAGTGGCCGCAAGGCAGGCTGCGGCCGGAGAAATCGGTGGCGGCCGCGCGCCACAGCGCCGGCACGTCGAAGCAGCGGCCCACCGCGCCGTGCTCGCCCCACAGCACGCGCAGCGGCTGCGTGATGCGATTGCCGGCGTCCTGGTCGGCCTGGTCGTGCGCCAGGTCGATGCCGGCGCTGGCGCGGTAGTCGGCGCAGATGGCCTCGGCCGTCCCGGCAATGGCCGCGCAGCGCTCGTACTCGGCCAGCGCCTCGGGGTCAAAAGCGGCCAGGCCCGCGTGGCGCGCACCCATCACGCTGCGCACGTAGCGCCGCGGGTCGGAAGCGATCAGCGCCTCGGGCAGCGGCGGCGGCTGGATCAGGAAGAACCAGTGCCAGTAGGCGCGCGCGAAGGCTTCGCTGGTGTGGCGGTACATCGCCAGCGTCGGCGCGATGTCCAGCAGCAGAAGGCGCTCCACGGCTTGCGGATGGTCCAGCGCCAGGCGATGCGCGACGCGCGCGCCGCGATCGTGCGCCAGCACCTGGAAGCGCTCGTGGCCGAGGCTGCGCATCACCGCGGCGGCGTCCAGCGCCATCTCGCGCCTGGCGTAGTTGGCCGACTGCTCGCCCGCCGCCGGCCGGCTGGAATCGCCGTAGCCGCGCAGGTCCATCAGCACCAGCTCGAAACGCCCGGCAAGCTGGGGCGCGACGCGGTGCCACATGGCATTCGTCTGCGGATGGCCGTGCAGCAACAGCAGCGGCGCGCCCTTCCCCGCCCGGCGCACGTTCAGCGTGACGCCGTCGCGCTCGATGCGCAGGGATTCGAAGCCTTCCAGCATGGCCGCGATTCTGGCATCCGCGACCAGGCCGAGCCAGCAATAATCCGGCAAGCCATTCTTTCCGATCGGGCAACGATGAAACCTGAACTGGAGCGTGCCGACCTCGAGCTGCTGCTGGCCATCCGCGAGCACGGCAGCCTGGCCGGCGTCGCCGCCGCCGCCGACGTCGTTCCCTCCGTCATCACCAAGCGGCTGGCGGCGCTGGAGACCCGGCTGGGGCTCAAGCTGTTCCAGCGCACCACGCGCCGGGTCGTGCCCACGGCCGAAGGCGAAGGCCTGTGCGATCGCGCGGTCGGCCTGCTGGCCGGCTTCCAGGCGATGGAGGCCGAGCTGCAGGAGCGCCACAAGGACCCGGTGGGCCGCATCCGCCTGGCCGCCACCTTCGGCTTCGGCCGGGTCTGGCTGGGCCCCGCGATCGCCGAATTCCAGCAGCGCCATCCGCAGCTGGAGGTGCAGGTGCAGCTGACCGAGCAGTTGCCCGACCTGGCCGTGGAGGGCTTCGACGGCGCCGTGTGGCTGTGGGCGGTGCGCGGCCAGCGCGCCACCGAATGGACCGGCCGCCGCCTCGCGCGCAACCAGCGCGTGCTGGTGGCCTCGCCCGACTACCTGCAGCGGCGCGGCACGCCCGCGAGCGTGGAGGAGCTGGCCGCGCACCACTGCCTGGTGGTGCGCGAGAACGAGCGCTTCGACATCTGGCGCCTGCAGCGCGAACGCGACCGCGCCGAGGTGCGCGTGCGCGTGGGAGGACCGCTTTCCAGCAACTCCGGCGAGCTGGTGCGCGACTGGTGCCTGGCCGGCCACGGGATCATGCTGCGCAGCCTGTGGGACATCGCGGGCGCGCTGGCCTCGGGCGAACTGGTGCGCGTGCTGCCGGCCTACGCGATGGCCGATGCCGACATCCACTGGCTGGCGCCGCACACGCCCACCACGCCCAAGCGCATCCGCCTGCTGGTCGACTTCCTCGCGGAGCGCTTCCGCGGCGAGCCCTGGAAGGTCGTCAGCGCTTCGCCGGCCGCACCACGAGGCTCACGCCCACGGCGGTGAGCGCCATGCCGGCCACGATGGTGGCGGTGATCGGCTCGCCGAACAGCACCCAGGCCATCAGCGCGGTGGTCGGCGGCACCAGGTACATCAGGCTGGTGACGGTGGTGGCGGCGCCGCGCTGGATCAGCAGGTACAGCAGCGAGCTGCCGCCCAGCGTGAGGCCGAGCACCGACCAGACCAGCGCGCCGGTGAGTTGCGCGTTGATGCTGCCGTCGGGCAGCGTCCAGCGCATGCCCTCGGTCTCCAGCAGCGCCAGCGGCAGCGTCACCGCGAAAGCCGCGGCCAGCTGCACCAGGTTGGCGGTGCGCACGTCGCAGGGCTGAACGAAGCGCTTCTGGTAGAGCGTGCCGGCCGTGATGGACACCAGCGCGATCAGCGCGAAGGCCAGGTTGCGCGCATGCACCTCGCCCAAGCCCAGCTTCTGCCAGACCACCAGCAGCAGCCCGGCCAGGCCGAGCGCCAGGCCCATCCACTGGCGCCGCCCCACTTCGCCGCCGCGGCGCGACACCCAGAAGGCGGTGAGCACGGGCTGCAGGCCGACGAGCAGCGCCGACAGGCCGGCGCCCATGCCGTCCTTGACCGCGGCCCACACGCCACCGAGGTAGCCCGCGTGCATCAGGATGCCGGTGATCGCCAGGTGGCCGACCTGCGTGCGGTTGGCGGGCCAGGCCGCGCGGGCGATCGCCGCCCAGGCCAGGAAGCAGGCGACCGAGCACGCATAGCGCATCGCCAGGAACTTCATCGGCGGCGCATGCGGCATGCCGTACCTCGCGACGATGAAGCCGGTGGCCCAGACCACCACGAAGACCGCGGGCATCGCCCGCACCAGCAGGTCCTGCCGGTCGTTGCCGCTCATGTTCCGCCGCGCCGCCCTACTTCACCCGCTTGCGGATCTCGGGCAGGGCCTTGCGCAGGTAGTACACCATCGACCAGACGGTGAGGATGGCCGCACCCCAGATCAGCCAGCGGCCCCACAGGCCGGTGTCGATCACGCCGAACAGGTGCCCGTCGTACAGCAGGAACGGGATGGCCACCATCTGCACCGTGGTCTTGACCTTGCCGATCATGTGCACGGCCACGCTGCGCGAGGCGCCGATCTGCGCCATCCACTCGCGCAGCGCCGAGATGGCGATCTCGCGGCCGATGATGATCAGCGCCACGAACACGTCGGCCCGGTTCAGGTGCACCAGCACCAGCAGCGAGGCGCAGACCAGGAACTTGTCGGCGACGGGATCGAGGAAGGCGCCGAAGGCCGAGGTCTGCTTCAGGCGCCGCGCCAGGTAGCCATCCAGCCAGTCGGTGAAGGCGAACACGATGAACATCACCGTCGCCACCATGTTCTGCACCGGCTCGGGCGGCCAGCGCAGGTAGAACACCCCCATGATCAGAGGGATCGCGACGATCCGCGTCCAGGTCAGGATCGTGGGGACGGTGAAAAACATGGGCGCGATTCTGTCATGGCGCCCAGGGGCCTGCGGCGACGTCACTCAGGGCGCGCTCTCGACCAGCGTGCGCAGCTGGAACTTGAGGTCGTCGTTGTAGAGGAAGGTCTCGTTGAACTGCCACGGGCGCGGCAGGTGGCCCACGGGTTCGAACGGCGCCGCGCGGCGGATGGCGCGCTTGGCCATCTCGATGGTCTGCGGCGACTGCCTGGGCGTTCGCAGCACGCGGATGTCGTGCACCGAGCCGTCGCGGTTCAGGTCGACCTGCAGCACCGGGATCGACTGCAGCGGGTCGGGCAGCGGTCCGGCGAACGTCTCGCCCCCGCTCGTCTGGTGGATCCGCTGCGCCGCGCGCAGCTTGTACTCGGTCCAGTTGGGCGAGCGCCCCGAGGGCCGCGCGCCGGCCACGGTGGCCGATGGCGTGCCGGTGCCCGCGACCGTGGCGCGGGTGGCGCCGTCCAGGTCCGGCGCGGCGCAGGCCGCCAGCAGCGCGGCGCAGGCGCCGCAGATCAGTTTCTCAATGAAGCGCACGATAGATCTCCTCCGCCAGGTCGCGGCCTATGCCTTCGACCGCCGCGATGTCGTCCACCCCGGCCGAGGCCACGCCCCGGATACCGCCGAAGCGCTGCAGCAGCCGCGCACGCTTCTTGGCGCCGATGCCGGGGATCTCTTCCAGCTTGCTGCCGCCCACCCGCACCTTGGCGCGCCGCGCGCGCATGCCGGTGATGGCGAAGCGGTGGGCCTCGTCGCGGATCTGCGCCACCAGCATCAGCGCGGCCGAGTCCTTGCCCAGGTACACCTTCTCGCGGCCGTCGGCGAACACCAGTTCCTCCAGGCCGACGCGGCGGCCCTCGCCCTTCTCGACCCCGACGATCACCGACAGGTCCAGGCCTAGCTCGGCGAACACCTCGCGCGCCATGCTCACCTGGCCGCGGCCGCCGTCGACCAGCACCAGGTCGGGCAGGCGCGGTGCGCCGCCGCCGCGGGTCGAAGGTTTCTTCACGGGGGTTTCCGGCGACTCCGGCGCGGGCTCGGCCGCTTCCTCGACGGGCGCGGCCTGCTGCTGCTCGATCGGCGGCGCGGCCTCCGGCGAGTCGCGGCCCGCCTCGGCCAGGCGCGCGTAGCGGCGCGTGAGCACCTGCCGCATCGCCGCGTAGTCGTCGCCCGGCGTGATGCCGTCGATGTTGTAGCGGCGGTACTCGCCGTTCTGCATGCGGTGGTGGTGGAACACCACGCACGAAGCCTGCGTCGCCTCGCCCGCCGTGTGCGAGATGTCGAAGCACTCGACGCGGAAGGCGTCCAGGTCGTCCGGCTCCAGGTGCAGCGACTCGGCCAGCGCGCGCGTGCGCGCCTGCTGCGAACCTTCCTCGGCCAGCAGGCGGGCCAGCTGCAGGCCGGCGTTCTTCTCGGCCATCTCCAGCCACAGGCGGCGCTGCTCGCGCGGCGCGTGCACGGCGCTGATCTTCACGCCGGTCTGATCGGACAGCGCCGCGATCAGCGCGCGGCTGACCGGCACGCTGGTGATCAGCGTCGGCGGCGTGGGCACGCCGATGTAGTGCTGCGCGATGAAGGCTTCCAGCAGCTGCACCTCGACCGGCTGGGCCGGCGCGGCGTCCTGGGCGTCGTCGAAGTCCTGCACCGCGGCCGCGTCCTCGACGTGCGAGGGGAAGTACGGCCGGTCGCCTAGGTGCCGGCCGCCGCGCACCATCGCCAGGTTCACGCACGCCTTGCCGCCCTGCACCTTCACCGCCAGGATGTCCGCGTCCTTGTCGGAGCCGGTATCCACCGACTGCTGGTGCAGCACCTTGGACAGCGCCGACATCTGGTTGCGCAGTTCCGCGGCCTGCTCGAACTCCAGCTTCTCGGCGTGCGCCACCATGCGCGACTCCAGCTGCGCCAGCACCGCCTGCGTCTCGCCCAGCAGGAAGGCCTCGGCGTTGCGCACGTCCTCGCGGTAGTCCTGCGGCGAAACCAGGTTCACGCACGGACCCGAGCAGCGCTTGATCTGGTAGAGCAGGCAGGGCCGCGTGCGGTTGGCGAACACCGTGTCCTCGCAGGTGCGCAGGCGGAACACCTTCTGCAGCAGCTGGATGGATTCCTTCACCGCCCACGCGCTGGGGTACGGGCCGAAGTAGCGGTGCTTGCGGTCCACCGACCCGCGGTAGTACGCCACGCGCGGGAAGTCGGCCGCCGAGTGCTGGTGCGCGCCGGTGCCGGCGTCGCCCAGGTTCATCTTGTCGGGCGCGCCGTGGATCTTGAGATACGGGTAGCTCTTGTCGTCCCGGAAGAGGATGTTGTACTTCGGGTCGAGCGCCTTGATGAGGTTGTTCTCGAGCAGCAGCGCCTCGGCCTCGGAGCGCACCACGGTCGTTTCCATGCGCGCGATGCGCGAGATCATGTGGCCGATGCGCGTGCCGCCGTGGTTCTTCTGGAAGTAGCTGGAGACGCGCTTCTTCAGGTTGCGGGCCTTGCCCACGTAGAGCACGCCGCCCTCGGCGTCGAAGTAGCGGTACACGCCGGGCAGCTGCGGGAGCGCGGCCACCTCGGCCAGCAGTTGTTCGGAATGCACGTCGGACATCGATGCGTATTATCCCGGCAGCATGCGCTGGGACATCTTCTGCAAGGTCATCGACAACCACGGCGACATGGGCGTGTGCTGGCGCCTCGCCTGCGACCTGGCGGGCCGCGGCGATGCCGTGCGGCTGTTCGCCGACGACCTCGGGCCGCTGGCCTGGATGGCGCCGCACGGGCATCCGGGCGTGGAGGCGCTGCCCTGGGACCGCGCGCGCGAGGCGCAGCCGGGCGACGTGGTGATCGAGGCCTTCGGCTGCGATCCGGACCCGGCGTTCGTCGCGGCGATGGCGGAACGCCGGCGCGCGACGGGGCGCCAGCCCGGCTGGATCAACCTCGAATACCTCTCGGCGGAATCGTGGGTGGAGCGGTGCCACGGCCTGCCTTCGCCGGTGCAGAGCGGTCCCGGCGCCGGGCTGGTCAAGAAGTTCTTCTATCCCGGGTTCACCCCGGCGACCGGGGGCCTGATCCGCGAGCCCGACCTCCTCGAGCGGCAGGCCGCTTTCGATCGCGCGGAGTGGCTGCGCTCGCAAGGCATCGACTGGCGCGGCCAGCGGCTGCTGAGCCTCTTCTGCTATGAACCGCCGGGCCTGCCTGCATTGCTGTCGGCGCTGGCGCGGGACCGCGAGCCCACGCTGCTGCTGGTGACGCCTGGTCGCGCGGAAGCGGCGGTGAAGCGCCTGCTCGCTGAAGGCCTGGATCCGGGAGCGCTGTCGCTGCACTTCCTGTCGCTCGTGCCGCAACCCGGGTACGACCACCTGCTCTGGGCCTGCGACCTGAACTTCGTGCGCGGCGAGGACTCGGTGGTGCGCGCGCTGTGGGCCGGCAAGCCGCTGATCTGGAATCCCTATCCGCAGGACGACGGCGCGCACTGGCCCAAGCTCGAGGCCTTCCTGGAGAGGCTCGGCGCGCCCGCGTCGCTGCGCGATTTCCATCGCGCATGGAACGGCGCGGAAGTCGCCCTGCCCGGCCTCGACATGACGGCCTGGCGCCCCTGGGCCACCGCGGCGCGCGACGAGCTGCGCGCCCTGCCCGACCTCGTCAGCCAATTGAAGAGCTTTGCTGCTACGGTGTGACGCGCCATGCGTTTCCCGTCCCGCTCCTCCCACGCGCTGCCCGCCGCCGTCTGCGTGGCCGGCCTGCTGCTGCTGATCGGCTGGGATGCGAGCGGCCTCGACCTCGCCGTGGCGCGATGGTTCGGCGACTCACGCGGCTTCGCCTGGCGCGACCACTGGCTGTTCTCCACCGTCCTGCACACGGGCGGTCGCGCCGCGGCATTCGTCCTGGCGGGCTGGCTCGTGGTCCGGCTGCTGCTTCGGAACGAGCCGCACCGCGCGCGCATCGCCTGGCTGCTCGCCACGGCGGTCGGCGGCATGCTGCTGGTCAGCGTGGTCAAGCACCAGAGCCTGAGCAGTTGCCCCTGGGACCTGCGGGACTTCGGCGGCCCTGCCACGCACGTGTCGCACTGGCTCTGGGGCGTCACCGACGGCGGGCCGGGCCGCTGCTTTCCCGCGGGCCACGCCTCGGCCGCCTTCGCCTGGCTGGCCGGCTGGTTCGCCTGGCGCGACCTGAACCCGCGGCGCGCGCGCGCCTGGCTCGCCGGCGCGCTGGTCGCGGGACTGGTGCTGGGCCTCGGCCAGCAGGTGCGCGGCGCGCACTTCGCCAGCCACACGCTGTGGACCGCCTGGGTCTGCTGGACCTGGGCCTGGGCCTGCACCCTGCTGCTGCCCCAAGGAGCGCGCCGTGCGGCTGCTGCTGGTTGAGGACGATCCCATGATCGGCCGCGCCGTGCGCCAGGGCCTGGCCGACGCCGGCTTCGCGGTCGACTGGGTCGAGGACGGCCAGGCGGCCGAGCTCGCGCTGCGCACCGACGTGTACGACGCCGCCGTGCTCGACCTCGGCCTGCCGGGCAAGGACGGCATGGCGCTGCTGCGATCGCTTCGCGCGCGCGGCCAGGCCTTGCCGGTGCTGGTGGCCACCGCGCGCGACGCCGTGCCCGACCGCATCGCCGGCCTGAACGCCGGCGCCGACGACTACGTGCTCAAGCCCTTCGACCTCGACGAGCTGGTGGCCCGCGTGCGCGCGCTGCTGCGGCGCCATGCCGGCGCGGCCTCGCCGCTGCTGTCGTGCGGCGACATCACGCTGGACCCGGTGCGCAAGGAAGTGCGGCTGGCGGGCGAGCCGGTGCCCTTGTCGGGGCGCGAGTTCGCGCTGCTCGAAGCGCTGATGCAGCGGCCCGGCGCCGTGCTCTCGCGCGAGCAGCTGGAGGAAGCCGTGTACGGCTGGCAGGACGGCATCGGCAGCAACGCGGTCGAGGTGCACCTGCACCACCTGCGCCGCAAGCTGGGTGCCGGCGCCATCCGCAACGTGCGCGGCGTCGGCTACAAGGTGAGCGCGCCTTGAGGCCGGGTTCCATCCACCGCAGGCTGCTGGCCTGGATCCTGGGCGCCCTGGCGGTCGGGGCCGCGCTGCTCATCGCGGGCTCCTGGTGGGTGCTGGCGCACGAGATGGACGAGGTGTTCGAGGACAACCTCAAGCAGGTGGCGCTGGCGGTGGCCGAGTACCAGGGCGGGACGGAGCCGCCCGTGGCCGTCCAGCCGCGCCTGGCGCAGCAGTTGCCGCGCACCTTCGAGGAGTACGGCCAGTTCGAGTTCGTCACCGCGATCTGGAGCCTGGATGGCCGCCAGCTGCACAGCTCGGACGCCTCCGTCCACCTGCCCTTCCTTTCGCGCAGCGGGCTGACCCGCGTCACCGCCGACGGCGAGGCCTGGCACCTGTACACCATCGTGCTGCAGGACCGCATCGTGCAGGCCGCGCAGCGGGCCAGCGAGCGCAGCGTGCTGGCGGACGAATCGATCTCGGTCCTGGTCGCGCCCACCGCGTTGCTGCTGGGCGTGATCGCGGTGCTGCTCGCGCTGGCCCTGGGCCGCGGACTCGCGCCGCTGTCCGCGGCGGCGTCCGACGTGGCCGCGCGCAGCGCCGAGGCCCTCCACCCGATCGACCTGGGCCCGCATCCGCGCGAGCTGCATCCGCTGGTGGCGGCGGTCAACGAGCTGATGGCGCGCCTGGGCACGGCGCTCTCGGCGCAGCGGCAGTTCGTGGCCGACGCGGCGCACGAGCTGCGTACCCCGATCGCCGCGCTGCGGCTGCAGCTGCAACTGCTGGAACGCGCGGGCGAAGGCGCGCCGCGCGAGCAGGCGATGGCGGAACTGGCCCAGGGCATCGATCGCGCGCAGCACCTGGTCGGGCAGCTGCTGCAGCTCTCGCGCCTGGGACCGGAGGCGCCGCCGCCCGCGCTGCGGCCGGTGGCGCTGGGCGCGCTGGTGCGCAGCTGCGTCGCGCGGTTCAGCGCGCGCGCGGAGGCGCAGGGCATCGACCTCGGCGCCGAAGTCGCCGGCGAGCCCATCGTGCAGGGCGATCCGGACCGGCTCACCACGCTGCTGGACAACCTGGTCGACAACGCGCTGCGCCACACGCCGGCGGGCGGACGGGTGGACGTCAGCGCGCGCAACGAGGGCAGCCCGCGGCTGGAAGTGGCGGACAGCGGCCCCGGCATCCCGGAGGCCGAACGCGCCCGGGTGTTCGACCGCTTCTACCGCGGACCGGGCCAGGTGGGCGTGGGCAGCGGGCTGGGGCTGGCCATCGTCAAGGCCGTGGCCGATGCGCACGGCGCGCAGGTGGACCTGGGCGAGTCGGCCGCCGGCGGCCTGCGCGTCACGGTGCGATTCGCGGCCTAGTCTTCCGGCAGGGCAGGAAGAGGTCCTCGCCGGGGTCGTAGGCGCCGGTCTCGACGTCCATCATCCCGAGCACCGAATGGAACAGGTTGTCGTGCGACAGCGGCTGGTTCGCGCGGCCGCGCAGGCACCCGACGTCCATCGCCGTGCGCTGCGCGAATGCCGGCGACAGCCACGCGATCAGGGGCACGTGGGTCTGCACCCGCGGCGCGATCGGGTACGGCACGCCGTGCAGGTAGAGGCCGCTCTCGCCCAGCGATTCGCCGTGGTCGCCCAGGTACAGCATGGCGGTGTCGTAGCGCCCCTGCTGCGTCTTCAGGAAGTCGATGACGCGGGCCAGGAAGTGGTCGGTGTAGAGCAGCGAGTTGTCGTAGGCGTTGACGATCTCCTGCTCGCTGCAGCGGCGCAGCTCGTCCTGCTCGCAGGCGGGCGTGAAGCGCTTGAACGCCGCGGGGTAGCGCCGGAAATACGACGGACCATGGCTGCCCAGCTGGTGCAGCACCACGAACAGGTTGCCGTGCGCGTCCCTGGCGACGCCGTCCAGGCCGTGGACCAGGATCTCGTCGAAGCAACGGCCTTCGGCGCACAGGCCTTCCACGCCCGCATGGTCGAGCTGCTCGGTGGGGAGGCCATCGCACACGCCCTTGCAGCCGGACTGGTTGTCGCGCCAGAGCACCTGCACGCCGGCGTGGTCCAGCACATGCAGCAGCGACTCGTGGGTGCGGATCTGGCGCTCGTCGTAATGGCGGCGGCCGAAGACCGAGAACATGCAGGGCAGCGAGACCTCGGTGGAGGTGCCGCAGGCGGTGACGTCGCCGAAGCTGACCACGTCGCGCGTGGCGAGCTGCGGATTGGTGGGCCGCGCGTAGCCGTTGAGCGAGAAGTTGCGCGCCCGCGCCGTCTCGCCGACCACCAGCACGAAGAGCGCGGGCTTCTGCCCCGCCGGCGCCGCGGCCTGGCGCGCGTCCTGGCCCACCACCCGCAGCGGTCCCGCCGCATCGCCGCGGCCGGCGAAGAAGTGGCCGGCCGAGGCCGCCAGCAGGTTGCCCGGCGTGAGAAGGTGCCGCACCTCGCGGTGGTTTCGCATCAGCGAGGCGAAATCCGCGAACACCGGCAGCAGGCTGGCCACCGCCAGCACCGAGCACCCGGTCACCCAGCCCGCGCGCACCAGGGCCGCCCGCACCAGCGGGCGCTGCGCCAGCCGTGGCCACCAGAGCAGCAGCGCGGGCAACGCGCCGAACAGCACGAGGTGCGCGACCAGGTCGCCGCCCAGCAGTTCGCCGGCCTCGCCCCAGTTCGTGGCCAGCACGTTGTCCAGCATGTGCCGGTCCATGAACACCGAGTAGCGCTCGGCGTAGAACGACACCGCCGCGCCGGCCACCACCAGCAGGGACAGCAGCGGCCGCACCGTGCGGCGGGTGGCGAACAGGCAGACCGCGGCGACGTGGATCGCGGCCAGGGCGACGAACAGCGCCAGCGCGAAGCCCCAATTGCCCGGCGCGGACCAGTCGCGGCCCGCCAGGGCGGCGCGCCAGAACGGCAGGTTCAGGCCCAGCAGCACGTACAGGGCGCACAGCAGAGCCAGCGTTTCGGTGTGGAGCGTGGGGCGGGCGATGCGCATGAGCCGAGCATCGGGCCCGGCGGCTTAAGGCGCACTTAAGGCCGGGCCGGTGATGGAAACGCGGTAAAATCCAGGGCTTTGCGCGAGGCGGCCCATCGGAAGGTTGACCGGCTTCGCGCCTTCCGCCGCCTTCTCGCGCCAGCCCCGCCAGCGCCCGCGGCCTACCAACCGCCTCGCTTTCCCACATCCCATGAAAATCGCTCAAGAAATCCGCGCCGGCAACGTGATCATGCAGAACAGCGCCCCCTGGGTCGTGCTCAAGACCGAGTACGCCCGCGGCGGCCGCAACGCGGCCACGGTGCGCATGAAGCTCAAGAGCCTGCTGTCCAACCAGGGCACCGAAGTCGTCTTCAAGGCCGACGACAAGATGGACCAGATCGTGCTGGACAAGAAGGACTGCACGTACTCCTATTTCGCCGACCCGATGTACGTCTGGATGGACGGCGAGTACAACCAGTACGAAGTCGAGGCCGAGAACATGGGCGACGCGCTGAACTACCTCGAGGAAGGCATGCCCGCCGAGGTGGTGTTCTACGAAGGCAAGGCCATCTCGGTCGAACTGCCCACCAGCGTGGAGCGCGAGATCACCTGGACCGAGCCGGCCGTCAAGGGCGACACCTCGGGCAAGGTGCTCAAGCCCGCCAAGATCTCCACCGGTTTCGAGATCGGCGTGCCGATCTTCGTGGCCCAGGGCGACAAGGTCGAGATCGACACCCGCACGGGCGAATACCGCCGCCGCGTCTGAGCGGCCGGCCGCGTCCCGACCAGGAGGCTCCGCGAGGAGCCTTTTTTACGCCCCCTCCTCCTTCGCCGTGGACTTCGACTTCGAGCTGATCGCCGCGCCGTTCCGGATGCAGCCCGGCCTGCGCAAGCTGCAGCCGGGCGATCGCCAGCTCACGCCATTGCAACAGGGCAGCGCGCTCCACGCGGAGAAGGCGCGCGTCGTCGCCGCGGGCGCTTCGCGGCTGCAGGTGCCGGGCTTCGACATCGGGCCGGCGATGGCCGCCATCGCCGGCCAGGCGAGGCGCGAGGGGCATCCGGACTTCGACCCCGATCAACTCGAGCTCGCCTTCGAGGAAGACTTCGCCGTCCTCGACGGCGACACCGGCACCCTGCCCTGGCTGAGCGTCTGCGTGCCCTCGCACTGGGCCCCGGAAGACAAGCTGGGCCTGCCCTTCGCGGCGGTGCACGCGCCGGTGGCCGACGGTGCGACGCTGATCGCCGCGGCCGCGCACCTGGTGCGCCTGGCCACCTCCGGCGAGCGCTGGGAGCGCCACGTGTGGACCGTCAGCCCTTCGCCGCGCCACGACCAGCATCCGCGCCGCCATCCGCGCGCGCCCTGGCCCGCCGACTCGGGCGATGACGAAGCTTTCGCGCGCGCCTGCTGGTTCCGCGCCGAGCGGCAGACCTTCCTGCCCGTGGGGCAAGGCACGCGGCAGTCAGTGTTCACCATTCGCGTGATGCTGGCCCCGCTCACCGACGCCGTGGACACGCCCGCCAAGGCCGCGCGCCTGCGCGACGCGCTCGCCTCGATGACGCCCGCCGTGCTCGACTACAAGGGCCTGGCGCCCGCGCGCGAGCCGCTGCTGCGCTGGCTGGCCGGCAAGGCCGGTTGACCGGCATGGAGCTGATCGGCGAGGTCCAGGCGATAGCCCTGCCGGGCGGCTGAACCCGGGCACGCGGCTTTCCCCGCAAAATGGTTTCATGTCTTCGACCCGCAATCTCCACGACAAGCGACTTGCCGACGCCTGGGCCACGCTGCAGGCGCATTCCGACGCCGGGCTGCCGCTGGACCCCGACGCCAGCCGCCTCGCCTTCGCCGACCCCGAGTTCCTGCTCCGCCGCGAGACCCGCGGCATCCGCTTCCAGCTCGAGCTGCTCAAGCCCGACCTGGAGCAGCACGAGCACGGCATCGAGAACACCATCGTGGTGTTCGGCAGCGCACGGTTCCGCAGCGAAGAGGAAGCCACCGCGCTGGTCGCGGCCGCCGAAGCCGGCGGCGACGAGGCGGTGATCCGCCGCGCCCGCGCGCTGGCCCGCAACTCGCACTACTACGAGAAGGCGCGCGCCTTCGGCAAGCTGGTGGCCCGGTACAGCGAGGGCAAGGAGCCGCGCGACCGCCTCTTCATCTGCACCGGCGGCGGCCCCGGCATCATGCAGGCCGCCAACCGCGGCGCCTACGAAGCCGACGGCGTCAGCGTCGGGCTGTCGATCGCGCTGCCGATGGAGGAAGCCGCCAACCCGTACGTCACGCCGGCCCTCTCCTTCAAGTTCCACTACTTCGCGCTGCGCAAGATGCATTTCATGATGCGCGCCAAGGCGCTGGTGGCCTTCCCCGGCGGGTTCGGCACGCTGGACGAGCTGTTCGAGGTGATCACCCTCGTGCAGACGAAAAAGTCCAAGCAGGTGCCGATCGTGCTGTTCGGCTCCCAGTACTGGAAGCGGCTGATCGACTTCGACGTGCTGATCGAGGAAGGCGTGATCTCGCCGGCCGACCTGGACCTGTTCCGCTACGCCGACGAGCCCGAAGACGCCTGGGACGTGATCAAGGCCTTCTATCAGCTGTGAGCATCGGCGTCGCGCAGGCGCACCGACATCCGCGTGCCGCCCGCCACCACGGCGCCCACCGCCCAGAACACGCCGGCGATGCCGATGGTGGCGCCGGCCAGGCCGAACAGCATCGGCATCGCCACGCTCGAGGCGTTGATCGCCATCAGCCTCAGGCCCACGGCCTGGCCGTGCCGGTGCTCGGGCGTGATCTGGTGCAGCATGCTCATGATCATGGGCTGCACCGAGCCCAGTGCCATGCCCAGCAGCACCGAGCACAGGCCCATCGCCAGGGCTGATCCCAGCAGCGGGTAGATGCAGAACAGCGCGGCCGTGGCGGCCATCGAACCGGTGATCACCGCCCACTCGCGCACGTGGGCCGCGAGCACGGGCAGCAGGATCCGGATCACCACCGCCGCCACCGCGAAGGCGCCGAGGATGGTGCCGATCACCGAAGCCGACAGGCCGCGTTCATGGCCGAGGACGGGCACGACGAAGGTGTGCACGTCCCAGCACGACGACAGCAGCCAGTTCACCAGCAGCAGGCGGCGGAAGTCGGTCTCGCGCAGCAGGTCCCAGGCCGGGCGCGGACGCTCGCCGTCCGGCGCGGGCACCGGCGGCAGCTCCTGCGTGCCGCGCACCCAGGCCCAGCTGGCCAGCGGCAGCACGGCCATCAGCAGGAAGGCGAGCTGGAAGCCGCCGTGGTCGATGGCGATGCCCGCGGCGAACGGCCCGAGGAAGTTGGAGAACGCCGGGCCGATGGCCAGCCAGGAGAACACCTTGCGCAGCTGCGTGGCGCCTTCGGCCGCGCGGCCGACGTGGCGCTGCAGCGCGATCGACGCCGCGCCCGTGGCGCCGCCGGTCAGCAGCGCGGCGACGCACAGCACGGGGAACACCGGCCAGATCACGGCCATCGCGCAGCCGGCGGCCGCCGCGATGGTGGCGAAGCCGAACGGGCGCTTCAGCCCATGCTGGTCGGCGTAGCGGCCCGCGGGCAGCGCGAGGAACACCTGGGTCAGCGCGAACAGCGCCAGCAGCACGCCGACCGCCGCCTCGCTGTAGCCGTGGCGCAGCGCCAGCAGCGGCGTGGCCAGCCGCATGCCGGCCATGCTGGCATGCAGGAACACCTGGCCGGTGATGAGCCGCGCCAGTTCGACGGTGAGGCCGCCCGTCATGCGGCGGGTTCGTCTTCGGCGGCCAGCGGCAGCAGCGCCTGGGACTGGCCCTCGGGCAGGGCCTCCACGACCTTGAGCGCGCGGCGCATCTGGTTGGTGCGGGTCTGCGCGTTGTCCAGCGTCTCCGACGCCTTGCGCACCTGCTCGCGGATGCGGTCCACCCAGGTGCCGTAGCGCTCGAACTCGGTCTTGACCGCGCCCAGCACCTTCCACACCTCGGACGCCTGGCGCTCCAGCGCCAGCGTGCGAAAGCCCATGTGCAGGCTGTTGAGCATGGCCAGCAGCGTGGTCGGGCCGGCCAGCGTCACCCGGTAGTCGCGCTGCAGGTGGTCCATCAGGCCGGGGCGGCGCAGCACTTCGGCGTACAGGCTCTCGATCGGCAGGAACAGGATGGCGAAGTCGGTGGTGTGCGGCGGGCTGAGGTAGCTCTCGCAGATCGACTTGGCCTCCTGGCGGATTCGCACTTCGAGCGCGCGCGCGGCGCTCTCGGCCGCGGCGGTGTCCGCGCGGTCGTGGGCGTCGAGCAGGCGCTCGTAGTCCTCGCGCGGGAACTTGGCGTCGATCGGCAGCCAGACCGGCGCGCCGTCGTCGCTGCGGCCGGGGAAGCGGATGGCGAAGTCCACGCGCCCTGCGCTGTTGGGCTTGGTCTGCACCTGGCGCGAGTACTGCTCGTTCGTGAGCACCTGCTCGAGCAGCGCCTCCAGCTGCACCTCGCCGAACATGCCGCGCGTCTTCACGTTGGTCAGCACGCGCTGCAGGTCGCCGACGCCTTGCGCCAGCGTCTGCATCTCGCCCAGGCCCTTGTGCACCTGCTCGAGGCGGTCGGCCACCTGCTTGAAGCTCTCGCCCAGGCGAGCCTCCAGCGTGGTCTGCAGCTTCTCGTCGACCGTGCGCCGCATCTCGTCGAGCTTGGCGGTGTTGGTCTGCTGCAGGATCGCGAGCTGCGCTTCGAGCGTCGCGCGCACCTCGGCGATGCGGCGCGCATTCGATTCCGACAGGCCCTGCAGCTGATTGGTGAGCGTGTCGGCCAGCGACTTCTGCAGCAGCGCGAGCTGCTGGCCGAAGGCGTCGATCTGCGTGTTCTGGGTGCGGGTGGCCTCGGCCGCCTGCTTGACCAGCGCCTCCTGGAAGGTGGCCAGGGTGTGCGTGGTCTCCTGCCGCACGCCGCGGCCCGATTCACTGATCTCGCGCCGCAGTTCGCGCTCCAGCCTTTCGCTGGCGGCGATGAGTTCGGCACGTCCGTTGTCCTGCGGCTTTCGCACCAGCAGGACGATGCCCAGCACCAGGGTGCCGAGGGCGGCCAGCGCGGCGAAGGCCACGCCGGCAAGAAGCCAGGTGTCCATCGGGTTCAGGCCAGCACCTCGGGGTTGAGCGGCGTGACGGGCTTGCCGTTCACCAGGAAACCGATCAGGTTGTCGGCGGCCAGGTTGGCCATCGCCAGACGCGTCTTGACGGTGGCGCTGGCGATGTGCGGCGTGAGGACCACGTTGGGCACGGTCAGCAGGTCGGGGTGGACCTGGGGCTCGCCCTCGAACACGTCCAGGCCGGCCGCGGCGATGCGGCGCTCGCGCAGCGCCTTGGCGAGAGCGGCGTCGTCGACGATGCCGCCGCGCGCCACGTTCACCAGCGTGGCTGTGGGCCTCATCTTCGCCAGCTCGGCGGCGCCGATGGCGTGGTGCGATTCCTTGGAGTACGGCAGCACCAGCACCAGGTGGTCGGCCTCGCGCAGCAGTTCTTCCTTGCTCACGTAGCGGGCCTTGCAGGTCGCTTCCTGGTCGGGCGCCAGGCGTGAACGGTTGTGGTAGATCACGTTCATGCCGAAGCCGTGGGCGCCGCGGCGGGCGATGCCCTGGCCGATGCGGCCCATGCCCAGGATGCCCAGCGTGCTGCCGTGCACCTCGGCGCCGGCGAAGAGGTCGAACGACCACTTCTTCCACTGGCCGGCGCGCAGGAAATGCTCGCTCTCGGCCATGCGCCGGGCGGTGGCCATCAGCAGCGCGAAACCGAAATCGGCGGTGGTCTCGGTGAGCACGTCGGGGGTGTTGGTGCCCAGCACCTTGGCGGCGGTCATCGCCGGCAGGTCGAAGTTGTTGTAGCCCACGGCCATGTTGGCCGCGATGCGCAGCTGCGGGCAGGCGGACAGCAGGTCGGCGTCGATGCGCTCGCCGCCGGTGGTGAAGACACCGGCCTTGCCCTTGAGGCGCGCGAGCAGCTGCTCGCGCGAGAGCGGCTCGTCGCCGGCGTTCTGCTCGACGTCGAAATGCTGTTGAAGGCGCGCGATCACCTCGGGGAACACCGCGCGTGCGACCAGGATGGAAGGCTTGTTCATGGAGGAATGGGGGGTTAGCGGAACCAGATGAGGGTCATGACGATGAACAGCGGCACCAGGATGCCGCCCGACCAGGCCAGGTACCCGAAGAAGCTGGGCATTTTCACGCCGCGGTCTTCGGCGATCGCCTTGACCATGAGGTTGGGTGCGTTGCCGATGTAACTGTTGGCGCCCATGAACACCGAGCCGGCGGAGATCGCGGCGAGCGTCGGCGCCAGCGTGGTCATGAGCAGTTGCGGGTCGCCGCCCGCGGTGTTGAAGAACACCAGGTAGGTCGGCGCGTTGTCGAGGAAGGAACTGAGCAGGCCCGAGGCCCAGAAGTACATCGCGGGATCGGGCGAACCGTCGGGCCGCGTGACGGCCGCGATCACGGCGCCGAACGGGCCGTCGACGCCCGCGCGCAGCATCGCGATCACGGGGATGATGGTGAGGAAGATGCCGGCGAAGAGCTTGGCGACTTCCTGCATCGGCGCCCAGGAGAACTGGTTGGCGTCGTGCACCGCCCGCGGCGTGAACTTCAGCGAGAGGATCGTCACCGCGACCAGCCCGAGGTCGCGCACGATGCCCGGCAGGCCGACTTCGGTGCCGGCGATGTCGAACACGACGGGCGACTTCCACAGCCCGGACATCAGCACCAGGGCGACGACCACGCCCAGCAGCCCGAAGTTGCGCGCGCCGTCGAAGCCCAGCGTGGGCGTGTCGGGCGTGGGATCGCGCGGCCGGATCTCCTCGCGGCGGTGGTAGTACCAGCTGTCGAGCACGTAGAAGATCGCCAGCAGCGAACCGACGAGGAACAGCGTCTCCGGGAAGATGTGGCCCACCGTCCAGAAGAAATCCACGCCCTTCAGGAAGCCCAGGAACAGCGGCGGATCGCCCAGCGGCGTGAGCGAGCCGCCGGCGTTGGACACGATGAAGATGAAGAACACGACGACGTGCGCCACGTGGCGGCGGTTGTCGTTGGCGCGGATCAGCGGGCGGATCAGCAGCATCGAGGCGCCTGTCGTCCCCATGAAGCTGGCCAGCACCGCGCCGATGGCCAGCAGGGCGGTGTTGAGCCCCGGGCTGCCGTGCAGGTTGCCGCGGATGTAGATGCCGCCGGCCACCGTGAACAGCGCGGTGAGCAGCACGACGAACGGGATGTACTCGCCCACCAGCGCATGCACGAAGGCAGAGCCTGCGACCGCGGGCCCGAACGCGATGGCGAACGGTGCCAGGAAGGCCAGCGACCAGGCGGCGGCGACCTTGCCGAAGTGGTGGTGCCAGAAGCTCGGCGCAAGGATCGGCAGCAGCGCGATCGACAGCAGGATGCCCGCGAACGGCACGCCCCACGCGGCCGAAAGCTGGCGGCCGTCGAACTCGGCGGCCCGCGCCAGTTGCGGGAGCAGGAACGCCAGCCCCATCGCGACGGAGCGGGTGAATCTCATGGGGAATCTCCTCGGGATGAGGCCTCTTGCGGGCCACCGCCGAGCATACCAACCCGCGCGCGTACCTCAGCTGTAGGCACGTGCCTACGGGCGCTGGGCGGTCCTTCCTACCGCCGCTTTCCGGGGTGCCGCCTAAATTTCACTGGCAAGTTTCGGTGGCCGTCCGGACAGCGGCCGCCGTGGAAGACCGTCCGGCGGGGCGGCTCTTCATCGCTGGGCGCGGTACCGAGGCACCGGTGCCGCGCCCTCTTTTCTTCTCACTCAAGCCAGCGGGTGAAGCCGGCGACCGGCTCGCGCGGCGTGTGGAAGCCGTTGACCTTGTGCGACTCGTCGAGCCAGCCCAGCGACATCCCGCACACCAGCATCTCCTTCTCGCCCGCGCCGATGTGCGGCAGGATGATCCGCGCGAATCCGTTCCACGCCGCCTGCGGGCAGGTATGCAGCCCGTGGGCTCGGGCGGCCACCATCAGGTTCTGCAGGAACATGCCGTAGTCCACCAGCGAGCCGCGGCCCATGACGCGATCGAGCGTGAACATGAGGCCGACCGGCGCGTCGAAGAAGCGGAAGTTGCGCTGGTGCTGCGCATGCATCTTGTCCTTCTCGCCCTTGGCGATGCCCAGCAGGCCGTACAGGCTCCAGCCGTTCTCGCGGCGGCGGTCGATGTAGGGCGACACCCACTGGTCGGGGTAGTAGTCGTAGGCCTCGTGGTACTCGGAGGCCAGCGCGGGGTCGGCGTGGATCGCGTCGTGCGCCGCGCAGACCTTCTCCACCAGCGAGTCGCGGCTGGCGCCCTGCAGCACGTACACCTTCCAGGGCTGGGTGTTGGTGCCCGAGGGCGCGCGGCTGGCCACTTCGAGCAGGCGCTCGATCGTCTCGCGCGGCACCGGCCTGGGCAGGAAGGCGCGGGCCGAGAAGCGCGTCTCGATCGCGGTCTCGACGCTGGCCGTGTCGGCCACTTCGGCCCGGGTGTATTCGGCGCTCATTGCAATTCCTCCAGGACGGCCCGCAACCGGGCGGGCAATGCGACCGGACGGCGCGTCGCCCGGTCCACGTAGACATGCACGAAGTGCCCCTTGGCGGCCGTGGCCGGCGCGCCCGCGGCGAACAGGCCGACCTCGTAGCGCACGCTGGAGCCGCCCAGCCGCGCGACGCGGATGCCGGCTTCCACGGTCTCGGGGAAGGCCAGCGGGGCGAAGTAGTTGCACTGGGTCTCGATCACCAGGCCGATGGTGTCGCCGCCGTGGATGTCGAGCGCGCCGCGCTCGATCAGGTGGGCGTTCACCGCGGTGTCGAACCAGCTGTAGTAGACGACGTTGTTGACGTGGCCGTACACGTCGTTGTCCATCCAGCGGGTGCCGATCGTGCGGAAGGCCTTGTAGGCGCTTCGCGGTTCGGGCTGGGGCCGTGCGGGGGCGGCGGGGCTGTCGCTCATCGCCGGCGATTCTGCCAGCGGTGCCAGTACGACAGCGCGGCGCCGAAGGTGTTCATCTGCGCCTGCACCGTGTCTTCCATGCGGCGGCCGTAGCCGCCCGCCATCGCGAACGCGAGCGGCAGGCCGCGCTCCCAGGCCCAGTCGAAGACGCGGCGGTCGCGCGCCTCCAGGCCGTCCCAGGTGAGCTTCAGGCGGCCGAGGCGGTCGCCCTCGTGCGGGTCGGCGCCGGCGAGGTAGATCACGAGGCCGGGGTCGAAGCGCCGTTCGAGTTCGGCGAGCGCGCCTTCGAGCGCGTGCAGGTACTCGTCGTCGGCGCAGCCGTCGGGAAGGTCGACGTCGAGGTCCGACGGCTCCTTGCGGAACGGGAAGTTCTTCTGTCCGTGGATCGACAGCGTGAACACGCTGTCGTCGCCGCGGAAGATGCGCGCCGTGCCGTTGCCCTGGTGGACGTCCAGGTCGACGATCGCCACGCGCAGGCGCCGGCCGCGACGGGCCTGTTCGGCCTGCATCAGCCGGGCGGCGACGGCGGCATCGTTGAACACGCAGAAGCCGCCGCCGCGGTCGGCGCCGGCATGGTGGGTGCCGCCGGCGATGTTGGCGGCCACGCCTTCGGTGAACGCGACCCGGCAGGCCGAAAGGGTGGCGCCGACCGACCGGCGCGCCCGCTCGGCCATGGCCGGGCTCCACGGGAAGCCGATCTCGCGCAGGATGGCCGGCTCGACCGTGCCGTCGCTGATGGCCTGGATGTAGCCCGGCGTGTGGGCCAGGGCCAGTTCGCCATCCGTGGCCGGGAGCGCCTGCATGAGCCGGATCTCCGGAAGCTCATCCGCCAGCCGGTCGCGCAGCAGCTGGTACTTGCCCATGGGGAAACGGTGGCCCGGCGGCAAGGGCAGCACGAACTGCGTGGCGTAGAAGACCTGCATGCGCGCATTGTTCTAGGTGCGGGCCTCCAGAAATGTTGCGACGCAGCAAAAAAGGCTTGCATCGCCTGCCCAGGTCCTTATACTTGGGCCCATGCTGCACTGCAACATGAAGGCTCCGGCCCCAGCGCAGCGCCCATCCCGCTGACCTTTACCCTGGAGATTCCGCAATGCTGACCGCTGAACAAGTCCTGGCCTCCCAGAAGGCCACCGTCGAAACCCTCTTCGGCCTGACCAACAAGGCCTTCGAAGGCGTCGAGAAGCTCGTCGAGCTGAACATGACCGCGTCCAAGGCCGCCCTGGCCGAAGCCGCCGGCACCACCCAGTCGCTGCTGAGCGTCAAGGACGCCCAGGAACTGCTGGCGCTGCAAGCCAGCCTGTTCCAGCCCCTGGCCGAGAAGACCGCCGCCTACAGCCGCCACCTGTACGACATCGCCGCCGGCACCGGCGCCGAGTTCGGCAAGACCTTCGAAAGCCAGGCCGCCGACGCCCAGAAGAAGTTCCTGGCCGTGGTCGACAACGCCGCCAAGAACGCTCCCGCCGGTTCCGAGACCGCCGTCGCCGTGTTCAAGAGCGCCGTTGCCGCCGGCAACAACGCCCTGGAATCGGTGCAGAAGGCCGTCAAGCAGGCCACCGAAGTGGCGGAAGCCAACTTCAACGCCGTCGCCAGCACGGCCGTCAACGCCAGCAAGGCCACGACCGCTCGCGCCGCCAAGCGCTGAGCCCTTGAAATGGGAGTTCCGGCCCGCAAGTGACTGGAGTCGGAACTCTACCCATCACGGAGCCTCTATATGAAACTCTCGTGATCGACCGAGAGTTCTTCAGGTTGTCTCCTCGGGTCCTTTCGACACCCTTCTCGGGTTCAGGGATCCTTAGCCCCGATCGCAAGATCGGGGCTTTTTTATTGCCGCGTCGCAATTGCTGCTCCATCTGCAATTGAGAATGATTCGTGTTTGGTTTACTATCGCGACCACCGAACCTTCTTCTCATCCACCGGAGCACCTGCATGTCCCGTAAAGCCCTGGCCGCCGCCCTCGCGCTGGCCGCCCTCGCCGCCCCGTCGTTCGCCCAGGAACAGGTGCTCAACCTCTACTCCGCGCGCCACTACGCCACCGACGAGGCGCTGTACGGCAACTTCACCAAGGCCACCGGCATCAAGATCAACCGCGTGGACGCCGACGACGCCGGCATCCTGGCGCGCCTGAAGGCCGAGGGCGCGGCCTCGCCCGCCGACGTGATCCTGCTGGTGGACGCCGCGCGCCTGTACAAGGGCGAGGTCGACGGCCTGTTCAAGCCCGTCAAGTCCAAGGTGCTGGAGGACGCGATCCCCGCCCAGTACCGCGGCGCGACCACCGCCGAGGGCACGCCGTGGTTCGGCTTCTCCACCCGTGCGCGCGTGGTGGTGTTCGACAAGATCCGCGTCAAGCGCGAGGACGTGGACACCTACGAGGAACTGGCCGACGCCAAGAACAAGGGCAAGGTCTGCATCCGCTCCGGCTCGCACCCGTACAACCTGTCGCTGTTCGGCGCCGTCACCGAGCACCTGGGCGAAGCCAAGGCGCAGGACTGGATCAAGGGCCTGCACGCCAACCTGGCGCGCGACCCCAAGGGCGGCGACACCGACCAGATCAAGGCCGTGGCCGCCGGCGAATGCCAGATCGCGGTGAGCAACAGCTACTACATCGCCCGCATGCTGCGCTCGGACAAGCCGGAAGACCGCGCCGCGATGGAGAAGGTCTCCATCGTCTTCCCCAACCAGCAGAGCTGGGGCACGCACGTGAACATCGCCGGCGGCGCGGTGGCGAAGAACTCCAAGAACACCGCCGCCGCGGTCAAGTTCCTCGAGTACCTCGCCAGCCCGGACGCCCAGAACTACTTCGCCAACGGCAACAACGAGTGGCCGACCGCCAAGGGCGTGAAGACCAACAACCCGGCGCTGCAGGCCATGGCCGGCGGCGGCGACTTCAAGACCGAGACCATCCCGCTGGCCGCCGTCGGCGCCAACCAGGTCAAGGTCCAGCAGATGCTGGATCGCGTCGGCTTCAAGTAAGGCAGCGGAGCGTCGGGCGAGGGGCCCCGCTCCGCGGGGATCGACCAGCGCAGCTGCCGGCGTCAAGGCCGCTGTTGCTCGAACGCCCACATCCCCCAGACGGGGGATGTTCAACCCTGCCTTAAGTCATCCAGAATGTAAGGAGCAGTAACTCCCGGACCTGGCATGGACGTCTCGGCTTCCCTCGCGACAGCGGACCTCGTGGCGCTGATCTATGAGAGCGCCCTGGACGCCGGGCAGGTCCCCGCGATGCTCCAGGCGCTGGCTCGCGGCCTGGGCGCCGACGCCGCGCAGCTGCAGGCCCGCTCGATGCCCCAGTGGGCGGCGTACGAATCCACCACCGTCCTCGACGACGGCAGCCACGCCGCCGACTTCGACCGCGAGTACCTGCAGGGCTGGGGCCGGTCCGATCCTCTCCTCACGCTGCTGCAGGAAAGCCCCTGGCGCCAGGTGCACCGCCACGAGCGGGCCCTGGTCCTCACGGGCGGCTTCCACCTCGGCATCCGCCAGCGCCGCACCCTGCGCTGGACGATGGGGGGAGCGTTCCTCCAGGGCCCGCAGCGGGCCACGGTGCTGACGCTCTACCGCAGGCCGGACTCGGCGCCCTTCGAGCAAAGGGCCGAGGACCTGCTCGGCGGGCTGCTGGCGCACATGGACCGCGCGTGGAATGGCGCCACGCGCCTGGAACAGCAGACTTCTTCGCTGCGGATGGCGGCCGACGCGCTGCAGCACGTCCCGGTCGCCTGCATGGTGACCGACGCCTCGGGCCGCTGCCTCGAGAGCAACGAATGCTTCCGCTCCCTACCGCAGCCGCTGCCCTTCCAGCTGGTGACGGGCCGCGTGCGGTTCAGGCAGGCCGACTGGCAGTCGCGCTGGGAGGATGGCCTGCGCACGGTGGATGCGACCGGCGTGGGCTGCACGCTGGACGCGCTCGGCACCGCCGACAGTCCGTGGAGCATCGCGCTCAAGCCGCTGACCGCCCAGCGCGAGAACGTGATCCTGGCGACCTTCGCGCCCCGGGCCGCCGACGCGGCCGAGTCGCTGCAGCTGCTCGAAACCCGCAGCAAGCTCACCCGCGCCGAGCAGGAGGTGATGGCAGGGCTGCTCAAGGGCCTGCAGGCCAAGTCCATCGCGCTCTACCGCGGCGCCTCGGTGCACACGGTGCGCAGCCAGATCATGGCCATCCTCGACAAGACGGGCTTCAGCTCGCAGAAGGAGCTCATCGCCTCCTTCGCCACCAGCAACTTCGCGGACTCCGCCTTCTCGCGGCTGGGCCGCTCCCAGTCGGCCGACCGCAGCTGAACTGCCGAGCAGGTGGGCGTGCCGATCATGCAAATGCGCGATGACGCTGGACCTGGCTCAGCCGAAAACCGTGCCTGAGTCACTTCCCAACCGGAGCTCGAGCATGGCCATCAACGCGACTTCCATTGCCAATACCCCGCAGGCGCAGGACGACAGCTACGCCTATGCGGAGGACTTCTTCAACACGCAGCAGTCGGTGCGCCTGGACGTCATGTCGAACGACCTGGGCGGCAAGGCCAAGTCGCTCTACTCGCTGGACGACGGCGACAACGCCCTGAAGGACCTGCTGGCCCGCGATCCCAACCTGTCGACCAGCTGGGAGCAGACGGCCGACGGCAACGAGATCCGCATCAACGCCGGCCAGATCGAGTTCCGCCTCGGCTCCGGCTTCGACGTCAACTCGATCCCGCAGGGGGAGGTCTACACGGACAGCTTCGTGTACGCCATCCAGATGGGCAACGGCACGCTCAGCTACGCGAAGGTGAGCATCAGCATCACCGGCCAGAACGACGACGCCACGATCAGCGGCGACAGCGCGGGCAGCGTGGTCGAGGACGCCAGCACGTTGATCGCGAGCGGACAATTGACGGTGCACGACGCGGACCGCGGCGAGAACGTCTTCAAGACCATCGATGCCGCGGCCCTGCAAGGCCAGTACGGCTCGTTCGCGTTCGACGCTTCGACGGGCGCCTGGAGCTACACGCTGGACAACGGCACCAATGGCCAGGCCGGCGCGGTGCAGTCCCTGGCCGAGGGCGAGGAAGCCTGGGAAACGCTGGTGGTCCAGTCGCTCGACGGCACGGCGCAGCAGGAGATCAAGGTCAAGGTCACGGGCCGCAACGACGCCGCCACGATCAGCGGCGACCTCCAGGCCGGCCTGCAGGAGGACGGAAGCACGCAGTCGGCGAGCGGCGCGCTCTCCGTGCACGACATCGACCACGGCGAGAACAGCTTCAAGGCGGTGGACACCGCGGACCTGCAAGGCCGGTACGGCGCGTTCAGCTTCGACGCCTCGACAGGCGACTGGGGCTATGCCCTCGACAACGGCACCAACGGCCAGGCGGGCGCCGTGCAATCCCTGGGCGCCGGCGAGGAAGCCTGGGACACGCTGGTGGTCCAGTCGCTCGACGGCACGGCCCAGCAGGAGATCAAGGTCAAGGTCACCGGCCAGAACGACGCCGCCACCTTCGGCGGAGCGGATGGCGGCTCGGTCACGGAAGACAGCCTGGCGACGGTGTCGGGCACGCTGACGGTCGATGACATCGACGGCGAGGACGAGGAAGGCTTCCAGGCCGCCAACGACCTGCAGGGCGCCTACGGCAAGCTGTCGATCAACGCGGCCGGCGAGTGGACCTATCGGCTCGACAACGGCAACACCGAAGTTGATGCGCTGAACGACGGCGGCACGCTCGAGGATGCCGTCACCGTCCTGTCGCTCGACGGTACGGAGAAGGTCGTCACCGTGACGATCAACGGCAAGTCGGACGCGCCGCCGCCTCCGCCCGTCACCTCGATCCAGCTGCCGACGCAGAGCCCGGTGCCGACCACGACCACCACGCAAGTCGATAACAACGACAGAAACACGCTCAACGGCGGTTCCACCAACGACAGCCTCTTCGGCCTGGGCGGCAACGACAACATCAACGGCCAGCAAGGCGACGACATCCTCGACGGCGGCACAGGCGACGACGACATCAACGGCCAGCAGGGTAACGATTACCTGTACGGCGGCGACGGCGACGACAAGCTTCAGGGCCAGCCGGGCAACGACGCGATCTATGGCGGCGCGGGCAACGACGACATCTCCGGCGGCACGGGCAACGATTGGCTGTACGGCGAAGCCGGCGCCGACGTCTTCAAGTACTCGAACGCCAACGAGGCGCTGGACGTCGTCGTGAATTTCGAGTCCGGCATCGACAAGCTGCACTTCAGCGGCGCGATCACCGGCGGCGGCGCCACCTACTCCCTGGTGCAGGTCGACACCGACAACAGCGGCACCGCCGACAGCACGCTGGTGCGCGTCGACAGCAACGGCGCGGCCGCCGGCGGCACCGTCAGCGACATGGTGGTGCTGCTCGGCGTGACCAGCGTGGCGGCCACCGACATCGCCTGGATCGCGTGACGTCCTCGCCGCAAGCGGAGCTGCCCCGGATCCTGCGGTCGTTCCGCGGGCTGTTCGTCGCGGTCGCGGCGTTCAGCCTCGCGGTCAACCTGCTGATGCTGGCGCCGTCGCTGTACATGCTGCAGGTGTACGACCGCGTGCTGGCCAGCCGCAACCTCACGACGCTGCTGATGATCAGCGTGCTCGTCGCGGGCCTGTTCGCGCTCGAGTCGATGCTGGAGTGGGTGCGCGGGCGGGCCCTGGTGCGCGGCAGCGCGGCGATCGACCTGGCGCTCGGGCCGCGCGTGTTCGACGCGGCGTTCGAGCGCCACCTGCTGGGCGGCTCCGCGGGCGCGGGCCAGGCGCTCGCCGACGTCGGCACCGTGCGCCAGTTCCTCACGGGCAAGGGCCTGGTGGCATTCCTCGACGCGCCGTGGACGCCGGTCTACCTGGCCGTCGCCTTCCTGCTGCATCCCTGGCTCGCCCTGTTCGGCGCCGGCGCGGTGGCGCTGCTGCTCCTGCTCGCATGGATCAACGAAAAGGCCACGGCCGCACCGCTGCTGCGGGCCAACCAGGAAGCGCTGCGCGCGGGCCACTTCGCCACCACGCAGCTGCGCAACGCCGAGGTGCTGCACGCCATGGGCATGCTGCGCCAGGTGCGCGAGCGCTGGCTGGACAAGCAGCTCGGCACGCTTTCCCTGCAGGCCCGCGCGAGCGACCGCGCGGGCGCCATCGCGGCCGCCACCCGGTTCGCCCGCCTGGCCGCGCAGTCCGGCGTGCTGGGCTTCGGCGCGCTGCTGGTCATCGACAACCGGATCACGCCCGGCGCGATGATCGCCGCGTCCATCCTGCTCGGGCGGGCGCTGTCGCCCGTCGACCAGGCGATGGCGTCGTGGCGCGGCCTGGTGTCAGCGCGCGCGGCCTACGCACGGCTCAACGACCTGCTGTCACGCCATCCCGAAGCCCCGCGGCGCACCGCCCTGCCCCGGCCCACCGGCCGGGTGACGGTGGAAGGCCTGGTCGCCGGCCCGCCGGGCACGCGACAGCCGGTGCTCAAGGGCATCCGCTTCGGCGCCACGCCCGGCATGCGGGTGGCGGTGGTCGGCCCAAGCGCGTCGGGCAAGTCGACGCTCGCGCGATCGCTGGTCGGCGTGTGGCCGCCGCTGGCCGGCACCGTGCGCCTGGACGGCGCCGAAGTCCACCTGTGGGACAAGGCCGAACTGGGTCCCTGGATCGGCTACCTGCCGCAGGACGTCGAGCTGCTCGAAGGCACGGTGGCCGAGAACATCTCGCGCTTCGGCCCGCGCGACGACGCCGCCATCGTCCGCGCCGCGCAGCGCGCGGGCGTGCACGAGATGATCCTGCGCCTGCCGCAGGGCTACGAGACGCCCGTGGGCGAGGAAGGCGCCGCGCTGTCGGGCGGACAGCGCCAGCGCATCGGCCTCGCGCGTGCGCTCTACGGCGAGCCGGCCTTGCTGGTGCTCGACGAACCGGATGCCCACCTGGACGAATCCGGCGAGGCGGCACTCGCCTCCGTGCTGCGGCAGCTGAAGGAAGAGCGGTGCACGGTGTTCGTCGTCAGCCACAGGCGCAAGCTGCTCGCCGAGGTCGACGCCGTGCTGGTGCTGGCCGGCGGCGCGATCCAGGCGTACGGCCCGCGCGAGCAGGTGCTGGAGTCGGCGCAGCACCCGAAGGCGCTGGTCGCCCCGCCGAACGCGCCGGCGCGGGAGGAGATCACGTGAGCGAGCGGCCCGACACCGACTACCGCAAGCCGCTGCGCCTGGGTGCGCTGCTGCTCGTGGTCGGCCTGGGCGGCTTCGCCGGGTGGGCCGCGGTGGCGCCGCTCGACGAAGCCATCCCGGCCGAAGGCATCGTCGCCGTGGAATCGAACCGCAAGCGCATCGAGCACCTCAGCGGCGGCGTGGTCGAGCAGATCCTGGTGAAGGACGGCGACCGGGTGAAGGCGGGCGATCCGCTGGTCGGGCTGAACCGGGTGCTGGGCCAGTCGCAGCTCAATGCGGTCCAGACCCAGTGGATGACGGCCGTGGCGAACCTGGCCCGCCTGCGCGCGGAGCGCGACGCGTCCGCCGGCATCGCTTTTCCGCCCGAACTCATGGCGCTGCGCGAGCAGCCCGAGGCCGCTTCGCTGATGCAGGCGCAGGAGCAGCTGCTGCGCAGCCGCCGGCTCGCGCTCGAGGGCGAGCTGCGCATCATCCGCGAGTCGGTGCGCGGCCTGGAGACGCAGCTGGCCAGCCTGGGCCAGCTCAAGGCGGGCCGCGAGACGCAGATCGCCCTGTTCAACGAGCAGCTGCAGTCGTTCCGCAACCTGCGCACCGAAGGCTTCGTGTCGCGCAACAACGTGCTGGAGATCGAGCGGCAGCTGGCGGAAGTGCAGAGCAAGCAGAGCGAGGACCTCTCCAACATCGCGGCCATCAACACGCGGCTGGCCGAGTTCCGCATGCGTGCGTCGCAGCGCGAGATGGAATACCGCCGCGAGGTCGAGGCGCAGATGGGCGATTTCCAGCGCGACGCCGCGACGCTGACCGAGCGCCTGACGGCCCAGCAGGACAACGTCGAGCGACTGGTCATTCGCGCTCCGGTGGCCGGCAAGGTCGTCGACCTCGCGGTCCACACGGTCGGCGGCGTGGTCAGGCCCGGCGACCGGCTGATGGACCTGGTGCCCGAAGCGGACGGCCTGGTGGTGGAAGCCCGCATGCCGACCCAGTACGTGGATCGCGTCCACGCCGGGCTGCCGGCCGACGTGCGCTTCGACGCCTATGCCGATCGCGCGGCGCGCCCCGCCCTCACCGGGCAGGTGATGCTGGTGTCGGCCGACGCGCTCAGGGACGAGCGCAGCGGCATCACCTACTACCAGCTGCGCGTGACCGTGCCGGCCGGCGAGGCGCGCAAGCTGGGCCAGGTGCAGCTGCGCCCCGGCATGCCCGCGACCGTGATGGTCAAGACGGGCGAGAGGACCCTGATGGCCTACCTGGCGCGGCCGCTCCTGCGCCGCCTGGACGGCGCGTTCAGCGAACACTGACCGGCTCCGGAAAAAGCGGCCGGCCGGCGTGCCGGATAATTGACGCGCACGTCAACCGCGAACAAGGAGCTTTTCATGGACATCAAGGGCAAGGTCTTCATCGTCACCGGCGGCGCTTCCGGCCTGGGTGAAGGCACGGCGCGCATGCTGGCCGCCAACGGCGGCAAGGTCGTCATCGCCGACATGCAGGTGGAAAAGGGCGAGGCCGTGGCCAAGGAGGTCGGCGGCGTCTTCGTCAAGTGCGACGTCAGCCAGGAGGCCGACGGCCAGGCCGTGGTGGCCAAGGCCGTGTCCATGGGCAAGCTGATGGGCCTGGTCAACTGCGCCGGCATCGCCCCGGCCGAGAAGACGGTGGGCAAGAACGGCGCGCACAGCCTGGCCGTGTTCACCAAGTGCATCACGGTCAACCTGATCGGCACCTTCAACATGACGCGCCTGGCCGCCGATGCCATGGGCAAGAACGAGCCCGAGTCCACCGGCGAGCGCGGCTGCATCGTCTCGACCGCCTCCGTGGCCGCCTACGACGGCCAGATCGGCCAGGCCGCCTACAGCGCGTCCAAGGGCGGCGTGGTCGGCATGACGCTGCCGATCGCGCGCGACCTCGCGCGCAGCGGCATCCGCGTCATGACCATCGCCCCCGGCATCTTCGGCACGCCCATGATGTTCGGCATGCCCAAGGAAGTTCAGGAGTCGCTGGCCGCGGCCGTGCCCTTCCCCTCGCGCCTGGGCACGCCCGAGGACTACGCCAAGCTGGCCCGCCACATCTTCGAGAACGACATGCTCAACGGCGAGGTGATCCGCCTCGACGGCGCCATCCGCCTGGCTCCCCGCTGACACTTCCGGGCCGCGCAGCCGGGGACTAGGATGCGCCTCCCTCAATCCCGGGAGACGCCATGAAACCCAGGCTCGCGGCCCTCGCCGCCACGTTCCTGCTGGCCGCCTGCGCCAGCGCCCCTTCCTCCAACTTCAGCTACCAGCCGCCGGTCCTGCCGGAAGCGGCCTCGGGCTATACCGAGAAGCCGGGCTGGGCGACGAGGAAGTTCGCGGTCGCGGCGGCCAACCCGCTGGCCACCGACGCGGGCTACCAGGTGCTGCGCGCCGGCGGTTCGGCGATCGACGCCGCGGTGGCGGTGCAGATGGTGCTGACCCTGGTCGAGCCGCAGTCCAGCGGCATCGGCGGCGGCGCCTTCCTGCTGCATGCCAAGGGCAGCGAGGTCGAAGCGTTCGACGGCCGCGAGACCGCGCCGGCCGCGGCCGACGAGAAGCTGTTCCTGGGCGCCGACGGCAAGCCCCTGCCCTTCTACGAGGGCGTGGTCGGCGGCCGCTCGGTCGGCGTGCCGGGCACGGTGCGCATGCTGGAGATGGCGCACAGGCAGCACGGCAAGCTGCCCTGGGCCACGCTGTTCCAGCCGGCCATCGTGCTGGCCGAGAACGGCTTTCGCGTCAGCCCGCGCCTGAACACGCTGCTGAAGGCCGATGCGCACCTGAAGAAGGACCCGGCCGCCGCCGCCTACTTCTACAAGGCCGACGGCGAACCGCGCGACGTGGGCAGCACGTTGCGCAACCCGGAACTGGCGGCGGTGCTGCGCCGCATCGCGGCCGAGGGCTCGAAGGCGCTGCACGAAGGCGAGATCGCGCAGGCCATCGTCGACAAGGTGCGCAAGCACCCGGCCAACCCGGGAAAGATGACGCTGGCCGACCTGGCCGGCTACCAGTCGAAGAAGCGCGCGCCGCTGTGCCACGACTACCAAGCGCAGGGCAAGGGCTACCGCGTCTGCGGCTTTCCGCCACCGAGCTCGGGTGCGATCGCCATCGGGCAGATCCTGGGCATCCTGTCGAACACCAACGCCGGCTCGCTGCCGCTGGCCGCGGACGGCCTGCCCGGCGCCGACTGGCTGCACCTGTACACCGAGGCCGCGCGCCTGGCCTTCGCCGATCGCGCGCAGTTCCTGGGCGACCCGGACTTCGTGCAGCCGCCCGGCGGCACCTGGATGTCGCTGCTGGCGCCCGCCTACCTGGCGGAGCGCGCGCGCCTGATCGGCCCGCAGAGCATGAAGGTGGCCCAGCCCGGCTCTCCCGGTGTTGCCCGCACCGGCTACGCGCCGATGCCCGGGCAGCCGGAGTACGGCACCTCGCACATCAGCATCGTGGACGGCTTCGGCAACGCCATCGCGATGACCACGACCATCGAGGACCAGTTCGGATCGCGCCAGTTCGTGCGCGGCTTCCTGCTCAACAACGAGCTCACCGACTTCAGCTTCGCGCCCGCCGACGCCCAGGGCCGTCCGGTCGCGAACCGCGTGCAGCCCGGCAAGCGGCCGCGCTCCTCGATGGCGCCCACGCTGGTGTTCGACAAGTCCAGCAACGACCTGGTGATGAGCGGCGGGAGCCCGGGCGGCGCGCTGATCATCCACTTCACCGCCAAGACGATCTACGGCGCGCTCAACTGGGGCATGACGCCGCAGCAGGCGATCAACCTGCCCAACTTCGCGTCGCTCAACGGACCGACGATCCTGGAAGAAAAACGCTTCCCGGCCGCCACCGTGGAGGCGCTGCGAGCCCGCGGCGCCGAAGTGCGCGAGCAGGCGATGACCAGCGGGCTGCAGGCCATCACGCGCGGCCAGGCTCACGGCGAGCTGTTCTGGTTCGGCGGCGCCGATCCGCGGCGCGAAGGCGTGGTGATGGGCGACTGAAGAAGGCGCCGGCCGCCCTCAATGGGCGGCTTCGGCCTTCTCCTCGCGATCGATGCGCTCGTACTCGGAGATCACCTGCGCGCCCAGCAGCAGGAAGGTGGCGGCGATCTCCAGGCTGAGCAGCACCACGATGGCGGTGGTGAGCGAACCGTAGACCACGCTCACCTGCGACAGCGTGCTGAAGTACCAGGCCAGCACGTGCCGCGTGATCTCCCATAGCACCGCCGCCGTGACGCCGCCGGGCAGCGCGTGCCGCCAGGTGAGCCGGCCGACCGGCATCACCATGTACACCGAGGTGAGCAGGAACACCTCGCCGATGAACCCGAGCAGGTACAGCAGCACCCGCGACAGGCCGCCCAGCGACCACTCCCGCCCCAGCACGGCCAGGCTCTCCTCGCTCAGCGTCGTCAGGCCGCCCGACACCAGCGTCACCACCAGCAGGCCCAGGCTCAGGCACACGATGTAGCAGTAAGGCAGCAGCGCCGACACCAGGAAGTGCCGCCGCCGCACCGTCACGCGGTGCAGGAAGATCACCGACATCGCCTTCTCCAGCACGGTGAAGGCCAGCGAGCTGAAGAACAGCATGGTGCCCAGCAGCACCCAGCCCAGCACGTCGCGATGGGTGACGAAGGCGAAGAGCTCGCGGACGACGGCCTGCGACTGCCCGGGCATCAGCCACTCGAGGTAGCGGCTCAGCGTCTCCAGCAGCAGCCCCTGGTCGACGAAGTGCGACAGGCCGATCACCGCCAGGATCAGCAGCGGCACCACCGACAGCAGCGCGTAGTAGGCCACCGCGCCGGCGAGCAGCAGCCCCTGGTTGCGGATGAAGCTGCCCAGCACGCGTCGCAGGAACTCGCCCGGATGGGCGAGCACGTGGGCGGCCGCGGGACTGAGCATGTGCTCAGACGTCGATGGCCGCGGCGCTGCCGGCCTGCTTGCGCAGCTCGAACTTCTGGATCTTGCCGGTGGAGGTCTTGGGCAGTTCGCCGAACACCACCGCCCTGGGCACCTTGAAGCCGGCCAGGTGCTTGCGGCAGTGCGCGACGATGTCCTCGGGTTTCGTCGCCGCGCCGGGCTTGAGTTCGACGAAGGCGCACGGCGTCTCGCCCCACTTCGGATCGGGCCGCGCCACCACCGCCGCGGCCAGCACGTCGGGATGGCGATAGAGCACGTCCTCCACCTCGATCGAGGAGATGTTCTCGCCGCCCGAGATGATGATGTCCTTGCTGCGATCCTTGATCTTGATGTAGCCGTCCGGGTACTGCACCGCGAGGTCGCCGGTGTGGAACCAGCCGCCCGCGAAAGCCTCCTGCGTGGCCTGGGCGTTCTTCAGGTAGCCCTTCATCGTGATGTTCCCGCGGAACATGATCTCGCCCATGGTCTCGCCGTCCCAGGGCACCGGCTGCATGGTTTCCGCGTTCATCACGCGCGCGCCCTGCTGCAGGTGGTAACGCACGCCCTGGCGCGCGTTCAGGCGGGCGCGCTCGCCGATGTCGACCTGCTCCCACTCTTCGTGCTTGGGGCAGACGGTGGCGGGGCCATACACCTCCGTCAGGCCGTACACGTGGGTGAGGTCGAATCCCATCCGCTCCATGCCTTCGATCATCGAAGCCGGCGGCGCGGCGCCCGCCACCATCGCCTTGACGCCGCGCGGCAGGCCCTGCTTCATGGCCTCGGGCGCGTTGACCAGCATGCCGTGCACGATGGGCGCGCCGCAGTAGTGCGTGACGCCGTGCTGCCTGATCGCATCGACGATGGCCGGCGCCTCCACGCGGCGCAGGCACACGTTGACGCCCGCGCGGGCCGCGACGGTCCAGGGGAAGCACCAGCCGTTGCAATGGAACATGGGCAGCGTCCACAGGTAGACCGCGTGCTTGGGCATGTCCCATTCGAGGATGTTGGAGACGGCATTGATGGCCGCGCCGCGGTGGTGGTAGACGACGCCCTTCGGATTGCCCGTGGTGCCGCTGGTGTAGTTGAGCGCGATGGCGTCCCACTCGTCGGCCGGAAGCTCCCACGGCTCCTGCGCGTCGCCCTGCGCGACGAACGCGTCGTAAGTGATTTCGCCGATACGCTCGACCGGCCCGGTGTAGACCGGGTCCTCGACGTCGATCACCAGCAGCGGCGACTGGCGGGTGCGCAACGCCAGTGCCTTCTTCATCACCGGCGCGAACTCCGGGTCCACGATCACGGCCCTGGCCTCGCCGTGGTCCAGCATGAAGGCGATGGTGGGCGGGTCCAGCCGCGTGTTCAGCGCATTGAGCACGGCGCCGGCCATCGGGATGCCGAAGTGGGCCTCGACCATCGCCGGCGTGTTGGGCAGCATCACCGCCACCGTGTCGCCCCTGGCGATGCCGCGCCGGCGCAGCGACGAGGCCAGCTGGCGGCAGCGGGCGTACAGCTCGGACCAGGTGCGGCGCAGGTCCCCGTGCACCACCGCCAGGCGCTTCGGATAGACCTCGGCGGAGCGCTCCAGGAAGGCGAGCGGCGAGATGGCCGCGAAATTGGCCGCGTTGCGCGGCAGGTCCTGGTCGAAAATGCGGGCCATGCTTGTCTCCTGTGCTCTTGGATCCGGGGGGCCTGCCGCTAGCGTAAGCCCGTCCCGTCGCCGACGGCATTAAGTAAGAATACCGAGCCGATGGCCATCCCCCAGTCGTTCATCCAGGAGTTGCTGGCCCGCGCGGACGTGGTCGAGATCGTCGGCCGCCATGTCCAGCTGAAGAAGACCGGGGCCAACTTCTCGGGGCTGTGCCCTTTCCATTCGGAAAAGAGCCCTTCCTTCACCGTCAGTCCCACCAAGCAGTTCTTCCACTGCTTCGGCTGCGGCAAGCACGGCAACGCCATCGGCTTCCTGATGGAGCACGCGGGCATGGGCTTCATCGACGCGGTCAAGGACCTGGCCGGCGAGTACGGCATGGAGGTCCCCGAGGACGAGCGCTCGCCCCAGGACCGCGAGCGCGACGCGCAGCAGCGCCAGAAGCAGGCCACGCTGTCCGACGTGCTCGAGAAGGCCGGGCAGGCCTATCGCAAGCAGCTGCGCGGATCGCCGCGCGCCATCGACTACTTCAAGGGCCGGGGCCTCTCGGGCGAGATCGCCCGCCAGTTCGGCCTGGGCTACGCGCCCGCCGGCTGGCGCAACCTGGCCAGCGTGTTCCCCGAGTACGACGACCCGCTGCTCGCCGAGAGCGGCCTCGTGATCGTCAACGAGGAAGACGGCAAGCGCTACGACCGCTTCCGCGACCGCGTGATGTTCCCCATCCGCAACGTCAAGGGCGAGTGCATCGGCTTCGGCGGGCGCGTGCTGGGCGACGAGAAGCCCAAGTACCTGAACTCGCCCGAGACCCCGGTGTTCAGCAAGGGCCGCGAGCTGTACGGCCTGTACGAGGCCCGCAACGCGGTGCGCGAGGCCGGCTTCGTGCTGGTCACCGAGGGCTACATGGACGTGGTGGCGCTGGCCCAGCTGGGCTTTCCCAACGCGGTGGCCACGCTCGGCACGGCCTGCACGCCCGAGCACGTGCACAAGCTGTTCCGCTTCACCGAGAGCGTGGTCTTCAGCTTCGACGGCGACGCCGCCGGCCGCCGGGCCGCGCGCAAGGCGCTGGAAGGCGCCCTGCCCTACGCCACCGACGTGCGCACGGTGAAGTTCCTGTTCCTGCCGCCGGAGCACGACCCGGACAGCTTCATCCGCGAGCACGGCCGCGAGGAATTCCAGCGCTACGTGCGGCAGGCAGTGCCGCTGAGCGTGTTCCTGCTGGAGGCCGCTGCCGAGGACTGCGACCTGTCCACGGCCGAGGGCCGGTCGCGCATGCTGACGGTGGCGCAGCCGCTGTGGGCGTTGATGCCGGACGGGGCGCTCAAGCGCCAGCTGTTCGCCGAGATCGCGGAACGCTCGCAGGTGGGGACGCACGAACTCGGCGAGCTCTGGCGCGTGCCGCGCAGCAACGCCGGGCCGAGCCGCAGGAAACGTGAATCGCGCGAGCCCCGCGCCTACGGCTCGGGCGTGCGCCAGGCGGTCAAGGGCCGCACCGTGGCCTATGCCGAGACCATCGCCCGGCTGCTGCTGCGCAATTCCGGCGCCTGGGAACAGCTCACCCAGGGCGACCACGAGGTGCTGTGCCGCCTGCAGCCGCCGCTGGGCGACCTGTTCTCCTGGATCGACGCCGGCGTTCACGAGCACGGCGGCCAGCCCTGGGCGGCGCTGCAGGCCGGCCTGGAAGGGCTGGATTTCGCGGCCCGGGCCGAGCAGCTGATGGCCTACGACGAGAGCCAGCCGCTCAGCCGCGTGGTGGAGGACATCGACACCACCGACCGGGACCTGCGGCTCTCGATGCTGGAGATCCACATCGACCTGCTGGCCTCGGAGATCGAGGAGACCAGCCGGATGCCGCAGAGCGACCCGGCGCGGCACGAACGGCTGCTGGAGCTCAGCCGTCGAAACACCTCCTTGCAGCAGCAGAGGCAAGCGCTAAGGTCTTGAAAAGCCGAAGAAAAGATATAATGTAGGGTTTGCTAGCGGCAAGAGCGACAGCAGCACCTCCGGGCCGGCCGACCGTGCATCCAAGACGGACACGACAGCGCCACATCACCGCAAGGACTGCACTCCAAATGTTCGCCCACCCATCTTGCCCAGTGGAAGGCGTTGCGCGTTGCGCGCGAAGCCTTCCAGTCGCCCGCGCCGGGTAGTTTGTGGCGCATCTTCGTTTCTCCATTGCCCGAGGTCCGTCCATGCCCGCCACGAAACCCGCGTCGCCCAAGCAGCCCGCGAAACCCGCCGCGAAAAAACCGGTCAAACCCGCTTCCGTCGCCGCCAAGGCCGCGTTGAAGGTCGTCAAGCCTTCCGCCGCCGCCGCCGAACCGAAGTCCCTCACGAAAGCCAAGCCCGTGCCCAGCAGTACCAAGACCACGACCGCCAAGACCGAGAAAGCCGCCGCCAAGGAAGAGCCGACCAAGAAGGTCGCCAAGGCCACCGTGGCTGCCGCCGACGAGCCGGTGGTGAAGAAGAAGCCCGGCCGCCCGCCCAAGGCCGCCGCGGCCGAGAGCTCCGCGCCCGCCAAGACCACCGGCGCCAAGCGCGGCCGCAAGCCCAAGGCCGGCGCCGAGAAGTCCGAGTCCACCGAGGACGAGGACATGTCCGACATCGAGGCGGAATTCGCGGAAGAGCCCGCGGTCGAGACCACCACCGAGAAGGTCAAGCCGCTGCGCATGAAGATCAGCAAGGCCAAGGAACGGGCCTTGATGAAGGAGTTCGGCCTCGACGAGACCATCCTCACCGAAGAGGAGATGACCAAGCGTCGCCAGCGCCTGAAGACCCTGATCAAGCTGGGCAAGACGCGCGGCTACCTCACGCATGCCGAGATCACCGACCACCTGCCCGAGAAGCTGGTGGACGCCGAGACGCTCGAGGTCGTGGTCTCCATGCTCAACGACATGGGCGTGGCGGTGTACGAGCAGACGCCCGACGCCGAGACCCTGCTGCTGACCAACACCGGCCCCACGGCCGCCACCGAAGAGGAAGCGGAAGAGGAAGCCGAAGCCGCCCTGTCCACCGTGGACAGCGAATTCGGCCGCACCACCGACCCGGTGCGCATGTACATGCGCGAGATGGGCACGGTGGAACTGCTCACGCGCGAGGGCGAGATCGAGATCGCCAAGCGCATCGAAGGCGGCCTGCAGGCCATGATGGAGGCCATCTCCGCCTCGCCCGCCACCATCGCCGAGATCCTGCGGCTGGCCGCGGACATCCGCGAGGGCAAGGTCGTCATCTCCAGCATCGTCGACGGCTTCTCCAACCCGAACGAAGCCGACGACTACGTGGCCGAGGAGGACTTCGACGAGTTCGACGCGGACGACGACGACGACGGCAACGGCGGCTCCAAGGCGCTGACCAAGAAGCTCGAGGAGCTCAAGTCGCAGGCGCTCGAGCGCTTCGACCGCATCGCCGAGCTGTTCGAGAAGGTGCACAAGGCTTACGACAAGGAAGGCTACGGCACGCCCAACTACATGAAGTGCCAGAAGGCCCTGTCCGAGCAGCTGATGACCATCCGCTTCACGGCCAAGACCATCGAGAAGCTGTGCGACATGGTGCGCGGCCAGGTCGACGACGTGCGCAAGAAGGAGCGTGAACTGCGCCGCATCATCGTGGACAAGTGCGGCATGCCGCAGGAAACCTTCATCAAGGAATTCCCGCCCAACCTGCTGAACCTGAAGTGGGTGGAGAAGCAGGCCGCCGCCGGCAAGCCGTGGAGCGTGGTGATCGCCCGCAACATCCCGCCGATCCAGGAACTGCAGCAGAAGCTGATGGACCTGCAGGCGCGCGTGGTGGTGCCGCTGGTGGAGCTCAAGGAGATCAACAAGCGCATGAACGAGGGCGAGGCCTCGTCGCGCGACGCCAAGAAGGAGATGATCGAGGCCAACCTGCGCCTGGTGATCTCCATCGCCAAGAAGTACACCAACCGCGGCCTGCAGTTCCTGGACCTGATCCAGGAGGGCAACATCGGTCTGATGAAGGCGGTCGACAAGTTCGAATACCGTCGCGGCTACAAGTTCTCGACCTATGCCACGTGGTGGATCCGCCAGGCGATCACCCGCTCGATCGCCGACCAGGCGCGCACCATCCGCATCCCGGTGCACATGATCGAGACGATCAACAAGTTGAACCGCATCTCCCGCCAGATGCTCCAGCAGTACGGCCGCGAGGCCACGCCGGAGGAACTGGCCAAGGAGATGGACATGCCCGAGGACAAGATCCGCAAGGTCATGAAGATCGCCAAGGAGCCGATCTCCATGGAAACGCCGATCGGCGACGACGAGGACTCGCACCTGGGCGACTTCATCGAGGACACCAACGTGGAGTCCCCGATCGATTCGACCACCAACACCAACCTCATGGAGACCGTGCGCGACGTGCTCGCCGGCCTGACCCCGAGGGAGGCCAAGGTGCTGCGCATGCGTTTCGGCATCGACATGAACACCGACCACACCCTCGAGGAAGTGGGCAAGCAGTTCGACGTCACCCGCGAGCGCATCCGCCAGATCGAGGCCAAGGCGCTGCGCAAGCTGCGCCACCCGAGCCGCTCCG
>JAEWIF010000069.1 GCA_023387335.1 Pseudomonadota bacterium | reverse complement strand
ACTCGCCCCCCGCCACCCTCTTTTCCCCCACTCGTAAGCTTCCAACCATCCCTACGATTCGCACGTCGATCAGACGATGGGACAGGCCCGTGTCTGCGTCCTAGCCCAGGCTGCTGGCAGGAGAAACCTCCCGTTACGGGCAGATCAGAGCCGTGTCGACCGTCCTAGGCTGAGTGAGTTGAGCCCATCGCTTAGCCAACGCCCACGAAACAGTACCGCCAGAGCCGATGGTCATTATTAGTTCCCGGATTTGCTCGATAAGATTGTTCAGTGACGAACGTCCCCCTGCCCTGTAGCGAACTAGATCCTATTCCGCCAAGCACCTGCAAGCATTTGATCAGCAGCCTCGACAATCTTGCTCCGCCAGGCAACGGGATGAAGCCAGCGGTCTGGGATTACGGAAGCGCCGTAGAGGGCACCTGCGAGCTGGCCCGTGACGGCGCCTACCGTATCGGCGTCGTCGGCGAGGTTGACGGCCAGGATCAGCGCCTCCTCAAAGTTCGTGGTGGTGCCGACGGCCCAGATGGCGGCCTCCAGCGTGTGGAGGACGTAGCCGGATGAACGGATCTGATCGCGGGTCTTCTGGCGCCAGGAGCCGGCGGCGATAGCCGCGATGGCGGGCTCGCCGGACCAAGTGCGGGGACGGAGTACGTCCGGCTGGCCGAAGATGGCGTCGCGCAGGAGCTGAACGAAGAAGGCGCAGGCCTCGACCGCCTGCGGGGCGGCATGTGTGATGCGGCTCTGATCGCGGGCGAGCTGGTCAGCCTGGCGAGCGTCATGAAGGGCGAAGAGTGCGACCGGGGCGAGGCGCATGAGGGAGCCGTTGCCGGCCGTGTCGGGATCGGTGGAGCCGGCGTAGGGATCGCCGGTCTGGACGAAGCGGGTGAGCGCTTCGCGCGTGGTGATGCCGATATCGAAACAGGAGCCGGTGCAGCTGTAAGCGCCGTGTTGCCACCAAGAGACGAAGCGGGTGGCAAGGTCGTGTGGGTGGAGACCCTGGGAGTTGATCAGGCTGTCGGCGAGGGCGAGCGCCATGGCGGTATCGTCGGTCCACTCGCCCGGGGCGAGGTCGAAGGGACCGCCGCCGGTCATCTCGGTATGAAGGGGCTGGGTGTCCCGGCGGGTGAATTCCAGCGTGGTGCCGAGGGCGTCGCCGACGGCGAGGCCGAGGAGGGCGCCGTGGGCGCGGTCGCGGAGGGCGGGATCGAGGTCAGGTGTGATGGTCAGGAGCGGTAGTCCTCTATGGTGATGAAGCGGAGAGCCGGGTGCGCGGGGCAGCGCTGCACGAGATACGGAAGCACCATGGGCAGAAACGGAGCCAGGTGCGTGTAAGCTGTTCATATGGTTCATGAATCAACAGTGGGCGCGGTCTGGGGTTTCCTAGATCAACTGCGGGTGAGGAAGTCTGGGTTACATCCTGCTGATCCGGCGTTCGGCGAGCGCAGCGTAGCGTAGCCTGTATGTGGAGGCACACGGGGATAGGGGCGAGCTGCGGGAGTGCGGTAGTTCGGCAGCAGCGGGTTGGTGACGGGGCGTGCCGTGGAGCCGGACAGCTGGAGGGCTGTCCGGAGGGGGCGGGAATGGCGGGGGCGGCTGGCCGGCGTCAGGGGGAGCGCTATCGCAGGGGGTATTCGCGAATATACGCCGAAAACCAGCTCGCTGAGACCGGTCCGGCGCCGCTTCTCGTGCTCATGGTGGAGCGTTTGGCCCACGGGTTGGCGGCGGAGGGTAACCTGAGGCATTAGGGCTCAGCGAGGGTGTCGAGGTCGGCAAGCAGAAGTCGCAGCTCACGCCAGGGCGAGCTGCCGCGGAAGGCTTCGCCGGGTTGCTGCACGGCAAGGAGGACGAGAAGCTTCGTGCGGATGCTGCCGACGGTCCAGGCCGGGGCCGCGATGAGCGTCGCGGCGGCGTCACGAACGGCAGTATCAAGAGCAGCCTCCTGTTCCTGCGCCTTCGTCAGCCCGCAGGCACGGGCACCGCGGATCCAGGCTTGCTGCCGCCGAAGCAGAATTTGCTGCAGGCGGTACCGGCGGCGGCCCGGCGGGACGTGCTGCGCGATGGTGACGGCATCGGCAGCGTGACGGCTGGGGATGCCGGCAGGCGTAGGGAGCTGAACCCGCGGGTAGTCGAGTTCCGCGAGAAGCCAAGCTTCGAGACGGTCGCAGCGCCAGAGCGCTGCCTCGTGTTTGGTGAGCAGTGCCTCGAAGGCAACGAAGAGGTCGGAGATGGAGGCCAGCGCAGGGCTATTAACAGCGAGTTGCGAGTGAGCGGGTGCCGAAGTGGTCGTGGCTGCGGCCGTGAGCGCCTGCAGCGTAGCCATGAAGGCGAGCAGACGCCGTCGCGTCGGTGAACGGGCAGCTTGCGCGGCGGCAGCGGTCGCTTCGGAATCGAGGCTGTTGTTCATGTCCCTCGTTTTGTCCGGAGAAGAAACGAAGGTTCACAGCTAATCCAGCGTTCTTGCTACCTGACGGTAGGGCTGCCTCAATGACGCTCACTCCCCCAGTTCGGCCTGGAGGTAAACCTCGTCCTTGCTTTCGGTCGGGAAAGTCATGGTGAAGTTATAGGCGTGCCGGCCGCGTGAGGTGAACAGCTGTGCCATGCACCTGCGCATGTTCTGCGTCTCGGCGAAGTAGTCTGACGTGATATGCGGCTTCGAAGTATCATTGGCCTGCTGGATGACGAGCGCCATGTAGTCTGCGATCACACCGACTTTGTGTACCTTGACCGGCCCGAGAATGGGTGACGGGTTGGTTTCGACCGCCTGCTTGAGCAGGTTCTGCGCGAAAGGCGAGTCGCAGGCTGGCAGCTTGCCTTGCACGAGCCCTGGTTCGGCGTGAGCCGTAGTGATCACTGCGGGCTCGCTGTTGGATCGGTGCCAGAGACGGTAGCTGCCGAGCAAAGCGAGACCGATGACGGTGCCGATCATCGCGGCCTTCCGCGTGCGGGCACCATCCGGACTCGCGGCATTGCGCTCATAGCGGGCCTTGAGTCGGCTGATCAGGCTTGGCTGGGTCATGTCGGACATGGTGCTCCCCTGGTTTCGCGTCAGCCTGAGATTCTTCTGGGCCGTGGCGAAGTTGCCCGAGCTTAGCCATTAATGTTGCCTATAGCCAGTGGTTAGATAGGCATCAGGATGTTGCCGTCCCCGGATGATGAAGGGACGCGCGCTTCTGGCTTGGAATCTGCGGCGCATACGCGTCGCTGCCGGCGTCAGTCAGGAGCGGCTGGCTGCGGACGCCCAGATTGACCGGGCTTTCCTCGGCGGGATGGAGAGGGAGGTCGAGAATCCCTCCATCGATACGATCGATAAGGTTGCGGCGGCATTGGCGGTGCCCTTGGGTGAATTATTCTTGCAGCCGCTAGAAGGAGCCGAGCCGCCGCAGCCGCTACGGGGCGGCCGGCGGAAGGGCTGACGAAGTACGAAACGCTCCGCCGGCCAGCTCGAAGTGTTCAACAGCGCATATTCCGCCTCCTGTAGGGGCCTCGCGTGTGCGAGGGCGCCCTACGGAGCGACAGATCATGGAACGGCAGGGTTGCTACGTGGCGGGCATCTATATCCCGTCGTGGGCGGAGATGCAGGCGCGAAGAGAAGCCGCACGGCCTATAGAGGCCGCATGGGCTGAGACGACGAAGCTGAAGCTGGCACGCGAGGCGCAGCGAAGGAAGCGGAGCCCTTCGGCAGTTGTGGAGGCCGAAACGATCGAGCTAGATCCGGTGCTGGAGTTCTACGCCGGGATCGAAGGACTGGGTGAGAAGCTACGGTTCTTGCGCGAGCACGGGCTGGAGCCGAAGGACATCGGCCGCCGGAACTGGGTCGGTGCTCATGACGATGAAGCGGAAGTAGTGCGGCACCAGGCGGTTTTCGGACGAAACCCGCAGGAGAACAGTCGCGCTCTTGGCAGCTGGGGCCTGACGCAGGCGCTGTCAACGAAGCAGTTCCGGCAAGGCTATGAAGCGATTGCGCTGGCGAACTGCTTCGGCGGCGTGCTGAACACCTTCCTGTCGATCACGTGGTCGCGGGTCGGCATCACCGAGCCGGACGAGGTGGCAGAGGCGCACGGGCGGTATCTGGAGCTGTTGCGGAAGGCATGCAGCGCGCAGCGAATCCCGTTCGCCCTCGTGTGGGTCATTGAGAACGGGCGGCGGCACGGCCTGCACAGCCATATCCTGATGGTGATGCCGAAGGCTCGGAAGCCCTGGCTGAGGAAGCAGGTGGAGTTGGCCGTGGAGACGATCTCGGGCCGGAGCGTGCATTGGCGCCTCGGCACGCGGGCGGTGCGGATCCTCCATCGGCATGATCGCGACGTGACCGCGCAGTGGCGATTGTTTCAGTACATGATGAAAGGGATGGTGGCGCCGAAGGAGCGGCGGTTGATTGATCCGGAGCGGGCCCGGGTGCCGATGCCGGTGCAGCATGCGGCGCGGGTGAAGCTGCGTAATCAAGGAATGGTGGCTACGAAGCGGTTTGGGGTCAGCCGGAACATTGACCGGAAGAACGTGGCGATGTTGCGGGAGCGCTATGGGATCACGCCCTCGGCGCTGGCGTGCGGCGAAACTGACCCGCACGTACTGTTCTCGACGGAGTATCTGGAAGCCTGGGACGAGTGGACCAGGCCGGAACGGGAAGCGGCTGCACGGGCCGAGCATGAGCGTCTGGAGCAGGAGCTGCAGACGACGCTCGTCATCTGAGCGGACGCGATCGCGTCTCGTTCTCAAACGGAGCCGGCCCACGAAGAAACGGAGTGGGTCGGCAAATTATCATGACAGATGAAAGGCTTGACGGGAGGGGCAGGGACTGCGCTACCACGGGCTAGCCGGCTGGTTGCTAACCCGTGGTAGCTGGCGCTGATCTCTCTTGATGGAGAGATCACTGAGTATCTCTTGCCCCCCGGAGGGGGAGGCCCGAGTGGGCTGTTGTGCCCAAAGGGCACAGCTTCGCCGGTGACCGGCAGAAGCAGGTGCTCGCGCAGATCTCCCGGAATGGAGGCCGTCGGAGCTGGGGCCGGAGGTGAAACCTTGTGACAGGCAGGCCGGGGTTGGGCTGTCGGCCTTTACTCACCGCTTCCCGCTCACCGAGCGGCCAACGCGGACGGATGCTTGCTCTCCGTACCCCTGGAGCAGGCGGTCGTCTGGAGGTTCGGGGCTACCCGGTCCTCACTCCTGAGTGGCCCGGCGTACCGGACCACACTTGCTGCCGATGCCCTTCGGCGTTTTGATCCGGTGATCCCCATGCCGCCTGGATAGCGGTGGAGGCCGGTGCCCGTAAGGGGCGTGGCGTGCTTGCCGGTGTCGCTCGATGACGTGCGTGCGAGAAAGCAAATCCACGTCGCAGAAATGGATGGAAACTGGCACAAGGTTTTGGTACAAAGCGGCGCAATAGGGCAGCAACAAGCAATTGATTTTGCAGGGTTTTGATCTCCGGGGTGGCTAGTCCTTTCCTGGGCACCATCAGCCTGCTAAGCGGTTGATGTTTCGGTAAGTTCAGCCAGATCATGTGGTTAGGGTCGCCCGAGTGATGCACACGGGTGATGCACATGGTTCTCGCGATGTCCCGTCCCCATCCTCATCCGAAGACCGGAATTTTTTGGCTGCGCAAGCGTGTGCCAAAGGATGTAGCCGAGCTGGCTGGCCGGACGATGGAGTACTTCAGCCTCAGAACCCGCGACCCTAACGAGGCGAAGCGGCGGTACGCTGAGGAAATTGCCAAGCTCGAAGCCCGTTGGGCGAGCCTACGATTGGCCTGCTGCCGGTTTGTTGGACACCGTCCTAAGCTAATTGGGTTCGGTTTTCGAACTCGACGGGGCTGAGGTAGCCCAAGGTCGAGTGCCGCCGGGCCAGGTTGTAGAAGCGCTCGATGTAATCG
>JAEWIF010000042.1 GCA_023387335.1 Pseudomonadota bacterium | reverse complement strand
CAACAGCAAGATCGTTGGTGTTTCCAGGCGGGCAAAGAAATAGCGCCAGGAAAGATCGGTTGTAAAATCACCGGCACTGATTTGCAACCCTTCTTCGTTAAAGGACAGGTAGTACTGCTTTGCCAGGTCAGGGTGGGGCCAAATGATGCCGAAAGAATAAAATTGTTTGAGCAATTGAATAGTGAAATTGAAACAGCTTTGAGCAACGCCGCCAGTTGATCGACCTGCGGGATTGACTGATTTTGAAACAACTACTGTGGATCCTGAGGGACTCGAACCTTTTTAGGTATGTAGTTGTATATCAGTTGATTATACTTGCAAATAATAAATACGTGACAGGAGGGTGAACTACCCGCGTTTTCCGTCGTTCTGGCCCATTTTGACCTGTTTTGACCATTTTTGAGAACTCCTTCGAAGTTAATCGGATTTTCCCTTTCAAACATCAATTGCGATCGTGACGATCTAAAATTTGAACACTTACAATGGCCTGTAGGGCAAAGCGCACGATTTTACCGTTGGTGAAGAACTGGTCTGGTGAAAAGATAGAATATATATTCATTCAGGCTCTCACCACCCGATTCTCGGTGACTGCAAGATTTGTATTGGCAGGTGCATCAGCGTTACTGCCGACCCGCGTCCCGTGGCGACAGTGACTCTCAGGGTTGCCGCTGCTGACATCAATGTTGGCCACAATTATCCGGATGGTATGATGAAGAGCTGATGGTTTAGTAGCATGCGGTATCAAAATTCATTGACATCAAAATTCTTAATCACACCATCATGACCTCTGAAGCAGATCGTTTCTTCTCATTTACGGATGAAGGTTTGCTATAATGTCAAAAGAAAAACCCGATGTGATTTGCACTGGGTTTTCTTTATCACTAAGCGATTGTTAGGCTGCACGTACCGTCACAAGACTTCTTTGTTGTTGATGCTTCGAAAAGATCAAGAACAGCGTTTTTACCATCGTTTCCGCTCCAGTGTTCCATGACTTCAGGTGCTGGTCTTGCGTTGATGCCCTCACCGTAAATGGTCGCTGTACCGTAGGTGTAAAACGCTTCCCAGTCAACACCCTGCGGATCGGTGATCCAGGATTTCTGGCTCTTGGAGTAGCAGCAAGTGCAGTAGCCTTCTTCCCTCACGGTTCCTTTTGCCTTTTCCATATTGGCGTACACCTGCTGGAGTTCTTCCGGGCTGTCTACCTGAAGCCCCAGGTGCTCGATCCCGTTTTCAGCGTGACCGGTGGAGATGGCAAAGTTCACCCGGGGATCTTCGAGCATCCACTTGGCGTAATCGTCCTTGGTAACAGTTGGTGTGGTTCTGAAAAGAGCGTTGTAAAACTCGATGCTGTCGCTGAGGTTTTTTACCCGAACGTGTATGTGGAAGCGTTTCATGTTTTTATGTTTTGTACCATGACGGGCGTGGTACAAAAAGGTGACACGATCAGGAAACTTTTTCCAAAGATTTTTTGTACCGCTGGAGCGCACCGCAGTCGGGACGGATTTCAAAAGACACCAACCGCCCTTGGTCATCCAGTTCCATCAGGCAGCATTCAGTAAAGATGTCACGGAGCATCTTGCGGCCACGACTCACCCGCTGCTTGACCGCCGAAAGCCCCAAGTTCAGTTCTGTGGCAATGTCTTTCAATTTGGTACCATCCACATCACTCATGCGCAGTGGGGCTGCATAGTCTTCTGGCAAAAGGTTAATCATTGGTAACACAAATTCAGCAGCCTCCTTCATGGCCGATGCTTCGCTTTCTTCTTCCGCTTCACGAAAAGTTTCAGTTGAAATGTTTCGCTTGTTCTTTCGGTAGTGGTCAACGATGGCGTTCTGTGCGATCTGGAAGAGCCAGGAGCGCACATTGTGAACACCGCTTTTTGCCACGCAGAAGTTGTACACCTTGATCAGTACTTCCTGGGAGATGTCTTTGGCAGTGGGTTCATCATGTACCCGCTTCAGTATAAAGTAATATAGCGCCTCTTTATGCTCTTGCCACAGCGCTGTAACGTTGCAGTTCATCTTGTATGTTTTGGCGATAAAATACGGTTTAAAATGCTTTACGTAGCATGTCAGCGTACTCGTTTGGCAACGGGCTTTTTTCCACGGCCTGTGCTGCTTTTTCCACGTCGTATTCAAAGCGGACAAACTCCACCTGAACAGCGTCCCTGTTGGTGATGGCGCTGTCCTGGTTGATGGTCAGGATTACATAACACCCACGGGGATCGCCGTCCTTTGGTTTGCCAACAGATCCAATGTTGATGGCGTGACGGTAGTGTGGGTTCTCACCCCCTTCTGTGGGTAGCACACGGTGGTAGGGTTTGTGGGTATGACCAAAGCACATGATGTCAGCATCGGCACCTTCCAAGATGCGGAGAAGACTTTTTTCATCACGGTCTTCAAACAGGTACTCGTTGATCTTCCTTGGCGATCCGTGCACCAGCAGCAGATTGAGATTATCACTATTTAATTGAAACTCCACACGGATGTGTGCAGGGAGGGTGCGGAGGTACCGACGCTCATCGGGCTTCACCAGTGAGTTGGTGTACGAGATGGAGATCTTCCCCATGTCTTTTTCCGTGTCTGTCTTGTAGGCACATCCGCATTCATCCGACATCAGGCCAATGCCCTGGTCGTAGTTCCCAGCGATGGTGGGGATGCCTCTGCGTCGGATCTCATTGATCACTTCATTTGGCCAGCTGTTGTACCCCACCAGATCACCCAGGCAATAGATGGCGTCAGGTTTTTGTTCTTCGATGCTTTTGAACATAGCTTCCAAAGCGGGAAGGTTGGCGTGGATGTCACTGAACAGGGCTATTCTCATTGTAGAGGGGTTTTATGCTTTTGATGGAATGGTTTCATTTGGGGTAGAGGTATAGTATCGCTTACGGAGCCAGAAGGCCACGTTGACCAGTGCAATCAGGGCGGGTACTTCCACCAGCGGCCCGATCACACCCGCAAAGGCTTGTCCGCTGTTGATGCCAAAGACACCGATGGCAACAGCAATGGCCAGTTCGAAGTTGTTCCCAGCGGCAGTGAAAGCAATGGAGGCATTACGGGAGTAATCAGCACCCATGGCTTTACCGATAAAAAAGCTCACCAGGAACATGATGGCAAAATAAATCACCAGCGGGATGGCGATCCGTACCACATCGAGCGGGATGCGCACGATCATCTCACCTTTGAGGCTGAACATGACCACAATGGTAAAGAGCAGAGCAATCAGGGTTATGGGGGAAATAACAGGAATAAATTTGTTTTGATACCAGTCTTCACCCTTTGCTTTACGGAGCACCAGGCGGGTGAGCAGCCCCGCCACAAACGGGACCCCCAGGTAAATGGCCACACTCTCTGCGATGTCACCGATGGACACATTGACTTCTGTACCAGTAATGCCAAACAGTGGTGGTAGTAGGGTGATGAACACATATGCATACACACTGTACAACAGCACTTGAAAGATGCTGTTTAGCGCCACCAGACCCGCAGCATATTCACGGCTCCCTTCAGCCAGTTCATTCCAGACGATCACCATGGCAATGCAACGAGCCAGGCCAATCAGGATCAGGCCAACCATGTATTCGGGATAACCATGTAGAAACACAATCGCCAGAATGAACATCAGGATAGGTCCAATGATCCAGTTTAAGAGCAGCGATACACCCAGCACCTTGGTGTTACGGAACACCTCACCCAGCTGCTCATAGCGTACCTTGGCAAAAGGTGGGTACATCATCAGAATAAGACCGATGGCCAGCGGAATGTTGGTAGTACCACTGGAGAACGAGTTGATGAACCCAGAGGATGATGGAATGAAGTATCCGATGGCCACTCCGATACCCATGGCAAGAAAAATCCACAGAGTAAGGTAACGGTCCAAAAAATTTAATCGTTTCCGCTCCAGGGCGGGAGCACAGTTGTTTGCTGACATCTAAGATGAATTTGATTTTATATTCCTACTGTTTTACTGCGGCGCTCCAGGATCAATGTATCGCGCCACACACCATTTTGCTGGGCGATCCGTTCCCGTCTTCCCATCAGGCGAAATCCGTTTTTCTCATGAACGTGAACACTGGCCCCATTCTCAGGAAAGATGCTGGCCTGGAGTGTCCAGATGCCGTGTTGTTCGCTCTCCTGTACCAATTCCTGAAGTAGTTGTGAACCGAGACCATTACGACGGTACCCTTCACCCACATATACGCTGACTTCTGCCACACCACGGTAGTGTGGTCGGGAGGAAACAGGCGACAGCGCCGCCCACCCTGCAACCACACCGATGTTGATGGCGACAATGCGACTATGCAACAGATGTCCCTGGTTCCACTGTTCCCAGCTGGGTGCAGTGGTTTGGAAGGTGGCCTCACCTGTGGCGATTCCTTCCAGATAGATGGCTCTTACCTGTGGCCAGTGTTCCTGAAGTAATGGTTGAATGGAAAACATAAGGCGCGGTTAGTTACAACAATCAGGACCGCAGCAAGCCTTTGGCTTTTCTGCATACACGGTGATGCTGAAGATGCCTGTCCCAGACTGTTTGAAAGTAGCCAGTTCATCTGGGGTGAGGTAGGCACTCAGGATGTCATCGGGAACAACAATCTGCTTTTCCTTTTGCACCGTGATGTTAATAAAGCCGTTCTGCTGGATTAGATCCAGGTACTCTTGCTTTTGAATGGCACCGCTGACGCAACCCGCATACATCTCGGCTGCGTTCTGTAGGCTTTCAGGAAGATCACCCACCAATACTACGTCGGAGATGGAGAAGTGGCCACCAGGTTTGAGCACACGGAAGATCTCTTTGAACACGCCATCCTTGTTCGGCACCAGGTTCAGGACGCAATTGCTGACCACCACATCGGCTACGTTTGCTGTGAGGGGCATTTTTTCGATGTCACCCTGACGGAACTCCACATTGTTGAAGCCCAGCTTTTCTGCGTTTGTGCGGGCTTTTTCGATCATGGCGGGTGTGAAGTCAATTCCGATCACCTTACCCGCTTCTCCCACTTCTTTCCGTGCAACAAAGACATCATTCCCTGCGCCCGATCCCAGGTCAATCACAGTTTGCCCTTGCTGGATCTTCGCAAACTGTGTTGGCAGTCCACAACCCAAGCCCAGATCCGCATCAGGGTTGTACCCCTCCAGCGTAGTATAGTCATCACTCATGATATTGTACACGTCTGTGGAGCAGCACGATGAGCCGCAGCAGGAGGACTGGTTTGTTTCTTTGTCCTGAAGGGCAATCTCGCTGTACTTCTGGCGCACCAGTTCTTTGAGTTCAACTTGTTGGTTCATATGTTTTGATTTTAATTTTATCGTAATGTGCCGATTAATACAGGCAAAAAAAAGGCGGCGGTTAGCAACACCCATCACCACATCCCTTGTAGCTGTCGAACAGCTGGTTCAGCCATGCCTGGGCCGCTTTCCATTCCTTCTCGTCAATGCAGTAACACACCCGAACACCGTCAATGGAACCTTTGATAAGCCCAGCATCTTTCAATTCTTTGAGGTGCTGTGATACGGTGCTTTGGGACAGCGGTAATTCATCGACGATGTCACCACAGACGCAATCCTGCCGTTTCGCCAGCACCTTCAGGATCGCTACCCGCGCAGGATGGGCCAGTGCTTTGGCGTACCTGGCCAGTTTGTTTTCTTTCGCGCTGAACTCGTATGACTTGGTTGCTCCCATATTCATCGTAAAGATACGATTGATTGTGAGAGAGCCAAATCTTATTTAAATCTACTTTATACTGTACCGTATACCACCATACAACATTTGTCCTGTCACTGGTCCACAGATCAGTGAGGCATCAAAATGGGAACAGAAGCGTGGGTCGAGGGTAATGATGGAATCCCACTGCATGTAACCCCGTGGCTCATGAGGGACTCGAACCATTTCAAGTAAGTAGATGTATATCAGTGTAATACACTTGCAAGTAAGAAATACGTGATAGGAGGGTGAACTACCCAGGTTTTGCATCGTTTCGGCTCTGTTTGAAGAACTTCTTCAAAGTAAACAGGGTTTGCTTTAAAACCTTCTATTGTTATTGTAGCTATTTAACATTTGAACACCTAAGATCTGAAGCAGGTCAAAGCGCTCGATTCTGCTATTAGTATTGAATAGGAAAGACGAGTAAGGTACTTGATTTGTTCACTCTCGCGCCTGGTAAAAGCTTTGCTATTTCACAGAACTTACTGTATCGCACTTGAGTATTTCCCCTCTACTATGATTATTTCAGGAGTTTGGTAAACTAAGGAGCCTGGTGCGATACTTTCCGTCAGCCAAACATTGCCGCCAATAACACTATGGTGGCCAATTGTAGTATCACCTCCCAAAATGGTCGCACCGGCGTAAATTACGACGTGATCCCCAACAGTCGGATGACGTTTTGTAAAAGCCAATTCCTTCTTTACACTAAGGGCGCCTAACGTTACACACTGATACAACTTTACATGGTTGCCAATTTCTGCCGTCTCTCCAATGACGATGCCTGTTCCATGATCCACGCAAAAATATTCACCAATTTTTGCTGCCGGGTGGATGTCAATACCTGTTCTGGCATGTGCTTGCTCCGTTAGGATTCTGGGCACAATTGGAACACTCAATTGGTGAAGTGCATGTGCGATGCGAAAGAAGCTCATTGCATAGAATCCGGGATAAGCCCGGATGACTTCAAAGGGTGTATGCGCTGCTGGATCACCCGACAAGATGGCGTCAACATCCGTATTTAAAAGACGATAAAGCTCCGGTACTTGCTCAAAAAAACGATTGGCTGTCTCTGCATTATTGCAATCCTGACATGCTGAAGTTGTATTTAGGATGTTAACTAATTCTGATTGTAGCTCACTGAATGTATTTCTAATGGCCAGTTCAGATCGCAAGACACATGTTGCGAGTTGGGGATACAACACGCAAAGGACTCTTTCCGCCCAACGTGTAATTTCTTTATTGGAAGGAACCGCATCTTTCAATTGTTGCTGCCGAAATAACTCTCTATAAAATTCATCAGTTAGGACGCTCTTTTTCATTCTTGCACTTTCTATTTTGTTTAAACTTTATTCTGTGTATGTAAAAATAGCAAGCGCAAATTATGGCAAGCGAGACTTATGTCACGCCCTGCCGATGTATCACTACTATCTTTGCGATTATGACAGAACAAGAGCTAATTAGGCGTTTTCCAGCTTTGGAAAAAGATCTTATTGATGAGATTATTAAGGTCGCTGATATGAAAATCCTGGTTGCCGGAGAATTGCTGATGCGTACTGGTCAAAACATTCGTTCAGGATTGCTTGTCTTGGACGGTTTGGTTAAAATCTATCGGGAAGATGATCAGGGTAACGAGTTCTTTATGTACTACATTGATTCGGGTAAAGCTTGTGCTATTTCTCTGGTGTGTGCATTGGGGCAGGAAACCAGCGGATTGATGGCCAAGGCTGTGACAGAGGCTACGCTGCTAAGCATACCCCTTCACTATGTGGATCAATGGATGGGTAAATATAAAAGCTGGGCTCAGTTTGCGGTCAGCTCGTACAGGGAAAGATTTGATGAGCTATTGCAAACCATTGATCATATAGCATTCCGGAATATGGATGAGCGATTGGTTTTTTACCTAAAGCGTCACCAAGAGCAATTTAACTCGAATAAAATTGAGCTGCCTTTTACTGAAATTGCACAGGACCTGAATTCCTCACGGGAGGTTATCTCACGATTGATGCGTAAGTTGGCTGAAATGGGGATGGTTAAACTGATGGGCTCGCATGTTGAACTGGTAGATCTTGACAAAGCTTTTTAGCAGATAGAACAATCAACTTTTTCCATAGCTTCTAAGCTGAAGAAAGCTGTTGGAATTTGACTCCTTAACAT
>JAEWIF010000002.1 GCA_023387335.1 Pseudomonadota bacterium | reverse complement strand
AGTTCCGCCGGTCCGCCCATCTCGCGGTAGATGTTCGGAAGGTGGCCGCGCGCGAGGTCTTCCAGCAGGCCTTCACCGACGTTCACGCGATCGGCCAGCAGCAGGATCAGCCAGTGCCGCAGGTCGTACTCGGCGTACCTGTAGGCCACGTCGCGCATCTTTCCGGACAGGCCCGCCGGCGGAGTGCTGGTGCCGTACACCGGAGTGATCCCCGGCCGCTCGACGGAGGGGTAGACCTTCACGCCGCACCCGGCCGCGTGCCGCATCCGCGCATAGCGCCCCCCCTGTCTCGCGCTCGTGCAGTGAGGCCATGCCGCCGACGTGCGGGCTGGCCGCGACGACGCGCGTGGCGGCGTCACCGCACTTCGGGCAGGACACCGCGCCATCGCGGTCGGCGATGCGCCGCAGCTCGGCAAACGTGCCGCAGCGGGGGCAGGCGTAGTCGTAGGTGGGCACAGGCCCGGCACTGTTCCACGTCCGACGGGCGCGCCTTGTAGGAAGCGTTCCCGTTCCAGTCCTGGGAGGTGGCCCTCCCGGGTTCCCCACTCCACGGGGGTGTGGAGCCGGCGGCAGGCCAGGCCTCAAGCTGGAAGCTTGACCTCCACGCGCAGCTCAGAAGTGCTCATCCCAAAGCCGTTCGAGAGCCGAGGGGCGCTGGTCTTCGGGTAGCTGCAGGATGGCCTCGGTCTGTGCCTTCGGCATGTCGGATGCTTCGCCGGTAGAGACGCGCGCGACCCACATGCAGTCCGCCCCGCAGCAGCAGAGGTACACGAGAAAGTCGCCGGCCGTGGCCAGGACATCGTCTTCAGTTTCGGCTTCCATGTTGCCACTGTGCGAGTAGCGCAGGCGAGCGGGTGTCGGAACTTGGCACCGGCGGCCGTCAGTTCCGTCCAGCGCGCCGTGACGGCGAACATTCCGCTCAGCGCTGCTTCGTGTCCGACCGCAGCAGGCCGTCAGTTATGACGCGGCTGGTACAGCATCTCCGTCCACTTCAGCTGCTGGCCGATCGCCCCGTCTGATAGTTGACAAGGGAACGTGCCGCTTGCTGGGTGCGTTCGACGGCGTCTCTCCACGCGTCCCATGCTCCGCTGCCGGTTTCGTCTGCGATGAGGTCACGCGCCTGAAGCCACGCCGTACGCTCCGCAGCCGCGGCGCGCTCATACTCGTCGGTGAGAACAGTCACGTCCAGATCGACGTCGCCCGCTCCGGGTGATCCGCCCAGGCTCGCGTAGGGTTCGATGGGAACGGGCCTGTACGTCGGGCCTGCGGCTTCCTGCTGCGCGGCGCGCTTTTTCGCTTCATCCCGGTTGTGCTGGTCCCATTCATCCCGCTTGCTGAAGTCGCTCATGGTCCTTCTCCCGCAGATGGGCCTGAACGCGAGGCCGACTCGGTCAGCGTCATCAGGATGTCCGCGTACCAGGTGCAGTTCAGGCCCAGGGTCTCGTCCTGAGTGGCATCGCGGTCGCGCATGTCCATGCCCGCGGAATGAATGCCCAGGAGGCGCCATGGAATCTCCCCAGCGCCCGTGTTGCATCGCAGTACCACAGGGGCGCCGCTCGTGCCCCGGTGCATCCGGCCGTCGGTCAGGAAGTAGCCGTGCCCTTCGAAACGTACGCCGAAGGACGATGCGACGATGGCGTGGCGCACGACCGGCAGGTGGTGCCTCGTGTCATAGAAGCCCAACGGGAATGCCACCACGCGCAAGGACGCGCCCGCCTCCACGTCCGGCGAGGGCAGCGCGATGTGATGCGGCTCGAACGCGCGCATCACCGATCCTTGGGGCATCTTGTCGCGTTCGAGTTCGATCACCGCAACGTCGACAGGGCCACCCGAGTCGATGCCCTGCCGCCACACGGCGCGGCCTTCGCTATACAGCAGGATCGAAAAGAGCACCGTCCGTGTGAGGTCCGTGGCATCGACGTGAAGCACGAGCTCGATGCGGTCGGGAGAGTGCCCTGACGGCTCGTCGTGCAGCACGTGCCGGCTCGTGACCGCAAACAGGCGATCCTCGCGCATGAAGAAGAACGCGGTGGCAGCCGTGAGCAGCTGGCGACCGCGGAACGTCGAGACGCGGGTCGTCGTCAGGAGCAGCGGCTCGGTCATCGGACTTCCTGCGTGCGGCCGGGATTGCAGGGGGGCCGGTCTGACGTCAGGCGGCGCGGGCCAGGCGGGGCGCGCGTGCATCGTCGATCCAGCGCCCCGCTTCAGCGTGCGCGGCGGCAGCCGCCTCGACTGCGCACCGGAAGATGCGCGTCAAGCGCAGAACACGGTCTGTCGTGGCGGAACCCGAGCCTGAGCGGATCGAGACCGAACTGGCGAACGAGCCGTCGTCCAGCATGTCGATCAAAGGTGAAACGAGGTACTTGCCGACGCGCTGCGCGCCGACGGTGCGCAGCGTGGCCGCGAGCAGATGAGAATCCAACTCAGGCGATCGTGCGGATGTTGGACGCCTGCGGTCCCTTGGTGCCTTGCGTTACGTCGAACTGCACGCGCGCATTCTCCGCCAGGGTCCTGTAGCCATCGGCGCCCTGGATTTCGCGGAAATGCGCGAACAGATCCTTGCTGCCGTCATCAGGGGCGATGAACCCGTAGCCCTTGCCCTCGTTGAACCATTTCACGGTTCCAGTCTGGTTTGTTGTCATGTCGATCTCTCGATGGAAAAAGTGTTGCGGGCAAGCGTGAAGCTGCGCCGTGCAAACGCCAAGAAATCATCGGTGGGAGATTCGACTACGGCTCGCCTGCGATGGACGCGGGAGCGGGGGAAGAGAAACCAGAGATGCAGACTCTTGAGAAACGTCGGCACACCCATGGTACCTCACTGGCGACATCTCCTGTGGCGCGGAGTAGCAACCATTCTCATGGTGCTGAGCAAGGGTCGCAGAAACCCTCGACTTGCGGCGGCGGTCCCGGAAGGATCGGTAAAGAGGTAAAGACATCCACTGTTGAGCAAAGGTGCGACTAGCATTCGCCCGTGACTGAAAAAGCAAGGCGAGCGCACGATGAATGGCTCGCCGCGGACGCCCATGCCAGTGATGCCGAGAACCGGCTGAAGGTGGCTTGGAACGCCTATGAGAAGGACGGGCCAGTCCCTGATGACTCGCTTGCCGCAGACGTCTCCCGCCTGCGCGCTATTGCCAACGACAGGCTTACCGGGGCGGTCATGGCCCTGCGAGCGGCCATCAGCCGCAAGCGCTAGCTTGACGCGAGCGTCGACGTGCCCTGCTGCTTGCGCTTGGGTACCAGGGGCCTTTGACCGACCTGAGCCGGCGCGTCGACCCTCCGGTCGACGTAAGCGCGTCCTTGCTCCAGCGCGAGGTCACTGGTGAGCCAGCGACCCAGATTCAAGCCCTGAGTCGAGGACGGCCTTGTGGCATGGCACACCCATCCATCACTTTCGGCATGGAGGGAGCGGAGCCGACGCGCCTGGAGTGTCCATCCTCGATGCTCCGTGCTCACCCCGTCGTGCGCTCATCCTCGCGGGTGCTCCAGGAAGAACCGCAACATCTCCCCCGTGGCGTCCGGCCCGGCGGGGTCTGTGAACGATCCCCGGCGGCTGCCGCCAGACCAGGCATGGCCGCTCCCGTGCACGATCCAGTGCTCGGCCTGCACGTGCCCCTCCGGCGAGCGGTGGACGCGTTGCGTATAGCTGCGGCCATGCGAGGGACTGCGGCGCTCGACCTCGCCCGCCGACGCCGGCTGCCCGGCGCTCGCGGCAATGACGTGATCGCCATTGGAAGGATGGACGGTCGTGTCGGCATCGCCGTGAAAGACGATCGTTGGCGGACCTGGCCGGCTGTAGGTCGCGGCGCCACCGGTCCGCATCGCGGCGAGTGCCGAGGGCAGGTCCCTGGCGACGCCGGACGCCAGGCCTGAGTGCACTCCCACGGCCGCGTAGAGGTCGGGATAGGCGTCGCCGAGGATGGCGGCCATTGCGCCTCCTGCGGAAAGGCCGGCAACGTACACGCGGCGGGCGTCGATCTCATGGCGCGCCATCACGTGCCGTGTCATGGCGGCCAGCAGCGCCGGCTCGCCGCGTCCGCGCTGCTGGTGGATGTGCTTGAACCAGTTCCAGCACCGCTGCGGGTTGGCCCTGGACGACTGCGCCGGATAGAGGACGAAGCAGCCCTGGGCGCGCGCGAGTTCGTTCATGCGCGTTCCGGACGCGAAGTCGTCGGGGTCCTGGGTGCAGCCGTGCAGCATCACCACGAGGGGAAGCGGACGCCGGCCCGCTTGCGGCGGGACGTAGAGCTTGTAGTCGCGTTCCGTGCGGGCGTCCGCGAAGCGGCCGGCGAGGAACGTGCCTTCGCCCTTGGCCGGAGGAGCGGCGGACCCCGGCTCCTCCAGCGTGTCGCCACGCTGCAAGGACGGTCGGTCGACTTCACGCGCTTCGACATCGATGACGATGCCAGCCGCGGCCGGCATGTCGTCGGGGACGGCGTCTCCGAGGCGCTGCGGATGCAGGGCGGCCTGGATCGAGGCGGTGGCCGCGCGAAGGTCGCCGGCCCGCACGAGGCGGGTCGCGTCCTGCATGAGGCGGTGGAATTCTGGTTGCATGGTTTCCTGGAGTAAGGGTCAGCGGATGCGCTTGCTCAGGGCCGCCTTGACGGCGGGACTGGCCTGCAGTGCACCCAGGACGGTGAGCGAAGAGATGGTGGCGGCCGCGAGCTCGGGCGAGACCGCGGGGTCGATGCTTGCGAGGCCCAGCACCCGGATGTCGATCGTCTCGCCCGCCGCTTTCAACGCCTGCAAATCAGCCTTGCTCACGTGCCACACGCCCAGGGTCAGCGTCTTGCGTGCGGCAGCCTGGCGCACGGCCTCGGAGTGGGTGGCGAGCTGGTTCCGGATCGCCGTGCGGATGACGTCGGTTCGGTTGGCATAGAAGCCCTCCTGCACCAGGAGGTCGATCTGCCCGAGGTCGACGCAGCCCAGGTTGATGGTGATCTTCTCGTCCTGCGGCTTGGGCGCGGCGGTCAGTGACTTGGTGCTTGCCTTGGGCATGGGCCATCTTAGCACCATCCACTTGGATGGTGGTCGAGGGGTGGGCTAAGCGCTGCGATGCCTTCGGCAAGGAGCGGCCATTCGATGCAAGTCTCAACGCTTCAACGGACGAGCGCCTCGGCGTCCCTTCAGCTCCGCCCCATGGATCATCTGGAGAATCCCCGCTAGCAAGCGCGGCGCGCAGCACAGGGGATTCGCTCTTCCGGCGCGCCATTCCTCATTTGAGTGATGCTGAAACAAAGGCGACGGGGCTAGATTGAGCAGCCGCGGTAGGCCTCGAAGTTCCTCGCATGGGTCTGCACCTCCAATGGGAGTGTCCCCGAGTGCGTTCTTGGTTCCCCGAATCGAGCTGAGTTCGGCTGAGGGTCGCGGCGCAGGAGTGCGCATGTCAGGAGAAGATGGCGATCTGAAAAGGCTACACGCGTCTGAACCGGACGCGCAGCCGACTCCAGAAACCGTGCTCGCCAGGAGCATCGCTCAGCTGGCGGGGCGCGATCCACGCGCTTTCCACGCCCGGCTTTCGGGAGCAAGTGTGCATGTGTCAGGCCCGGTGGGAGCGGCTCGCTACCCACACGAGCACTGGCAAGGTCTGTTCAGGGCGCACCTTGAAGCCGGGTTCTATGACATCCGGACTTCGGGAGCGGCGACCGGCAAGACACCTTAGCGAGCACTCCATACCGGAATAAGCGTCGGATGTGTGCGCGTTCCCCTGCGCTCAAGGCTTGAACGCCCGGTCTCGGTCAGGGGCGGCGGTTTCCTGGTGTCAGGCCCGCATGGTGGCCACGCACTAGGTGGGCAGCGTGACTCGGAACGAGGTGCCGCCCTCCGCGTCCGAAGTCGCGGCGATCGTTCCCCCATGGGCGCTGACGATCTCCTTGACTATGTAGAGCCCCAGCCCGACGCTGCGCTGCGCGGTTCCCGTCGAGCTGCCGCGCACCCACGGTTCGAACAGCGTGCCGATCTTGTCGGCGGGGATGGCTGGGCCGTGGTTCTGCACGACGAGTCTGACTGCGCCATCGGCGGATGTCACCGACAAGCGGATCGGCGTGTCGGGCGCGCCGTAGACGAAGGCGTTGCCAAGGAGGTTGCCCAGCACCTGGCGAATCCGGTCGGCGTCCCAGCGGCAGACGAGTCCTGCCGTGCACTGGACGTCCACGGTGCGTTCGGGGTGCGAGGCGAGGGCTTCGGACACCGCAGCGCCGACAAGCTGGGGAACGTCGACTTCGGACCGGACGATGGGAATGCCGCCACCGATGCGGGCCTGCGTGAGGTCCAGGAGGTCGTGCACCATTCGCACCGCTCGATCGGTGGACGCCTGGATCTGCAGCACCAGCTTGGCAACCAGGGGTTCGAGCGATTCGGGCCGGCGGGCGATCACGGCCGCCGCCATCGAGATGGCCGAAAGCGGCCCACGCAGGTCATGACTCGCGATGGCCAGGAGATTCTCGCGGAAGTCCGCGGTCAGCCGCTGTTCGGTGACGTCGCGCAGGACGGTCACGCTGGTGGCCACGCCGCCGCGGTCATCGTTCAGGGCGAGAGTGCGAACGTTCGCCCAGCGCTTCGTGCCGCCCGCTGTCGCGATCTGCAGGGTACGCACCGCGGCAGGCTCACCCCGCAGGATCCCGGCCCCGGGCAGTTCATGAGACAGGTCCGCGCCGTCTTCGTCGCTGATCTGCAGGTTGCGCAGGACATGAACGCTGGGCGTGCGCAACAGGGTGGCCACATTTGGGGCTCCCAGCAGGCGTGCCGCGGGTTCATTGGCGTACACGATGCGGCCGGTGAAATCCTGGACGAGAACGCCGTCGTCGCCGGCGACGAGAGTGAGGATGCTGCCGATGCGCTCACGGGATTCGCGCAATTGTGCGAATGCGGACGCGATGCTGTCGAACCCGGGCGGGGGAGCATCCTGCACGCGGATCGAGGCGATGGCGCCTTCAGGGTCTTGAATCAAGGAGCGCGCCGCCATAGCGATCCTTCCATCGTCCCAGGTACATGCGGCTGCGCGAGATCTCGCCCCAAGGCTTGTAGTACGGATTGGGCAGCGGTATCCCGCGGACGAACACCAGCGGATGCGTCAGGAACATGTCTTCGACCAGCTCTGGGATGCCGGTGCCCGCGTCGTAGGCGCAGATGCAGAGGAAGGGGTAATCCGGAAAGATGCCCTCGTTGGCGCTGGCGTCGAACTCGATCAGTTCCTCGGCCCCTGGAACGCCAGCCAGCACATAGCTCATGTCGACCGAAAACCGCACCTGACGCGCGCCGCGATCGCGCGCCGCGGCGATCATCTCCTTGATTCCGCGGTCCGCGTCTTCCATCGCGAAACGACCTTCGGGCGAGAAAACCTGTGCCGCCGCGAGCAACAGCAGTCGGCCCTCGGCAACGGCGGCCTGCACGTCGACCCCGGCCTGCTCCATGCGTTCCACCAGCGGCTCCAGCGGCTCGGTATGGAACAGATGCACGACGAAATCGCCGCCGAGCACGCCGTCGACGAGGTAAGGGACGATGGTGTCCAGGTATTCCTCCCGTGACCAGTACACGAGCGCCGCGTGGTCGTGCGCACCTATCTTTCGGTCGGGGGACAGCGGCTGCGCTGCCATCCCGGCCAGTGCGTCGGCCCACCCTTGGTTGGCGATGTTCTCCACGAGGTTCCTTTCAGCTGAATACCGAGCAACCGAGCAGTTTGCCAGAGGGTAATGGCTGAGCTGGCGGCGCATTCGGCAATGACACCGAATGGATCGACGGCGCTGTGCGGCGAGCGCTGAAAGGGAGCTTCGGCAGGCCGGGCAGATCGATCCTCGGCACCGCTACCTGGTGTTCGCCGAGGTCGGGGGTTCGCAGTACTGCGCCGGCGCCCTGAGCCCGTCAATGGTCGACCAGGGCGAGAGGGCCGCCGTGGTGTTCCTTCGTGCCACCTCGGGCGGGGTGCGCTGCGACTCGCTGCCTTACGCGAGCTCGCCGACGGCCGAGCCCGGGTGGACCGACTACATGCACATCCATGAGCTGTTCCACGTGCTGGGGGCGCCGCACGTCGCCGAGTCCGACCCCAACCCGGCGCCCTGGCAGTTGTGCGACCTCATGTTTGGAGGCCGCGGACGCTGGTGCTTCGACCGCCGCCTGGTCGACCCCGACGGGCTCTACTACTACAACCCGACTGGTTTCGCCGATGGGCGCCCGAACGTGTACTTCTCGCCGTTCCTGACGCCGGCGCTGCCATGAGGCGCAGCCGTACGCCTCAGGCCGGCCGGTAGACCGCGCAGAGCTTGTTGCCGTCCGGATCGCGAACGTAGGCCATGTGCATCGCGCCTGGCTTTCCGTCGCGCGGGCCGGGCGCGCCTTCGATCGATGTCCCGCCATGCGCGACGGCCGTGTCGTGGAAGGCCTGCAGCTGCTCAGCCGATCGGCACTTGAAGCCGATGGTGCCGCCGTTGGCATGGGTCGCCGGCTGGCCGTCGATCGGCTCACTGACGCCGAAGGTGCTGCCGTCGTGGCGGTAGAACAGGCGTGACTGGCCGGTGGCATTCACGTTGCGTACTCCCTCTGGCGCGCCCAGCACGCCGAGCAAGGCGTCGTAGAAGCGCTTGGCCCGCTCGACGTCGTTGGTGCCGACCATCACGTGGTTCAACATGTCTCGCTCTTTCCTGGATTGGGTCTCGTGGCCAGCGGTATGCCGGCGGCGGGAGTCTACGCGGCATTCCCGGATCTCCGGCCGGTGCTCCCAGGTCAGCGAGCACCCGTCTGCGCTCTCCGCCGAACCCCTGATGGTTGGCCGGGTGCGCCCCGCTTGGACGTCAGTGGATATCGCCGGCTTCCTGCATCGCCGCCTTCAGGTGTGCGACGGAGAACCCGGGCCTGCGCGAAGCCTCGATCAAGGGCCGTTCCCGGGCGGTGATGACCTCGATGCCGCGCGGCAGGCCCGCCAGCGCTTCCCGCTGGATGATCACCGCGCCATGGCGGTCCATGTGCAGCAGGTCGCCGTCATGGCATTGCAGATCGTCGGCGTGTCCGCCGAGGTCGGGATGGCCACCAGTTCCGGCGTGAGTTCAGCCGGGTTGCACCTGGCTCATGCGTCAGCCTCTCAGTCCACGACGATGTTGTTGGCCTTGATCAGCTCGCCGAACTTCACCGTCTCGTCCTGGATGAACTTCCTGAAACCGTCGGCCGACATGGGCTTGGGCGTGAAACCCTGCGCGGCGAGCTTCGCCTTCGCCGAAGGCGACTCCAGCACGGCGACCACTTCGCGATTGAGGAACGAGATGACCGGCGCCGGCGTGCCGGCGGGCGCCAGCAGGCCCAGCCAGGTCGCGGCTTCGAAGCCGGGGACGCCGGATTCGGCCACCGTCGGCAGGTCGGGCGCGAGCTCCGAGCGAACCGCACTGGTCACGGCCAATGCCTTGACCTGGCCGTTCTTGGCGAAGGCCAGCGCAGTGGTCATGTTGTCGAACTGCATGTCGATCTGGTTGCCCGCCAGGTCGGTCAGCGACTGGCTGCTGCCCTTGTAGGGGACGTGGACGGCCTTGCCGCCGATGCGGCTGAGCAGCATCAGCGTGGTCAGGTGCTGCGAGGTGGCCATGCCGCTGGTGCCGTAGGAGATCGCATCGGGCTTGGCCTTGATGGCCGCCATCAGCTCCTTCGCGTTGCGGGCCTGGGACTTGTTGCTGGCCAGCAGGACCAGCGGCGTGCTGGCCAGCTGGGTGATGGGCGCGAAGTCGCGTTCCACGTTGTAGCTGAGCTTCTTGCCGAGGTTGGGATTCACCGCGAGTGCGGTCTGGGTTCCCAGCAGCAGCGTGTAGCCGTCCGGCTTGGCGCGGGCGACGAACTCCGTGCCGATGCCGCCGCCCGCGCCGGCCTTGTTGTCGACGACGACGGCGGTGCCCCAGCGCTTGCCCAGTTCATCGGCGACCAGGCGGGCGACGATGTCGGTGGCGCCACCGGGCGCGAAGGGCACGACGATCATCACGCGGCCGGTGTTCGGATAGCCGCCCGGGACGGCGGGTTGCGCGGACTGGGCGAAAGCGGCCGACAGCGGCAACGCGGCGGTCGCCAGCGCAACGGCGAAATGGCGGCGCGCGATGTGCTTCTTGAGTTGTTCGATCATGTTGTCTGCTCGGGTGACGGGTTACTCGGCCTGGATGCCGCTGTCCTTGATGACCTTGCCCCACTTCGCGATCTCGGCGCGCTGGAAGGCGGAGAAGGGCGCGGGCCCGCGGCCGTCGGGTTCGACGCCGAGGGTGCGCAGCCTGGCCTGCACTTCGGGCGTCGCGACGATCGCGGCGATCTCGCGGCCCAGCCGGTCGACGATGGCGTGCGGGGTGCCGGCGGGCGCGAACACGCCTTGCCAGGACTGCATCTCGAAATTCGGGACGCCGACCTCGGCCAGCGGAGGCACGCCCGGCAGGCTGGGAACCGGGTTGCGGGAGGTGACGGCCAGCACCTTCACCCGCTTGGCGTCGATCATGGGACGGGCGGCCGCGACGGTCTCGAAGACCATGTCGATCTGGCCGCCGACCAGGTCCACCATCGCCTGCGAGCCACCCTTGTAGATGATCTGGCGCAGGTGCGTGCCGGTGATGCTCTGGAACAGCTGGCCCGACAGGTGCTGCGACGTGCCCGCGCCGGCGGTGCCGTACGTCAGGCTGTCCGGCCTGGCATTGAGTTCGGCGATCACCTGCGCCACCGAGTTGAAGCGGCTGTCGGCCGGGACCACCAGCGCGTTGCTGACCATGCCGACCAGGTTGACCGGCGCGAAGTCCTTGACCGGGTCGTAGCCCAGGTTCTTGGTGAAGAACGGATTGACGGCGTGCGTCGTGATGGTGCCGCCCATCAGCGTGTAGCCGTCGGCGGGCGAGCGTGCGGTCGCCTGAGTGCCCACGATGCCGGACACGCCCGGTCGGTTTTCGATCACCACCGGCTGGCCGATGCGGCCGGCCAGGTGCTGGGCGATCAGCCGCGCCACGCCGTCGGATACGCCGCCGGGCGAGAACGGGACGATGTACTTGACCGGCTTGCTGGGCCAGGGCGCATCCTGCGCCCAACCCGCCGGCGCGGCGGTGATGGCGAGCGCGGCCGTGGCGAGCGCGCAGAGCTTGCGGCGATGGGAATTCATGGGAATGTCTCCTGATGGGAATGGGATGGAATGGAGCGGGCGCGAAACCGGTCAGCGGGACGGGGCGGGGCGCACGGACTGGCGCTCCACGAGCCGGCAGGGGATGACCACGTCGCGGGGGCGCGCTTCCTCCTGGATCTGCTGCAGCAGGAGCCCGACCGTGGCATCGACCATGTCCTGCACGCTCTGCACGACCGTGGTGAGGCCGTAGGCGCCCCACGCGGCCTGCGGCACGTCGTCGAAGCCGATGACGCTCACGTCCTCGGGCACGCGAAGCCGCAGCTCGATGCGCAGCACGTCCAGCGCGGCGATGGCCATGTGGTCGTTGGCGACGAAGACGGCGTCCGGCCGGAGGGCGCCCGTGAACAGCTGGCGCGTCGCCTCCTGCGCGCCCTCGAACTGGTAGCGCCCCACGGCCCTGGCGAACGGCGCCAGGCCCGCTTCGCGCAGCGCGTCGTTGAACCCGCGTTCGCGCTCGATGCTGGTGGACGAGTTCTCCAGGCCGGCCAGGAAGGCGATGCGCCGGTGGCCGCGCGCCACGAGCAGTTCGCCGGCCAGGCGGCCGCCGCGGTAGTTGTCCGAGGTGACGGTGCTCGCGGTGCGGTGCGCCGCCGCGCCCATCTCGGGGACGCGGTTGAACAGGACGACCGGCACGCCCGAGTCGGCGCAGCTCTTGGCGAGGTCTGGCGAAAGCGTGGTGGACGCCATCACGATGGCGTCCACCTGGTATTGCAGGATCTCCGTGAGCACCGTATCGGGCTCGTCCTGGCCGCTGATGAACATCAGCACGTGGTAGCCGTGCTGCTGCAGCTGCTGCGACAGCTTCTCGATCACCAGCGGATAGAACTGGTTCTCCAGGTAGCTCATCACCAGCGCGACGATGCGGCTGCGGCCGGTGATCAGCGTGCGGGCCATCGCGTTCGGTCGGTAGCCCAGCTCGCGGGCGGCCGCCGTCACGCGTTCCCGCGTCTGCTCGGACACGCTCGCGCCGGGCGTGAACGTGCGGCTGACGGCGGACTGCGAAACCTTCGCGAGGCGCGCGACGTCCTGGGCCGTGGCGTTGGACTTCATGCGGCCGTCCACCCGCCGTCGAGCATCAGGGCGCTGCCGGTCATCAGGCTGGATGCGTCGCTCGCGAGGAACACGACGGCGCCCGTCACTTCGTCCATCCGGCCGAGGCGGCCCAGCGCGATCCGGTCGGTGACCCAGCCGCGGAACGACGGGTCCTCGAACATGCCCGCCGTCATCGCGGTCTCGATGAAGGTGGGGCAGATCGTGTTGACGCGGATGTTGGCGTGGCCGACCTCCCAGGCCAGCGCCTTGCTCAATCCTTCGATCGCGTGCTTGCTCGCGCAGTACACGGTGCGGCGCGGGCTGCCGACCACGCCCATCTGCGAGGAGATGTTGATGACGGAGCCCGGCAGGCCCGCCGCGAGCAGCCCTTTCACGACCACCCGGGCGACGTAGAGAGCCGCCTTGACGTTCAGGTCGAGGATGGCATCGATGTCCTCGTCGGTGACATCGACCAGATGCTTCGGCCGGTTCGTGCCGGCGTTGTTGACCAGGATCTGGAACGGTCCGCGGGCGGCCACCCCTTCGTCGACCGCCCGCGGGTCGGTGACGTCCAGGACGAGGTAGTCGCATCGGCCGCCCTCGGCGGCGATCGACCTGCAGGCGTCGCGCAGTTCGCCTTCCGACCGGGCGGCCAGGGTCACCTCGGCGCCGGCCTGCGCCAGCGCCGCGGCGCTGGCCAGGCCGATGCCGCGGCCGGCGCCGGTCACCAGCGCGCGGCGTCCGTCGAGCCGGAAGTTCGGCGCGGGCGGAAGGACGCTCATTCCCCGGCGGGCACCGGCTGGTACCAGGGCAGCTCGGGGCGCGTGCCGTAGCGGCGCACGCGGATGTTGGCCTGCTCGCCGTGGCCGGCGAAGTTCTCCATGTGGCACAGGCGCGAGCAGTAGGAGCCCACGAGCGCACTGGCCTCGTCCGTCAGAACCTTCTGGTAGGTGCAGGTCTTGAGGAACTTGCCGACCCACAGGCCGCCGGTGTAGCGCGCATTGCGGTTGGTGGGCAGCGTGTGGTTGGTGCCGATGACCTTGTCGCCGAAGCTCACGTTGGTGCGCGGGCCGAGGAACAGGGCGCCGAAGTTGGTCATGCGCTCGAGGAAGAAGTCCGGGTCGCGGGTCATCACCTGGACATGCTCGAAGGCGAGCTCGTCGGCCTTGCGCAGCATCTCCTCGTCGGTGTCGCAGACGATCACTTCGCCGTACTCGGCCCAGCTCTGCGCGGCGACCTCGGCCGTGGGCAGGATGCGCAGCTGGCGCTCGATCTGCGCCAGGGTGTCGTGCGCCAGCTTCTCGCTGGTCGTCAGCAGCACCGAGGGGGACGTCGGGCCGTGCTCGGCCTGTCCCAGCAGGTCGACCGCGCAGATCTCGCCATCGACGGAATCGTCGGCGATGACCAGCGTTTCGGTGGGGCCGGCGAAGAGGTCGATGCCCACGCGCCCGTACAGCTGGCGCTTGGCTTCGGCCACGTACATGTTGCCCGGGCCGACCAGCATGTCGACCGGTGCCAGGCTCTGGGTGCCCACGGCCATGGCGACCACGGCCTGGACGCCGCCCAGCACCAGGATCTCGTCGGCGCCTGCCATGTCCATCGCCGTCACGATGGCCGGATGCGGCTTCTGCTGGTACGGCGGCGCGGTCGCGACCACGCGCTTGACGCCGGCGACCTTCGCGGTGAGCACGCTCATGTGGGCGGACGCCACCATGGGGTACTTGCCGCCCGGGATGTAGCAGCCGACCGCGTTGACGGGGATGTTCCGGTGGCCGAGCACCACGCCCGGAACCGTCTCCACCTCGACATCCTTCATGGAGTCGCGCTGGACCTGCGCGAAGTGGCGGATCTGCTTCTGCGCGAAGGCGATGTCCTCGATCTCGCGTGCCGACAGGCTCTTGCGGGCCGCTTCGATCTCGGCACGGGACAGCCGGAAATCGGCGGGGTCCCAGTTGTCGAACTTGCGGCTGTAGTCGCGCACCGCGGCGTCGCCGCGCGACTCCACGTCGGCGATGATGGACTCGACCGTGGCGCGGACCTTGGCGTTGTCCTCGGCGCGGATCTGGACGTCCTTGCCCCGCTTGAGATATCTGATCATTTGGCTTCGGAAGGTTGGAGGGTTTGCATACGTATGCAAACTATTCTGGCATGATTTGCATACGTATGCAAGGCGCCCTTGGCGCGAAGGAGAAACAGATGGAAATCCGTCACCCGATCGACACCCGGCTGCCCGCGATGCTGCGCGGCGGCCAGCGCCTGCGCGGCGTCTTCAACGCGTTGCCCAGCCCCGCCATCGTCGAGATGTGCGGCTATGCGGGGTTCGACTTCGTCATCATCGACAACGAGCACGGCTGCGCCGGCTACGAGACCACGGAGAACATGCTGCGCGCGGCGCGTGCGAGCGGCATCGTCCCGGTGGTGCGCTGCTTCGCGCCGGACATCCCGCGCCTGCTGGACATGGGCGCCAACGCGGTGCAGATCCCGATGGTCGAGAGCGCCGAGCAGGCGCGCGCCCTGGTGCAGCAGCTGCGCTATCCGCCGCTGGGCCGGCGCGGCAGCGCCTTCAGCCCGCGTGCGGCGGGGTATGGCGCGTTCCCGGGAGCGGCGCACACGCGCTTGAGCAACGATGGCATCGCCCTGATCGCCATGGTCGAAACGCCGCAGGCCGTCGCGCAGGCAGCCGAGATCGCCGGGGTGGACGGCATCGACGCGGTGTTCGTCGGCCCCAACGACCTGTCGCATGCGATGGGCTTCGGCAGCGACTGGCGAGCCAAGCCGGTGGCGGATGCGATCGAGGCGGCGCTGCGTGCGGTCGCCGGCGCCGGCAAGTGCGCGGGCACGATCGCGTTGACGCCGGAAGACGAGGACCGGTACGCGGCCTATGGCGCGCGCTTCTTCGCCAGCGTGACGACGAGCATCATCACCCAGGCCTTCCAGCGGACCGCCGGCGCCGGGCGGAAGCCGGAACAGGCCATCGTGTATTGACGACGCCCCCTGGCGCAAGCCACGTGGAGGGCGTCCCACGCGGCTTTCGCTCGCGGTGTGGCGGCTGGCTTCGAGAGCGCCCTCGTGCGGATCTCGAGGACCCGCAGCCCGGCGAGCGGTCCTCGCCGGTTCATCCGCCGAACTCCACCAGCACGCGGCCCGCGGCCTTGCCATCCAGTTGGCGCGCGGCGTGCTCCATGAGCTGGTCCAGCCGGATGTGGCCGACGTGCGGCATCAGCTTGTCCATGTCCGGCTTCCAGTCGCTGCCGAGCCGGTCCCACAGGCGTCGGCGCTGCGGCCACGGCGCGTTGGCGACGACGCCGAACATCTGGACGCGGCGCATGATGAACGGCAGCACGCTCCCCTCGTAGGTGTTCCCGCTCGCATTGCCCACGCTGGCGAGAGCGCCACCGTCCTGCAGCGAGCGCAGCAGCCACGACAGGGTGGCGCCGCCGACGTTGTCGATGGCGGCCGCGAAACGCGCCTTCTCCAACGGACGCTGAGGCTCCTGCAGCACGGCCGCGTCGATCACTTCGGTGGCGCCGGCGCGCCGGAGCGACTCGGCCTGTTCGAGCCGCCGGGTCATCGCACTCACCCCGAACCCGGCCCGCGGAAGGATGCCCAGCGCCATGAGCCCGACCGCACCGGTCGCACCGCTCAGCGCGACGGGGCCGGATTGCGGCGTGATGCCGAGCTCGATGAACCGTTCCACGGCCATGGCCACGGTGAAGGCCGGTACGCCGAGGATGGCCGCTTCATGCGGCGTCAGGCCTTGCGGCAAGGGGTGCACGTGCCGGGCCGGCACGCGCGCGCACTCGGCGAAGCCGCCGTCGAACGCGATCCCGGTCTGGAAGCCGTGGACCAGGACCTGCTGGCCCGCGCTGAGCTGCGGATCAGCGGACTGCAGCACTTCGCCCACCAGCTCGATGCCGGCGACGCGGGGGAACTCCGTGATGATCCGGGCCCGCCCATGGAGCGACAGGCAGTCCTTGTAGTTGACGCCGGCATAGCGCGTGCGCACCAGCACCTCCCCGGGCGTGAGGTCATCGAAGCGCAGGCGGACGAGACGCGAGTCGACGCGTCCATCCTCGCTGTGGGTGCGCAGGGCCTGGAAGTCGGCGGAGTGGTTCATGGCGACATCAGACATCGCCCGGCCGGGCGGGACAAGCCGCAGTTTCGCGTGTCGAAACACCGGCTCGACCAAGCCGCGTTGCGCACGCATGATCACCCGGGAAAATCCAGGAGACATCGATGAGCGACAACCGCCTCTTCGGCGACCATTTCCTGCGCGGGCTGCAAGCGGAGGAGCAAGCGGTGGTGCAGCGCGTGCGCGAGCTGTGCAGGTCCACCTTCGGGCCGAAGGCGGCCGAGCTGGCGCGGCAGGACGTGTTCGCGTGGGATCACTTCCGCCTGCTCGCCCGCGAGGGCATCGTCGGGACGGCCTTCCCGCGCCGGTTCGGCGGCACCGACGCGCGCCAGCAGCTGCGCATCCGCATCATCGAAGAGCTGGGCCGCGTGTGCAGCACCTCGGCTTCGCTCATCACCGGCACCGACCTCTCATCGCGGGCGATCGTCGCGGGCGCTTTGGAGGATCTGCAGCAGCAGGTGCTGCCGGGCCTGTGCTCGGGCGAGCTCCAGTCGGCCTTCGCGCTGACCGAGCCCGACGCCGGGTCGGACGTGCGCGGCCTCACGACGGTGTTCCGTCGCACCGAGGGCGGCTACGGCATCACCGGCCGCAAGAAGTTCATCACGCGCGCGAGCACCGCCGACTGGTTCGTGGTGGTCGGCCGTGCGCAGGAGAACCCTTCGACGTTCCTGGCCGCGCTGGTGCCGCGCGGCGCGCAGGGATTCTCGATCAGCCCCGAAGTGGGCAAGCTGGGCTGGTTCGGCGTGCCGATCTCCTCGCTCGAACTGGAGGACGTTGCCGTTCCGCTGTCGCACCGGCTGGGCGCCGAAGGCGAAGGCTTCAGCCTGGCGCAGGACGCCCTGCTGCGGGCCCGCATCGGGCACGCCGCGATGGCGCTGGGCCGGGCGATCGGCGCGGTCGAGATCGCGGCCGCGTACGCCTGCGACCGCAGCACCTTCGGCAGGGCTTTGGGCGAGCACCAGGGCGTGCAGTGGATGCTCGCCGAGATGGTGACCCGGATCGAGTCGTCGCGCGCCTTGCTCTCGCTGGTCGCCGACCAGTACGACCGCGGCGACGCGGACTCGGCCACCTTCGCCTCGATGGCGAAGCTGCAGGCCACCGACCTGTGCATGAAGGTCGTCACCGACTGCCTGCAACTGACCGGTGGCCGCGGCTACCTCCAGGACTTCCCCCTGGAGCGCTTCTTCCGCGACGCCAAGCTGAACCAGATCGGCGAAGGGGCGAGCGAGGTGCACAAGACCGTGATCGGCCGCGACGTCGTGCGGCGGGCCAGGGAGGCGGAGCGGAACCCCTGCCTGCGCGAGGGCTCGCTCGTCGACTATTGACGCGCGCGGATCAGATCACCTTCTGCGCGCGCAGGCGCGCCAGCTCCGCCGCGTCGATGCCGAACCGGGCATAGACCTCGTCGTTGTGCTCGCCCACGGCGGGGCCCGTGCGCGGCACCTTCATGTCCCGCCCGGCGACGCGCGGCACGATGCATGGAGCCGGAAGGCTGCCGTAGTCCGGGTCGGGCAGCCGCACGATCGCCTGGCGGGCGATGTAGTGCGGATCCTGCTCGATGTCCTCGATGGTGTAGGCCTTGCTGAACGGGATGCCGGCCTCCTCGAGGCGCGGCGCGATGTCGGCGTAGTCGTGGCCGGCGAACCACTCGCCCAGCATGCGGTCCAGCTCCACCAGGTTCTTCACCCGAGCCGGGTTGCTGGCGAACCTCGGGTCCTCGGCCAGCTGCGGCTGCCCGATCACCGCGCAGACGCGCGCGAAGATCGCGTTGGAAGAAGCGACGAGCGAGAAGAACCGGCCGTCCCGGCTGCGGTACATGTTCGACGGCGCGGTGTAGCTGGCGCGGTTGCCTTCCGGCCTTCGCACCTGGCCCAGCATCTCGTGCTCGACCGGCAGGCAGTCGAGCAGGCGGAAGAGCGCTTCGGTGGCGGCCAGGTCGACCTCCACGCCCTTGGCCTCGGGATCGCCGCGCAGGCGCGCGACCTCGGAAGCGATCGAGAACGCGCAGAACAGGCCCGCGACCGCATCGCCCACGGGAAAGTTGCTGTGCAGGGGAGGGCCACCTTGCTCGCCCGTGAGGTTGGTGAAGCCGCTCATGGCCTCGAAGATGCGTGCGTAGCCGGGGCGTGACTTGTAGGGGCCAGTCTGGCCGAACCCGGTGAGGCGGACGACGATGAGCCTCGGGTTGGCCTTGTGCAGGGCCGCGATGTCCAGTCCCCAGCGATCCATGCTGCCGGTGCGGAAGTTCTCCACCAGCACGTCGAAGTGCGGAAGCATCGACAGCAGGATCTCGCGGCCGCGCGGCTGGCGCACGTCGAGCGTGATGCCGCGCTTGCCGCGGTTGGCCACCTTCCACCAGAGCGGCACCCCATCTTTGACCGGCTGCAGGCCGCGCAGCGCGTCGCTGCCGTCGGGCAGTTCCAGCTTGACGACGTCGGCGCCGTGATCGGCGCACAGAGTGGCGCCCATGGGCGCGGCGAGCACGGTCGCCATGTCGAGGATGCGAACGCCGGCGAGAGCGCCTGCGGAGCTTGAGTTCGTGGTCACGTTCCGGTCCCTTTGGGTTCGCGGCGCTGCGCCGCGCCCTGAGATGTGCCAGACCCTTCCGCCTCCCACAATGGATGTTTCGCACAGCGAAATACCCGTTTACCCCGCACCCCGCAACTTCCATCATGGCCGCCAGCAAACCGAAACGCAGCATGACTTCGATCGCGCTCCCGGGTCTCGTGGACCCGCACGACCTTGCCGACGATCGCCAGTTCTCGATGAACCTGGCGCGCGGCCTGGAAGTGCTGCGCGCCTTCACCGCCACGCAGCCCGTGCTGGGCAACCGCGAGATCGCGGACCGCACCGGCCTGCCCAAGCCGACGGTTTCGCGCCTGACCTACACGCTCACGCTGCTGGGCTACCTGGCGCGCGATCCGGGGTTGCAGAAGTACCGGCTCGGCAGCGGCGTCCTCTCGCTCGGCCATCCGCTGCTCGCGAGCATGCACGTGCGCCAGGCGGCGCGGCCGCTGATGGAGCAGCTGGCGCGCAGGACGGGGTGCACCGTCAACCTCGGCATGCGGGACCGCGCGGACGTGGTCTACCTCGACACGGCGCGGGCCGATGCCGCCAACCAGTACCTCCCCGACATCGGCAGTACGCGCCCGCTGCTCGCTTCGGCGATGGGCCGCGCCTTGATCCTGGCCTGCCCGCCGGCCGAGCGCACGGCGATCCTGAACTACTTGCGGCTGCACGACCGCGAGCTCTACGACAAGCACCGTCCCGCGTGGGAAGCCGACAAGGAGCTCTTCGCGGCGCACGGCTTCTGCCATTCGCGCGGCGACTGGCGCAGGGACGTGCATGCGGTGGCCGTGGCCGTGCGCCTGCCGCAACGCGAGCAGCCCGTGGCCATCAACTGCACCCTGGCCGCCTACCGCATGCCCAAGGAAAAGCTCACGCGCGAGGTCGCGCCGCTGCTGCTGGACACCGTGCGCCAGCTCGAGGCGGCGCACGGGCTGCGCTCAACCAACTGAACCGAATCCCACCATGATCCGCAATCCCGATGAGTTCGCGAAGCTGCTGGCCGACGTGCGGCAGTTCGTCCGTGCCGAGTGCATTCCGCTGGAGGCGGAGGTCGACCGCACCGATGTGATCCCCGAGCCCCTTGTCGACCGCATGCGCGCGCTCGGCCTCTTCGGACACAGCATCCCGCAGGCCTACGGCGGCGCCGGCCTCACCAGCGAAGAGCTCTCGCTGGTGAACGTCGAGGTCTCCCAGTGCGCGACCGCGTTCCGTGCGCGCTTCGGCGGCAATACCGGCATCGCCTCCGAGTCGCTGGTGGTGGACGGCACGCCCGCGCAGAAGGAGAAGTACCTGCCCCAACTGGCGAGTGGCAAGGTCACCGGCTGCTTCGCTTTGACGGAGGCCGACGCCGGGTCCGACGCCACGGCGCAGAAGACGACGGCCGTGCGCGACGGCGACCACTTCGTGATCAACGGACGCAAGTGCTTCATCACGAACGCGCCGATCGCGAACCTGTTCACCGTCTTCGCGCGCACCGATCCCGAAGGCAAGGGCGCCAATGGCATCACCGCTTTCCTCGTCGAGCGCGGCGTGCCGGGGCTTTCCACGCCCGAGGCCTACCGCAAGATGGGCCAGCACGGCTCGCCCGTGGGCGAAGTGGTGCTGGAGAAGGTGCGCGTGCCGGCGAGCGCGATCGTGGGCGGCCCCGCCATGGAAGGGCAGGGCTTCCGAACCGCGATGCGCGCCCTCAACAAGCAGCGCATCAACCTGGCCGGCCTGTGCATCGGGCCGGCGATCCGCCTGGTGGACGAGATGGTCCGGCGCGCGCGCAGCCGCGAGCAGTTCGGCCAGCCGATCGCCGACTTCCAGCTGGTCCAGCAGATGATCGCCGAGAGCAATACCGAGGTGCACGCCGCCCGCGCGTTGCTGCTGGAGACGGCACGCAAGCGCGATGAAGGGGTGGACGTGACGATGGAAGCGTCCATGTGCAAGTTGTTCGCCAGCGAGATGTGCGGGCGCGTCGCCGACCGCGCGGTGCAGGTGTTCGGAGGCGGGGGCTACATCAACGACAACGTGGCCGAGCGCTTCTACCGCGACGTGCGGCTGTTCCGGCTCTACGAAGGCACCAGCCAGATCCACCTCATCAACATCGCCAAGCGCACGGTGGCCATGGCCACGCGCGACTGAAGAACCGCCTTTACCCAGGAGACAAGCATGACCGTGATCCGACGCACCCTGCTGGCTGCAGCCGCGAGCGCACTGGCCCTTGCCGGTGCACCCTCGTTCGCGCAGGACGCCTACCCCAGCAAGCCGATCCGCCTCATCGTGCCCTTCACGGCCGGCGGCATCGTGGACTCGATCGCCCGGACCATCGGCGACAAGCTCTCGGCCAGGTACGGCCAGCCGGTCGTCGTCGAGAACAAGGCGGGCGCGGGCGGCGCCATCGGCACCGACCTGGTGGCCAAGTCGCCGGCCGACGGCTACACGCTGCTGCTGGTCAGCCCCGGCCATGCGGTAGCCCCGAGCCTCCAGAAAGGCGTGACGTGGAACCCCGTGCGCGATTTCAAGGCGATCGCGGGCATCGGCATCGTGCCGAACGTGATCGTCGTGCATCCGGACGTGCCCGCCAGGAGCATGGCGGAGCTGGTGGAGCTTGCGAAGAAGAGCAACCCGCCCATCACCTACGCCACCGCCGGCATCGGCACATCGAACCACCTCTCCGGCGAACTCCTGGCACAGGAAGCCGGCATCAAGCTCACCCATGTGCCCTACCGCGGCCAGCCGGACGCGCTGAACGACCTGCTGGGGGGACGCGTGAACATGATGCCGCTGACGGCCGCGCTCGCCATGCAGCATGTGAAGGCGGGCAAGCTTCGGGCCCTGGCGGTCACCACTTCCAAGCGCGCGAGCGCCGCGCCCGAGCTGCCGACGGTGGCGGAAGCCGCCAAGCTGCCCAATTACGACGTCGGCACCTGGTTCGGCCTGGTCGCCCCCGCCAAGACGCCGGAACCCGTGATGCGCAAGCTCTCGGCGGATGTCGCGGAGATCCTGGCCATGCCCGACGTCAGGACCAAGCTGGAAGGCATGGGCATGGAGCTCGCGCCGCAGAAAGGGCCGGACTTCGACGCTTTCGTCGACCGCGAGTTCACGAAGTGGAGCAAGGTGATCAAGCAGGCCGGCATCGAGCCGCAATGATGTCGCCGATCCGTACCCCGATCTGCGAGCGACTGGGCATCCGCCACCCGATCTTCGGGTTCTCGCACTCCGTCGACGTCGCGGTCGCCATCGCGCGGGCCGGGGGCTTCCCGGTGCTCGGCCTGGCGCGCGAGCTGCCGCAGGACATCCCGCACATCCTGGCCGATGTCCAGGAGCGAATGGGCGACATGCCCTACGGCATCGACCTCATGCTGCCGTCCAAGGTGCCCGAGGCCGCGAGCATCGACGAACTCAGGGGCTCCTTGCCGCCCGCGCACCTGGCGTTCGTCGAAGGCCTGCGCCGCCGTTTCGACGTGCGGCCGCCGGTCAAGCCCAGCTTCTTCACCACCCAGGTCCGCTCCGAGGCGCTGTTCAACGAGCAGATCGAAGCGGTGCTGGCCTCGAACTGCCGGGGCGTCGCGACGGCGATCGGCCTGCGTGCCGACCTGATCGAGCGGGCCAAAGCTCGCGGCAAGCTCACCTTCTCCCTTGTCGGCTCCGTGCGCCACGCGCGCAAGGCGATGGACATGGGGGTCGAGGTCCTTGTCGCGCAGGGCTACGACGCGGGCGGGCACACCGGCCCCGTGGGCACCCTGTCGCTGCTGCCGCAGGTGATCGCGGTCGCCGGTGACAGGCCCGTTCTCGCCGCCGGGGGCATCGCCACGGGCGAGCAGGTGCTGGGGACGATTGCGATGGGCGCGCAGGGGGCGTGGCTCGGCACGCTGTGGATGGCGGCGCGCGAGAACCACACGCCGCCCGCACTGCTCAAGCGGCTCGTCGAGAGCACGAGCGAAGACACCCTGATCACCCGGGCGCACAGCGGCAAGCCCTGTCGAGTGGTGCGCAGCGAATGGATCGATGCCTGGCAGCGACCGGATGCTCCCGAGCCGCTGAACATGCCGCTGCAGCAGGTGCTGACCGGCGACGTGTTCGCCTCGATGCACGAGCACGACGATCCGCGCCTGATCTACGAGGCCGCGGGCCAGAGCGTTTTCGCGATCGAGGGCGAGACCACGGTGGCGCAGCAGATGGCCGCGCTCGTGAATGGCATCGACGCCGCGTGGAGCCGCCTTGCGCGCCTGGCCACCTGACCTGCGGCCGCTGCTCTCGCCGCGGTCCATCGCCGTGGTCGGCGCATCGGCACAGCCGAACAAGTTGGGCGGCATGCCCATCCGCCTGCTGCGGGAGAACGGGTATGCGGGTGCCGTCCACCCCGTGCACCGCACCGCGGACGAGATCCAGGGCTTGCGGGCCTACCCCTCGCTGGAAGCCATCGGCGCGCCGGTGGACCTCGCCGTCGTGGCGGTGCCGGCCGGCGAATGCGAAGGCGTCATGGAGCAGATGGCGCGATGCGGTACGCGGGCGGCGGTGATGTTCACCTCGGGGTTCGCCGAGGTATCCGAGGAGGGCGCGCAGCTCCAAAGGCGCCTGGGTGACATCGCGCGCGAGTCGGGCATCGCGCTGCTGGGCCCGAACTGCCTGGGCGCAATGAACCTGCACGATCGCATGTTCGCCACCTTCTCGCCGGTCGTGCTGGGCGGCGCGCCCCCTGCCGGTCCGGTGGCCCTGGTCAGCCAGAGCGGCGCGTTCGGCGGCTATGCCTTCTCTCTCGCCCGGCAGGCCGGCGTGGGCATCGGCCACTGGATCACCACGGGGAACGAAGCCGGAGTGCAAGTGGCCGACGCGATCGCCTGGCTCGCGACGGACCCCGCCTGCGAGCGGATCCTCGCCTACCTCGAAGGGGCGCGCGACCTGGAGAGCCTGCGCCGAGCACTGCTCGCGGCGCGCACCGCCGGGAAACCGGTGACGATCGCCAAGGTGGGGCACACGGCGGCTGGTACGCGTGCCGCGAAGCTGCATACAGCCAGCGACACTGGAGACCCGGCCGAGTACCGGCGTCTGTTCGACGCCTGCGGCGTCCGCACCGCGCGCACGATCGCGGAGCTGTTCAGCGGCCCGGCCGAGGAAGAGGCGCCGCTCGCCGCGAACGGCGCGCCTATCGCCATCCTGAGCATCTCCGGCGGAGTGGGCATCATGATGGCCGATCGCGCGGAGGAACTCGGACTCACCTTGCCGCCCCTGCCGGATGATGCGGCTGCCCGACTGAAGGCGGCGATCCCGTTCGCGTCCACCCACAACCCGATCGACGTCACGGGGCAGGTGTTCTCCCAGCCGGCAGTCTTGGTGCAGGCCCTTCGAGACGCAGCCCTCTGCGGCCGCTATCGCCACGTCGTCGCGTTCCTGGCGGCGGCCGGCAATGCGCCGGGGGTGTGGCCGATGCTTCGGGACTGCATCGCCGATTTGCGTGCCACCCCTGGCGCGGCGCCGCTGGTGCTCAGCGGACTCCTCTCCGGTGAACAGAGGCTCTGGCTGGAGCAGAACGGCTGCGCGGTCTTGGCCGAGCCGGCGCACGCGATCCAAGCTGCGGCAGCAAACCATGGCGCTTCGACGGGCCAGATTCATCCACGGTGAATGGCCGCGGCGAAGAGGTGTTCAGTGGGGCGGCTCGCGGATGTCCGCTAGGGGTGGCGGATTCAACCGGTCAATGCAACACGCTACTCTGCGAAAGCAGAAGGAGTGTGGATGCGGAGAAGACCAAGAACGAAGTACACGGAGACTCAGAAAGCAGTGATGTGGGAGCGCTGGAAGAA
>JAEWIF010000055.1 GCA_023387335.1 Pseudomonadota bacterium | reverse complement strand
AGTTCCGCCGGTCCGCCCATCTCGCGGTAGATGTTCGGAAGGTGGCCGCGCGCGAGGTCTTCCAGCAGGCCTTCACCGACGTTCACGCGATCGGCCAGCAGCAGGATCAGCCAGTGCCGCAGGTCGTTCTCGGCGTACCTGTAGGCCACGTCGCGCATCTTTCCGGACAGGCCCGCCGGCGGAGTGCTGGTGCCGTACACCGGAGTGATCCCCGGCCGCTCGACGGAGTGGTAGACCTTCACGTGCGAGTGCTGCTGCTCCGGCTCTTCCCAGTGCACGTTCGCCAGGCGCGGCGGCGTGCGCTCCATCGGCACGGCGGGGCGCTTGTCCCGTTCGAGGTCGGCGCCCCAGCCGTGGATGTGCGTGCGGTTGGCGGCCTGGGCGCGGCGGGCGTGCGGATCGGTCTTCTCGGCGTAAGGCTTGGAGGTCTGGTTGCTGGGGGTGACGCGGCTGTCTGCGAGAGTTTCCATGGTGTGCGCTCCTTTGACTCAATGCAGGGCCGCGCGCGGCGGGATCAGGACCGGCTTGATGCATTCGTCCAGCTTGCTCGAGAAGATGTGATACGCATCCGAGATTTCCTCGAGCGGGAACCGGTGCGTGATGATCTCGCTGGGCTTCAGGCGACCGGCCTGGATGTGCTCGATCAGGCGCGGCAGGTGGCGCTTGACGCTCGCCTGGTTCATGCGCAGCGTCAGGCCCTTGTTCAGCGCGTTGCCGATCGGGACGGCGTTGAAGGTCGGGCCGTACACGCCCACGACCGATACGGTGCCGCCCTTGCGCACCGAATTGATGGCCCAGTGCAGCGCGGTGGCCGCGCCGGCCTGCAGCGGCAGGATCACGCCGGTCAGGCGCTGCATGGCGCTGCCCGCCGCTTCGCAGCCGACGGCATCGATGGTGACGTCGGGGCCGAGCCAGTCGGTCATCTTCTTCAGGTGGATGGCCATGTCCTTCACTTCGCGGAAGTTCACGACCTCGCACTGCGCCCAGCGCCTGGCGAAGTCCAGGCGGTACTCGATGTGGTCGACGACGATCACGCGGCCCGCGCCCATGAGCCAGGCCGACTTCGCCGCGAACAAGCCGACGGGTCCGGCGCCGAACACCACGACAGTGTCGCCTTCCTCGATGCTGCCCATCTCCGCCGCCTGGTAGCCCGTCGGACAGGCGTCCGTCAGCAGCACGGCGTCTTCGACGTGCAGGTCGCCGGGGAGTACCGTCGGGCCGACGTCCGCCATCGGCACCCGCACGTACTCGGCCTGGCCACCGTCGTAGCCGCCGGTCGTGTGCGAGTAGCCGTAGATGCCGCCGACCGCGGTGGCTTCCGGGTTGACGTTGTGGCAGTTGCTGTAAAGCTCCTTCTGGCAGAAGAAGCACGAGCCGCAGAAGATGTTGAAGGGGACCAGCACGTGGTCCCCTTTCTTCAGGTTCTGCACCGAAGAGCCGACCTCTTCGACGACACCGGTGAATTCGTGCCCGAACGTCATGCCGACGCGCGTGTCCGGAACCAGCCCGTGGTAGAGGTGCAGGTCCGAGCCGCAGATGCAGGACCGGGTGACGCGCACGATGGCGTCCCCCGGGTGCTCCATTTCGGGCTCGGCCTTCTGCGCCGCGCGGACACGGTAGGGGCCACGGTAATTCATTGCCAGCATGTTTCGACTCCAGATGAAGGGACGCGAGTCTGTGTGCGTGCGGCTAGGCCCGGGCGTGGGACGTCGTCGCACGCGGTGGTGGAAGACGTCCTTCGTCCCGCTCGTCCCGTTCGTCTCCACCGCGATCTCGAATCCGCGCGCATGCAGCGCGCCGACCAGGGCGGTGTCGACCTGCAGCAGGGGTTCGCCCCCCGTGAGCACGACCAGCGGCTTGCCCGGCACGCCAGCGGGCCACTGCTCGGCAACCGCATCGGCCAGCGCGTCGGCATCCGTGAACTTGCCGCCGCCGGTGCCGTCGGTGCCCACGAAATCGGTGTCGCAGAAGCGGCACTGGGCGCCGGCGCGGTCGCTCTCTCGCCCGGACCAGAGGTTGCAACCCGCGAAGCGGCAGAACACCGCCGCGCGGCCCGCATTGCCGCCTTCGCCCTGCAGCGTGTAGAAGATCTCCTTGACCGCGTACGTCATGCCGACCTGCCTTGCTGCCAGGCGGCGTAGCCGCGCGCGCGCAGTTCGCAGGCGGGGCAGGTTCCGCACCCGTGCCCCCACGGATGCATCTCGCCGCGCTCGCCGCGATAGCAGGTGTGCGTGTCCTCGCGGATGATGTCCGTCAGCGCATCGCCGCCCAGCCGCTGCGCCAGCTCCCATGTGGCGGCCTTGTCCAGCCACATCAGCGGTGTCTCGATCATGAACGGACGGTCGATGCCCAGCGTCAGTACCTGCTGCATCGCCTTCATGGATGGAGGGGCGGGCGCGAATTGGCTGGCGCAGCCCCGAGGCGCGTTCGGCAGCGGCAGCGCCGGCCGGCCTCCGGATCATCCCGGGTCGCGTGCGCCGGTGCTGGACCGCGGTTTTTTCGGTCGGATTCCTGCCGAGCCAGCCGGCCGCGTACTGGCGCTCACATGCAGCAGCCGCACCCGGCCGCGTGCCGCATCCGCGCATACCGCCCGTCCCCTGTCTCGCGCTCGTGCAGTGAGGCCATGCCGCCGACGTGCGGGCTGGCCGCGACGACGCGCGTGGCGGCGTCACCGCACTTCGGGCAGGACGCCGCGCCATCGCGGTCGGCGATGCGCCGCAGCTCGGCAAACGTGCCGCAGCGGGGGCAGGCGTAGTCGTAGGTGGGCACAGGCCTGGCACTGTTCCACGTCCGACGGGCGCGCCTTGTAGGAAGCGTTCCAGTTTTGGGAGGTGGCCCTCCCAGGTCCCCCACTCCAGGGGTGGTCTGGAGCCGGCGCCAATGTCTGCTTGTGGCCGGAAGCGCACACGCCTCAGATCGGGACTTACCGGCCTAGGTCGTCCGTTCCGACAGCCAAATCCATATGGTGAGTAGGAGAAGCGGCGGGCTGCACGTAGGGAATCAGGCCGGACGGCGACGACGACATCGCCTCGACCCGCGCACTAATTCGATCGCACCGGTCTCGACCTCGGAAACTTCGCCAATCAAAACCGGGCCGATGCATTGGCGGGTAGCCTTTACACCATCGTGCTGTGGTGTGTGTGCTGTGCTGTGCTGTCAGGCAGGCGCCGGTGGTCTGGGGAGCGAACGGATGACGGCTTCAAGCTCGGGATCGCCTCGAAGCGCCGCAAGGACTTCGCTTCGAGACGTCCAGGGATACGCCAGGCGATCCAGCCGTGCACGGACGTCTCGAGCGCGGGAAGCCGGCAGCACGCACATGGCCGAGATCTGAATCGCAAGCGAACGCGCGAGCCGAGGCGGCCTGGCCTGGAAGTCCCAGCGGTAGCGCCCGCAGCCCAAGCGCACGTTGTGCGTCTCCTTGTCGGTCATCCCGACGATCCACTCACACGCGAACGAGCCAGACGCACCCGGCCGGTCCAGGTAGTAGCTGTAGACGTTCTCGTAAGTCCGCCCGAAAGCTCGGACCAGGACCTCCGCGATCGCTTCGCGGCCAACCGTCCGCTGCGGGAACGCGATCGCGCTGGACGCACTCTCCGTCGTGAGGACTGCATCGTCGGCGAAGACCCTGTCCAGGAGGTGGGGACGGTTCTCGTCCTTCGCGTGGAAGTAGTTGCGCAGGACCGATTCGGGGCTGTACGCGGCCATGATCGACGGCTTTCACGGGAATTCAGACATTGTCCGCATGACGACTCCGGCAGACAACAACGCAGAGCCGCGGGCCATGGCTCCGACAGAACTGCGGACGTGCGGTCCACTGCGGGACTTTGCATCACCTCCTGGATGGGCTACAGAGGGTGCGCTCGAAAGGGCGGAAGCTGAGGTTGCGGCGCTGCACGCGCTGTCTTGAGCAGACCGTCTCAGGGGTCCCGGGGGGCTCGCTCCTCGGCGAGCGGAACCGTCCACGCCGCGGCGGCCCTCGTGTACCCTCTAGCCACCGTACCGAGTATTGGCGCGCCCACCGTCGGCCATGAAGTTCCTGATCGTCGATGACCACGCACTCATCCGCGATGCGCTCCATTCGGTGTTGCTCAGACTGCGCCCCGGCGCGCTGATCCGGCAGGCCACGGACGGCGCTTCCGCGCTGCACGCACTGGACGCGGAACCCGACGTGGACCTGCTGCTGCTCGACCTGCACCTGCCGGACCAGGATGGCTTCCAGGTGCTGACGACGATCGCGCAACGGCATCCATCGGTCGGGGTGGTCATGCTCTCCGGCGAACGGGACCAGGACACGATCCGTCGTGCGCTCGAACTGGGCGCCCAGGGCTTCATCCCCAAGTCGGAGTCGACGGACGTGCTGTCGAGCGCGCTTGCGCTGGTGCTGGCCGGCGGGGTCTACGTGCCCCCCGCGGCACTGCAGGGACTGCCCGCGAAGGCCTCCCCGGCCGCCCCACCGCAGTCGCGGACACCGCAGTCGCTCGGCCTGACCGACCGCCAGCTGGACGTGCTGGCCCTGCTGATGGAAGGCAAGAACAACAAGCTGATCTGCCGCGCCCTCGACCTGGCGGAGCCGACCGTGAAGAACCACGTCTCCGCGATCCTGAAGGCGCTGGACGTCACCAGCCGCACCGAGGCCGTCCTCGAGGTCACGCGCCTGGGATGGGTCCTGCCGCCGGTCAGGTAGCCGCCGCGCGCAGCACGCGCGTAGCCAGGGTGCGAAGCCGCAGCGCGGCAACCGGTTTTTCCAGGAGAGGAAGGCCGCTCGCCGCCACGCGGTCGCGCGTGGCTTGCGAGACGTCGCCCGATACGGCGATCACCGGCAGGTCGCGGCCGAAATGGCGGCGGAGGCGCATCGCGCCTTCCACGCCGTCTTCCCCGTCGTCCAGGTGCACGTCGGTGATGACCAGGTCGGGCGCCGCTGCGTTCGGCGACCCGATGACCTGAGCGACGGAGGCCGCGGTGGTGACGGTGCATCGCCAGGTGCGCAGCAGACCTGCCGTACTCTCCAGGACCTCCGCGTCGTTGTCGATGACCAGCACGCGGGCGCCGCCGAGAGGGCCGTCGGGATCGAATGCGATGGGCGCCGCGGCAGGGGTGGCATGCGCAACGGCCTCGAGCAGCCCGACGCGGAACCTCGACCCACCGCCCGGCGTGGAGGCCAGATCGATCCGGTGGTCCAGCAACCGGCACAGGCGCGCGACGATGGCCAGGCCCAGGCCCAGGCCTTCCCCCCGCAGCGTCCCGGCGGGCGCCAGTTGGTAGAACTCGCCGAAGATCGCCTCGTGCTTGTCAGACGGGATGCCGACGCCGGTGTCCCAGACTTCCACGTGCAAGCTGCCGCGGCGTCGGCGGCAACCCAGCAGCACGCCGCCGCGTCGGGTGTAGCGCAGTGCGTTGCCGACCAGGTTGAAGACGATCCGCTCGAGCAGCACCGGGTCGCTGCGCACCCAGCCCGGGTGCGGCCGAACGCGCAGCCGCAGGCCCTTGCTTCGGGCATCGTCGGTGAAGGCGGCCTCGACGCGGTCCAGCACGGCCTGGATCGGGAAGTCGGCGATGTTGACGACGACCACGCCGGCGTCCAGCTTGGAAATGTCGAGCAAGCCATCGAACAGCGCGTTGATCGTGCCGACGGAACTCTCGACGCGCCGCGTCAGCCGGTCGCGCTCGGCCGCGGAGGTCTCGCTGCCCAATTGCCCCACCAGCAGGTTCAGCGCATGGAGAGGCTGCCGCAGGTCGTGGCTGGCTGCCGCGACGAAGCGTGACTTGGCGCGGTTCGCCTCGGTCAGCTCCCGCGTGCGCTCGCCCACCTTGCGCTCCAGCGTGGCGTACGAGCGTTCCAGTTGCCCGGCCATGCGGTTGAACTGGTCGCCAAGTTGCTGGATCTCGTCGGCCGTGTCGACCTCGATCCTGTGACCAAGCTGCCCCGACGCGATGCGGGCAGCGCCCGCCGTCAACAGCCGGATGGGCCGCACCATGCGCCAGGCGAACACCAGGGCGAAGCCGAGCGCCACCGCGAGGCTGAGCGCCGCGATCCACAGCGAGCGCACCAGCGCCCGCCGCCAAGGCTCCTCGGCCTCGCGCACCGGCAATGCGACCAGCACGCGCCAGCCCAGAGGCGCGGCCACCGCCTGCGCCACCAGCACGGGCTCGCCCCCGAGGCCCTGGACGGCGCGCGGGGACCGTTCCGGCTGGGCGTCGATCAGGCGCAGGACGTCCGACAGGTCGGTGTTGCGCAAGACCAGGCCCGCATCGGGATGGGCGATCAGCCGGCCCGTCCGGTCCACGACGTACGCCTGCCCGTCCCGGCCGATGCGAACGCCCGTGACGACGTCGCGCGTGTACTTGAGGTTGACCTCGGCGAGCACGACCCCGCCCTCTTGGCGCGCGCCCGCCAGCGCGACGGTGAGGAAGGGTTCGGAATCGCGGCGGAAGTAGACAGGGCTGTAGTAGACGCCGTTCTTCACCGCGGCGAGCACCGCAGGATCGCGGGATCGGTCGGAACGCGTGTCCACGCGGTCCATGCTCATGCGGGACATGAACAGGCGCTCCTGTCCGGCGCCGTCGATCATGGTCACGTCGGCGATGGCCGGGGCCAGGCGCAACAGGCGCAGCGCCTCCATGCGGTACTGCTCGGCGTCGTTTTCGGTCCAGGAAAGATGGGCGATCCAGCGCAGCTGTCCCTCGATCTCCCGGGTGAACTGGGTGATGCGGAGCGCTGCAGATTCCGCCTGCACGCGCTGGAGTTCGGCCAGCGCCGCCCGGTGTTCCGCGGCCGCGAACCACACGCCCACCACCGTGTAGCCCGCCAACGGGATGCCCACGACCGCGACGAAGGATGCGATGTACTTCTTCAGCAGGGATCGTCGCGGCTTTGCCGCGCCGGCGGCAAGGTCCGTTGCGGGCTGCGCGCGGACAGGATCCGTCATGATTGCTCAGCATACGGCACGTGCCGCATCGCCGTGGTTCGCCGAACCCCATACGGAGGTACCGGCCGCAAGCGACCAAGGGAGGATGGCCGGCCAGGGCATTTCCGTCGACAACGGAGGCCCGACCCTTCACTCGCGAGGTGAGCCATGTCCATCAATCCGTGTCCCCTGCACGTTGCGTTCAGATCCTTCGTCGCCGGTGCCCTGCGAACCGGATTCGCCGGTGCGCTGATCGCCCTGGCCACCCACGTCCAAGCCGCCGGGCTGGCCGTCGTGGCACCCAATGCCGTGAAGGAGGCATTGGTCGACATCGCCTCGAAGTTCGAGAAGGAAACCGGCCGGCCCGTGAAGTTCACCTGGGGCGGCTCGGAGGCGATCACCCGGCGCATCGCCGAAGGCGAGGTGTTCGACGTGGTCGTCAGCACGGCCCCGAGCGTCGGCCGGATGGTCGACGACGGCAAGGTTGACGGTGCGAGCCGTATCGACTTTTCCCGTTCGGCGGTCGGCGTCGCGGCCCGCCCCGGCCTGCCGAGGCCGGACCTGTCGACCGTCGATGGCCTGCGTGCCGCGCTGCTGGGCGCGCAGTCCGTCGCGATCTCCTCGGGCGCCAGCGGCCGCCACCTGGAACAGGTGTTCCAGCAGCTCGGGATCGCGCAGCAGTTGAAGGGCAGGATCGTGCAGCCGCCCTCGGGCGCGCAGATCGGCGAGATGCTCGCCCGCGGGGAAGCGGACCTGGGCTTCCAGCAGGTGACCGAACTGATGCACGCAAAGGGGTTCGTCTACCTGGGCCCGCTGCCGGCGGAAGTGCAGAACTACACCGTCTGGTCATCGGCCGTGCATGTCGGCGCGACACAGGCCGAAGCAGCCCGCGCCTTCATCCGGGCGCTGGCGGCCGGCGATGCCGCACCCGCGCTTCGGAAGACCGGACTGGAGCCCATGTGAAGCAGGGCCGCGTTGCCGAGCGCGTCGACGTCAGCGCACGAAACGTTCGGCGCGCGCGCTCACGAACTTTGGAATGGCGATGCCCAAGGCCTCGGCGGCGCGCAGGTTGATCACCAGTTCGAAGCTCGAAGGCTGCTCGACCGGCAGGTCGGCGGCCCGGGCGCCCCGCAAGAGGCGATCGACGAAGCTGGCCGCCTGGTTCCAGGTGAGGCGCAGATTGGGACCGTAGGTCAGCAGGTTGCCCTCGTCGGCGAACTCCGACCATCCGGAGACGGCGGGCAGCCGGTGCGTGCGGCTGAACTCGGCGATCCGGCGCGCCTGGCTCATGACCAGCGCGTCCGGAAAGGCCACGATGGCCTCGGCGCGTTCGCGCAGGATCGCGGGAAAGGCGCGATCGAAATCCGATGCGGAGCTGACCGGCAGGTACTGCGTGGTCAGCCCGAGCGGCGCGGCGGCCGCATTCGATGCGCTCAGTTCCAGCTGCTCGCCCGGATGGGCAGGATTGGCCACGATGGCCACGCGCGACAGGCGCGGCATCATCTCCTTGAGGACCTCGAGCCGCTTGCCGACCAGTTCGAGGCTTTGCATGGCGATGCCGGTCAGGCGGCCCCCGGGTCTGGCGAAGCTGGAGACCAGGCGGGCTTCCACGGGGTCGCCGCTGAAGCCGAACACGATGGGAACGTCACCGCGGCTGTTGCGCGCCCCGAGCACCATGGCGCCCTGCGCCACGATCACCTGGGGCTGCAAGGCCAACAGTTCTTCCGTCAGTCGGGCGGCGTTGTCGCGGTCTCCCCATCGGAGGTCCAGCACCAGGTTCCGTCCCTCCACCCACCCGCGCTCGTGCATCCCTTGTCGCAGGGCCTCCAGGTACGCCGGTGTCGGCAGGGGGCCGGCGCTGCCGGCCAGCCAGCCGACGCGCGAAGGATTGCCAGGTCGAGCCGCGATCGCAAACGGGAAGCCGCTTGCCATTGCTGCCAACGCGACCCCTCCAGCCGAGAGAAACCGGCGCCGATTGCCAAGGCAGGGCTGGTGGGCCATAAGGAGGCACGCTTGTTCTACGAATATACGCACCGGGACGATGCGCCGCCAGCTTGCAACGGCTGGTCGGCAGTCGCGGCTTTTGGGACAAGCCGACATTGCGCTACCGTGGCTGCCTTGAGACTGAGCCGCAATCTCCGATTGCGTCGGCGTTCCCCGAGTGAGAACCTTGCCCCCGCTGCACCGAGGGAAGGGAAGTGGGGAAGTGAGAGAGCAGCAGCAGGAGGGCGATCGAGGTCCAAGGCTCGATCGGCGATGAGGGGGAAAGAGAAGCGCGAGGAGGGGGAGGCCGGCGTGCCTCCACCCTTTCCCAGGGCCCCAGTCGGGCCTGAACGATCCACACATGCGCCCCGCCGGCCAAGGAGTTCCCCGTCTGACGACGGGAACTCCAGAGCACTGCGTCACAAGGGCGTCAACAGGGATCGACCCTCGCCGCGAGACCTGAAGGATTGCACCCCGGCTCGCGCCGGAGCACCATGGATCTCACGAACCCAAGGAGATCTGCCATGCGTTGCCGCCTCCCCAGCCATGCCAGGGCCGTCGTCCCCGCCTTGGCGGTTTCCCTGGCGCTCGCTTCCCCGTCGACTCTCGCGCAGCAGCGCTATCCGGAGAGACCCGTCAAAGTGGTCGTTGCGTTCGCACCCGGTGGCAACAACGACGTACCTGTTCGGATCGTGACTGCAAAGCTGGCGGAGACCTGGGGCGCTCCGATCGTGGTCGACAACCGCGCGGGAGCGGGCGGCATCGTCGGCACCGAGTATGTGGCGAAGGCGCCTGCGGACGGCTATACGTTGCTGAACTGCAATAGCGCGACGCACGCGGTGAACCCGGCGCTGCACAAGAAGCTGCCGTATGACCCGCTTCGACACTTCTCCACCGTGGCCTTGATCGGATCGTCTCCGAATGTCCTGATCGTTCCGGCCAGCTCGCCCCTGAGGACGGCTCGCGAGTTCCTTGGCGACGCCAAGGCGAATCCCAACAAGTTGTCGGTCGGCACTGCCGGCATCGGATCGACCCAGCACTTCTCGCTGGAACTGCTGAAGGCGATGACGCAAACCCAAATCGTCCACGTGCCGTTCAAGGGCGGATCGCTGGCGCTGTCGGACGTCATCGCCGGCCAGCTTCCCGCGGCAATCACCGGACTGCCCACTGCGCTGACGGCCATCAAGGCCGGCAAGGTGCGAGCGCTCGCCGTTACGGCCGGTGTGCGCTCCAAGCACCTGCCGGACCTGCCGACCCTTGCCGAGTCCGGCGTACAAGGCTACGAGGTCACCACATGGACAGGCTTGTGCGCCCCAGCCGGCACGCCCCGGTCTGTTCTCGAACAGCTGAACGCGGATGTGCAGCGGGTGCTCGAGGCGACTGACACGCGGCAGAAGCTTCTGGACGCGGGCGTAGAACCGACCTTCCTTCCCGCCGCCCAGCTCTCGACCCTGATCGCCAGCGAAGTGGCGCGGTTCTCCAGGATCGCTGCGGACGCGGGGATCGTCGCCGAGCAGTAAAGAGTTCCTGGGCGCCCGGGATCGCGCGTCCCCAGGCCCAGGAGGTGGTTCCATGTCACTCGATCGACCTCACCCGTGGAGGGCTCGTGGAACATGTCGAGACGGTCATCGTCGGCGCCGGCCAGGCCGGCCTCGCCGTCAGCCATTTCCTCGCGCAGCGAAGGCACGAGCACCTCGTGCTCGAGCGCGCCCGCGTTGCGGAGCGCTGGCGCTCGGAGCGCTGGGATTCGCTGCATTTCCAGTTTCCCAACTGGAGCCTTGCGCTGCCCGACCAGGTGTACGAAGGCGATGAACCCGACGGCTTCGCGCCGCGTGACGAGGTCGTCCGCTTCATCGAGCGATATGCCGGTCGCCTCGCCGAGGTGATCCGATGCGGCGTGCAGGTGACGTCGCTGCACCGGGCCGCGTCGGGCATCGGCTTCGAACTCGCGACTTCTGGCGGACCCCTCGCAGCCCGGCATGTGGTCGTGGCCGCCGGACCGTACCAGCGCCCGCAGCTGCCGCGCTGGTCGAGCGAGCTGCCGGCCGATGTCGCCCAGCTGCATGCCCGGGACTACCGTCGTCCGCGGGACTTGCCCGATGGAGCGGTCGTGGTGATCGGCTCCGGCGCATCCGGCTGCCAGATCGCCGACGAGCTCGTCGAGGCGGGGCGTCGCACGTTCCTTTCGGTCGGAAGGCATCGGCGCGTGCCGCGTCGCTACCGTGGGCGTGACGTGTTCTGGTGGCGACGCGAGATGGGCGAGCTCGACCGCACGGCGGACGAGATGCCCCCGTCGCTGAGGTCCGCACCACCGCTCGTGACGGGGGTGAAGGGCGGATACGACGTGGACCTGCGGCAGTCGGCCGCGCGCGGCTTGCGCCTGTGTGGACATCTGACCGCCGTGGCCGGCGCCACACTCACGTGGGCGGACGATCTGGACGAAACCCTGCGCGCCGGAGATCGGCACTTTCGAGACTTCCTTTCCGAGGTCGATGCGTACGTGGCGCGGACCGGCCTCGACGTGACTGCCGGGCCGAACTCCGGCGAGCTGCCGGGTGCAGAAGCGCACGTTGCGTCGCCGCGAGCGCTCGACCTGCGTGACGAGCGCGTCGGCGCGGTGATCTGGGCCACCGGATACGCGCTGGATTTCGGGTGGATCGCGATCCCGGTCTTCGACGAGCACGGCCGCCCGCGGCAGCGGCGCGGCGCCACCGAGGTGCCCGGCCTGTATTTCGTCGGGCTTCAGTGGCTGCACAAGGCCAAGTCGTCCTTCCTCTGCGGTGTGGGCGAGGACGCGGCCCATATCGCTGATCGTATCTGCGGCGACGGTCCGCAGGCGTGACCGAGCGGCACGCCAAAGCCTAGATTCCGAAATGCCTGCGCCATACGACGGTCAATGCCTGTGCGGTGCGATCAGGTATCGCGTGTCGGCTGAGCCGCTGACGGTGTATGCGTGTCACTGCATCGACTGCCAACGTCGAACAGGAAGTGCATTCGCGCTCTCGATGCTCGTGCGACGGTCCTCCTTGGAACTGCTCCAAGGCGAGCCTGTCTCATACTTCGCGCACCTACCCGACGGACGCACGAAGTCAGGTCGCATGTGTGCGGCGTGTGGCACTCGTTTATGGGGTGAACCCGCCAAGTTCGCGGCAATCGTGGTGGTCCAACCCGGAACCCTGGATCAGCCGTGCGGACTTGAACCTGTTGCCCACCAGTGGACCCGAAGTGCGCAGCCCTGGGTCGTGTTTCCCGGCGATGCCATCCTGTTCGAAACCCAGCCAGACGATCCGGTAGAGCTGGTACGTCTCTGGAAGGCGAATCGTCTCGGTGGTGAGGGTGATTCACCCTGACATCGAACTGCAGCGCGCGCTCAAGCGCGCAAGCGAGGCGGCCAGAACGTACGTCGCTCAATGAGTTCAAGCAGTAGCGGCGCGAGCCACTCAGGTTCTGAGTTACTCATTCACAGACTCCTACGACAGGCCCGATTCCTCAAGGGCGACGTTTACTACCACCGGAACGAGCGTTTTCAGTCAGGACTGAGGGCCTCCTTTGCGCGCCGCCGCCGGCGGTGGATCAAAGAGTCCGAGAACGAGGTGTCGGGTGAACTTGGCCACCCAGCCGTCGGGCGGGTAGATTGCTGTTGACCAGGGGCCTCGCACCCAGACCGCACCGTTTGGCATCCGGCCGGCAGTGAAATTTTCGGGCGAGCGACTCTCCCGCATAGCGATGTTCCGCACAGCTCTGGTGAGCTGCTTCGAAGATCGCGGAGTACCCATCGCCATGCCGTGTCACTCACCCGGCCGCACGGCTCCGTAACGTCCTTCACCTCTTGAGCGCCTACAAGCTTGCTCGTCGGTTCACTTTCGTGGGCAGCCAGTTGGGGTTGAGCAATGCACGTGGTACGTGGAAGAGACCATTGAGGCCGTTGAGAAGAGCATGAAGGTGCTCTACGTGCACCGAGCGCTTACCTTGTGGCCACCCTGGACGACGACCGCGCGATACGACTGGTCGCCGCAGCTCAGCGCCAGGCGCCGCATTGCGTTGGCGCTCCCGCCCCGGCGTCCGGCGCGCCCGGGAGCAGAATGCACCCAGCCCACTTTCCTGGAGGCCGTCGAATGCTGGCATCCGGAAGCGCCTGGAGGATCCTCGAGGCAGAGCACGACCAGTTGCGCCAGTTGCTGGACGCGATCCGGCGCGCACTGGAGGGCGAGGCCTGGAGGCAGCCGGGACCGGGGCTCGAGGTGCTGCGCGCGCTCGTGCAGGACTTCCAGGAGTTCGAGATGAAGACGCACCGGCCCAAGGGCGTGGTGCTGCTGGGCTCGGTACGAGGCCGGCTTGCCGAGGCCGACCGGCTGCTCGACGAGATCGAGGCCGAGAGCGACGAGTCCGAGCGATGCCTGCTGCTCGCCGTCGCACTGCTCGATGCGCTGTCCGCGGGCGGCGAGCCCGACCGCGGCGAGATCTCGGCGCTGCTCGGCCGGCATCGCGAGCTCATGACGCGCCAGCTTGACCAGGAGGACACGGCGCTCCGCTCCTACACCGCGCAGCTGCTCACGGCGCAGGAATGGTCGAGCGTGGTCTCCTCGATCTCGAAGGTGGTGCAGCAGGCGCGCCGGACCGAGCCGCGGCGCTAGGCCGCGGCCCCCGCACGCCAGCTCGACCAGCGGCGGGCTTGCAGCCCGCCGTGCGCGGGGGTAAGTTGCATCCATGGGCTTCCCCGCGTCCGCCGCGACCCGGCTCACCGAGATCGCGCATTCCATCGCGTTCGCCACCACCGCCGGCAGCACCGACGCGCGCTTCGAATGGCTGGTGCCGCACCTGGCAGAGGTGCGCGAGACGCTCGGCATGGAGGTCGCGTTCGTCGCGCAGCTCGTGGGCGACCGGCGCGTGTTCCGCGTGGTCAGCACCTCGCGCGAGCCGGGTACCGGCGTGGAGGTCGGCCGTTCCGACCCGCTGCTCGACACCTATTGCATGTACGTGGTGCAGGGCCGGCTGCCGCCGGTGATCCGCGACATCCGCGCCAGCGCGCACCAGGCCGCGTTGCTGCCGATCACCGAACGCCTGGGCATCGGCTGCTACGTGAGCGCCCCCGTGAAGCTGCCGGACGGGAGCACCTACGGCACGCTGTGCTGCTTCAGCCGCGGCGCGCGTCCCGACCTGGCGGATTCGGACGGCGATGCTCTGCGCGAGGTGGCGCGCGCCATAGGCGACAGGCTGGGCGGCGACGGCCGCCCGCGGGAGGCGCGCCGCTAGCCCACTCCGCGCGCCGCGGCCGGCAGGTCGGCGGGCGAGGGGACCGCATGCACGCACAGCGGCTCCGCGCTGCCCCGCGCGTCGACGTCAGAGCCCTCGCCGGCGCAGCCACGCATTCATGGCGGCGAGTTCTCGCTCCTGCTCGGCGATGATGTGCTCGGCGAGCTTGCGGTTTTCAGGCTCGCTGCCGTACTGCAGCTGGATGCGCGCCATGTCGATGGCGCCCTGGTGATGAGGGATCATGCTTTTCACGAAAGCCACGTCGGCATCGGGCACCGCCATGCCGGCCTCCATCTCCTTGTGCATCCGCGCCATGCTGGCGGCGTACGCACTGCGGTGACCGTCCTGCGGACCCGTGGCATGGCCGGTGTGCGGTTGGGCGGCGCCGGCAACTACCGTGCCGCCGCCGTGCGGGCGCTGCGGATCCGGGGAGTGCGTGCTCGGTTGCGGCGCGACTGCCGACGCCTGGCTTCCAGGCCCGTACAGCACCGCGTGAAGCCCCCAGTAGCTGCCGGAGAAGACCATCATCGCCGCCACCAGCGTTGCCGGGATCGTCCACATCGGGCGGCGGATCGCGAAGCGCAGCTGCGGCGTCGGGTCCGCGAAGATCGCCACGATCACGGCCATGATCAGCGCGTGCCCGACCAGGTCCATGCGGCCGAAGGGGTAGACGGCGGCGTTGAAGATCACAAAAAGAGTGAGGGCGGACAGGCGCCGGATCAGCGCGGTCCACAGCAATCCGAAGCCCATGGTGAACTCCGCCACGCCCGCCATCGGGATGAACATGTCCCGCGGCATCCCGAAGGTCAGGAAGGGCTTTTCCTCCACGAGCGGATAGAACCAGTCCGGATACGCGAACTTCTCCAGGCTGGACCACATCAGCGCGATGGCTACGCCCCAGCGCAGCACCTCGAAGCGGTACTTGCGCCACTCCGGGCGGCTGGAAGACTCCAGCACCAGGTAGCCTGCGACCGCAACACCGAGCGCAAGGTAGTCCAGCAGGTGGAAGAGCTGGTACTCGGTGAGGGCCAGCACCCACAGCAGGATGATGCCGGCCGCGGCGAACGGCATGGTCCGGCGCGAGAAAACCAGCGCCGCGATGACGAGCTGCATCCACGAGACCCATTCGTGCGGCGTGCGCAGGTCCGGCGTGAGGTAGACGCCGCCGACGGCGAAGATCGCCACGAAGAAAGCGGCGATCACGAAGCGCATGAAGTCATCGAGGCGCAACCACAGCGGACCGCTGACCTTGTCCATGCCGGCCAGGATGGCCGTGCCCACCCGGGTCTTCTCGATCCAACGCGTCGCAAGGAAGAACGCGAGCACCAGCAGGATGCCGGTCCAGAACCAGCGGTCCGTCAAGGTCTGCTCGAAGCGCTGAGGCGGCGCCTCGACGATGTACGGCGCAAACCATTTCACGTGCGCCTGCGCAGGAAGGGACAGTGCGAGTGCGGGAAGTGCGGCGCAGGTGGTGCCCAGCTTTCTGCGCAAGGGGCCTGTGAGGGCGGAGGGTTCGGTCTTCATCGTGCGTGCTCTCTTGATGCACGGACTGTCCCACGCGCTGCCCTGACACGCCATCGGCGCCGGATCAGATGCACCCTAGGCCCGCTCCGAAATGGGAGGGGGCGGAAGTCTGAGGAAGCTTAGGAAAAGTCCTAGGGCGCCTCGGCCGGTAGGGCCGTGCGCGGGCTTGGCTCGCCGCGATGCATGGTCACCATCCGCCCATGAGCACAATGGCGGCTCCACGAACCACGGGCACGAATGCGCAATTTCCTTCTCTTCTTCCATCTGGCCGGCGCGATCTTCTGGATGGGCGGCATGGGCTTCATGCTGCTGGCGCTGCGTCCCGGCGCCGCCGCGACGCTGCAGGCGCCCGAGCGATTGCGGCTGCTGGCGGACGTGCTGCGCCGCTTCTTCTGGGTGGCGGGCCTCTCGATCGTCCTGCTGCTGCTCACCGGCGGTGCGCTGATGGCCTCGGCCGGAGCGCAGGGCATGCCCCGCGGGTGGCACGCGATGGCCGGTATCGGCGTGGTGATGATGCTGCTGTTCGCGCACATCGTGGCGGCTCCCTATCGCCGGCTGCATCGCGCGGTGTCCGCCTCGGACTGGACGGAGGGTGCGAGTCGCGCGGGTCAGGTCGCGCTGTTCGTGCGCATCAACTTCGCGCTGGGCTGGCTTGCGATCGCGGCCGTGCTCCTCTGGCGCTGAAGGACCTGCCGCCTCTGGCTTCGGATTGGCGGTGCGATCAGGCCCCGTCTCCAAGGCGGGACAGCAGCTGCTCGAGGTCACCACCGTCGAGGGGCTTCGCGTAGTGGAACGTGAATCCTGCGTCGCGCGTGAGATAGCGGTGGGCCAGCGCAGCATGGCCCGACAGGGCGATGAGCGTCGTTCGAGGGGACTTCAGCTTGATCTGCCGTCCGCATTCGTACCCATCAAGAAGCGGCATGGCGAGATCCAGGATCGCCGCGTCGAAATGCGTGGACTCGGCAGCGGCAAGAGCGGCACATCCGTCGTATCTCACCGTGACGTCGTGACCCGCAAGCTCGATCAGAAGCGCTAGCGTGTCCGCCGCATCGCTGTTGTCATCTGCCACCAGAACGCTTAGCCGCTTCATCGCTTTTCAGTTTACCCACGCTGATCCCGGCCTGCCGGGCAGCCACGACGGTTCCGCAGCCAGAGTGGGCTGCGGCGCGACGCTTGCTAACGACGCGGCGCCAGCGACAGAATGATCGCGTCCGGAGGACCTTGCATGTCAAAGCTCAGCTCGGTGCTGCTGGCTGCGGCACTCGCGGGATGCGCCAGCACTCCAATCGACCGAGGCGGCAAGGCCGAGATCATGTACGCCAGCAACGACACGATCCGCATCCGCTGGAACCCGCAACTCACGAGCGAGCGCGAGATGCGTTCGCTGGCGATCGCCTTCTGCGGCGGCCGGGATGTCGACCTGGCGCAGTCTTCGATCGAGACGGATGCCCCGCGAGGCCTGCAGGAAAAGACCTGGCAGCGCAAGGTGTTCCCCGGGGTGGGGGCGGGTCGGTAGGTCTTCCGGCGAGTTCCGTTGCCGCCGCCCTCCTGCGCTGCCCGCCACAAGATTTCTGTGCAAGTTGCACATTTCTACTTGACTGTGTGATTTGCACATTTAGACTGCGGCCAGACGCTCTGCCTGGCCCATGCAACTCCACACCCCCTCGCTCGACAGCGGAGCTGCGAGCTCCTCCGCCACCTCGACAGCGCCCTTCGGGGCCGCGCCGCTCAGCGGGCAGGGATTGGTCGAGGCGTGCCAGGCGGTGCTTCGCCCGTTGGCCCGGCTCGCCGTCGGCCGGGGTGTTCCCTATGCCGAAGTCGTCGAGTTGCTCAAGCAGAGCTACGTCGAGGCGGCGCGCGATGTCCATCCCGGCGTGGCGGCGGGCAGGGCCGTCAGCCGGATCAGCGCAACGACGGGCCTGAACCGCCGGGAGGTGACGCGGCTGATGCAGAAGGGCGACGACGGCGCGCCGCCTGCGCGGCCGTCGCCGCCGACCCAGGCCTTCACGCGCTGGCTCACCGACCCGGCGCTGCGCGACGCCGACGGAGCTCCGCTTGCGCTCCCGGTGAGCGGGCCGGCCCCGAGCTTCGAGGCGCTGGCGCAGTCGATCACGCGCGACGTCCATCCGCGCACGCTGCTGGAGGAGCTCACCCGCCTGGGACTCGCCCGTGTCGACGAGGTGAACCGCGTGCACCTGGTGGACAAGGCCTTCGTGCCGCGGGCGGACGTGGACCGCATGCTCGCCTTCCTCGGCGCGAACGTCGGCGACCATCTTCGCGCGGCGGTCGAGAACGTGCTTGCCGACGGCAGCCGCCAGTTCGAGCAGGCCCTCTTCGCCGACGAACTCTCGCAGGACTCGCTCGCCGAAGTGCGGGCGCTCGTCAGCGCCGAGTGGCAGCGCCTTCTGCACGCCGTCGCGCCCGCACTGCAGGCACTGGTGGATGCCGACAAGGCTGCTGATCGCACGGCGGACCAGCGCGTGCGCATCGGATTCTTCGCCTACACCGGTCCTATGTCAGCGCCGGCCGAACAGCCGGCCCCACCCCCTGTCACGCCTCCGAAGGAGCAATAGCATGTCCAGGCAGACGATCATCCCGGCCGACTCGCCCCGCGTTCCGCGGCGGTTGGTCCTCCTCACGCTGCTCGCCTCGGCCGGCGGCGTCGTTCTCCCGTCGTGCGGCGGCGGGGGCGGAGGCGGTGCGACAGTGGCCGGCGTCGACACCGGCGGAACCGGATCGTTCTCCACCGGCCGCATCACCGGCTTCGGCTCCGTCATCGTCAACGGCGTGCGCTATGAGGACAACGTGGCGCGCATCGTGGACGAGGACGGCGACAAGGTGCTGGCCACGCAGGACCTGCGCCTGGGCATGGTGGTCAGCGTGCGCGGCGGCGGCATCAGTCCCGCCACCGCCGGCGCGCTGCCCACGGCCACGGCTTCCACCATCACCGTGGAAAGCCAGATCAAGGGACCGGTCGAATCCAGGACCGCCCCGGACACGCTGGTGGTATTCGGCCAGACGGTGAAGGTGGACGCCGCCACCGTCTTCGAGGGCACCTCGTTCGCGGCCATCACGGTGGGCCAGGTGCTCGAGGTCTCGGGCTTTGTTGGTGCCGGCGGCGTGGTGACCGCGTCGCGGATCGAGCGCGAAGACGCCGCGAGCGAGTTCAAGGTGCGCGGCTTCGTGAGCGGGCTGGACACCGCGGCCAGGACCTTCCAGGTGGGCGGCGCCACGTTCAACTACGCGGGAACCGCCGCCGACCGCCTGCCGGCCGCGAACCTTGCCGAGGGGCAGTTCGTTCGCGTGCGCTCGGGCATCACGCGCAACGCCGGCGGCGAATGGCCCGTCACGCGCATCGAATCGCGCCCGCGCATCGACGATTGCGACGAGTCCGAGGTGGAAGGCGTCCTGCTGCAGAGCGGCGCCGGCTTCAGCGTCAACGGCGTGGCGGTCGACGTGTCCCGCCTGCCCGCCGGCACCACGCTGCCGGTCGGCCTGCGCGTGGAGGTCGAGGGCGCGATCGTCGACAACGTCCTGGTGGCGCGCAAGATCGAACTCGACGACGGCGGCGGCGATTCGCGGGTGGATGCGCAGGGAACGGTGTCCTCCGTGAACCTTGCGGCCGGGACCTTCGTCGTGCGGGGCATCACCTTCCACTCCACGCCGGGCCTGACCGAGGAGAAGGACGGGACCGTCGCCGCCAACCTCGTGAACGGTGCGACCGTCCGGGTGCGGGGGCAACTCACCGCCGGCGGCAGCGTCGAGGCCAGCGAGATCGACTTCCGGCCATGAGGCAGGACGCCGAACAGTGGCGCCCGCCCGGCTCGGACTGGGCGCAGCGGCCCGCGTGCATCCACAAGACTCCGTGGGGCGTGCGGTGCCTGCGCTGCCTGCCGAATCTGGCGGCAGGCGAGCTCGGCCGGCCGATGCAGTCCTGGGAGCGGGACATGCTGAGCCTGATCGAGAGCCGCGACGGCAACGGCAGGCGGGTCGTGCGCGGTACTTCGTCCGGGGGTCCGTTCCGGGCGGGATGAGTCGGTGAACGCCAGCGTTCTTGTTGGGCCACGCAGCGGAGGCGGCCATGACGATCTGGACAGGCAGGAACAAGACGGAACTGCTCGACGAGTGGATTCACATGCTCGAGTACCTGGACGATCTGCGTCGGCTCCGAAGTGCGATGCGGGCGGACGAGCAGCGCCTGGGCGCCACCTGGAAGACGATCAAGGCGTTGGACGACGTCATCGCCGAGGAAGCGTCGAGGGCCGATGAACTGCGGCACCTGATCCGCGTGGACGGGATGGCCCGTGTCGGGACGCGACCACCCGCGGAACGCGGTTGAGGTCCCGGGTCGTGCGAGGGTCAGCCTTCGTCGCGGCGGATGCCGAGTTGCTTGACCAGCCGGGAAAGGTACGGCTGCGTCACTCCCAGCCGTTCGGCGGCGCGCGTCTGGTGACCACCGCTTTGCTCCAGGGCCCGGATCACGATGAGGCGCCGGGCCGCCGCCACCGCTTCGCCATAGCGCAACGAAAACAGGTCGTCGACATGCCGCACGGCCTCGGGCCGGGCCTCGCTCGCAAGGAACTCCTCCGGAAGGTCGCAGGAGGAGACCGTGTCGCCCGCGAGCAGCACGCAACGCTCCATCACGTTCGACAGCTCTCGCACGTTGCCCGGCCAGGCGTACCCGAGCAGCGCCTCACGCACGTCGTCCGAGAGCCGGGGTGGAACCCGGCCGGCTTCGCTCGCGTGCTTGCCGAGCAGCCACTCGGCCAGGGGCAGGATGTCGGCGCCCCGCTCGCGCAGCGGCGGGATCGTGAGGCTGATCACCTTCAGGCGATAGTAGAGGTCTTCGCGGAACTCACCCTCGCGGATGGCCTGCTGCAGGTCGCGATGGGTCGCCGCGACCACGCGCACGTCGGCCCGCTGCGTGCGGTCGCTGCCCAGGCGCTCGTATTCCTTCTCCTGCAGCAGGCGAAGCAGCTTGGCCTGCAGGCCGGGCGGCAGCTCCCCGATCTCGTCGAGGAAGAGCGTGCCGCCCCGCGCGGCTTCCACGCGGCCGCCGCGCGCCCGGTCCGCGCCGGTGAAGGCGCCGCGCTCATGCCCGAAGAGCTCGCTCTCCAGCAACTCGCCCTTGAGATTCGCGCAATTCACCGCCACGAACGGCTCCTCGCGCCGGTTGCTGTGCATGTGCAGCGCCCGCGCGACGACTTCCTTGCCCGTGCCGGTCTCGCCGAGCAGAAGCACGGTGGCGTTGCTCGGCGCGACGCGCTCCACCGTTTCGGCGACGCGCGCCATGGCCGGATCGTTCCCGCGCACCCACAGGTGCTTGCGGCCGATTTCCTGGCGCAGGCTGGTCACCTGCTTCTTCAGGCGACGCGCCTCGAGCGCACGCTGCACGACCAGCTGGATCGTCGACGCGTCGAACGGCTTGGCGATGAAGTCGTACGCTCCGGAACGCATGGCGCGAACCGCCTTCGCCATGTCGCCGTGGGCCGTGATCACCACCACCGAAGGCGCGGCCGGCTGGGAGCGCAGGCTGTCCAGCACGGCGAATCCGTCCAGGCGCGGCATCTGCAGGTCCAGCAGCAGGAGGTCCGCGCCTTCCGCGGCGTGCAGGGCCTCCACGCCGTCGCGTACGTGCTCGGCGTCGTAACCGTATTCGCGCAGGCGATCGACCAGGATGCGGCCGATGCCGGCATCGTCATCGGCGACGACGATGCGGTTCATGCCGCCGCCGTCGTGGGCAGGCGCAACGTGAACGTGCTGCCTTGGCCCGGTTGCGAGCGCACGGCGATGTCGCCGCCGTGCAGGCGCGCGAGGTTCTGGGCAATGGCCAGGCCCAGTCCGGTGCCGGCCGCGGCCTGCGCGTTGTGCCCGCGATAGAAGCGCGCGAACAAGTGCGGCAGGTCTTCGGGTGGAATGCCGGGCCCCTCGTCGGCGACTTCGACCTGGAGTCCGGAGGCGTCGCCGTGTACCCGTACACGGACGCGAGAGCCCGCAGGAGTGAACTTGACGGCGTTGTCCACGAGGTTGATCAGGATCTGCTTGAGCTTGTCGGCGTCGGCCCCGATCCGCGCGGCCTCGATGGGCTCGTGCTGCAAGTCCACGCCCTTGCGCTCGGCCGCCGGCCGAACGAGCATGAAGACGTCGTCCAGCAGCGGCCGGATCGCAACCGGCTCTCGCTGCAGGCGGTAGTGGCCCGATTGCAGCCGGCCCCACTCGAGCAGCTCGTTGACCACGCGGATCAGGCGTCCGCTGTCCTTCTCGATCATGCGCACGTACTCCTGCTGCTCCCGCGTGAGACCGCCCACCACGCCATCCCGCAGGTTCTGCGCCGAACCGAGGATGCCGGTGAGCGGCGTTCGCAGTTCGTGCGAGACGTTGGACAGGACGGCGGACCGCAGCTTGTCCAGTTCGAGCAGCTCGAGGTTGGCAGCGGCCAGCCGCAGGTTGCTCTCGCGCAGTTCGGCGGTGCGCTCCTCCACCTGCGCGGCGAGGTTGGCGTTCTGGTCCTCGATCACGAGCTGCTTGCCGCGCAGCTCCTGCGCCAGCGCCATGATTCGGTGCGCGCCGTAGATGAGCTCGTCGGTCCGCTTGTGGTTGTCCAGGCCCTGGTACAGGATCACGCCGAGCAGGACGATCACCACGATCCGCTGCGGCCACCCGGCCGGCACGAGCAGCAACGACAGAGCGAGCGCGACGAGTGCGAAGCTCATGCCGTTCGACCGCCAGGCATGGCAGTCCTTCAGTTGCAACTCGCATACGCTGCAGCGCCCGTAGGGCTGCGTCTCAACGTTGCGCCGTAGGACGCAGTTCGCGTTGATCGTGCGGGGAGCCGTCGTCGACGGTGATGTCGCGGTGGTCATCGAAACCTCTCCTTACCCAGCGGCGGTCCACGAGCCAGTCTCGCCCGAGCACGTAGAACCAGCAGCCCGCGCAGAAGCCGAGCGTGGGCGCGATCAGGAACGATGCGGTGGGCAGCGTGAGCAGCACCAGACCCGCCGTCGAGTAGCCGCCGGCGATGAGCGCCAGCGCCACGGCCTGCACGGCCAGCGAGATCGCGCATGCGCCGCGCGAGCCTTCGAGGTCGAAGTAGAGGTCGCCGATGCGGTGGCGCCCGGAAAAGCGCCTGAACCGCGCGACCACCTGGGCGACGAGCGCCCAACGCGGCGACATCGTCTGCAGGAGCGTCGATGCGAACGTGAAGTAAGCGAAGTGCACGTCACGCGTGAAGATCGCCGCGATCAGGAATGCCCCCTCGGCCAGGCGCTGAACGCGCATGCCGGGGCCGAACTGCAGTTCGAGATCGACGTCCATGGGGCCCTCGCTTGAAAAAGTCTACCGGTTAGCAGGGCGGGATGCCACCCGGTTCATGTCCGAAAGGACATGGCACCCATGCGGTCCTGGGCATACCCAGCCGTCGAATCATGCAGGCGACGGGTCGTCTCCCGAGGGAAGCCGCTGCCGGAATCCGCTGGCATGGCATTCGCAAGGGGGCCTGCTCCAATTTCTATCCAAGGAGATGCGTCATGGCTGAGCAGAAAGAACTGGTCGTCGTCGTCACCCACGGCATCGACCACGAACTGTCCTCGGTGGGCTTCACGATCGCCAACGGCGGGATCACGGCCGGCCTGAAGGTCGCGGTGTTCCTCACGAGCGCCGGCGTCGACATCGTGCGCAGGAGGGGATCGGACATGACGCATGTGGCGCCCCTCGACCCGCTTGCGAACCTCGTGCGCGATTTCGTCTCGCGCGGCGGCACGCTGTACGCCTGCACGCCCTGCGTGAAGTCGCGCGGCTACGAACAGTCCGACTTCGTCGAAGGCGTGACGATCTCGGGCGCGAGCGTGATCCACGAGCGGTTCCTGCGCGGTGCCGCGAGCCTGAGCTTCTGATCATGGCTGCCCCGGTCGATCGCGCCGAGCTGGAGGGCAAGGTCCAGGCGATGTACCGCGACGTGGCGGAGAACCCGCACGGCGAATTCCACTTCGAGATGGGCTGCGCGCTCGCGCTGCGGCTGGGCTACCGCGCGGCGGATCTCGATCGCATTCCGGCCGAGGCGATCGACTCGTTCGCGGGCGTGGGCTACTACTTCCACCTGCTGGACGACATCGAGGGCGCGCGCGTGCTCGACCTGGGCAGCGGCTCGGGCATGGATACCTTCATCGCCAGCCTGCTCGTGGGGCCCACCGGGTCGGTGATCGGCCTGGACATGACCGCCTCGCAGCGTGCGAAGGCCGAAGGCCTGCGCCGGCGGCAGGACGTGCGCAACATCACGTACGTGAAGGGCTGCATCGACGCCGCGCCCTTCGAGGACGGCAGCTTCGACGTGGTGATCAGCAACGGCGTGATCAACCTGGCCGTCGACAAGCCGCGGGTGTTCCGCGAGATCGCCCGGCTGCTGCGCCCCGGCGGCAAGGTGGCGATCGCCGACATCGTGACCGACGTGCAGTTGCCCGAGAACATCACCTGCAACACGACGCTCTGGGCTGCGTGCATCGGCGGGGCGTGGCAACTGGGTCGCTACAAGGACGCGATCGAATCGGCCGGGCTGCGTATCGTGGCCGAGCAGGAGAACGACCAGTACCGTTTCCTGTCCGAGAACGCGCAGGGCGCGACGAAGAAGTTCGGGGTGAAAAGCATCTCGCTTCGCGCGGACCGGACCTGAGGATCACCTCGATCGCTACGCGCGGGGCGCGTGGAGCGCAAGTTCGGCCATCCGCAGCGCACCTTCAAGGGTGCGCGCGCCCGCGATGAACAGGTTCGAGTGGCAGAAGACCGCATCGGGCACGCCGGTGACCGACGCGAGCTCCTCGTCGCGCAGGCCGGCCCACTCGCCCGGCAGGTCCATGCGCGAGGCGAACGATCCTTCCGCCGCCGGAACGGTCCGGATCTGGTACTGGGTCCGCCCGGTCTCGGGATAGATCACCAGGAGCACGTCGGGCATTTCCGGCAGCACGATGCGCGTCCAGGGCATCCCGCCATTCGCGAGGAGGAGCACCCGCCCTTGCAGCAGCCGCCCGGACGTTCGCACGGTCTCGGCAGCCCGGACCTGCCCGACCGCGCGCAGGACGAAACGGCGCAAGGTTCGATCGACGACGGACATGGCCTCGTGGAAGCGCTCCAGCTGCAGCCTGGCCACGGCGTCCGCGTCCAGGGCCTCCTCCTCCAGCCAGGTACTGTTCAGGAGCGACACCTGGCTCGACAACCCGAAGATGCCGGGCGCGACTTCGGCCGCGCCGTTGTCGACCAGGTCCAGGTACCGCACCAGCGACGCATCGGCGTCCGCGGCGATCCGCGCGGCGACTTCGGGGGGCACTGAATGGCCCAGGGCGTTCGCCAGGCGCTGCACGCAGGCAGCGCCGTACTCGCGCCAGACGAGGCCGGCACTGGCGTACTTCTCCGCCGGTTCGCATCCAGTGTCGCCGTGCGCGCGCGTGCGCGTGCCTTCGAACCCCCGCTGGTGGTGATCGAAACGCCCGGCCGCCGGATCCCAGGTCCCTCCGACGTCGACCGCGAAATCGGCACGAGCGATCTCTTCGGCGCTGCGGGTCCGGATGATCACGTGGTCCGGGAACACCGTGGCCAGGACGGCCACGCCGAACACGTCGTCCGCGTGGAAAGTGCCGCTGTGGGTGGCGATCAGCTTGGTCATGGATCCTTCTGCGGACGAACCGCTTGATTGTCACCCACGGCTCACGTGCCCCCGCCCACCACCGCCTCGTCCACCCTGCGAATCGGCGTCCCCACCCAAGCCAGCACCGCCGCCGCGACCAACAGCAACCCCGACCCCGCGAACAATTGCGGCAGCGACACCACCCGCAGCAGCCACCCCGCCGCCGCCGAAGCCACGGGCACGAGCCCCATGAAGATGAACATGAACAGGCTCATCGACCGGCCCAGCATCGCCGGCGGGACACGCTTCTGCACCCAGGTGAACACGGCCACCTGCATGAAGCCGCCGAGCACGCCCACCCCCACCATCAGCGCGGCGCCTTGCCAGGCGGCGGTGATGCCTCCCATGGGCACGAACAGCAGCCCGATGGCGATGTCGGCCAGCAGCACGCTCGTGCCCAGCGTGCCGATGCGCAGCCCCGGCCGCATGCCGGACATCACCATGCCCAGCAAGGTGCCGGCGCCGTGCGCGCCCAGCATCAACCCGAGGGCCGAAGCGCCGAGGCCGGGCCGGCTTTCCGCCAGCACCGGCAGCGCGATGTGGAGCGGGCCCAGCACCAGCACGGCGACCGCGCCCCAATAGAGGTAGAGCGTGCGCAGCTGCGCATCGCCCCCGACGTGCCGCACGCCGCTGGCGACCGAGGCCCAGATCGACGCGTGCCGAGTGGTGTCCGGCGGGAGGGCGCGCATCTTCACCTGGGCGAGCGTCCAGGCGGAGAGCGCGAAGCTGGCGGCGTCGAACGCGAAGGCCACCGCGACGCCGCCTGCGTCCTGCACGCCGCCCGAGCCGTCGCCGAACAGCGCGATCAGCACGCCCGCCGCGAGCGGCCCGACGAACATGCTCAGTTGGCGCAGTCCCATCATCACCCCGTTGGCGGCGCCCAGCTGCGCGGGCGGCAAGGCGTGCGGCAGGATCGACGTGCCGGACGGGATGCTGAAGGCGCTGCTGATGCCCAGCGCCAGCGACAGCGCGTAGATCGCGGGCAGCGTCAGCGCGCCTCGCCACACGCCCAGCGCCAGCAGCGCGAGCAGCACGGTGTTGACGTGCTTGGTGAGCATCAGCACGCGCTGCGGCGAGAAGCGGTCGACCACCGCGCCGCCCACCAGGATGAAGACGGCGCGCGGGATGCCCACCAGCGCCAGCACGGTACCCAGCGCCACGGTGTCGCCGGTCAGGCGCAGCAACAGCCACGGCAGCGCGAGCAGCGTGAACTGGTCGCCGAGCAGCGAGATGGCGCTGCCGGCCATCAACCAGCGGAAGTTGCGGTCCTGGAAAAGGGCCGCGCGGGCGGCCGGGTCTCTTCTTGTTGTCATGTCGGTCCTCTGGAACAGGGCCGACTGTGCGGGCTCACGCTACGTGAGGGTCAAGCACTTTCATCGACGGGCGACAGGAATTCGCGCACTTCGCGCCGCAGCGGCAGGCCCGCCAGCAGCAGGGGGTGCCCGAGGTGGAGGGTGGCGAGCCTGGCGCGCAGCGCGCCGTTGCCGCCGCAGGTCTTGTCCAGCCACGCCGCCCAGCGCTTGCGCAGCGCCCGCGCCTTCGCGCCGTCGCGCGGCTCGCCCGCCCGCAGCAAGGCCTGGCCCTCGGCCTCGATCGCCTGCGCCTCGGTGTCCGGCATGGGAGGCAGGCGGAATTCCACGTCGCCGCAGTGCTCCTGCATCAACCGCACGCGCAGCTGGATGGCCGACTCCATGAACTCCATCATGTCCGTCGGCGGCGCTCCGCCTTGCCCGCGCACCTTCGACTCCTGCCGGAACATGGCGCCCCAGCGATCCATGAGCGCGTAGTCGCCGCCCATCCAGCGCACCATCAGCATCGTCCAGCGGCGGGTGAGCACCTGGCACTCCCACGTATCGATGCCGCCGCCCATGTCCATGTAGCGCCGTACCTCCGCCTGCAGCTGCAGCCAGTCCTGCTCGATGCCGGCATAGGCGCGGAGGATCTGCTTCAGCTCGCCCGCCTCGAAGTAGCGGCCGAATGTGGTCATCATCGAAAGCGTCTGCACCCAGTCGTCCATGCTCGGGCTGCCGCCCTTGCGGAGCAGGCCGTGCATCAGAGCCAGCCGCTCGCGCAGCTCGGTGGCCTGGCGGATCTGGTGGTCCAACGCGTGCATCTGCTGCTCGATGACGCGTTGCGGGGCAGCTTCGCTCCCATCGAGGAGAGGCCCGATCTCGGCGAGGGCCAGGCCCAGGTGCCGCAGCGCCTCGATGGCGTGCAGGCGGGCGACGTCGGCTTCGGAGTAGAGGCGGTAGCCGGAGTCGGACCGGCCGGAGGGCTTGAGGAGGCCGATGTCGTCGTAGTGGTGGAGGGTGCGGACGGTGAGACCGGTGGACCGGGCAAGGTCGCCGACTTTGAGGGGCATCGCCGGATTGTGGCGCTGCGGGAGCCGTTCACGCGATCGGCCGGCGGCACGATGGAATAGACCGAACTGATACGGGTCTGGAGCACCCCGGAACGGGTCGCGAAATCCAACGCCGCCGCGAAGCTCAGGCAAGAAGCCGATGCGCTCTTGAACGAGATATTGGACGGCCCGCGCGGGGTGAAATAGACCCACGCGGGGGCGCTCGCTGCGAGCGCTGAACTCCAGCTGAACAATAGTGGCCTCCTAGAATCGGCGGCGCATGACTCACGACGTCTCCCGGCCGGGCCAGGCAGCCAACCCCACCTGGACGGTGACGCCGGAACTCATGGCCGTGATCGACGGCGAAGGGGTCTTCGAGGATGTCAATCCCGCGTGGAGCGCGACGCTCGGCTGGACCCGGGAAGACCTGCTGGGCCACGCATTCCCGGCCTTCTTGCACCCGGACGACCGCCCTCCCACGCTGGAGCAGTTCCTGCTGCTGCGCGCGGGCCATCCGGTGCTGCGCTTCGAGAACCGCTACCGCTGCAAGGACGGCCGCTACCGGTGGCTCTCCTGGGTCGGGGTGCAGGAGGGCGCGAGGTACCACTGCTCGGCGCGCGACATCACGTCGGAGCGGGCGGCGGTCGAGGAACGCGCGCACCTGTGGGCGCTGTCGGAAGACATGCTGGCGCGCGCGAACTACGAGGGGATGATGACGGCGGTGAACCCCGCCTGGACGGAAGTGCTGGGGTTCTCGCAGCAGGAGCTGCTGTCGCGTCCGTACGTGGACTTCATGCACCCCGAGGACTCGGGCGTCACCGTCGAAGCGCTGGGCGCGATGGGGCGCACCGGCCAGCCCACGCGCTTCGAGAACCGCATCCTGACCCGCAGCGGCCAGTGGAAGCGCATCGGCTGGACCGTCTCGCCCGAACCCGACGGCCTGAACTTCATCGCCATCGGCCGCGACCTCAGTTCCTACGTCGCGCGCGAGCAGGAACTCCTGGCCGCCCAGGAGGCGCTGCGGCAGGCGCAGAAGATGGAGGCGGTGGGCCAGCTCACCGGCGGCATCGCGCACGACTTCAACAACCTGCTCAACGGCATCTCGCTGAACCTGGAGATGGTCGCGCGCCGCGCCGCGCTGGGACAGGCGGACACGCTGAGCAAGTACATCGCGATGGCGCAGTCGTCGGTGCGTCGCGGCGCGACGCTCACCCAGCGGCTGCTGGCCTTCTCGCGCCGGCAGACGCTGGATCCGCGGCCGGTGGACGTGAACCGTCTGGTTGCCGAAGTGCTGGATCTGGTGCGAACGACCGTCGGGCCTTCCGTGGTCGTCGCCGTCGAACACGACCCGGCGCTGTGGCCCGCGTACCTGGACGCCTCCCAACTGGAGAACGCCCTGGTCAACCTGTGCATCAATGCGCGCGACGCCATGCAGCCCGACGGCGGCCGCCTGACGATCGTGACCGGCAACCGGCGGGTGGTCGAGCGCGAGGCCGGCGAGCTGGACCTGGCCCCCGGCGACTACCTCTGCGTGGGCGTGTCGGACACGGGTTGCGGCATGCCGCCGGAGGTGATCGCGCGCGCTTTCGATCCGTTCTTCACCACCAAGCCGCTCGGCCAGGGAACCGGCCTGGGGCTTTCGATGGTCTACGGCTTCGTGCGGCAGTCCGGCGGGCAGGTGCGCGTGGCTTCGCGGGTGGGAGAGGGCACCACCATGGTCCTGTACTTCCCCCGCCATGCCGGCGACCCGGATGCGCCGGAGAAGCGGACGCAGGAGGAGATCGTGCCTGGCGAGGGCGCCGTGATCCTGCTGATCGACGACGAGGAGGCGATACGCGTGGTGGTGGGCGAGGCGCTGGAGTTGGCCGGCTACCGCGTGCTTCAGGCGGCGGACGGCCCCTCGGGGCTGAAGCTGCTGCAAGCGTCCGAGCGCATCGACCTGCTCGTCACCGACGTCGGCCTGCCCGGCGGCATGAACGGACGCCAGGTCGCTGACGCGGCCCGCACGGCTCGCCCGCAGTTGAAGGTGCTGTTCATCACGGGCTACGCGGACAAGGCCGCGGTGGGCAACGGCCTGCTCGATCCCGGCATGCACGTTCTGGTCAAGCCGTTCGAGACCGCTGCGCTGGCGAGCAGGATTGGCCAGCTGCTGGAAGAGGCGTGACACCCGTGGGCTGTGCCGCCGGCGGTCACAGCGCCCAAAAAAAGGCCCTCTGGATGTTTGCCAGAGGGCTCAATGGCCAGGCGGAAGAAACTTGCAAACGACGCCTGCCGCTGCTGATCATGCGTCGGGCGGGCAGCTTGCGTCGACGTGATCGCGGGTTTGTCCCTAAAGCGCGCGTCAGGAGCGTGCGCTCACCCTTCACATCCGAACACAAGAGCGCGACGGCCGGTCTTTCCGCGCTGACCAACGTTGGCGCTGCGCCGAGTGCACGGTGCTCTACTGCGCGTCACCATGTTGGTGGAGTACCGCAAGCTGTTCGTGGCCGGGGCCCTGATTGCTGCGCTTGGTGCGGCTCAAGCCCAACAGGCGAAGGCGCAGGCGCGGGCCGGGGCCGTCGCCGACGGCGTGTCGTCGGTGGCCGTCATCGCCGCCGGCGCTCCGCTGAGCCCGATGCTGCCCGTACTCGGCGCGGCGTTGAAGGCTGCGACCTTCCAGCATGCCGAGAGCCTGCCCGAGGCGGAGCGTCCTCGTGCGTATGCGTTGGCCGCGGCTGGTTGGCAGGGGAGCGCCGCCGGTAACGCGTGCGCCGCCGTGTCCGTGCTGTCGGGCGGCTCCTTCCTGCCGGTTTGTCTCATGGTGGGCGTGACGTGGGGATGGAAGACCTGGGAGGCGAGCGAGCCCGAGCGGCGAGATGCCGCGCGATGTGCGGCACGGCGCGCATCCGCCCGCAATCCGAAACTGCGATGCCCATTCAAGCGCCAGCGCATCGAGCAGGCAGCCACGCCCCCGCGCAGGACCGTGGCTGCTCCGGAGCTGGAGGCGTTCTCGAGAAGAAGGACCTGATCGTCCGCGATGCTCAGGTGTCCGCGGTGAAGCCGACCTGCTTGACGATCGGCGCCCACTTCGCGCGGTCCTTGACCAGCAGGTCGGCGAACTCCGCCGGCGAGCTGGACATCGCTTCCAGGCCGAACGTGGCCAGGCCGTCCACCACGTCCTTCGAGGCCAGCGCGGTCTTCAGCGCGGCGTTCAGGCGGCCGACCAGCTCGGGCGCGGCCTTGGGCGGCAGGAAGAATCCGAACCACTCGCTGTGCTGCAGCTCGGCGAAGCCCTGTTCGGTGTAGGTCGGCACGTTGGGCGCGAAGCGGTTGCGCCTGGCACCCGAGGTGGCCAGGATGCGCACCTTGCCGCTGGCCAGGTGCTGGGTGATGTCGCCGATCGGGCCGCTCACCGCCGCGATCTGGCCGCCCAGCAGGTCCTGCATGGCCGGCTGCGTGCCGCGGTACGGGGCGTGCTTGATGTCCACGTGCTGCGTCACGCCCATCAGCGCGGGAATGAAGTGCGGCGTGGAGCCGGCGGCCGGCGAACCGTAGTTGGCCTGCTGCGGGTTGGCCTTGGCCCAGGCGATGAACGACTTCACGTCCGTCACGTTCGCGGGGACCATCGGTCCGATGGCCAGGCCGAAGTCGAACACGCAGGCCAGCGACACGGGCGTCACGTCCGCCACCGGGTCGTACGGCAGGCGCTTGTAGATGTGCGGGTAGATCGTGAACATCGACGTGGGCGACTGCAGCAGCGTGCTCCCGTCCGGCGGCAGCGCCTTGACCGCCTGGATGGCGATCTGGCCACCGGCGCCGGTGCGGTTCTCCACCACGGCGGTGCGCGCGAAGCTGCCGGTCAGCGCCTGCGCCACCCGGCGGCACGTGGTGTCGGACGTGCCGCCCGCGGCGAAGCCGGTGATGATCTTCAGGTTGTCCACCATGCCGGCTTGGGCGAAAGCATCGCGGCCGACCGCGGCGAGCAGGGCCGCGGCCGAACCGGTTTGGACGAAAGTGCGGCGGGAAAGGGTCATTGGGAAGTTCTCCTGCGGGTCTGGAAGGTCGACCGAGGGCTGTTCTTGATGAGAAAAGGCCGCCCGAACGGCGGCCGATTCTGTCAGACGCCTCGCCGGCGCAGGCCCATGGAAAACCAGCAGGAGCTTCGAAGGCTAGCGCCCCTGCATGAGCCGCACCACGCCGAGCGCCTCTTGCCGAGAGACGTCCGCCTGAAGGCTCGCCCAGGCGACGAACTGATCCGGACGCACCAGCACCAGCCGGGCCTCGTAGCGCGCGGTCTCGCCCGTGCCCGGGTCCTCGACCACGGTCAACGGCAGCGACTGCGCCGCGGCGGCCTCGCGGAAGGCCTGCACCGCGTCCGGCCGTGCTCCGAACGCCAGCAGCGTGAAGCCCGGGCCCAGGGCCTCGAACACGTTCCGGCCGGAAGCCAGCTCCGCCGGCGCCAGGTGGTGGCCGGGCCGGGCCTCGAACCGGTGCGAGCCCTTGGCGCTGCTCACCGCGCCTTCGGCACCCGCGACCACCGTCGATCCTTCGTAGTGGGGCTCGAAGGCATGGACTTCGCCGACCGCGCCCTTGGCGCGCGCCTGCCAGGCCTGTTCGAAAGCCGCGCGATCGCGCTGGGGGTCATGGGCTTCCAGGAACTGGTGGTCGGTCTCGATCGACCTGGCGATGAAGTCGCTGATCGTGGACTGGAACACCGGCCGCCGCTCCGCGTCGTAGGAGTCCAGCAGGCGCTCGCCGCCCCAGCCCTGCAGGGTGGCCGCCAGCTTCCATCCGAGGTTGCGTGCATCCTCCAGGCCGGAGTTCACGCCATAGCCGCCGTAGGGCGGATGGCTGTGCGCCGCATCGCCCGCGACGAACACGCGGCCCTTGCGGTAGCTGTCCGCGAGCATGAAGCGCAGGTCCCAGAACCCGATGTGCTCGAAGTCGACGTCGAAGGTCTCGCCCACGGCTTCGTGCAGGTAGGCGGCGAAGTCGAAGTTGTCCCGGGTCGTGCCGGGCGGCACCGGCGCGTGGAAGAACCAGGTGCTGCCCAGGTCCACGCGGCCGAAGAACTTCCAGTAGCCCTTCAGCTCGGGTTGCAGCACGTTGTAGTACGACTTGCCGGGGTAGCGCTCCAGCAGCTTGTGCAGCCCGTGCGACTTGAACACCAGCAGGACCATCATGCGGTCGTGGTCGGTGCGCGTCTGGGTGATGCCGGCCTGCTCGCGCACCACCGAACGGCTGCCGTCGCAGCCCACCGCGAAGGCGGCGCGCAGCTCGCGTCGGCCCTCGCCGCCGCGCTCCGCGATCGTGATCGTCACGCCATCCGCGTCCTGCGCCACGCCCTGCGCGTCCCAGCCGTACAGCGCCTGCACCGAAGGCAGTTCGGCCACGCGCTTGCGCAGCACCGCCTCGGTGGCGTACTGCGGCAACCGCTCGTTGGCGGTGAAGTAGTACTGCTTCACGAGGTCGCGCTGCAGCCAGTCGTAGGAGTGCGGGCCCAGCAGCGTGCCGTGCGCGGTCAGGCCGCCGATGCCGTACTCGGGCGGGATGGTGCGGGCCGCCCGCAGTTCCTTTTCCGCGCCCCAGAAGTGGAAGTGCTCCATCGTCCGCTGGGTCAGGTTCTGGCCCTTGGGGATGGGCTGGGGCGTCGGATAGCGCTCCACCACGATCGTGCGGATGCCGCGCTGCCCCAGCTCGATGGCCAGGCCCATGCCCACGGGGCCGCCGCCGACGATCACCACCTCGGCGTCGTGCGGGCCGGCGCTGGTCTTGTCGATGCTCATTCGTCGCTTACTCCGCGGTGATGCCCTGGGCCTTGATCAGGTCCGCCCAGCGCTTGGCGTCGGCGGCCATGAGCTTCTGGAACTCTTCCGGCGTGCTGTGGGCCGGCGTCATGCCCTGGGTCTCGAACGCCTTGGCGACGGCCGGCAGCGCCAGCACCTCGCGCAGTTCCCTGTTCAGCCGGTCGATGACGGGACGCGGCGTGCCCGCGGGCGCCAGCACGCCGTACCACATGTCGACGTTCAGGTTGCCCACGTTCAGGCTGCTCAGCGGCGGCACGTCCGGCAGCAGGGGGCTGGCCTTGTCCGAGCTGATGGCCAGCGCCTTGAGCTTGCCCAGCTTGACGTGCTGCAGCGCGACGTGGATCGGCAGGAACATCACGTCGATCTGGCCGCCCAGCAGGTCCGTCACCGCCGGCGCGGTGCCGCGGTAGCTGATGTGCGTCAGCGACAGCCTGGCGCGGTTCTTCAGCAGCTCCATCGCCAGGTGGTGCGGCGTGCCCGCGCCGGGCGAGCCGTAGTTCAGCGCGCCCGGCTTGGCCTTGGCACGCTCGACCAGCGCCTTCAGCGAGTCGATGCCGGTGCCGGGATTCGCCACCAGCAGCAACTGGCCCCAGCTGGTGAGGCTGACCGGCGCCAGGTCCGTCAGCGGGTTGAAGCCCAGCTTGGGGTACAGGCCCATGTTCATCACGAGCGTGTTGACGCTCACCAGCAGGGTGGTGCCGTCCGGGTTGGCGCGCACGACATCCTGCGTGCCGATGTTGCCGGACGCACCGGCCTTGTTCTCCACGAAGAAGGGGCGCTTGAGGCGTTCGGACAGCGCCGGTCCGATCTGGCGCGCGATCAGGTCGATGCCGGTGCCGGGCGTGAAGGGCACGACCAGCCGGACGGGGGCCGTGTCGCTGCCGCTGCCCTGGGCGCGGACCCAGGGCGCGGCCGCGGCGACCAGGCCGCCCATCACGAGCTGGCGGCGGCGAAGGGTGGCGGACGGGAACGGGCTGTTCTTGCTCATGTCGCGTGTCTCCGATTGCGGGGTAATCGACAATTGGAGTCCGTTCCTTGACATGAATCAAACGGAACATTCTGATGAATTCGTCAAAACGCCTGATCAATGTCAGCAGCCGGCAGCTGCTCGCCTTCCTGGAGATCGGGCGCCTGCAGAGCTTCGCCAAGGCGGCCGAGCGTGTCTCGCTGTCGCCCTCGGGCATGAGCATGCTGGTCAAGGAGCTGGAGGAACAGGTCGGCGCGAGGCTGTTCGACCGGACCACCCGTTCGGTCACGCTGACCGACGCCGGCCGCCGGCTCCAGCCCGTGGCCGAGCGCATCGTCGAGGAACTGCGCGCGCTGGCCGGCGTGATCGGCGGCACGGAGGCGGCGGTGCGTTCGCGCCTGGACGTGGCGGCCACGCCGATGGTCTCGGCCAGCCTGCTCCCGCGCGTCGTGCGCGACTTCGCCGCCACCCATCCGCAGGTGCGCGTGCACCTGGCCGACGTGGACGTCGGGACCGTGCGCCAGCGGGTGCTGGAGGGCGAGGCCGACATCGGCCTGGGCTTCTTCGTCAAGCCCGCGGTGGGCCTGCTGCGCCAGCCGCTGTGCAAGTTCCGCCTGATGAGGATCAGCCCGCCCGCCAGCGGCCCGCACGGCCTGGGGCCGAGCCGGCCGTGGAGCAGCCTGGCCGGACTGCCGCTGGTCAGCCTGCCGCCGGACAACCCGATCCAGGCGCTGATCGAAACGCATCTGGCCCGGGTGGGCCGCGCGCACGACGAGCGGCCGGTGATGAACCTGCTGGGCACGCTGATCGCGATGGTGCAGGCCGGGCTGGGCCACGCGGTCCTGCCGTCCTTCGCGCTCGAGGAGTGCCTGCGGCACGACCTCTCGGTGGCGATGCTGGTCGAGCCGGCGGTGCACCTGGACCTGTTCCTCGTCACCCGCCGTGGCGCGCAGTCCAAGCCGGCGGCGCAGGAGTTCGCCGCGGCGCTGAAGCAGGCGGCTTCGCGGCTCGCGGGTTAGCGGTGGCGTGCTATGGCGGAACTTTCGAAGAGCGCTCCACCTGGCACTGCTCGCTGTTCTCGACGGCGCAGGGCCCGCTGCGGGCCGAATAAGTCATCCCCGAACAGCCGAGCAGATGCAGGACAGCCCATAGGACCAATGCAACCGATGTAGTGCGCACGTGGGCTCCTTTCTGGGGAAGGTCCGGTGAACGTGCTCCGACGGCGCCGTGCCTCAGGCGCAGAGCGCAGCAACCCGAACTCGAGGGTGGGTCGATACCCACTCGGTGAACTGGTTGTACCACTGTCGCTCCCAACTACGCGGTAGTCAGCGTGCGCTCTCCAGGCCGAGCGTGCCCTCCACCAGCTCGCAGAAGCTGCGCTCCTCGCGCAGGATGAACCGCCGGCGCTGGGCCTGCTGGAAGTTCTCCCTCCCGGCCGGATCGGCCTTCAGGCGGGCGCGGTAGGCCTCGTAGGCGGCCAGGCTGTCGAAGCCGATGATCCCCCACGCGACATCGTTCGTCCCTTCATGCGGCAGGTGGTAGCCCAGCAGGCGCCCGCCGCAGCGCGGGATGATGCGGCCCCACTCTTGGGCGTACTCGCGGAAAGCCTCGCGCTGGAAGGGATCGATCTGGTAGCGGATGAAGCAGGTGAGCATGGCGCGGCTCCTTTCGTCTCGACGTGGTGGAGGCCCCATGGTGCGCGGCTGGAGCGCGCGACGCTTCGCATCGGAACGAAGTGTCGCGCTCGCGCGCTGCGGCACACTGGCCGAATGAACACCAACCAGGTCGCCCGCATCGCCGCGCTCGTGGGCGAGCCGGCGCGCACCGGCATGCTGCTGGCGCTGATGGACGGCCGGGCGCTCACCGCCGCCGAGCTGGCCACCGCGGGGCACATCGGCGCGGCCACGGCCAGCCGCCACCTGGCGCTGCTGGTCGATGGGGGCCTGCTGCGGGTCGAGCGGCAGGGCCGGCACCGCTACCACCGCATCGCGTCCGCCGAGGTGGCTCGCGTGCTGGAGGGCATCATGCAGCTGGCTGCCGCGACCGCGCCCTCGCCACGCAAGGTGGTGACGGGACCGCGCGATGCGCAGATGCGGCTGGCCCGCACCTGCTACGACCACCTGGCCGGCCGGATCGCCGTCGCCTGCGCGCAGCGGCTGGTGGAAGACGGTGCGGTGGTGATCGAAGACGACACCGCGCAGGTGACGGAGCGGGCCGCCGCGGCGTTGGCGCGCCTGGGCCTGGCCTTCGATGCCCTGCAGGAAGGCTCCGGCAAGCGCCCGGCCTGCCGCCCCTGCCTGGATTGGGGCGAGCGCCGCATGCACCTGGCCGGCCAGCTGGGGGCATTGCTCTGCACGCACTGCCTCCAGCAAGGATGGCTGCTGCGCAAGTCCGGCTCCCGCGCCCTGGACGTCACGCCCCGCGGCGCGGCGGCCCTGCGCGACTGGCTGGGGACGACGCGCTGGCAGGCGTTGACCGGCGAAGGGCCTTAGGCCATCAGGCCGACAGTTCCGACTCGTACAGGAACGGCTGGAAGCCGGCCCGTTCGCCCGTGTCCGTCAGCAGGCAGACGCTGAGGTGCAGCATGCAGACGCATTCGGACTGGGCGATGTTCATCGCCAGCCGGATGGCGTCCACCGGGACGTCAGCAGGGATGCGCCGGGCACGGGCTTCGCCGTCCGTTTCCATGTCGCGACTCCGTGCCGGGACGGGAATACGAAGGGTCCATGGATCACCTCCCTCACCTGACGGCCCGCTCTCAGGCCTTGGATCCAGTTTCCGGTTTACGAAGGGACGCCGCCATCCTGAGAACGGGTGAAGGCCGCGTATCCAGTCGTTCCAGTACTGACCATTCGCTACCGCAAGGCCTCGAGGAGCACTTCGACCGGATGCCGCAGCCGCCTGCCGCGCCGGCGCTCGGCCTGGCTGCGGCAGGAATAGCCCGTGGCCAGCAGCTCGGAGCCGCCCGCGTCCAGCAGCGGTCCCCACGACTGCTCGAAGATCAGCCTGGAGGTGTCGACGTTGCGCGACTCGTGGCCGTAGGTCCCCGACATGCCGCAGCAGCCGCTGGCCTGCGGCGCCAGCGCCAGGCCCGCGCGCTCGAACACGCGCCGCCACTGCGCCACGCTCGCGGGCACGGTGGTCTTCTCGGTGCAGTGCGCGAGCAGGCGATAGGCCGCGCCGCTCGCCTGGCGCTCCGGCAGCGCGCGCAGCAGCCACTCCTGCGGCAGCAGCACGTCGGGCGTGTCCTCCAGGCCGGTGAGCTTGCGGTACTCCTGCCGGTAGGTGAGCGTCATTGCCGGGTCCAGGCCCACGAGCGGGATGCCGGCGGCGGCGAGCGACCGCAGCAGTTCGGCGTTGCGCCGCGCCGCGCGCTCGAAGGGCGCGAGGAAGCCCTGCACGTTCAGCGGCTTGCCGTTGGGGCGGAAGGGCGCGACGTACACCGTGTGGCCGGTGCGCACCGCCAGTTCGACGAAGGCGGCCCACACCGGCGTCTCGAACCAGCGCGTGAACGCGTCCTGCACCAGCACCACGCTGCGTTCGCGCTGCTGGGAGTCCAGGCGCGCCAGCAGTTGCGGTGTCGCGGTCCGCACGCCCAGGCGCTCGAGCGTCGCCTCGAGATCGAAGCGCGCCAGCAGCGGGCTGTCGACCATGCCGGCGGCGCGCTCCAGCAGCCCGCGCATCCAGGGCGCGGCCATCAGCGCGTTGTAGACACCCGGCGCGCGCGCCAGGTGGGGAATCGTGAATTCCAGCGAGCCGATCAGGTAGTCCTTCAGCGGCCGCAGGTAGCGCCGGTGATAGAGCTCCAGGAAGCGCGAGCGGAATTCCGGCACGCTCACCTTCACCGGGCACTGGCCGGCGCACGACTTGCACGACAGGCAGCCCGCCATCGCCTCGTACACCTCGTGCGAGAAGTCGTCCGCGCCCGAGCGCGTGTTGCGCCAGCGTGCGGGCAGGGTGCGAAGGAAGGCGATCGCGCCGCCCGGTGCCGCGGCCAGCACGTCGGCGCCCGCGGCGCCCTGCAGGCGCAGCCACTCGCGCATCAGCGAAGCGCGTCCCTTGGGGGAATGCCGGCGCTCGCGCGTGCCCTTCCACGAAGGACACATCGCATCGTCGGGGTCGAAGTTGTAGCAGGCGCCGTTGCCGTTGCAGTGCATCGCGCTGCCCCAGCTTTGCCACACGCGCTCGTCGATCTGGCGGTCGGCCGCGCCGCGCAGCGGCACCTCGTCGATCTTCAGCAGCCGAGCGTCCGGCGTACTTGCCGGCGTGGCGATCTTCCCGGGGTTCAGCTGGTTGTGCGGATCGAAGGCCGCCTTCAGTTGCTGCAGGGCGGGATAGAGCGGCCCGAAGAATTTTGGCGCGTACTCCGAGCGAACGCCCTTGCCGTGCTCGCCCCACAGCAGGCCGCCGTACTTGTGCGTGAGCTCGGCGACGCCGTCGGAGATGGTGCGCACCAGGGGCACCTGCGCGGGATTCTTCAGGTCCAGCGCGGGCCGCACGTGCAGCACGCCGGCGTCGACGTGGCCGAACATGCCGTAGGCGACGCCGCAGCGGTCCAGCAGCGCGCGGAACTCGGCGATGTACTCCGGCAGCTTCTCCGGCGGCACCGCGGTGTCCTCCACGAAAGGCTGCGGCCGCACCTCGCCCTGCACGTTGCCCAGCAGCCCGACCGCGCGCTTGCGCATGGTGTAGACCTGCTCGACGGCTTCCTGGCCCGCCGCGATGGTGTGGCCCAGGCGCTCGACGCTGTGGTCCTCGCGCAGGTGCCGCGCGAAGGCGGCCACGCGCTCGTCCACCTCGGCCGGGTCGTCGCCGCAGAACTCGACCAGGTTGATGCCGCGCGTCTCCGGCTCGCCTTCGGCGCGCGGGAAGTACGGCGCCACCGAAGTCCACACGATGTCCTGCATCGCCAGCAGCAGCACCTTGGAGTCCACCGTCTCGATCGACAGCGGCCGGTGCGCCATCAGCGCGCGGGCGTCGCGCAGCGCGTCCATGAAGCCGGCGTAGCGGACGTTCACCAGCGCCGAGTACTTGGGGATCGGCAGCACGTTCAGCTCGGCTTCCACGATGAAGCCGAGCGAACCTTCCGCGCCGCAGAGAACGCTGTTCAGGTTGAAGCGGCCCTCCGGCTCCTGTAGGTGCGCCAGGTCGTAGCCGGTCAGGCAGCGATTGAGCCTGGGAAAGCGCTCCTCGATCAGCGCGCCTTGCGTCCGCGCGATGTCCTCCGCGGCGCGGTACGCGTCGCCGATCGCGCCCGGCCGCGCCAGCGCTTCCGCCAGCTCGCCCGGCGAAAGCGACCGGCTCTCGAACCGCTCGCCGCCCAGCAGCACGCAATCGAGCGCCAGCACGTGGTCGCGGGTCTTGCCGTAGGTGCAGCTGCCCTGGCCGCTGGCGTCGGTGTTGATCATCCCGCCGACGGTGGCGCGGTTGCTGGTGGACAGCTCCGGCGCGAAGAACAGGCCGTGCGGCGCCAGCGCCGCGTTCAGCTGGTCCTTCACCACGCCGGCCTGCACGCGCACGCGCCGACCTTCCACGTCGATGGACAGGATGCCGTTCATGTGCCGCGACAGGTCCACCACGATGCCGTCGGCGAGCGACTGGCCGTTGGTGCCCGTGCCGCCGCCGCGCGCGGTCAGCGTCACGCGCCGCCAGGCGGGCTGCGCGGCCAGGCGCGCGAGCCGCTGCACGTCCTGCGCATCGCGCGGGAACACCACGGCCTGCGGCAGCCGCTGGTAGATCGAGTTGTCGGTGGAGAGCACCGTGCGGTCGGCGTAGCGGCCGCTGATCTCCCCGGCGAATCCGTCGGCCGCCAGCGCGTCCAGGAAGGCGCGGTACACCGACGCCGGCGTGGCCGGCGGCGGAACGAGCGCGATGGTCCCCGCGTGGCCCATCAGGCCAGCGTGTAGGCGGTCTTCACGGTGGTGAAGAACTCCTGCGCGTAGCGGCCCTGTTCGCGCGGTCCGTAGCTCGAGCCTTTGCGGCCGCCGAACGGCACGTGGTAGTCCACGCCCGCGGTCGGCAGGTTCACCATCACCATGCCGGCCTGCGCGTGGCGCTTGAAGTGCGTCGCGTGTTTGAGGCTGGTGGTGGCGATGCCGGCCGAGAGGCCGAACTCGGTGTCGTTGGCCACCGCCAGCGCTTCCTCGTAGTCGCGCACGCGGATCACGCTGGCGACCGGGCCGAACACCTCCTCGCGGTTGATGCGCATCGCGGGCGTGCTGTCGGTCAGGAGCGTCGGCGTGACGAAGTAGCCCTCGTGGCCGCTGCCCGTGTGGCAGGCCGCGCGATCACCGCCGAAGGCCAGCACCGCGCCTTCTTCCTTCGCGATGCGCACGTACTCCAGGTCCTGCTCCAGCTGCGATGCGCTCACGGCCGGGCCGATGTCGGTGCCGGCGGCCAGCGCGTCGCCGACCTTCAGCGTGGCCATGCGCGCCTTCAGCGCGGCGATGAACCTGTCATGGATGCCGGCCGTCACGATGAGGCGGCTGGACGCCGTGCAGCGCTGGCCGGTGGAGAAGAACGCGCTCTGCGCGCACAGCTCCACCGCCTGCGCCAGGTCGGCGTCGTCCAGCACCACCTGCGGGTTCTTGCCGCCCATCTCCAGCTGCACCTTCTTGCCGTGCTGCACGCACTGCAGCCCGATGCGCCGGCCCACGTCCACCGAGCCGGTGAAGCTGACCGCGGCGATGCCGGGATGCGTGACGAGCGGATCGCCGATCACGCTGCCGCGGCCCATCACCAGGTTGAACACGCCGGCGGGGACGCCGCTGCGGTGGATGATCTCGGCCAGGGCCCACGCGGAGCCGGGCACCAGGTCGGCGGGCTTGAGCACCACGCAGTTGCCGAAGGCGAGCGCGGGCGCGATCTTCCAGGCCGGGATCGCGATCGGGAAGTTCCAGGGCGTGATGAGGCCCACCACGCCGATCGGCTCGCGCGTGATCTCCACGCCGACGCCGGGCCGCACCGAAGGCAGCGTCTCGCCCGACAGGCGCACGCACTCGCCGGCGAAGAACTTGAAGATGTGGCCGGCGCGGGTGGCCTCGCCGATCGCCTCGGGCCGGGTCTTGCCTTCCTCGCGGGCCAGCAGGGCGCCCAGCTCCTCGCGGCGCGCCAGGATCTCGGTGCCGATCTTGTCCAGCGCATCGGCGCGCGCCTGCACGCTGCCGGTGGACCAGGCGGGGAAAGCGGCCTGCGCGGCGGCGACGGCGGCGTTCAGCTGCTCGACGTCCGCCTGCGCGTACTCGCCGATCACGTCGGCGGGGTTGGAGGGATTGCGATTCAGGCCGAATCGCTCGCCGGCCACCCACTGGCCGGCGATCAGGTTGCCGTAGGACATGGGATCAGTTGACGGGTGTGAGCAGCGGGCGGCCCCCGTAATGCGCCTCGGCGTTCTCGAGGAAGCGCACGACCGAGGCATGGATCGCCTGCGGCGAGATGCCGCCGATGTGCGGCGTGAGGATGGCGTTGTCGAACTCGAGCAGCGCCTTGGGCGGCGTCGGCTCGCCTTCGTACACGTCGAGCGCGGCCGCCCAGATGCGCTTGTCGCGCAGCGCGGCGGCCACCGCGTCGGTGTCGACCAGCGTGCCGCGCGCGACGTTCACCACCACGCCTTGCGGGCCCAGCGCGTTCAGCACCTGCTCGTTGACGATGTGGTACGTGGCCTTTCCGCCGGGCGCGCACACCACGAGGAAATCGCACCACTCGGCCAGGCCCAGGATGTCGTCGAACCAGCGGAAGCCGGTCTCGTCGCGGCGCGTGCGGCTGTGGTAGCCGATCTCCATGTCGAAGCCCTGGGCGCGCTTCGCCACCTTCCTGCCGATGTTGCCCAGGCCGAAGATGCCCATCCTGCGGCCCGACACGTGCGGCGGCCGCGGGATGTCGTCGCGCCACAGGCCGTGCCGCACGCCGCTGTTCAGGAACGGCAGGCGGCGGATGGCCGCCAGCAGGATCGCCATCGCATGGTCGGCCACCGCGTCGTCGTTGGTGCCGGCGGCGTTGCACACCGGGATGCCGCGCTCGCGCGCCCGTTCCCGGGCCACGTTCTCGAAGCCCACGCCCACGGTGCAGATCAGCTCCAGGTGGGGCAGGGCGTCGATCTCCTCGGCCAGCAGGCCATTGGTGCCGTTGGTGAGCACCACGCGGATGTCCTGCCCGCGGGTGGCGATCTGGGCCTGGCCGTTGGAGCGGTCCTTGCCCAGGCCCTCGTTGGGCGCATAGATCAGCTCGAAGCGCTCGGACACGAGCGCGCGGTGTTCCTCCGACAGGAAGACCAGGACGAGCAGCAGCGGTTTCTTCATCGGTCTTTCAGCAAAACGATCAGTCGACGCGGGCGCCGGACAGCTTCACCAGCTTGCCCCACTTGTCGATCTCGGAAGCGAGCACCTGCTTGAACTCGGCAGGCGAGTTGCCCGCCGGGGTCGAGCCCTGGTCGGCGAGCGTCTTGCGCACGGCGGGGTCGGCCAGCACCTTGCGGATGGCGGCGTTCAGCGTGTCGACCACGTCGGCGGGCGTGTCGGCCGGCGCGAAGATGCCGTTCCACAGCACCACCTCGAAGTCCGGCAGCGTCTCGCCGATGGCGGGCACGTTGGGCAGGCGGGGCGAGCGGTTCTTCGTCGTGACGCCCAGGGCGCGCAGCTTGTTCGTCTCGATGTAGGGCAGCACTTCCACCAGCGGCGAGAACACGGCCTGGATCTGGCCGGCGATCAGGTCGGCGTTGGCGGGCGCGCCGCCGCGGTAGGGCACGTGCACCATGCCGCCGCCGGCCATGCTGTCGAACAGCGCGCCGGACAGGTGCTGCGAGGTGCCGTTGCCGGCCGAGCCGTAGTTGATCACCATCTTCTTCTGCTTCACCAGCTGCACGAACTCCTCGAGGTTCTTCGCGGGCACCGCGTCGTTGACCATCAGCACGTTCGGGATCAGCGCGACCTGCGACACGGGGATCAGGTCCTTGACCGGATCGAAGCCCATGCTCTTGTAGAGCGTCACGTTGGTGGCCATCGTGCTGGTGTGCAGCAGGAAGGTGTGGCCGTCCCTGGCCTGCTTGGCGACGTAGGCGGCGCCGATGTTGCCGCCGGCGCCCGTCTTGTTCTCCACCACCACGCGCTGGCCCAGCACGCCGCTGAGCTTCTCGGCCATCATGCGGGCCGTCGTGTCGGTGCTGCCGCCGGGGGCCAGCGGGACCACCAGCGTGATCGGCTTGTCGGGCCAGCCGGCGGCCTGGGAGGCGAGGGCCGTCACGCTGACGGCGGCGGCCGCGATGGCCTTGAGGAAAGTGGAACGCTTCAAGTTTGTCTCCGGGGGTGATGGTGGCGGCCTCCTTTCGGAGGCCGCGCTTTCTTTCTCTGGGGAGGACCGGCCGCTCAGCGCTGGCCGTCGTTCACGCTGATCTGGTCGGCGCGCAGGCCGCCCAGGCGCTCGTGCACGCGGCCGCCGGTGGCCATCACCAGCGTGTACAGCAGCTCGTCGGGGCGCGGGCCGTCGATGGTGCCCACGTCCACGGTGCTGAAGTGGCTGCGCACGTAGCAGGCCTCGATGTGGTGCAGCGGCACCTGCAGCCGCGTGCCCGCCGTCGCCACGACCTTGGCCGCGGGGACGATGGACTTGGCCTTGGGCAGGTTCTCGCGCATCGGCCAGCCGCCGGCGATGTGCCAGATGGCGCCGTGCTCGAGCTCGCCGTTCAGGCCGACGATCGCGCCCTTGCCGTAGGCCTGGATCTTGTCGGCGCCGCCGAGGGCCGCGATCAGCTCGGGGACGATCTCCTTGGCCATCTCGGTCGCGTCCTTGACGAAGGGCGTCAGGTCCTCGACGTAGCGGCCGGCGTACGGGTTGTGCAGCACGACGGAGATCGAGCCCATGCGCACCGGCTGGTCGGCCGGCGGGCCGTTCTCGTGGTAGATGGTCTCGAGGTTGAGCAGCTTCTTGCGGATCTTGATGAGGGACATTCAGGCTCTCCTGGTGGATGGTGAGGGGGGGAAGGACGGGTGGATCACTCCGGCGTCAGGCCGGCATCGCGAAAGACCTTGCCCCACTTGGCGATGTCGGTCTCGATCAGCTTGCCGAAGGCGTCGGGGCTGGAATGCACGGGCGAGAGGCCCGAGGTCTCGAAGCGCTTCTGCAGCGCCGGATCGGCCAGCACCTCGCGCAGGACGGCGTTCACCCGCTGCACGACGGCGGCGGGCGTGCCCGCCGGGGCGGCCATGCCGAACCACACGTTCAGGTCGTAGTCGGGCAAACCGGCTTCGGCCAGCGAAGGCACGTCGGGCGCGAGCGGCGAGCGCTTCTTGCTGGTCACGCCCAGCGCGGTCACGCGGCCGGCCTTGGCCTGCTGCACGCCGTTGACCATGTCGGCGATGGTGAAGTCGATCTGTCCGGCGATGAGGTCCGTCATGGCTTGCGGAACGCCGCGATAGGCCACCGGCACGGCGGAGAAGCCGCCCATCGACACGACCTGCGCGCCGGTGAGCTGCGAACTGCCGGACCCGTAGCCGTAGTTCAGCTTGTTCGGCGACGACTTGGCCAGGGCGATCAGCTCCTTCAGGTTCTTTACCGGCAGGTGCTTGCCCGAGACCAGGATGAAGGGCGCTTCGGCCACCAGGCCGATGGGCGCGAAGTCCTTGCGCGGGTCATAGGGCAGCGACTTGAACGCGCTGACGTTGCTCGCGCCGCTGCTCACGCCGACCATGAACAGCGTGTAGCCGTCGGCCGGCGACTTGGCCCCGGCCACGGTGCCGACGATGCCGTTGGCGCCGGCCTTGTTATCGATGACGACCGGCTGGCCAAGGCGAGGCGCCATGCCGTCGGCCAGCGCGCGCGCCACCACGTCGGTGATGCTGCCGGGCGGGAACGGCACCACCAGCTTGACCGGCTTGTCCGGCCAGCCGGCCGCGAAGCCGGCGAGGGGAAGGGCGCAAAGCAGCGCCGCGACGGTCCTGCGCTTCATTGCTTCTTCTCGCCGAACTGCACGCCGGCCCACTGCTCGAAGTGGCGGATCGGATAGACGTTGTCCTTGTCGCCGTCGCCCTGCGTCATCGCGAAGGCGAGGAACTGGCGCGCGGTCTGGCTGACCAGCATCGGCGCGCCGAGCTTCTCGGCCTCCTCGATGCACATCTTCACGTCCTTGTGCAGGAGCTCGGTGGTGAAGCGCACGGGGAAGCTGCGGTCCAGCACGCACTGCGGGATGCGCTCCAGCGTCGCGAACGAGCGGCCGCTCGAGACGTTGATCACGTCCAGCATCGTCTTGGAGTCGAGGCCGGCCTTCACGCCGTACACCAGCGCCTCGAGGCTGGCGATCATGCTGGTCGCGTACAGCGTGTTGTTGATGATCTTCATGGTCTGGCCGAGGGTCGGATCGGCGCCCAGGTAGAAGATCTTGTTGCCGATCACGCGCAGCAGCGGCTCGACTTCCTCGTAGGCCTGCGAGGGGCCGGCGGGCATCACGGCCAGCGCGCCCTTCTCGGCGTTGGCGGTGCCGCCGCTCACCGGCGCGCCGACCAGGGCGATGCCCTTGGCCTTCAGCAGCGCCTCGACGTCCTTGGTCACCGAGGGGCCGGTGGTGGACAGGTCGAGCACGATGCGCACCTTTTCGCCCTGCGCCACTTCGGCGGCGACGTCGGCCACCACGCGCGGGATGGGCAGGCACAGCAGCACGATCTCCACGCGCGAAGCGAGGTCCTTCGCACTGGCGGCGGACTTGGCGCCCTTGGCGACGAAGCGTTCCTGGGCGGCGGCATTGCGGTCATGCACGACCAGGTCATGGCCGGCGGCGAGCAGGCGGGTCGCGAAGTGCTGCCCGATGTTGCCGAGACCGATCAATCCGATGTTCATGGGGGAGAGTTCCTGTGGGGTGGACGGGCGGAACTCTAGGGAGCCGGCGCTTGCATGGCGAGTGCAGTTTCTGCGGCTTGGTATGCGGTCAAGTTAATCGCTCCGTCGTTCCCGCGGAGGCGGGAATCCAGGGCGTCCGACTTCAGCGGCCGAAGGGAAGTACTGGATCCCCGCCTCCGCGGGGATGACGGCGGGCCGACGGAAACGACATCGCCCGCGAGCCTTGCGGCGTCGCGGGCGATGGATGAGGCGGAAAGTGCGCGCTTATTCTTCCGACGCGTAGCCCAACCGCTGGAGCGCCGCGTCCACCCAGGACGTGTCCAGCTTGCCGGCCGCGATCGCGGCGATCGTCTTTTCCTCCTGGGCGTGCTTGTCGGCGGCGGCGGCGTGGATGCGCTCGGCATCCTCCAGCGGGATGCACAGCACGCCGTCGCCGTCGCCCAGCACGATGTCGCCGGGCCGCACGACCATGCCGTCCAGGCTGACCGGCACGTTGATCTGGCCGGGGCCGTCCTTGTACGGGCCGCGGTGGGTGACACCGGCGGCGTACACCGGGAAGTCGGCCTTGCGCAGGATGTCGGCGTCGCGGATCGCGCCGTTGATCACCATGCCCGCGAGCTTGCGGCTGGCGGCGTAGCCGCTCATGAGCTCGCCGATGATGGCGTTGGTGAGGTCGCCGCCGGCGTCCACCACGATCACGTCGCCGGGCTTCGCCAGGTCCAGCGCCTTGTGCACGAACAGGTTGTCGCCGGGCCGGGTCTTGACCGTGAGGGCGACACCCGCCATGGGCGTGCCGGAGTGCATCGGGCGCAGGCGCGGTCCGCCCGCGGCGATGCGCATCATGCAGTCGCTGATGTTGGCGACGGGCAGGCGGCGGAAGCGCTCCACGAGCGCCGGATCGGCCTGCACGCGGCGCTTGAAGATGGTGACTTGGCTCATGGCGGCGCAATCTACCGGAGATGCGCCGCGGACCGCTTGCAGTTTCTGCGGTCGGGGATGCAGTCAGGTTAAGCGGTCAGGCGCGGGCCGCCTGGCGCGGCTCGTGCGCGGACTGCTGCCGCAGCACCTCGATGAACTTGTCCGCGTGCGTGCGCCCGTGGTCGAACACCGAGCGGACCACGCTGGGCTCCAGCAGGATCTCCTCGGCCAGCGCCAGCGTCTGCAGGTCGGTCCAGCCCATGCCGTCGGCGGTGAACTCGTCGACGACGGCCACGCCGCTGCCGGAGCGCGCGAGCGAGCAGGCCATGTCGCTCTGGTGGATGTGGATGCGCGAGGCGAGCTCCACGCCGGCCTTCTCGAACGCCGCGGCCACCAGCTGGCCGAACGGGATGCCCGGGTCGTGCGAGATCACCGGGAACTTCGACAGGTCGGCCAGCCGCACGATGCGCTTCTGCGCCAGCTCGTGCCCGAGCGGCACCACCACCACCATGCGCCCGGTCGTGAAGGGCTCCACCTTGAGGTTGGGATGGTCGATCGGGTGCACCGACACCGCCAGGTCCACCTTGTTGCTCAGCACCTCCTGCGGCATGCTGTTCAGCAAAGTGGTGCGGAAGTTCACGCGGATCTGCGGATAGCGCTGCACGAAAGCCGAGATCGCCCGCGACACCAGCCCGCGCGACAGGCTGGGGCTGGCCGCGATGCGCAGCGTGCCCGAAGGCCCCTGCGCCAGCGCCCGCGCGAATTCGTCCACCTTCACCGCCTGCTGGTAGAACTCGTCGACCTCGCGGAACAGCGCCTCGCCTTCGGGCGTGGGCACCAGCTTGCCCTTGACCCGGTTGAAAAGGGTGAGGCCGAGCGTCTGCTCGGTGTGGGCGATGATCCGGCTCACCGCCGGTTGCGAGGCGAACAGGAGCTGGGCGGCGGCCTTGATCGAGCCGGTGAGCATCACCGCCCGGAAGACCTCCATCTGGCGCAGCCGGAATTTCATGGGGAGGCAAGTATCCCCCAGCGCCTCATCGAGGCATTTGTCACGGCTGGGCCGGCGCGGGGGCCTCATCATCCTGCCCTGATGACGTCACCTGAAGAAGAAGCGGGCAGATCCGATCCGGCGGCACAGCTGCGCCGGCTGTCGCGGCGCTGGCGCCGGACCGTGGGGATGGTCTTCCTCGTGGTGGCCGCGGCCGTCTGGCTGATCTTCTTCGAGAGCGTGGCGCACGAGCGCCGCCTGACGCTGAACGCGGTCGCCGATCGCGACGCCAACCTGGCCCGGGCCGTCGAGCATTACGCCGTCCGGGTGCTGCGCACGGCGCAGGCCGTGCAGGGCCTGCTGGGGAGCATGGTCGCCGAAGGCCGCGGCGAGCAGGAGCTGTTGCGCATGGTGGCCGGCCGCCTGCGCGCCAACGACGTGCTCGGGGAGCTGGGCCTGTGCCTTGCCGACGGGCGGGTGCTGCCGCAGCCCGGACCCGGCGCGCTGCTGACCGCGAGCGTGTGCGAGCAGGTGGCGATGGCGGCCTCGCCGGGACCGGTCGTGAGCGTGCTGCCGCCGATTGGGCGGGCCGGCGCGCTGCAGGTGCCTGTCGCGCTCCCCATCCGCGATGCGCAGGGCCGCGTGCTGGGCGTATCGGTGTCGCTCGTCGGCGCCGAGGCGCTCCTGGGCATGATGAAGTCGGTCAACGTGGAGGCCGAGACCGCGGTGGTCCTGGTCGGCGCCGACGGCGCGCCGCGCGCGGCCTGGCGTTCCAGGACGGGGCACGTGCTGGACGCGGAGGGCTTCTATCCGCTGGCGGAGCTGATCCGGCCCTCGGGCGGCTCCGCATCGATCGACGGGCGCGCCTACCTGGCCTCATCCCAGCCAATCGCCGAACTGCGGCTGCGCGCCGTGGTCGCCAGCGCCCGCGACGATGCGCTGGCGACCTACCGCGACCGCCGCGCGCGCATGCTGCTGCTGTGCCTGCTGATGACCGCGGGCCTCGCGGGCGCCTACGCGCTGCTCTCCCGCATGCACGCGGAAGGGGTGGAGCGCACGGACGCCCTGGGCCGTGCGCGCGCCGAGCTGCAGGCGCTCAATGCGGGCCTGGACCGCCAGGTGCAGGAGCGCACGGGGCAGCTGGAGCAGGCCAACCGCGACCTCGAGACGTTCTCTTACGCGGTCGCGCACGACGTGCGGGCGCCGCTGGCCGGCATCTCGGGATTCGCCGACGCGCTGCAGCCGCTGGTCGACACCGCGGGCAGCGACAAGCAGCGGCACTACCTGCGCCGCATCAAGGCCAACGCCTCGCACATGGATGAACTCACGCTCGGCCTGCTGGAGCTGGGGCGGCTGTCGCGCGCGCCGCTGGCCCGCGGGCCGGTCGACCTGACGGCGCTGGCGCACGAGGTCGTGGCGGGATTGCGCGAGGGCGGCGGCGGCCGCGAGGTGGACGTGCAGATCGAGCCGGGCCTGTCCGCGCACGGCGACCGCGCGCTGCTGCGCCAGGTGCTGCAGAACCTGCTGGGCAACGCGTGGAAGTTCAGCTCGCGGCAGCCGCACGCGCGCATCGCGTTCGGTAGGGAGTGCGCCGGCGAGCGCGAGGCGCAAGCCGTGTTCTCCGTGAGCGACAACGGCGAAGGCTTCGACAACGCGATGGCGGCCCGGCTCTTCCAGCCCTTCAGCCGCCTGCACAAGGGCAGCGAATTTCCCGGCACGGGGCTGGGCCTGGCGGCGGTGCGCCGCATCGTCGTGCTGCACGGCGGCGAGGTGTGGTGCAGCGCCACGCCCGGGGCCGGCGCCTGCTTCTTCTTCTCGCTGCCGCAGGAGCGGGCCTGACGCCTGAGCCCGGCGGCGGGCGCCGACGCCGAGCCACCCTTTCCTACGCCCATTGCCGCGCTCGGCCGACTTTGCGCGGCCGCGGCTTGGGCAGACTGGACCGGTACAACCATGAGTCCCCGGTCCCTTCATTGCCTTCGCATCCGCAACGCCTTCGTCGCCGTCATCGCCGCGGCCGGCCTGTCCATCGCGGCCGCCCAGACGACCGCCAAGCCGCCGCCCAAGCCCAACCATCCGGCCGCCAAGGGCCACAAGCTCGACCACTCGGGCCGCAAGCAGGTCGGCAAGGCCTCGTTCTACGCGCGCCAGTTCAACGGCCGCAAGATGGCCGACGGCACGCCGATGAACCCGCGCGACGACAACGCCGCGAGCAAGACGCTGCCGCTGGGCACCAGGGCGCTGGTGACCAACCTCGAGAACGGCCAGAGCGCGGTGGTGACCATCCAGGACCGCGGTCCGTACGTGGACGGACGCATCGTGGACCTGTCGCCGGCGACCGCCGAGAAGATCGGGCTCAGCCGCGAGCAGGGGCTGGCGGCGGTGGAAGTGGCGCCCATCGCGGTGCCGCAGCCCGACGGCAGCATGAAACCGGGCGCCGCGGCGCCGAGCGTGGCCGCCAACGCCTACTGAGTCGGCGCGCCTTGTCCTACAACGGCCGCGCTGGGGCATGCCTACAGTGGGTGCATGCGATACAGCCGTGCCGACTACGCCAAGATGCTGGCCGCCCAGCAGGAAGTGGCGCGCGCCGAGGAAGACTACGAGCGCCTTCGCGCCGCCTATGTCGAGATCGCCAAGAACGAGCCCGGCCACGAGGTGGCCCTGGCGATGATCGGCGCCGACATGGATCGGGCCCATGCCACCCTGCAGGCGCTGATCGGCCTGCCGCGCATGCCCTTCACGCACGACCCCAGCCAGTCCGTGCGCCGGGACGCCGAGCGCGAACAGGAAGAGAAGATCAAGGAAAGCGCCTGAAGCCGTCGGCCCGCGCCGACAGCGTTTAGGCGTCTGCGCCGAGCGACTGCGTCGCGCGCCGCCGCGACCATGGGCCAACGAGGACGCCCATGATCCCTTACCAAGTCGACCCCAGCCTGCACCCGGCCGAGCCTGCTTCGCCGCAGCTCGACGACGGCTTCTCGCCGCCGCAGCGCGCGGAGGCGCAACCCAAGCCGGTCGTCCCGGGCCAGCCGGTCGGGCCGATCGATCCCGCGCTGTGGATCAAGAGCGATTTCTGATGGCCACCCACCCCGTCGAACCCGAAGACCGGATGGAGCCGGGCACCAATCCCGGCACGCCCAACCCGACCCGGTTGCCGGTGGAGCCGGAGTTCGGTCCGGTGGAACCGCCGATCGAGCCGGAGGACCCCCACCCGGTCAGCCACAAACCCTCGCCCTGAACGAAAGAGGACCCCCGATGGAGAAGCGCCCCACGAGCATCGCGAACCCGACCGGCATCCCGCGCCTGGACCGGGAGGAGCCGGAACTGGCGACGGAGGAGGACATCCCCACGCCGTCGAACGAGGATCCGGAGGAGGCCGCGCGCAACACCGAGATCGCGCCGCGCCAGCCATGAGCACGCCCGGCGGCACCGTGCCCGCCCCGGCCCCGGAGCCCACCGAGCCGGCCAAGCCGGTCAATCCGGAGCCTGCGCACCAGCAGCCCAAGGACCCGGAGAAGCACCACAAGCCCGAGCCCGACTCGGGGCATTCGGAGCATCCGAAGCAGTAGGCGGCGTCAGCCGTCGTTCGCCGCCAGCAACCCCTGGCAATCCTCGTCGAGGCCCGCCACCGGCGTGGCCTTGGCGAGCGCCATCCAGACGCCGAAGGGCAGGGCGCTGCGGCGTGCGCGGGGGGCCGCGCGCGCGACCACCAGGCGGCCCGCCTCCACCACCAGCACGCCGCACGACGAAGGCACTTCGTCCGGCGAAGCGATGCAGCGTCCGCGCGCATCGCTCCCCAGCACGTACCAGCACTCGCCCAGATCCAGGTAGGCCTCGCGCTTGGAGGATTGCCGCAGGTCCGCGAGCAGGTCGGCGCGGCGCACCTTCACTTCGTGCACCACCGGCTCGACGTACTCCGCCACCGAGGTGTTGCGGATCGAGAAGACGTCGGGGCGCGCCATGCACCACTGCGCCGGCGCCGATGCGTCGTCGGTGGGCACCTGCGCGCGCAGCGTGAGGTTGCGCCACGCGACGCGGCCCGCGCGACCCATCTCCAGCGCCACCCGTTCCACCAGCGCCTCGTGCGCGGAGAGGCGGGCGCGATTGCCCGCGAGCGTGTCGGCCAGCAGCTGCATGCCCGCCTGCGTCACGCGCAGGGTCTCGTGCCCGGAGGCCGAGAGCACGCGGTCGAGCAGGCCGGCGGCGACGAGTTCGATCTCCAGCAGGTCCTGGCACGGCCAGCCGGCCGAGCGGTAGACCTCGCGCAGGCGCCGCGCGTGCGCACGGCCCAGCACGGGCGAGGAGGAGGCGTCGGCGGCGGCCATGGGAGGCGCAGTGTAGGCCACGGTGCGCCGGCTCGCACTCCGCGCGGCGCCTCGGCGGGCCGAAACCGTAGGCACCCTCCCACGCATGTTGTCGCGATTGGCTGATCGGAGCGCTGGCGCGGCTTTCCAGAATGCAGCCATGCTCGAGAAAGCCACCTACGGCATCACCGCGGTCCGCTACGTGGGCTCGCAGATCGTCGAGGCCATGATGGGCCTCATCGATTCGCGCAGCGCCCGCTGGGACCTGCGCCCCTCGCCCACCCGGGTGACGGAGGTGGTCGATCGCCTGGTCGAGGGCGACACCGTGATCAGCATGTTCCCCGACGACGAGGGCGGGCTGGAGCCCGGGCCCGAGGTCAAGGTCGACGTGCTGCCCGAGGGTACCGAGACGCTGGCCCTCGACGAGGACGAGCCCGGCCGCAGCCTGGGCGACCTGCCCCGCTTCTGAACGGCCGCGGCCCACGGCCGCGTTCCGCATCCCTTTTCCTCATCCCCGCGTCGCCGCCGCGAACGGCCGAGCCACTCGGCCTGCGCTCCTGCACAGCTTGTCATCCTTGTCCGACTGCGGCGCAGGTGCAAAACACTTCCTCGATCTCCCTCGCACCTCGTAGCGCCTTGCCAAGCCGTGTTACGCCGCTGCCGTGTCGGAATTCTCGGACACGCGGTTGCGCCTGAACCGACACAGAACTCCGGGCGGAGCCTACCTCCGGGACATGTCCATTTTTCACACCATCACTCATCGCCGGACATCGCGGGGAGGACAAGGAATGAAGGACACCGGATCCATGTCGGATATGGACTGTCAAGCGTTTCGTGGCGGTTCGGCAACGCTGGCTACATGCGGTTTCGGGCCGCAAACAAGCGTCACCCGCGTACATGCGGAAAGCACGAAATAACTGTTTCGATTCATGACGGCCGGGAACGGCCAATGAAAGTGGGAGAGAAGAGATGAGCACCATCGCTGCAGCCACCCCGGACGTCGATCCGGTGCAATTCCTGAAGATCGCGGGCGAGGGCGCCCAACTCCGCAGCCACGCCGACCTGTGGCGCTGGCTGCAGGGCGACGTGCAGCGCTGGCTGCCGCACGACATCCTGCTGGTCGGCTGGGGCGACTTCCGCTCCGGCGACCTGCAGTACGACATCGTCTCCAGCCTGCCCGGCCTGCGCACCCACCTGTGCCCGGCCTCGCGCATCGCGCCGCTGGTCAACTACTTCCGCGACTGCTGGGCGGCCGCGCTCTCGCAGCCCTGCCAGCTGGACATCAGCGGCTGCGGCCAGCTGCTCGGCGAAGCCGGCCAGGGCTGGGCCCCCGCGCCCGGCACGCCCGGCATGCAGACCGCGCTGGTGCACGGCGTGGGCGACACCCGCCTGGGCGGCGAACGCATCTTCGCGGCCCTGAGCTGCGACCTCGCCCCGGCCGGCGGCGCCGCCGCGCTCAAGCTGCTGGTGCCCTTCATCGATTCCGCGCTGCGCCGCATGCCGCCGGCGCCGATGCGCCAGCCGGGTGCCGAGCGCACCCAGGTCGAGCAGATGGTGGTGCGCCTCGGCCAGCTGTCCGAGCGCGAGCGCCAGATCATGGTGTGGGTCGCCATGGGCAAGACCAACCCCGAGATCGGCTGCATCCTGCACATCAGCGAGTTCACGGTGAAGAACCACATGAAGAGCATCTTCAGCAAGCTGGACGTGACCAACCGCGCCCAGGCCGTGGCCAAGCTCACCCGGATGGCCGCATATGCCTGAAGCCGAACGCGTGCTCGGCGCCGCCTCCGCTGCGTCGGCCGGCTCCGCCACGGCAGCGCCCCCGCCGGCGCCTGCCCTGCCGGGCCCGGCCGTCTTCAGCCACAGCCGGCTGCTGCGGGCATTCGAGACGTTCGTGGAGCCGCTGGCGACGGTGCTGTCGCTGTGGCTGCTGGTGTGGGTGGTCGAGGGCGAGATGACGCCCCGCTGGCTGGGCCTGTCGATCGTGGCGTTCGCGCTGGTGTATCCCGGAAGGCCGCAGCTGCGCGCTTCGGCCGCCCGCGTGGTCGCCGACACCGTGCTGGCCTGGGCCTGGACCTGCGGGCTGCTGCTGGCCACGGGCTACGCCATCGATGCGCTGGACGACTTCTCGCGCGAGGTGGTGATGAACTGGCTGTGGCTGGCTCCGGCCTCGCAGCTGGCCGCCCACTGGGCGCTGCGCCAGGCCGCGCCGACGCTGATCCGCCTGCAGGGCCCGCCGCTGCGCGCCGTCGTGGTCGGCATGAACGAGCAGGGCGGTTCGCTGGCCGACAAGCTGTCGATGGCGCACTACACCGGCGTCGAGCTGCTCGGCTTCTTCGACGACCGCACGCCCGACCGCATCCACGGCCGCGCGCGCCACCGGATGCTGGGGCGCATCGAGGAGATCGCCACCTACGTCAAGAAGCACAACGTGCAGCTGGTCTACCTGTCGCTGCCGATGGCCTCGCAGCCGCGCATCAAGCAACTGCTGGACACGCTCAAGGACACGACCGCCTCGGTGTACTTCGTTCCGGACATGTTCGTGACCGACCTGATCCAGGGCCGCATGGACTCGGTCTGCGGCATGCCGGTGATCTCGGTGTGCGAGACCCCCTTCCGCGGACCCAACGCGGTGGTCAAGCGGGCCAGCGACGTCGTGCTGTCTGTTGCGATCCTGCTACTGCTGTCGCCGCTGATGCTGGGCATCGCCGCGGCCATCAAGCTGACCTCGCCGGGGCCCGTGATCTTCCGCCAGCGCCGCTACGGGCTGTGGGGCCAGGAGATCATCGTCTACAAGTTCCGCTCGATGACGGTGACCGAGGACGGCGCCGTCGTCACCCAGGCGCGCAAGGACGACGCCCGCGTCACCCCGCTGGGGCGCTTCCTGCGCAAGACGTCCATGGATGAGCTGCCCCAGTTCATCAACGTGCTCCAGGGGCGCATGAGCATCGTCGGCCCGCGGCCCCACGCCGTGTCGCACAACGAGTTCTACCGGCCGCTGATCAAGAGCTACATGATCCGCCATAAGGTCAAACCCGGAATCACGGGCTGGGCCCAGGTGAACGGTTATCGCGGCGAGACCGATTGCCTGGAAAAGATGGAAGCACGCATTCGCTGCGACCTCGACTATCTGCGAAACTGGTCACTGCGGCTGGACCTCTACATCGTGTGGAGAACCATCCGCCTGGTGTTCAAGGATGGCGCGGCTTATTGAGCACTAGCACCAATGAGCCATTGTCCGCCCGTGAGCCTGTGCGTGAGCATCCCGAGGATGAGTGGGATCGCCGCGCTGGGCGTTCCTCCTGAGAGAGAACACCAATGAAGAAACCTTCCCTCCGGCCCGTGTTGACCGCAACGGCTGCAGCGTGCCTGCTGCTGCCCGCGGTGCTGCATGCGCAGACGACCCTCCAGTCGCCTCCCGGCGGCATCCTGGGCGAGTCCGCCGCCCAGCCGGCGGGGACGTCCGCCGCTACCCCCATGGCGCCGTCCATGGTGGTGCCCATGACCGTGCCCGTGTCGCCCGCGCAGTCGATCTCGCAGCCGTACGCCCCCGTGTCGTCGGCCGCCGACCAGCGCGAGGGCTTCAGCTTCCGCGCCCGTGCCGGCGTGGAGCGCGACGACAACGTGCTGCGCACCAACGGTGGCGAGATCTCCGACACCATCACCGGGCTGGGCCTCGGCCTGCGCTTCCAGAAGCGCTACAGCCAGCAGGAGATCGTGCTGGACGCCGAGTACGACCGCTACACGTACGACAAGATCGACGCGGACTTCAACGCGTTCAACTACTCGGCCGCCCTGCGTGGCCGCTTCGGCGAGCGCTTCGACTACGTGGCCAGCGCCGACCGCCGCCAGTTCCGTGACGTGACGTCCAACGGCCTGGCGACCGGCGTGAACCGCCGCACCGAGCGCAACGAGCAGATCGAAGGCGGCTACCGCCTCGGCGCCTCGCTGCGCGCGACGGCCGGCCTGCTGCAGAACACCACCCGCAGCAGCGACCCGACCGCCTGGGACGGCAACCTGTCGCAGACCAGCGGCCGCATCGGCCTGTCGTTCGAGCCGGCCACCGGCTCCACCGCGGCCGTCCGATACCGCCATGGCACCGGCAAGTTCGACGGCGCGCCGATCACCTCCGATTTCGACGACAACGAGATCGACGTGGTGGCCCGCTGGATCCTGTCGCCCAAGACCACCTTGGACGGCCGCCTCGGCTGGCTCAAGCGCGAGCACGACGCCGCGCCCACCCGCGACTTCGACGGCCTGGTCGGCTCGCTCGGCGTGAACTGGGCGATCACCGGCAAGACCAGCCTGGGCGCCGGCTACGCGCGCGACCTGGGCAGCTACGTGTTCGGCACGGGCGGCCACACGGTCAGCGACCGCTTCTACGTGGGCCCGACCTGGCGCGCGACCGAGCTGATCACGGTCAACCTGCGCTACGAGCACGAGAACCGCAAGTTCGAGGACGTGACGGGCAGCACCGATGCCGGCCGCACCGACAAGTTCGACGTCGGTTCGCTCGGCGTCGAGTGGGCCATCCGCCGCAGCATCAGCCTGGGCGCGCAGTACCGCTACGAGCGCCGCGACTCGACGCTGCCCAATTTCAACTACCGCGCCAACGTGATCGGCCTGACAGCGAAGCTGACGATCTGACGTTGCCGCGCGGGTAACCGCAGGCATTTTTGAAGGGAGAGATAAGATGAAACGCGTGATTCGATCGATGGGAGCCCTGCTCCTGGGGCTGGCCATGGCCGCCCAGGCAGCCGGGCCGGCCCAGCGGACGGCGGCGCCTCCAAGGCCCGTCTCCGCACCGGCGGCGGAGCAGGGCGCGCAGACGCCCAGCGCCGACTACCGGTTGGGCCCCGGCGACCAGATCCGGGTGCAGGTGTACCAGAACCCTGACCTGTCGATCGAAGCACGCGTGTCCGAACAGGGCACCATCAACTACCCGCTGGTGGGCTCCATCAGCCTCGGCGGCACCACCATCGGCCAGGCCGAGAACAAGATCGCCTCGGCCCTGAAGAACGGCAACTTCCTCAAGCAGCCGCAGGTCAACATCGTGCTGCTGCAGGTGCGCGGCAACCAGGTGGCCGTGCTCGGCCAGGTGCAGAAGCCCGGCCGGTTCCCGCTGGAGACCACCAACACCCGCGTGAGCGACCTGCTCGCGGCGGCCGGCGGCGTCACCCCGATGGGCGACGACACGCTGATCGTCACGGGCACCCGCGGCGGCCAGCCGTTCCGCAAGGTCATCGACATCCCCGGCCTGTTCCTCAACCAGCGCGGCCAGGACGACATCCTGGTCATGGGCGGGGACACCGTGTTCGTCAACAAGGCCCCGGTCTACTACATCTACGGCGAGGCCCAGCGCCCCGGCCCGTATCGCATCGAGCGCGGCATGACCGTGCAGCAGGCGGTGGCGCAAGGCGGCGGTCCGACCCCGCGCGGCAGCCTGAATCGCCTGCGACTGACCCGCACCGGCCCCGACGGCAAGCAAGTGGAATCCGACGCTCGCCTGAGCGACCCGGTGCTCCCGAACGACGTCATCTTCGTGCGCGAAAGCCTGTTCTAAGAGAAAGCGGAGCGCACAACCATGAACCTGTACCAATTCTTCTCCGTCCTGCGCGCCCGACGCATGATGGTCCTCGTCATCTTCCTGTCCACCATCGCGCTGGCCCTGGCCTACGTGATGCTGCGCCCGAAGAACTACACCGCCACCGCCCCCGTGCTGGTGGACATGCGCGCCAACGATCCGCTGGCGCAGCCCACCTACCAGAGCATCGTGCCGCAGTCGTACATGGCCACCCAGATGGACATCGTGCGCAGCAACCGCGTGGCCGAACGCGTGGTCGAGATGCTGGGCCTCGAGAAGGACCCCAAGTCCACCGAGGACTGGAAGAAGGCCGGCGGCCAGGGCACGCTGAAGTCCTGGCTGGCCAGCGACCTGCAGACCGGCCTGGAAGTGAAGCCGGCGCGCGAGAGCAACATCATCAACATCGCCTACACCTCGCGCAGCGCGGCGGAGGCGGCCAAGGTGGCCAACGCGTTCTCCGATGCCTACCTGGACATCGCGCTGGACATCAAGACCGACCCGGCCAAGAAGTACTCCACCTGGTTCGACGACCAGCTGAAGTTCGCCCGCCAGCGCCTGGAGCAGTCGCAGAACGCGCTCACCGCGTACCAGCAGCGCACCGGCGTCATCAGCGCCGACGGCGTGGACATGGAGACGCAGCGCCTGAACGAGCTGTCCTCGCAGCTGACGCTGGTGCAGGGCCAGCTGACGGACGTCTCCAACAAGCGCGCCCAGTCGGCCGGCAGCATCTCCGAGGCGATGAACAGCCCGCTGATCAACACGCTCAAGTCCAACATCGCCGCGCAGGAAGCCAAGATCCAGGAGGCCAGCGCCAACCTGGGCTCGCGCCACCCGCAGATGATCCGCATGCAGGACGAGCTCAACGCGATGAAGTCGCGCCTGGGTTCCGAGACTTCCAGCATCGGCCACGCGGTCGACACCGCCTACCAGGTGGGCCGCGCCCGCGAACGTGAACTGACCGCCGCGGTCAACGCCCAGCGCGCCCGCGTCATGCAGTTCAACCGCCACCGCGACGAGCTGAACGTGCTGCGCCGCGACCTCGACGCTTCGCAGAAGGCCTACGAGCAGGTCAGCGAGCGCGCCTCGCAGTCCAAGCTGCAGGCCCTGACCAACCAGACCAACATCCAGCGCCTGGCCACCGCGGTCGAACCGCTGGAAGCCAAGGGCCCGACCACCAAGGTGGCGCTCGCCCTGGCGGCCGCCGCCGGCCTGCTGCTCGCCCTGGCCGGTGCGCTGCTGATGGAACTGCTCAACCGCCGCGTCCGCTCGGTCGACGACCTGTCGCTCGCCACCAACCTGCCGATCCTGGCCAGCGTGCCCGCGCACAACGGCCGCGAATCGCTCGCCCTGCTGGCGAACGCGCCCACGCGTCCCCAGCTGGCCTACCGCGGGAGCCTCGCATGAACAGCCAGATCCTGCCCCTGCACCGCGATCTCGACATCGTCGGTCCCATGTCGCGCGAACCCGCGCTGCCCATCGGCGCGCTGCTGGTGGACGCCGGCCGCCTCACCCACGACGAGGCCGAGCGCATCCACGACTACCAGAAGAAGGTCGGCCTGCCGTTCGGCGAAGCCGGCATCTCGATGGGCCTGCTCACCGACGAGGACGTGCGCCACGCGCTCGCCCTGCAGTTCGGCCACGCCACCATCTCGCCCGATGCCGGCCTCGGCAAGGACCTGATCGCGGCCTACGAGCCAGACAGCCCCGCCGTGGAGCACCTGCGCAGCCTGCGCGCGCAGCTGATGCTGCGCTGGTTCGAGAACGACACCGGCCACCAGTCCGCGCTGGCCATCGTCAGCCCGGGCCCGGGCGAGGGCCGCAGCTACATCACGGCCAACCTGGCGGTGCTGTTCTCGCAGATGGGCAAGCGCACGCTGGTGATCGACGCCGACCTGCGCAAGCCGCGCCAGCACCGCATCTTCGGCCTGCCCGGCAAGATCGGCCTGTCGGCCCTGCTGGCCGGCCGCGCCGGCGCCGAGGTGATGTGCGAGATCAAGCAGCTGCCCGGCCTCACCGTGCTGCCGGCCGGCGTGCTGCCGCCCAACCCGCAGGAGCTGCTGTCGCGGCCGCAGTTCCAGCGGCTGATCCAGTCGCTCAGCGGCATGTACGAGGTGATCCTGGTGGACACGCCCCCGGCCAGCGCCTGGGCCGACGCCAGCACCGTGGCGGCGCGCTCCGGCGCGGCGCTGATGGTGACCTGCCGCGATCGCAGTTCCATGCCGCGCGTCATCAAGCTGTCCGAGGACCTCAGGGAATTCGGCGTCACCGTCGTGGGGGCCGTCCTCAACGGGGCGGGAACGGTGTGACGAGCCAAGCGCTGCCGTCCCACTCGAGGGACTGGCAGGTGCGCTGGTACCAGCTGGTGCGGTCGATGGCGCGCGTCAGCACGCCGCAGGGCGAGGAGCAGCTGGTCGACTGGCTGCTGCGGCCCGGCGAGGCGCGCGTGCTGGCCTTCGTCAACGCGCACGCCATGAACATGGTGGTCGAGTCGGAGCCCTTCTACCAGGCGCTCATGTCCTCGGACGTCGTGGTGCGTGACGGCATCGGCGTGTCGCTGCTGATGCAGCTGTGCAACCAGTCGCCCGGCCAGAACCTGAACGGAACCGACCTGATCCCCAGGCTGCTGGCGCGAGCCAACGGCCAGCCGGTGGCCCTGTTCGGCACGCGCGAGCCCTGGCTCGCGCAGGCCAGCAAGGCGGTGAGCGAGACGCTCGCGCCCGACAGCCCCTGCGTGGTCGCGCACGGCTTCCTGCAGGTCCAGGACTACATCCGCATCGCGGCCCGCCATCGCCCGCGCGTCATCGTGCTGGGCATGGGCATGCCCAAGCAGGAGGAGGTGGCCCTGGCGCTGCGCGCGGCGCTGGGCTCGCCCTGCCTGATCGTGTGCGGCGGCGCCATCATCGACTTCCTCGGTGGCAAGGTCGCCCGCGCTCCGCGCTGGATGCGCCGCAGCGGCCTCGAGTGGCTGTTCCGCCTCGGCCGCGAACCGCGGCGCCTGTGGAACCGCTACGTGCACGGCAATCCGCTGTTCCTGAAGCGGGCGCTGTCGGTGGCGGTGCGGTCGCTGCGGCACCGGTGGCCGCCGCTCGTCGCCTGAATCCCCCGCGGGGCACGGCCGCACAATCGCGGCCATGCCCCGCCGGCCCCACCACCACGTCTACGTCGTCGAACTCGACGACCGCGTCTGGGACGTGGCGCGCTTCCGCAAGGCCAATCCGGATTACGAGCTGGGCAAGCCCTTCGTGTACGTAGGCATGACCGGGCTCGATCCCGACGTGCGCTTCGACAAGCACAAGGCCGGCATCCAGGCCAATCGCTTCGTGCAGGACTGGGGCCTGCGCCTCCTGCCGGCGCTCTACGAGCGCTTCAACCCCATGCCCTACCAGGCCGCGCGCGAGATGGAGGTGGAGCTGGGCATCCAGCTGCGCCGCGCGGGCTACGGCGTCTGGCAAGGCTAGAAGCCGGCGCGCTCATCAACAACGGCTGACAAGAGCCGTCGGTGGCTCGGCAGTACGGCGGCGCGACCGTTGGGTACGCTCGTGCCGATGGAGCTGGAACACCCAAGGACGGAGGTGGACTGCCGGCCGCGAGGAGCTCGCGCGTGAGCCCCGATGCGGTGGTGGTCGGCGCCGGCGTGGCCGGGCTGCGCTGCGCGCTGGCATTGGCCGACGCGGGCCTGCGCGTGGTGGTGCTCGAAGCGGCGCCCATCGCCGGCGGACGCGCGAGCAGCTGGCTGGACGAGACCACCGGGCTGCAGGTGGATGTCGGCCCGCACGTGCTCAGTTCCGAGCACCGCAACTTCATGGCGATGCTCAAGCGCCTCGGCACCGCCGACCAGGTGCTCTGGCAGCGCCGTCCCATGATCACGCTGCAAGACGGCCGCGGCGTGCTGCGCATGCCCAGCCCGCGCCTGCCGCCGCCGCTGCACGGCCTGCCGCTGCTGCCGCGCGCGCTCACGCGGCTGTCGCTGCGCGACGGCTGGTCGCACCTGCGCATCGCGTGGCGCGCGGCGCGCCTGAACGAGCGCACGCTGCGCGAGCTCGATGTCGAGGAAGCCCACGCCTACCTGCGCGAGATGGGCGTGCGGCCCGCCGCGGTCGAATGGTTCTGGCGCTCGGCGATGCTGGCGCTGCTGAACGTGCCGCTGGAGCAGTGCTCGGCCGCGTCGATGATGCGGGTGTTCCGGCTGATGCTCGGGCGCAGCGGCTACCACTTCGGCTTTCCGCGCACGGCGCTCTCGCAGCTGTACGTGCCCGGCTGCTGCCGCGCGGTGGTGCGGTCGGGCGGTCAGGTGCTGTTCGGAGCGCGGGTGAGCCGCCTTCGCATCGCTTACGGCCGCATCGCGGGCGTGGAGCTGGAGGACGGCCATTTCATGGACACCGCGCATTGCGTGCTGGCCGTGCCGCCGGCCGAGATGGCTGCGCTGGCCGGCGAGGGCAGCGGCGAGCCCCTGCTGCAGCCGCTGGCCACCGCGGCCCGCTATTTCCGGCCCAGTCCCTACATCAGCACCTACGTCTGGTTCGACCGGCCGATCACGCAGGAGCGCTTCTGGGCGCGGACCTGGACGCCGCAGGGCCTGAACACCGACTTCTACGACCTGTCGCGGATCCGCAGTTCGCTGGCCGACCAGCCTTCGGTGATCGCGGCCAACGCCATCGGCCCGATGGCGCGCGGCGACTGGCCCGATGGCCGCATCGTCGAGCAGACCGTGCAGGAGGTGAAGGAATTCGCGCCGCTCGCGCGCCAGGCGCGCGTGGTGCATGCGCGCGTGCACCGCACGCCGATGGCGATCCCGCAGCCGCGCCCCGGCACCGAGGCGCTGCGGCCGGCGAACGCGACGCCGGTGCGCGGCCTCTGGGTCGCCGGCGACTGGACCGACACCGCGCTGCCGTGTTCGATGGAGAGCGCCGCGCGCTCGGGCGCGCTGGCGGCCGAGGCGGTGCTGGAAGCGGCGGGACGGCCGCTCCGGTTGTCGATCGCCGCGCCGGACACGCGCGGGCTCATGCGCCTGTTGCGCGCGGCCTGAAGACGTTCAACCCGTCCCGCCGCTGCCCACGCCGGGCGTCACGGATTCCACCAGTTGCCCGAAGCCACGATCAGCGGGATCAGCTGCAGCTCGGAGTCGTAGTAGTCGGTGGTGAAGTTGGAGGCGTTCCAGTTCCACAGCGAATCCAGGAAGCCCTGGAAGCGCGCGTCGACCATCGCGCCGCACAGCATCGGGCCGATCATCCCTTCGGGCGAGTAGCTGCGGTTCATCGCATAGCCGTCCAGGTGGTAGCCGGCCGAGATGATGGCCGGGTTGCCGCCCGTGTCGCGCTGCACGAAGCTCACCAGCTTCGTGCACACCGACTGCCAGCGGGCGTCGCCCGACGTCACGTAGTCGGTGCCCCAGCGCCACGGGTTGCGCTGGGCGTTGGCGTAGTAGTAGCCCTCGGTGTCCACGAAGTCGCCGTAGCCGCCCGGGGACGGGATGGGCGTGGCGCTGTCGGTCTGGATGATGAAGTCGGGCATCAGGCCGCAGTTGGGCGAGTACACCGTCTGCATGCGGTCGACCAGCCAGTAGGCGCGGTCGATGGCGCGGTCCCACAGCGCGTCGCCGGTGGCGCGCCTGAAGGCGCGGAAGTGGCCGATCATGTAGTCGGACGTGCGGCTCACGTGGGCGGTGGCCATGCCCTTGGTGGTGCCGTCGGGCTTCATGTTCCAGGACTTCATCGCCTCGATCGTGGCGAGCGCTTCCTGCCTGTAGTTCCAGCTGCCGGCGGAGCCCCACTGGCGGTCGGCCATCAGCAGCGCCATCGCGATGTCCAGGTCGCCGTCCATGGCGTTCCAGCCGCCGCCGGCGGCGTCGGTGGACGAGCCGTCGATCGTCAGGCGCCAGTCCATCAGCGCGCGGCCGGTGGCACCGGGGATGCCGTAGGCGTAACGGGCGCGCACCGTGGTGAGCAGGCCGTCGAACAGCGCGCGGGCCTGCGGGTCGTGGCCGGCCATCAGCACCGCGATCAGCATGCCGTAGCCCATGCCCTCGGACACGGTGAGGTAGGCGGTGGAGTTGCCGAAGCGGACCGCCTTGCCGCCCGGCACGGTGGGCACGTCGGCGATGGCACGCGCCTTCCAGGCGTCGTAGCAATTGCGGATCACCGCGTCCATCTGCTCCGCGCCGGCCGAAGTCGGGCGGATGCCGGCGACGTACGCGTCCAGGCGCGAGCCGAACGGATAGGAGTTGGGGCCGGGCACCGACCCGCGCGGGACCGTCGGCAGCTCATCGGTCACCACGCCGGAGACCAGCTCGGTGCCGGCGGCGCTGGCACCGGCGCCGCCGCCACCACCACCGCCGCCACAGGCGGCGAGGGCCGCGGCCACGGCGGAAGCGGATCCGGTCCGCAGGAAGAGTCGTCTTTGCATTGTTGTTTCCCGGCTCGTCAACAGAAGAGCCGCGAATGTAGTAGGACGAGTCTGACAAACGGCCGAGTTGGAGGACTACATGAGTAACGAAAAGAGCCCACGGCTGAGCTCGCGCAGGCTCAGCGGTAACGGCGTGTTGGAAGGGAGAAGGCGCCGGCTCCGCACTGGCTCAGCGGGAGCGCGGCGGAGCGCCGGCGGCGCGGCTGTCGAATGCGGTTACGACAAGCCCGGCAGTGGAAGTTACGTTTGCTTCACATCCAGACCGGTGCCAGGGGCATCAGGTCGGGCATCTGGACGAACACGGCCGCCGCGGCCAGCCGCTTGATCCGCTTGAGCAGCGGCAGGGCCGGCGCGGCCATCGGGGAGGTCCGCAGCCAGTGGCCCAGGCTCTTCTTCCATCGCCGCGCGGCGGTGATGGCGGTGGGGCGGCTCACCATGCCTTCCAGCAGCGGCCAGCTGCAGTCGGAGAAGCGCCGCTTGTACTCCTCGTCGCCGCGGCCCAGGTCCAGCAGCTCATGGCCTTCCGCGGCCGCGGCGCGCGCCACCTCCAGCAGCAGCAGCGAACCGGGCGAATGCTGGCGGTGCTCCGCGCTGTAGACCGGGAACCACCAGTGCCACACCTGCGGCGTGTGCATGCCGAAGTGCGCCGCCAGCAGCACGTCGCCCGCGTGGAGGGTCGAGAGGCGTCCGCCGAAATCGGGATCGTCGATGTCCCGGATGCGCTCGGCCAGCTCGCGCGGCCAGCCCAGCGCGAAGAAATCCATCTGGCCGGTGCGCAGGCACTGCTCGGACTTGAGCCGCAGCACGGTCTCGAAATCGCCGCGGTCGCGGCTGTTCAGCGTCAGCCGCAGCGGGCCCAGGTCGCGCTCGGTGCGGCGAAGGCGCGCCGGCAGCCTGGCCACGCTGCCGCCCTGGGCGCGCTTGCGTTCCAGCCAGGCGTCGAATCCCTCCGAGAGGTCCAGTCCCGGCGATTCCGCATGGCCGGTCATGCCGGGCGGCCGCTGGGCCCCCGGGAGATGGTCGAACGGCCAGTAGGACAGTCGGGCGGCCTTCAGCAGCTCATGCCAGTCCCAGCGCGTGCCGGGCGCGGCGATCACGCCGTGGTGGTCGGACATCCGCCCGGCGATCGGCTCGCCGGCGCCCAGGCGCCAGTGGTGCGGGAAGAAGCCGACGATGTCGCCGTCGTCCTCCAGCACCGCGATGCGCGCGTCGCGGCGCACGTCGGCCGCGGCCAGCGTGAACTGCCAGGAAAAGCACGGGCTGGCCAGGCTGGGGTTGGAGCACTGCAGCCCCCGCCATCGCTCGCGCTCCCGCTTGCCCAGCTCAGCCGGGCTGATCACGAAGCATTTCATGCGCTCACCTGCATGCCGGAGGTTGGGAGGGGCCGGCGTTCCCCTGCTGAACGGAATTTCAGCCGGGCGCGGCCACGGCTCGCGCATGCACGCGCGCCAGGCTTTCCTGCTCCACGAACCACGCGGCCGCTTCCTGCAGCGCGGACGGGTAGGGCGTCCAGTCGAGTCTCAGCTCGCGCGCCGCGGCCCGCGCGTCGAGTCGAAGATGCCGGTGCCACAGGCCCACCAGCCCGGGCGTGACGGGTTCCGGCCAGAGCCGCGTGTCGCGGCCCAGGCGTTGTCCGGCCTTGCGCATCAGGTGCAGCGCGGGGCCGGCGAGCTTGGCTTCCAGCTGCAGCCGCAGCGGGGAGAGACGCTTGACCGGCGTGGCGTTGATCGCCAGCGCCAGGTCGGTGAAGTACTCGTTCCAGCGCGGGCTGTCCGAGGCGGCCAGGTTGAAGGCGCGCGATTCGCCGGCCGCCAGCGGCAGCTCCAGCGCGCGCAGCGCGGCGATGCAGACGTCGTCCACGTGGACCAGGTTGGACCAGCCGTCGCCGGCCTCGCCCAGGTCGCCGAGGCGGCCCGACCGCAGCCAGCGGCCCACGCGGCCCACCCAGAGCTCGCTGCCCGGGCCCCAGACGCAACCCGGGCGCAGCAGCACCGCGCTCCCACCGCCGGCGGTGAAGCCGGCGATCCGCTGCTCGGCATCGCGCTTGGCGCGGTCGTACCAGCCCAGCAGCGGGCCGGGCGCTGCGCGCTCGTCGACGTCGCCTTCCAGCGCGCCGTAGACCGACATGGTGCTCAGGTGGACGATGCGCGGGCAGCCCGCCGCGGTGGCCGACTGCACCAGCGTGCGCGCGCCTTCGGCGATGGAGGCCGCGTCGCCGGCCACGCAGTTGACCACCGCGTCCATGCCCTGCAGCGCCTGCGTGAGCGCGGCGCCGTCGCGCGTGTCCAGCCGGATGCGGTCCTCGCCCGGTTGCGCGCGCGAGGAAGCGCTCACCGCGACCATGCCCACTTCGCGCGCCAGGCTCACCAGCCGCGAGCCGATGTACCCGCTGCCGCCGATCACCAGGATCTTCATGCCACGACCTCCCCCGCCGCGGCGCGCCGCGACTGCAGCCGCTGCGCCAGGCGGTCGGCCAGCCGCAGCGACAGCGCCACGATGGTCAGCGTGGGATTGGCCTGGCTCGAGGTGGGGAACACCGCGCTGCCGGCCACGTAGAGGTTGGACACCGAATGCACCTTGCAGTCGGCATCGACCACGCTGTGCTTCGGGTTCGCGCCCATGCGCGCCGTGCCGATGTGGTGGCCGCCGTAGGCGCCGTAGCGCATCAGGTCTTCCTCCAGCCGGTCGGGGTCGTACTCGAAGCGGCCGACGCCGGTGCGCGCCAGTTCGGCCGCGATCAGGTCCAGCGTGCGCGCCACCGATTCCACGTCGGCCAGGCAGTAGCGCCAGTCCACCTTCATGCGCCGCATGCCCAGCGCGTCGGTGCGCTCGGTCAGCGTCACGCGGCTGGACGCCAGCGGCTGCTGCTCGCCCTGCACCTCCAGGCTGAAGCGGTTGGTGCGGTTGCGCAGGATCACCGAGGGGAACTTGCGCTGCGCCAGCGTCCGTTTCGCCACCCAGTGGGCCAGGAACGCGGTCGTGTCCAGCGGATCGCGAACCACGTTGAGCAGGTGGCGGGCCCAGGCCTCGCCGTCCATGCGCGCGTCGTGCAGCCGCTTGCCGTACTCGTAGCTGATCAGGTTCTTGGCCAGCACCAGCCCCGAGAGCACGCCACTGCGGTGCGCGGGATCGGTGATCTTGGGGAAGTGCAGCCGCGCCACCGCGTTCAGCAGGCCGTGGCGGCGCTGCTGCACCGCGTCGATCTGCATCCGGCGGCGGCAGTACACGCCGTCGGGCGCGACCTCGTAGCCGTGGCGCACGTTGTTCACGTGGCCGTGGACGGTCAGCCGGCCCACGTTGCCCGCGATGTGGCACTGGTAGTAGCGGCCCACCACGTCGTTCTGGTTGCCCACGCCCTGCGGCGCGACGTCGCTGGAATGCAGCATCAGCCGCGCGGTCTCCAGCCCGCCGGTGGCGAGCACCACCGCGCGCGCGGCCACCTGGAAGCGGTTGCCCTTGAGCGTGGCCACTTCCAGGAAGCGCACGCTGCCGCCGGACTCGTCGAGCCGGATCGCCGTGCAGTGCGCGCCGGTGAGCACGCGCACGTCGCTCGCGACCGCCAGCCGCTTGCGGTAGCGCTTGCCGAAATCGGTGGGACAGGAGAAGCGCTCCAGCCCGTTCGTCCGGACGATGGGGCTGTCGAAGCCCGCGAACATCGGCGCCGCCGAGGGCAGGGCGGTGCGCGCGTCGTACGCGAAGCGGCCGGCCTCCGACCAGGCGTTGGCCTGCGCGTACCAGGGCTGCAGGCCCTCGTACGAGATCGGCCAGCCGCTGTGCGGCACCCAGGCGCGCTCCTCGAAGTCGATCGGGTCGTAGGGCATGCAGCGCCCGCCCCACAGGCTGGTGGAGCCGCCCAGGCCGCGCAGGCGGTAGCGGTTCAGCGGGCTGTGCATGCGCTCGTCGGCGACCTCGCCTTCGTAGTGCTCCTGCGCCTTGGGATCCTGGCTGCGCTCGCCCGCTTCCAGCAGCAGCACGGTCAGGCCCTTGCCCGACAGCGACAGCGCCAGCGGGATGCCGGCCGCGCCGGCGCCCACCACGCAGACGTCGGCGTTCAGGGTGGTGCCGCGCGGGACCTCGTGCGCACTCTCGATCACGCCTGCACCTCCAGTGCCTGCGGCGCGGCCGGCTGCGCGGACAGGCCGAACTGCCGCTGGTGGATGCGCGCGATGCTGCCCGCGAAGTGCCGCAGCGAGAACTGCGACTCGTACAGCGCCTTGCCGTTGCGCTCCATCTGCTCGCGCAGCTCGTGGTCGGTCAGCACCATGGCCAGGCCGCGCGCGATGCTGCCGGCGTCGCCGGGCTCGACGAAGCAGGCGTCGCGCCGGTGCGCGAGCACGTGCGGGATCTCGCCCACCGGCGTGCAGACCACGGCCACGCCGTGCGCCAGCGCTTCCAGGATGGCCAGCGGCAGGCCCTCGTCGTAGGAGGGCAGCACCAGCACGTCGGCCTCGGCCAGCAGGCGCGCCAGCTCGTCCTGGCCGGCCCAGCCGTGGAAGTGCACCTTGCCCGACACGCCCAGCCGCTCGGCCTTCGCCGCGTAGCCGGCGATGTCGCCGCCGCCCGCGAGCGTGAGCTTGAGCGGCACGTCCGCCAGGGCCGTTTGCGCCAGCGCCTGCAGCAGGTCGGACACGCCCTTGCGCTCGGACAGGTTGCCCACGAACAGCACGCGCGGCACGTCGTGCAGCGTGACCGGGCGGCGCGGCACCGTCGGTTCCGGCACGCCGTTGATGACGATCTCGACCTTGTCGGCCGGCACTCGCAGCTCGCGCGTCACGAACTGGGCCGACACCTTGCCCAGCACCACGCACGACTGCGGCAGCGAGAAGACCCAGCGCACCAGCGCCTTCAATGGAGCCGGGAAGCGCTGGTAGCTGTGGTGCAGCTGGGCGGCGTGCAGGTGCAGCACCGTCGGGATGCCCAGCAGCTTGCAGGCGGCCAGCACGATGGACTCGCGCACGAAGTCCAGGCGCTCGGCCATGTTCACGTGCACGCCGGCCAGGCGGCCGCCGAAGCGGGCCTTGACCAGGCGGCCGACGGCGCGCGCCACCTGCAGCAGCGAGGCGGCGGCGTTGCCGCTGCCGCGCGTGTCCAGCGGGCGCAGCACGGGGCCGGCGCCGTCCGCGGGTTGCGACTGGATCAGGTAGTCGGCCACCTTGTACATGCCGCCGCCGATCGGGGTCCAGGGCACGGCGATGTAGATGAAGCGGCTGTCCTGCGCGGCGTCGTCTCGCGCCGGCACGGCCAGGCCGAAGGTGGAGGAGGGATCCATCGGTGGGGTCATGAGTACATCGCCCGTCCGCGGCGGGCCGAGGTCCGGGGTTCCTGCAGCACGAGGCTGGGGATGAGGGCCCGCGGCGACTGCCGCGGGGCGAGGAAGCCGCGCACCAGGCCGGCGGCCTGCACGCACCAGGAGACGACGGAGTAGACGCCGCGCGCCACCGAGCGCTTGCGCCACGTCATGGCGAGGAACGGCGCCGCGAACAGCGCGCCGAAGGCGATGGCGCGAGCGTCCGTGGCCATCGGCCAGAACGGCACCGACAGCAGCAGGGCCCACCAGGCCAGCACGGCCAGGTACAGCCGCAGCTCGCGCAGGCCGCGCGTCACCAGCTTCATGCGCGGCTTGCCGATCGCGCCGCGCACCAGTTCGCCCAGGCCGCAGGCGTAGCGGCTGCGCCAGCGGCGCGCCAGCAGCTCGTAGGGCGGGGCGTCGTGGCCGTAGTGGGTGACCGAGTCGAACGGCAGCCGCCACAGCTTCCAGCCGAGCGAGCGCAGCCGCACCGCGAGGTCGAACTCCTCGTAGCTGTGCAGGTTGCGGTCGGAGAAGTAGCCCGCTTCCTCGATGGCGCGGCGGCGGTAGAGGCCGCCGCCGTCCAGGCGGTCCACCTGGCCGGGGATGCGGTGGGCCTCGAGCTTCTCGCTGCGCTCGCCGCGCTCGCGGTATTCCAGGCTCTCGGTGTTGAGTTCGACCACGCGGCCCGCCACGCCCGCGATCTCGGGGTGCTGGGCCAGGAACGACAGCGCCTGCTCGAGGAAGCCCGGCACCAGCTTCATGTCGCCGTCCATGATGTAGACGTACTCGCCGCGCGAGTGCTGCCAGCCCAGCTGCGGTCCGGCGCCGCAGCTGCGGTCCCTGGCGCTCGCCAGCTGCACGATGCGCACCGGGTAGCGGCTGGCCACCTGCACGGTGCCGTCGGTCGAGGCGGAGTCGGCCAGGATCACCTCGCCGCCGACGTCGGCCAGCGCCGCCAGGCAGCTCTCGATCGCCGCGGCGATGTTGGACTCCTCGTTGAGGGCCTTGATGACGATCGATACGCGGCAGCTCGGCGTCTTCATTGCGCGGGGCCCTCCGGCGAGAACGCCTCCGCGCTGCGCAGCCGCCAGCGCTGCCAGCTGTCGGCCACGTGCGAGGGCATGAAAAGCGCCATCAGCAGCGTGAGCTGCCAGCGGCGCGTCAACGCGACCTGGCGCGCGTCCCACAGCAGGCGCAGCGCCGCCATCCGGCCGCCGGCGCCCAGCATCTCGCGCGCCATCGTCACTTCCTGCTGGCCGACGAACCACAGCGCCGTCTTCGGGCGCGGCAGCCTCCCGGCCCGCGCCGCATCGCGCATGCGGGTGAGGAAGGCGGGCGGGGTGGCCGAGGGCGTGCGGCGCGACAGGCTGTCGGGCAGCACGCGGATGGCCGCGAACGGCGCGTTGACCACCGCGACCGGAGTCCGGTCGGCCACGCGGAACCACATGTCCAGGTCCTCGCCGTGCGACTCGCCCTCGATGAAGCAGGTGCCCATCGAGCGCAGCACCGACGCGCGGATGGCCACGCTGCTGCTGTTGAACGGCGCGGTGCGCATCCAGCGCTGGCGAAGGTCGTCGACCACCTCGACCTCGAAGAAGCTGTCGGTGACCGGCCAGGGCTCGGGGTCGCCCGGCAGGTTCTGCACGGTGCGCGACTGCGCGCCCAGGAGGCCGGCCTCGGGGCAGGCCTCGTGCGCCTGCTTCAGCGCGGCCAGCATCTCGGGGTGGTACCAGTCGTCGGCGTCGAGGAAGGCGATCCAGTCGCCGGTGGCCAGGTCGATGCCGCGGTTGCGCGCGGCCGACACGCCGGCGTTGGGCTGGCGCACGAGGCGCACGCGCGGATCGGCGATGGCTTCGACGACCTGGGCGGAGTTGTCGCTGGAGCCGTCGTCCACCACGATCACTTCGTGGGGCGGCAGCGTCTGGGCGAGCACCGAGTGCACGGCGCCGTGCACGTAGCGCGCCTTGTTGTACAGCGGGATGACGACGGAAAACTTCATGCGGCGGTCCTGAGGGTCGGCTCGATCGGGTTGCGCGTCACGGGCTGCGGCGCCTTCGAGGCCACGCGGGCGGCGGCCCCGGAGGCCACCGCGACGATCAGCAGGAAATGGGTCATGACGTGGCTGCCGTAGTCGGCGAGCAGCAGGGGGACTTCGCTCACCGCCGGCAGGGCGGTGGAGAACCAGAGGGCCAGGGTCAGCCCGCCGGTCGAGCGGGCGTAGCGGAAGGCCATGACGGTGAGCACGATGGCGTAGACCACGAGGCCGAAGGCACCGACCAGGCCCGAGCGCGACAGCGTGTCCAGGAACTGGTTGTGCGCGTGCGTGGCCTGCGGCATGCCGATGGCCTGGCGGTAGTCGGCGTCCCAGATCGTCAGGCCGTAGCCGAGGATCGGGTTGTGGCCCCACTCTTCCAGGGCCACCACCCAGATGCGGTCGCGGCCGGTCAGCGAAGCCAGCTGGGCGCCGGCGCTGGTGTTGAAGAAGTCCGCGACCATGCCGGGCAGGTCGAACACCAGCACCGCGACCAGCACGCCGAGCACGCCGGTGATCACCAGCAGCAGCAGGCCGACGCCGAACGAGCTGGCGCGCGGGTCGCCGGCCTTGTGCACGGCGTCGCTGCCGCGCCGCACCACCAGCAGGCAGCAGGCGCTGATCAGGAAGCACAGCCAGGCGGTCTTGGACTGCGCCACGAACAGCACGGCCAGGCCCAGCACCCAGGCCAGGACGTTGAGCCAGCCGCGCCGGAACGGGCGCACCCACAGGAGCACCAGCGCGATCTGCGCCAGCATGCCCATCATCACGGGGTGCGGCGTCAGGCCGCCGAAGCGGGGCAGGCCGGGGATCAGGCCCTGCATGTAGCTGTTGTCCAGCACCAGGCCCGGATTGATCGGGATCAGCACCGCGCCGGCCAGCATGAAGATGAACAGCGAGTTGCGCACCGTGGCGAGGATGCGGTCGCGGTCCAGCGGCCCGGACAGCGAGCAGGCGATGCCCAGCACCAGCGGGTACAGGTACTCGTGCGAGATCCGCGGATGCGGCGCCGCCACCGCGGTGATCGCCACCGTGGTGACCCAGAACAGGATGAAGCTGGAGGTCAGCGTCGGCGAGGGCACCGGCTTCCTGTTCGCGAAGTGGCTGACGATGCGCTCGAAGCACACCGCCAGCAGCAGCAGCGAGACGCCGCGCTGCACCCACGCGATGACCGGATTGCGCACCGCGTGCTCCAGCGCCTGGGTCTCCCTCTCCAGCATCAGGAACGCTTCGGTGAGGTTGCGTCCGGACAGCAGGACCTCCAGGCCGGTCAGCACCAGCATGGCGGGGAAGATCAGGAACAGCAGGCCGTCGCGGCGCGCCTTCCAGTGGTCGGCCGTGTCGCGGCCGCGGACCTTGCGCGACTTGACGGTGGTCGCGTCGTGGGCTCGATTCATCGAAAACTCTCCAGGCTCGCGGCGGACGGTCATGGGCGGGCCTCCGGGGCGGCCCAGCGCGGAGCGAAGGCCGGGATCAGGCGCGAGAGCACGCCGCGCGCCTCCGGACCGAGCACCTGCGGACGGGCGATGGCCAGGGCCAGCAGCGCGCCGAAGCCGGTGCAGCCCTCGATGATCAGCGTGGCCAGCGGATGGCCCAGCGGCGAGACCAGCTGGCGTCCGAGCAGCACCGCGACGCCGCAGAAGGCGCCCAGCGCCAGGCCGCGCAGGGCGAACGGGCCCAGGGCGCGCCAGGTGAGGCCGAGCGCGCGCAGCACCGCCGCCACCACGATCGCGGCACGCGCCAGGATCAGGAAGGCCGAGGCGATCACCACCGCGCGGATGCCCAGCGGCGCGAGCAGCCACCACAGGGGCAGGGCGGCGGCCAGCAGCGGCATCTGCAGCATCGCTTCCAGGTGCTTGCGGCGGGTGTTCCACAGCACCGGGGTGGACAGGCCCAGGCAGCTCCAGGCCGGCAGGCACAGGAACAGCACTGCCATCACCCAGCCGGCTTCGCTCCAGGCCTGGCCATAGAGCACCAGCACGAGGTCCCCGGCCAGCATGGACATCAGCACGGCTGCCGGGACCAGGAACACCAGCACGCAGGCCAGCATCGTGAGCCAGGCCTGGCCGAGCTGGCGCAGGTCGTCCTGCAGCTTGGCCCCGGCCGCCAGGAAAGTGGGCTGCAGGGAGTTGATCAGCAGCACGTAGGGGATGGACGCGAAGTTGTAGGCGACGTTGTAGAGGCCCACCGCGTGCGTGCTCAGCATGCGGCCGATCACGATGCGGTCGACGTTGGTGAGCAGCCAGTTGACGATGTTGGTGAAGAACACCGTGCGGCCGGTATCGAACGTCTCGGCGCTGGTGTGGTGGCGGAACAGCGGCTTGATCGAATGCGGCCGCACCGCGAAGGTCGCCGCCAGGGACACGCCCGCCTGCACCACGCAGGCCGCGGCCAGGGCCTGGGCCTCGAAGCCGCGCATCGCGAGCGGCACGCCGACCATCAGGTAGCCCGCCGCGTAGCTGCCCAGCTGGATCAGCCCCAGCGCGCGGAAGTTGAGTTCACGCGACAGCAGGCAGTTGACCGGACCCTGCAGGCCCAGCAGCAGGCAGGCCACGGCCATCCACTGCAGCATGGGCTCCACGCGCGGGTCGCCGAAGAAGCCGGCCAGGGGTTCGGCCATCGCGAAGAGGGCGAGGGTGGAAAGCCCCGCGGCGATCGCCTGCCAGGTGAAGGCGAAGCGCACGTCGTCCTCGTCGATCTCCTTCTTCAGCATCAGGCTGTAGCTGAAGGCGTTGCCCGAAAGGAAGGAGGCGAACGTGAGCACCACCATGCCGATGCCGTACACGCCGTAGTTGCTCGGTCCGAGCAGGCGGGCCAGGACGACCTGGGCCACCAGCTGCAGCGCGAAGCGGCCGGCGGTGGTCAGAGCGCTCCACTTGAACGCGCGCTCCGCCATGGTTCGCAGTTTGGCAGCCCTCATTGGCGATCGGTTCCCCAGCGTCGAAGCACGATGCCGACCATCAGCGCGAGGGCGGCGATCAGCATGCCGGTGGTGTGCTCGCGGCCGCCGGATTCCTTCTTGGCGGCTTCGCCGGCGGCGGCCTGCGGGTTGGCGGCCAGGGCCGACGGATCGCCGTGCGGCGCACCGACCAGGGCGGGCTGCGCCGGCACCACCAGGTTCGCATGCATGAGCCCACCGGCCAGCGGAGCGGCGGCGGCGGGGCCGGCCGGGAGGTCTCCGGCCATGGCGGTGTGCACTGCGAAACTGAGGGCTAGCGCAGGGAGGAACTTCTGCATCTGGGCGTCCTTGCGGTCCATCGATGCAGACGATTCTCAAACAAGGGGTCCGAGCGTTGGGGCGCTCGCACCAGAAGGGTCATGGCTCTTTCAGACCATTGCCCAGATCGGCTCCCACGGCCGAGCTGCGAACTCGGCTGTAGGAGGCGTCGCAGCTCAGCGCTGGACGCTCAGCCGTTTCCTCGCCGGCAGCTTCAGGAGGCCCGTGGACAGCGCCGTGCCGCACACGATCACGGCCGCGCACAGCAACATCCAGGCCGTCACCTGCTCATGCAGGAACAGCACGCCGTAGAGCACCGCGAACACCGGCACCACGAAAGTGACCGCGAGCGCGCGCGCCGGTCCCGCTTCCTCGATGAGCCGGAAGTAGAGGATGTACGCAATGCCGGTGCACAGCACGCCGACGGCGACGAGCGCCAGCCATGCCGTCGCGCTCGGCATCTTCGCGGGCCAGGCCCACGCGGCCGGCAGCGCGAGCAGCAACGTCGCGCCCAGCTGGCTTCCGGTCGCGGTGACCAGCGGCGGCAAGCCGGACAGGTACTTCTTGGTCGCGCTGGCCGCGATGCCGTAGCAGAGCGTCGCGACGAGGCAGGCCAGCACGGCCCAGCCGGGCGCGGGGCCGCCGGTGCCGGCCTTGAAGCTCGCGCCGTCCCAGGCCAGCATCGCGACGCCCGCGAACCCGACCACGAGGCCGACGGCGCGCGCGGCGGCGGGACGGTCGTTCAGCCACAGCCAGGCGACCAGCGCGCCGAACAGCGGCACCGTCGCGTTGAGGATCGACGACAGGCCCGTGGTGATGGTGGACACCGCGAACGCGAACAGCGCGAACGGGATGCCCGAGTTCAGCACGCCGACGAGGCACACCTTGCGCCAGTGCAGCCGCAGCTGTGGGCCCAGGCCGCGCCACAGCACCAGCGGCAGCAGGAAGGCCGAGGCGATGGCCACGCGCAACGCGGCCGTGGGCAGCGGGCCCAGGTCGACCACGGCCAGGCGCATGAAGAGGAACGAGCCGCCCCAGATCGCGGCGAGCAGGACGAAATCGAGAACGGAGGAGAGGGACATGCGTGAGAGGTTGCGTTGTTTTCAGCGCGGCGTGCTTCGCTCCAGATGCAACAGTGCGGTCTTGCGGTCCAGCCCGCCGGCGTAACCGGTGAGCGAGCCGTCGGTGCCCACCACCCGATGGCAGGGCACGACGATGCTGACCGGGTTGCGGCCCACGGCCGCGCCGACCGCGCGCACCGCGGCCGGCTTGCCGATGCGCTGGCTCAGGGCCGCGTAGCTGGTGCGCTGCCCGGCCGGGATGCCCAGCAGCGCCTGCCACACCGACCGCTGGAATGGCGTGCCGCCCTGCAGGTCGAGCGGCAGATCGAAGACCGTGCGTTGGCCGGCGAAGTACTCGTCGAGTTGCCTGCAGGCGACGGTGAGGACGGGATGGCCGGGCTCCATCGGCCATCGGCTCGCGTCGGGGTGGTAGCGCTGGTTCTCGAACCACAGGCCGGCCAGGCCGCGGTCGGTGGCGGCCAGCAGGATGGCGCCGAGCGGGCTGGCGTGGCGCGCGGCGACGAGGTCAGGCGGGAATTTCATTTCGTGTGTCCTTTCGCGCGGGGATGGCGGCCGCGGCAGGGGCGAGGCTCGCCCACGCGCGGATCACCGCATAACTGCGCCACGGCTTCCACGCCTGCGACGCCGCTTCGGCTTCGCGCGCGGGCTGTTTCGATTGCTGCACGCCCAGGGCCTTCTGCAGCGCGACGTCGCCCGCCGGGAAGGCATCGGGCCAGCGCAGCGCGCGCATGGCGATGTACTGCGCGGTCCAGTCGCCGATGCCCGGAAGGGCCTTGAGCGCTTCGACCGTCTCGCCGACGTGCGCGCCCGGATGCAACTGCAGCCGGCCGTCCCGCATGGCACGCGCCAGCGCCACGATGGCCCCCTGCCGTTGGCGCACGATGCCCAGGGTACCGAGCGCATCGCCCTCGGCATCGGCCAGCGCCTCGGGCGCGGGGAACAGGCGATGCAGGTCGGCGTGCGGCGTCTCGATCGGGGCACCGAATCGTTCCACCAGCCGGTGCGCCAGCGTGCGCGCCGCGGCCACCGTGATCTGCTGCCCGAGCACCGCGCGCACCGCCAGCTCCCAGCCGCCGAACGCGCCGGGTACGCGCAAGCCCTCGCAGGCGGGGAAGGCGTCCTGCAGCACGCCGTTGACGGCCAGCGGGTCGCAGTCCAGGTCGAACGCGGCGCGCACGCGGCGGATCACCTGCGGCAGGCCTTCGTGCAGCGACTCGCTCACGCGCAGCACCAGCTGGTGGCGCGATTCGTCGAAGCCGGCCTCGATCCAGCCGGCGAGGCGCCGTCCTCCCGCGTTCAGTTCCAGCGTGCGCACCAGCGTGCCCGCGGGAGTGACGTGCTCCATGCCGGCGATGGACCGCTGGCGGAAGAACGTGAGCATCGCGCCGGTGTCGTAGGGCGGCCGCCAGCCGAGGCGCACCACCATGCCCTGCGCCCCCGGGCCCGCGCCTTCGCGCCGCAGCCTGCTCGGCGACAGGCCGTAGTGCTGCAGGAAGGCCGCGTTGAAGCGGCGCAGGCTGCCGAAGCCGCTGGCCAGCGCGACCTGCGTGACGGGCAGGGCGGTGTCGGCCAGCAGTTGCTTGGCCGTGAGCAGGCGGCGCGTCTGCAGGTACTGCAGCGGCGACACGCCGAACTGGGCTTCGAAGATGCGGCGCAGGTGCCGCTCGCTCACGCCGAGGCGGGCGGACAGCTGTTCGACCGAAGGCGTGCCGTCGTGCCAGGCCTCCGGCTCATCGAGCATCCGCGCGGCCTGCCGGGCCAGGATGCTGCCGGCGTCCTGCATCGACCAGGCCTGCGCATCGGGCGCCAGCTCGGGCCGGCAGCGCAGGCAGGGGCGGAAACCTTCCTTCTCCGCCTGCGCCGCGTGGGGGAAGAAGCGGCAGTTCTCGCGCCGCGGCGTGCGCACGCGGCAGACCGGGCGGCAGTAGATGCCGGTGGAGGTCACGCCGGTGAAGAAGCAGCCGTCGAAGCGCGCGTCGCGCGCCTTCAGTGCCAGGTAGCAGGCGTCGGGCTGCAGGGTGTCGGCATCGGGCGGCATGTGCTCATCATAGGAGGGCGGCGATGCGAGACTGGCCGTTTCCGGACATGTCCCTCGCGGGCCGTTCCCTACAATCCGCCGTTTCACCGAACCGTCTTATTACTGTCCCGCCATGCAAGTCTCCGCTTCCATCTTCAAGGCCTACGACGTCCGCGGCATCGTGCCTTCCACATTGACGGAAGAGGTGGCGCAGGCGCTCGGCCGCGCGTTCGGCGCCGCCGCCCGGGCCGAGGGCGAGACCACGGTCGCGGTGGGCCGCGACGGCCGCCTGTCGGGCCCGTCGCTCTCGGCCGCGCTGGTGCGCGGGCTCGTCGCGAGCGGCGTGGACGTGATCGACGTCGGCGTCGTCACCACGCCGATGCTGTACTTCGCCGCCAGCACGCTGTGCAACAGCGGCATCCAGGTCACGGGCAGCCACAACCCCAAGGACTACAACGGCTTCAAGATGGTGCTGGCGGGCCGTGCGATCTACGGCGAGGAGATCCAGTCGCTGCGCCGCATGATGGAGGCGGAGAACTGGCCCGAGGCCAAGCCCGGCCAAGTGCGCAACGTCAACGTCTTCGCTCCATACCGCGACCGCATCGCGGGCGACATCAAGCTCGCGCGGCCGATGAAGATCGTGGTCGATTCCGGCAACGGCGTGGCCGGCGCCTCGGCCCCCGCGATCTACCGCGCGCTCGGCTGCGAGGTGATCGAGCTGTACAGCGAAGTCGACGGCAACTTCCCCAACCACCACCCGGACCCCAGCAAGCCGGAGAACCTGAAGGACCTGATCGCGGCGCTGCGCACCAGCGGCGCCGAGCTGGGCATGGCCTTCGACGGCGACGGCGACCGGCTGGGCATCGTCACGCGCGACGGCAACAACATCTTCCCGGACCGCCAGCTGATGCTGTTCGCCCGCGACGTGCTGCAGCGCGTGCCGGGCGGCACCATCCTGTTCGACGTCAAGTGCACGCAGCGCCTGGCGCCCGCCATCCGCGAAGCCGGCGGCCAGCCGCTGATGTTCAAGACCGGGCACTCGCTGATCAAGGCGAAGATGAAGGAAGTGGGCTCGCCGCTGGGCGGCGAGATGAGCGGCCACGTGTTCTTCAAGGAGCGCTGGTACGGCTTCGACGACGGCACCTACGCCGGCGCGCGCCTGCTGGAGATCCTGTCGCGCGAGCGCGACCCCAGCGCCGTCCTGGACGCGCTGCCCACCAGCTTCTCCACGCCGGAGCTGAACGTGAAATGCGCCGAGGGCGAGCCGCACCGCATCGTGGACGAGCTGGTGGCCAGGGCGAAGTTCGCGGCGCCGGCCGAGGTGTCCACCATCGACGGCGTGCGGGTGGACTGGCCCGACGGCTTCGGCCTGATCCGCGCCTCCAACACCACGCCCGTGCTGGTGCTGCGCTTCGAGGGGCAGACGCAGGAGGCGCTGCACCGCATCGAGGGCGAGATGCTGGCGCTGCTGCGCAGCGTGAAGCCGGACGCGCAGTTCGCGGAGGCGGCGCACTGAGCGCGCCCGCGGCTTTCGACAACGACTTGAACATCCTCATCGTCAAGCTCTCGTCGCTGGGCGACGTGGTGCATGCCATGCCCGCCGTGCAGGACATCCGCGCGGCGCTTGCGCATGCCAACGTCGACTGGGTCGTGGAGCGCGGCTTCGCGCCGCTGGTGCAGCGCTGCGAGGGCGTGCGCCGCGTCATCCCGCTGGAGCTGCGGCGCTGGCGCAAGTCGCCGCTGTCGCCCGCGACGCGCAGCGGCTGGCGCGGGTTCCGCGAGGCGCTGCGCGCGCAGGCCTACGACGCGGTGCTCGACCTGCAGGGCCTGACCAAGTCGGCGCTGGTCGCGCGCACCGCGCTCATGGCCGAAGGCGGCAAGCGCTATGCGCTCGCCAACCAGACCGAAGGCTCGAGCTACGAGGCGCCCACGCGCTGGCTGGCCGACGTGGCCGTGCCGGTGCCTTCGCGCAGCCACGCGGTGCAGCGCTCGCGCGAGCTGTGCGCGATGTCGCTCGGTTATGCGATGCCGGCGCCGCTGCGCTGGGGCCTGCGCGCGCAGCCGGTGCGCGAAGGCGATCGGCCTTGCATCGCCTTCGTGCACGGCACTTCGCGCGACGACAAGTGCTGGCCGCAGCAGCACTGGGCGCGCATCGGCCGCCGCCTGGTGGAGGAAGGCTTCGCCATCGCGCTGCCGCACGGCAGCGACGCCGAGCAGCGGCGCAGCGAGGCCCTGGCCGAAGCGATCGGCCCGCATGCGGTGGTGTGGCCACGGCTGGACCTGGGCGCGCTGACCGACCGCCTGGCGGGCTGCGCCGGCGTGATCGGCGTGGACAGCGGCCTCTCGCACATCGCGGTGGCGCTGGGTCTGCCGCACGTGCAGGTCTACAACTTCGACACCGCCTGGCGCACCGGCCCGATCGGCGACGGTCCGCACCGCAGCGTGTATGGTTCGCCCTGCCCGCCGCCCGAGGCCGTGTGGGAAGCCTGGCAGGCCGTGCGCCCCCGATGATCCGCAACCTCTACTCGCTCCTGATGCATGGCGCGCAGCCGCTGCTGCGGCGCAAGCTGCGCCGGCGCGGCACTGCCGAGCCCGGCTACCTGGAAGCGGTGGACGAGCGCTTCGGCCTGTACCAGGACCACGCGACGCCGGGCGCGCTGTGGATACACGCGGTGTCGCTCGGCGAGACGCGCGCCGCGGCGCTGCTGGTGCAGGCGCTGCGCGAGCGCGATCCGCAACTCCGCGTGCTGTTCACGCACGGCACGGCCACCGGCCGCGCCGAAGGCGCCAAGCTGCTGCGCGAGGGCGACCGGCAGGTCTGGCTGCCGTGGGACACGCCGCAGGCCGTGCGGCGCTTCATCGCGCATTTCCGGCCCAGCGTGGGCGTTCTGATGGAGACCGAGGTCTGGCCCAATCTGGCCGAGGTGTGCCGCCACGCCGGGGTGCCGCTGGTGCTGGCCAACGCCCGCATGTCGGAGAAGTCGATGCGGCAGGCGCTGCGGCTGCGGCGGCTGTCGCAGCCGGCGTATTCGTCGCTGCGCGCCGCGTGGGCGCAGACCGAAGCCGATGCGCACCGGCTGGCCCGCATCGGCGCGCCGGTCGCGGGCGTCTTCGGCAACCTGAAGTTCGATGCGCAGCCCGATCCCGCGCAGCTCGCGCGCGGCCGCGGCTGGCGCGCGCGCGTCGCGCAACCGGTGGCGATGTTCGCCAGCTCGCGCGAAGGCGAGGAGGCGGAGCTGTTCCGCGTGCTGGCGGCGCAAGGCGCCTCGGGCCTGCGCTGGCTGGTCGTGCCGCGGCACCCGCAGCGCTTCGACGAAGTCGCGACGCTCGCGCGGCAGGCGGGCCTGTCGGTCTCGCGGCGCAGCGAGTGGGACGAGGCGCAAGGCCCCGCCGACGCCGACGTGTGGATCGGCGACTCGCTGGGCGAGATGGCGCTGTACTACGGCCTGGCGGACGTCGCCTTGCTGGGAGGCAGCTTCCTTCCGCTGGGGGGCCAGAACCTGATCGAGGCCGCGGCCTGCGGCTGCCCGGTGGTGATGGGCCCGCACACCTTCAACTTCGCGGAAGCGGCGCAGGACGCGCAGGCGGGTGGGGCGGCGGTGCGGGTCGAGACGCTGGATGAAGGCGTGGGGCATGCCGTTGCGCTGGTGAAGGACGCGGGTGCGCTCGAACGGCATGTCGGGGCGGCGAAGGCGTTCGCGAAAGCGCATGGCGGCGCGGCGGCGCGCACGGCGGAGGCGCTGCTGGCGCTGGTTCCCGCGGCCCGTTGAGGGCTCGTTGGCGGGTCGGCCGACTCGCGAAATCAGCGGCTTGCACGGCACCGCGACTTTCTTCGCAGCTCTACAGTATGTATCGGCATTAACCGTGTCGCCCTGTAAGCATGCCACCCCAGCTCAGCAGTGTTTGTAAGCGCTGAACCGTCTCCTTACAGCTGAGCCGCTTTCTCCTACAGACGCGTCGGACGTGTCCTACTAGCATCCGCCTCCATCGCTGAGCTTCAAGCCTGAGCCGAAGCCCAGCGTCCCCCTCCGATCCCGCAAACGCGACGCACCGGCGAAGGAACGCCGATGCCCGCGCCGGGCGGAGCTTTGCCCGAAACAGCCCGAAGAGACGTTCACGATGGTCCCGCAGTTGAAGAAGACCCCCCGAACCCGTTCGCATTGCAACGCCGCCGCGCGTCGCTTCCACCCCAAGGCCGCCGTGCTGGCCGCCGCCCTGACGCTGGGCGCGAGCCTGAGCTGGGCCCAGGTGCCGAACGTGCCCGTGGCACCGAGCCCCAATGCCTGGCTGCAGACCGGCAACGGCAACGACGCCTACTGGATCGAGGACAACCGCTGGGGCTCCGGCAGCATCAGCGAAGGCACGAGCGCCTCGCAGTTCGAGCAGCAGGTCGGCGTGAGCCCGAACGTGGGCGCCAGCGGCGAAGTGGCTTTCCGCATGAAGTGGCGCTGGCCCAACCCGGCCGGCTCGGCCGAGGTGAAGGGCTATCCCGCGATCCTGAGCGGCCGCAAGCCCGGCTACTACTCGTCGGGCAGCATGGTCAACGGCAACCCCGTGCGCCTGCCCAACGGCTCGACCCTGCAGCAGGCGCCTTCGGGCCACACGCCGGGCACGATCTTCCCGATGCAGCTGCCGCTGTCGTCGCTGAAGGCCAAGTTCAACATGGCCCACCTGTCCACGCCGAGCGGCCAGGGCCACCTGAGCTTCGACATCTGGCTGCAGTCCAACCCGAAGCAGGACTCGGGCTTCATGAACTCGTCGATCACGCACGAGATCATGATCCCGCTGTCGAACTGGGGGAACTACGGTTCGCACAACGTGCCCGGCGGCCGCAACCCGATGTGGTACGACCATGACGCCACCATCGCCGGCAAGCGCTACCACGTGTACGCCACCAAGGGCGCCGATGGTTCGCTGCTCTACAACTTCGGCTCGCTCAACGGCGCCTACGGCAAGACCGGCTGGAAGATGATCGCCTTCGTGCCGGAAGTGCTGCCTGTCGCGCCCGGCGAGATCGACCTCGCGGCCATCATCAACTACGTGACCACGCGCCGCGACGCCAAGGGCAACCCCTGGGCCGTGGGCAACGAGTACGTGTCCAGCGTGGAGCTGGGCGTGGAGCCGGTGGTCGGCAGCGGCGACATCGTCGTGTACGACTACAAGATCTGGAGCGGCGCGAGCTCCGCTCCGGCACCCGCTCCGGCTCCGGCTCCGGCACCGAGCCCCGCGCCCGCACCGGCGCCGGCGCCGGCTCCCGCACCGGCCCCCGCGCCTTCGACCTGCCCGGAATGGAACACGACCACGCGCTACATGGGCGGCGCCAAGGTGATGCGCCTGGGCCAGGCCTATGCGGCCACTGCGCTGAGCAACACCGTGTGGAACGTGAACTCGGCGCCCGAGTGGACGCCGACGTACTGGAGCAAGTCGACCTGCACGACCGCGCCGGCACCGGCTCCTGCGCCCGCGCCGGCTCCTGCACCC